>NZ_VOBR01000029.1 GCF_007845675.1 Lentzea tibetensis | reverse complement strand
GGGGTCTCCGTACGGCGCACCAGAGGCAGCCACATTTTTAGGGTGGGGTCAAGACAAAAAGACGTCTTGACCCCACCCTCGAAATGCGGCAGGGCTTCGCCTGCGCCGTACGGAGACCCCACCACCCACTGGTTTTCTTGGACGGCTCGCCTCCGGCTTCGCGGGCTTTGGGGTGCTCGCCTTCGGCGCAAGTCAGTTGGTGGCTGGTACGCCTTGCTCGTTGAGCAGTTCTGCTGCTCGTTTGATGGCCTGCCTGATTCTGAAATACGTGCCGCAGCGGCAGACGTTGGCGATTCGGTCTATGTCCGCGTCTGTTGGGTTGCGCGTCTGCTTCAGCAATGCGACCGCTGCCATGATCTGGCCGGGCTGGCAGTAGCCGCATTGTGCTACGTCCTGTTCCAGCCAGGCTTGCTGCACCGGGTGCAAATCGTCACCCGACGCCAGTCCTTCGATGGTCGTGACCGAATGTCCCGCGCATTCCACGACGGGCTTCATGCACGGTTGGATCTCGGCGCCGTCCAGGTGTGAGGTGCAGGCCCGGCACACGCCGATGCCGCACCCGTACTTCGGGCCGTGCACGCCGAGCTTGTCGCGCAGGACCCACAGCAGCGGCAGATCCGCCGGAGCATCGACGGTCACGGACTTTCCGTTGACGACGAAGGTGTAGTTGGGCACCGGAATTGCTCCTTCAGCGCGGGAACGGCTCGAAGTCGACGGGGAAGTTGATGGGGAAGCTGCGCGGCACTACGCCGGTCGCTCGCGCGTAGGCGTTGGCGATCGCGCCGACCGCCGCTGGCACGCCCAGTTCTCCCGCGCCGCCCGGTTCGCCGTTGGCGGGCATCACGATGATCTGCACGTCCAGTGGCGCGTCGGACTGGCGCGCGTAGTGGAACTGCGAATACGAGCCCTCGAGCGGCAGGCCCTTGTCGATGTGCAGGCCGGCGCGCAGCGTCGTGGAGATCGCGTCGGTCAGGCCGCCCAGCAGTTGTGCCTGCAGGCCGCGCGGGTTGACCGGGCGGCCCACGTCCACGGCGATCACGGCCTTCACCACGCGTGGTGCTTTGGGGTTGCGGGCGTCGATCTCCACCAGGCACGCGGTGCACGACTTGTACTCGTCGTGGAAGCCGACGCCCTGGGCGAAGCCTCGTGGCATCGAGCGGCCCCACTGACCCACCGAGGCGACCTTGTCCAGCACGGCTCGTTGGCGGGAGGTCTTGAGGTGCTCGCGGCGGAACGCCACGGGGTCCTTGCCCATCTTGCGGGCCAGCTCGTCCACCAGGATCTCCTCGGCGCCGCGGGTGTTGGCCGAGTAGACCGAGCGCCAGGACGACGTGTGCATCTTCAGCGGGACCTCGTTGAGCAGTGAGGTCACCACGCCGAAGTTGTAGGGCACCTTCACGGTCGTGAGGAACACCGTCTGCGCGAAGCTCAGGTTGCCGCCGACCGGCAGGGACGCGGCGGTGGCGGTCAGGATCTCGCCCAGGCCGTGGCGGAAGTCGGTCTCCACGGAGGCGACGCGGTGTTCGAACGTCAGCACGTTGCCCAGGCCGAACGTGGCGCGCAGCTTGTGGTGCGACGCCGCGCGGGCGCGGCCGTGGCGCATGTCGTCTACTCGGGTCCACATCAGTTTCACCGGGCGGCGCAGCGTCTTGGAGATCTGTGCTGCCTCCAGTGCGGCGTCGAAGAACAGGCGCCTGCCGAACGAGCCGCCGCCCTGCATCACGTGCACCTTCACCGCGGACTCCGGCAGGCCGATGGCGGCGGCGATGGTTTGCCTCGCCACGATCGGCGACTTGAGGCCCGCCCAGATCTCCGCGCGGTCGGCGCGCACGTCGGCGATGGCCGAGTTCGTCTCCATCGGGGCGTGGCTGACGAACGCGAAGTCGAACTCGGCGTCCACGTGCTGGGTCAGCAGCGGCGGCACCACGAACGGCAGTGCGGCGGCGCGCAGCTCGGCCTTGATGTCCACATCGGACAGTGTGTCTACGGTGCCCGCGTTCCAGGTGACCTTCAGCGCGTCCTTCGCGGCGATCGCCTGGCCGAAGGTCTCGGCTACCACGGCCACACCCGTTGGCACGACACCGATCGCGAGCACGCCGGGCATCGCGCGGGCGACGCTGTCGTCGACCGACCGCACGCTGCCGTTGATGGTCGGCGGGCGGCGCACGACGGTCGGCATCGCGCCGGGCACGTCGTGGTCGAGGGTGTACTTGAACTGGCCGGTGACCATGGCCCGCGCGTCGATGCGCGACTGGGGCGTGCCGACCAGCGTGTGCTCGGACTCGGGTTTCGGCTGCGCGGCGAACACGCCGGTCAGCTGCGCGGCGGCCGAGGTCAGCAGCCCGTAGGCGATGGGCCGGCCGTCCGGCAGTATCACCGCACCGTCGCGAGTGGACAGTCGCTGGACGGGGACGTCGTGCTCCTTCGACGCGGCCGCGAGCAGCCGGGAGCGAGCGGCCGCGGCCGCGCTGCGCACGGGCCCGTAGACCGAGCGGATCGTGTTCGAACCGCCGGTGAGCTGGTTGAACAGCAGCTCGGGGCGGGCGTCGGCGAGCCGGACGCGGACCCGGTCGAGCGGCAGGTCGAGCTCTTCGGCGACGAGCATCGCGGCGGCGGTCGTGATGCCCTGACCGACCTCGGCGCGAGGAAGTTCGAGTGTGACGACACCGTCCGCGCCCACCTCGAGCACCGCGAGCGCTCCGGCGGTGGGTGTGCCGGCGAGTATGAGGATCTCGCCGAGATCCATGATCTCGGCCGGCTGCGGCAGCGTCGGGATGACGGCCTCCGCCGTGCCGGGTACGGCGATGGTGAGGACTGGCGCGGCGACCAGGAACGTGAGGAAACGTCGCCGCGCCAGTCCAACCGGGACTTCGCTGTCACGGGTGGTCATGTCCCATCAACGAAGTCCGGTGCACTCGGTTACGCCCGCAGGCGGTATGCGCGCAACACCGTTTGGTCGACCGTGTTGCCGTCGGTGTCCGACGCGGTGACCTTCAGTGACACGAAGCCACCGGCCTTCCCTCCTGGCGGAATGATCGACCGCACCGGCACCCAGGTGGCCCCGTCGTCGTAGGACGCCCAGGCCTTCCAGTCACGCACCGTCGCGTGGCCCGCACCCGACTGCCTCGGGAAGGTGAACTTGACCGGTACCGGAGCACCGGCCCGCGCGCTGTTGCGGATGTCGAGTGGAATGTCGTACGCGACCTGCAACAACGGCAACGCGCCGGTGGACGTGGCGGAGGTGAACCCCCACTTCGTGTCCACCCGCGTGGACAGCGCGACCTGCGGCGCGCCCGCGCGTTCCGCGGAGAGCGCCAACTCGTAGCGGCCCTGCCCCGGCGGCACCCGCCACTCGCCGTACGACGGGCGCGGCGAGGTGCCGAGCGGCTGACCGTCGCGGCTCAGCGCCAGCGTGCCCCAGCCGCTGCGGACCCAGCCCTCCAGCGCGTTGCCCGCGGAGAACACCGACACCGACGCCGAGATGGCGTCGCCGGCGCGGGCCACCTCGTTGCGCGACCACGGCGCGTACCCGCCGGGCGGGATGCCGACGCGGGGCGCGGACACGCCCTCGTTCCAGACCACGGACGTCTTCTGCCCCGGCCGGAACTTCAGGTACCGCTGGTCGCTCCAGTTCCCGACGTGCGGGTCACGGGCGTCGGCGCCGAACATCCGGCCGATGCCGACCTCGCGGTAGAAGCCGATCCCGTTGCCCGCCGTGTAGAACTCGGTGCGCGACGCCGGGGCCAGCAGCCACTCGTCGAGCAGCAGGATCATCTTGGCCGGCTGGCCCTCCACCACCGGGTGCACGCGCTGCGAGACGAGAGCGTCCGCACCGGACGAGCGGTAGGTCGAGCTCACCTCGGCCACCGGGCCACGCGTGTAGGTCTTGCCCGCGGGAAGACCCTTTTCCGGGTAGAAGAGGTTGTAGCTGACGGGAGAGGTCTCCGCCCCGGTGAGGGTCAGTCGCACCGGTTTGCCCTCGGACAGCTCACGCACCAGACCGGCCGCGTGGTGCTGGGTCGCCCACACGACGGGCAGCGCGGTCTGCTCGTTCATCGCGAACGGGATGGGGCCGACCTGGAGCACCGCGGCGGCTCCGGCGTCCTTCAACCTCTGCGCGTGGTCGAAGATCTCCCACTCGGCGCCGTCCTTCAGCTGCAGCACGACGAGCGCGCCCTTGACGTCACCGCCGGGCAGGACGACGGGGTACTCGTGCCTGCCGGAGACCGGACCGCTCGAACCGTAGGTGCCGAGCGGGAACCGGAACCGGCCGTCGATCGACACGCGCGGCTGCGCGGCCTTCAGCAGCGTCTCGTAGGTCACGTTGGCCACCGGGTCGCCGAAGCGCAGGCCGTAGACGTCGGTGGCGCCGTAGAGCGGGCCGCTGACGCCTGAAGTGTTCTTGCTGGGGATCCTCGGCACCGACAGGTCGGTCTCCCGGTGCAGCTGCGCCACTCGGGAGTCGCCGACGTCGACCTTGATCGGCTTCGCCTGCCGGGTGTCCAGCACGACCTCGGCGTCCTGCGCGAGGGACACCTTGCCCACGACGTCGGTCGCCGACACGGGCGCGTACCAGTGCCGCGCCTCGTCGTACTCCTTGACGCGGCTGAGGACCGCGTAGTCCGCGACCGGCAGCTTGACCGAGCCGACGCCGGTCGCGTCCAGCAGCAGCGGCGAGCTCTCGCCGGTGGTCTGGTTGACCAGCAACATGTACTCGCCCACGGGCTTTCCGTCGCGGCCGGTGGCGCGGACGGTCAGCCGGTGCCGCTCCTCCTGCACGTACGCACCGACCGCGGTGGTGATCTTCACGCCCGGTGCCTCCGCGGTGAGGTAGCCGTAGAACTGGCCGAGGCCCTTGCGCGGGTCGAGGATCACGGTGAGCGGCGCGGTGCCGTGCGCGGGCACCGTGACCGTGTCGGCCGAGAGGCTGAAGTCGTTCAGCGGCAACGAGACCTTCAGCGTCACCGGCTGGTCGCCGTCGTTGCGGTAGGTGATCGTCTTGTTCCTGACCTCGGTGTGCGGCCACTCCAGCAACCCGTACGAGAGGCTGCCCGCGTCCGCGCGCACCTGCTGCGTGGCCGCCTTCGCCACGTCCAGCAGCCCGGTGCCCACCTCGTCCGGCTTGGTGCCGTCCTTCGCGGTCCCCATGAGATGTGCCTTCAGCTCCCCCGCGGTCCAGGAAGGGTTGCGCTGAGCCAGGATCGCGGCGGCACCGGCGACGTGCGGCGTCGCCATGGAGGTGCCGGTCAGCCGGGCGTGGAACTCGTCGACCGCCTGGCCGGGGAGCGTGTCCTTGGCCCGTGCGGCGACGATGTCCGTGCCGGGCGCGGCGATGTCCGGCTTCACGGCGTGGTCACCGATCCGCGGCCCGCGCGACGACGAGTCGTTGAGCGGCCCCTGCTTCGTCACGTTCGCGACGGCGAGCGCCGAGTCCGCCGCGGCCGGCGACGACACCCTGCGGTAGACGCCCGAGTTGCCCGCCGCGATGACGAACAGCGCGCCGGTCTCCTCGGTGAGGCGGTTCACGGCCTGGGACAACGGATCCGTGCCGTCGCTCTGGTCGCCGCCGAGGCTCATGCTGACGACCTTGGCCTTCGCCTCTCGCGCAGCCCATTCCATGCCCGCGATGACAGCGCTTTCCTGGCAGCCGAACTCCTCGCACACCTTGCCGACCGCGAGCGTCGCGCCCTTCGCGACGCCGGTGTACGTGCCACCCCGCCCGGCGACGGTGGACGCCACGTGCGTGCCGTGGCCGTTCGTGTCCTGGATGCCGAGGCCGGTGAAGTCCTTGCTGGTGCTGACGACACCCTGCAGCTCGGGGTGCCCCTGGTCGTACCCGGTGTCCAGCACGGCCACCGTCACGCCCTTGCCGTCCAGGCCGTTCTGCCACGCCTGCGGCGCGCCGACCATCGGCACGCTCTCGTTGAGCGTCAGCCTCGCCCGTCCGTCGAGCCACATCTTCTCGGACTGGATGCTCGCCTGCAGCAGCCTGCCCCACTGCTGCGCCGCGTCCTTCTTCGCCGTGTTCCCGGCAGCCCGGAAACCACTGTTGAGCACCGGGATGTGGTCGATCTTCGCGTCCTCGTACCCGAAGTCCAGCAGTGCCGTGACGTCGAAGAACCGCTTGTCCAACCGGTCCTTCGCCAGCAACGGCAGCGCGTCCTCCGGCACCACGAACTGGTGGTCGTTCTCGACGTACCGGACGAACGACGTGCCCGGCCTCCCCTCGGTGCCGACGAACGCGCCCTTGTCGTCGACGACGACCTTGTCACCGCTGATCAACGTGACGGTGCGAGTGCTCGCACCGTGCTGAACGGCCGGTGCCGCCTGAGCCGCCGGCGTCACGAGACCGGCGGCCAGAGCGGCGATCACCAGATGTCTGGCTGGTCGCACATGTCCTCCCCTGTGGTGAAAAAACGATCACCATGGAGGACTCCGCTTCACTCACCCAGGTTGCACGTTCGTCAATTACTCGCTCCCCGGTATGAGCCGAAGCTCCAGGTGTTGCCCTCCGGGTCCCGCACGATGAATCCGCGCGAGCCGTAGTCCTCGTCGCGCAACCCGCGCACCTCAACGGCTCCGGCCGCATGCGCCCGCGCATACACCTCATCGGGATTCGCGGTGACGACGTAGATGGAGGCCGAGCCCTGAGCACTTCCCCCGGACTCACCGGCCGAACGCTTGCTCGACCCGAGCATCACGCCGCCGCCCTCGGGCCACACGAGCTCGGCGTGCACGACCTCGCCGTCGGCCTCGCCGGGCACGACCAGGTGCTCCGCGAACCCGAAAGCCTCGACCAGGAAACGAATACCGGCCGGCGCGTCGTCATAGGAAAGCGTCGGCCACACAGTGGATGCAGGTGTCATGGCTACGAGGATGCGGCCGGCAGCACCGAGACGTCTTGTACGAATGGAAGCTCCGCCGCCATCCACTCCGTCGGCGTCGCACCGCTGAACGCGCGCCACTCGCGCGTGAAGTGCGCCTGGTCGGTGTACCCGCACACGACGGCGACCTCGGCGAGGCCGGGACGCCGCATCCCGCGCAACATCAGGTTGGCGCGCTCGAACCGCATCACCCGCCCCGCGACCTTCGGCGTGAGCCCGTACTCGCGGCGGAACGCACCGGCGAGGTGCTGACGGCTCCAGCCGACCTCGCGGGCGATGTCACCGACACCGGACCCGGCGGCGAGACGCTCCCACGCCCACACCACCTCGGGCGCGGGCAGCCGCACCGGGCTCAGCAGGCGCGCGAACACGGAATCCAGCACCGCGAACCGGTCCGCCCAGGTGAGCGCGGACCGCAGCCGGTCGAGCACCTCGTCACCGGGCGCACCGAGCGAGTCCCAGGTCAGCGACGTGAACGCGAGCTCGCCCGCGGGAAGTCCGAACAGTGCGCGCGCTCCCAGTGGCGTCAGCTCGACCTGCACGCCGTGCTGGACACCGGGGTGCGTGATCAGCACCGCCGTGTCGTGCAGACCGCTGACCAGCGTCTCGAACGAGCCGCACGCCATGTCGACGGTGCCGTCGAGCGTCAGGACGATCGTCAGCGAGCGGCCGGGCAGGCCGCGGTGGACGCCGGGCTCGGTGCGCATCCGATACCCGTCGTACCGCGTCACGAACGGGAGCAGCGACGGCCGTGGCGCCCCCGTGACGTGCTGAACGTCCACGTACCTCAGGCTAAGCGAACAACTGCCCCAGCACGAGCTGCGCGGCCCCGACCGCGACCAGGTCCGCACCCAGCGCGGTCACGCTCACCTCGACCGGCAGCCACTCCGACGACGGCACCCGCGCACGCACCCCCGACAGGTATGCACCCGGCGCGTCCAGCACCGACCGTCCACTCAGGACGACGTGTGAGATGTCCAGCAACCGCACCAGGTCCATCACCGCGACACCGAGCACGTCGGCAGCGGCCGGCAGGTCACCGGACTCCACGCGGACGCGGTGCACGGCCTCGACGCACCCCGTCCGTCCACACGCGCACGCCGGACCGTCGAGCTGGATCGTCGTGTGCCCGAACTCCCCCGCACCGGATCGCGCGCCCCGGTGCACGGTGCCGTCCAGCAGCAACCCGGCGCCGACACCGGTGCCCACGTAGACCACCGCCGCGTCGCGGAACTCGGGACCACGCCGCCACGCCTCGGCGACCACCGCGACGTTCGTGTCCTTGTCGACCAGCACCGGCAGGCCGAGACGCGCGGACACCAGCTCGCGCAGCGGCACGTCGTGCCAGCCGGGCAGCCCGGTCGCGTCGTGCACCACGCCGTCGCGGAAGTCCAGCGGGCCGGCGATCCCGATGCCGACGCCCAGCAGCCGCTCGACCGAGACGGACGAGACGGCGGCGGACGAGACGGCGGCGGCCAGCGCGTCGACGACGACAGCGGGCGTGAACCCGGCGGACAGCGGGGTCGACGAGCGGTGGACCACCGCGCCGGTCAGGTCGGTCAGCACGACCCGCAGCTCGTCGCGGTCGACGTGCACGCCGAACGCGTGCGCGCCGCCGGGCACGACGGTGAGCAACGTCCGGGGCTTGCCTACGCCGACGTTGCGGGTGCCGCCCTCGGCGACCAGCCCGGCCGCGACCAGCCGCGCGATGATCTTCGACACCGCCTGCGGCGTCAGCCCGGTCAGCTCGGCCAGCTCGACCCGCGTCGCGGCGCCGTCGCGCACCAGCCCCAGCACGACCGACTCGTTGTAGCTGCGCACGAATCCGAGGTCCACACCACGATCGTATGACATTACGCAACAGCGTTGCTTTAATGGGTGCATGACCTCCGACATCCGCGTCGGTCTGCTCGGCTACGGCATCGCGGGCCGGGTGTTCCACGCGCCGCTGATCTCGTCCACCGACGGCATGACGCTCGCCGCGATCGTCACCGCCGACCCCGAACGCCGCGCGCACGCCGAAGCCGCCCACCCCACCGCCAAGGTCCTGAACAGCGCCGACGAGCTGTTCGCCGAGGAGCTCGACCTCGTCGTGGTCGCCACGCCGAACAAGACCCACGTCGAGCTCGCGACGAGGGCGATCGAGGCGGGCCTCCCGGCCGTGGTCGACAAGCCGTTCGCGCCGTCCGCCCGCGAGGCGCGCAGGCTCGTCGAACTGGCCGAGGAGCACGGTGTGCAACTCACCGTGTTCCAGAACCGGCGCTGGGACAGCGACTTCTTGACCGTTCGGGCGAACCTCGGCCGGCTCGGGGACATCCGCCGCTTCGAGTCGCGCTACGAGCGCTGGGTGCCCGAGATCTGGGACAACTGGCGCGAGTTCGGCGCACCCGACGAGGCGGGTGGCCTGCTCTACGACCTGGGCGCGCACATCGTGGACCAGGCGATTCAGCTGTTCGGGCCGGTCCGCACCGTGTACGCCGAACTGGACCGACGGCGTCCGGGAGCACTCGTCGACGACGACGTGTTCGTGGCGCTCACCCACACGAGCGGGGTCCGCTCACACCTGTGGGCCAGCGCGACCGCCGCACATCACGGTCCGCGATTCCGCGTCCTCGGCGGCGAGGGAGCGTTTGTCATCAAAGGACTTGATGGGCAGGAGGACGCGCTCGCGGCCGGGCGCCGTCCGGGAGACCCCGGATGGGGCGAGGAACCGGCCGAGCGCCAGGGCTTCGTCGGCCTGCTCGAGGCAGGGTCGAAAGTCCCTCTCGAACGCGGCGCGTACGAGCGGTTCTACGAGACCCTGCGCGACGGCGGCACACCCGTCGACCCGCGTGAGGCGGTCTACGCGCTGGAAGTCATCGAGGCCGCGTTCCGGTCGGCCCGTGAGCAGGAGGTAGTGCAGCTGTGAGTCCTACGAGTCAGGAACTGCTCGCCCAGGAGGACCGCCTCCAGTTCGAGCGGTTCGACAACGAGACCGCGCTCGAGCTCGGCGCCCACCTGCTCGCCGCCGCCCGTGCTCAGGGGCTCGCGATGACCGTCTCGGTGCGCCGCAACGGCCAGCGCCTCTTCCACGCCGCGCTGCCCGGCACGTCCGCGGACAACGACGCGTGGATCGAGCGCAAGAGCCGTGTCGTCGACCGGTACGGGCACAGCTCGCTGCACGTCGGCACGGCGTTCCGGGAGCGGGGCACGACGTTCGAGGAGAGCTCGCGGCTCGACCCCGACGTCTACGCGGCGCACGGCGGCGTGTTCCCGGTGATCCTTCGCGGAACAGGGCCTATTGGCACTGTTGGTGTATCGGGATTGCCACAACTCGAAGACCACTCGTTCGTGGTTGGCCAGTTGACACAGTTCCTCAATGCCCGATAAGCGTTCTCTATCACATTCTATGTACGTCCAGGAGTTGAACTTTCGGCCACGTCGGAGCGACCGATAGTGGTGTGCTATAAGCGCTCAACCAAACCCGCTAGGCCATTGGAGTAACAATTCCACATCGTCACGAATAGCGTCTTGATCACCCTAATGAGATGTGCTCATGTTGTTGCGCTGCGCAGCAGATGCACTCTGCGTAGCGCATGATCCACTAGAACACCCACTAGCGTGTCGCCTCTTTGGCCGCTTCCCCTGCGCCTTTTGCGATGGATAGCGTCGTCGCGGCTAACCGGGAATTGCTCTTGGCGCATTTTGAGATGGGTGGGTGTGGGTTGTGACTGTGACGGATTCTGACCTCAATGAGGGCCGTCAGCAGCTGAGTTTGGGCACGGCGGCGGCGCGCAATCTCGCGACGACCACCAAGTCCGTGCCTCAGATGCAGGGAATCACCTCCCGCTGGCTGCTGCGCGTGCTTCCTTGGGTTCAGGCTTCGGGTGGCGTTTACCGCGTCAACCGCAGGCTCAGCTACCAGGTCGGCGACGGCCGGGTGACCTTCACCAACATCGGTTCCGACATCCGCGTCGTCCCGCAGGAGCTGTGCGAGCTCCCGCTGCTGCGCGGCTTCGACGACGACGCCGTCCTCGCGGCGCTCGCCGGCCGCTTCACCCAGCGCGAGTACGGCGTCGGCGACGTGATCGTCGAGAAGGGCCGCCCTTCCGACCAGGTCGTGCTCATCGCGCACGGCAAGGTGAACAAGGTCGGCGAGGGCGAGTACGGCGACGAGACCGTGCTCGGCAACCTCGCCGACGGCGAGTACTTCGGTGAGAGCGTCCTCGCCGGCCCGCAGGGCGAGTGGGACTTCACCGCGAAGGCGGTCACGCCGGTCACCGTGCTGACCCTGTCGTGGCAGGACTTCGAGGCGCTCAACGGTGAGGCGGGCGGACTGCGCGCGCACATCCAGCAGGCGCACAGCAGCCGCAACAAGCCGCAGAACGAGTTCGGCGAGGCCGAGATCGGCATGTCGGCGGGCCACGACGGCGAGCCCGTGCTGCCCGGCACGTTCGTCGACTACGAGCTCTCGCCGCGCGAGTACGAGCTGAGCGTCGCGCAGACCGTGCTGCAGGTCCACACGCGAGTCGCGGACCTCTACAACCAGCCGATGGACCAGGTCGAGCAGCAGTTGCGGCTCACGATCGAAGCCCTGCGCGAGCGCCAGGAGCACGAGATCGTGAACAACAGGAACTTCGGCCTGCTGCACAACGCGGACCTCAAACAGCGCATCCACACCCGCTCCGGGCCGCCCACCCCGGACGACTTCGACGAGCTGCTCTCGGTCGTGTGGAAGGACCCCGGCTACTTCCTGGCCCACCCGCGCACGATCGCGGCGTTCGGCCGCGAGTGCAACAAGCGCGGCATCTACCCGACGAGCATCGACTTCAACGGCCACCAGCTCCCGGCGTGGCGCGGCATCCCGATCCTGCCCTGCAACAAGATCCCGGTCAGCGACACCCGCACCAGCTCGGTGATGCTGATCCGCGCGGGCGAGCAGAACCAGGGCGTCATCGGACTGCACCAGGTCGGCATCCCGGACGAGTATCAGCCGGGCCTGTCCGTGCGCTTCATGGGCATCAACGACCAGGCGATCATCAACTACCTGGTCAGCGCGTACTACTCGGCCGCGATCCTGGTTCCCGACGCCGTCGGTGTCCTGGAGCACGTCGAGCTCGGTCGCGAGGGCTGATGTCCCAGCCGTTCGAACTGCCGGAGTTCTACGTGCCCCACCCGGCACGGATGAACCCGCACCTCGAGCGCGCCCGCGTCCACTCGACGCAGTGGGCGCGGGACATGGGGATGCTCGGCACCGGGGTGTGGACGGAAGAGATCCTCGCGGGCGACGACTACGGGTTCATGTGCGCGTACACGCACCCGGACGCGTCCGCGGAGATGCTCGACCTGATCACCGACTGGTACGTCTGGGTCTTCTACTTCGACGACGAGTTCTTCGCGGAGTTCAAGAAGTCCACGGATGTCGCCGGTGCGAAGGCATATCTGGACCGGTTGCCCGCGTTCATGCCGATCAACGGCACGGACCCGTCTCCGGAACCGGCGAACCCCACCGAGCGCGGGCTGGTCGACCTGTGGCAGCGGACGATCCCGCTGATGTCGCAGGACTGGCGCCGGCGGTTCACGACGAGCACCCACAACCTCCTGCTGGAGTGCATGTGGGAGATCAACAACATGAAGTCGGGCCGGGTCGCCAACCCGATCGAGTACATCGAGATGCGCCGCAAGGTCGGCGGCGCACCGTGGTCGGCGAACCTGGTCGAGCTGTCCGAAGGCGCCGAGGTGCCCGCATCCATCGCGGGCACCCGGCCCCTCCGGGTGCTCAGCGACACGTTCTCGGACGCCATCCACCTGCGCAACGACATCTTCTCGTACCAACGGGAAGTCGAGCAGGAGGGCGAGAACTCCAACGGGGTGCTCGTGTTCGAGAAGTTCTTCGGCTACGACACGCAGCGCGCCGTCGACGCCGTCAACGACCTGCTCACCTCGCGGCTGCACCAGTTCGAGAACACCGTGTTCACCGAGCTGGCACCGCTGTTCGCCGAGCACGGCGTCGACCCGGTCCAGCAGGCGCTGGTGGGCAAGTACGTCAAGGGGTTGCAGGACTGGCAGTCCGGTGGGCACGAGTGGCACCTGCACGCCGGTCGCTACATGAAGACCAGCGCGGGCACGGGAAACGACGCGTTCGCCCGCACGATCCTGCGCGGCCCGACCGGCCTCGGCACGGCCGCGGCGCGGCTGGGGGTGGGCAATGCCCGCTGAGGCGCCGTTCCCGGCACGCATGCACCCGCACGTCGACCGCGTCAGGTCACGGACATGGGCGCGGGACAAGGGCTTCCTCGACTCGGGTGTGTGGACGCCCGAGTCGTTCGACGCCGCGGACTACGGTCTGTTCGCCGCACTCACCCACCCGCACGCCGCGCCGGACGCACTCGACCTGGTGGCGGACTGGCACACCTGGCGGTTCTACGCCGACGACTTCTTCGCCCACGCCTTCATCCGCACCCGGAACATCGCCGCTGCCAAGGCGTTCGTCGAGCGGCTGAAGAACCTCGGCGATCCCGCCGGTCCCGTCGAGGAGGCGCTGGCGGACCTGCTGGCCCGCTCGAAGGACCTGCCGGTGGGGCCGCTGCACGACATGCTCGACAGCTGGCTCTGGGAGCTGCACAACGACGTGCAGGGCCGGGTGCCGGATCCCGTCGACTTCGTGGAGATGCGCCGCAGGACCAGCGGTGCCGAGTTCGCCGCGGCACTGGCCCGGTTCGCCACCGGCGCGCCGCCGCCGGGACGGCAGCTGACCGACCCGTTCGCCGACGTGGTGGGACTCCACAACGACGTCGTGTCGTTCGACAAGGACGTCGTCGGTGAGGGCACCCTCGTCAACGCCGTCCTGGCCGTGCGGGACTTCTTCGGCGGGGAGCAGCAGGACGCCGTGCACGTCGTCCAGGACCTGATCTCCGCACGGCTGCGGGACTTCCAGGACCTCGCCGAGGATGACCACGCCGACGCGCTCAGGTCCTGGATCGCGGGCTACTTCACCTGGGCTGCGCGGACCGGCCGCTACCGGGGCGTCACGCCCCCGCGGCGAACCGCGTTCCACCGCCCGAGCGGGCTGGGTACCGCTGCCCTGCTCGTTCGTTAAACCTCTTGTCGCACAAACAGATTGGCAGGATGCGTCGTGACTGTGACCGATCCGGGCATTGGTGCGGAGGACGCGCGGCTGAGCCTGAGTACGGCCGCTGCGAAGAACCTCTCGACGACCACCAAGTCTGCCCCGCAGATGCAGGGGATCTCCCCCCGCTGGCTGCTGAAGGTCCTGCCGTTCGTGGAGGCCAAGGGTGGCGCGTACCGCGTCAACCGGCGGCTGAGCTACGCGGTCGGCGACGGCCTGCTCACGTTCACCAGCGTCGGCTCCGAGATCCGCGTGGTGCCGCAGGAGCTGTGCGAGCTGCCGCTGCTGCGCGGGTTCGACGACGAGGCCGCGCTGACGGCGATCGCGAACCGGTTCGAGCAGCGGGAGTACGCGCCGGGTGACGTGATCGCCGAGATCGGCGGGCGGGCCGACCAGATCGTGCTGATCGCGCACGGCAAGGTGAGCCAGCTCGGTCGCGGCGAGTACGGCGACGACGTCGCGCTCGGTGTGCTGGCCGACGGCCAGTACTTCGGTGAGCAGGTGCTCGCCGGTCAGGACAGCGAGTGGGCGTTCACCGCCCGCGCGCTCACCCACACGACCGTGCTGACCATGTCGCGCAGCACGTTCGACCAGCTCAACGGTCAGGTCCAGCCGCTGCGCGAGCACATCGCGCTGCAGGTGTCGAGCCCGGCGCAGGCGCAGAACAAGCACGGCGAGGCCGAGATCAAGCTCGCGGCCGGCCACACCGGCGAGCCGCTGCTGCCCGGCACGTTCGTCGACTACGAGCTGCGGCCGCGCGAGTACGAGCTGAGCGTCGCGCAGACCATCGTGCGCGTGCACACGCGCGTCGCGGACCTCTACAGCCAGCCGATGGACCAGGTCGAGCACCAGCTCAAGCTGACCATCCAGGCGCTGCGCGAGCGCCAGGAGTTCGAGCTCGTCAACAACAAGGACTTCGGTCTGCTGCACAACGCGGACCTCAAGCAGCGCATCCACACCCGCTCCGGGCCGCCCACCCCGGACGACATGGACGAGCTGATCAGCCGCCGCCGCAAGACGAAGTACATCCTGGCGCACCCCAAGGCGATCGCCGCGATCGGCCGCGAGGCGAGCAAGCGCGGTCTCTACCCGCAGCTCGCCGACGTCAACGGCACCCAGGTGCCGTCGTGGCGCGGCATCCCGATCCTGCCGTGCGACAAGCTGCAGATCACCGACCAGGGCACCACGTCGATCATCGCGATGCGCACCGGCGAGGAGAACCAGGGCGTCATCGGCCTGCACCAGACCGGCATCCCCGACGAGTACGAGCCCGGCCTCAACGTGCGGTTCATGGGCATCGACGAGCACGCGGTGCTCAAGTACCTGGTGAGCACGTACTACTCGGCCGCCATCCTCGTTCCCGACGCGCTGGGCGTGCTCGAGCACGTCGAGATCGGCCGCTGATGACCGAACTGCTTGATCTCGCGCGGACGGCGGGCCGACCGGCCGGCGAGGTGCTCGCGTGGAGCAAGGCGCAGGTCGACCCGGCCGCTCGGGCCGCGGTCGACCGGATGCCCGAGTCGATGGGCCGGATCGCGGCCTACCACTTCGGGTGGTGCGACGGTGCGGGCAACCCGACCCGTGCCGATGGCGGCAAGGCGATCCGTCCCGCGCTGGTGCTGCTGGCCGCCGAGGCGGTCGGCGGCCTGGCGCCGGACGCGGTGCCCGCCGCGGTCGCGGTCGAGCTGGTGCACAACTTCTCGTTGCTGCACGACGACGTCATGGACGGCGACACCACGCGGCGGCACCGGCCGACCGCGTGGACGATCTTCGGCACCAACCCGGCGATCCTGGCCGGTGACGCGCTGCAGACGCTGGCGGTGGACGTGCTCGCCGCCAGCGAGCACCCGCGTGCGCTGGACGCGATCCGCTCTCTCGGCGACGCGGTCGTCGCGCTGCTCGACGGGCAGGCCGCCGACATCGACTTCGAGACGCGGTCCGACGTGTCCGTGCCCGAGGTGATCACCATGGCGCGCGGCAAGACCGGCGCGCTGCTCGGTGCGGCGTGCGCGCTGGGCGCGTTGTTCGGTGGCGGCACGCCGGAGCAGGTGCTGCACCTGCGCGGGTTCGGCGAGTCTCTCGGGCTCGCGTTCCAGTTCGTGGACGATCTGCTCGGCATCTGGGGCGACCCGGCGGTGACGGGCAAGTCCGCGCACTCGGACCTGGAGAGCCGCAAGAAGTCGCTGCCGGTGGTGCACGCGCTCGAGTCGGGCACGTCGGCAGGCGCGCGGCTCGGTGCGCTCTACCACCGCCAGGAACCGTTGTCGGCGGCCGAGCTCGCGCTCGCGGCCGAGCTCGTCGACGCGGCCGGCGGCCGGGCGTGGGCCCAGCAGCAGGCCGACGAGCTGCTCACCGTCGCACTCGACCACCTCGGTTCGATCTCACCGACCCCTCGCGCCGGCGCCGAGCTGGCCGCACTCGCCCAGCTGGTGACCCGCAGGGACCACTGATCGGGTGTGCCGTCAGGGGCACCCTTGCGGCGTCGCGAGGGTGCCCCTGACGGCACCTCAAGAAAGGCTGGCGGCATGGACCGCACCGTCCTGCTCGCCTCACCCCGGTCGTTCTGCGCCGGGGTGGAGCGGGCCATCGAGATCGTCGACCGGCTGCTGGAGCAGCGCGGCGGACCGATCTACGTGCGCAAGCAGATCGTCCACAACGTGCACGTGGTGGCGTCGCTGGAAGCGAAGGGCGCGGTGTTCGTCGAGGAGCTGGACGAGGTGCCGCCGAGCGCGACGGTCGTCTTCTCCGCGCACGGCGTCTCCCCCGCGGTGCGCGACGAGGCCGCGCGCCGCGAGCTGGACGTCATCGACGCGACGTGCCCGCTCGTCACCAAGGTGCACGCCGAGGCGCGCCGGTTCGCCGCGCGCGGCGACACGATCGTCCTCATCGGACACGAGGGGCACGAGGAGGTCGAGGGCACGATGGGTGAAGCGCCGATGGTGCTCGTCGAGACCGCCGACGACGTCGCCCGGCTCGACCTGCCCGGCGACCAGATCTCGTACCTGACCCAGACCACGCTGGCCGTCGACGAGACGGTCGAGGTCGTGGACGCGTTGCGCGCCAAGTACCCCACCCTCCTCTCCCCCGGTTCGGACGACATCTGCTACGCGACGACCAACCGCCAGGTGGCGGTGAAAGCCGTTGCGGAGGAAGCGGATCTGGTGCTCGTGGTCGGGTCGCGCAACTCGTCGAACTCGGTGCGCATGGTGGAGCTGGCCAACCGTTCCGGCACGCCCGCGTACCTCGTGGACGACGCGAGCGAGATCAAACCCGAGTGGCTGGAGGGCGCGCGCGTGATCGGCCTGAGCGCGGGTGCGTCGGCACCACCGGAGCTCGTCGACGAGGTCATCTCGGCATTGGGCCCGCGTTCGGTGGTCGAGCGAACGCTCGCCGAGGAGACCATCCAGTTCACGCTGCCGTCGGCGGTGCGCCGTGCTCAGTGAGATCACCGGTCCCGGCGCGCTGCGCGCACTGTCCACTTCGGAGCTCCGCGCGCTCGCGGACGAGATCCGCTCGTTCCTGATCGCGAAGGTGCACCGCACCGGCGGCCACCTCGGCCCGAACCTGGGCGCGGTGGAGCTGACCATCGCCGTGCACCGGGTGTTCTCCTCCCCCACCGACGTGGTGCTGTTCGACACCGGCCACCAGTCCTACGTGCACAAGATGCTCACCGGCCGGGCGGGCGACTTCGAGTCGCTGCGCCAGGCCGGTGGCCTGTCGGGCTATCCGTCGGTCGCCGAGTCCGCGCACGATGTGATCGAGAACTCGCACGCGTCGACCGCACTGTCCTATGCGGACGGTCTGGCGAAGGCGTTCGAGCTGACCGGCCACTGCGACCGCAGGGTCGTCGCGCTGGTGGGTGACGGCGCGCTGACCGGCGGCATGTGCTGGGAGGCGCTGAACAACATCGGCGGCGCACCCGACCGCCCGGTCGTGATCCTGCTGAACGACAACGGCCGCTCGTACGACCCCACGACCGGTGGTCTGGCGCGGCACCTCACCGAGCTGCGCGAGGGTGGCCAGAACAACCTGTTCACCAGCATGGGCCTCGAGTACGTCGGCCCGGTGGACGGCCACGACCTGGAGGCCGTCGAGAACGCGCTGTGGCGCGCCAAGCGACTGGGCCGCCCGGTGGTCGTGCACTGCCTGACCGTGAAGGGCAAGGGCTACGAGGCCGCCGAGCAGGACGAGTCCGACCGCATGCACGCCGTCGGCGCCGCCGGTTCCTCGAGCGGCCGCACCTGGACGCACGCGTTCGGCGACGAGATCGTCGCGATCGGCGCCTCCCGTCCCGACGTCGTGTGCCTGACCGCCGCGATGCTGGAGCCGGTCGGCCTGCGCGCTTTCGCGGCCCGCTTCCCCGACCGCGTCTTCGACGTGGGCATCGCCGAGCAGCACGCGGTGACGTCCGCGGCGGGTCTGGCGATGGGCGGCCTGCACCCGGTCGTCGCGGTCTACGCGACCTTCCTCACCCGCGCCTTCGACCAGTTGCTCATGGACGTGGCGCTGCACCGCCTGCCGGTGACGTTCGTGCTGGACCGCGCGGGCGTGACGGGTCCGGACGGCGCTTCGCACCACGGCATGTGGGACGCCTCGATCCTCCCGGTCGTGCCCGGCCTGCGGCTCGCCGCACCCCGCGACCCCGCCCGCCTGGCCGAACTGCTGCGCGAGGCGGTCGACGTCACCGACGGGCCGACCGTGGTGCGCTACCCGAAAGCCTCGGTGGGCCCGGACATCCCGGCCGTGCGGCGCGTCGGCCACTTCGACGTGCTGACCGAACAACCGGACGCCGACGTGCTGCTCGTGGCGGTCGGGCCGCTCGCCGAGCCCTGTCTCGCGGCGGCCGCCGAGCTGGCCGGGCACGGTGTCCGCGCCTCGGTGGTCGACCCGCGGTGGATCGCACCGCTGGACCAGCACCTCGTCCAGCACGCGGCCGGCTTCCGGCTGGTGATGGCGGTGGAGGACACCACGTCCACCGGTGCGCTGGGTGCCCGGCTCGGGCAGACCATGACGGGCACCGGCACGACCGTGGCCACGTTCGCCCTGCCGCCCCGGTTCCTGCCGCACGACTCGCGGGCCCGGATCCTGCGGGCGCACGGGCTCGACGCGGCCGGTATCACCACGAGCGTGCTGAAGCGGCTGACCGGGAGGTAGGACTCAGGCCCGAGCGCGGCGGCGGGTGACCAGCCAGCCGATCCCGAACGACAGCACGATGGCGAGCGCGCCCACCAAGGGCGCCTTCACCTCGGCGGGAGCGGCCAGCGGGCGCACCGCCGTCGCGATCAGCAACAGGATCGGCCCCTGCACCACGAACGCCACGAACGCGCCGCGGTTGACGGCCGCGGGCACCGGTTTCCGCAACCGCCGCTGGGCGAACCCGACCATCCACAGTGATCCGGCGACCACCAGAACACCCTCGATCACCGCGAGCAACATCGCCTGCCAGCGGAACCCGCCGAGGAACGGCCCGGCGTCGTCCGCCAGGTCGAGCACACCGAGTGCGGCGGCGGCCACGGGCAGCAGCAGGATCACGAAGACGACGATGGTGCGGCACAACCGGTACACGTCGTCCGGGATGCGTTCGGCCAACCGGCGGCCGCCCGCGATGCCCAGTGCGAACATCCCGAGGCACTGCGGCCACCACCACAGGTGCAGGTCGCCGATCTGGCCGCTGCGGGCGGGGAACACCAGCCGCACCGCGAACGTCGTCAGCGCCACGAGCACGGTCACCCGCACGACGTGCCTGCGGGCGAGCAGCGTGGTGCCGTCGGTCTTGCGGAACGTGAGCGCGGCGTAGCCCACCGAGAAGATCAGCAGCACCAGCACGAACCACAGGGATCCGCTGTCCAGCAACGGGTCCCGGTGCGTGAGGACCCACCAGAACGACACGTCGCGCCCGGCACCCCGGTAGGCCACCCACAGGAAGAACGGCCACACCAGCAGAGCCGACGCCGCCCAGGGCAGGCCGAGCCGCACCGACCGTTCGAGCGCGAAGCGCTTCGGTCCCTTGCGCCGCACCGAATCCGGTGTCAGCAGACCGGCCATGAAGTAGAAGACGCCCATGAAGAACAAACCGGACGGACCGATGACGGCGGCGAGCACCGTCTCCACGCCGGGGTGGAACGTCACCTCGTTGATCTCGTCGTAGGGCCACCCGCCGATCGCGGAGTAGCCGAGCAGGGCGTGGCCCCCGATGACCCAGGCGACCAGGATCACCTTCAGATTGTCCACTGCGGACAGACGCGTGCGACGTTCGGCGGTGGTCGACACATCATCCATGTTGCTACGGGCGGTCCCCCGTGTACACACCGATCGCGCGGAACCTGAGACCGGGTTCCGCGTACTCCTCCAGCGCGTGGGCCACCCAGCCGATGACCCGTGCGACCGAGAAGACGGCTTCGCCCGCCTCCGGTGGCATGCCGAACAGCCGGGCCATCTCGGCCAGCGCCAGGTCCGTGTTGGGGAAGGTGTGGGGCTGGCCTGCGATGACCTCGTCCGCGACGAGCGGGCCGTGCGGCCGCAACGCCGCGAGCAGGTGCTCGGCGCGCGGATCCCGCCGCTGGTAGACGGCGTGCCCGAAACCCGGCAGCCCGGCGCCGGAGCGCAGACGTTCACCCAGCGCTCGGGCCGGATCGTTCTCAGCTTCCAGCAGGAACCGGTGCGCGATGGTGCTCGCCGTGCCGTGGTACTGGCCCTCCATGGCACCGAGCCCGGCCGACACCACCGCGTACAGGTGCGCCCGCGCGCTGGCCGCGACCCGCGCCGCCAGCGTCGACACCGCCAGGTCGTGATCGGCCATCAGCACCAGCGCGGTGTTCAGCAGCTCCGGCTGCGGCGGTTGGTCGGTCAGCTTGGCCCACAAGCGGTTCGCCAGGTCGTCACCGCATGGCGCCTGCCGGGCGGGCAGCGTGTCCACGACCAACGCGATGAGCGCCGCCGCGCCGCGCACGACCGACGGCGGTGCCAGGTCGAACCGCAGCGGGTCGGAGGCACCGGCGACCGCGACGGCGACGCGGATGTGGTCGGTCAGCGTGGCCGTCGGCGGCAGCGAGCCCACGACGGAGGCCACCTGCTCGCGCACCGCGTCCGGTGCGGTGAACCGGCTTTCGGCCAGCGCGCCGGTCCACAGCAGCTGCGCGACGGACTCGACCGGGTGCGCGGTCAGCTCGGTCACGTCACGACCGCGGTAGTAGAGCCGGTCCGACTCCAGGAGCGTGATCTTCGTCCTGATCCGCTCCGTCGCGCCGACGCCGCCGCCGCGGGACCGGTCCGCGAGCGCCTCGACCTCGTCGGCCGCGAACATGCTCACCCGGTTGACCTTCGTGCTGGTCAGCATGCCGCGACTGACGTACGCGTAGACCGTCTCGGGCTTCACGCCGAGCCGCCGTGCCGCTTGAGCGGTCGTCAACATTGATTCCATCAATATTGACGATACATGGATAGTGAAATCATGACCGCTGCGATTGAAGTACCAAGGGGTTTGAAGGACGTCGTCGTGACCACGACGGCGCTGGGGGACGTGCGCGGCACCGAGGGCTTCTACCACTACCGGCAGTACTCGGCGATCGAGCTTGCGCGGACGCGGACGTTCGAGGACGTCTGGTTCCTGTTCGTCGAAGGCCACCTGCCGTCGCCCGCCGAGCGCGCGGACTTCGCCGCGGAGGTCGCACCGCTGCGCGCGCTGCCGGACCAGCTCCGCGCGGTGCTGCCGGCGATCGCGACGAGCACGACACCGCTCTTCGGCCTGCGCACCGCGTTGTCGATGCTGCCGTCCGCCCCGATGTGGGACGCGCCGATGGCGCAACGCCGCGCCGACGCGCTGCGGGTGTGCGCGGTGACGCCGACGATTCTCGCCGCGCTGCACCGGATCCGGTCCGGCGCGCAACCGCTGGAGCCGCGCGACGACCTCTCGGCGGCCGCGAACTGGCTGTACATGGTGACCGGCACCGAGGCGCCGGCGGACGTGGTGCGGGCCGTCGAGCAGTACCTGATCTCGACGATCGACCACGGCTTCAACGCGTCGACGTTCACGGCGCGCGTCGTCGCTTCCTCAGGCGCTGACGTGGTTTCCGCCATCACCGCGGCGATCGGCACCTTCTCCGGACCGCTGCACGGCGGCGCGCCGGATCGCGCGCTGGAGTCGCTCGACCTGATCGGCTCACCCGAGCACGTGGACGCGTGGGTGCGCGCGAGGATCCTCGGTGGCGACCGCATCATGGGCTTCGGTCATGCGGTGTACCGCACCGAGGATCCCCGCGCACGGATGTTGCGGGACATCGCGGTGACGCTCGGCGGCCCGCTGGTCGACTTCGCCATGACCGTGGAACGCCGAGTCGTAGAACTGCTGGAGGAACTCAAGCCGGGCCGTTCCCTCCATGTGAACGTCGAGTACTGGGCAGGGGTGACTCTGGAACTGTGCGGGATTCCCCGGACAATGTTCACGCCGACGTTCGCGTGCAGCCGAGTGATAGGCTGGAGCGCGAACGTCTTGGAACAATCCATCGACACCAAAATTATTCGACCAATAGCCCGTTACAGTGGACCGCATGCTCCAATGCCGGTCCCACAGGCGCTTTAGTTGTACGGTGTGTGACCTTCGGCGATCACAACCGGCGCGGATGGAGTAGTGTCAGTAGCAGCGGCAATGGCGGGGGAAGCGGCGAGTCCGGCTGCGATCGCAGCAGCCAACACGAGGAGTCGGACGGGTCGCATGAGAAACCTCCGTCAATATGCGGGGCGAAGGTGTGCGCCATCGGTGGGCAACCGTTGGTCGGATCAGTATGAGGTCAAAACAATAGTTTGGATAGAACGAAGTACAACGAACAGGTAAACACCCACCGGCTAATGTCGAACTGGCACCGAATAGAACTCTTCCAGCACACTGGCTATTCGGGTGAATGGTCTTGTTCCCCTGCGGGCCTGCTTGTAACCTCCCCGAGGTGCAACCAAACGCGTTGCGGCTCGTCGGCCGTGACCGCGAACTGACCGGCCTCGCCAGGCGTGTGGAGGATCTCTCCAGAGGGCGCGGCGACGCCGTGCTACTCGAAGGCGACCCCGGCATCGGCAAGACCACGCTCCTCAAGTCCGTCACCGCGATCGCCGACGCCCAGATCCGCTGGGGCGCCGGCCACGAGCTCGGCCGAGTCCTTCCCTTGCAGCCCTTGGTGGACGCACTCGGCACGTCTCGCTCCGAACTCTTGGGCAGCCGCGGTGACGCGGCGGGTTCGGACCTCGTCGCGGCCACGGCGGAGCACCTCATCGAACGGGTCGAGAAGCTGTGCGCGGACGGCCCGCTCGTACTGGTCGTCGACGAGCTCCAGTGGGCGGACTCGGCGACGATCGCGGTGTGGCGCAGGCTGGCCGGGCTCGTCGCGCAGCAGCCACTGCTGCTGCTCGGCGCGGCCCGGCCGATCCCGCAGCGGGACGAGCTGATCGCGTTGCGCCGCACAGGTGTGCATCGGGTGCGGCTGGGCACGCTCCCCGCGTCGGCGGTGGCGGACCTGCTCGGGTACATCTTCGGCGGCACGCCGGACAAGGCGTTGCGGAAGCTGGCCGCGGGGGCCGGTGGCAACCCGATGTACGTCGTCGAGCTGGCCGAGGCACTGGTGCGCAGCGGCTCGGTCGAGGTGGTCGACGGGAACGCCCGGCTGATCAGCACCCAGGTGCCGGACTCGTTGTCCAGCGCGATCGCGGACCGCCTCGGATTCGTCAGCCAGGACACCAGAACCGTGCTCGCCGCAGCCGCGATGCTCGGTCAGGAGTTCCGGGTGTCCGACCTCGCGGTGGTGCAACGGCGCCGGGTGTCGGAGCTGCTGCCCTCGTTCCAGGAGGCGATCGCGGCCGGGGTCCTGGTCGACTCCGGCGAGGCGCTGGCGTTCCGGCACGGCCTGGTGCGCACGGCTCTCTACGACGAGGTGCCGCACGCGGCGCGCTCCGCATGGCACCTGGAGGCGGCGCGCGAGCTCGCCGAGGCCGAAGCCGAACCGGAACGCGTAGTGGTGCAGCTGCTCGCAGCGCAGGACACCGATGCCTGGGTCGTGCCGTGGCTCGTGCGGCACGGGCAGGAGCTGGTGGGCCACGCACCGGACGCCGCGATCGACCTGCTCGGCCGGGTCGTCGACACGGACGTCTCGGTGCCGCAACGGGAACGACTGCTGAGCCTGCTCGCGGACGCGCACTTCCGCGCGGGCGACCACGAGAAGGCCGAGGAGTGCGCGGTCGCCGGTCTGGCGCTCGCGGACGTGGTTCCGGTCGACCTGCACTGGACGCTCGCGCAGTGCCGCAGCCTCACCGGCCGCTCCGAGGAATCGCTCGCCGACCTCGACCGGGCCATGCCCGGCACGTCCGGGCGCGACCTCGCCAGGTTGCTGGTGCTGGCCGCGCGGGCTCACTTCGACCTGGGTGACCTGGACTCAGCGCAGAAGGCGGCGGCGGACGCCTTCGAGGAAGCAACCGCCTGCGCGGATCGCGGCACCATCAGCTGGGCGCTGCACGTGCGCGCGATCGTGGCGATCGTTCGCAACGCGATGCACTCCGCGCTGATCCTGCTGGACCAGGCACTCGCGGTCGCGTCCGCAGCCGACGGCACCGGTGATCTCCGGCTGCTGTTGCAGATCAACCGCGCGCTGGTGCTCGACGACCTGGACCGCCGCGAGGAAGCCGTGGAAGCCGCACGCGCCGTGCGGCACGCCGCCGATGCGGCGGGCAACATCGTCCGGCTCGCCCAGGCGCAGAGCGCACTGGGGCAAGTGCTCCTCTACACCGGCGAGTGGGACGACGCCCTGGTCGAGGTCGACCTGCTCGGCGACGACGTCAAGGACCCGCGGGTCTGCTCGACCGACCGCGGCGTGGCCGCGCTGATCAACCTGCACCGAGGTGACGCGAAGTCGGCGCGCAAGCACCTCAACGCGGCAGGCGAGGACAACGGGATCGTGGTCATCACGGTCACTCTCGCCAGAAGCCTTCAGCTGGAACAGGAAGGTGACCTCGCGGGTGCTCTGGAGGTGCTGCGGCCGGGTGTCTACGGCGATGTGGTCGTCGACGAGCTGCTGCCGGACGCGGTGCGGCTGGCCGTCCAGGTGGGCGATCTGGACCTCGCGCGCTTCGCCGCCTCGTACGCGGAGTCGTTGGCGGACAAGCTGGACGTGGCGCACCGTCGGGCCGCCGCGGTGCACTGCCGGGCGTTGCTGGACGGTTCTCCCGACGAGCTGATCCGGGCCGCCGACACCTACGGGGAGGCCGGGTTGCCCGCGCGGGCGGCGGAAGCCCTGGCGTCCGCGGCGCTGCTGCTGGCCGCGTCCGAAGCCAAGGTGGAGGCGCGGGCGGCGATGACCCAGGCGATCGAGCTCTACACGGAGCTGGGCGCCGAGTGGGACGCGCTGGCGCTGCTGTCCCACATGCGGGAGCACGGAATCCGGCGCGGGCCGCAGGTCAAGCACCGGCGGGCCCGCCACGGGTGGGAGAGCCTGACGCCGGCCGAGCAGCGCATCACCGAACTGGTCGTGCAGGGGTTGTCGAACCAGCAGATCGGTGAACACCTGTTCCTGTCACGACGCACCGTTGCCACTCACGTGTCCCACGTGCTCGCGAAGCTGGGCGTCCGATCCCGCACCGACATCACACGGGAGGCCGTGCGCCGGGGAGTCGTGGCGGGCTAGCACCCGGAAGCACAACGGGACGACGTACCACCAGATGCTGAACCAGCCGAGCAGCCCTGTGGTGATCCAGACGGCGATCGGTGTGCTGAGCACGACGTCCAGGATGAGCATCAGCGACGTCGCGAGCGCGAGCATCAGCAGGAACAGCCCGCCGGTCGCGAACCGGTTGGAGGCGCGCACGAGCTCTTTCTTGAGCCGCTTGCGGAAGACCACGCGGTGGAAGGACGCGGGGGCGATGAGGAGCGCGGTGCTCGACGCGCCGAGCACGAGGCCTGCGACGTACAGGTCGCGCTGGAAGCCGGTGAACTGGCCGAACGCGGGGGTGAACGCGAGCGTCAGCAGGAACGCCAGCAGCAGCTGAACGCCGGTCTGCGCGACCCGGACCTCCTGCAGGATCTCCGCGTAGCTGCGGTCGAGCTGCTGGGTCGGTGTCTCATTGCGCGCGATCGCGTTCCACCGGTCGTACTCGTCGATCCTGCTGACCATGGTCAGTCGCCTCCGCCGTGTGTGGTCCTAGGTGGACCACACTGGCGGTGGTGATCGACGCAGACATCCGTCCGGTGACGTACACGGGAAGGTCAGATCAGGGCGTGGATGTCGGCGCGCACCCGCTCGCGATCACGATCGACGACGTCCGAAGACCCCGCCAGCCCGGCCGAACGGTCGCGGTGAGCGTTCAGCCAGAGGGCGACAACTGCGATGAGGAGGAGAACTGCTGCGGTAGTCATGGCAGTAAGTTTGCGCTCGACGACATCCCGCCAACAGTGGCAGATCTGTCGATGTGCGCTAATATTCTGCCATGCTTCGTTCGGTGGCGGTTCCCTTGATCGAAGGCGTCGCGCCTTTCGAGTTCGGCCTGCTCTGCGAGGTGTTCGGCATCGACCGGACCAGCGACGGAGTGCCGCCGATCGAGTTCCGCGTGTGCGGTGAGCACCCCGGCGAACCCGTGCCGACCTCCATCCCCGGCGTCGCGCTGACGCCCGCGCTGGGACTCGACGCACTCCAGGACGCCGACCTCATCGCACTGCCCGCCGCCCGGATCCGCGACGACTACCCACCCGCGGTCGTGCGCGCGCTGCAGGAGCTGCACGGCACGAAGACGACCGCGCTGTCGGTGTGCAGCGGCGCGTTCCTGCTCGGCGCGGCCGGCCTGCTCGACGGTCGCCACTGCACCACGCACTGGCGCGAGACCGAGATGTTCCGCCAGCGCTTCCCGCTCGCCAAGCTCGATCCGGACGTGCTGTTCGTCGACGACGGCGACATCATCACCAGCGCGGGCACCGCGGCGGGCATCGACGCGTGCCTGCACCTCGTGCGGCGCGAGCTGGGCACCAAGGCGGCGACCGCGATCGCCCGCCGCATGGTCGTGGCGCCGCAGCGCGACGGCGGTCAGCGGCAGTTCGTCGAGCTGCCCATCCCCGAGTGCACCGGCGACAGCCTCGAGCCCGTGCTGGAGTCGACGCTCAAGTCGCTGTCCGCGGACCACACCGTCGCGTCACTCGCGCGGCAGGCCAACATGTCCGAGCGGACGTTCGCGCGCAGGTTCGTCGCCGAGACCGGCACGACCCCCAACAAGTGGCTGACCATGCAGCGCGTGCTGCACGCCCGCAAGCTGCTGGAGGAGACCACGATCGGCATCGACGAGGTCGCCACCGAGTGCGGGTTCGGGACGGCGGCGCTGCTGAGGCACCACTTCCACCGCGTGGTGGGCGTGCCACCGAGCGACTACCGCCGCTCGTTCGCCTGCCGCTGAGCCGCCTGCGCGCTGAGCCGACTGCGCTAGGCCGGCTCGTCGCACGCGGTCGTCAGCTTGTCGACCACCCGCTGCGAGATCCGGGCGAGCACGGCGACCTCCTCGTCGGTGAGGTTGTCGAACATCAGCTCGCGCACCTGCTCGACGTGCCGCGGCGCGGCGGCCTCGATCGCCTCGCGCCCCTCGTCGGTCAGCACGACGAACGCGCCGCGCCCGTCCGACCGGCAGTTCTCCCGCCGCACGAGGCCGCGCTTCTCCATGCGGCCGATGTGGTGCGAGATGCGGCTCTTCTCCCAGTGCAGGTTCCGCGCGAGCTCCAGCACCCGGACGCGCCCGTCCGGCACGTCGGTCAGGTGCACGAGCACGGCGAAGTCGGCCATCGACAGGTCGGAGTTCGCCTGCAGGTCCCGGCTCAGCCGCGCGTTCAGCTCACCCTGCATCCGCAGGTACGCACGCCACGCCTGCTGCTGACCGGCGTCCAGCCATCGAGTCTCCTGCGTCACTCCACCAGTGTACCGGAATAGTTGACACATCACCCATGTTGGTGGCAATGTAGGTGACACATCAACGAAGCGTCCCGGAAGGACACGACATGACCACGGCCACCAACCTCTCCGAACTGACCGGCGACTACGTCATCGACGCCGCGCACTCCCGCATCGGGTTCGTGGCGCGACACGCGATGGTCACCAAGGTTCGTGGCGCCTTCAACGAGTTCGACGGCAAGATCAGCATCGACGGTGACAACCCCGCGGCGACCTCGGCCCAGGTCGTGCTGAAGGTCGCCAGCATCGACACCCGCCAGGCTCAGCGCGACGAGCACCTGCGCAACAACGACTTCCTCGCGGCCGACCAGTACCCGGAGATCAAGTTCGTCTCCACGGCCGCCGAGCAGATCGACGAGACCACGTTCCGGCTGACCGGTGACCTGACCATCAAGGACGTCACCCGCGGCCTGTCCATCGACTTCACCTTCGAGGGCGTGGCCAAGGACCCGTTCGGCAACACCCGCGTCGGCTTCGAGGGCTCGACCACGATCAACCGCAAGGACTTCGGCGTGACGTGGAACGCCGCGCTCGAGACCGGCGGCGTCCTGGTGGGCGAGAAGGTCGTCCTCGAGTTCGAGATCTCCGCCATCAAGTCCTGAACCGCAGCTCCAGTGCCGTCAGGGGCACCCTCGCGACGGAAGACGTCACGAGGGTGCCCCTGACGGCGTGAGCGCGGTGACCGGGCGAAGTTTCGGTCACCTCGCTCACGGTTCACGGACGATCGCGACCGGGCAGGGTGCGTGGTGCACGAGCGCCTGACTGGTGGACCCGAGCAGCAGCCCGGTGAACCCGCCCCTCCCCCGGCATCCGACGACGAGCAACCCGGCGCTCTCGCCCAGCCGCAACAGCAGCGGCGCCGGCCGTTCCCGCGCCAGCACCTGCTCCACGACGACATCCGGGTACTTCTCACCCCACCCGGACACCCGCTGCAGCACGCCATCGACCTCACCCCCGGCGTGCGCGACGACGAGCACCACGCCGCGCGCCGAAGCCTCCTCGAACGCGAACCCCAGTGCGGCGTCGGACCCGGCGGACACGTCGACGCCCACCACGACGGGCCCGGCGACGGACTCCCCGCGCACCACGACCACCGGACACGACGCGTGCGCGGCGAGAGCGACGGCCGTCGACCCGACGAGTGCGCCGGTGAACCCGCCGAGGCCGCGCGACCCGAGCACGATCTGCCGCGCCCGCACCGACTCCTCGAGCAGCGTGGGCACGGAGTGCTCCATCCGGAGGTCGTGCTCCACCACCAGATCGGGTGACACCGAGTGGGCCGCCGCGACGGCGTCCGAGAGCCACAACCGTCCCTGGTCGTACATCGCCGAACGCAGCTCGCGCGCCGAGCTGATGACTTCGGGGTAGCCGCGCGTGGGCAGGCTGTAGGCGTGCACGAGGCGCAGCGGCGAGCGGTACCTCGTGCACGCATGGGCTGCCCAAGCAACCGCGGCCAACGCCGATCCCGATCCGTCGACCCCGGCCACGACGGGCAGAGCGGATGTGGTCATGATGCCAACGTAAGGGGGCCAACGCGTTGCGCCGCGTGCCGTAGGTCCTCTTCTCCCAGGGTCCTTCGAACCGCGCTACCGTGAGGTCCATGGTGACGCGCGTGTTCCTCGTCGACGACCACGAGATCGTCCGCCGCGGCATCGCGGACCTGCTCGAAGAGGAGCTGGACCTCGAAGTCGTCGGTGACGCCGCGAGCGTCACCGAGGCGCTGGCCAAGGTGCCGTCGGCACAGGCGGACGTGGCCGTGCTCGACATCAGGCTGCCCGACGGCAACGGCATCGAGCTGTGCCGCGAGCTGCGCAGCAAGCTGCCGGGGCTCCAGTGCCTCATGCTCACGTCGTTCGCGGACGACGAGGCGCTGTTCGACGCGATCATGGCCGGGGCGTCGGGGTTCGTGCTCAAGCAGATCCTCGGCGCGGACCTGGTGAACGCGGTGCGCACGGTCGCCGCCGGGCAGTCGCTGCTCGACGCGCGCACCACGAGCGCGCTGCTCAACCGGATCCGCAGGGAGCGCGAGGAAGGCGACCCGCTGCGGATGCTGTCCGAGCAGGAGCGCACGGTGCTCGACCTGATCGGTGAGGGCCTCACGAACCGGCAGATCGCCGAGCGCATGTTCCTCGCCGAGAAGACGGTGAAGAACTACGTGTCGCACCTGCTGGCCAAGCTCGGCATGCAACGCCGCACGCAGGCGGCCGTGTTCGCGAGCCAGTTCCGCAAGCCCGAGGACAAGCCCAGGTAGGACGAACCCAGATCGGTCGAACTAGGTGGGCAGCGGCACGCGCCACGTCACACGGGCGCCGCCTGCTGGTTCACCGGTCACCGCGAGCTCGCCGCCGAACCGCTCCGCGCGCGCCTGGAGGTTGCGCAGGCCGCTGCGCGCGACGCCGTCCGGCATGCCGATCCCGTTGTCCACCACCGAGATCACGAGCTCGGTTCCGGCCTCGACGGTGACCGTCAGCTCGGACGCTCCCGAGTGGCGCACCGCGTTCGTCACGGCCTCGCGCACGACGGCTTCCGCGTGTTCGCCGATGTCCGGTGGCACGGAGTTGTCGACGGTGCCGGACATCCGGACCGCGGGCGAGAACGCGGCGTTCTCCGTCAGGTCCGCGACGAGGTCGAGAAGCCTGCGCCGCAACGAGGTCTGATCCGTCGAGTGCAGGTCGAAGATGGACGTCCGGATCTCACGCACGGTCTCGTCGAGCTGTTCGACGGCGGTGCGCAGCCGGTCGACGAGGTCCGGCTCGGTGAGCTTGCGCATGGTCGCCTGCAGGGTGAGCCCGGTGACGAACAGCCGCTGGATCACGTGGTCGTGCAGGTCGCGCGCGATCCGGTCGCGGTCCTCCAGCACGTCCAGCTGACGCTGAGATCGTTGCTGCTCAACGAACTCCAGCGCGACGGCCGCCTGGTCCGCGAAGGACGCGAGCACCGGAACCTGGTCCGGCAGGAACCGGTTGCCCCCGCTGCGCCGCAACGCGAGCAGCACGCCGGTGATCACCGGGCCGGACCGCAGCGGCACCGCCAGCGCCGGCCCGAAACCGCCCAGCGCGTCGACGTCGTCGGCGAGCAGCGGGATGCCGGAGCGCACCACGTCCGTCACCCCGAAGTCCTCCGGTGAGAACTGCTCGACTGGCGCGCCGGCGCACGCGGCGACGTGCATCGGGACGTGCTGGTGGTCGCCGAGCGCGATCAACGCCGTGTCCGCGCCCGAGAGCTCGACCGTGCGCTGCGCGATGAGCCGCAGCGCGTGGTCGCCGGACGCGCCGCCGAGCAGCTCCGCGTTGATCTCGCCGATCGCCTCGAGCCACCGTTCACGCATGCGTGAACGTTCGAAGAGCCGTGCGTTCTCAATGGCGACACCGGCCGCGGCCGCCAGCGCCTGCAGCACGGCCTCGTCGTCCGGGGTGAACTCCTCGGCGTCGGTCTTCTCCGTCATGTAGAGGTTGCCGAAGACCTCGTCGCGCACGCGCACCGGCACACCGAGGAAGCTGTGCATCGGCGGGTGGTTCGGCGGGAAGCCGACCGACATGTCGTGCTGGGCCAGGTCGCGCAGCCGGATCGCGGTCGGGTCCTTGATCAGCGCGCCGAGCAGGCCCTTCCCCTCGGGCAGATGCCCCATCGCGGCACGGGTTCGCTCGTCGATGCCGACGTACACGAACTCGGCGAGGTCGTCGCGGGTGCCGAGCACGCCGAGCGCTCCGTAGCGGGCGCCGACGAGGTCCACCGCGGCCTGCACGATGCGCTGCAGCGTCGAGTCCAGCTCCAGCCCGGAGCCGACGGCCAGCACCGCGCCCAGCAGCTCCTGCATGTGGTCCCTGGTGGTGACGATCTCGTCCATCCGGTCGCGGACCTCACCGAGCAGCTCGTCGAGGCCGCGTCGTCGCAGGTGCCCACCACCGAATCCGCTGAACCGACCCGACATGCGACCCGCCATGCAGGACAGCGTGACACGACTGGCAGACCCGCACCAACAATGGCCCTAGCAAGTGAGGACCTTCGGCCGTTCCGCCCGCCAGCCTCCCGATCGGACAGTGGACACCATGACTACGGCGGCGACTCCCGCACTCGGCCTGGCCGGTGAGGACGTCCGCGGCGTGCTCTCGCTCGCCTCCCCCGATCCGCGGTGCCACTTCGTCGTCCTGCCCGATCGGATCGAACTGCACACGACCTCCCCGCACGGCAGGGACAGCAGGCTGGCCTGCGGTGCCGCGCTGCTGAACGTGCGGCTGGCGTTGCAGGGTCACGGCGTCCGCCCGCTGGTGACGCTGCTGCCCGGCCCCAGCGCAGGCAACGCGGCGGCCGTCGTGCGGCTGGGCGGCTACCAGGAGCCGAGCGCCGAGGTGCTGGCACTGCTGCACGCACTGCGCACGCACCGCCGGTCGTGGTCCGCGGTGCCCGCTGTCGACGTGCACCGGGGGCTGCTCGCGCGGGCGGCCGAGGTGGAACGAGCGTGGCTGCACGTGATGGCGCGGAACGGGTCCGGGCAGTCGGACGTGGTGGTGTGTTCCTTCTCCGACGGCGACGCCGCCGAACTGCGGGCTGGGCAGGCCGTGCAGCGAGTGGTGCTCACCGCCGCGACGGTCGGCATCTCGCTGCGGCCCGTGTCGCACCAGGTGTGCCTGTCCGCGCTGCGCGCGGACCTGCGCCCCAGCCTCGGCAGCACGCTCGTGCCGCAGACGGTGCTGCGCTCGGGCACGTGACCGGGACACCGGAACGCGTCCGGCCGCGCCGCGCGGGGGTGATGCGCGGCGTGACCGGACGCGGCCAGCGGGTGGAGGTGTCAGGGATTACTTGTACGTGGTCGTGATGAGCTTGTCCGGTTCGGCAACGGGAGATTCAACGAGCAGGTTCTTGTACTCGTCCTCGATGCCCTTGTTGTGGATCTGAATGGCGACAGGCGCCACCCGTCCCGCGGGCTCCTTCTTGTCCTCGAATTTCAGGACCTCGATGCCCTTGCACTTGGTCTGTCCCTCCGGGATCGGACAGCAGGCCATCCGCGCGATTCCGGTGGTCTGGTTGGCGAGCAGTTCGCACTGCGCCCACTTCTTGACGTCCCAGTTCGGGTGCGGGTACTTCGTGAACAGGCCCTTGCCGCCGTTGTTGTGCCCCGGCCGGTAGTCCCACGCGCCGCCGTTGGGCGGCTGGAACTGGATCGCGCCGAGCCCGTTGAGGGCGGGCGTCTGGATCTTTCCCCAGATCAGCACGGTCGGCTTGTGGTTGCCCGACACCTGGCGAACGTGGAAGATCCAGCGGAAGCTGCCGTACGACTGCTTGTTGTAGTACAGCCACCCCCTCGACGCGTCCTTTTGGCTGTGGATGGCGCCGCCCTTGACCACGAAAGCGTCCTTGGCGTGCGCGGTCCAGCCGTCGAGTGTCTTGCCGTCGAAAATGGGAACGAGGTTCGGTTCCGCGGCTCCGGCCGATGGCGCTCCCATCATGCCGACGAGCAACGCGAATCCGACCGCCAGTATCCACAATGGACGACGAATCATTTTACCGTCCTCGACTGAAGGATTTACCTCAGCGACGGTGGACTCAGGTTAGGAGCAAGTCATCGGGTCAGTCAACTCCAGTCATCCAAATGACTCACGTGAAAAGCGGACATTTCGGCCTCAGCGACCCGATGTCACCGCCCGCCAGACGAGACGTCCCAGCTCAGCGTGACAGATGTCGTTGTGCGCCCCGGCGATTCCATCGCTCGTGGAGACAACGGATCGCGCGTCGACGTTGTGCACCCGCCCCGGTGCCAGGTCGTGCACCTGCCGGACGTCGCCGTGGTGCACCGCTCCGACGTCCGGCCCGTGCACGCCGTGCACGCCGATGCCGCCGTACCTGGGCGGGCCGTCCGGGTCGTAGTCGAGCTGGCGGCCGGACCAGGCGGCCAGCGGGTAGAACGTCCCGACCGCGCGGTCGTGCACGGACGTGCTCACCACGATCGGCCCGGTGACCTTCCGGTTCGCCAGCACCGGCCGGAAGAGCCCCGCCGTGCCCGGTTTCGCCGGGATGGCCGAGCAGAACGACCACAGCGACATCGCGCCCTGGATCAACGACAGCGACGCGACCGGACGTGTCGCCCCCGCGGCGGCGGCCGAGGCGACGATGGCGCCGAAGCTGTGCCCCATCAGGTGGATCCGCGCGCCCGGCACGCTGCGCTGGAGGTCCCGCACGAACGCCGCCGCACCGGTTTCGCCGAACGTCCGCGCGCGCTTCTTCATCTTCCAGAACGTCAACACGCGAAGCGGCGTGAAGAGTCCTGCCTGGCGCAGGTCGTCGTCGAGCCTGCCGCCCTGGTACAGCCGCTCGGCGTCGAACGGTTCCCGGTCGCCCTCGGCCGAGTCGTCGGCGACGAGCCGGTCCAGCTCCTCCAGCGCCAGCCGCACGTCGGGCGGCAGCGTGGCGGGCGCGAGCTCGTCGAGTGCGGAGTGGACGATGGTCCCGATCGCCCGCCACGCCTCGGGACTGTCGCCGAACACGGACGCGTCGGCGTCCTCGTTGCCCCACGCCTTGCTGGGCCAGTGCAACCCGACGAGCAGCGACCGGAAGCCGCCGGGCAACGCGCGCACACGTCGCCGTTCCTCCACGCAGTCCGCCATGGTCGCGATCCACCTGCCGTACTGCTCGCGCGCGGCGGGGATGTCGCCGTTCCACCCGTGGCTGAAGACGAACACGTCGGTCGGCTGCTCGGACGCGGCGAGCGCCAGCACTCCTCTGCTGTCACCGCCGCGCTCGGTGCCGTTCTCGTCGTAGCTCAGCAGGTGGTAGTGCACGTCGTGGCCGGGCACCTTCTCCTTGGACATCTCCAACCTCCGTTCAGCACGCGCGCACGGCGGGATCACCGACCACCACGTAGTTGCGCGCGTCGTTGCACGCGGTCCAGAGCCAGGCGAGTCGCCGGTCGTCGGCGCCCAGCTGGTCCAGCCGCGTCGTCAGCTCGGCCGCGATCTCCGACCAGCGGCAGTTCACCGCTTCCATCGCGGTGCCGAGCCGATGTCCTTCGTGGAGCGACAACACCGCGCTCACCATCGCGGTGATGTGCTCGTCCGCCCCGTCCCACAGGAACGAGTAGCCCCACGCGCGGTCGACGTGACCGACGAACGCGAGCGCCCCGTGCACGAGCAGCCGCTGCGGCAGCCGCGACACGTGCGCGGCGAATCCTCCGCTGTAGCAGGCGAAGGAGAACACGACGCGCGGCACGACCGGCGCGACGACGTCGGCGGCGCAGAGGTAGTGGCGCTGCTCGATCGGTTGCGCGGCAAGAGGTCCGGGCCAGTCCTGGCACACCAGCGCGCCCTGGACGTCGCGCGCGTCGCCGTCGCGGCTGCCGAGTCCGTGGGTCGCGGTGAAGAGGATCCCGGGCCCGCCGGCCAGCAGGTCGCGCAGCCGTTGTTTCGTGGCCGGTGCGCCGACGTCCTTGGTGACCGCGGCGCCGAACGCGGTCAGCTCGCGGGCGAGCGGCTCGGCGAGCTTCCGCGCACTGAGCCCAGTCGGCTCGTCGTCGGGGTTGCTGGTGGCGAACAGGTGCGCGGGAACCGTTGCGACGCCCCGTTCCTCGGCCGCGACGACGTGCCGGGCGTAGGCCGCGTACTCGGCGACGGTGTCGAAGTCGACCCGGCCGACGGCGTACTGGACGTCCAGCAGGTACTGGAACGAGTACGGGACGAGCGCGGGCGGGCCGACGATCAGGAGGTAGTACGGCACGCGGCGGGGATCGGCCGGGCCGGGCCCCATCCCGTTGCGGCGCAGGAAGGTGCTCTTGTCCTCGCCGGGGCGGACGACCAGCTCCCGGTAGTGCGCGCCCGCCTGGCCCGCGCGCAGGTCGAGCAGCGGGCACAGCGCGTCGATGATCGCCGCGTCCAGCCCGTCCGGGACGACCAGGCCCCAGCCGGTCTGCGCCAGGTCGTCGAGATCGCGGACGAACGACGCCGTCCACGCCGCCAGCTCGCGCGGCAACACCGACCGCCGCGCCGTTCTCGCGATGTCCGCCGGGGACTGGGCCGGGAACAGGTAACCGCCGGTGCCCGCATCGATACCGTTGAACTCCACCGCACTCACCTGCCCGTCTGCTCCGTTTATCGGGAGCAGACGGGCAAGTGCGAATAGATCGGCCGAGAAAGAACCCGGACGGCCTAGCTCTTCGGTGCTCGGGGCTAGATGTTGCGGCGGTACTGGCCGCCGACTTCGAAGAACGCCTCGGTGATCTGGCCGAGAGTGCACACGCGCGCCGCGTCCATCAGCACCGCGAACACGTTCTCACCGGACTGCGCCGCGTCGCGCAGCGCCGTCAGCGCCTTGTCCGCGTCCGGCCGGTGCGCGTCCTGGAACGCACGCGTGCGGTCGACCTGGGAGCGCTTCTCGTCCTCGGTCGCCCGCGCGAGCTCGATGGTCACGTGCTCCTCGTCGCCGTGCGGCGCGAGGAACGTGTTGACGCCCACCAGCGGCAGCGAGCCGTCGTGCTTGCGCTGCTCGTAGAGCATCGACTCGTCCTGGATGCGGCCGCGCTGGTAGCCCGTCTCCATCGCGCCGAGCACACCGCCGCGCTCGGAGATCCGGTCGAACTCGGCGAGCACGGCCTCCTCCACGAGGTCGGTCAGCTCGTCGATGACGAACGAACCCTGCAGCGGGTTCTCGTTCGCCGACAGGCCCCACTCCTTGTTGATGATCATCTGGATGGCCATCGCACGCCGCACGCTCGACTCGGTCGGCGTGGTGATCGCCTCGTCGTAGGCGTTGGTGTGCAAGGAGTTGCAGTTGTCGTACAGCGCGCACAACGCCTGGAGCGTGGTGCGGATGTCGTTGAAGTTCATCTCCTGCGCGTGCAGCGAACGACCCGAGGTCTGCACGTGGTACTTGAACTTCTGCGACCGCTCCGCGGCGCCGTAGCGGTCGCGCATGGCGACCGCCCAGATCCGCCGGGCGACGCGGCCGATGACGCTGTACTCGGCGTCCATGCCGTTGGAGAAGAAGAACGACAGGTTCGGTGCGAAGTCGTCGATGTTCATGCCGCGCGCGAGGTACGACTCGACGTAGGTGAAGCCGTTGGCGAGCGTGAAGGCGAGCTGGCTGATGGGGTTCGCCCCGGCCTCGGCGATGTGGTAGCCCGAGATCGACACCGAGTAGAAGTTGCGGACCTGCTGCCCGATGAACCACTCCTGGATGTCGGCCATCATCCGCAGCGAGAACTCGGTGGAGAAGATGCAGGTGTTCTGGCCCTGGTCCTCCTTGAGGATGTCGGCCTGGACCGTGCCGCGCACGTTCGCCAGCGCGTAGGCGCGCAGCTGCTGCGACTCTTCGAAGTTCGGCTCGCGGTCGTGCTCGGCGCGGAACTTGTCGACCTGCTGGTCGATGACCGTGTTGAGGAAGTAGGCGAGGATCGTCGGCGCCGGGCCGTTGATCGTCATCGAGACGGACGTGGTGGGCGCGACGAGGTCGAAGCCGTCGTAGAGCGCCTTCATGTCGTCCAGCGAGGCGATCGAGACACCGGAGGTGCCGATCTTGCCGTAGACGTCCGGCGGGGTGTCGGGGTCGCGGCCGTACAGCGTCACCGAGTCGAACGCGGTCGACAGCCGGGTCGCGGGCGAGCCCTGCGAGAGGTACTTGAAGCGCTTGTTGGTGCGGAACGCGTCGCCCTCGCCGGCGAACATGCGGGCCGGGTCCTCGCCCTCCCGCTTGAACGGGAAGACGCCCGCGGTGAACGGGAAGAAGCCGGGCAGGTTCTCCTTGCGCAGGAAGCGCAGCAGCGAGCCCTTGTCGTCGTAGCGGGGCAGGCTGACCCGGCGGACCTTGTTGCCGGACAGGGTCTCGCGGGTGAGCTTGGTGTGGATCTCCTTGTCCCGCACGCGGAACACGAGCTCGTCGCCCTCGTACTGCTCCTTGGTCTCCGCCCACCGCGTGAGCGCGTCCTCGGTGTCGTGGTCGATCTTGCGCTGCGCGGCGTCGACGAGACCCGCGATGTCCTCGGTGGACTTCTCGGCGCTCTCCAGCGCCTGCCGCGCGACGTCGAGGCCGGTGTGCCGCTGGACCGCGACCACCTGCTCGTCGGTCTTGCGGTGGTAGCCGCGCACGGTGTCCGCGATGTCGCTGAGGTAGCGGGCGCGCTGCGGCGGCACGACCGTCGACGCGGACGTGGAGACCTTGGTGTCGACGTGGGTGAGCGCGCCCTCGGTGACGTGCAGGCCGTGCTCGACGAGACCGTCGCGCAGGAACTGGTAGAGCGCGGTCACGCCGTCGTCGTTGAACGTCGCGGCGCTCGTGCCGTACACCGGCATGTCGTCCCACTTGGCTCCGAACGCCTCGCGGTTGCGGACCATCTGGCGCCCGACGTCGCGGCGCGCGTCCTCGGCGCCGCGGCGCTCGAACTTGTTGATCGCGACGGCGTCGGCGAAGTCGAGCATGTCGATCTTCTCCAGCTGCGACGCGGCGCCGAACTCCGGCGTCATCACGTACAGCGAGAAGTCGACGAACGGCACGATCGCCGCGTCGCCCTGGCCGATGCCGGGCGTCTCGACGATGACGAGGTCCGCGCCCGACGCCTTGCACGCCTCGATGGACTCCTGGAGGCCGTCCGGGATCTCGGTGCCGGCGCGGCGGGTGGCGAGCGAGCGGAAGAAGACGCGGTCGCCGTCGAGGCAGTTCATCCGGATCCGGTCACCGAGCAGCGCGCCGCCGCCCCTGCGCCGGGTCGGGTCGATGGCCAGCACCGCGATGCGCAGCTTGTCCTGCTGGTCGAGGCGGAACCGGCGGACGAGCTCGTCGGTGAGCGACGACTTGCCGGAGCCACCGGTGCCGGTGATGCCGAGCACCGGGACCTTGCGGGCGTGCTCGATCTTCGGCGCCTTGCCAGCCTCGATCAGCGTGATGGCCCGCGCGAGCGCGTCGTCCGCACCGGTGAGCAGCGCGTCCCAGCTCCGCGGCGCCTGCGCGCTCAGGTCGGTGTCACAGCTCTCGATCATCGAGTTGATCATCTTGGCGAGGCCGAGCGTCTGGCCGTCGTGCGGGGAGAAGATCTTCGTGACGCCGCGGCCGTGCAGCAGCTCGATCTCCTCGGGGACGATCACGCCACCGCCGCCGCCGAACACCTTGATGTGGCCCGCGCCGCGCTCGTTGAGGAGTTCGACCAGGTAGGAGAAGTACTCGACGTGTCCGCCCTGGTAGGCGCTGATGGCGATGCCCTGCGCGTCCTCCTGGATCGCGGCGTCCACGACCTCCTTGACGCTGCGGTTGTGCCCGAGGTGGATGACCTCGGCTCCTTGCGACTGCAAGATTCGCCGCATGATGTTGATGGCCGCGTCATGCCCGTCGAACAGGCTCGATGCGGTCACGAAGCAGACCGGGTTCGCCGGACGGTGCAAGGTGTTGGCCATGAGAATAGTTTGACGTCCTACTATTGGTCGTGCAACTACTGGTGTTTCACGTCTCTGAATCGTGCTAGCGGTGGCCACTCGGATGGACCAATATCTGACCCATGAGTCAACGTGTCGCGGTGACCGGGGGTAGCGGCAAGCTCGGCCGCGCGGTCGTCACCGATCTGCTCCAGCACGGCTGGGAAGTGCACAACCTCGACCTGGTCGCGCCGCGTGACCAGGAGTGCGAGCACACGAGGATCGACCTCACCGACTACGGCCAGGTCGTCGAGGCGCTGACCTCGATCGACTCGCGCTACGACGGGATCGACGCCGTCGTGCACCTGGCGGCGATCCCCGGCCCCGGCGTCGCACCGAACGCCGCGACGTTCGCCAACAACGTCACCAGCACCTACAACGTGTTCTCCGCCGCGCGGCACGCGGGCATCCGCAACGTCGTGTGGGCGTCCAGCGAGACGGTGCTCGGCCTGCCGTTCGACACTCCCCCGCCGTACATCCCGGTGGACGAGGAGTACGCGGGCCGCCCCGAGACGGCGTACTCGCTCGGCAAGCTGCTCGACGAGACGATGGCCGAGCAGTTCTGCCGCTGGGAGCCGTCGATGAAGATCATCGGCCTGCGCTTCTCGAACGTCATGGAGGTGGCGGACTACGCCCGCTTCCCCGCGTTCAACGACGACCCGTCGCTGCGCAGGTGGAACCTCTGGTCCTACATCGACGCCCGTGACGGCGCCCAGGCCGTGCGACTGGCGCTGGACCTCGACGCGACCGGCTTCGACGAGTTCATCATCGCGAACGCCGACACGTGCATGACGACGCCGAACGCCGAGCTGGTGGAGAAGGTGTACCCCGGCGTGCCGCTGACCCGCTCGTTCGAGCCGCACGAGACGCTGCTGTCGATCGACAAGGCGCGCCGCGTGCTCGGCTTCGCACCCCAGCACTCCTGGAGGGACGCGTGAAGTACCGCAAGCTCGGGGCCACCGGCCTGGACGTGTCCGCGCTGTGCCTCGGCTGCATGAGCTACGGCGAGCCCGGCCGCGGCGGGCACCCGTGGTCGAAGGACTACGACGAGTCCCTGCCGTTCTTCCGGCAGGCGGTCGAGGCGGGCGTCAACTTCTTCGACACCGCCAACGTGTACTCGGACGGCTCGTCCGAGGAGGTCACCGGCCGCGCGCTGAAGGAGCTGACGAAGCGCGACGAGGTCGTCATCGCGACCAAGGTGTTCGGCGAGATGCGTCCGGGCCCCAACGGCCGCGGCCTGTCCCGCAAGGCGATCTTCACCGAGATCGACAACTCGTTGCGCAGGCTGGGCACCGACTACGTCGACCTCTACCAGATCCACCGGCTCGACAAGACCGTGCCGCTGGAGGAGACGCTCGAGGCGCTGCACGACGTGGTGAAGGCGGGCAAGGCCCGCTACATCGGCGCCTCGTCGATGTACGCGTGGCAGTTCGCGAAGGCGTTGTACACGCAGCAAGCGCACGGGTGGACGCGGTTCGTGTCCATGCAGAACCACTACAACCTGATGTACCGCGAGGAGGAGCGGGAGATGCTGCCGCTCTGCGCGGACCAGGGCGTCGCCGTGATCCCGTGGAGCCCGCTCGCGCGCGGCAGGCTCACCCGCGACTGGGACGCCACGACCGCCCGCCAGGAGACCGACGAGTTCGGGCGGACCCTGTACGTGGAGTCCGACAAGGAGATCGTCGAGCAGGTGGCCGCGGTGGCGTCAGCCCGCTCCGTGCCACGGGCTCAGGTGGCGCTGGCGTGGATGCTGCGCAACCCCGTGATCACCGCGCCGATCATCGGTGTCACCAAGCCGCACCACCTGGACGACGCGGTGGCCGCGCTGGACGTCGAGCTGTCCGACGACGAGGTGCGGCAGCTCGAGGAGGCCTACGTGCCGCACGCGATCGCCGGTCACTCCTGAGCTTTGAGGTGCCGGTAGGTCTCTTCGTCGAAGGCGACGAGGCGGACGAGTTGTACTTGCGTGTGCGCCGCCCGGATCGTGCTCATCGCGATCCGGGCGGCTTCGTCCGAAGGGAAGCCGTAGATGCCGGTCGCGATGGCCGGGAACGCGATGCTCCCGGCGCGCAGGTCGTCGGCCACTTCGAGGCTGCGGCGGTAGCACCTGGCGAGCACGTCGGCCTCGCCGTGGCCGCCGCCCTCCCACACCGGTCCGACGGTGTGGATGACGTGCCGGATGCGCGGTCCGAGCCCGAAGCTCGGCGTCGCCACGGCGTCACCGGGCGGGCACGGGGCCTGCGCGGCACCGGCCTTCGCGAGCTCCGGTCCGGCCGCGCGGTGGATCGCGCCGTCGACACCGCCCCCACCGAGCAGCGACTCGTTCGCCGCCGTCACGACGGCGTCGACCTGCTCGTCGGTGATGTCCCCGCGCACGACCTGGATCTCGGCCACCACCGCATGGTGCCAGTGCGGTGGCCGGGTTTCCGGCGTGTTCACCGTCCGCGTAGCGCGGGACTCGCCGAGGGATCGCATCACCTCGGCGAGCCCCGTGATCAGCCCTGCCGGGCGATGGCGAAAGCGGGCTGGCCGTTCGCGTCCTCCTGGACGTCCAGCACCTTGTCGTCGAGGAACCGCGCCGCGGCGGGCTCCATGATCACCCGCGCACCGGACTCCGAGGCGATCACCTCGTCACCCGGCGTCGGTTCGCTGACCGACAGCTCGAGCGAGGTCTGGCTGTCCTCGTCCCCCTGCAGGCTGAACCGCAGGCCGTGGTCACCGGCTGCGGGGGAATCGGTCACGAGCTCCTTGATGACCTCTGCGGCCACTGGGGTCACTTCCAGCATGTCGACCCTTTCCGTAGATGACCCGACCGGTGTTCCCCGCATCCGGAGCCGATGAACACGATTCAGCGGGCCGATTGCCGTGGTCCTGGTCACGCGGCGTGTCGCACCCCGCTACTGTCACGCCGTGCCAGTTGATCTCGACGGGTGGCGTGCCGACCCGAGCCGCTGGACCGAGGTCGCCTGCGACGAGGTCGTCGGCGCGGACGGTCGGCAGGAGGTGCTCGCCCACCGGGCGGCGCAGTGGAGCGTCGGCGAGAGCATCGTCGAGGCCACCGAGCTGCCGTCGAGGTACGGCCAGGCCGACGACGTCTGGCTGCTGCGGGAAGCCCAGTGCGCCAACGGCGACACGCTCGTCGGCATCGACGCCGCCGCCCTCTGCCCGGTCGGGGTGCCCGAGACGATCGCCTTCGTCGAGGCTGGCGCACACCCCGACCGCGACGCCCTGCTCGACCACCTGGTCAGCCACCGCGAGGAGGTCGCGTGATCGAACGGCTCCGTCCTGACCACGGCCCCGCGCTGCTGGCGTTCGAACAGGAGAACCGCGCGTACTTCGCGGCCTGGGTCCCCGACCGCGGCGACGCGTACTTCACCGACTTCGACGCCCGGCACCGCTCCCTGCTCGCCGAGCAGGCCACCGGCCTGTGCCACTTCCACCTGGTGCTCGACGCCGACGGCTCGGTGCTGGGCCGGGTGAACCTCGTCGACGTGGCCGGCGGCACCGCCGAGCTCGGCTTCCGGATCGCGCTGAAGGCGGCGGGCAAGGGCCTGGCCACCGCGTCCGTGCGGGCGGTGTGCGACCTGGCGCGCACGGAGTACGGCCTGACCTCCCTGCGCGCGTCCGCCGCCGTCGTGAACACCGCCTCGCGCACCGTCCTGTCCCGCGCCGGGTTCGTCCCGACCGGCTCGGCCGTGCTCTCCGGTGAACCCGCCATCAGCTACGTGCTCCGGCTCACCAGCGCCGACACTCAGAGCTCGGCCAGCCAGGCCGAGTAGCGCTCGTCGGTCCATCCGGAGCTGGCCGACCGGCCGGTGCCGGCTAGCGGGGCTCGTCCCCGGTCGTCACCACGTTCTCACCGGACACCTCGACTTCGATCACGGGCAGCGGGTCCTCCGCAGGCCCCTGCACCACCTTCCCGTCCTCGGAGCTGAACCTGCTGTCGTGGCACGGACAGATGATCACGTTCTCGACGATCTCGTTGACCGTGCAGCCCTCGTGGGTGCAGACCGCGTTGAACGCGGTGAACGTCGCCTCGGCAGGCTGAGCGACCACGGCCACGTCGTCGCCGACCTGGACGACGATGCCGCCGGTCAGCGGGACGTCGGCCGTCTTCGCGAGCACGGTGCCAGGCGGGATCGTCGCGCGACCCGCGGTACCGCGGGAACCGGCGTGGGCGGTGCCAGTCGCGCCGCAGGCCAGGGCGGCCGTGGTGGCGCAGCCGATGAAGCAGCGGCGGGTCAGAGCTGTGGTGGGAGCGTTCGGGTCCATGTGCGGTAGTCGCCTTTCTGCAAGGCGGCGGAGGCACCACGGAGGATCGTCGCGCCCGCAGCCCGGCGAAAGCTCGCACCCGGCTTCCGCATCACGCATGCCGACCGGGACGAAGCCTCGGCGCAGGCGTCAGGCCGCGTGCCGGGCGGGCTGACGCACGTGCCCGCAGTGGCTGCACACCCGCTGAGTGGGCATGGGGAACTCGGCCAGCAACCGCCAGGCGTCCTCGAACGTGGGCGGCCGCAACCCCGGCACCAGCAGGCTGTCCAGCACCTCCTGCCGCCGGCGCCCGCGCTCACGACAGCGCTGCACCGGGTCGCGCAGGTGCGCGCGGGCCTGCGAAGCGGCGGCCGCACGGGCCGACTCCCCCGCCTCGGCCAGCGGCGTGCGAGCCCGAGGCGCGTTGAGCGCCGCGTTGCGCCGGTTGACGCGCCACCACTGCCCCAGCGTCATGCCGGGTAAAGGCGGACGCGCGAACCCCGACCCGTCGCCGGACCAGGCGCGGAGCCGGGCGTGCAGGAACTCGTGCGCCACCTGGTCGCGGCCGCGCGGCCTGCCCTGGCTGGCGCCGTCCGGGCGGGTGTCGACGGCACGCAACAGGGCATCGACGCACCACCCGGCCGCGAACCACGGCGCCAGCACGTCGCGGATCCGGGAGAACACGGCGTCCGGCCAGCTCGCGCGCGAGCACAGGGCCTCGACGGCCACGTCGACCTCGCGGTCCGTCTCCGGGACCACCCGGCCTGGCCAGCGGCGGGGGTCGAGTCGCGTCTGCATCGTGAGCCTCCTCGAACGAAACGAACATCTGTTCGAGATGGTGCCACCGGGGTCTGACAAAAACGCGATTCAACTACTCTGACCTGCGGAAACTGCCTCGTTCGGGACCAGAACAGCCGCGCCGCGAACCCGGCCGGCACGCAGGTCGTCGAGAGCGCGAGCGGCGCCGGCCAGCGGATACTCCGACACCTCCACGTGCAGCCGATGCGCGGCGGCGAACGCGAGGAACGCACGGGCGTCCGCGCGGGTGTTGGACGTGACGCTGCGGATCTCGCGTTCCTGGAAGAGGTGCTCCTGGTAGTTCAGCGGCGGCACGTCGGTGAGGTGGATGCCCGCGATCGCCAGCACCCCGCCGCGGTCCAGCGCTGCCAGGCAGGCGGGCACCAGCGGTCCGACGGGCGCGAACAGGATCGCCGAGTCCAACGGCTCGGGCGGCGCCGACCCGGCCGACGCGGCACCGAGCGACAACGCCAGCGAACGCGCCTCAGCGGACCGCGTCACGACGTGCACGACCGCACCCCGAGCGATCGCGACCTGCGCGGCCAGGTGCGCGCTCCCGCCGAACCCGTAGATCCCGAGCCGCCCGCCGGCGGGAACCGACGCCCGCTCCAGCGCCCGATATCCGATGATCCCCGCGCACAACAACGGCGCCAGCTCGACGTCGCGGTACCCCACAGGCAGCCGATGCGCGTAGTCAGCGGGCACCACGGCGTACGACGCGTACCCGCCGTCGGCGTCCCATCCGGTGTAGAGCGACGAGGGGCACAGGTTCTCCGCGCCGCGCAGGCAGTACCGGCACGTCCCGCAGGTGTGCCGCAGCCACGCGATACCGACTCGCTCCCCCACCGCGAAGTCCCCCGCCGCCACCTCGACGGTCCCGACGACCTCGTGCCCCGGTGTCACATGTGGACGGTGCACGGGCAGATCGCCGTCGACGACGTGCAGGTCCGTCCGGCAGACACCGGACGCCAGCACGCGGACCAGCAGCTCACCCGGAGCAGGCGAGGGGACCGGAACGTCACGCACCTGCAACGGCGCGGTGTGCCACGCGAGCATGCGTCCGAACCTACGCTGACCCGGTGCATCCCGAATCCCACGAAGAGGTCACCGGCGACCGGATGAACTGGCTGCGCGCCGGAGTGCTCGGCGCGAACGACGGCATCGTCTCCACCGCGAGCCTCGTCGTCGGCGTCGCGGGCGCGACGACCGCGCTCTCGCAGATCATGGTCGCGGGCCTCGCGGGCCTCTTCGCGGGCGCGATGTCCATGGCGTCCGGCGAGTACGTGTCGGTGTCCAGCCAGCGCGACGCCGAGAAGGCGCTGCTCGCCAAGGAGAAGCGCGAGCTGAAGGAAATGCCGGAGGAAGAGCTCGAGGAACTGGCCGAGATCTACCAGGAGAAGGGCCTCCAACCGGACACCGCGCACGAGGTGGCCGTCCAGCTCACCGAGCACGACGCGCTCCAGGCGCACGCCGAGGCCGAGCTCGGCATCGACCCCGACGAGCTCACCAACCCGTGGGGCGCCGCCATCGCGAGCTTCATCAGCTTCACCGTCGGCGCGCTGCTCCCGTTGCTGGCCATCGCGTTCTCCCCGGTGTCGCTGCGGGTGCCGATCACGGTCGTCGCGGCGGTGCTCACGCTGGCGCTGACGGGCGCGGTGAGCGCGAAGCTCAGCGGTGCGCCGCAAGGCCGTGCGGTGCTGCGCAACGTCGTCGGCGGGCTGATCGCGATGGGCGTGACGTACGGCATCGGCTCACTGGTCGGGCAGGCTGTCTGATCGAAACGATCCAGTGGCCAGGTTTCGCGGTTAATCGTGGTCACCTGGACTCTTGCGGTGTACGCCGAACGCATGCACATCACCCTCGCGACCTCGGCCGACGTCGGCCGCGTCGCCGACATGATCACCCGCGCGTTCCACGACCTCCCGCCGTCGCGGTGGCTCGTCCCCGACCCGGCCGCGCGCGCGGAGCTCACCCGCGCGAACTTCACCACGTGGATCGCGCACGCGCTCAAGCACGGCCACGTCGACCTGCTCGACGACGCCCGAGCCGCCGCTGTCTGGTTCCACCCCGACGAAGGCCCGGTCCCGCTGCCGGACGACTACGCGTCCACCGGCCGGTTCCGGCTCATGGACGACACGTTCGCCGCACACCACCCCGCGGACGACCGGCACCACCACCTGTCGTTCCTCGCCGTCGAGCCCGCCCACCAACGACGGGGACTCGGCACAGCGATGCTGAACCACCACCACAGAACGCTCGACGAACGCGGGCTCTCCGCGTTCCTCGAAGCCAGCTCCCCGGCCAACGTCGAGTTCTACCTGGAAAGCGGTTACCACGTGCTGGGTGAGCCCTACCGATTGCCAGAGGACGGGCCGCCGATGTGGCCCATGTGGCGGCAGGCCTGACGGTCGTGTGCCGCCCGTCCGGTGCACGACCGGCCGGGCGGGTGCATGCTGGGTGGGAGCCGCCAACGTGAGGAGTCCGATGCTCGGCCTGCCCGACGACACGCGTGCCGTCCTGTTCGACCTGGACGGAGTGCTCACCAGCACGGCCGTTCTGCACCGCGAAGCGTGGAAGAAGACGTTCGAGGACTATCTCGGCGAACCGTTCACCGAGGACGACTACCTGCGCTACGTGGACGGTCGGCCCCGCTACGAGGGCGTGCGGACCTATCTCGAGTCGCGCGGGCTCCAGCCGGCCGAGGACACCGTGCGGCAGGTCGGCGACCGCAAGAACGCGCTCATCGACCAGATCATCAGCGAACGCGGTGTCCAGCCCTACCCCGGCTCGGTCGCCTACGTGGAGGCCGTCGAGGCCGCGGGCCTGCCCATTGGCGTCGTCACGTCGTCCGCGAACGCCACGCGCGTGCTCGAGGCGGCCGGGCTGACCCGGTTCGTGAAGGCGCAGATCGACGGGCTGGTGATCACGCGAGAAAACCTGCGCGGCAAGCCCGCACCGGACTCGTTCTTGGCCGGAGCGCGCGCCTTGGGCGTCGAACCGGCGCACGCGGCGGTGTTCGAGGACGCCATCGCCGGTGCCCAGGCGGGACACGCCGGCGGCTTCGGGTACGTCGTCGGAGTCGACCGCGGTGCCGGGGAGAAGGCGCTGAGCGAAGCGGGCGCGAACATCGTCGTCAAGGACCTGGCGGAGTTGCTGTGAGCTACGCGATCGAACCGTGGCAGCTGCGCTGGCGGGGACTGGCCGTCGACCAGCTGCGCCGCACCGAGTCGACGTTCGCGCTGTCGAACGGCCACATCGGCCTGCGCGGGACGTTGGACGAGGGCGAGCCGCGCGGCCTGCCCGGCACGTACCTGAACGGCTTCTACGAGGAGCACGACCTGCCGTACGGCGAGGCGGGCTACGGGTACCCGGAGGCCGGTCAGACGATCGTCAACGTCACCGACGGCAAGATCATCCGGTTGCTGGTCGAGGACGAGCCGCTGGACATGAGGTACGGCCGGGCGCTGGAGCACGAGCGGGCGCTGGACTTCCGCACCGGCACGCTGCGCAGGCGCACCGTGTGGGAGTCACCGACCGGCCGGGTCGTGACGGTGCGCAGCGAGCGGCTGGTGTCGTTCACGCAGCGCGCGGTCGCCGCGATCCACTACGAGGTCGAGCCGCAGGACGACCTGCAGCTCGTGGTGCAGTCGGACCTGCTGGCCAACGAGCCGATCGAGCGGCACACCAACGACCCCCGCGTCGCCGCCGCGCTGGACGCACCGCTGATCTCCGAGTTCACCTACGCCGAGGACAAGCGCGCCGTGCTCGCGCACCGCACGCGCCGTTCCGGCCTGCGGATGGCCGCCGCGATGGACCACGTGCTGAGCGTGGAGAACGGCGTCCACACCGCGATCAGCGCCGAGGACGACCTGGCGCGCTTCACCGCCGCCGTCGACGTGCCCGCGGGCGGTTGCCTGCGGCTGACCAAGTTCCTCGGCTACGGCTGGTCGGGACAGCGGTCGGCTCCCGCGCTGCGCGCCCAGGTCGAGGCCGCGCTGGCCGGCGCGTTGCAGACCGGCTGGGACGGGATGCTGGCCGAGCAGCGCGCGTTCCTCGACGACTTCTGGGAGGTCGCGGACATCACGCTGGACGGCGACGACGAACTCCAGCAAGCGGTCCGGTTCGCGCTGTTCCACGTGCTGCAGGCGGGGGCGCGCGGCGAGACTCGTGCGATCCCCGGCAAGGGCCTGACCGGTCCCGGCTACGACGGACACGCATTCTGGGACACCGAGATCTTCGTCCTGCCCATCCTCACCTACACGCTGCCCGAGGCCGCGCGCGACGCGCTGCGCTGGCGTCACTCCACTTTGGACAAAGCACGCGAACGCGCCCGCGTGCTGGGACTCGACGGCGCGGCCTTCCCGTGGCGTTCGATCAACGGCGCCGAGTGCTCGGCCTACTGGCCCGCCGGAACCGCGGCGTTCCACGTGTCCGGCGACGTGGCCTACGCGACCGCGCAGTACCTCGACGCGACCCAGGACGAGGCGTTCGACCGCGGGTGCGCGGTGGAGCTGCTGGTGGAGACCGCGCGGCTGTGGACGTCGCTCGGCCACCACGATCGGCACGACGGGTTCCGCATCGACGGCGTCACCGGCCCGGACGAGTACTCCGCGATCGTGGACAACAACATCTACACGAACCTGATCGCACAAAGGAACTTCCGCGCCGCCGTCGACGCGTGCACCCGGCACCCCTCGGTGGCAGCCTCGTTGGACGTGTCCCCGGACGAGCTCGCGGCGTGGACGTCCGCGGCGGACAAGATGACCATCCCGTACGACACGCTGCTGGAGGTGCATCCGCAGTCCGAGAACTTCACCAAGCACGCGGAGTGGGACTTCGAGAACACTCCCGAGGACTGCTACCCGCTGCTGCTGAACTACCCGTACTTCGACCTGTACCGCAAGCAGGTCGTGAAGCAGGCGGACCTGGTGCTGGCCATGCAGCTGCGCGGCGACGCCTTCACCGCCGAGCAGAAGGAACGCAACTTCGCCTACTACGAGGCGCGGACCGTGCGCGACTCGTCGCTGTCCGCCGGAACGCAGGCCGTGCTCGCCGCCGAGGTCGGGCACCTCGAGCTGGCGTACGACTACCTGCTGGAAGCCGCCTACACGGACCTGCACGACCTGCACGACAACGTCCACAACGGACTGCACATGGCCTCACTGGCCGGCGCGTGCGCGGCGATCGTCGCCGGGTTCGGCGGGATGCGCGACCACTCGGGCCTCACGTTCGCACCCCGCCTTCCCCTCTGCCTGCGGGGCTACACGTTCCGCCTGTGCTTCCGCAACACCAGGTTCTGCGTGTCGGTGACGTCGTCGTCCGCCACGTACGAGATCATCTCCGGCGGCGCGCTGGAGCTGCACCACCACGGCGAGCCGATCACCGTGAAGCCCGACTCCCCCGTCACGATGCCCATCCCGCCCACGCCGTCCCCGCCGCGCCCCGCGCAGCCGTTCGGACGCGAACCACGTGCCAGGATTCCGAACGGCACATGACTTGCGGAACGCGCTCCCACGAAGTTGGCTGAGGGGGTGGACGCCTACGCACCTCGCCCCGAGCACAAGTTCAGCTTCGGCCTGTGGACCGTCGGCTGGCGCGGCGCCGACCCGTTCGGCCTGCCGACCCGCGAGCCACTGGAGGCCACCGAGGCGGTGGAGCGGCTCGCGGAGCTGGGTGCGTGGGGCATCAGCTTCCACGACGACGACCTGATCCCCTTCGGGGCTTCCGCGTCGGAACGCTCCTCTCGTGTCGACGCGTTCCGCAAGGCGCTGGACGCCTGCGGCCTGGTCGTGCCGATGGCCACCACGAACCTGTTCACGCACCCGGTGTTCAAGGACGGCGCGTTCACCGCGAACGACCGGGACGTGCGCCGGTACGCGTTGCGCAAGACGCTGCGCAACATCGACCTGGCCGCATCTCTCGGCGCGTCCACGTACGTCCTGTGGGGCGGCCGCGAGGGCGCGGAGTCACCCGCCGCCAAGGACGTCGGCTGCGCGCTGGACCGGTACGCCGAGGCGCTCAACCTGCTGTGCTCCTACGTGCGCGACCAGGGTTATCCGATCCGGTTCGCTCTCGAGCCGAAGCCGAACGAGCCACGCGGCGACATCCTGCTGCCGACGATCGGCCACGCGCTCGGGTTCATCTCGCAACTCGAGGAACCGTCGCGCGTCGGGCTCAACCCGGAGGTCGGGCACGAGCAGATGGCCGGGCTGTCGATGGTGCACGGCGTCGCGCAGGCGTTGTGGCAGGACAAGCTGTTCCACATCGACCTCAACGGCCAGAACGGGCCCCGCTACGACCAGGACCTGCGCTTCGGCAACGGGGACGTCAAGACCGCATTCTTCCTGGTGGACCTGTTGGAGCGCGCCGGGTACTCCGGGCCGCGGCACTTCGACTTCAAGCCTGCCCGGACCGAGGACTACTCGGGCGTGTGGGCCGCCGCGGCCGGGTGCATGCGGAACTACCTGATCTTCGCCGAGCGGGCTCGGGCGTTCCGGGCCGACCCCGAGGTGCAGGAAGCTCTGCTGGCGTCCCGTGTGGACGGTCTGGCTGTGCCGACGGTCGGGCCGGACGAGACGTTGGCTTCGCTGGCGGACGACGCGTTCGACGTCGAGGAGGCCGCGGTGCGCGGGATGCACTACGAGCGGCTGGACCAGCTCGCACTGGACCACTTGTTCGGTGTCCGCTAGGCGCGGCACTGTTCGTCGGCCAGCGCGGCCGTACGACACCGCAAGTCCGCCCGAAAGCAGCAGGTCAACGCGTTGCATGTCCTTGGGACATACGGATTTCAACCACTCAGGTCCAGCACGACTTTCACGTCGTCAGGCCGGGTCTCGAAGGCCTCGACAAAACCGTCGAGCGGGACTCTCCTGGTGATGAGATCGGCCAGCCAGGAGAGGTCCACTCGCGACAGGATCTCGGCGGCGGCGCGGTAGTGCCACAGGTTCGAGTTGACGGTGCCGAAGACGACCTGGTTGGACAGCACCATGTTCCGGTTGAGCAGGCCGGCGTCGACGGTCAGCCGTTCCTCCGAGGGAACTCCGGTCAGACACACGATTCCGTTGCGGGCCACCGAGTCGAGCACGTCGAACACCAGCCGGGGCGCGCCGGTCGCCTCGATCGCGACGTCCGGGAACAGCTTGGTGGGCATCGACGTGTGGTAGGTCGCCCCCAACCTCTCCACGAGCGATGGTTTCGGGCCTGACGTGGCCTGGTCGAGCACGTGCACGTCCAGGCCGCGGTTGACGCCGATCATCGCGGCGAGCAGTCCGATCGGGCCCGCGCCGGTGATCAGGACGGTGGACGGTTCGAACCAGCTGCGCGCGCTGATGCGGGAGATCTGCTCCCACGCCTTGACGACGATCGAGGTCGGCTCCACGAGCACACCGACGGAGTGCAGGACCGGGTCCAGGCGGACCGTGAAATCGACCGGGACGGTCCAGAGCGTGCTGCCGTAGCCGTCGATGCCGGTGATGCCGCGCTCGGTGTACTCGCCGTTGCGGCACATGTCGAACTCGCCCCGCGAGCACGCCGGGCACGGCACGGGATCCGGGCGGCGCACGACGCCGACGACGTAGTCGCCCACCTCGAAGTCGCCTGCCGGTGTGAGAACCCGGCCCAGTGACTCGTGGCCGAGCACCAGGCGGCCCGCGGTGCCGAACTCGCCGCGGACGATCTCGCGGTCGGTGCCGCAGATGCCGATGGCCAAGCCCTCGACCAGCAGTTCTCCGGCGAGAGGAACCGGATCGGGCACCTCGTCGAGCGAGAGCGAGCCGGCGTCCGCGGGGTCGACCATCAGTGCGCGCATGATCCGAATGTTCACCCCATTGACACGTCACGGCAACGGCACGGACTATGAGAGCGCTCTCACACTGCCCCCTGCCTCGTGAGGAGATGCTGTGCGCAAGCACTTCCGGTCAGCCATGACGCTGATCGTGTCCGTCCTCGTCGGACTGGCAACGTTGTCAGCACCGTCGGCACAGGCGGCACCGCCGAGCATGTTGCCGCTGACCGTCCAGAACAACTCCGGCCGCGGCGACGCGGTGTACCTGTACGTCACCGGCATCCTGAACGGCAGGGCCGGCTACCTGAACGCGAGCGGCGGGTTCACGCCGTGGACCGGCGGCGCGATCCCACCGAGTCCCGCGCCGGACGCGTCGATACCCGGTCCCGGCAACGGCGGCAGCAGGACGCTGCAGATCCCGCTCGGTCTGGCCGGTGGCCGGATGTACATGTCGTTCGGGCAGAAGCTGAAGTTCTTCCTCGTGCCCGGCGGCAACCTGGTGCAGCCCGCGCCGTGGGCGGCGGGTGACGCGAACCGCGACATCCTGTTCGACTGGAGCGAGTTCACCTACGACAACGGCGGTCTGTGGCTGAACAGCTCGCAGGTCGACATGTTCAGCGTCCCGCACGCGGTCGAGGTGACGACCGGCACCGGCGCCGTGAAGCGGACCGGTCAGCTCGTGTCCGGCGGCCGCAACCGGATCTTCGACCAGCACCAGGCGCTCGGCGGCGACTGGGCCCGTCTCGTGTACAGCGCGGGCGGCCAAAGGCTGCGCGTGCTGAACCCGAGCAAGGGCCTGGACGCGGGTGTGTTCAACGCCAACTACTTCAACAGCTACGTCGCCGGCGCGTGGTCGACCTACCAGTCGCAGCCGCTGACCGTCGTGCCCTACGAGAACCAGCCCGGTGTCCGGTTCACCGGCCGCACCAGCGGTGGCGTCCTCAACTTCACCAACACCTCCGGTGGGCACGTCGCGTCGTTCCAGCAGCCGTCGAGCCGCGACATCTTCAACTGCGACGGCAGGCTGGCCGCGCCGAACAACGACATCGGGGCGATCTCGCGTTCGCTGTGCGCGGCGCTGAACCGGTCGACGCTGGGCTTCCTGCACACCCAGCCGACGACCAACCCCAGCCAGTTCTACACGCGGGCGACCACCAACCACTACTCGAAGATCATCCACCAGAACATGGTGGACGGTAAGGCGTACGGGTTCGCGTTCGACGACGTCGGCCACTTCGAGTCGCTCGTGCACGACCCGAACCCGCGGGCGGCGAAGGTGACGCTCACGTCGTTCTGATCATCGCGATCACGGACTCGTCGAGCTGACCGACCGTCTGGTCGGGCCGCAGGAGACGGCGACATCCGTCGAGCTCGACCACGACGGATGTCGCCTCGCCCGGAACGCTGAGCAGAGCGAACTTCGTGTGCTGCGCGGTGCACACGGCGGCGGGGACGGCGTTGTCGAGTGCGGCCAGCAGCGACTTGGCAGCGTCGTCCCTGATCGTGTGTCCCGCGACGAACTTCCCGACCTCCTGCTGAGTCTCGTAGACGCAGACGCCGATCGCGCCGACCGCGGTCCGCCAGATCGGCGTCGCCGGCCCCGGCTCAGCGCTGCTCGCCTCGATCGCGATGAGGTCCTTGTACGACTCCGAGCACCCGGCGTCCATCGACTGCTGGCTCTGCACCTGCACCACCGGCGTCTCCGCGATCGTGCGGAACGGCAGCGCCTCCAACGCCTTGCGCGCCTCGATCCGCGGCTTGCCGCACGAGTCGACCGGCACCTGGGGCAGAACCGCCCTTCCGGCCGCGTCGACCAGCAGGAAGTACGGCGGCACCACCAACTCCATCGTGCACGCGCTGGCGGTCGGGCCGTCGGACGGCCTGCGCAGCTGGTCGACCAGCTCCTGCGCGTTGGTGTCGGAACGTTCGGCGATCTGGATGGTCCACTCGCCCTTGCCCTGAATCTCGCGGACCTCGGTGCGGCAGCGCAGCACCCAGGTCGTGGCGAACCCGTCGGGGATGCTGCCCCTGGTCACCTGCTCGCCGCCGGGGAGCGGGTCCTTGTCCGGGGGCGGGCAGTTCGGGTCGGCCCAGACCGGCGGGGCGATCGTCTGGACCAAGCCGAGCGGTGCTTTGCCGCCGCATCCCGCCACGACGAGCAACACCGTTATCGCGCATGCCTTCCACCGCACCACGCCCACCCCCGTCGCTTCTCGTGGTGAGGACGGTGCGGAGGTGCCGGGAGGTTGCACGGCACCGGGCGTAACGATCAGCGGCCTCGCGGGGAAAGTCAGGAAAGCCTGCCGCGAGGAGGTGCCGGTTGAAGGTCGCGATCGCCGTCGTGTGCGTCCTGCTCGCGCTGGGCCTCGGTGGATGGGTCTGGTACCTGTCCGGCCTCTCCCTGCAGGACAAGGACAGCGCGTCGAGCGTGCTGGCCGGCGTCGCCGCGGTGATCTTCGGGGTGACGGGTGTGGTGCTCGGCGTCGCCGCGCTGCGCCAGCGGTCCGAGCAGGCGGCGGGCATGGTCGGCGAACGAGGCGTGCAGGGCACGATCAACGCGCCGGTGATCACCGGCGACCACAACACGATCACCGGCTGGTCGCCGCGGGCGATGTGGGTGATCGGCGTGATCGTGGCGCTGGCGGCGTCGGCGTCGATCGCGTCCGTCGTCATCGCGCTGCGCGGCGATCCGCCGGTGCGGCTCGGGGCGTACACGGTGACGGTGCGCGGCAGTGCGATCGGCGGTGACCCGTTCGAGCTGCAGGGTGAGCTGCGGATCCGGAAGGCGACGGACGGGCAGCCGTACGAGTGGTGCATGAAGGTGGGGTTCCCGATGGGGACGCCGAAGCCGGGCGCCATCTGGTTCGGCACCAACGGGACGTGCTTCGGCAAGGGTGCGGACAAGCCGGTGGCGACCGTCCGCGAGTCCGGCGGCGAGCACACGCTCACGCCGCTCAGCCCTCCTCCTCCACTGGACCAGTCGGCGAACACGTTCACCGCCACGTCCGGGCTGCTGGCCGTCGCGTACCAGCCGAACGCGGGCGACGTGCGGTTCCGCGCCACCGAGCAGCGGCAGGAAGGCACGCTGAGCCTGCAGGGACTGGCGTTGAGCGGGCTGAGCACGCCCGGCACGTTCACCGCGACGTTCACAGCGGTGCTGGTGTCCGACGACCCCGAGGCGCAAGTGTCGTCGCCGATCGACCCGGCGTTCGGCGAGAGCGAACAGCCTGCTCCGCCGCCGGACGTCAAGGGCACGCGGTACACCATCCGGACCATCACGTCGTTCAAGGCGAAGGCGGGCAGCGAGCAGTTCGAGGCATCGGCGCGCAGCCGGTTCGCGGCGGCCGTGTTCGTCATCGACGCCCGCGAGGACGGGGCGTTCGTGTACGACCCGCCGGACGCGCGCGACGACGTCTTCCCCATCACCGGCAAGGTGCTGAACACCGGACCGGTGCACGTCCTCGCTGGTAGCCGGGACGCGGGAAGCGGGCTCACGGCCGCGCACGCGGAGGTCGGCGGCACGCTCGACCTGACGGGGCAGGCACCCGTGGTGCGGTTGACGTTGAAGACGACCACCGGAATGGGCACGGAGTCGACCTACGAGGTGGAGGCCGTGCTGCAGTCCTGAGGAGAAATTTCGCGTACCGGCCACGCCCGGCTGAACCAATTGCAGTCTTGATTTTGAGACTGGTGAGCACCACTGTGTGAAGGCCGCCGCCGCGGCTCGCACAAGGTGGAGTCGGCGACCATGCAGGTGCGGATCTTGCTCGTCGAGGACGACGAGCGCATCCGGCAGGCCCTCGGCCTGGCACTCGGCGACGAGGGTTTCGACGTCGAAGACGCGTCGTCCGGCGAACAGGCCTTGCGACGACTCGACAACGAGGCGTTCGACGTCGTGCTGCTCGACCTCGGGCTGCCCGGTGTGGACGGTCTCGAGGTGTGCCGGACGCTCCGGTCGCGCGGTGATCTGCCGATCATCGTGGTGACCGCGCGGGCCGACGCGCAGGACGTGATCGCCGGGCTCGAAGCGGGCGCGGACGACTACGTCACCAAACCACTCATGGCCAGTGTGCTGGCGGCGCGCATCCGCGCGTTGCTCAGGAGACGCGGGCCCGGCCGGGCCGGGGACACGCTGAGGATCGGTGACATCGAGATCCGCACCCAGGAGGGCCTGGTGCACCGGGCCGGGGCAGAGGTGCACCTGACGCGCACCGAGTTCCGGCTGCTCGTCGAGCTCGCGGGCGCCGCGGGGCGGATCGTGTCGCGCGAGCAGCTGCTGCAACGCGTGTGGGGCTACGACTACTTCGGCGACACCCGGCTGCTGGACGTGCACATCCGCAGGTTGCGCCGCAAGATCGAGCCCAACCCGGACGACCCCGCCGTCGTGCTCACCGTGCGCGGTGCCGGATATCGGATCCACACATGAGGCGCATTTCGCTGCACTGGCGGGTCGCGATCATCCTCGGGTTCGGTTCGCTGCTGGTCACGGCCGTGCTCGCGACGGCGACGTGGAACCTCGCGTCCGGCTACATGATCCGCCAGCGCGAGGGCAGCGCGGTGCGGCAGGCCGAGGTCAACGTGCGGCTGGTGGAGAAGTCGCTCGACTCGACCGGGCTCGACGAGCTGCTGACCGGTCTCACCACCGGGCCGGACTCCAGCATCCTCGTGCTGCGACCGGGGAACCTGCTCACCGCCGGACGTCCGGTGCGCGTCGACGACCTGCCGTCACGACTGGTCGACCTCGGGCGCGAGGGGGTCGCGGCGCGGCAGCGGACCGTCGTGAAGGACCTGCCGGTGATCGCGGTGACGATGCCGGTCGCCAACTCCGTGTACGTCGAGCTGTTCCCGCTGGAGCAGCTGGACCGGGCGTTCCACTACATCAGCAGCCTGCTGATCGCCGGGACGGTCGCGAGCGCCCTGCTCGGGGCCGTGCTGGGGTCGTGGGCGAGCAGGCGTGCGCTGCGGCCGTTGAGCGAGCTGAACAGCGCCGCGACCCGCATCGCGGGCGGCGACCTGCAGGCCAGGCTGCCGGAGCAGGGCGACCCCCACCTCGCGACGCTCGCCGCGACGTTCAACTCGACGGCCGAGGCGCTGGAACAACGGGTGCGCCGCGACGCGCGGTTCGCCAGCGACGTGTCGCACGAGCTGCGGTCGCCGCTGACGACCATGGTCAACGCCGGTGAGGTGCTGCGGCGCAGGCTGTCGCTGCTGCCCGGTCCGGCGGGCCGCGCGCTGGAGCTGCTGACGTCCGAGGTCGACCGGTTCTCCCGGATGGTCGTGGACCTGCTGGAGATCTCGCGCGACGACCAGACCGACGACCGGACCCGCGAGGAGGTCGACCTGGGTGCGCTGGTGCGCAACGTGGTCGCCACCCGGCCGCAGCTGTCGGAGGTGCCGATCGAGGTGTCCGAACCTCCGGTCGTGGTGGTGGCCGACCGGCGCCGGTTGGACCGGGTGCTGACCAACCTGCTCGACAACGCCGAGCGCCACGCGGGCGGCCCGGTGCGGCTCGCCGTGCTGCGCGGGGACGGCGTCGCCCGGCTCGAGGTCGACGACGCGGGCCCCGGCGTGCCCGCAGAGCTGCGGGAACGCATCTTCGAGCGGTTCGCGCGCGGCACCAGGGGCGGCGAGTCGGGCAGCGGGCTGGGGCTCGCGCTCGTCAGCGAGCACGTGAAGCGGCACGGCGGGTGCGTGTGGGTGCAGGACCGCGACCCCGGCGGCGCCCGGTTCGTGGTGGAGCTGCCGTGCGCTGGGTGATGCTGGCCGCCGCACTCGTCCTCACCGGCTGCGGTGTGGACCACCAGGACGAGCCGGTGCAGATCAGCAGGTCCGCTCCCCCGCCGAGCACCCCGCTGGTCACCGAACGCCCGTGCCCGCTGACCAGCTCGGCGGCTCCCGCGCCGTGACCCGCTACTGGCGTTCGGCCGGGGACCACGGCTGGCGGCGGTCGCGTCCGGCGAACTGGACCTGGTCGCGTCCGCTGCGCTTGGCCCGGTAGAGGGCCGCGTCGGCGGCCGCGAGGAGGCCCTCGATCGTGTCCTCGGCGACGTCCGGCCACACCGCGACGCCGATGCTGACGCCCAGCCCGCCGACCGCGCCGACGCTCAGCCCGTGCACCTGGGTGCGGATGCGTTCGGCGATGACCGTCGCCTCGGCCTCGTCGACACCGGGCAGCAGGACGGCGAACTCCTCGCCGCCGAACCGGCCGACCGAGTCGCCGCGCCGCACCGCGCCGTCGAGGCACAGCGCGATCTGCCGCAGCACCTCGTCGCCCGCCTGATGGCCGTGCGTGTCGTTGATGTCCTTGAAGTGGTCCACGTCGACCATGAACAGGCCGAGCCGGGTGCCGGGCTGCTGTGCGAGCCGGTGCAGCTCCATCCGCGCCTGCAGGTGCCACGCCTCGGCGTTGAGCAGGCCGGTCTTGGTGTCCGTGCGGGCGGCGAGTTCCAGCTGGTGGATGAGCACCGTGCGGTGCAGCGCGACGGCCGCGACCACCATGGGCACTGCGAACCCCGGCCACCACAGCGTGCCGAGCGCGACGAACCCGCCCATCGCGAGCTGGCCCGCCTCCAGCAGGTTGTCGCCTGCCGTGCCGATCGCCTCGCGCGGATGCACCTTGGCCGTCATCAGCACGATGCCCGCGACCAGAGCCGTGTTGACCGTCCAATGGGTCACCCCGGACGCGACCAAGGAGAGCAGGTCGTTGAACCCGGATGGCGGACCATCCGTAAACCCGGTCAGCCGGGCAACCGCGCCGGCCGCCAGCACGACCAGCGTCATCATCGACGCGGTGAACACCGAGCGATGCGGTGGTCGGGAGGCGTCCCATCGGCCTACCATCCACCACCGGTGCAGGTAGATGACCGCGACCAGGAGCACAGCGGGTGGTGCGGGGAGTGCCAGTGCGCCAGCGAAGATCCAGATGCTGCACAGATCCACGTGCGGCACGCGGCTGTGGTCGCGCCTGATCCGCTCAATCCACTGGGAAGCCTGCAGGTGAGCGACCGCGCACGCGGCGAACACCGCGAACGTGATCCACGAGCGCGCGCTGACCGGACGCGCGGCGAGCACCGTCAGCGTCAGCGCGGCAACGTCCACCAGTAGGACGTAGGCCACCGCCCTGCGGGGCAGTGACCATAGGGACCAGGTCATGTTCGAAAGGTAACCCGTTCAAGGAGGTGAACACCATGCGCGACAAGATCTGGTGACTCAGGTGCGGGACCACGCGGCGGCCGCGGCGAGCGCCAGCACAGTTCCCGCGGCACCCGCCACTGCGATGGTGACGGCGGCGCTGCCCGTCCATGACGCGACAACGCCACCGAGCGCCACGCCGATCCCCTGCGCCGCGATGAGCCCGCTGCGGGCGAACCCGAGCGCCTGACCTCGGCGTTCGGGTGGCACGAGCTGGACGAACGTGGCGCCCGCGGTGATCTGGTAGGCGCTCGCGGCGCCGCTCAGCGCCAGCAGCACGAGCGCCGGGACGAGGCTCGGTGACGCCAGGTAGCCGAGCAGCGGCAGGCTCGTGAACACCGCCAGCACGCCCAGCCAGCGGGCCCTCGACGGCAGGAAGCGCAGCGCGAACGCGCCCACGATCATCCCGGCGGGATCGGCGGCCAGCAGCAGGCCCACCGCCGCCGCGCCGACCCCGATCTCGTCGGCGTACGGCGCCGCCAGCCCTTCCGGGACGACGCTGAACAGGGCGAGCCAGCCCAGCAGCATGAGGACGCGGAGCTGGCGGTCCGTCCACACCAGGCTCGCGCCGGCGCGGATCTGCCCCCACCACTGCGCCCAGTCCGTCCGGGAGACCTCCCGCGGCGCGGGACGTGCCTTCAGCCCGAACCGCAGCAGCACCGCCGACACCGCGAACGTGGCCGCGTCCACGGCCAGCGCGCCGGACGTCCCGAGCAGCGCCACCACCACGCCACCGCCGGCGAACCCGGCGAGCAGCCCAGCCTGGTGCGTCACGAGGTGCACGGACTGGCCGTCCTCGTACCGCTCCCCCAGCACCTCCGGCAGCAGCGCGCCCTGCGCGGCGGCGAACGGCGGCTCGGCGAGCTGCACCAGCACCAGCAGGCTCGCAACCAGCACCAACGGCGTGCCGGGGACGGCCATCAGCCCGACCAGCCCGGCCCGGACGAGGTCGCTGACCACCATCACGGTCCGCCGGGGGAACCGGTCCGCGAGCCCGCTCAGCAGCACGCCGGACACGAGGTTCGGCAGCATCGTCAACGCGTAGGTGAGCGCCGTCCACGCGGCCGAGTGCGTGCGGTCGAACACCAGGATCGACAGCGCGACGCGGGCGAGCTGGTCACCCGCGATCGAGAACAGGGACGCCGTCCACAGCGTTCTGAACTCTCCGATCGCGAACACACCAGCCCGCACGCGTCGCTCTCTTTCAATCAACACTGAAGCTATTACACCAAATCACGTCGCATGGTCGTCCAGCAGGCGATCACCGCGAACACCGAAAGGTAACCGGCGACCAGCAACGACGCCGTGGTTCCGCTCAACTCGGTCAGCACACCGGGTGCCCCGGTCGCCCCGAACGCACCCGCGAGGTTCCCCGCCGCGCCGCCCGGCAGCACCTTCGTCAGGTCCTCGACCGGCCCGAGCAGCGCGCCGACGCCGCGCAGCAGGTTCTCCACGACGACCGCCCACAGCAGCCCGAGCCCGACCGCGAGCGCAGGCCCGCGGGTGAGCACGCCGAGCACGACCCCCATCGCCGCCCACATCCCGGCGATCAGCACCGACGCGCCGAGGCCCTCGGCGAGGTGCCCGATCGACGGGAACGACCACGACTGGTCCTCGAGCGTCGCCACCAGCACGGACGCCCCGAAGTCCGCCACGAACGTCGCCGCCACCAGCAGCAGCACGATGGAGGCGAGCGCCGCCAGCGTGCCGCCCATCGCGGACAACCTGCGCGGGCCCGCCGTCAACGTGGTCTTCCAGGTGCCCCAGCCGTAACCGCTGCCGACCGCGAGCGCGGCCAGCACGATCACGATCGCGCCGCCGAACATCGGCAGGCCGCGCAGCACGGCCTCGGCCGACATCTCCGGCATCATCTGCGCCAGCAACTGCGCGCCGGACCGGCCGTTCTCAGCCTCGTCGCCGCTCTTGAAGGCGACGTAGTTGAACACGTACCCGAAGGTCAGCGTCATCACGAGCCACACGCCGATCAGCACCCACGTGGCGGGCCACTTGAACAGGCGCAACAGCTCCGCACGGTAGCTACCCATCACGACACAGCTCCTAGATCGTTCTTGGCGGTCATCTCGAAGAAGACCTCTTCCAACGTCCGGCGCAGCGGCCGGACCTCGCGGACCTCGACGTCCGCCTCGACGAGCTTGCGCACGATCACCGGCGCGTACTCCTCGGCCGCCTGCACGTGCAGCGCGCCGTCCACGACGACGCTGTCGTCCACGACCAGCGCCGCCTTCTCGATCGGGTCGGCGCGCACCAGCAGCACCGTGTCCCCGCGCAGCTCCGCGACGGTCGACTCGGCGACCAGCCTGCCGTTGGTGATCACACCGACGCGGTCGCAGATCTCCTCGACCTCGCCGAGGAGGTGGCTGGACAGCAGCACCGTCTGGCCCTGTTCGGCCAGTGCGCGCACCAGGTCGCGCATGTCGGCCATGCCCGCGGGGTCGAGCCCGTTCGTCGGCTCGTCCAGGATCAGCAGCTTCGGCTGGCCGAGCAGCGCGGCCGCGACGCCGAGGCGTTGCTTCATGCCGAGCGAGTACGAGCGGAACTTCGCGGCGGCGGCACCGGTCAGGTCCACCTGCTGGAGCACGGCCTCGACCTCGACGTCCCGCGCTCCCCTGCGCCGCGCGTGCACCCGCAGGTTGTCCCGGCCGGACAGGTAGGGGTAGAAGCCCGGTCCCTCGATGAGCGAGCCCACCTGGTGCAGGCCCTTCGGCGAGCCGGGCGGGTGGCCGAGCACGGTCGCGCTGCCGCCACTGGGCCGGATCAGGCCGAGCAGCATGCGCAACGTGGTCGTCTTGCCCGCGCCGTTGGGCCCGAGGAACCCGTAGACCTCGCCCTCGCGGACGTTCAGGTCGACCGCGTCGACCACGGCGCGCGAGCCGTAGCGCTTCGTCAGCTTCTCCGTTGTCACGATCATGCCGACAACTGTCGTGCGCGGACTCGTAGTTCGTCGTCCGCTCGGGAGCGGCTCGAAGATACGCACATCTGCGTACGCCCGGCGCCTTATCGTCGGAGCATGCGGATCTCGTGGCAGGACATGGCACTCACCGGGGCGCTGGTGGTGATCGGCTTCGGCGGTACCCGGTGGGCGGCTCTCCTGCAGAGCGCGGAAAGCCCAGGCGGGCTCGCGTACGGGCTGGTGGTGGTGGCCGCGCTCAGCGTGCTGTTCAGGTCGATCGCTCCACTCTGGACCTATGCGATGACGGTCACCTGCATCGCGGTGTACCTGTGGCTCGGCTACCCGTTCGGGCCGATCCTGCTGAGCGGGATCGCCGCGATGTACGCGGTGGCGCTGCGCTCGTCGGTCCGGACCATCCTGATCTGCGCCCTCCTCTACACCGCCGTGGTCGTGCCGAGGTTCGTCGCCGAACCGCTCGACATCCTGACCTGGTCCCTGGGCTGGATCTTCCTGCCCGCCGCGGTCGGTTTCGCGATGCGGATCCGGCGCCGGTCCGTCGCGGACACCCGCGAGCACGCGGTGACCGAGGAACGGCTGCTGCTCGCGCAGGAGGTGCACGACGTCGTCGGCCACGGGCTCGCGGTGATCGCGATGCAGGCCGGTGTCGCCCTGTACGTGCTCGACCGCGACCCGGCGAAGGCCCGCGCGTCGCTGGAGGCCATCCGCGACACCAGCCGTGACGCGCTGGACGGCCTGCGCGGCGAGCTGGACTCGTTGCGCGGCAACGCACCGCTGCGGCCGTCGACCTCCCTTGTGGACATCCCCGCGCTGGCGGCGCGGATGCGCTCGGCCGGCCTGCCGGTGTCGGTGGTGGTGTCCGCGGCGGATCTGCCCGAGGCGATCGAGACCGCCGCCTACCGGATCGTGCAGGAGTCGCTGACGAACGTGCTGCGGCACGCCGGTTCCGGCGTCACCGCGTCCGTCGAGGTGTCCGTGGTCGACAGCGTGCTCGTCGTGTCGGTCGTGGACACCGGTGCGACATCGGACTTCGTGGAGGGCCACGGCATCACCGGCATGCGCCGCCGCGCGACCTCGCTGGGCGGCACGCTGGACGCCGGACCTGACGAATCGGGCGGCTTCGCCGTCCGCGCCCGGATACCGTTGGCGTCATGATCAGGGTCGTGGTCGCGGACGATCAGGCGCTCGTCCGGATGGGCCTGCGCACGCTGCTGGAGACCGAACCGGACTGCCAGCTGATCGGGGAGGCCGCCGACGGGCGCGAGGCGCTCGCCCTGATCGGGCGGACGAAACCGGACGTCGCGTTCCTCGACATCCGCATGCCGTTCCTCGACGGGCTGGAGGTGCTGCGCCGCGTGTCGAGCGACCCGGCGCTCGACGCCGTGCGGGTCGTCATGCTGACGACGTTCGAGATCGACGAGTACGTGTTCGAGGCGCTGCGGTGCGGTGCGAGCGGGTTCCTGCTCAAGGACAGCGACCCCGGCGACCTGCTGCGCGCGGTGCACGTGGTCGCCGACGGCGGGTCGCTGCTCTCCCCCACCGTGACCCGCCGCGTGATCGAGCGGTTCTCGTCGGGCGCCTCCGCGAAACCCGTGCCGCACCTGGACAAGCTCACCGAACGCGAGCGCGAGATCATGCGGCACGTCGCGAGCGGCGCGTCCAACGACGAGATCGCCGAACGGCTCGTCATCAGTCCGGCGACCGTCCGCACGCACGTGTCGCGCGCGATGATCAAGCTGGGGGCGCGTGACCGCGCCCAGCTCGTCGTGTTCGCGGTCCAGTCAGGCCTGACGTGAGCTCGACAGGGTCGCCAGGCGGTTGATCAGCACCGGGGGCGGCGGCATGTCCGCGATCTCCCTGCTCACCTCGGACGCCGCCGCGCGCAGGCCGGGGTCGGTGAGCAGGCTGCCGACCAGGTCGGGGCTGATGTCCTCCGACGTGGCGCTCACGCCTGCTCCCCTGGCCGCCACCGCGGCGGCGGTGATGAAGCGGTCCGAGCCGTCGGGCAGCACGAGCTGCGGGACGCCGGCCGTCAGCGCCGCGAGCGCGGTGCCCGAGCCGCCGTGGTGGATCACCGCGTCGGACGTGCGGACCAGCGCGTCCCACGGCACCCAGCCGCACGGGGTGACGTTGGAGGGCAGCCCGCCCAGTCCGCTGATGTCGATGTCGCCCATGACGAGCACGAACTCGGCGTCCACCCCGGCCGCCGCGGACACGACGCGGTCCAGCCTGCTCAACCCGCCGACCTTCGGCGCCACCGTCCCCAGCGTCACCGCGATCCGGGCGCGCGGGCCGCGCGGGGGCACCACGCCCTCGCCGTTGTGCGAGACGGGACGCATCGGCCAGCCACGACTGACCCCGCCCACCATGCTCGGCGGTGCCACGTCGATGGACCACACCGGCTCCACCGGCACGGACAGCTGCGCCACCATCAGCTCGTGCAGCGGCGCGATGTCGGTGAACCCCAGGTCGTGCCGCACGGCGGGCACACCGGCGGCGGTGGCCGCGGCCGCCGCGGCCGGGAACAGGTACTCGTAGACCACCACGTCCGGCCGCCAGGACCTGGCCAGCTCGATCGCCCGGTCCACGACGAGGTCGTTGACCAGCGCGGCGAGTGGCACGAACGCGGCACGGTCGGCGGAGTTCGACTCCACGGTGCGCGCCATCTGCTCCGGGAGCTTCGCGGCGCCCAGCGCGCGCAGCTCGCGGCGCCAGTCGACGCCCGGCGCGATGTTCGCGAACGGCAGGTCACCGACCGCGGACTCGGCGCCGTCGAGCGACGCCACCAGCACCTCGTGCCCCGCCGATCGCGCGGCGTTCACCAGTGGAATCAACGGAAAGAGATGGCCTGCCGCGGGAACACCGCAGAACAACACGCGCATGACTCGCGATTGTCTACAGCCCAGAGCCGGTTATCAAGAAAAAACACCAGCTGAGACGCTGTGGATTTAGTGCAGGTCAGCGGGTATCTTTCGCATCGTGAACGAGTCCGCGCTGGTCGGCGAACGGCTGACATTGTCAGCATTCACACAGCTGTCCGGAACATTGGGCGGCTATCCGTTCGTGAAGGTCGTGGTGGATCGTGAGACATCTCTCATCCACTTCATGGACAGTCGCGAGAACCTCTTTCACGTCAAGTACATCGCGGCCGAGATCCTGCACATCACCCCTGATGAGCTGGAACGGACCCTCGACCAGTTCAACTACGAGGTCTACCACCGGCCCGACCGCAGGTTCTGCCTGGGCATCCTCGCACTGCACGGCGGTGACCGGCGATTCTTCTCGCTGGAAACGGTCGAAGCGGACACGATGACCGCGGAAATGCTCCAGTACTTCTACACGTTCGTGCGAGAACACGTCGATCCGAGCCTGCCGATCCTCCTCAAACCTGCCAACCACCTGCAAGAAACGCACGTGGCGGGCATACCGGCGGATGAGCTCCCCCGTGTGCTGAGTCATGAGCTTTTCTCATCTGCGCCGTTCGTACCGCTCAATCCCGGTACGACCGAAGGGCGGCTGCGAGTCTTCCGTACGGACGACGAATATCACGCTGCGCAACGGCCGGAGTGGCACGACATCATCGTGATGCACCGGGTGCCGGACGACATTCCGCGGCTCGCCGGCATCGTGAACTCCGAGCACACCACGCCTCTTTCGCACACGAACGTGCTCGCGTCCGGATGGGGCATCCCGAACGCCATCCAGGTCGGCGTGCTGGAGGAGGTCGTCGCCCTCGACGGCGAGTGGGTGCGCTACGAGGTCGACGCCAACGGCACCGGGATCGTGCTGGAGCCCATCGAGCGTCCCGCGTCGGCCGACGCCAAGCCGTCCTGGCTGGCCACGGCCATCACGCTGGACGAGCCCGAGGCGGAGTCCGGCCGGATCCTCCCGCTCGCCGAGCTGGGCTGGCGCGACCACGTCCGCTACGGCACCAAGGCCGCGAACCTCGGTGAGCTGTGCGAGGTCGCCGCGTCCGGCTCGAACCGGTGGCTCGGCTTCTACCGGATCGCCCGGCCGCCGCGCGACAACCTGCTGTCCTACCTGGCGCGGCTGCTCGACACCGACGAGGCCGGGATCGACGACGCGGCGCGCGCGCTGTTCGCCGAGCACGTGCGCGTCCCGCGTGGCATCGCGCTGCCGTTCTCGCTGCACCAGCGCTTCCTCCAGTCGTCGCCGCGCATCCAGCAGACGATCGGCAAGCTGAAGTTCGCGCTCGAGGTCGACGTGCCCCAGGTCGACGCGATCTGCGTGGAGCTGCAGAACCTCATCCGCGCCACCCGGTTCCCCGACGACCTGCTGAACCTCGTCGACGAGGCGATCATCCGGCACCTGTCCGGCGTCGGCACGTTCGTGGTGCGCAGCTCGTCGAACGCCGAGGACCTGGCCGGGTTCTCCGCGGCGGGCATCTACGAGTCGGTCAACCACGTGAGCGACGCGCGCGGGATCTTCAGCAGCATCAAGGAGGTCTGGGCGTCGCTGGTGTCCACGCGCAGCAGCAAGCTCCGCGCCCAGGCGGGCATCTCGCTGGACGACGCCTTCATGGGCGTGGTGATCCAGGAGCAGGTGCGCGCGGACTTCGGCGGCGTGCTCGTCACGACGAACCCGATGAACCGCAACGACTTCCGCAACGTCTACCTCAACGTCTCGCCCAAGGTGACCGACGTCGTCGAGGGCGGCGACGCGCCGTTGCAGTACCTGTTCAACACCGTCGAGGGCGGTGGGCGGACCGTGTCGCTCGGCGCCGCCGAGTCCGATGTGGACGACAAGACCAAGCTGCGGCTCCAGCAGCTGGCGCTCGCGGGCAGGCTGCTGCAGTCGCACTTCTCCCCGGACTACCGGTTCGGCCAGCCGGTCGACATCGAGTGGGCCGCCGACGCCGAGCACTTCCACCTGTTGCAGCTGCGGCCCTACGCGTGAACGTGATCCGCCTGTACAAGGCGTTCCAGCTGTGCAACGGGCTGCTGTGGTGGCTGCCGATCTTCTACCTCTACCAGCGCGACATCGGGTTGAGCGACCAGGAGATCTTCGGCATCCAGGCCATCTACTACGTCGCGTTCTGCCTGCTGGACGTGCCGACGGGGGCGCTGGCCGACCGGTTCGACTACCGCCGGTTCCTCCAGCTCGGCGCGATCACGATCACGATCGCGAACCTCGTTCCGGTGTTCGTCCAGAACTACTGGGGCATGCTGTCGCACTTCCTGCTCATCGCGCTGGCGTACTCGTTCACGTCCGGCGCGGGCAGCGCGTACCTGTACGAGTACCTGCACCGCACCGGCCGAGACGACGAGTACAAGAACGCCGAGGGCGGTGCGCGCGCGTACAGCCTCATCGGCCGCGTCGTGTGCCTGCCCGCCGCGGGTGTGCTGATGCAGTGGCACGCGACGTCGCCGTACCTGTTGTCCGCCGCGGCGACGCTGGTGGCGCTGTTCTTCGCGTTGCGGCTGCCGCCGTTGCCGCCGGGCGAGCACCGCCACGAGCAGATCGCCGTGACGCGGGCGTGGCGGGTGCTGCGCGCGTCGCCCTTGCTGGCGCTGCTGATGGTGCAGGGCGTCGCGATCTTCACGCTGGTGCGCATCCTGCAGGCCAACCTGTTCCAGCCGGTGCTGGACGCGAAACACCTGCCGGTGGCCGGTTTCGGCGTGCTGATGGCCGTGACGACGCTGTTCGAGGCGGCTGGTGCGGCGCGGCCGGGGCTGTTGCGGCGCAAGGTGAGCGACCTGCGCGCGGTGTTCCTGCTGACCGTCGTGATGGCCGTGTGCCTGGCGCTGCTGGTGCCGCTCGGCATCGTCGGCGTGGTCGTGTGCCTGTGCGTGTTCTCGCTGGCGTCCGGCCTGTCGTTCCCGGTGCAGCGGCAGCTGGTCAACGACGCGATCACCGACCCGCGCAGCCGCGCGACCCTGCTGTCGATGGAGTCGCTGATCGACCGGGCCGTGTGCTCGCTGGTGATCTTCGCGCTCGGCGGCTACCTGTCGCGCGGCGCGATGAACGACTTCCTGCTCCACGCGGCGATCGGCACGGTCCTGCTCATGGCCGTCGTCGCGACGACGATCCACCTGGTCCGCACGAAGGAGCGCTCGAGGTGACCAAGATCCTCTACCTGTACGTCAAGGGCGGCCCGCCGCTGGAGCACTCGTTCCCCCGCATCGCGGGGAGAGCCGAGCTGCACGTGCTGGCGCTGATGCCGTTGCCGGACACGGCGGTCGACCAGTGGCGGCCGGTGTGCGCGAGCATCACCGAGGCGTTCGACGCGCCGCGCGGCAAGGAGCTCGTCGAGTTCGTCGCCGAGCACGCCGCGGCCATCGGCGCGGACGCGGTGATCACGCTGTCCGAGTTCGCCGTGCTGCTCGTCGCGCACGTCGCCGAACGACTCGGCCAGCGCGGTGCGAGCGCGAACGTCGTGCGGGCGCGGGACAAGCGGCTCATGCGCGAGACGTGGCAGGCGGCCGGCGTGCCGATCCCCCGGTTCCGGCGCGTCGAGTCCGAAGAGGACCTGCGCGTCGGCGTCACCTCGCTGACACCGCCCGTGCTGCTGAAACCGGCCTGGGGCGCGGGTTCCGTGGCGCAGCTCGTGCTGAACGACCCGGCCGAGGTGCCCGCCGCGTGGCACGAGGTCGGCGAGGCGCTGCGGCTGGGCGGCGAGGTCGGCATGAACGAGCTGTACCAGTCCGGCACCGACGCCGACCTGCTCGTGGAGGAGATCTTCAGCGGCACCACCGAAGGCTGGTACGACGCCCCCGGCTACGGCGACTACGTGAGCGTCGAGGGCATCGTCGCGGACGGCGTGTACCGCCCGCTGTGCATCACCGCGCGGCTGCCGGTGATCCCGCCGTTCACCGAGGTCGGCAGCACGGCTCCCTGCGTGCTGCCGGAACCGTTGCAGCGCAGGATCGAGGACGTGTCGCGGCAGGCCGTCGACGCACTGGAGCTCGGGACGTGCGGCACGCACACCGAGATCAAGCTCGGCGCGGACGGCTCGGTGACGGTGATCGAGACCGGCGCCCGGTTCGGCGGTGTGATGATCACGCGGGAGATCGAGGAGGTCTTCGGCATCGACCCGATCGCGATGCTCGCCGACGAGCTGCTCGGCCGGGACGTCGACTATCCGGCCCGCATGCACGTCACCGCGGGCCGGGCCGCCGCGTCCGTCGCGGTGATCCCGACCGACGCGGCCGGAAACCCCTGGCGCACCACGCCGTTGTGGCGGCCCGACCTCGTCGACTGGTCGGCGATCCTGTCGCCGGGCAGCGCGATCGAGCAGGTGCCCGCGTTCTCCATGCCGGTCGGCGACCCCGTTCCGGTGTACGACACGTCCGGTGGGTCGCGGAACTGGCTGGGGCTCTTCGTGGTGACCGCTCAGGACGCGGAGACGCTGCGGCGCGACTGCATCGCCGTGCTGGACGGCCTGGAAGCCGCGCTGGGCGCGGTCAGTCCCACCGCACCCGGATCCCCTCGTCCTTGAGCCGCTGCACCACGGCGGTGACGAGCACTCTCGCCTCCGTGTTGCTCATCGGGTCCGCGGGTGGCCGGGTCCAGTGGTCCACGAGGGTGCTCTTGATGATCGACCACTCGTGGTCGCCCGTCACGAGCAGCTCGCCGTGGACGTCCTTCTCGCGTTCTCCCAGCCGGCACGTGATCAACAACCCGCGGACGTGCGGGCGGGAGATCGTGACGGTGACGTCCTCGGGCGACACCGCGTCGACGAGCTGCTGGGCCAGCACCGCTTCGGGATCCTCCTGCCGCAGGTAGCGGAAGTGGATCTCGGCGGGCGCGCGGACGTCCCGGCCGGTGATCCAGCGCGGCGCCTCCCACTGCTGGGCGACCACGGCGTGGACGGTCCCGTCCGCGACGACGAGCCAGGTGGCCTCACCGCCCTGGATCGTGGCCAGATAAGGACATTCCAGCACGTTCCGCACGGCGATCTCGATCGTGGGGTCGCCGAGCAGCTCGAGGAACATCAGGTGCGGCGCGTTCGTGTCGTCGCCCATGGCGACGCTGTCGCGGGTGACCCGGACACGGGTGAGCTGCACGCCGGTCATTCCTCGATCGCCCCGCCCACGGCGCGCAGGTGGTCGCGGAACGTCAGGCCGGGATTCTGCTCGCGGCGCTTGAGGAAGGCGTCGAAGCGGACCTGGCTGCGCAGCGACTCGCCGTCGCGGATCAGCTCGGCCTGGCGGCGTTCCGTGTCGCGGATGCCCTCGGCCAGCTCGATCACCCGGTCCAGCTGCGCCGCGGGCACGAACACCACGCCGTCGTCGTCGCCGAAGACGACGTCCTCGCGGCTGACCGTCCACTCGCCGAAGGACGCGCGCTCGAGCGCGTCCTCCGGCCGTGCGCGGATGCTGAGCGGACCGGTCGGCATGGTGCCCGCGCTGAACACCGGCAGCCCGATCGCCCTGATGTCCGCGGTGTCGCGGTGCAGGCCGCGGATCACGACACCCGCGAGCCCGGCCGACCGCGCCTCCAGCACGACCAGGTCGCCGACGCAGCTCTCGTCGGTCCGGCCGTCGTTGTCGACGACCAGGACGTCACCGGGTTCCGCGGTCTCGAACGCTTCGAGGAACACGTCCACGCTGCCCACGTGCCTTGCCGGGAGCACGCGTCCGCTCACGCGGTGGCCGGGTTCGACGGAGGTCAGGGACGCGCATCGCACCGGGACGCCCGCGCGGATGCAGGCGTCGGCGAGGTGAGCCGTGGTGAGATCCATGCAGCTCAGCCTAGAAGCGCTTTGAGGCCTTCCGCGATCTCCGGTCCGATCTCGTCCTGGGTGAACGGCGGCTCGGGGAAGTACTCGATGGCGAGCTGCACGGTCTTCGCGCCCGCGTCGGTGAACTCCATCGCGACCAGGCGGAGCGCCATGTCGATGCCCGCCGACACGCCGGCCGCGGTGATCACCTTGCCGGACTCGACGACGCGGTCGGTGCTGACCTCGACGCCCTGCGACGCCAGCAGGTCCCGGACGGCCCAGTGGGTGGTGGCGACGTCGACCAGTCCGGCCGCGGCGAGCAGGGTCGAGCCGGTGCAGACGGACGTCGTGTACTTGGTCGTCGGGTGGACCTTCCGCAGCCAGTCGATCATCGGCTGCTGCTCCAGCGCTTCCTTCCAGTGGCCGCTGCCGGGCACCACGACAACATCCGCGCGGTCCATCTCGGCGAACGTGGTCGTCGGCACCATCGTGAGGCCCCGGTCCGCGCTGACCGCGTCGCGCGTCTCGGCGACGAAGTGCGACCGGATGCCGGGGATGCTCGCGAGCACCTCGTACGGGCCGACCAGGTCGAGCGCGGTCATGTTCGGGTAGAGCACGAAGGCAATGTCCATTTCAGGCAACCCCAGTCGTCTGGAAGCGGGCGCGGTAGCTGCCCGGCGGGACGCCGAGCACGCGCAGGAAGGCGCGGCGCATGGTCTCGGCGGACCCGAAACCGCTGCGCCGCGCGACGGTGTCGAGCGGTTCGCTGCCGGTGAGCAGCTCGGTGGCGACCTCGACGCGGGCCCGTTCGACGTACTGGGCCGGTGAGACGCCGACGTGCTGCGGGAAGAGCCGGGCGAAGTGCCGGGTGCTCATGGCGGCGCGGCGGGCCATGGCGGGCACGGTCCAGTCGCGCGCCGGGTCGTTGGTGATCTCGTCGAGCAGGCCGCGCAGCGCGTCGTCGCGGACCGGCTGGAGCCGGCTGCGGACGCTGAACTGCGACTGCCCGCCCGGCCGTTGCAGGAACACGACGAGGTACTGCGCGATCCGGCGGGCGAGCGCCGCGCCGTGGTCCTGCTCGATCATCGCGAGCGACAGGTCGATGCCCGCCGTGACGCCTGCCGAGGTGACGACGTTGCCGTCGGCCACGAAGATCGCGTCGCGGTCCACGTCGGCGCCGCTGGTCTCCAGCTCGTCGAGGAACGCCCAGTGCGTGGTCGCCTTGCGGCCCTTCAGGAGTCCGGTCTCGGCGAGCACCAGCGAGCCGGTGCAGATCCCCGCCACCCGTCGCGCTCTCGCCGCGATCCGCTTGACGTGTGCGCACAGCTCGGGCGTGCGGGCCGCCTCGCCGTAGCCCCAGCCGCCGGCGACGATCAGCGTGTCGGCCTCGTCGACGTCGGCCAGGTCGGCGTGTGCGCTGATCTGGACGCCCGCGGTGACCGTGATCGGCCCGCCGCCGAGCGACGCCACGGTGACCCGGTAGCGCGGTGCCACCCCGAAGTTGGCCCCCTGGAACACCTCGATCGGCCCCGCCATGTCCAACAGCGCCGCGCCGTCGTACCCGACGACGACGATCTCCCGAACTCTCCCCATGGCTCCAGCCTGGAGGAGGCGTGGGGTGGCCGCAATGACACGTCGCCCTCGGATTCCGCCATCCACCGATTCGGCCACCTGGACGCGTCCGACCGGCCAGACTGACCGGGTGAAGATCGCGCTCCAGGTCGGTCTGGCCTGGGTTCTGGGGATTGTGATGTACGCGGCGATCGGCTGGCTGGCCCTGCTGGCGTTCGCCGCCGAGTCCGCCGAGCTGTTCCTGTTCGCGAGCGTCCCGGTCGTGGTGGTGTACGTGTGCCTGGGGCTCGCCGCGTACGACGTGGACTGGTACCTGCGGCCGGTGTGGGGGCTCGTGGTCGGCGCGGGCGGCATCGTCGGCACGGTGTTCGTGCTCCGGCTCGCCGAGCGCTGGGAGCCGGAGTGGCTCGCGTTCCTGACCGCGGGCTCGGCCTACGCGGTCATCGCGGCGCTGTTCGCCCGCAACTGGTGGGTGCGCGGCGCGGGCGCGCTCGTGCTGGCCGCAGTGCTCGTGCTGGCGCCTGCCCAGGTGTGGGACAGGTTCTTCGACACCTGGGCACGGCTGGGTTAGACCGCCTGGTTAGACGGCGGGCGGGCGGTCCTCGTACGGCGTGGACAGCACGACCGTCGTGCGCGTCGACACGTTGGCCGCCTCGCGGATCTGCCGCAGCAGGTCCTCCAGCGCCGACGGCGAGGCCACCCGGACGCGCAGGACGTACGAGGCGTCCCCCGCGACCGAGTAGCACGCCTCGATCTGCTGGAGGTGCTCCAGCCGCTTCGGGTAGTCGTCCGGCGCCGCGGGGTCGATCGGGAACAGCGAGATGAACGCCGTCAGCGGCAGCCCGATCTCTTCGCCGTCGAGCCGCGCGGCGTAGCCCTTCAGCACGCCGCGCTGCTCGAGCCGCTTCACGCGCTGGTGCACAGCGGACACGCTGAGCCCCACCCGCTCCGCGAGGTCGGTGAAGCTGCACCGCCCGTCGGCCGCCAGCTCCTTGAGGATCGCCCGGTCGATCGGCTCCAGACTCAAAGCACCACCAGCTCGTGTGGACGGTTGTTGAAGGACTCGACCCCGGTCTCGGTCGCGACGACGATGTCCTCGATCCGCGCGCCCCAGCGGCCGGGCAGGTAGATGCCGGGCTCGACGCTGAACGCCATGCCCGCCTCCAGCGGCAGCGCGTTGCCGCTCACGATGTACGGCTCCTCGTGCACGTCCAGCCCGATGCCGTGGCCGGTGCGGTGCACGAAGTACTCGCCGAACCCGGCGTCCGCGATGACCGTGCGCGCCACGTTGTCGATCTCCTCGCACGTGACTCCCGGCTTCACGGCGTCGACCGCGGCCTGCTGCGCGGCCTGCAGCACGGCGTAGGTGTCCCACACGTCCGCGTGCTTCGGCTCGCCCAGCACGTACGTGCGCGTGGAGTCGGAGTTGTAGCCCTCGGCGACCGGGCCGCCGATGTCGATCACGACGACCTCGCCCGGCTCGATCACGCGGCCGGAGTCGCGGTGGTGCGGCGACGCGCCGTTCGGGCCGGAGCCGACGATCACGAAGTCCGCGACCGTGTGCCCCTCCTCGACGATGGCGGCGGCGATGTCCTTGGCGACCTCGGCCTCGGTGCGCCCGGCGCGCAGGAACTCACCCATCCGCGCGTGCACCCGGTCGATCGCCGCGCCCGCCTTGCGCAGCGCCGCGATCTCGGCGGCGTCCTTGCGCATGCGCAGCTCGCGCAGCACCGGCCCGGCCAGCGTCTGCTCGCCGCCGACCGCGTCGCGCAGCCGCACGTTGTGCAGCGCGGGCATCATGTCCGCGACCGCCACCCGGCCCGTGCCCTTGAGAGCGGCCCTGACCAGCGCGTACGGGTCCTCACCGTCGACCCACGTGACGACCTGGACACCCAGCTCGTCGGTCGGGATGCCCGCGTAACCCGGCTGCTCCAGCTTCGGCACGACCAGCACCGGGGTCCCGCCGACCGGCAGCACGAGGCAGGTGAGCCGCTCGAACGACTCACCGCCGGCGCCGATCAGGTACCGGAGGTCCGATCCGGGCGAGATGAGCAGGGCGTCGATGCCTGCCTGCTCGGTCGCCGCGGCGGTGCGCTCCAGTCGCGCCTTGAGTGCAGACACGTCGATGGGTCCGGTGATCGTTGCCATGGCCGTGAGCCTAGTAGTTTGACGTCGTGAGCTCTCCTCTGGTGCTGCTGGACTCCGCGAGCCTCTACTTCCGGTCGTACTACGCGCTGCCGGACTCGATGACCGCGCCCGACGGGACGCCCGTCAACGCGGTGCGCGGCTTCGTCGACACCATCGCGCGCGTCATCATCGAGCGGGACGCGTCCCGTCTCGTGGCGTGCCTCGACGCGGACTGGCGGCCGGCGTTCCGGGTCGCGGCGCTGCCGTCGTACAAGGCGCACCGCGTCGACGACGGCGCGAACGACGGGTCCGAGGAGGTGCCGGACACGCTGACGCCGCAGATCCCGATCATCCTCGACGTGCTGGACGCGGCGGGCATCTGCACCGCCGAGGCCGACGGCTACGAGGCGGACGACGTGATCGGCGCGCTCGCGCACCGCGAGAAGGTGTCGCCGGTCGAGGTCGTCACGGGTGACCGCGACATGTTCCAGGTGGTGCGGTTCGAGCCGACCCCGGTGAAGGTCGTCTACGTCGGCCGCGGCTGGAACAAGGCCGAGGTGCTGGGCCCGGAGGAGCTGGCGGTGAAGTACTCGCTGCCGGTCGAGTCGGCAGGCAGCGCGTACGCGGACATGTCCGTGCTGCGCGGCGACCCGTCCGACGGCCTGCCCGGCGTCGCGGGCATCGGCGAGAAGACGGCCGCGAAACTGATCACCGACTTCGGCTCGCTCGACGCACTGCTCGCCGCCGTGACCGACCCGCGCGACCGCAAGCTCACCACCCGCGCCCGCAACAGCCTGATCGCCGCCGAGTCCTATCTGGCCGTCGCGCCGACCGTGGTGCGCACCGCCCTGGACGCGCCCGTCGTGCTGGACCGCGACGACGCCGTGCCTGCCGCGCCCGCCGATCCCGACCGGCTGCGTGAGCTCACGCAGCGCTGGGGGCTCGGTAGCTCGGTGCCTCGGCTCGTCAACGCCATGGAGCGCCGGGCGCACTAGGTCCCGCGAGCGCCGGCCGGCGCGCCAGGTCGCGATCGGCGCCTGCGGGCCAGGTCGCGCTCGGCACCAGCGGAATGCGCCGGGGCCGCGCGGCACCAGCCGCACAGCAGGCCGCCCGCGCTCAGCACCAGCCGCGCGTTCGGCATGAGCACCGCTACCCGGCGATCGGCGCCTGCAGCAGGCCGTCAGGGATCGCAAACGCGCCGACCTGTGTACCGGCAGGTCGCGATCGGCGCCACCGGCGATGCGGCCTGATCGCGGTCAGCAGTGGCCCGCAGAGAGCGGGGCGTGCGTAGCGGCCACTGAGCCGGCGAGATAGCACCCAGCGCCAGTAGGTGCACCGGATCGCGCGGCACCAGCCGCATTGCGGGCAGGAGCGCGATAGGCACCGGCCACAGCGAGCTTGACGCGACCTGGCGCCAGCAGGCCGCGCTCCACGTCAGCCACAGGCGGGCCCGGCGCAGTCCGACACCAGCCGCACAGCGGGCCGGTCGCGTTCGGCACCAGCGGGCTGGGTCGCGTTCGGCACCAGCGGGCTGGGTCGCGCTCGGCACCAGCGGGCTGGGTCGCGCTCGGCACCAGCGGGCTGGGTCGCGCTCGGCACCAGCGGGCTGGGTAACGATCGGCGCCACCACCGAAGCGGGCCAGCAGCCGCAGGGCGCGTTTGGCACCGGCCACGGCGAGCTGGAGGCAATCGCGCCGGCAGGCCGCGCCAGGTCAAGCTCCACGTCAGCCACAGGCGGGTCTGGCGCACTCCGACGCCAGCCGCGCCGCAAGCTGGAGCGCGCTCGGCCCCAGCCGCCGCGTTCGACGCGAGCAAGCCGCTACCCGGCGATCGGCGCCTGCAGCAGGTCGTCGGGGATCGCGAACGCGTCGACCATCGTGAGCGCGTGCGGGGCCAGTTGCTCCGCGACGGCGTCGATCTCCGCGGCCAGGCCGCGGACCTGGTCGGCGGTGAGGTGTCCCTCCGCGAGCAGCACACCGGTGTGCGGGGCGAGGCGCTGCAACGCGAACAGCCGGAAGGTCAGGTCCAGCGCCGCGCGCGCAGTACCGGTAGTCCCACGAGCGGCGGTGAGCAGCGACTGCGCGGCGAGCCGGGTGGCGTGGGCGTCGACGAGGTCGAGCGCCGGGTTGACGGCGTTGTTCCACCGGTTCGACGCGGGTCTGCGAAGCCGGGTGCGGGCGAACCGGTGGCGGTAGCGCTCGTGCCACATCAGCAGTGCGAGCAGGGAGTCGTTGTCCTGCAACGAGATCACGGCGGTGTCCACCGTCGGTGGGCGGTAGCCGCGGCCGATCAGCATGTCCGCGCCCGCCTTGGACCAGATGACGAGGTTGTCGCCCTCCGCGGTGATCGCGCCCTCGGTGGGCAGCAGCGCGTCGACGATCCGGTTGACCGACAGCAGGCCCTGTGCGCCGCACCGTTCGCGGCACTCGATCAGCACTTCCCTGGTCCGCCAGGTGAGCCAGCCCTTCGCGACCGAGATGAGGTTGTCGACCTCGAGCGCGTCGGACTCACCGCGCCCGACCAGGCGGCGGGTCGCCGAGCGCAGCAGTGCGGTTCCCGCGTAGGCGGTGGCCAGTGCGCCGAGGAGCCTGGTCTGGTTGCAGCGGTAGTCGAAGATCGGCACGGTGCCCTTGCCGGTCGACGCGAACGTCTGCCGCTGGTGGGCGTAGCGGATCGCGATGGCGACCGCGCCGCGCATGGCGCCGGCACCGGCGGCGCTGAGGCACAGCTTGCCCGCCGTGACCCGCTGGACCGACCGCAGGAACCGGCGGCGCCTGTTGGCGATGGTGCTGCGGAACTCGCCGTCCTCGGTGAGCGTCCCGTGGTCGCCGCCGAGGAACGCGGACCGCGGCAACGTCACGTGCTCGAACGACGTGATGCTGTTGTCCAGCGCGAAACCCGGCTTCTCCGGCATCGGGTCGACGGTGACGCCAGGGGTGCCCGTGAGCGGCACGAGGAAGAGGAAGACACCGCAGTCCTCACCGCGCACCACGAGCCGTGCGGCGACCAGTCCCGACTTCGGGCCGCCGGTGGCGCCCGCGTTCGGCATGAACTTCCGCGCGCGGGGACTCGGTGTGTGCAGGTCGAACGTGCCGGTCTCGTGCTGGTAGGTCGCGGTGGTCTCGAGGTCCGCCGCGTTGTTGCCGAAGCCGGTCTCGGTGATCAGGATCGTGCCGTACCGCTCCAGCGCGGCGAACGGCGCGAGATCGACGGTCCGCTCGCGGTCGAGGTCGAGAACGCTGCCGAGGAACAGGTTGTAGTGGATGTTGGCCTGCGAGGCGAGTGTTCCGTCGACGAAGCCGGCCCACTCGTGCAGCGCGATCAACCGCTCCGGATCGGACGCCAGCTCCTCGGCCGACGCGATCTCACCGTTGATCGCCCTGACCCGCCGATAGCCGAGCTCGGCACGCTCCACAAGGGACAGTCCGTCGCGGTACCGGAAGACGTCTCCGCAGAACACCTTCACCCACGGGTGGTGCAGATCGTCGAACCGCGAATCGAACAGCAGGTCTTGCAAAGCGTGCAGCATCGTCACTCCGGTGAGGAGAGCAGTGGGGTTGCTTTCACCCTACGTTGCGCTCACGCCCGGAAGCTCTGCGTGACGAAGCGAGACGGCGACCGTGGCTGTTGGATTAGAAGTACGTGCCGCACCAAGGAACTTCCGACACCGCGAACAGCCGATCGGCCGCGGCCGGGTTGCTCCCGGTGGCGCGGTTCGCGGTGACGAGCTGGCGGAAAGTGGTGTCTCCCAGGTACAGCGCGCCGAGCAGGTCGACGCTGAGCTCCACATCGGGCGCCTGATCGGTGCGGCTCGCGCCGTCCGGGGTGATGAGATAGCTGCCCGTGTTGACGGGAATCAGCCGGTCGGTCACCCCGACGACGACCGGGTCACCGTCGGCGTAGGTGCGCTGCGCCAGCATGAACGGCACGTCGATCAGCCGCAGCCACGTCTCGTCCTCGAACTCGGTCACCTTCACCGCGCGCGGGTCGGTGAACAGCCACTCCAGCGGCTCGTCGAGCGGGCGCAGCCACGCCTCGACCTCGTCGACCAGGTCGATGCCGATGAGGTAGCGCCACAGGTCGGCCCACGCGGCGGGCGACGCGGCGCACAGGTCGTAGACCTTGAGCACCCGCTCCTTGTCGCCGTGGTCCACTTTGTAAACGACGAAACCATCGTCGCCGTCCGGTCCACTGTGGACGGCAGAGACGAGGTTGTCGTCCGGCTTGATGTTGCCGAACAGGTTGAGCTCCCACCACCCCGTCCACCGGCCGATCGCACCGGGCCGCTTCATGCCGACGGAGTCGTGCAGCTCGGGCAGCAGCTTGCCCGCGGTGTCCCGGTCGACGAGGCGCACCCGCCCGGTCGCCTCCCCCGGCACGGCCGCGCGCCGCCGGTCGACCCGCACGGTCCGGCCGCGCGTCGCCACGCCGTACCCGAACCGCCCGTAGATCACGCCCTCGGACGCGCGCAGCGTCGCGGCGGGCTCGTCGAGCGCGTCGAACTGCGCGCGCATCATCGAGCTCAGCACACCGCGCCGCGTGTGGTCCGCGCGCACACCGACCCGGCTGACCGCCGCGTGCGGCACGACCGCGCCACCGGGGAGCACGAGGCTCGACCCGAACGACTGCACCGTGCCGACGATCTCGGCACCGTCGAACGCGGCGTGCGAGCGCCCCGGTTCGTACGAGTTGCGCGCGTGCTCCCACACCTCGTCGGGGGCGGCCGCGTGATGCAGCGTGCCGCGGAACAACGTGTGGTGGTCGCGGTACTGGGACTCGTCGAGCACGCGGATCTCGGTCACGCAGCGATACTGCCGCGCACCGCACCAGATCGCGACTCAGTTACCGCTCCGCCTCCGCCGGATCCCCTCTCCGCACCCTCGGGCCGGCACGCCGGAATGCGGTTCACCGTGCGGACCTCGCCGAGGTCGACCGTGGCCGCAGTCCCGCGGACGACCACGTAGTAGACCCGCACACCGGGCAGGTCGCGTGCCCTCAGCCACGGGTCAGCCACCGCCGTGCCCTCTCCCGCCACGTGCCCGCGCCACGGGTGAGCCGCTCCGCCTCCTCGGCGCTGATCGCCAGGTACGGCTGGAAGGGCGCTTTGCCCTCCAGCCGGGACAGCTCGTCCGTGGGGACCCACTCGCCGGGCCGGACGAACTTCTCCTCGGCCTCCCCGCGCCGCCGGACGACCACGAGCGCGTTGCCGACGTCCAGCGCGGCCGCCAGGTCGGCGAAGATCGCGAAGTACCGGTCGTCACCCGCCCGTTCGGACTTCTGCCTCTCCGCCCTGACCGACTGCGTTTGGTAGAACACGGCCATGGTCCCGCTGGACTCGGAGAACTCCTCGGCGACCAGCTCGGGCTCGGTGCGCACGCGCTCGAACAGGTCGGACGGTGCCCACTCCAGCACGTCGCGAGCGAGTGCTTCTTCGACGCTTCCCGTCAACCGGACGATCGCCACCCGGCCCCGGTCGCCCCGGACGTCGAAGTAGCGGGTGTGCTCGGTCGCCGCGATCCTGCGGGTGACCCGATCCACGTCCGCCGCGGTGATCGGCACGGTCTTCACCTGATGGGGCGCCCGCGTCGTCCGCCACTCACCGTCCCGCACGAACGTCTCCCACGGCTCGGTTCCCTCAGCCGGACACCGGATCACCGCGTACGCGGCGTCGAGGTCCATCACGTTGCCCCGGTAGTCGAAGACAGCGAAGTAGCGGTGGTCGTCGGCCGGTTCGGCACGCTCCTCCGCCCGCCTGAGGAAGATCATCTTGGCGAGGCGTTCCGACTCGTGCGCGGTGATCGGCACGGCCACCTCGTCCCCCGGTCCCGGCTGTCCGACCAGCCGCAGGGCCGACTCGAGGTCGACCACGTCGTCCCAGCGCCGGAAGACCGCGTACCCGGCCCCGTAGTGCTCCTGCTGCTTCAGGTACCGGTGGTCCCCCACCAAGGTCCCCATGAGCTCGACAGCCCGGTCCGGCTCGATCTCGTCGACGGTCGCCGCCCGGCGCAGCAGATCGGACACCTTCCACCCGAACTCGCCGGTGAACGCGAGCTCGCTCGGAGCCGCGTGCCGCGGCGTCGACAACATCACCACGGCGGGCGGACCGTCGTCGGCCGTGACGGCGTAGTAGCGCCGCCACCCGTTCCACCTCTCGTCGAGCTTCCGCCGGAGGTGCTCCGCCTCGGCCGGGCTGATCGGCAGGCTCTCCTCGGTCCAGTCCCTGCCGCTGCTCAGCCGGTAGAGCTTGTCCGTGCTCCCCCATTGCCGATTCCCGGAGTACTGTTCCTCGCCCGACGGCGTCGAGCGCCGGACGAGCATGAAGGCGTTGTCGAGGTCGAGCGCCTCCAGGGTGCCGTCGAAGATCGCGAAGTAGTCGTACTCGCCCACCCACTCGCCGACCTGCCTGGCGTGCCGCACGCGGTCGTGGACGTAGAACTCCTCCTGCCGGGCGGCCCCCTCGGTGACCGCGCGCACGGTCCACCGCGGCTGGTCGGCCAGCGTGCCGGGCAGGTCGTACGGCCGCCAGGCGAGGTCACGGGTGAACGCGTCGCCGGCAGTGCCCGTGAGCCGGACGACGGCCACCGCGGTGGAGCGCCGGTTCTCCCGCTCCTCGGCGTCGTCGGTGACCACGAAGTACCTCGGCTCCTCGGAGGAAGCGATCCGCCGGGTGATCCGTTCCGCCTCGTCCGCGGTGACCGGCAGGTTGCTCCACTGGAAGAACAGCTCGCCGATCCGCAGCGGTGCCGCCGTGCGCAGCCACACCCCTTCGGCGAAGAACACCTCCGCGCATCCGTCCCGAGACCGCCGGACCACGCTGACCGCCAGATCCGGGTCGGGCTCGGCGAACTGGCTGACGAGGTCGGCGAAGTAGTCGTACTCCCCCGCCCACTCCGTTCGCTGCCTCTCGTCCCGGACGGTGTGCGCGAACTCGAGCAGCTCCGCCTGTCCCTGTCTCGGGTACTGGAACCGCTGGAAGGTCAGATCCGGCCGGTCCAGCAGGTGCGACGGCGCCCACGCGAGGTCGCGGGTGTACGCCTCCTCGGCGCCCCCGACCTCGCGGACCACCGCGAGCGGCTGCCCCGCCCCGTCGCGGACGAGGGTGTACCGGGGCGCGATGAGCCGCTCCTCGTGCCAGTCCATCTCCCGCTCGGCGAGCCGCAGGCACACGTCGGGGTGTCCGTCGCCGTCCCGGATCTCGTCCAGCCGGTTCGCCGGCCGCCACTGCCCGTCCCGAGCGAGTTCCTCCTCGGGGCCGTCCGGGAGCGCCCTGCGGATCAACGTGTACGCGTTGTCCAGCAAGAAGGGATGTGCTTCGGCGGCGCGGAAGATCGCGTACCGCTCCAGGTCGTCGGAGGCGTGCGCGATCTCGCGGCCCCGCGCCGTGATGATGAACAGCAGGGCGTCGGCGGCCTGCTCGTCGGGGAGCTCCTCGAGAACCAGGTCCGTCCAGCCGCGCCAGCTGAACCGCTGCCCCGGCGGCGTGCCGATCTGGTCGCAGGTCTCCCAGTACAGGCCGTCGGTGTAGGCCTCGTCGGCGCCCTGCCACATCCGGCCCACGGCCCGCAGCACACCAGAACTGTCGTGAATGGCGAAGAAACGGTTGTCCACGTCGGCCCCCCAGCCAGTCCGCATTGGACACTTGATCTTACCGCCGGGAACGCGAAACGGGAGCCCCTTGAAGAGGACTCCCGTTGTGAGATCGCGTACTTCCACCGATCAGCCGCCGTGCGTCGCCTCTCTGGCCGAGATCCTGAGCCGGAGGCGGTCCGCTTCCGGCGCGTTGATCGGCACCGTCACCGCGTCATCCGGCCCAGGCTCGCCCACCACCCGCCGCGCCGAGTCGAGGTCCAGCACGTCGACCGGCCGCCGGAACACCGCGTAGCCCGCCGGGAAGTCCTTGTGCCGCCTCAAGTTCCGGCTCTGCCGAACCAGCCCGGCCATGAGCTCGGTGACGCGCTCGGGATCGACGTCCTCGACCGTCCACGTCAGCTCCTGGGGCGCGCGGCTCAGCAGGTCCGACAACATCCACGCCGGCCCACCGGTGAACGCGTGCTCGGTCTCCCCGGTGATCCGCGCCAGCGCGAGCGGCGCACCGTCCGCGGTGATCAGGCGGTAGCGCCGGTACGCGTGCCACCGCTCGGCGATCTTCCGGTTGAGGCGCTCCGCCTCGGCCGGGCTGATCGCCACGTACTCCTCTTCCCAGTCGTGGCCGTCGCGGAGCCGGAACAACTTCTCCGTCCGCTCCCACAGCAGGTTCCCGGTGAAGGCCTCCTCGCCGGACAGCGACGAGGAGCGGACGACCAGGTACGCGTTGTCGAGGTCGAGCACGTCGGCGGTCTCGTTGAAGATCGCGAAGTACTGGTACCCGGCTGCCTCCGCCGATCCGGCGTGGAAGTCCCCCATGCGTTCACCCCCAGTGATCCACATCGAGACTACCTGCGCAAACACGAAGGGGAGCCCTCCGAAGAGGACTCCCCGCGTGCGGAAATTTCCGGTTCAGCCGGTCGGCTGGCCGACCTCGTACTCGCCGTCCTCGGTCTTGACGGTGATCTTGACCGTCTTGTCCTTGCCGCCGACCTGCACCTTGCAGTTGAACGAGGTGTTGGGCTTGACCTCGTTCTCACCGGCGCAGGACGCGCTGCCGACGTCCGAGATCTTGTACTCGTCCTTGAGGATCTTCACGATGCCGTTCTGCACGGCGGTGTTGTCGAAGATCTTCTTCTTGAAGAAGGCGGGCGACACGAAGCCGGTGAACGCCACCGCGCCGATGATCAGCACGGCGACGGCGACGACGACCCAGATGATCGCGCTGGACTTCTTCTGCTGCGGCGGCGGACCGTACTGCCCGGGAGGACCGAACTGGCCGGGGACGCCGTACTGCTGCGTCTGCTGGCCGTACGGGTCCGGCTGGCCGTAGGGCTGCTGCTGGCCGGGCTGGGCGTACGGGTTCTGCTGTTGCTGCTGGTTCGGGTCGTAACCGGGGTACGGCTGCTGACCAGGCTGCGGCTGACCAGGCTGCGGCTGACCGGGCTGCTGGGGCTGGCCGTACGGGTTCTGAGCCGGGAATCCGCCGGACGGGGTGCCGGGGTAACCGCCACCGTAGGGCTGCTGGCCCCACTGCTGCTGCGGATCGTTCCCTCCGGACGGTCCGTACGGGCTGCTCATGCTCGACCTCCGTGTTCACAACATTTCCGGCGCGATCCAACCACACTGATCGCATCGCCCGTACTCCGACGCACGAAACCTTTGTCAGACCGTGGCCATGGCCACCACGCCCCGGCGCAGCGCGTCGACCGCCTTGGCGGCCGCCGCACCCACCGGATCCTTGCCGCCGACCACGTCGCGGATCTGGTCCAGCAGGTCGATCACCTGGCGGCACCACCGGACGAAGTCGCCCGCGCCCAGCTCGTTGCCGTTCGCCTCGGCCGCGCTGAGCACCTTCTCCAGCGACTCGCCGCGCGCCCACCGGTACACCGGCCACGCGAAACCCGCGTCCGGCTGGCGGGTCGTGCGCTCCAGCTTGTGGCCGCGCTCGTCGTCCTCGATCTCCGCCCACAGCCGGATCGTGGCCGTCATCGCGTCCGACACCTGGCCCTGCGGCAGGGTCTGGTCGACCATGCCGTCCCGGCGCGCCTCGTACACCAGCGACGACACGACGGCGGCGAGCTCGGCCGGGCCCAGGCCCTTCCACACGCCGTGCCGCAGGCACTCGGCCGCCAGCAGGTCCGACTCGCTGTAGAGCCTGGTCAGCCGCTTTCCGTGCTCGGTGATCGCGTCGTCCCCGCTGAGGTAGCCGCGCTGCCGCAGCAACGCGCGGATGCGGTCGAACTGGCGCGCCAGCGAGTGCGTCGTCGCCGAGACCTTGCGCTCCAGCTGCTCGGTCTCCGACAGCAGCCGGTGGTAGCGCTCTCCCCAGCGGGCGTGGTCCTCGCGCTGCTCGCAGCCGTGGCACGGGTGCGCCCGCAGCGCGCGCCGCAGCGTCGCCAGTTCGGCGTCGTCGTCCGGGGACGTTCGGCGGCGCTTGCCCGACGGCAGCTGGATGCCGGTGTTGCGCAGCGTGGACGCCAGGTCGCGCCGCGACTTGGGCGAACGCACGTCGACCACGCGGGGCAGTCGCACGTGCCCGAGCACCTCGACCGGAGCCGGGAAGTCGGCCGCGGACAGCCTGCCCGCCCACCTGTCCTCGGTCAGCACGAGCGGCCGCGCCTCGCCCAGCGGCTCCAGGCCGGGGTCGATCACGATCGCGAGGCCGGACCGGCGCCCGGACGGCACCGCGATGACGTCGCCCTTGCGCAGCCGCTCCAGCGACTTGGCCGCCTCGATGCGCCGCGCGTTGGTGTTCTGCTTCGCGAGCGTCTTCTCCCGGTCGCCGACCCGGCGGCGCAGGTTCGCGTACTCGGTGAAGTCGCCGAGGTGGCAGCTCATGGACTCGGCGTAGCCCGACAGCGCCTCGCGGTTGCGGTCGATCCGCCGCGACAGGCCGACGACCGAGCGGTCCGCCTGGAACTGCGCGAACGACTGCTCCAGGATCTCGCGTGCGGCGGACGCGCCGAGCTGGTTCACCAGGTTGACGGCCATGTTGTAGCCGGGCCGGAACGACGAGCGCAGCGGGTACGTGCGGGTCGACGCGAGACCGCCGACCTGCTTGGGGTCGATGCCCGGCTGCCACACGACCACCGCGTGGCCCTCGACGTCGATGCCTCGCCGCCCGGCACGGCCGGTGAGCTGGGTGTACTCGCCCGGCGTGAGGTCGACGTGCGCCTCGCCGTTGTACTTGACGAGCTTCTCCAGCACGACCGTGCGCGCGGGCATGTTGATGCCCAGTGCGAGCGTCTCGGTCGCGAACACGACCTTGACCAGGCCGCGGACGAACAGCTCCTCGACGGTCTCCTTGAACGCGGGCAGCAGGCCGGCGTGGTGCGACGCGATGCCGCGCTCCAGCGCCTCGCGCCACTCCCAGTAGCCCAGCACCGTCAGGTCGGCCTCGGGCAGGTCGCGCGTCTTCTCGTCGATGACGAGGCGGACCTCGTCGGCCTCCTCTGGCGTGTTGAGCCGCAGCCCGGCACGCGCGGTCTGCGCGACCGCCGCGTCGCAGCCCGCGCGGCTGAACACGAACACGATCGCGGGCAGCAGGCTCGCCTGGTCGAGCCGCTGGATCATGTCGGTGCGCGACGGCGGCTTGAAGCCGGTGTTGCGCGGCGGGCGGCCGCCGTTCTGCTTGCGGCCGCGGCTCCACGGCACGTGGTAGCGCGCCAGCTCCTCGGTCTGCCGCAGCACCTGCGAGTTGATGCGCGCGTGCGTCTCGTCGCCCTCGAACAGGTCGAGCATCTTGTTGCCGACGATCATGTGCTGCCACAGCGGGACCGGCCGGTGCTCGTCGACCACGACCGTCGTGTCGCCGCGCACCTCGACCAGCCACTCGCCGAACTCCTCGGCGTTGCTGACGGTCGCGGAGAGGCTGACCAGCTGCACGTGCTCGGGCAGGTGCAGGATCACCTCCTCCCACACCGGGCCGCGGAACCGGTCCGCGAGGTAGTGCACCTCGTCCATCACGACGTACGCGAGGCCGTTCAGCGTGCTGGAGCCCGCGTAGAGCATGTTGCGGAGCACCTCGGTCGTCATGACGACGACCGGCGCGTTGCCGTTCACGCTCGTGTCACCGGTCAGCAGGCCGACGCTCTCCGCGCCGTACCGCGCGGTGAGGTCCGCGAACTTCTGGTTCGACAGCGCCTTGATGGGCGTCGTGTAGAAGCACTTGCGGCCCTCGGAGAGGGCCAGGTGCACCGCGAACTCGCCGACGACCGTCTTGCCCGCACCGGTCGGGGCGCACACGAGGACGCCGTGGCCGTCCTCCAGCGCCTCGCACGACTCACGCTGGAAGGGGTCGAGCTCGAACGAGATCACTGAACCGAAGTCGGTCAGCTTGGGCCTGGCTGAGCGGCGACGTGAGTCGGCGTAGGCCTGGGCCGGGGACCGCGAAGCACCTGACACCCCTCAAGGCTTTCACATCGCACCGACAACCGTGTGAGGAGTGGATTACGTTCAGTTCACACTGAAGGTATGGAGACAACTGTCAACGCGTCGGGGACCGTCTCCATCGACAGCGGAAGGGGCGCCTGGCGCTCGCCGTCCGCGTAACCGACCCAGCCGTTGTCCCCCGACAAGGTCACTGACCTGGCCCGGAACGTCCGCACGGCCGGATGCTCGGTGTGACGTCCGGTGCGCAGCGTCGGCAGCATCCGCACGAGCACCGCCCGGCTCATCTTGGACACGACGGTCACGTCGAACAGCCCGTCGTCCGCGCGCGCCTCGGGGCAGATCGGGATGCCGCCGCCGTAGTTCGGGGTGTTGCCGACCGCGACGAGCGTCGCCTCCAGCTCCTCGGTGCCGTGCTCGGTCTCGATCACCAGCGGCGCGGCCCGCAGCGAGGCGAGCTCGGCGAGGATCGCGAGGTCGTAGCGACGCGGACCGGCGGGCCAGCGCATGGCGTTCGCCCGCTCGTTCACCGCCGAGTCGAACCCGGCGCACAGCACCGTCGCGAACCACTGCCCCGTCGACAGCCTGCCGAGGTCCAGCGTGCGGCGCTCGCCGTGCACCACGTCGTCGACGCACGTCGTGCCGACCGCGTTGGCCAGGTCGTTGCCGGTGCCCGCGGGAACGATGCCGAGCGTGGTCGTGGTGCCCGCGCAGGCCTGCATCGCGAGGTGCGCGGCCCCGTCGCCGCCGAGCACGACCAGCAGGTCCACCCCGTCGGCCACGGCGCGGTGCGCCATGGCCAGCGTGCCCTCGGCGGACTCGGCGACGTGCAGGTCCAGCTTCGCCACGCCCGCGCGCAGTTCGGCCGCCGTCGCGCCCGCCATCCTGGCCGCGCGCCCCTTGCCCGAGGCGGGACAGACCAGCAGCGCGGCGTGCGACCAGGTTTCGGGCATGCGCGGGAAGCTAGCACCTGATTGACCGAGGTCAGGCCACGCGACAGTTCCGATTCGATCTAGTTGGGGAAGTGCGGTCTGGTCAAGAGCAGGGCCGGGATTCGACTCGAGTCCCGACCCCTGTTCCGTGCCTGAGAATCAGGTCGCGTCGTCGTAGTTGACCCGGCGATCGCCGGACGACTTGGCGGGCCCGACAGGCTCCACGGGCTCCATCGGCTCGACCTGCTCGCCCTCGACCTTGCCGTCCGCGTCGGACGGCGTGTAGTCGAACGGCGTCGCCTCGTCGTCCGCGAGGCCGTCCCAGCCCTCCGCGAGCCGTTCCTTGGCCTTGCGCTTGTCGTGGATGCGCGCGATCTGGATGGCCATCTCGAACAGCACCGTCAGCGCGAGCGCCAGCGCGACCATCGAGATCGGGTCCGTGCCGGGCGTCGCGATGGCTGCGAACACGAACAGGCCCATCAGCAGGCCGCGCCGCCACTTGTGCAGCTTCTCGTAGCTGATGATCCCCGCCCGGTTCAGCATGACCACGAGCAGCGGCAGCTCGAAGCTCACGCCGAAGATCAGCAGCAGGGTCAGGACGAACGAGATGTACTTGCTACCGGTGAGCGCCGTCGTGAACTGGTCGCCACCGAAGCTCATCAGCACCTTCAGGCCCTCGGGCACCACCAGGTACGCGAGCACCGCGCCCGCGACGAACAGGATCGCCGCGAAGAGCACGAAGGTGCGAGCGAACTTGCGCTCCTTCGAGTAGAGACCGGGCGTGATGAACGCCCACAGCTGGTAGAGCCACGCCGGGCAGAGGAGCACCGCGCCTGCGGCCGTGCCCGCCTTCAGCTGGATCATGAAGATCTCGAACGGCTCGGTCTGCAGCAGCTTGCACGTGCCGTCGTTGCTGATGTTCGCCCGGTACTTGGCCAGGTCGGGCTGGCAGTACGGCCCCGTCAGCAACTCACCCAGCGACGGGATGGGGCCGAGCTTCGTCTGGAACCAGATGAACCCGAACACGCCGCCGACGGCGACGAACATCAGCGCCAGGCCGAGCCGGTGCCGCAGCTCGTAGAGGTGCTCTTTGAGCGACATCGTGCCGTCGGAGTTGCCCCGACGGCGCTTGCCGCGTTCCCGGCGCTCGGCAAACCACCGGAACGGACTTGCCACCGCGCTAACCGCCCTTACAGGTCAGTGACCGACAAGGTCAGTTGTTGGCCTTGTTCTGCTGCGTCTGCTCGATCGGCGGCGCGACCTGCGGCTGCTGCGGAGCGGGCTGGGCAGGCGGGAGCTGCTGCGGCTGCTGCTGCACGGGTGCCTGCTGCGGCTGAGCCGAGTCGTCCGACGAGTCCGATGAGTCGCGGAGTCCCTTGGTCTCGGCCTTGAAGATCTTGGCCGACCGGCCGAGCGAGCGGGCCATGTCGGGCAGCTTCTTCGCACCGAACAGCAGAATGATCACCACGGCGATGATGATCAGCTCGGTGGGTCCGAGGTTAGGCACGGTGATCCTCCTGTCTGCCCCGGTCCGTTGATCGTACGCGGGGTATGCCCTTGCGGGCCTGATCCGGACGCCGCTCGGCGAAGGCCACCTTCAGCGCTGCGGACCGCGCCTTCAGCAGACCGACACCGTCGCCGACCCTGTCATTCACCAGAGTGCGTGTGCTGGTGAATCGGCGCAAGGATCGGATGACTCTCGACATGATCACGATCAGGGCGACCAAACCGAGAGCGACCAGCACCAAGGTCGGCGTGTACGGCACATCCACACCGTATACGGCTCAGGTGGACAACAGGTGATCTGCCCGTCGCAACGCGGCCTCGGCGCGTTCGCGCACGTGGTCCGCGAGGCTCTCCGGCTGCTCGACGTGCACCTCTCCACCCAGGCCCAGCAGCAGCCGGACCATCCACGACGTGTCCGCGTACCGCATGACCACGCGCGTGCGGCCGTCGCCGAGCTCGGTCACCAGGTCCACCGGGTAGTACTCGGCGACCCAGTGCGCGTCCGGCTCCAGCAGCAGGATGGCCATGTGCTGGCCGTCCTCCGGCTGGAACAGCCCCTCCGACGTGTCGGTGGGCTGGGCGTGCGGCGGCGGCGCCGACGGCTCGTCCAGCTCGGTGACGGCGTCGATCCGGTCGAGCCGGAAGAGCCGCACGCCGAGCGCGGAACGGCACCAGGCCTCCAGGTAGCCGCGGCCCTCGACGATCAGCAGCCGCATCGGGTCGACGACCCGGTCGCTGATCTGGTCGTGGGCCTGCGAGTAGTACCGGATGCTCAGCGCCCGCTCGCGCCGCACGGCCTCCTGCACGGCGTCGCGGATCTCCGCGGTCTCCTCGCGTTCCCGCAGGCCGAGGCCCACGGCGACGCCTGCGGGCTGCGCGTCGCCGACCGCCTTCTCGATCTTGGCGAGCGCGCGCTGGACCGCGTCGGTGTCCACGACGCCCGGTGTGTCCGCGAGCGCCCGCAGCGCCACCAGCAGGCTCGTCGCCTCGGCGGCGGTGAGGCGCAGCGGCCGGTTCATGCCCGCGTCGAACGAGACGGTGATCGTCTCGCCCTCGAAGGACAGGTCGATGAGGTCGCCCGGCCCGTAGCCGGGCAGGCCGCACATCCACAGCAGCTCGAGGTCCTTGCGCAGCTGCTTCGGCGTGATGCCGAAGTCCGCGGCGGCCTCGTCCACCGGGATGCCCGGCCGGTTCAGCAGGTACGGCACGAGCGCGAGCAGGCGCGGCAGCCGTTCGTTAGAGGCGCTCAACGCTTCCCCTCCACGACGCCCAGGAGCCGTTCCCGGACGGACTTGGCGAGTATCTCGGGTTCGATGACCACCACGTCGGGCCCGAACCCGGCGATCCACTTCGCGGCCGACTCGGGGAACTTGAGGTCGATCTCGACGACGTCGCCGTCGTCCTGCTGGTCGACGACCGTCGCGTGCCTGCGCAGCCCGAACGCCCGGTCCTTCGCGACCCACAGCCTGGCCGGAGAGCTGGGCTGCGGCGCGAACTCGGTGCGGGCCACGAAGCTCAGCAGGTCGATGCCGTCCGGCGAGCGCACCTCACCGGGTTTGCCGAGGGTCGTCACGTCACCGACGAACCGCGAGAGCCGGAAGCAGCGCGCCGCGTCCCGGTCGCGGTCGTGCCCGACCAGGTACCACCGCCCGCGCCACGCGACGACGCCCCACGGCTCGACCGTGCGTTCCATCGTCTGGGCCGGGCTGGGGCGCCGGTAGCCGAACTTCACGGCCTGGCCAGCCTGCACGGCGGCCAGCAGCGGCGGGAACGCGGGCTCGCTCGTGCGCACCTTGGGTTCCACGGCGGCCGGCGCGGCCTCGTCGACGTCCACGCCCGCGGCCCGCAGCTTGATCAGCGCACCGTGCGCGGCTCCGGTGAGCTGCGGTGAGTCCCACAGCCGCGCGGCCAGCGCCACCGCGGCGGCCTCGTCGGGTTCGAGGTCGATGTCGCCGAGCTCGTAGTCGCGGCGCGCGATCCGGTACCCGTCACCCTCCTCGGGCCCGCGGCCGGTCTCCAGCGGCACGCCGAGGTCGCGCAGTTCGGACTTGTCGCGTTCGAACATGCGGAAGAACGCCTCGTCCGTCGGGGCGTCGGCGTAACCGGGGACGATGGCGCGGATGCGCTCGGCTGTCAGGAACTGGCGGGTCGACAGCAGGCACAACACCAGGTTGACGAGTCGTTCGGCGCGTGCGATTGCCACGCACAGACCCTAACCCGTTCGAACGCCCGTTCACCTCAGGCACCTGGGGTCAACGGCCCGTTCACCGCGTGAAGAACGCGGCCAGCTCGCGGGCCAGCTCCTCGGGCGCGTCCTCGGCGACGTGGTGACCTGAGTCGATACCGCGCCCGCTGACCTGGTCCGCCCACTCCCGCCACACGGCGAGCACGTCGCCGTGGATCTCGTGCAGGTCGTCGCGCAACGACCAGAGCACCAGCACCGGGCACGCGATGCGCCGCCCCGCGGCGAGGTCCGCGTCGTCGTGGGCGCGGTCGACCTCGAGGCCCGCCCGGTAGTCGCCGCACATCGCCCGCACGGTCTCCGGGTCGTGGATCGCCCGCTGGAAGTCCGCCCAGTTCTCCGCACCCATGCGCTCCGGGGTGTCGCCGTAGCGCTCGCGGTACCACGCGTCCGGGTCCGCGTTGATCACGCGCGCCGGGATGTCCGGCTGCGCCAGGAAGAACCAGTGCCACCACCTTCGCGCGAAGTCGGCGTCGCACCGGGCGAGCGCCGAGCCGATCGGCACGGTGTCGAGCGCGGCGAGGTGCGTGACGGACTCGGGGTGGTCGAGCGTCAGCCTGGTCGCGGCCGGGCCGCCCCGGTCGTGGCCCGCGACGGCGAACCGGTCGTGCCCGAGCCCGCGCATCAGCGCGCTGAAGTCACGGGCCATCGCGCGCTTCGAGTAGTCGCCGGGCTTCGACGACTCGCCGTAGCCGCGCAGGTCGGGGCACACGACCGTGAACGTCCGCGCCAGCAGCGGCGCGACGCGGTGCCACGTCGTGTGCGTGCGCGGATGCCCGTGCAGCAGGAGGACCGGCGGCCCCGCACCACCGGTCCTCACCCGCAACACGGCTTCACCGACGTCGATGCGCCGCAGGTCGAAGCCGTCGAACACGTACCCGATCTACCCCGGCACGGTTCACCGCAAACGGCCGACGCGGCCCTTCTCCCCCGCCGCCCAGCAGGTCCAGCCGGGGCAGTCGACGGTGTCGAAGCTGCCGGCGTCGGCCTTCGTCCACTTCTGGCCGTCCCTGCTGACGTCCGTGCCCGTCGGCCCGACGGCGACGAGGCCCGACCCGCGGAAGGCGACACCGGACCGGTAGCCGACCGGCGCCTGCTTCGTCGGCTGCCAGGTCCGGCCGTCCCTGCTGAGCGCGAGCGCGGGCGTGGGGTCGTCGGGCTTGAGGTAGTCGCCGCCGATCGCGACGCCCTGCCACGGCGTCCGGAACGCCACCGCGAACACGCCGGCCGCCGGTCCGCTGGGCAACGGCGTCTCCGCGGCCTCCCAGGTGCGTCCGGTGTCCTTGGAGTGCAGCACGCGGGCCTTGGCGCCGCCGCCCGTCGCGATCCAGGCGTGGTGCCCGGCGGTCGTCACGCACTGTCCACTCGCCGCGAACGCGAACTCGCCCTCCAGCGCCTGCGGCATGCCCTTGGGGTCGTTGACCTGCCAGGATCGGCCACCGTCGCGGGTGGACAGCACGCGGAACTTGCCGTCGACGGGGTCGCTGAGCGCGAGGCCGCGGTGGTGGTCGAAGAAGGCGACGCAGTCGTAGAACGCCTTGGGGTCGGTGTTGCGGAACGACTCGCGCCAGGTGCGGCCGCCGTCGTCCGTGCGGTAGATGCGCGACGCCTCGCCCTCGCCGATGGACAGGGCCACCGCGGTGCGGGCGTCGAACGCCTGGATGTCGCGGAACTCGAGCGTCGCCGTGTCCGGCGGGCCGACGGACTTCCAGCTGCGGCCACCGTCCGTGGTGCGCAGGACGGTGCCCTTGCTGCCGCTGACCCACGCGACCTGGGCGTTGACGGCGGAGAGCCCGCGCAGGCGGGCGTCGGTTCCGGTGGGCTTCAGGTCCCAATAGGACGCGTCGGCTTGAGCCACCCCGGGGACCACGAGCAGGGAGAGGGCACAGAGTGCCGCGATGATCCTCATGCGCGGCACTCTGCCACTCCTAAAGCGACGAGATAAGCCTCTCGACGCGCTCGTCCACTGCCCTGAACGGGTCCTTGCACAGCACGGTCCGCTGCGCCTGGTCGTTGAGCTTGAGGTGCACCCAGTCGACCGTGAAGTCGCGACCGGCGGCCTGCGCGGCGGCGATGAAGTCACCGCGCAGCTTGGCCCGCGTGGTCTGCGGCGGGGTGTCCTTGGCGGCCTCGATCTCGCCGTCGTCGGTCACCCGCTCGACCTGGCCCTTGCGCTGGAGCAGGTCGAAGATGCCGCGGCCGCGCCGGATGTCGTGGTAGGCGAGATCGAGCTGGGCGATGCGCGGGTTGGACAGGTCCATGTCGTGCTTGGCCTGGTAGCGCTCCATCAGGCGGTGCTTGATTGCCCAGTCGATCTCGCGGTCGATCTTGGACATGTCCTGCGCCTCGACGGCGTCGAGGGTGCGGCCCCACAGCTCGATGACGCGCTGCGCCATCGGGTCCGGCGAACGGCGTGCGGTGTGCTCGACGGCGCGCTCGTAGTACTCGCGCTGGATGTCCAGCGCCGAGGCCTCCTTGCCGCCCGCCAGGCGCACCGTGCGGCGGCCGGTGAGGTCGTGGCTGATCTCGCGGATGGCGCGGATCGGGTTGTCCAGGCTGAAGTCCCTGAACTGCACGCCCTGCTCGATCATCTCGAGCACGAGGTTCGCGCTGCCGACCTTCAGCAGCGTCGTCACCTCGGACATGTTCGAGTCGCCGACGATCACGTGCAGGCGCCGGTACCGCTCGGCGTCGGCGTGCGGCTCGTCGCGCGTGTTGATGATCGGGCGGGAACGCGTGGTCGCGGACGACACGCCCTCCCAGATGTGCTCGGCGCGCTGCGACAGGCAGTACACGGCGCCGCGCGGGGTCTGCAGCACCTTGCCCGCGCCGCAGATGAGCTGGCGCGTCACGAGGAACGGCAGCAGCACGTCCGCGATCCGCGAGAACTCACCGGCCCGTGCGACCAGGTAGTTCTCGTGGCAGCCGTACGAGTTGCCCGCCGAGTCGGTGTTGTTCTTGAACAGGAAGATGTCGCCGCCGATGCCCTCGTCGGCGAGTCTGCGCTCGGCGTCCACCAGCAGATCCTCGAGGATCCGCTCGCCGGCCTTGTCGTGCGTGACCAGCTGAGCCAGGTCGTCGCACTCGGCCGTGGCGTACTCCGGGTGTGAGCCGACGTCCAGGTAGAGCCGAGAACCGTTGCGCAGGAAGACGTTAGAGGAACGCCCCCACGACACGACCCGGCGGAACAGATAACGCGCGACCTCGTCCGGGGACAGTCGACGTTGCCCGTGGAAGGTGCACGTCACCCCGAACTCTGTCTCAATGCCGAAGATCCGCCGCTGCATCCCTCAACAGTAGGCGACTTTCCGCTCCTCAACAGTGATCCGTTCGGGCGGCGCGCCGACTTCGGTTAACGTCGGAGTGATGTGGAGACGGGTCAGCAGGCTGGACGAGGACCTCATGCGACGCAGCGGCAGGCTGTCGTCGTCGCCGGTCGACCGAGCTTTGAAGCGGCTGACGAGAACCGCCAACCACAGCCTCCTGTGGTTCGCCATCGCCGGCCTGCTCGCGCTGCGGAAGGGCCCGACGCGCCGGGCCGCGCTGCGTGGCGCCGCGGCCATCGCGGGTGCCTCCACCAGCGCGAATCTCGTCGGCAAGACGCTGTTCCCGCGCCGCAGGCCCGCCGCCGAGCTGCTGCCGGTGCCGCGCAGGCTGTCCAAACGACCGACGTCGTCGTCGTTCCCCTCCGGGCACGCCGCGTCGGCCGCCGCGTTCACCACGGCGGTCGCGATGGAGTCGCCGCTCGCGGGCGCGATGATCGCCCCGCTCGCGGCGGCGGTCGCGTACTCGCGCGTGCACACCGGCGTTCATTGGCCTTCTGACGTAGCGGCCGGTTCGGCCGTTGGGGTGAGCGCCGCGCTGCTGACCCGCCGCTGGTGGCCGACCGGCGTCAACGAGCCCGCCGCCGCGTACGAGCACGCCGACCACACGCCGCTGCACGAGGGCGAGGGCCTGGTGGTCGTCGTGAACCCGCAGGCGGGCCCGAACGACGAGTCTCCCGCCGCGGCGATCGTCGAGGAGTGGCCGAAGGCGCGGGTGATCACGCTCGACGAGCTGGACGGGGTCACCGACGCCAAGGCGCTCGGTGTCGCGGGCGGTGACGGCACGGTCGCCGCGGTGGCGGCCGTCGCGGCCGAACGCGACCTCCCGCTCGTGCTGGTCCCGGCGGGCACGCTGAACCACTTCGCCCGCGACGTCGGCATCACCGGCCTGCACGACACCGCGCGGGCCGTCGCGGCGGGCGAGGGCGTGCGGGTCGACCTGGCGACCGTGAACGACCTGTGGTTCGTGAACACCGCGAGCCTCGGCGGGTACCCGGACATGGTGCGCGTGCGGGAGAAGCTGGAGAAGCGCTGGGGCAAGTGGCCAGCGGCGGGCATCGCGATGGCCCGCGTGCTGAAGAGCTCGCGCCCGCTGCACATGGAGATCGACGGCGAGAAGCACCTGGTGTGGATGCTGTTCGTCGGCAACGGCCCGTACCGCCCGAAGGGCTTCGCGCCGACCATGCGCCCGCGCCTGAACGACGGCCTGCTCGACGTGCGCTACATCCGCGCGGACACGCGGTTCTCGCGGCTGCGGTTCTTCCTCGGCGCCCTGCTCGGCTCGTTGCAGCAGTCCCGCACGTACAAACACCTCGAGGTGCGCTCGCTGGACGTCCGCGTCCACGGCAAGCCGATCGCCATCGCCACCGACGGCGAGGTCGGCCCGCGCGACAACCACTTCGCGTTCCGCTCCCGCCCGGCCGCATTGGGGATCTACCGCCCGTGACCATCTCCTCCTGGCAGGCCGCCGGCCGTCACCTGACGATCGGCGGCAGGCGGATCTTCGTCGTGGACCGCGGCACGGGCGCACCCGTCGTGTTCGTGCACGGCTTCCCCGGTTCGTCGTACGACTGGCGCTCGGTGCTGCCGCCCGGCCGTCGCGTGATCGCGCTGGACCTGCTCGGCTTCGGACTGTCGGACAAGCCTTCGAGCGATCGCTACTCACTGGTGTCGCAGGCGGACCTGGTGTGGTCGGTGCTGAAGGAGCTCGGCGTCGGCTCGTGCACGCTCGTCGGCCACGACATCGGCGACACCGTGATCGCCGAGCTGCTGCACCGGTCGTTCCCCGCCGACCGGGTGGTGCTGCTGAACGGATCGATCTTCTCGGACCTCGTGTCGCTGAGCCTCGGCCAGAAGCTGCTGCTGGCGCTGCCCGACCGGCGGTTGCCTGTCGGTGTGCCGGGGCCGGTGCTGCGCGCCAGCCTGCGCGCCACGTTCGCCATGCCGCCCACCGCGGCTCTGATCGCGGAGATGGAGTCGCTGATCCGGCTCCAGCGCGGTGATCGGCTGCTCACCCGGCAGATCCGGTACGTGCTCGAACGGCGGCGCAACCAGCTGACGTGGACGCGGGCGCTGCTCGACTACCCCGGCCGGCTGGACCTGCTGTGGGGTGAGCGCGACCCCATCGCCGTGCCCGCGATGGCGCACCGGCTGCGGTCGTTGCGGCCTGAGACGTCCGTGACGCTGTGGTCCGACGTCGGCCACTGGCCCGCGCTCGAGGCCCCCGAACGCGTGCTCGCCGCACTGGCCTCGTCCTAGTGGCGTGGCTCGACTGAAGGAGCGTCATGCGTCCTGCCAGAACGGTGGCACTGGCACTTCTCGCCTTCGTCCTCCTCGGCGTCGTGGTGGCGGTGTGCGTCGTGCTCGGCCCCAGCCGGATCGTGGGACCCCGCCCCGGCCTCACCGCGGCCGAGCGGCTCAAGGCCGAGAACGACGTCCGGTCCACCCTGCTCCAGGGCCTGGGCGGCGTGCTCGCGGTCAGCGGCGTCGCCCTCGGTGCGGTGATGACCTTGCGCCAGGTGCGGGCCAACCGCGAGGGCCACACCATCGGTCTGTTCACCAAGGCCATCGACCAGCTCGCCGGTGACCAGGTCTCCGTCCGGCACGGCGGTGTCTACGCGCTCGAACTGCTGTCCGACCTGGATCCGCGGTACGGCGGGCACGCGCACGCGCTGCTCACCGCGTTCGTCCGGCAGCGCGCACCGTGGCCGCCCGTGCGGCCGGAAGCCGAACTGCGGGAGGAGCGGAGCCGGTACCACGGTGGCCTCGCCGACGACGTCGGTGCGGCGCTCGCCGTGCTCGGCAGGCGGTCGGTGATCACGGACGGTGCCTCGTCCGAGCTGGAACGAGCCGATCTGCGCGGCGCGGAGCTCGACGGGCTGGACATCCCGAGTGTCTGCTTCGCGCACTCCAACCTCGACGGCGCCAGCCTCGTCGGCGCCAAGCTCGGTGGTGCGACGTTGCAGCAGGCCTCGCTGCGCGACGCCGACCTGTCCCGCGCCGACCTGCGGTCGGCCGACCTGACCGGCGCCCGGCTCGACGGCGCCGACCTCACGGGTGTGATCGCCGACGACACCACCAGGTGGCCGGAGGGGTTCACGCCGCCCGGCAACCGCGCCTGACGCGCTATCTTTGACTTAGTCAAAGGTTTCCGGAGGGCGTCATGACCGTGGCCGAGGTGCGCGCGTTCAACCGCTTCTACACCGGCGTGATCGGGTTGCTCGACCGCGGCTACCTGGACTCGTCGTACTCGCTGACGGAGGTCCGCGTCCTCTACGAGCTCGCGCACACCGAGTGCGCCGAGGTCGTCGACCTGCGCCGCGACCTGGGCCTGGACGCCGGCTACCTGAGCCGGATGCTGGCCCGGTTCGAACGCTCCGGCCTCGTCGCGCGCGAGACCTCCCCCGCCGACGCGCGGCGCCAGGTCGTCCGGCTCACCGAGGCCGGGCGCGACGCGTTCGCGGTGCTCGACGCGCGGTCGGACGAGGAGATCAGCGCGTTGCTCGAGCCAGTCGCGGACCCGCGGCGCCTGGTCGACGCCATGGCCACGATCCGGCGCCTGCTCGCGGGGAAGCGCGAGGTGACGCTGCGCGGGCTGCGGCCGGGCGACCTGGGGTGGGTCGTGCACCGGCACGGCGCCCGGTACGCCGAGGAGCACGGCTACGACGTGAGCTTCGAGCAGCTGACCGCCCGGATCGTCGCGGACTTCGGGCAACCGGGCGAGGCCGCGTGGATCGCCGAGGTGGACGGCGAGCCGGTCGGGTCGATCTTCTGCTGCCACGTCGACGAGCGGACCGCGAAGCTGCGGCTGCTGCTCGTCGAGCCGTCCGCGCGCGGGCTCGGCGTCGGCACGCGGCTGGTGGACAGGTGCCTGGCACACGCGAAAGAAGCCGGGTACGAGCGGATCGAGCTGTGGACGGTCGCCGGGCTCGACGCCGCGCGGCGGATCTACGAGCGGGCCGGGTTCGAGCTCGTAGCCGAGGAGCCGCAGGAGCTGTTCGGGCTGAAGGTCGTCGGGCAGAGCTGGGCCCGAGCCCTCAGCTGAGCACGACGCACAGTCGCCGGACCGGACCCGTTAGACCTGACGGCCGCCGGACAGATCTGGACACGAACGCTCAGCTGAGCACCACGAAGTCGGACAGCCACCACCGGCCGGCCCGCCAGTCCGCGCGAGCCGCCACCGCCAGCACCCGGCGACCACGACGCACGGTCGCGGAGATCTCGGCGGCGTGCCGGGCCGGGTGGCACACGCGGAAGCCGACCAGGCTCGTCGTGCGAACCTGGCGGGCGACGCGCAACCGGCACATCAGACCGTGGTTCGCGGTCAGCTCGGCGAGGTGCGCCAGCGGTCTTCGGCCGTCCAGCACCTCGAGCACGAGCAGGACGAGCGTGCGCGCGTCGAGCGGCGGTGTGGTCTCCTCCGCCTGCGCGCCGCGGCGCGGACCGGGGATGGACGGGACGCCGACGGGTCGCGGGCACTCGGCCAGTCGCCTGAACACGGGGCACATGTCCACGTGAGCGGCGACCGGCGCGAAGCGGGACACGCTTCACCGCATCGGGGGACGCGCGAACTCACCCCAGGGGGTGTTCGACATAGTCGAACGTTTGGGCCTAGAGTGATCGCGTGCCCGGACCCATCCAGTCCATCGAGCGTGCGGCCGCGATACTGCGCCTGCTCTCGAGCGGCGCGCGCAGGATGAGCGTCGGCGAGCTCGCCAGGGCGCTCGAGCTGCCGAAGGGCACGGTCCACGGCATCCTCCGGACCCTGCAGCTGGTGGGGTTCGTCGAGCAGTCCGAGGACGGCGGCCCGTACCGGCTCGGCGCGGCGCTGTTCCACATCGGCACCAGCTACCTCGACGGCAACGAGCTGCGCACCAGGGCGTTGAACTGGTCGGACTCGCTGGCCGCGCGGAGCATGGAGAGCGTCCGGATAGGAACGTTGCACGAGGGCCAGGTCCTGGTGGTGCACCACGTCTTCCGCCCGGACAACAGCAGTCAGGTGCTCGAGGTGGGCGCGCTGCTCCCCGCGCACGCGACCGCGCTCGGCAAGGTCCTGCTCGCCACCGACCCGGTCGGCCTCGACTTCGCCGACCCGGTGCAGCGGTTCACCCCCAGGACGCTCACCGACCCGGACGACCTGACCAAGGCGCTGGACGAGGTCCGCGAGCTCGGCTGGGCCGCGGAGGTCGAGGAGCTGGTCGAGGGCGAGGTGTCGATCGCGGCCCCGATCCGCGACCGGCGCATGGTCACCGTGGGCGCGATCGGCGTCTCCGGGCCGATCGAACGGCTCTGCGACGCCGACCGGAAGCCCAAGTCGCAGCTGGTGTCGTACGTGCGCGAAGCCGCGAGAGCCATATCTCGCGAGCTCGGCGCACTCCCCTGGTGACCCCGGTAGCCACGAGCTCGTAACGAGAGGTTGACATTCACATGACCGCCAACGCAGGATCCGTTCGACAATGTCGAACGCTATTCGGCCAAGGGCGGTTTGAATGAGCACTGGTTCGATCTTCATCGGTGAGTTCCTGGGCACGGCGATCCTGCTGCTGCTCGGCAACGGCGTCGTGGCGGGCGTGGTGCTCGCGAAGTCGAAGTCGCAGAACGCGGGCTGGGCGGTGATCACGTTCGGCTGGGGCTTCGCGGTGCTCGCCGGCGCGTACGCCTCCGCCCCGCTCTCCGGCGCCCACCTGAACCCGGCGGTGACGATCGGCCTCGCCGTCCACAGCGGCGAGTGGGCGAACGTGCCCGTCTACATCGCCGCCCAGCTGCTCGGCGCGTTCGCCGGCGCGGTGCTCTGCTACCTGACCTACCTCGGCCAGTTCAAGGCCAACGAGGGCGAGGTGCTCGGCATCTTCTCCACCGGGCCGGAGATCAGGAACACCGTGCAGAACCTGATGACCGAGATCATCGCGACGTTCGTGCTGGTGTTCGTCATCCTCGCCACCGGCCAGACCAAGGGGCTCGCGGTCAGCGGCACCGGCGTGCTGGTCGTCGCGTTCCTGGTGGTCGGCATCGGCATGTCACTCGGCGGGCCGACCGGCTACGCCATCAACCCGGCGCGCGACCTCGGTCCGCGCGTCGCGCACGCTCTCCTGCCGATCCCCGGAAAGGGTGGATCGGACTGGGGTTACGCCTGGATTCCCGTGGTCGGCCCGCTGCTCGGTGGAGCATTGGCCGGTCTGGTCGACATCGCCGTCTTCTGAGGAGCCTCCCAGTGACCAACACATTCGTCGCCGCAATCGACCAGGGCACCACCTCGTCGCGCTGCATCGTGTTCGACCACGGCGGGAACATCGTCTCCGTCGCGCAGAAGGAGCACCGCCAGATCTTCCCGAAGCCGGGCTGGGTCGAGCACGACGCCGAGGAGATCTGGGCGAACGTCCTGGACGTGGTGCACGGCGCGCTGCAGAAGGCGTCGCTCAACGTGCACGATCTCGCCGCGGTCGGCATCACCAACCAGCGCGAGACCACCGTGGTGTGGGACAAGGAAACGGGCGTTCCCGTCCACCACGCGATCGTCTGGCAGGACACCCGCACCGACGCGCTCGTCCGCGAGCTCGGCGACCAGGACCGGTTCCGCGACAAGTGCGGCCTGCCGCTCGCGACCTACTTCTCCGGCCCGAAGCTGCGCTGGCTGCTCGACCACGTCGACGGCCTGCGTGAGCGCGGCGAGCGCGGCGAGGTCCTGTTCGGCACCATGGACACCTGGCTCATCTGGAAGCTGACCGGCCGCCACGTCACGGACGTGACGAACGCCAGCCGCACCATGCTGATGAACCTCGAGACGCTCGACTGGGACGACGAGCTGGTCGACGCGATCGGCGTGCCGAAGGCGATGCTGCCGGAGATCCGCTCGTCCGCCGAGGTGTACGGCACGGCGACCGGCACCCTCGAAGGCGTGCCGGTGGCGTCCGCGCTGGGCGACCAGCAGGCCGCCCTGTTCGGCCAGACCTGCTTCTCAGCCGGCGAGGGCAAGTGCACCTACGGCACCGGTTCCTTCCTGCTGGTCAACACCGGGCAGAAGCCGGTGCACTCGCAGCACGGCCTGCTCACCACGGTCGGCTACAAGATCGGTGACCAGCCGGCGTCGTACGCGCTGGAGGGCGCGATCGCGGTGACCGGCGCGCTCGTGCAGTGGTTCCGCGACAAGGTGGGACTGATCACCTCCGCCGCCGAGATCGAAACCCTCGCGCGCACGGTTGAAGACAACGGAGGCGCGTACTTCGTGCCCGCGTTCTCCGGGTTGTTCGCGCCGCACTGGCGCAGCGACGCGCGTGGCGTGATCGCCGGCCTGACCGGCTACATCGACAAGGGTCACCTCGCCCGCGCGGTGCTGGAGGCCTCGGCGTGGCAGACCCGTGAGGTCGTGGACGCGATGAACGCCGACTCCGGTGTGGACCTGACGACGTTGAAGGTCGACGGCGGCATGACGGCGAACAACCTGCTGATGCAGTTCCTGGCAGACGTGCTCGACGCCCCCGTCGTCCGGCCGATCGTCGCCGAGACGACCTGCCTCGGCGCCGCCTACGCCGCCGGGCTCGCGGTCGGCTACTGGTCGGACACGGAGTCCCTGCGCGAAAACTGGCACAAAGCAGCTGAATGGTTGCCCACGATGGAGCCGAAGGCACGCGACAAGGGCTACCGGAAGTGGAAGAAGGCGGTCGCTCGGACCGTCGACTGGATTGACGAGGACGATGATGAGTGACCAACGCTCTCTCGCAAGGGAAGCTCTGCAGCACGGCCGCTTCGACGTGGTCGTGATCGGCGGCGGCATCCTCGGCATCGCGACGACCTGGGCCGCTGCGCGGTCCGGGTTGCGCGTCGCCATGGTCGAGAGCGGTGACTTCGCGAGCGCCACTTCGAGCGCGTCGTCGAAGCTCGTGCACGGCGGTCTGCGCTATCTCGCGATGGGGCCGTCCGCCGTGCCCATGGTTCGCGAGAACCACGTGGAGCGGCGCGCGCTGGGTGACCACCTCGCGCCGCACCTGGTGCGGCCGCTGCCGTTCCTGGTGCCGGTGTACAAGGGCGGGCCGCACTCGCGGTTCGTCCTCGGCGCGGGCGTCACGCTGTACTCCGCGCTGTCCGGCTTCGGCGACGGCATGGGCAAGGTGCTGTCGGCGCGCCGGACGCTGGAGATGGTGCCGCAGCTGCGTTCCGGCGGCCTGCGCGGCGCGGCCATGTACTACGACCACCAGATGAACGACAGCCGCGTGGCGATCACCGCCGCGCGCGCCGCCGCCGAGTCCGGCGCGGTGCTGCTGAACCACATCTCGGTGGTGGGCCTGCGCAAGACCGGTTCCCGCGTCACGGGTGTCGACCTGCGCGACGCGCAGGGCGAGTTCGGCGTGGACGCCTCCGTCGTCGTCAACGCGACCGGCCCGTGGCTGGACGTGCTGCGGCGCATGGAGAACCAGGCCGCGGACCCGAGCATCCGGCTGTCCAAGGGCGCGCACCTGGTGATGCGCACGAAGGCACCGTGGCAGGCGGCGCTGACGATCCCGGTGGACGACGTGCGCGTGTCGTTCGCGATCCCGTGGGAGGGCCAGCTGCTGCTGGGCACCACCGACGAGGAGTACGTGGGCGACCCGGCGGCCGTCTCCGCGACGGACGCCGACGTCAACCAGATCCTGTCCGAGGCGGGCACCGCGGTGTCCGGCCTGGACCGCGCGGACCTGGCGTACTCGTTCGCCGGACTGCGCGTGCTGCCCGGTGGTCCCGGTGACACCTCGCACGCCAAGCGCGAGACCGTGATCACCGCGGGCTCCGGCGGCATGATCAGCGTCGCGGGCGGCAAGTGGACGACGTTCCGCAAGATCGGCGCCACCGTGCTCGCCCGCGTGAACTCCGAGCTGGGCCGGGCCACGAACGGCCCGCTGGACGGCGTCGCGCTGCCCGGCGCGGCCACGCCGGAGTCGATCGGCGAGGTGCTCGGCACCGCGTGGGACGACCTGCCCGCCGACGTGGTGCGCCACCTGGCGACCCACTACGGCACGACGTCGCACGAGGTCGTGGCGCTGGGGCTGGAGAACCCCGCGCTGCTGGAGCGGGTGCACCCCGACGGCCCGGACATCTGGGCGCAGGTCGTGCACGCGCGGCGCAACGAGTGGGCGTCCGAAGTGGACGACGTGCTGCGCAGGCGCACCACGGTGACCGTGCGCGGCCTGGACACCCCGGACGTCCGCGAGCGCACCTCCCTGCTGCTCGCCTCCTGAAGTGACGTGGTGGCCGCGGTGACCAAACCCGAGAACGGGGACCCCGGCCCCCCCCGCCCAACCCCGGCGGGGCGGCGGGGGGGACAGCGCCGTGTCCAGCCAGGCCCAGCGGACGCGCAGCTGGTCGAGCGTCGGGAGATGAGTGCGCGCACCCAGTGCGCCGGACTCCGAGGTGGCCATCATGAACGCGATGTCCGCGCACTCGTTGAGCGGCCGCTGATGGAACAGCCCGAGCAGCACCCCCGCGGCGAGCGCGTCACCGACCCCGGTGCGGTCGAGCCGCTGCCCGTGCGTGTGGCAGTCGTCGGCGCGGATGAACTCCTCCAGCGCGTCGCGCCCCGACCCGAGCCCGAGATAACCCTCGGGCCGTTTGACCACGACGACCAGCGGCTCGGTGTAGCCCCGGCGCCGCTTCCACGCGAAGAGCGTCTCCAGCTTCTCGGTCAGCGACGCGTCCTCCCGCGTCTGCCGCGCGGCCGACGAGTTGGCGAGCAGCTGGTCGAGCTGCTTCTCGTAGACGAACAACAGGTTGGTGCGGCCCAGGATCCGGCCGAGCCGGTCGGCGCCCAGCCGCGCGTACAGCGCACCCGGCGTGACGGACAGGACGGTGTCCGCGTCGAGCGCGTCGACCATGTCCTCCTGCAGCTGGCGCTCGGCGGCGCCGGTGAACGACGTGAGGTGCAGCAGCCGGGTGTTCCGCAGCGCCGCCATCGCGAGTGGGTACCGGCCGTCGGCGCGCAGCTCGGACGCGTAGAGCTCGTTGACGCCGGGCTCGACGTAGCTGAGGCTCCTGCCGTCGCGGTCGGTGAAGATCTGCGTGCGTCCGGTGGGTGCCTCGCCTGCCGGCACCACGACGATCATCGACGTGTCGGCGCCGACCGCCTGCAGCGCCTGGACGAGCAGGTGGCCGTCGGCGTCTCCCGCGACCGCGCCCGTGGCGGCCGTCCGCAGCCCGAGCTGGGCCAGCGCGGACACGGTGTTCGCGCCGGAACCGCCGGGGTGCCGGGTGGGGGCCCGCACCGCGGACTCGTGGTCGGCCGCGATCTGGTCGACCTGGAAGATGTGGTCCATGTTGTGCGCGGTCACGGTCAGCACGTCGAGCTGGCGCCGCCACGTCGCGGCCAGCCGCAGGTGCAGCTCGCCGGCGACGTCGACGTTCTCGAAGAACACCGCGGACAGCTCGTCCGGCAGCCGGATCCACGCGGTCGTGTCGGTCTCCTTCACCGCGACCTGCACCTGGCGGTAGCGGCCGGGCTCGGTGGCCGGGTCGTGCCGCACGACCTCGCGGTAGAACCACTCGGACATGATCAGCGCGAACACGTCGTCGCACGACTTGAGCACCGAGCGCAGCACGGGCGCGTCGAGCAGCCGGAACCCGAAGTTCAGCGCCTCGCCCGTGACGCCGTTCGGGTCGTGGTGGACCTCGCCCGCGTGCAACGCGACCCGCAGCCGGATCCGCGCCTCGGGCGAGCAGGCGGCGTTGTGCCTGCGCAGCGCCACCGCCAACCGTCCGGGGAGCTGGTCGGAGAGCCGCGTCTTCGGCACGTCCGGCGGGACGAGGATCAGCGCGCCGTCGCCCCGGTCCTCGCTGCGGCACTCGGCCCAGGAGACGCCTGCCTCGGCGAACGCCTGCTCCAACGCCTCGTACATCGCCTCGCGGATCACGAGCTGGTGCGCGTTGGTCCGGGACGGATCACCGAACCCCTCCACGTCGACCACCACCATCGCCCGGTGCACCGGTTCGTACCAGCCCATGTCGCCCACCTCCCCTACTCGCACGGGTGCGTGCACCCCAATGACGCAGTCCGATCTCCGTTCGTCGCATTGGCCGTCCGAAATGTCAGTGGTGTGGCATAGCCTGGGCACCGCGCACAGTTCTGGGGGGCGGGGGCGTGGAGTTTCGGATACTCGGACCGGTCGAGGCGCGGGACGGCAACGGGCCGAGACCGCTCGGCGGGCCCAAGCCCGCGACACTGCTCGCGCTGCTCGCGTCGTCCGCCGGCGAGGTCGTGCCGCTGGACCGGATCGTCGAGGCGCTGTGGGGCTCGCGACCGCCCAAGAACGCCCGCGCGACCGTCCACACCTACGTCTCCGCGCTGCGCAAGGCCGTCACCTCGGACGTGATCATCCGCCGGGGCGGCGGGTACGTCCTGGACGTGCCCGCCGAGCAGGTCGACGTGGCGGAGTTCCACCGCCGGGTCGCCGAGGGCGGGCAGGCGCTCCGCGCGGGCAGGCGGGTCGCGGCGGCGCAGGCGCTCGGCTCGGCGCTCGCGCTGTGGCGCGGCGGCACCCCGCTCGGCGGTGCGGCCGGTGAGTGGGCGGAGGAGGAGCGGGCGCGGTTGTGCGACCTGCGGCTCGCGGTGCTCGAGGACCAGCTGGACGCCTGCCCGGACGTGCCACCGGTCGCCGAGCTGGTGGCGCTGGTGGCGGAACACCCGCTGCGCGAACGGTTGCGCGCCCAGCTGATGCTCGCGTTCGCGGCGCTGGGGCGGCAGGCGGACGCGTTGACCTGCTTCCAGGAGGGGCGCAGGCTGCTGGCCGACGAGCTGGGCATCGATCCCGGCCCGGACCTGCGGCGGGCGCACCAGCGGGTGCTGGCGGGCGAACCGGAGCGCGAACCGGAACCGGCCGTGATCACCCCGGCCCAGCTCCCGCCCGACATCGCGGACTTCACCGGCCGCGCCCCCGAGCTGTCCGTCCTGTGCGCTCACGCGACCCGCACGGCCGCCAACGCGGTCCCGCTGGTCGCGATCTCCGGCCAGCCGGGGGCGGGCAAGAGCACCCTGGCCGTGCACGCCGCGCACCGGCTCCGCGAGCACTACCCGGACGGCCAGCTGCACGCGTCGCTGCGCGGCGCCCAGGAGCACCCGGTCGACCCGGCGGACGTGCTCGTGCGGTTCCTGCGCGCGCTGGGCGTGCCGGACGCGGCGATGCCCGAGTCGCCGGACGAACGGGTCCAGCTCTACCGGACGCTGCTGGCGGAGCGCCGGGTGCTCGTGGTGCTGGACGACGCGATCGACGAACGTCAGGTGCGGCCGCTGCTGCCGGGCTCGGCGCGGTGCGCGGGCGTGATCACCAGCCGGGTGCGGCTGACCGCTCTGGAAGGCGCGGAGCACGTCGAGCTCCAGGTGCTCGACGAGACCGAGTCGCTCACGCTGCTGGAACGCCTGGTCGGCGGGGCACGCGCTCAGTCGGATCCCCAGTGCGCGAAGGAGATCGTGCGGCTGTGCGGCCACCTGCCGCTGGCGGTGCGGATCGCGGGCGCCCGGCTGGCGGCGCGCCCGGACTGGCCGCTCGCCCGGCTCGCCGAACGGCTGCGCGCCCAGCACCGGGTGCTGAACGAGCTGGCGATCGGCGACCTCGAGGTGCGCGGCAGCCTCGCGCTGAGCTACGGGTACCTGGAGCCGTTGGCGCGCAAAGGCTTGCGCAGGCTCGGGTGGTTCGGTGGCGGCGAGTTCGAGTGCTGGCAGGCCGGCGTGCTGCTCGAGCTGCCTGCCGTCGACGCCGAGGACGTCGTCGACGACCTGGTGCGCGCGCAGCTGCTGGACCCGCTGGGCGGCGGGCGGTTCCGGATGCACGACCTCACCGCCGTGTTCGCGTGGGAACGCGCGGAGGCCGAGGAGCCGGGCACCGACCTGCTGGCGGCGGCGTCCCGCGTCGCCGAGCGGTGGCTGCTGCTGATCGAGAAGGCCTCGGGCGGCACGCCGGTCCGGCTGTTGCGGCCTGCGCCGAGCGGCCAAGTCGCCGACGAGGAGATCCCGGACCCGCTGGCGTGGTTCGAGGCCCAGCAGTCGTCGCTGGTGCACGCGGTCGAACGGGTCAGTCAGCTCGGCCTGGTCGACGTGAGCGCGCGGCTCGCGGCGGCGCTGTGCTCGTCTTCGTTCGCGGTGGACAACAGGTTCAGCCTCTGGTGGCGCACGCACTCCGCCGCGCTCGCGGCGGCCGAGAAGGCCGGTGACCGGTCCGGGCAAGGACTTCTGCTCGCCGGGCTCGGCTGGTTGCGCAGCGAGCAGGACCGGCTCGACGAGGCCACCGACTACTACCGGCAGGCCGTCGAGGCCTACGAGTCGGTCGGCGACGACGCCCAGATCACGCTGGTGCGGCTGATGCTCAGCGGCGTGCTCAAGGAGAGCGGCGATCTGACGGGCGCGCTCGAGCTGCTGGACCAGGTGCTGCCGCGCGTGACGGACACGCGGATGCTGGCGCGGGCGTCGCACATCAGGGGCATGACGCTCACCGAGCTCGGCCGCCTGCCGGACGCGCTGGCCGCGCTCGAGCAGGCGCGGACGTCGTACCAGTCGCTGGACGACGGGCACGGCGTCGCGCTCGTCGAACGCTCGCAGTCGATCGCGCACCGGGCGGCGGGTGCGCTGGACGTCGCGGAGGCGCTGGCCGTGCGCGCGGTGGGCGCGCTGACCGACGTCGGCGATCGGTTGATGGCGGCGTACGCGGCGCAGTCGCTCGCGAAGGCCGTCCTCCGGCAGGGCCGCGGCGACGAGGTGCACGAGGTGCTGCAGCAGGCGCTGACCACGTGCCACGAGATGCAGGACGGGTTCGGGCAGGCGCTGGTGCTGCGCACGCTCGGCGAGCTGGAACTGGCCAGGGACAACGCTTCCGAGGCGTGCCGCTACCTGGAGCTGTCGCTGCGGTGGTGGGACGCGCTGTCCCTGCCGCTGTGGCGGGCGCGGTCGCTCGGCACCCTGTCAGCCGCGCAGGGTGCGCTCGGGCAGGCCGACGATTCGGACGCGGCGTGGGCCGAGGCGCACTCGGTGTTCGCCCGGCTGGGGAGTCGCGAAGCGGCCGAACAGCGGCCTTTGGCCGTTTCACAGAATTCCTTGAGGGCCCGCCCGTAGCGTTCTGCACGACAGCGGGACTCCCCACCACGAGGCTCTCCCCCAGGAACTCCCCAGTGGCTCGTGGTTCCCGCGAACCGGGTTCCCCGGCGCCGCCAATCGCCCGGCGCCGGGGATGCCCGATTCAAGTCCGGTTTCCTCAAAAGGATCCGGAGGACGGTGCAAGTCCGGCACTCTTGTGACGCACCCGTCGCTATGCCCGACGGGCACCATGGATGAGGGGGGCTTGCGGCCCCCAGGCAACGGAAGCTCCCCTCATCCCCTCACCAGACCGGTGAGGTACCGGGCCAGCTCCGGCCCCGAGTCGAACGCACTGCGGATCACCAGCGACGCATCGCACCCGAACGCAACTTCGTTCACCGGCACGCGTTCGCCCTCGTCCGCCAGCCCCTCGACGTAGGCGTCGATGATCGCCTCGCGGATCTCGGGCAGCGCGCACACCGGCAGCGTGCCGTCGTGCGCGAGACCGACCAGCAGCTGACCGAGGTCGAAGCCGATCGGGTGCGGGCACTGCCAGGTCACGTCGATCACGACGAACGAGTCGGGATCGTCCAATGGCACCAACAGGTTCTGCGGGCACGCGTCGCCGTGCGCGCCCGCGTGCGGCAGCCGGTCGAGCCGGTCGAGCAGCTCGGGCAGTCGGGCGGCGAGCGCTCGGAGTTCGCCGGATTCGAGGCGCTGGAACGCTTCCGAATGCGGCCTGCTCTCGATGAGGAACCGCAACGCGCCGGACGGTGCACCGCCGAACCGCCGTCCGGCCCAGCGGCCGAGCAGTCGCGCGGCGCGCACGAACCGGGGCAGGTCCCACCGCACGTCCGCGCACGCGACGTCCTCCAGCCACAGCGCCACGCGGTCGCCGAGGTCGTCGATCCGGATGACCTCCGGCATCCGCAGGCCGGGTGGGAGTGCGAAGCCGGACAACAGGAAGTCCGCCTCGTCCCGCCAGGGGAACTCGGCGAGCAGGCGATCGCGAACGTGCTCGGGCAGCCCCGCGAGCATCGGCCAGAGCTTCGGCGAGCGCAGGATCTTCACGAACACCGAGCGGCCGGGCTCGACCACCCGGTAGACCGCCGCCGTCGCCGGGGCGATGGGGACGAAGTCGATCGGAACCACGCGCACGGCACACCTCACTGGTACGGATCGGTGATCTCCCGCAGCATCGTCAGCGTCTCCCGCAGCTGCGCCATGCGCCGCTTGCCGATGTGCCGCTCCCACTCCTGCTCGACCTTCGCGACCTCGCGGTCGGCCACCGGGATGCCCTCCAGCGCCCGGCCGGTCAGCCGGACGAGCCGCGCCCGCCCGTCCGCGGGGTCCGGCACGCGTTCGACGTAGCCCGCCCGTTCGAGCTGGTCGACGAGGAACCCGGCGGTCTGCTTGGTCACCTGCGCGGCCTCGGCGAGCACGGTCAGCCGCGTGCCGTCCGGGCCGATCCGTTGCAGCAACCGGGCCTGCGCGACGGTGATGTCGCCGTAGCCGGCCTCGGCCATGGCGGCGAACACGCGGTTCTCCATCGCCCGGTACGGGATGAAGAGCAGCACTCCCACGGTCAGTTCCTCGGCCACGGCACTCCTTGACGATAGTCAGAGACACTGATTAAAGTAGTCAGCCTCTCGTACTAAATCAAGGGGTGTGCACGATGGAGCGCAACGAGATGTGGCAGGTGATCGACGCCGAACGCGCGAGCGCCGCCGACCTGCTCGCGGACCTGTCGGACGTCGAGTGGACGTACCCGTCGCTCTGCGACGGCTGGACGGTGCGCGACGTCGCGGCACACCTCACGCTCGCCCCGCACGGGTCGGTGGGCCGCATCCTGGTCGCGGTGATCAAGGCGCGCGGCAACTTCAACCGGATGGTCCACGACACCGCCGTCGAGCAGGCCGCACTGCCGACGACCCAACTGGTTCAGCTGCTGCGCGACGCCGTCGGCAAGCACCGGCTCGCGCCCGGCCAGAAGCTGAAGGACGCGATGATGGACGTGCTCGTGCACGGCCAGGACATCGCACTGCCGCTCGGCCTGCAGCGACCCATGCCGCTCGAACCCGCGGTCGTCTCCGCGGATCACCTGTGGCACATGGGCTTCCCGTTCCACGCCCGCAAGCGGCTCGCCGGGCTGCGGCTCGTCGCGACGGACGCCGAGTGGAGCGCGGGCGAGGGCGACGAGGTGCGCGGGCCGATCGACGCGCTGCTGATGCTCCTCGCCGGGCGCACCGCGACCGTTCCCCGGCTCACCGGCGCGGGCGTGGCCACGCTGACGGCCAAGTGGGGTCTTGCCGCGTAGATACCGAGTATGCATACTCAGTATCCATGTCCGTCAAGCATGGTCTTCTGGCCCTACTCGAACGCGGCCCGATGTACGGCTACCAGCTGCGCGCCGCGTTCGAGTCGTCCACCGGCGGCACGTGGCCGCTGAACATCGGGCAGGTCTACACGACGCTGTCCCGGCTGGAGCGCGACGAGCTCGTGCGGCCGCTGCCGGAGAACGAGACGGGCCAGCGCCCGTTCGAGATCACCGACCTGGGCCACGCCGAGCTGGCGAAGTGGTTCGCCTCCCCCGTCAGCCGCTCCGACCGTCCGCGCGACGAGCTGGCGATCAAGCTCGCGCTCGCGATCACCACGCCCGGCGTCGACGTGCGGGCCGTCGTGCAGACGCAGCGCGGCGCCGCGATGCGCACCCTGCAGGAGTACACACGCCTCAAGACCGACGTGGGCGACCTGCCGTGGCTGCTGGTGCTCGACTCGATGATCTTCCAGGCCGAGGCCGAGGTGCGCTGGCTCGACCACTGCGAGGCGAGCCTCGTCCGGTACGAGGCTCCGGCGGCGCAGCCCGTCGACGCGGACCTTCCCAGGGATGCCGAGGTGCCGCGATGAGCGTCCTCGAACTGCGTCAGGTGCACCGCACGCACGGCACCGGAGCGACGATCGTGCACGCGCTGCGCGGCATCGACCTGGTCGTGCGGACCGGTGAGCTGGTGGCCGTGATGGGGCCGTCCGGCTCGGGCAAGTCGACGCTGCTCAACCTCGCGGGCGGGCTGGACAGTCCGACCAGCGGCGAGGTCGTGGTCGACGGCACCGTGCTCGGCTCGTGCTCCCGCAAGGCGCTGGCCGCGTTGCGGCGCAGGAAGATCGGGTACGTCTTCCAGGACCTCAACCTGCTGCCCAGTCTCACGGCGGCGGAGAACGTGGCGCTGCCGCTCGACCTCGACGGGGTGCGCGGGTCGCGCAAGCAGGCGCTCGACGCACTGTCCGAAGTGGACCTCAACGGCTACGGCGACCGGTTCCCCGACGAGATGTCCGGCGGTCAGCAGCAGCGGGTCGCGATCGCCCGCGCCCTGATCGGCGAGCGCACCCTCGTGCTGGCGGACGAACCGACCGGTGCGCTGGACTCCCAGACGGGGGAAGCGGTGCTGCGCCTGCTGAGGTCCAAAGTGGATGCCGGGGCGGCCGGGATGCTCGTCACGCACGACGCGCGCCACGCCGCGTGGGCGGACCGGGTGGTCTTCCTGCGCGACGGCCGCGTCGTCGACACCTCCGGTCCGCTCGACCAGCCGGAAGAACTGCTGCGGGCACCATGAGCGGCTTCCGGGTGGCGCTGCGCATCGCGTGGCGGGAAGCGAGGCGCGCCAAGGGGCGCGCGGCACTGGTGGCCGGCATGATCATGCTGCCGGTCGCGGCGTTGTCGTTCACCGCGGTCAGCTACGACACGTTCACGCTGATCCCGGCCGAACGCGCCGAGCGCACGATGGGCACGACCCAGGCGGCGGTCAGCTGGCCGTACAGCAGCCCGGTCGTGCAGGAGCCCGACCGGCTGTTCGCGCTGGCGTCCGGTGAGGCCCCCGCCGGTCAGACCGAGCCGAGCGAGGAGCAGCTGAGGTCGTTGCTGCCGAACGGCACGCGGCTGACCCCCAACCACACGTCCGGTCTGACACTCGACACCCTCGCGGGCTCGTCGACCTTCCAGGCGCGGCTGCTCGACTACGCCGCACCGCAGGCCGCGGGCATTCTCCGCTCCCTGTCCGGCCGCGCGCCCGCGTCCGACGACGAGGTGGCGTTGTCTCCCCAGGCCGTCAGCCGGACGGGCTCGGGCGTCGGCGGCACGGTCCGCACGGGCGACGGCAGGACGTTGCGCGTGGTCGGCATCGTCGAGGATCCGGACGACATCAAGGCCAGCACCGTCGTGCTGCGCCCCGGCGCGCTGCCGGTCGACCGCTCAGGACTGTCGTGGCTCGCCGAGATGCCCGACGCGCTCACCTGGGCGCAGATCAAGGAGCTCAACAAGCTGGGCGTCGCGGCGGTGTCGCGGCACGTGCTGGAGAACCCGCCGCCGATGGAGGACCGCTACCGCCAGATCGGCGGTTCGGGCAGCGACATCGAGGCAGGCGTGCTCGCGCTCGTCGCCGGGCTCGCGATCCTCGAGATCGTTCTGCTGGCCGGCCCGGCACTGGCCGTCGGCGCGCGCCGGCGTCGTCACGACCTCGCGCTCGTCGCCGCGTCCGGTGGCACGCCCGCACACGTGCGGCGCATCGTGCTCGCCGACGGCGTCGTGCTCGGCGCGCTCGCGGCCGTCGCCGGTGTGGTGCTCGGCGTGCTGGTGGCCGTGGCCGGACACGGCGTGGTCGAGCGGTTCACCGAGACGAGGTCCGGCGCGTTCCGCTTGTTCCCCGCGGCGTTGGGTGTGCTGGCACTGCTGGCGGTCGTCACCGGTGTGCTGGCGGCACTCGTGCCCGCGTGGGTGTCGTCGCGCCAGGACGTCGTGACCGCGCTCGCGGGCCGTCGCGGCATCACCCGCTCGCGCCGCCGCTGGCTCGTGGCGGGTCTCGTGCTGGTCGCGCTGGGTGTCGTGACCGCGTTCGTCGGCGCGTGGCAGGTGGAGCTGACGATCATCCTCGCCGGACTGGCACTAGGCGAACTCGGACTGGTGCTGATGACGCCGTCGCTGGTCGGTCTGGTGGCACGGCTGGGCAAGGGCCTGCCGGTGCCCGTGCGCATCGCGCTGCGCGACGCGTCCCGCAACCGCTCCGCCGCCGCGCCCGCCATCTCGGCGGTGATGGCCGTGGTGGTCGGCAGCCTGGCCGTCGGCGTGGTGCTGGCGTCCGACGTGGGCCGCGAGGCGAACCAGTCGGCGGGCAACGTCGGCGACGTCGCGCTCTACCACACGGCCGAGACGAACAAGATGGGCCAGGCCATCCCGGCGTCCGTTGTGGACACTCTGCGCCAGACCCTCCCGGTCGCCGAGGCGCACGAGATCAAGCTGCTGTCGTGCGAGGGCGGCCCGTGCTTCGCCCACGCACGCCGACCGGCCGCCCGCGAATGCCCGTACGGCCTGGACCTGCTGGGCCGCGAGCCGACCGAGGACGAACAGCGCGCGGCCCGCGCCGACTCCCGCTGCGACGGCATCGGCCAGCAACGCCGCTACTTCGTCGCACTCAGCTCACCCTTCGGCGTCGTCGTGGTGATCAAACCCGAGGCGGCCGGCGCCGTGACCGGACTGTCCGCGGCCGACGCGGCCGTGGTCGGTGAGGCCCTGCGTGCAGGCAAGCTGGTCGTCGACTCCCCGGAACTGGTGGAGAACGGCAACGCGCTGCTCGGCGTGGGCATGGTCAGCGACTCCACTCCCCCGCGCACGGTCACCGCCGCGGCTGTCGCCATGCCGCAGCGCCCCAAGGCGCCGATCGCGCTGATGACCGAGGAGACCGCCAAGTCGCTCGGGTTCGGCGCGACCACGTTCACCGTGTACGCCACCACGACCCGCGAGCCGACGGTCGACGAGCAGGACCGCCTGCAGGCCGCGCTGGGCGGCGAGTACGAGGTGCGCGTCGACCGCGCCGTCCAGTCCGACATCCAGCGCTCGCTCACCGTGCTCGCGATCGCCGCGGCCGTGATCACGCTCGGCGCGGCCGCGCTGGCCACCGGTCTGGCTGCCGCCGACGGCCGAGCCGACCTCACGACGCTGGCCGCCGTGGGCGCTTCGCCAACTTTGCGGCGGTTGCTGTCGCTGAGTCAGTCCGGGGTGATCGCCGGGCTCGGGTCGCTGCTCGGGACGGCGGCCGGGTTGGCGACGTCCGTCGCCGTGCTGACGGCGTTGAACCAGCGGTTCGCCGATCAGTGGCCGCCTCCCACGCCGTATCCGATCACGGTGCCGTGGGTCAACGTCGCTGTCGCGCTGGTTCTGGTGCCTGTGGTCGCGATGCTGGGGTCTGCGCTGCTTACTCGGTCGCGGTTGCCTATCGAGCGGCGCGGTTGACTCCGGGCGCGACCGCGTCGGTCCGCCGGTGCGGTCGCGGCTGGCGCGGCCGCGCCAGTCCGGCGGTGCGGCCGACGCGGTCGCGGCCGCCGGCCGGCTGGCACGCGGCTGGCGGTCGGCTGACGCGGTCGCGACTGGCGGTCAGCTGGCACGGTCGCGGCTGGTCGCAGCTGGCGCGGTCACGGCTGGTCGCAGCTGGCGGCACGGTCACGGCTGGCGGTCGGCTGACGCGGTTGCAACTGCCGGTCGGCCAGCGCGGCTGACGTGGCCGCGACTGCCGATCGGCCAGCGCGGCTGACTCGAACCGACCGCTGGTCGAACGGCGCGGCAGACCCGATCGCAGACCGCTGATCGGCCAGCGCGGCTGACGCGTTCGATGCGCTACGAGGCTCGCAGTCGGGGCATGGCGTGGCGGAAAGCGAGGCGCGCCAATGGGGTGCACGGCACTGGTGGCCAGCATGATCATGCTGCCGGTCGTGGCGGTTCGCAGCCATGGGCTCACGGCTGTCCGCTCGCGATCGTGCGCTCGCGGTCACCGACTTCGCGGCCCGCGGCTCACGGCCATGAGCCCTCGCTCGCGGTCACGGTCACCGACTTCGCGGCCTGCGGCTGACGGCCGTGGGCTCGCGGTCATTGGGTCGCAGCCGTCGGCGGGTCGCAGCCGTCGGCTCGCCATCCGCTGCTCACGGCTCGCGCTCATCGGCACGTGGTCCACGGCTCTTTGCCCTCGACTCACGGCCCTCGCCCCTCGACTCACTCCCGAGGGGCCATACAGCGGTGGCTGCTCAACCACGCCCACAGCCAGCCTGAGCCCCACGCCGCCCCCGCGTTCCTCTTCCTTGCGGGAACGAACGGGCCCACCCCTTGCGTTCCTCACGATCGGGCGATGTGGACAGTCACCGAGTGTGAGATCGCTACAGGCAACTCACGCGATGAGGGGGCCTCCCCAGCAGCTGCTGGAGAAAGCCCCCTCACCGGCGTGTTCTGGGAGTTACGACTCCGAGTCGGTCTCCGGCAGCTCCACGTCGACCACTTCCTCGCCCGCCGCGGTCTTCGGCAGCAGCTCGGTCAGTGCGGCTCCGGTGATGCGGCGGAACGCGCGGCGTGGGCGGGCGCGTTCGAGTACCGCTACTTCCAGCTTGTTGGCCGGCAGGATGTCCGCGCTTCCGTTGCCGGTCGACGGGGAGCCGGTGCTGAGGGCCTTGACGGCGACCGAGAAGGCGTCGGCGAAAGTCATGCCTTCGAGGTAGCTGTCCTTCAGGGCCGAGTTCGCGGCGTCGGTCTGGCCGCCCATCACGATGTACTGGGGCTCGTCGACGATGGAGCCGTCGTAGGTGAGCCGGTACAGGGTGTCGTGTTCGGGTGTGTGGCCGACTTCGGCGACGCAGATCTCGACCTCGAACGGCTTGATCTGCTCGGTGAAGTACGTGCCGATCGTGGTCGCGTAGACGTTCGCGAGCGAGCGGGACGTCACGTCACGCGGGTCGTTCTGGTAGCCGCGGATGTCCGCGAACCGGATGCCCGCCTGGCGCAGGTTCTCGAACTCGCTGTAGCGGCCGACCGCGGCGAACCCGATGCGGTCGTAGATCTCCGACACCTTGTGCAGCGTGCTGGAGGGGTTCTCCGCCACGAACAGCAGGCCGTCGGCGTACTTCAGCACGATGACGCTGCGGCCCCTCGCGATGCCCTTGCGGGCGTACTCGGAGCGGTCGCGCATCACCTGCTCTGCCGAGGCGTACAACGGCATCGTCACTGGTGGTGCTCCTGACGTCGAACCTGATGGGGACTGTGGGAGATCAGCCGGCCGGTCGGGACCGGCGGCCTTCCACGACGGCTTCGGCGATCACCGACGTCCGCTCCTCCGGCACCTCGACGGCGCCTTCGGGCCCGGTGATCGTGACGACGATCGGGAAGATCTTCCGGACCAGGTCGGGTCCGGACGTCGCCGAGTCGTCGTCCGCCGCGTCGTACAGCGCCTCGATGACCGTGCGGATCGCGGCATCGGCGTCCGCGTCCGGGTCGTAGAGCTTCTTCAGCGCCGACTTGGCGAACAGCGAGCCGGAGCCGACGGCCTGGTAGCCGAAGTTCTCCTCGTAGCGCCCGCCGGTGACGTCGTACGACACGATGCGGCCCGCCCGCTCGGGGTCGGCCGCCTCCGTGTCGAACCCGGCGAACAGCGGCACCACAGCAAGGCCTGCCATGGCCGCATCCAGGTTGCCCCGGATCATGGCCGACAGGCGGTTCGCCTTGCCCTCGATCGACAGCGGGACGCCCTCGATCTTCTCGTAGTGCCGCAGCTCGATCGTGTAGAGCCGGACTATCTCGACCGCGATGCCCGCGGTGCCCGCGATGCCGACGGCCGAGTGGTCGTCGGTCACGAAGACCTTCTTCATGTCGCGCTGGGCGATCACGTTGCCCATGGTCGCCCGGCGGTCACCGGCGATCACCACGCCACCCTTGAACGTCACCGCGACGATCGTCGTCCCGTGCGGCGCCTGGATGGTGCCCTCGGGGAGCTTCCGCCCGCTGGGCAGGAGCTCAGGCGCCTGAGCGCGCACGAAGTCGGTGAACGACGACGAGCCCGGCGTGAGGTACGCCGGGGGCAGCGCCGCGGCCGGGTAACGCCCGGTCGAGCTGTTGTCCATGTGTTGCTTGTTCTCCCGTCCCCGTCCAACAGGTCAGCGAGGCCTCATCGGAGGCTCACTGACCGCCCTTCTGCACGTACGCGCGGACGAAGTCCTCCGCGTTCTCCTCGAGCACGTCGTCGATCTCGTCGAGGATCGCGTCGACGTCCTCACCGAGCTTCTCGCGACGCTCCTGGCCCGCGGGCGCCGCGCCCTCGTCACCTTCGTCGCCGTCGCCGCCGCCCTGCTTCTTCGTCTGTTCCTGGGACATGTCGCCTCCCGGTCTTACGCCCTGGCAAGAACACTACCCAGCGGCACCGACAAAAGTCCTCAGCCACTCGGGTTTCGTGATCACCCTCTGGTGAGCGCGTCCACGAGCTGCTCGGCGGTGTCCGCCGCCTCCAACAACGCTCCGACGTGGGCTTTCGTGCCCCGCAACGGCTCGAGAGTCGGAATGCGGACGAGTGACTCACGCCCGAGGTCGAAGATCACGGAATCCCACGACGCCGCTGCCACCGAGTTGGGGTAGCGCTCGAGGCACCTGCCGCGGAAGTACGCACGCGTGTCCTCCGGCGGAGCGAGGATCGCGGCACGCACCTCCTCCTCGCTGACCAGGCGCTTCATCGAGCCGCGCGCGACCAGCCGGTTGTACAGGCCCTTGTCCAGCCGGACGTCGGAATACTGCAGGTCAACGAGGTTGAGGCGGGCTGAGCCCCAGGCCAGTCCGTCGCGCTGGCGGTAGCCCTCCAGCAGCCGCAGCTTGGCCACCCAGTCGAGCCGGTCGGCGCACTCGTTCGGGTCACGGGCGAGTGCGTCGAGGATCTCGCCCCACGTGCGCAGCACGTCGCGGTCCCCGATGCCCTCCTTCTCCACGAACTGCGAAGCGCGTTCGTGGTAGGCGAACTGCAGGTCCAATCCGGTGAACTTGCGGCCACCGGTCAGCTCGACCTTCACCTTGAGTGTCGGGTCGTGGCTGATCTGGTGGACGGCGCGCACCGGGTCGACGAGGCGGAGGTCGTCGAACCGCTGACCGGACTCGATCATGTCCAGCACGAGCGCCGTGCTGCCGAGCTTCAGGTACGTCGAGTACTCGGCCAGGTTCGCGTCACCGATGATGACGTGCAGGCGGCGGTACTTGTCCGCGTCGGCGTGCGGCTCGTCGCGGGTGTTGATGATGCCGCGCTTGAGCGTGGTCTCGAGGCCGACCTCGACCTCGATGTAGTCGGCGCGCTGCGACAGCTGGTAGCCGGCCTCCTCGCCGGCGGCACCGATGCCGACGCGGCCGGAGCCGGTGATGACCTGGCGCGACACGAAGAACGGCGTCAGGCCGGCGATCACGGCCGTGAACGGCGTGCTGCGGGACATCAGGTAGTTCTCGTGCGTGCCGTACGACGCGCCCTTGCCGTCGACGTTGTTCTTGTACAGCTGCAGGCGGGGCTGGCCGGGGACGGTGGCGGCGCGCATCGCGGCCTCCTCCATCACCCGCTCGCCCGCCTTGTCCCAGATGACGGCGTCACGCGCGTTCGTCACCTCGGGAGCGGAGTACTCCGGGTGCGCGTGGTCCACGTACAGCCGGGCGCCGTTGGTGAGGATGACGTTCGCCGCGCCGAGGTCCTCGACGTCGGAGTCGGACGGGTGGCCGCCCGGTGCCCCCAGGTCGAACCCCCTGGCGTCCCGCAGCGGGGACTCGACCTCGTAGTCCCAGCGAGCGCGCCGGGCGCGAGGTATGTCCGCCGCCGCCGCGTACGCCAGCACGACCTGAGTAGATGTGAGCACCGGGTTCGCGGTCGCGTCGCCCGGCACCGAAATGCCGTACTCGACCTCGGTTCCCATGATCCGCCGCATACCGCCACCCTATGCCCTGCCTGAGGTGCCGTTAGGGGCACCCTTGAGACGCTTGTCGTCGCGAGGGTGCCCCTAACGGATGTCAGCCAGACGCTAGACCGGCGGCCGGGCGGATGCGAGAAGCGCTGCGTGACGGCCCGAACGCGGCGAGAACCGCGAGCACCACCACGATCGCGCCGCCCACCAGCAGCGGCAGCACCACGGAGAAGCCGGGCAGCGGGGTGTGGTCGTCGAACGCTCCAGTTGAGACGAGCGCCAGCTGCGCGTACCCGAACCCGAGCGCCCCACCGCCGATCACGCCGACGAGCGCCAGCAGCACGGCCTCGGAGATGACGCCGCTCTGCACACCACCCCGCGTCACGCCGAGTGCCCGCCGCAGAGCCAGTTCCTTGCGCCGTTCCTGCACCGAGATCGTCAGCGCGGTGCCGATGCCGGTCACCGCGACGGCGACGGACAGCCCGAGCAGCACCATCATCAGCACGGTCCCCAGGTGCAGGTACCGGTCGGCCTCGGCGCGCTGGTCGGCGGCGGTCTGCACCACGACGGTCGGCGACGACGGCAGCGCGGCCTGCACGGCGGCGCGGTAGGCGTTCGGGTCGGTTCCCGGCTTCAGTGCGACGAACACCTTGGACAGCTCACCGATCGACGTGTCGGCGACGATCGCCGCGGGCCAGCCGAGCGCGTCGGACGGCACGCTGCCGACGACCCGGTAGGACTTCCCGGCGACGGTGACGGAGTCCTGCTGCCGCATGTGGTCGGGCAGCAGTGCGGTGCCGGGCGCGAACGCGTCGGCTGACCCGAGGTTCTGGGCCTTCAGCCACGCCTTGAGCCGCTCGGGATCGGCGCCGAACGTGTCGCCGTTCTTGTGCACGGCGACGCTCGCGGCGACCTGCGGCTGGTCGGGGATCCGCGGCAGCGGCCGGTCCCCCGCGTCGGTCACGATCGCGTCCGGGCGGGCCTCGTTGCCGAACTCGTCGGCCATGTTCGTGGCGGTGCCGGTGACGGCGACGAAGAACGTCACCATGGAGCTGGCGAGCAACAGGGGCAGCGCCACCGACGCGGCCCGTTGCGGCATCCTGCGCACCTCGGCGGACGCGAGCTTCCACTGCGTGCCGCCGAACTTGGCGAACAGCCGCGCGATGGCGGGCACGGTGACCGGGCCGAGCACCCAGAACAGGCCGGTCACCGCGAAGATCGCGGAGAACGTCGCGGAGAACAACGCCCCGGTCGAGCCCTTGCCCGCGATCGCGCCGAACGCGAGCAGCCCGGCGAACCCGGTCACCAGCAGCCCGAACACCGTGCGCAGCCGGCGCACGGAGCGCGACGGCACCTCGTTGTCCGACGTGCGCAGCGCGGCGAGCGGCGACACCCGTGACGCGCCCAGTGCGGGCCGCACGGCGGACATGGCGCTCAGCGCCGCCGCGACGCACACGCCGAGCACGATGTGCCCGACCGACGGCAGCAGGGCCGGGCTCAGCTGCACGGCGCCGAACAGCGCGGAGATGCCGGTCAAGTCGAACGTCCTGGCCAGCGCCCACGCCGTCGGACCGGCGAGCAGCGCGCCGACCACGCCGGCGAACGCGCCGGTGATCAGGGCCTCGGCGAGGCTGCGGCGCACCAGCGGGCCGCGCTGGGCGCCGAGGCAGCGCAGCAGCGCCGTCTGCCGCTGGCGCTGCGCGTACACGGCGCGGAACGTCGCGGAGGCGACGAACACCGCGGTCGCCAGCGCCAGGATGCTGAACGGCAGCAGCACGACCATCAGGTCGCCGCCGATCGAGTCGGCGTCCGGCGACGGTGAGGACACGACGTACGCGCTGCCCGCGGCGGCCTGCACCGCCTCCTGCTGCCCGCCGACCACCCACACGTCGGTGATGGACGGCTTCGGGTCGAGCTTGCGCGCCAGGTCCACCCCGGCGACCAGCACGGGCCGCGAGTCCATGCCGCCGCGTTTGGTGATGCCGCTGACCACCACGTCGATCGGCTTGCCGGACGCGTCGGCGACCTGGACCCTGTCCCCCGGCTTCAGGCCGCGGTTGTAGGCGGTGAGCTTGTCGACCGCGACCTCACCGTCAGCGCCGGGTGAGCGGCCCTCGCCGATCGGGATGCGCCGCAGGTCGGTCTGCTCGACGTCGACCTCGGCGCGGTGGTCGCCCGCGCGGCCGTCCGCGTCCAGCAGGTCCGCCTGGACCTGCTCCACCGGCACCGCCCGGCCGGCCGCCGACAACCGCGCCACCAGGGCGTTGTCGAGCTCGGCCTCCTCGCCCGGCGCGACGTGCACCACGTGGTCCACAGTGGACGGGGTGACGGGCGCGCCCTCGTCGACGGACTTGCCGAGCGTGTCGCTCAGCACCAGTGCCGCGAGCAGACAGGCGACCCCGACCACCAGGGCGACACCGGGCAGCAGCGCCCGTCCCGGCCGGGCGCGGAACTCGGCGATGCCGAGCCGCAGCGATGTGAACACGGATCCTCCTCGAAGTCGTTCACGACGAACGTAGGAAGACGGGCCGTCAGCGGGCGTCGGACTCGGGTAGCACGCCGGAGTACGCCTGGAGGAGGATCACCGGGTGGAGATGATCAGCCGGTACGACGAGCGGGGCGCGGTGGTCGGCGAGGTGAGCCGGGCCCGGATGCGCGCCGAGAACCTGTGGCACGGCTGCGTCGTGATCGTCGTCCGCTCGCTCGACGGTGAGCGCGTCTACGTGCACCGGCGCACCGACACGAAGGACATCTTCCCCGGCCTGTACGACTGCGCGGCCGGTGGCGTGATCGACGCGGGCGAGTCGCCGGACGCCGCCGCGGCGCGCGAGCTGGCCGAGGAGCTCGGCGTCCGGGTGCCGGTGACGTTCCTGTTCCGGACCGTCTACGTGGACGACGCGACGCGCTACCACGCGTGGTTCTACGAGGCGCGCAGCGACGGTCCGTTCACGCACCAGCCGGAGGAGGTCGCGTGGGGCGGCTGGATGCCGTTCGACGAGCTGAAGGCGAAGATCGAGGACCCGGAGTGGCCGATGGTGCCGGACGGCCGCGCTATTTCGCGGGAATGGCTGCGACGAGGCGAGTGACGACCTCGCGCGCCCGCTCCACCGAGACCGTCTCGAACTTCAGCGACACCACGACGTCGTCGCGCCAGACCAGCACGCCGCAGACACCGCGGCCGCCCGCCCGAGGCTCGCACCAGCCCGCCTGATCGCCGGGCAGCGTCATCTTCTCGGCGCCCGCGCACTTCAGCTCGGGCTTGCCCATGGCCGCCGCGTGGACGGCGATCTCCTGGTCGAGCCTGCTGGCGCCACTCGTGCTCTTGGTGACGATCCGCTGCCTGCGCGCCTCGCCATCGGGAGCCAGGTCCGCCTGGTCACCGCACAGCGTGAGCAGCGGCGCGTTCATCTCGACCGGCGGTTCCTGGACCTCGAGCCCGTCCGCGGTGAGCGCGGCTTTCGGCAGCGCGAGCGTCTTCGGGTCCCTGGTGGGTTTGGCGGGTTTGGCCTTCGCGTCGCGGATCTCGACCCGGCCGATGACGGAAGGGCTCGTCGTCGTGGTCGTGGTCACGGTCGGCTCGTCACCCGCGAACCCCCGGCGCAGCGGCGGACCGGCGGAGCACCCGGACACGACCACCAGCGCTGCCAGCACCACCACAGCCGCCCGCCGCACGACACTCCCCCTCCGCAAGGTTGATCTGCGGCAACCTATCGCTCAGTCCCACGACAGCGACGCGCGGGTCGCCCAGTACCGCTCCGGCGGCTCGGCGAGCGGTGGCAACGTCATGCGGGGATCCAGGACGACGCGCAGAGCGTCCATATTGGACTTGAGCTGCTCGGGGCTCGCCGCGCCGGACAGCACCACGTCCACCCACGGCTGCTCCAGCACCGCGGCGAGCGCCACGGCGTCCGGCCCCACGCCCAGCTCCTCGGCGACCGCGCGGACGGGTTCCGGCGGCTGGACGACGAGCCTGCCGTTGGCGAGACCTTCCTTGACCAGCACGGTGAGTCCGGCGTCGTGCGCCTCGGCGAGCGCGGGCGCGGCGGAGGGTTCGAGAACGTTCCAAGTGGACTGCACGGCCGAGAAGACGTCCAGGTCGAGCGCTTTCCTGATGGCGTCGGCCTGCCTCGGTCCCGAGGTGGAGAAGCCGAGCTGGACGCCGATGTCACGCATAGCCTTGTGCAGCTCCGTGTCGTCGAACAGCGGGCTGTCGACGGTCAGCGAGTGCACCTGGTAGAGCGAGACGGCGTCACCGAGCAGTGCGCACGTCTCGCGCCACTGCCGGGTGAACCGGTCGAGCGAGTGCTCCTTGACCTCGTGCACCTCGGCGTCGGGCCGCCAGTCCGCGACGTACTCGTAGCCCCACTTGCTGGAGACGACGACGTCGCCGTGGCCGCGCGCGGCGAGCCAGGAGGCGAGGAAGTCCTCGGAGAGCCCGTAGGAGCGGGCGGCGTCCACCCAGCGCAGTCCGGCGTCGTAGGCGGTGTCGAGGACGCGGTGGCACTGCTCGCGCATCGAGGCGACGTCACGTGACGCGGGCAGCGCGTCCTCACGACCGAGGTTGATGTAGGCGGGACGGCCGAGCGCGGCCAGTCCGAGAGCGAGTTCGGGCACCGCTCCAAAATAGATGAACGGCGGCCCCTGACAGGCCGCCGTTCACCCCTTCACCGCGAGATCAGAAGTCGTCCGCCGTACGAATCCGATCACGCACCCACACGCCCGCCGGCTTCAGCGGACCGGTACCCGTGAAGCTGTTGCCAGCACAGGTGCCGCCCTTGAAGACCGCGCCGGAGCGCTTGTCGTCCGAGAAGTTCCAGTTCGTCCAGCTGATCTTCTTCGCCTTCATCAGATCGATGTACTTCTGCGAGGTGGCGAAGTCGTTGCCGCCGTCACCGGAGGCCGTCTGGGTGCCGAACTCGGTCACGAAGACCGGAACCTGGTCCGCCACCTTGGACAGCGTGTTGATGTACTCCTGCTTGTGGGAGTTCGCGTAGAAGTGGAACGTGTACATCAGGTTCGTCGCCTTGATGGGGTTCTTGATCACTTCCTGCGGGTCCTTGCCGTCCGACAGCCCGAAGGTCGACCAGCCGTGGGTGCCGACGAGCACCAGGCTGTCCGAGTCCTCCGCGCGGATCGTCGGGATCAACGCCTCCGCGTAGGACTTGACCTTCGGCCACGACACGCCGTTCGGCTCGTTGGCCATGTCGTAGATGATGTTGGTCTTGTCCTTGTGCCGTGCCGCGATCTCCTTGAAGAAGGTCTTGGCGCGCGACAGGTTGTAGTTCGGGTCGCCCGGCGAGAGCTGGTGGAAGTCGACCAGCGCGTACAGGCCGCGCTTGGTGGCCTCCTCGATGTACCCGTGCACCATGTCGGTGAACTTCCGGGGGTTGGTCTCGTACCCACCCTCCTGGACGTACATCGCGATGCGGAGGACGTCCGCCTTCCAGTCGTTCGCCAGCGCGTCCAAAGACGCGGTCTTGATGCACTGGCTGTACCACTGGATTCCGTGCGTGCTCATGCCGCGCAGCTGGATCTGCTTACCGCTTTGGTTGCAGAGCCGGACGCCGCACACCTTGAGCTGGCCGTTGACAGCCGCGGGCGAACCCGGAGGCAGGGCAGCCGCTGCGACGTTCTGCGCCTGCGGTTCCGCCTCAGCGGCCGAAACCGCCGTGACCGGGACCAGAAGCGCCGCAACGAGTGCCACCGCTGCCTTGAGGCGGCCGTTGTGCCATGCCATTCAGCTTCTCCTCTCGGAATGCTGGCGGCGACGGATTAGATAGGTAAGTTTCCTTACCGTTTGGATCCTCGGAACTTTAGTGACCCGCCTCACGGCCCGTCAAGCACTTGACACCGAGAGTCACCGCTCCCCAGCTCAGACCACGGTCCGAGGCACTGCGCCTCCGCGCTGACTACTTTCGACTCCGTGATCGCGAAACTGCACCTCTACCTGCTGGACGTCGCGGCCGCGCTGGTGATCGCCTTCCTGTGCGGCTACGCGATGCTGGAGCGGCAGGACCCGCCGCTCTGGCAGGTGGTCCCGCTGGCGCTGGCCATCGGCCTGCCGGTGGCGGTGCGCAGGTGGTACCCGCTGACGACCATGACCGTGGCGTCCGCGGCCACCGCCGCCGCGGTGCTCACGACCGCGATCCCGGTGGAGGCCATCGGCGCTCCCCTGGCTTCCCTGTGCGTCTGCCTCTACAGCGTGGCGGTGGAACGCCCCCGCACCCACTCGCTCCTGGCGGGCGCGGCCTCAGTCGTCCTGATCGGCTTGCTCGGTTCGCTGACCGAGGTCGCCCAACTGTCGCTGGCACTCGCCGTCGCGTGGGTGATCGGCTACACGACCCGCGTACGCCGCTCGTTCGTCACCCGCGAGGCCGAACAACAGGCCGCCCAGGCCCTGACCGACGAACGCCTGCGCATAGCCCGCGAGCTCCACGACATCGTGGCCCACAACCTGTCCCTCATCGCGGTGAAGGCATCGACCGCCGCACACGTCCGCTCCCCGGACGAGGCCTTCGACGCCCTGGCCGTCATCTCCGACACCAGCCGCACCGCTCTGGCGGAGATGCGCCACCTGCTGGGCGTGCTGCGCTCAGACGCGTCCCTGGCCCCCGCACCGGGCCTGGCGGCCCTGCCCGACCTGGTCGACCGCGCCGCGATGGCAGGCGTCACGGTGTCTCTGGACGTGCGGGGCTCACTGGACGTCCCACCCGGCGTGAGCCTGTCGGCGTACCGAATCGTGCAGGAGTCGGTGACGAACGTGGTGAAGCACGCCACCCCGGCGTCCTGCGCCGTGTCCGTGGAGATAACCGACGCCTTGGTGCGCATAGACGTGACCGACGACGGCCCAGGCTCCCTGGCCCCGATGGGCCACGGCCTGCTGGGAATGCGCGAGCGCGTGGCCGTCTACGACGGTACTTTTTCAGCCGGACCGCTTGCGGCAGGGGGATTCCAGGTGCGAGCGGAGCTGCCCTACCGATGATTCGCGTCGTGATAGCGGACGACCAGGCCCTGCTGCGCGGCAGCTTCCGCCTGCTGGTGGACAACGAGCCGGACCTCACCGTGGTGGGCGAGGCGGGCACCGGCGCCGAAGCCGTCTCCGTTGTGGCGCAGACAAAGCCCGACGTGGTGCTCATGGACATCCGCATGCCCGAGATGGACGGCATCGAGGCACTGCGTCGAATTGTCGAGGGCCGCATCACCGATGCGCGGGTGCTCATCCTGACCACGTTCGACCTGGACGAGTACGTCTACGGCGCACTCCGCGCCGGCGCCAGCGGTTTCCTGTTGAAGGACACGCCACCCACAGACCTGCTCGCAGCCATCCGCGTAGTGGCGGCCGGAGACGCCCTGCTCGCCCCTTCGGTCACCAGACGCCTGATCTCGGAGTTCAGCAACCGCCCCGAGTTCACCGTGCCACGCGGCCTCGAGCGCCTCACCGACCGCGAGCGCGAGGTGCTGACGCTGATCGCGAAAGGCTTGTCCAACACCGAGATCATGGGCCACCTGCACCTGAGCACGGGAACGGTCAAGACGCACATCGGCAACCTGCTGTCGAAGCTGCACGCCCGCGACCGAGCCCAACTGGTGATCGCCGCCTACGAGTCGGGCCTGGTCCAAGCGAGGTAGGCGACGCGCCGCAGCGGGGCCAGCGCACCACGCTCTCGCAGGCGTCCCCTGGTGCGGAGAACCCCCCGATCCATGCTCCCAGCCAGCACTGACAATCCCTGCGCCGCAGGCACGCCAGCCACCAACCGGGGTGCGAAAGCCTGCGCTTTCTGCGGCGCGGCGGACACCCGCAAACGAAGCGAAGCCAGCACACCAGCGGCCCACCACGAAACCGGCAGGTGCCAAGGGAGCGCCGCCCAAAGGCACGGGCACCACAGGAACACCGCGCCAACCAGCGGGCACCAAGAGCACAGCGAACCGGCGCGAACCAAGCGAGCACCACCCGAACCGGCAGGCACCAAGTGAGCCCGACGAAACAGAGAGGATGTGGCGGCGGGATCGCCTGGGTTGGTCTGACCCTCGACGAAACTGACCGTGGTGTCCTTTGCCGGATCTGTCGTCCGGTCCGGGTGGTCTCGCGTGCACGTCACCAGGCGGGCGGAAGTGACCTGATAGGAGCCTGTCGCCACAGGACCCATCTCTGTTCTGTCCGCCCCGCCCGGCCCGGTGCGTGCCGCCCCCGACACGATCTCAGCGAGCAAGGGACGGCAGGTCTCACCATGCCCGATCCGCACACCTCTGCCCACACACAGATCGTCGGCGGAGTCGACACCCACACCGACACCCACCACGCCGCCGCCCTCGACCACCACGGCCGCGTCCTGGGCGACGACGAGTTCCCCGCCACCCCCGACGGCTGCGCACAGCTACTCAGCTGGTTGTCCAGCTTCGGCCCGGTCACCACCGTCGGCGTCGAAGGCACAGGCTCCTACGGCAAACAACTCGCCACCCTGCTGCGCCGCAACAACATCGAGGTCCGCGAAGTCTCCCGACCCAACCACGGCAAATCCGACGCCATCGACGCCATCAACGCCGCCCGCACCACGCTCTGCGGTGACGGCACCGCCACACCCAAAACAGCCACGGGACCAGTCGAGTCCATCCGCGCCCTGCGCATAGCCCGCACCGGCGCGGTCAAAGCCCGCCCCGCCGCACTCAACGAACTCACCAACCTGATCACCACAGCCCCCACCGCGCTACGCGAAGCCTTACGCCACCACAAAGGCACAGCACTGCTCACCGCCTGCACCGCACTACAACCCGACACCACCGCCCTCGCCGACCCCACCCACGGCACCATGCTCGCCCTGCACACCATCGCCGAACGGATCACCAGCCTCAACCAGCACATCCGCCATCTCGACAAACACCTCGACCAACTGGTCGCGGCCACCGCCCCGACCCTGATCGGACTGCTCGGCATCGGCACCGACGCCGCCGGCCAGCTTCTCGTCACCGCAGGCGACAACCCCGAACGCCTGCACAGCGAAGCCTCCTTCGCCAAACTCTGCGGCGTCGCCCCACTCGAAGCATCCTCCGGACGCACCGACCGCCACCGCCTCAACCGCGGCGGCGAACGACAAGCCAACCGCGTCCTCCACATCGCCGTCGTCGTCCGCCTGCGCTACTGCCCCCGCACACAGGCCTACCTGCAACGACGCACCGAACAAGGCCTCACCAAACGCGACATCATCCGCTGCCTCAAACGCTACGTCGCCCGCGAAACCCACACAGCGATCATGAAAGACCTCGCACTAGCCACCGCTTGACATCTATAGGAGCATCCGGCAGGTGCCAAGGGAACACAGCAAAAACCGGCAGGTACCAAAAGAAGGAGCGCCCGCCGCACTCCCAACCCACGCACTGCCAACCGGACGCGGCCCCCGAGCACAAACCGGCAGCCAAATAATCCCAAGCATCCGAAGGGCAGGGGGTGGGGAGGGGCTCGCGGATCAGGCGCAGCCTTGCCATATTTTCAGGTCGGGGTCAAGACGTCTTTTTGTCTTGACCCCGACCTGAAAATATGGCCACCTCTGGTGATCCGCGAGCCC
>NZ_VOBR01000028.1 GCF_007845675.1 Lentzea tibetensis | reverse complement strand
ACGTTGATCACCATCGCGCCCAGCCCCGCTGACCGCACACAACGAGAGCACCGCGAACACAAGGCCCGTCGGCACAACATCGACCAGGTCAACGCCCTCAAGACCCCGTTCGACACCAGCCACCTAGGGCGCGTATCGAGTCGCGATCAAGCGGTTCGAGTGAGGTCCTTGATCCAGATCATGGAGGCGCGGAGATGAAGGCCGGCGAGGTAGCTCTCGGGGGGTCTTGTCGTAGCGGGTGGCGATACCTCGCCAGGCTTTCGGGTTGTTGATCAGGCGCTCGACGGTGTTCCTCTCCTTGTAGAGGTCGGCATCGTGCCCGACGGGTCGGCCGCCCCTGCTGCCTTTCTTGTTCCGGTTCGCGGCCTGGTCCTACTTCTCCGGGATGACCACCTTGATCTGCCGTTTGCGCAGGTAGGCGCGGTTTCCTCGGGACGAGTACGCCTTGTCTCCGGCGACCGCGCCGGGCCGACTGCGGGGACGGCCGAACGGCCCGCGGACCCGGACCTTGGCCAGCACGGGGATGAACTGCGGGCTGTCGGCAGCCTGCCCCGCGGTCAGGACGAGCGCGAGCGGGCGGCACTTCCGGTCGGCGGCAAGGTGGATCTTGCTGGTCTGCCCGCCGCGCGAGCGCCCGAGCAGGGCGACCTTCAGCCGGAGTCTGCGTCGGCGCCGTATGCGGCGTCGCTCCTCCCGCGCGGGGTCGTTGTCGGCGGCCTGCCCGGCTTGTCCTTGCGGCACGCCCTTTTGTCGTGCCTTCTCCTTCTCGGCGGCGGCCTCTCCAGGGCATTGAGGACGTCGTAGTCAAGGTGCATCCCGGCGGCGTCGTGGTGGGCGCGGGCGGTGGTGGAGTCCACGCTGACCAGGGACAAGTCCACCTCGCCCCGCTCAGCGGCCTGTGCGATCAGGCCCTCCAGCAGGGCCTCGAAGACACCAGCGTCCCGCCACTGCCGGAAGCGGTTATGGACAGTGGGCCAGGCCCCGAACTCCGCGGGCGTCTCCCGCCATTGCCCGCCCGTTTTGAACCGCCAGATCACGCCCTCGAACTGCTGCCGAAGCCGCTCGGGATACGGGCTGTACCTGCCGATCGGCAGGTACAGCCCGATGAACTTCCACTCCTCGTCCGTCAGTTGCGCCCGTGTCATGCAAGAAGATCTACCGGTCCGGGCCCCGCCGGGAGGGCGAACCGCAGATCGATCACGATGCGAGCTGCGCCCTGGAGCACCCTGAATACTGCAACGACTTCCCGATGTCCTCGTCGCCTGAAATGGCTGATCCGGCGCGGCCGGTGTCAGGACCAGGCGATCTCGCCATGGCGGGAGACGAAGCGTCCGCTGCTGGCGCCGGGCTCCTCGGTGGCGAGAGCGACGATCGCGTCCGTGCCCTCGGCGACGGTTTGGGGGCCGCTGTGACCGTTGAGGTCGGTCGCGGTGTAGCCGGGGTCGGCAGCGTTGACGCGGATGCCCTTGAGCCCCTTGGCGTACTGCGTGGTCAGCATCGTCAGCGCCTCCTTCGAGGAGGTGTACAGCGGCGCGACGACGTGCGACTCTGGCCGGCCGTGGTCGTGGGTGAGGGCGAGGGAGCCCCATACCGCTGCTGACGTTGACGATCACAGGGTCGTCCGAGCGGCGCAGTAGCGGTAAGAACGCGGTGGTGGTGCGGATGACGCCGATGACGTTGACGTCGAGGACGTCGCGGGCGTCGGCGGCGGTGAGGTCGCTGGGATCGCCGACGGGGCCGTGCACACCCGCGTTGTTGACCAGGACGTCGATCCTGCCCTCGTGTTCGGCGACGTCCGCGGCCGCGGCGGCCACGGATGCGTCGTCAGTTACGTCGATGGGGACGTAGCGTGCGCCGAGCGCAGCGGCGGCCTCCTCGCCCTGTTCGCGGTTGCGTGCTCCGACGAGCACGGTGTGGCCACGCTCGATCAGGCGGCGGGCGGTCTCGCGGCCGAGTCCCTTGTTGGCTCCGGTGATGAAGGTGATGGTCATTCGTTCGACTCTGATCCCGACGAGGGAGGCGGACCAGGGACGCTTCGACGGTAGGAAGACCAGTACCACCCTCGCGCCCCCATACACGACTGGGGACGCAGGAGGATGGAGTTCATGTCGGCGACACCCGGAACCGGACTGGGCGTGATGATCCGCACGTGGCGGGACCGGCTGCCCCCATCGGCCGCCGGGCTGCCGGTGGCCCGCGGGCGCCGGGCGGCCGGGCTGCGACGCGAAGAACTGGCTGAGCTGGCCGGGGTATCGGTCGACTACATCGTGCGCCTCGAACAGGGGCGGGCCACGACACCCTCAGCGTCGGTGGTGGCGTCCCTGGCGCGAGCCCTGCAAGCTGTCCACCGCCGAGCGGGACCACCTGCACCGGCTTGCCCAGCTCGTACCGCCGGTGGACGGTACGATCTCTGACCATCTTCCGCCCGGCGTGCAACGGGTGCTCGCCCGCCTCGGGGACGTGGCGGAGGCCGTGTTTGCGGCGGACTGGCAACTGGTGTGGTGGAACCGCGGGTGGGCCGCCCTTCTGGGCGATCCATCCGCGGGATGCGGTGCGTTCCGCTGGACGACGGGGTGCTGCGGCTCGGACTGGTGTCCGTCAGCCGTTCGGGTTGAACGGAATCCCCGCCGGCTTGGCCTTGCCCAGGTTGTACTCGAACGCACCGTCCTTGATGGCCAGGCTGGCGCTGCCGAAGTTCGCCCCGACGAGGATGTCGCGGATGCCGGGCGGGTAGTTGTCCCAGCTCACCAGATCCGGGTACTGCCAGGTGCCGTAGTGGTTCTCCGGCACCTCGGTCATCCCGGCGAGCCGGAAGCAGTGCGTGCTCCAACCGTCCTTGTGGTAGACGATCTTCGGATGCGTGCCCTCCCAGGCGACGCTGTTCCGGGCGTACGTGGAGAAGTTGCCGTGCGCGGACGTCGAGACGTACTGCGCCTGGTCGTTGCTGACCCACACGACCACGTGCTCGATGTCGTGGCGGTGGCCGCAGCAGTCGATGCCCGGCACCGCCTGGTCCTTCTCGAAGTACAGGTCGTACAGGTAGGCGCACCAGCCGTTGTTGCACTTCGACCGCGAGTACGAGTTGGTGTTGTCGAGATCGGACCGGTCGCGGCAGCTGCCGTTGAGCGCGCCCGAGTTCTTCAGTCCGGGCGCCAGCGCCCCGGTCGGCGAGATCGCGGGCGTCGAGTAGCAGCCGTCCGTGTCGTAGTCGAACGCCGGCTGCCACTTGCCGTCTGCGGCGGCGAAGCTGGCGGGCAGCGCCTGTGGCGGGTCGGCCCACGCGGTTCCCGGTACGAGCACGACGAGCAGGGTGGCGCCGAGCAGGGCGTGGAGGAGTCTCTTGTTCACTGGCCCTCGTTTTCCGGTGGCAGGGTGCGGAGAGCGGGCGTGAACGACGGTGGGGCACCGTCAGGCCTTGGTCAACCCGCCGAACGTTGGCGAGAAGTACCGGGATTTCCGCGGTAGTTGGCCCGCGTGGCCAGCACGCCCGCGACCAGTGCCGTGGTCACCCCGGCGATCTGGAGCCACGAGCCGACGGCCACGCCCGTACCGTGGTCACCGACGAAGTTCGGGATCCCGTCGGGGCTGATCAGGAAGCCCACGATCACGAACAGCCCGAGGAACGCCCCGAGCGCGGGCATCTAGCGCGGCGACGTGAGTCCCACGAGGAGCGCCCCGGTCGTCAGCATGATCATTCCCGGCGGTACCGCGAACGGGAACACGACCCCGGACGCCCACAGGACCCCGATGCCCGCCGTGCCGAGCAGCAAACCGCCTACCGTTGCCGACTTCGTTGTGTTGTTCATCTTCTGCCTCCTTGTCATGCATCGATGATCTGATGGGGGACGGCGGGAATCGTCAGCGCTGGAGCGCATCTGCGGTACGGAAGATTGCGTACTGACCGAGCTGAGGTGGGCAGGAGCGATGGGCGGGCCCGGCCTGACCTTCTTCGCGCAGTCGGGCTGGGCTCGCTGGTACTAGGCGAGTGCCGGGCTTCGCCCGGACCACGAGTGATGCCTCCTCCGTCGGCGTCACTCGTACCGAATTCTTGGGTGGCTTGGCACCGGAGTCCCGATCCGACGGTTGGCTTTCGTTGTTCTGGTCGCGCTGGCTCCGTGGCTGGCGGGCGGTGGCTCACCTTTTCGTTCTTTAATCCTAATGAGTGATGCCCGTTCGAACAATTGTGCGGTAATGTGTTCGTTGTGGACATCGAGGGGGCTCTCGACACAATCCAGCACTGCCAGAAACAGATCGACTACTGGCAGGCTCAACAGGTCCGCGCGTTGGGTGAATACGCCGAGTTGACGTGGCAGGACGAGTTCGCGTCCTCCGAGATCGCGGCGATGATGCACTGGACCCGGAACTGGACCGAGGACCGCCTCGGGGTTTCCCGGGATCTCGTGACGCGACTGCCCGCGACGGTCGACGCCCTGGAGAAGGGCGACATCGACCTCTACAAAGCGCAGATCATCCACACCCAGATCCTGCCCCTGTCCGCCGGGCACGCCGCGGAGGTCGAACAACGCGTACTCACCAAAGCACCCGAGCAGACCAGCGTGCAGATGCGGCAGCGCGGGCGGCGGATCGTGATGAGCGTCGACCCCGACGGCACGCGTGAACGCGTCGCGGAGAAGAAAGCCGCCCGCGCCGCCGGGATACGGTCCCTCGAAGACGACATGGCCATGCTGTGGATCACCATGCCCGCCGACAAGGCCATGGTCAGCTGGCTACGCGTGGACAAGCTGGCCGAGGAGGCGAAGTTCCCCGGCGACACCCGCACCCTCAACCAGCGCCGCGCCGACGTCATCGCCGACCTACTCCTCGCGACCCCGGACAACGCGAGCCCGGTCCAGGTTCAGCTGATGGTCACCGTCTCCGCGACCACGCTGATGGGTCTCGACGAGCATCCCGGCGAGCTGGAGGGCTACGGCCCGATCAGCGCCGACCTCGCCCGCGAGTTGGCGGGGGATGCGACGTGGCGGCGGTTGCTCACCGACCCGGCCTCCGGTGTCCCGCTCGACTTGGGCACCAGTACCTACCGGCCCCCGGCTCATCTGCGGCGCTTTCTGTGGGCACGGGACAAGACCTGCCGCATGATCGGCTGTACCGCCAGGGCCAGCCGCTGCGAGGTCGACCACACCATCCCGTTCCCCGCGGGCCCGACCGCGGACCACAACAACGGCATGTTCTGCACCCACGACCACCGCCTCAAACACGAATCCGGCTGGACCATCACGCAGCCAACCCCAGGCACATTCAAATGTGTCAGCCCTACCGGCCGCGTCTACATCCGCGAACCCGAACCGGTCCTGCCTGGATTCCACTAAGAACAAAAGAGCGAAAAGGCGAGCCACCGAACGGTAATCACGAACCAAGCGCAACCAAACAGCGCAAGGTGAACACCGGATCGGGACCACGGTGCCAAGCCACCCAAGAATCCGGTACGAGTGACGCCGACGAAGGAGGCATCACTCGTGGTCCGGGCGAAGCCCGGCCGGGACTCCCGAGCGCGGGCCGGTGATAGCTTGGCCGTTCTGCTTCGACACTGGGGGAAGTAGCCATGAGAACGTTCGCGATTCTTGCTGTCCTGGGCACGGTGTTGAGCCTGTGCCCGGTTGCCTCGGCAGGCCCGGAACTGCGGGGCTGGGAGCTGACGACCACCAACGTCGGCCTCGCACCGCACGGGCTCAGCTGCGCCACGCTGCCGGAGTACACCGGAGACAGCAAACCCGCTCAGGGCACCGTGATCAGCGCCGTGCAGATCACCACGCCGCTGGACCTCAGCAACGGTGACATCACCGTCGAGAAGTCCTGCATCCAGCCCACGTTCACGGGCTACCACAACAACTTCCTGGTCACCACGACGATCTGCCCCGACGAGTGCTCCGCGACCGAGGCCGGCAACGTCGTCATCCGCGACTCCGAGATCGACGGCTCGGCGCTGACCGCGGCCGAGGTCGCCAAGTCGTGCGCGTTCCTCGGCGTCGGCACGTTGCGGCGGAACTACCTGCACGACACGGGTTCCGGCATCTGCTTCTTCGAGACCGGCACCGAGCACTCCGCGCTCGCCGAGCAGAACTACGTGCGCGGCCTGCGGTCGTTCGACGACTCGCACAACGACGGCGCGACCGTCCGCGACTTCCGGTACGCCGCAGGCCGTTCGGTCACGTTCCGGAACAACCGGATCGACTGCTCCACGGACAACGACACGGGCGCGCTGTTCATCCAGCCGACCTGGGTCGAGATCCAGAACCTGCACGTCGAGGGCAACTACCTCGAGGGCGGCGGTTACAACCTGTACCTCGAGGAGACCGGGGACGCGTCGTACGCGAACGTGCACGCGGTCGACAACCGTTTCCGCCCAACGGGTTGGGGTCCGTCGGCGAACCCGTCCGGTCCGGGGTGGACGACCTGGCAGGACAACCACCTGTACGACCCGGCCGAGCCCGACGGCCGCGGCGACGTGGTCAGTCCCTGACAGTCCGCGCCGGCCCGTGGAGACCACGGGCCGGCGCAGGAAGTCAGCACTCCCACCACACGGCGGTGTCCGGCTGGAGCACCGTGCCGGGCGCGGACTGCAGCAGCACCGAGTCCGGCAGCTCCACGTCCGCGGAGCTGAGGTTGACCATGCACCCGATGCCGCGGCCGGAAACACTGTCCCTGCGGACGAACCGCAGCACGCCCTCGGGACCGTCCACCCACTCGACGTCACGCCCGGCGCCGAGTGCGGGGTGCTCCCGGCGGATGCGGAGGGCGTTGCGGTACAACGCGAGCATCGAGTCGCCGTCGTGCTCCTGCGCCTCCACGCTGAGCTTCGCCCAGTCCGCGGGCTGCGGCAGCCACGGTGCGCCCCCACCGAAGCCGAGCGATGGCCCGGTCGTCGTCCACGGCAGCGGCACGCGGCAGCCGTCCCGGCCGCGCTCGGTGTGGCCGGACCGCTCCCACATCGGGTCCTGGAGCACGTCGTCGGGCAGGTCGAGCACCTCGGGCAGGCCCAGTTCCTCGCCCTGGTAGACGTAGGCCGAACCCGGCAGCGCCAGCATCAGCATCGCCGCCGCGCGAGCCCGGCGCCTGCCGATCTCGCCGTCGCCGTACCTGGTGACGTGCCGCTGCACGTCGTGGTTGGACAGGACCCACGTCGTCGGCGCGCCGACCGGGGCGACGGCCGCGAGCGACGCGTCGATGACCTCGCGCAGCGCGGGTGCGTTCCACTCGGCGGTCAGGTAGTGGAAGTTGAACGCCTGGTGCATCTCGTCCGCGCGCAGGTACAGCGCCGTGCGCTCGGCACTGGGCGTCCACGCCTCCGCCACCAGGACGCGCTCGCCGGGGTAGGTGTCGAGCACGGCGCGCCACTCGCGGTGGATGTCGTGCACGCCGTCCTGGTCGAAGAACGGCAACGCCGACGTGCCCAGCAGCTTCAGCTGGTCGGCGTGCCCGATGTCCGGCAGACCGGCGGCCTTGACCATCCCGTGCGCCACGTCGACCCGGAACCCGTCGACGCCGAGGTCGAGCCAGAACCGCAGCACGTCGCGGAACTCGGCGCGCACCTCGTCGAGGTCCCAGTTGAGGTCGGGCTGCTCCGGCGCGAACAGGTGCAGGTACCACTCGCCGTCCGGCAGCTGGGTCCAGGCGGGCCCGCCGAAGACCGACTCCCAGTCGTTCGGCGGCTGGTCGCCCTTGCCGGGCCGGAAGACGTAGCGGGCGCGCTCGGGGCTGCCCGGCTCGGCGCGCAGCGCGGCCTGGAACCACTCGTGCTGGTCGCTGCTGTGGTTCGGGACGATGTCCACGATGATCTTCAGGTCGAGCGCGTGCGCGTCCGCGACGAGCGCGCGGACGTCGTCCAGATCCCCGAACATCGGGTCGACGGCGCGGTAGTCGGCGACGTCGTACCCGCCGTCGGCCATGGGGGAGGCGTAGAACGGCGTGATCCACAGCGCGTCGACGCCGAGCTCCGCCAGGTGCGGCAGCCGCGAACGGATGCCGGGCAGGTCCCCGATGCCGTCGCCGTTCGCGTCGGCGAAGCTGCGGACGTACACCTGGTAGATCACGGCGTGGCGCCACCAGTCCTGGGTCATGAGACCACATGAAAGAGCTTGCAAGGATTTTCCGCAAGTCACATCGATGTGAGGACCACTGACGGGGAAAATTCTGCAAAGTTTTGCAGCGATGTAATTCCAGCTGAGTGCGGGATGTTGGCGGGATCGTGTCCCACTCGTGGCTCGCGCCATCTCGACCCGCGGCTGTCGCCGACCTCACCCTGTGAACGGGATTCACCGTCGACCACGGGAGGACCCCCATGGGGCAGAACACCGCGGACATCCAGGCGGGAATGCGATGCCTGATCGCGCTGGTGCACAACAGCAACAGCCTGATCCTGGCGCTCAGCGCGTGGCTCGCCATGTACGGCGTGGAACGGAACGAGGTCACCCACCGGCTCGTCGACGCGTCGACCAGGAGGATTCCCCGTCGCGAGGCCGAAAAACTGGATCTTCCGGCGAGCACGCCACTGCTCCGGCGGAGAGGGGAGCTGTGGGCGTCACCGGACGGCGTCGCGGTGCCCATAGCGACGGCCAACGCGTGGGTGGTGCCGCAACGGATGCCGCTCGAGGTGGTCGAGCAGATCCGCCGCGTGCCGCTCGGCATCGCGCTGCAGCCGCACGGCATGCGCCGCGTGCCCGCGCTGCCGAGGTGCTCGACGGTCCACGACGCGGACCGTGGGCCGCGGCTGGTCGTCCGGCTGTCGGCGTTGCTCGTCGTCGACGGCGTGCCGTGGGCGCTCACCGACGAGCTCGTGGACCAGGCGCTCGTCGAGCGCGTGTTCCGCGGCGCGGCCGTGCCACCGAGCTCGGTCGCGTAGGCCTGTGACGAACTTGTGACACGACGCGCACAAGAGGCGCACATCCGCCCGCTGTGATCACCGCATGGCACACGGGAGCGCTGCGCTGGCGTTAGCGCTGGCGCTGGTGGTGGTGGCGCCCGCCGAGACGGCGGGCGCGGACGTGGTGAGGAGCGAGTACTTGGTGATGCCGCTTTCCAGGCCGCCGGGTTTCACGACGGCTCTGGCGAGCGGCTCGCCGACGTCGAGCTCACCGCGGTGGTGCACCGCCCGGCGCGGACGGCCGGCAGGCGTCCGCTGGTGGTGCTTGCGCATGGGCATCGGCAGACGTGCCGGGACGAACAGTGGCGTCGGCCCTGTGTGCCCGGCTCCGCCGCGCGGCCGACCCGATCGTCGGCGGCCATCCGGGTGTGGAGGTGGAAACGGCGCGACCGGTCACCAGGTGATGCCCTCGAGGTCGAGCGTCTCCTGATGCGGGCCGCCGGTGAACGAGCTGGTGAGCAGTCCGGCCGATCGGCAACGGCCGCAGGACACCGGTGACGTGGTGGCCTTGAACCGGGTGAAGTCCCAGCTGCCCGTGCCCACGTGGCAGCCGGGTCCCGGCACGTCGAGACCGAGCCACGCCTGCATGCGCACGGCGTGCACCACGTCGGAGCCGTCGAGGTAGCCGTTGAGGCGACCCGCGAAGCGGTCCCGCGCCGCGGCTGCCGGGCCCGCGAGTGCTTCCTGCAGCGCGGACATCGCGCCGTTCACCGGCACACCGCCGAAGTCGCCGTCCATACCGGCTGATTCAACCAGCCCGCGGTGCCCGCGCGGCTCAACCCGCTCAGCAGGCGTGGCTCGGCACGCGGTTCCGCGCGATCGCGGCGGCCTGGCGGCGGGACGTGACGCCGAGCTTGGTGAGCACGGCCGACACGTGGTGGTCGACGGTGCGCACGGACAGCACGAGCCGGTCCGCGATCTCGGCGTTGGTGAGGCCTTCGGCGAGCAGCGCCAGCACGTCGTTCTGCCTGCTGGTGAGCCCGCTCGGCGCACTGTCCGATGTGGACAGCAACGCGTGCGCGTCGCGGTGCAGGAACCGGTGGCGCAGCCGGGGTACGAGGCTCTCCACCGCCCGGCGGACCACCTCGTGGCGGAACGCCAGGCCGTCGTGGCGCACCTCGAGAATCCCGTGCTCCTCGGCCTCGTGCAACGCCGGGAAGTCCTCGCCCAGCAACCGCTCCGCCAGTGCGAGCCCGATCGGGCCCGGCACGACCGACAGGCGTTCCAGCGCGTTCCTCGCCCGGTCGGACAGCCGCATCGTCCGGGACAGGACGACGCGCGCCACCACCTCATCGCGGGCGGCCAGCGTCTCGGTGACGTAGAACGGGATGCCGCCGGTCAGCGCGTGCAGTTCCGCGCCGTCCCAGGACGTTCCCGCGGCCAGCGTGCTGACGGCGTTGACGGACAACGGCGCCAGTTGCAGCTGGGTGGTCGGTGCCGCGGCCGCCGCACCGCACGACCGGTGCAGGCGCTCGGTGCTGGGCCCGTCCCCGATCGTCAGCACCAGCACGGCGGGAAGCTCGGAGATCCGGCGCGCCAGATATCCGAGCACGTCCAGCGTCGCGTCGTCCGCCCACTGCAGGTCCTCGATCACGAGCACGGTCGGCGTGGCCAGCTCGGCGAGCACGGCGCCGAACACGTCCGCGGTGTCCAGCGCACTCTCCAACGGCCCGCCGGTGCCCTTCACCGCGTCGCGCAACGCCCCGAACGCGCGCGGCGTGACCAGGTCGTCGCAGTGCCCGACCAGCACCCGCGCCTCGGTCTCGCGGACGAACGCCCGCACCACACCGGACTTGCCGATGCCCATCTCACCGGCGATCACCACGACCGATCCGCGGCACTCCCGCGCCCCGCGCACGGCCGAGCGCAGCACCTCCAGCTCCGCCGCGCGTTCCAGCAGTCCCCCCATACCCGTTCTCCCCTCGAGCTCACCGGGGGAACGTCAACGATCACCCCGCGGTTCAGCCACCTACCTAGGTAACCGGCGATGCGAATGGGCAGTCGTCACCGAAGACGCCGCGTCATGAAGTCCGCAGACTCTGCTGCTGTGCGCCGCATCCAGCGGCCACGTGGACAACAGGGGAGGAAACACACATGTCCATTCGCACCATCATCCGTCGAATCGGTCTCGTGACCGCGATCGCCGGGACCACCGTGGTTCTGGCGAGCCCGGCGCACGCCGCGACGAACTTCTTTCGCATCAACAACTTCAACAGCAGGCTGGCGCTCACCGCCGAGTCGGCGAACGAAGGTACCCGCGTGGTGCAGGCCGCCGCCAACCAGTTCAACCTCCGGCAGCAGTGGAGCATCAAGACCAACACCGGTACCGCGGCGCTGACCTACGTGATGCGGCAGAAGATCACCGCCAAGAACGGCGCGCTCGTCGACGGCTGCCTCGACCTGCCGAGGGACGTGGACCGCCCGCAGCAGCTGGCGGGCGAGGTCATCGTCGTGCGGCCGTGCGACGGCTCGAACTCGCAGAAGTGGCTCGACGTCAACACGAACTCGAGCACCGGCACGGTGAACCTCGAGAACAAGCTGAGCCTCATGAAGATCGACATCGACAACAACAAGCCAACGGCACCGGGGGCGGTCGCCATCCAGAACGACGTCGCCCAGACGAGCCAGCGGTTCTTCCGGGCCTTCGTCGCGTCGGCCTGACCCGCGAGCCGGCGGACACCCGAGCTACTGGCCGGTGTCCGCCGGCACCGGGGCGTTGAGCGGGAGCACCACCTGGAACCGCGTGTCGCCGGGTGCGGACTCGACGCGGATGTCGCCGTGGTGCTTGTTGACCACGATCCGCCACGAGATGTCCAGGCCGAGCCCGGTGCCCTCGCCGACCGCCTTGGTGGTGAAGAACGGCTCGAAGATGCGGCGCATCACCTCCGGCGGGATGCCGGTGCCCGTGTCGCCGATCTCGACGACCGCGGAGCTGTCCTCGCGGAACGTCCGCACGGTCAGCGTTCCGGCGCCGTCCATCGCGCTGAGCGCGTTGTCGATCAGGTTCGTCCACACCTGGTTGAGCTCGCCCGCGTACGCGGGCAACGGAGGCAGCGCCCGGTCGTAGTCCTTCACCACCCGCACGTCGTCGCGGAGCTTGCTGCCGAACATGACGAGCGTGGAGTCGAGCAGGTCGTGCACGTCGACCACCTGGAACGGCGCGCGGTCCATCTGCGAGTACTGCTTGGCCGCGTTGATCAGCGTGGACACCCTGGTGGTCGCGTCCTCGATCTCGTTCATCAGCATCTCGGTCTCGACCGTGTACCCGAGCCAGCGCACGGCCGCCTCGGTGGCCGTCGACGAGCACAGCCCCGCCGCCCGGTCCAGCCACTCGACGTCGAGCCCGCCCGCGACCAGCGTCGGAGCCAGGTCCCATCCGCTGGTGACGCCGTGCTCGTCGAGCCAGTCGCTGACCTCGTCCTCGCGGTCGCTGGCCTCCATCGGGCCCAGCTTGGGCGCCTTCGCGACCTGCTCGACGGCGTTCTCCTGGAGCTTCACCAGCGAGGGCAGCGTCGCCGGGTCGATCGCGCCGCTCGCCAGCATGGCCAGCTTGTGCCGCATCCCAGCGACCCGCTCGCGCAGCGCGGCCGTCGCGCGCACCGCCGCGGCGGCCGGGTTGTTGAGCTCGTGGGTCAGTCCCGCTGACAGCGATCCCAGCGCCAGCAGCCGTTCCCGCTGGCCGACCGCGCGCTGGGTGTTCTGCATCCCGAAGAACAGGCCTTCCAGCAGGTGCATGGCCATCGGGAACCACTGGCGGATGATCGGGCCGAACTCGTCGGCGGGCAGCTGGTACATCACCGTGTCGGTGATCGACTCCACGGTCATCTGGTAGACCCGCGTGTCCGCCGTGTCGGCCTCGAGGTACGCCTGGGTGGCGCCGAAGTACGACCCGCGCTGGTCGGAGCGGCTCACCTCGACGCGCTGGCCGCCGACGTTGCGGCACAACGCCACGGTGCCTTCGAGCAGCAGGAAGAAGCAGGTGGCCGGTTCGCCCTCGGTGAGGACGGGCGTGCCAGCCGGGCGGCTCTCGACCTGGCCGTGGTCGACCAGCCACGCCAGCTGGCCGTCGTCGAGGTGCTCGAAGAGGAACAACCCGCGCAGCTCGTCGGCGTTCATGTCACGACCTCTCCAGGTACCGGTGGACCAGTGTGACCGCCATGGCGCCCTCACCGACGGCCGAAGCCACCCGTTTCACCGAGTCGGCGCGCACGTCACCCGCGACGAACACGCCGGGCAGGCTCGTCTCCAGGTGGTACGGCGCGCGCTCGAGGTGCCACCCGTCCGGGGTGCGGCCGTCGGCGGCCAGGTCGGGCCCGGCGAGCACGAAACCGCGGTCGTCGCGCAGCAGCGTGCCCTCGAGCCAGTCCGTGCGCGGCGCGGCGCCGATGAACGCGAACAGCCAGTGCGCGGGGACCGTGGTCGTCTCACCGGTCTTGGTGTGCGCCAGCGTCAACGTCTCCAGGTGGCCCTCACCCGTGCCGCCGACGACCTCGGTGCAGGTGCGCACCTCGACGTTGTCGATCCGTGCGAGCTGGTCGATCAGGTAGCGCGACATCGACGTGTCGAGCGAGTCGCCGCGCACCAGCAGCACCACCCGGCTGGCGTGCGCGGAGAAGTACACCGCCGCCTGCCCCGCCGAGTTGGCGCCGCCGACCAGGTAGACGTCCTGGCCGGTGCAGCTCGGCCCCTCGGTGGTCGCGGCCCCGTAGTACACGCCGCGGCCCGTCAGCTCGCCGAGCCCTGGTGCGTCGAGCATCCGGTAGGACACGCCGGTCGCCAGGATCACCGTGTGCGCGGCCAGCTCGGTGCCGTCGCCGAACCGCACGACCCTGGCCGCGCCGCGCGGTTCCAGCGCCACCACGTCGCGGGTGGTCAGCACCTCGACCTCGAACTTCAGCGCCTGCCTGCGGGCCCGTTCGGTGAGCTGCTCACCGGAGACGCCGTCCGGGAAGCCGAGGTAGTTCTCGATCCGGCTGCTGGTGCCCGCCTGGCCACCGGTCGCCAGCCGCTCGACCAGCACCGTCCGCAGCCCTTCCGAGCCCCCGTACACCGCGGCGCCCAGGCCCGCGGGGCCGCCGCCGATCACGATCAGGTCGTAGAAGTCCGCGGAGGGCTGCGTGCTGAGGCCGACCCGCGCGGCGAGCTCCGCGTCCGACGGGTCGACCAGGGCGTCGCCTTCGGGCGTGACCACGACCGGCAGCCGGGTGCCGTCCTGGCCCGCCGCGGTGAGCAGCCGCCCGGCCTCGCAATCCACCTCGTCGAGCGCGTGCCAGCGGAACGGGACCGAGTTGCGGGCGAGGAAGTCGCGGACCTCGTAGGACCGAGGCGACCACCGGTGCCCGATCACCCTGACCTGCCGCACCGGCTGCCGGTCGGCCACCGACCACGCCTCGAGCAGCTCGTCGAGCACCGGGTAGAGCTTCTCCTCCGGCGGGTCCCACGGCTTGAGCAAGTAGTGGTCGAGGTCGACGACGTTGATCGCCTGGATCGCGGCGTCCGTGTCCGCGTACGCCGTGAGCAGCACCCGGCGCGCCACCGGGAACAGGTCCATCGCCTCTTCGAGGAACTCGATGCCGCTCATCTGCGGCATCCGGTAGTCCGCCAGCAGCGCCGCGACCTCCTCGCCGCGCAGCTTGATCTCGCGCAGCGCCTCGAGCGCCTGCGCACCGGACTCGGCACGCACGATCCGGTAGCGCTCGCCGTACTTCTTGCGCAGATCGCGCGCCACCGCCCTGGAGACACCGGGATCGTCGTCCACCGTGAGGATCGACGGACGTGCCGCTCTGACGGGCTCGGGAGTCGTCATGGGTGCCAGTCAAGCAGCGGAACTTGCCGCCGTCACCGATGCGCGTACGGTCGCCTTCAGATGTCGCCCACCCGAGGAGCGTTCGTGACTTCCAGCGCCTGCTCGCACATCGCCGCGATCAGCCAGGAACCGGCCCCCAGCACGGAAGAAGGGTGTGAGGACTGCATCGCCAACGGCAGCAGGGGCTGGGTCCACCTGCGACTGTGCCTCGCCTGCGGCCACGTCGGCTGCTGCGACTCGTCGCCGGGAAAGCACGCCAGCAAGCACGCCGCCGCGGACGGGCACCCGGTGATCCGCTCGTTCGAGCCGGGGGAGACCTGGCGCTGGTGCTTCATCGACCACGTCGGAGGCTGACGTCAGGCTGCCCGCGGGCAGCCTGACGTCCAGTGCTCAGAAGTCGACCTCGGTGTCGGTGAGCGGGTAGGCGACGCAGCTGTGCGTGTAGCCGAACTTCGCGTCGGACATGCGCAGCTTGGCCTCCTCGGCGGTGTGCACCTGTCCACGGAGGACGCGGACGCGGCACAGACTGCACTCGCCGGAACGGCAGGCGGCCTCGGGCTGGACGCCCTGGTCCTCGAGCGCGTCGAGCAGCGGGCGGTTGCGCGGGGTGCGGAAGCTGCGGCCCTTCACCGTCACCGTGACCTCACCGGCCGGGTCGACGTCGGCCGGCCAGTGCGGCTGCGCCTCCGGGCGGGCCGGCGCACCGTTGGCCTCGAACCGGATGCGGCGGCGCGGGTGGCCCAGCACCGTGAGCTGCTCCAAGGCGTACGGGTAGAGCGCCTGCGGCCCGCACACGTAGACCATCCGGCCGTTCAGCGGGCCGGTGAGCTCCTCGATCAGCGCCGCCGTGAGGAAGCCGGTGCGGCCGGACCAGGTTGCGGACGGTTCGGCGATCACGTGGTCGACGGTCAGGTTCGGCAGCTCCGCGGCGAGCGCGTCCAGTTCCGAGCCGAAGATGACGTCCTGTTCGTCGCGCGAGCCGTAGATCAGGTGGAAGCGCCGCTCCAGGTCGTTGTCGACGATGTCGCGGATCATGCTCATGGCCGGTGCGACACCGGAGCCACCCGCCAGGAACACCACGTCCTCGCCGTGGAACAGCGGGTTGTGGTGGAACGTGCCCATCGGGCCGGTGGTGGTGATCGTGTCACCGGCAGCCAGCGCGTCGATGAGCTGGTTGCTGATCCGCCCGCCGCGGACCCGCCGGACCGTGAGGTCGTAGTGGTCGAGCCGGGCCGGGCTGGACGAGATCGCGAACGGCCTGCTCGTGCCGTCGGTGAAGACGTTGACGTACTGGCCGGCGAGGAACGGCGGGAGCGGGTCGCCGTTGCCGACCCGGAAGGTCTTCGTGGTGGCCGTCTCGACGACGACCTCGCTGACGGTGAGCGTCAGCCGGTTGGGGTGGTGGCGGGCGATGACGCGCGCCGTCTCCGCGGTGTGGTCCGTGGTGTCGAGGTCGCGCTGGGCGATCTCGGCCTGGATCTCTGCGGCGCCGTCGAAGAATTCCGCGATGGGGTGCATGGTGGTGGGTGCCTTCCTGGGCTCAGGCGGCGGTGAACCGCAGGATTCGGCGGGCGACGCGTGCGCCTGCTTCGAGTGTGGGCTGGAAACCGCCGTAACCGGCCCACGAGCCTGCGAGGTACAGGCCGGTGACGCCGGGCTCGCGCTCGCTGTTGCGGAACTGCCAGCTCTCGGTGGCGTCCTGGTCGAAGCCGTAGATCGCGCCGCCGGGGTGGCCGAGGTAGCGCATCATCGTGAGCGGGGTGGCGACGTCGACCTCCTCGATCGCGTCGCGGACGCCCGGCGTCATCTTCTCCAGCAGGTCGATGAGGGTCTCCGCGTAGGCGAACTTGGTCCTGGCGTAGTCCTCGGGGGCGACCTTGTCCCACGCGTCGGCGTACTGCAGCGTCATGAGGCTGACGTGCGACGCGCCGGTGGGCGCGAACCCGATGGGCTCGATGTCGTAGGAGGAGACGCAGATCCCGCGCACCGGGTCCAGCGTGCGCATCGCCTGGAACGTGCGGTCGTCGTCCATGTCGGCGAACACGAAGCTGGTGCTGGCGTTGAATCCCAGCTCGGCGGGCGTGGCGTCGAGTCCCATGTGGAGCACGAACGCGGAGATCCCGATCCGGCGGGAGCCGATGTCCCTGCGGACGGAATGCGGGACGACGTCCGGGTCGAGCATCCCGTAGGTCAGGGGAGTGGAGGCGTTGGACACCACCGCGCCCGCGGACACCTCCTCGCCGTCGTCGAGCCGCACGCCGCAGACGGCGCCGTTGCGGGTGAGGATGCGGGTCACCGCGGTGTTGAAGCGGACCTGGCCGCCCGCCTCGAGGAACGAGTCGAGGATCGCGGTCGACATGGCCTGGCTGCCGCCGCGCAGGTGCCACGGCTTGAACTCGAGGTAGGCGAACAGGAGCATCGCCATGTCCTGGAACCGCAGCACGGACGGCGGCTGGCCGAGGTAGCTCCAGTAGCTGCCGAGCACCAGCTTGATCCGCTGGTCGTCGAAGTGCTCGTCGAGCACGTCCTGCGTCGGCCGCAGCCCCTGCCGGAACACCACCGCGTCGACCTGCTCCGCCGGCGTGCCGCGCATGGCGGCCATCTGCCAGTAGGTGGTCTGCTTGACCAGGTCGAAGAACTTCTGGACGCGCACCCGGTTGCCGGGGAACGCCGCCTCGAGCGCGTCCACGGCGCCGTCCCAGTCGGCGGGCAGCGTCACGTCGAGCACGCCGGGCACGACCGAGCGGTACAGGTCGTGCTCCTCGACGAACTCCAGCTTGTCGGTGATGCCGAGCTTGCCGAAGAGCCCGCGCAGCGTGATCCGCTTCTGCTCCTCGGTGCCGATCCCGGACAGCTGGTGCAGCGCGACCTCGAACTCGAACCGGCCGCGCCGGAACGACGTCGCGCAGCCGCCCGGCACGTTGTGCCGCTCGACCAGCAGGGTGCGCTTGCCGCCGCGCTGGAGCGTGGCGGCGGCCGTCAACCCCGCGTTGCCCGCGCCGATGACGATCGCGTCGAAGTCGCTCATGAGCCCATCGCCTCGCTCGCGATCCGCTCGAACTGGGCGGCCATGGCCTCGGACAGCGCGGTCGCCGCGGTGAGCGGGCGCACCATGACCAGGAAGTCGTCGATCAGGCCCTCGTCGTTCAGGTGCAGGAAGTCGCAGCCGTTGAGCTCCTTGTCGCCGACGCGCGCGGTGAAGATCAGCGCGAGGTCGTGGCCGTCCGCGCTGATGATCTCCCGGACGTAGCGGAAGTCCTCGAAGACCCTCGAGACCCCGCGCAGGATCGCCGCGGTGATCGGCTTGCCGGGGTACGGCTTGAACGCGACCGGGCTGGTGAACACGACGTCCTCGGCGAGCAGCGCCTCGACGGCGGTGTGATCGCCTGCCTCGACGGCCTTGCGGAACGGGTGCATCGGCGGACTCCATAGTCAACTAGTTGAGTAATCCCTTACGAGATTAGTCACGGCGCTGTAGGCTTGTCCATATGACGTTGCGCTACGCGGTACTGGCCGCATTACTAGAAGGCGAGGCGTCGGGCTACGACATGGCGAAGCGCTTCGACGCGTCCGTGGCCAACTTCTGGACCACCACGCCGCAACAGCTCTACCGCGAGCTCGAGCGGATGGAGATCGACGGCCTGATCGCGGCGCGCGTCGTCCAGCAGGAGCGGCGCCCCAACAAACGGCTGTTCAGCCTCACCGAGGCCGGGAAGCGGGGGCTGCACGCGTTCACCGCTGAGCCCGCCAAGCCCGCCGCGATCAGGGACGACCTGGCGATCAAACTCCAGGCCGTCGACGCGGGTGACGTGCAGGCCGTGCTCGCCGCCGTGCGGGAGCGGCTGGAGTGGTCGCGGGCCAAACTCGCGCGTTACGACAGACTTCGCGCGCGGCTGCTCGACGGCCGGACCGAGGAGGAGCTCCTGGCGAGCTCCGACCGGATCGGGCCCTGGCTCACGCTCATGGGCGGCCGGTCGCTCGAAGAGGCGACGATCCGCTGGTGCGAGGGCACTCTCGCGGTGCTGGGCAGGCGCACGCAGGTCCCTGCCACCGACGCGCGGTAGCAGGGACCTCGTCAGGCTGGTCGTGAGTGATTGGGAGCGCTATAGGCCTCCCAATCACTCACGAGGCTAGGCCGGTGCGATGACCGCCAGGGTGTGGTTGTAGCCGCTGGCGATCGCGGTGACCCCGGTCAGCGGGCTCGCCGCGCAGTTCGCCGCCTGCGGCGCGCACACCCAGCCCGGTGCGCTGCGGTCGGTCGTCGTGCCGTCACCGAGCTGGCCGGTCCAGTTGCTACCCCAGCTGAGGACCGCACCGTTGGCGCCGACCGCGACCGCGTGGCTGTAGCCGAGCGCGAGGACGGTGACACCCGTCAGCGGGTTCTCCGCGCAGTTCGTCGCTCCGACCGCGCACACGCGGACGGGCGTGCTGCGGTGCGTCGTCGTCGCGTCGCCCAGCTGCCCGCTGGTGTTCTCTCCCCACGCCGCAACGGTTCCGCCGGTCTGCACGGCGGCGCTGTGGTGTCCGGCGGCTTCGATCGCGGTGACCCCGGTCAGCGGGCTGGCCGCGCAGTCCGTCGCACCGACGGCACACACCCGCACCGGCCTGATCCGCGTGGTGGTCGTCCCGTCACCCAGCTGACCGGAGGCGTTGTTGCCCCACGAGACGACGGCACCGCTGGAGAGCAGGGCCATGCTGTGCCCGCCGAAGCCCGAAGGCCCGCCGCCCGCCTCGATGGCGACGACGCCGCGGAGCGGGTTGGCCGCGCAGTCCGTCGCACCCACGGCGCAGACGCGCACCGGCATGTTCTGCGCCTGCACGGCCGGACCGCCGGTTCCGTCGCCGAGCTGGCCGAAGTAGTTCGAGCCCCAGCCCACGACCGTGCCGTCGTTCAGCAGCGCCAGGCTGTGGTCGCCGCCCGCGGCGATGGCGACGACACCCGTCAACGGTGCCTTGCAGTTCTGCTCTCCCCCCGCGCACACGTGCGTCGGGGTGGCGCTGTCCTGCCAGGTGCCGTTGCCGAGGTTGCCGACGCCGTTGCGGCCCCACGCCACGACCGTGCCGTCGGACATCAGCGCCAATGAGTGGTTCACGCCGGTCGCGATGGCCGTGGCACCGGTCAGCGGTTCGGTCGCGCAGTCCTTCGCCTCCACGGCGCACACCCGGCCGGGGAGGTCCCTGCTGTTGTACGTGCCGTCGCCGAGCTGGCCCAAACCGTTGCCACCCCAGGAAAGCACGACGCCGTCCGGCTGCAGCGCCAGGCTGTGGCCGCCACCGCCGTAGTACGCGCCGTTGGCCGACACCGCGGTCACGCCGGTCAGCCGGTCGGTCGCGCAGTCGGTGCTCCCCGGCGCGCAGACGACGTCCGGCCGGAGCACGCCGCTGATCGCGCCGTCACCGATCTGCCCGTACTGGTGGTCGCCCCACGTCCGCACGGTGCCGTCCGCCAGCACGGTCGCGCTGTGACCGCTGCCCGCGCTCGCGGCCCGCGCACCCGTCAGCGGGCTGGTGGCGCAGTCGTCCGCCTTCACCGCGCACACCGGCACCGGGGTGGTCCGGTCCGCGGTCGAGCGATCGCCGAGCTGGCCGTTCACGCCGAGGCCCCAGGCGAAAGCGGCACCGGTCGTGGACACGGCCAGGCCGTGCCCACCGCTCGTGGAGATCGAGGCGATCCCGCTCAGCGGCTGGGCGGCGCAGTCGGTCGCGCCCGCCGCGCACACGGGTGCGGGAGTGCGCCGGTTGTTCGTGGTGCCGTCACCGAGCTGGCCGCGGACGTTGAGTCCCCAGCCCACGGCGGTTCCGTTGGTGCGCAAGGCCAAGCTCACGTAGCCGCCGGCGTCGACCGTCGCGATGTCGGTCAGCGGCTGGGCCGCGCAGTCGGTCGCGCCGACCGCGCACACCCGCGCCGGGGTGGTGCGCGACGACGTGCTGTCGTCGCCGAGCTGCCCCAGCTGGTTGTCGCCCCACGCGATGGCGCCGCCGTCCGTGAGCACACCGAGACTGTGCTGGCCTCCCGCGGCGATCGCGGTCACGCCGGTCAGCGGGTTCGCCGTGCAGTCGGTCGCGCCGACGGCGCAGGTGACCACCGGCCGGTCGCTGTTGTTCGGCACGGGGTTGCCCAGCTGGCCCGAGCCGTTCCAGCCCCAGCTCACGACGGCACCACCGGTGCGCAGCGCGAGGCTGTGCCCACCGCCGGCGGCGATCGAGGTGACTCCGGTCAGCGGGCCCGCCGCGCAGTCCACGTCGCACACCGGCGTGGGCGTGGTGCGGTCCTCGTTCGCGTACCCGATGCCGAGCCGTCCGGAGTTGCTGTTCCCCCACGCCACGACCGTGCCGTCGTTGAGCAGCGCCAGGTTGTGGGAATCACCGGCCGCGATCGCGACAACCCCCTGGAGGCGGCCGGTGGCGCAGTTCGTGGACACGACGGCGCACACCGGAACCGGCCCCGGCCGGTTCGTCCTGGTGCCGTCGCCGAGCTGCCCGTGGTCGTTCTCGCCCCAGGACACGACCGTCCCGTTCGACAGCAGCGCCAGGTTGTGGTGCGCACCCGCGGACACCGAGACGACCTTGCTGAGGCTGGTCGCCTCGCAGTCGGTGGTGCCGACCGCGCACACGGTCACCGGCGTCGTCCGCCTGAGCGTCGTCCGGTTGCCCAGTGCGCCCTCGGCTCTGGCTCCCCAGGCGACGGTGCTGCTGGCTGACGGTCTCGGCGGATCCGCGGCGGCCGGACCGCTCGCGGATGAGATGGCGGCCAGCGCCACCAGTGAAATGCCCGTGACGCGGGCAGCCCAAAAACGTGCACGACTCAACGTCATGCGTCCCCCTTGCTAGACACCCCCGGTAAAGCCCCAGGAGGCGAAGGTACGCACAGGTGAGCTTCCGACACAATGTGCCGTTGGGATGTTCTTGCTTGCCGGCGTGGCGTTCGGCCCCGGCCGCCACGTCCGTTCCGCCGCACTTCGGCGATTCGGGTTTGGCGAGGTCAGAGCGGGGATATTGAGGCCCCATGGTGGCGTCGTACCTGGAGTCCATGAGGGCCGGGTTTGCTGTTTTCGTCGGGGTCGGCGCGCTCGTGGTGGCACCGCTGGTGGTGATCCACTACCTCCGCTTCGGCCGCGTCGAGCCGCGGCGGGCGTACGTGCTCTACGCGTTGCTGGCGTACGGGATCGTGGCGCTGGCGCTGATCTTCCTGCCGTTCCCGGACCCCGCGACGGTGTGCCGGGGCGAGCTGATGGTGCAGACGACGCCGTTCCAGTGGGTCACGGACATGCGGCACAACATGGCGTTCTACGGCCGTTCCGGAATCGGCGCGGTGCTCCGGTCGTCGGCGTTCCTCCAGCAGGCGTTCAACGTCGCGCTGTTCGTGCCGCTGGGCATGGTGCTGCGCAAGGCTTACGGCCGCGGCCCGATCTCCGTGCTCGCCATCGGGCTCGGCATCTCGCTGGCCGTCGAGATCGTGCAGCAGAGCGGGAACTTCGGCTACTACCCGTGCCCGTACCGGATCGCCGACGTCGACGACCTGATCTCCAACTCACTCGGCGCGGTGCTCGGCTGGATGCTCGCGCCGGTCGCCGTGGTCGTGCCGGAGGTCCTGTCGCGGGACCGGGTGGTGGCGTTGCCCGACGCGGCGAGCGTGCCGCGCAGGCTGTGCGCGGCGGTGGTGGACTTCCTGCCGGTGCTGCTGCTCGCCCAGGTCGCCGGACCGTGGTGGGCGATCGCGCTGGCCGTGGTGATCCGCGTGGTGCTGCCGTCCGTTGTGGACGGTCACACGATCGGGAACTGGTTGCTGCGCTACCGCATTCGGGCTCCGCATCCGTTGATGTTGCTGTCGCGTGAGCTGCTGGGTGCCACCGGTGCGCTCATCTGGGCGGTCGGGCTGTCGCCGTTGTTCGACGTGTCGTGGCGGGTGGGGCTGGACGTCGTCGTGGTCGCGTTCGTGGTGGTGGGTTCGTTCGTCGTGCCGGTGTTCCGCCGCGACCAGCGCGGCTGGCCCGACCAGGTGACGGGCACGCGCCCGACGAGGACGGTGCCGAGCGCGGACCCGTCCGGTGACCTCGTCCGCCGCGCGTGACCCGGAGGCTCAGTCGGCGAAGACCTCGCGCAGCGCGTTCTCCTGTTCACTGCTCAGGTTGGTGAACAGGAGCTCGCCGGTGCTGTGCTCGAAGGCCTCGTGCACCTTGTCGACGACCGCGTTCGACGTGAGTGCGAACAGGGCCGAGGTTCCCGGGGTGACCTCGTCGCGCACCCGCTTGATGAAGTCGTCGTCGATGCCGACGTCGCCCATCGATCCGGCCACCGCGCCGGTGGCGGCGCCGAGTGCCAGGCCGAGCAGGGGCATCAGGAAGATCAGGCCGAACAACGTGCCCCAGAACGCTCCGCCCAGCGCGCCCGCGCCCGCGAGGTTGTGCATCTGCCGCGTCTTCGGCTTCTTCGCGTTGCCCGGCCAGGAGACGGTCGCGGCGTCGTGCACGGTGATCAGTTCCTCCTTGGCGAGTGCTCGCAAGGTCTCGGCCGCGTCCTCGGCGCCGGCCGGGTCGTCGAATCGCCACACGGTCAGGGTTGCCATCCAGGCCTCCTCGGGATCGGAACTCCGACCACACCGTCCACGCCGGGGCGTGGCGCCCGCCTCCTCCGGAGCGGGTGAGAAGGTCAGTCGCGGTGCTCGGCGGCCATCCGCGCGGCGCCGAACAGCACCTTCGCGATCAAGCCGACGGCGACCAGTCCCACGACCATCTGGACCATCACGACGATCCGCGCGACCTCGGCCCTGGGGGCGATGTCGCCGAACCCGACCGTGCTGAAGACGGTCAGGGTGAAGTACAGGGCGTCGGTCCGGTTGAGCGGCTCGGTGAACGCGCCCGGCACGTTGTCGGCGATGACGGTGTAGGCCGTGGCGAAGAGCACCAGCAGCATCGGCAGGCCGACGCCGACCGTGGTCACCGCCCGCAGCCACGGTGCCTCGGAGCCGAGAATGGCGCGCACCTGCCACGGGATCACGGCACCCAGCAGCACGAGGCCGAGCGCGAACCTGAGCCACGAGCCGGCGTCGAGCGCCCGGTCGAGCGGCGCGACGTAGTAGACGAACACGACCGCGAACGCCAGCGCGGCCGTCCGCAGCAGCGACAGCGCGGCGCGCCTTTTCTCCTTGGTGCCACGTGGTGTCGTCACGGGCAAGCACGGTAGCGGCCCGGCGTGAGGGGTGCGCCTCACCCAGCCGGGGTGGCGACGTCCTGCTGTCGATCGACCTGAAAGCGGGCGACGTGCGCGGCCTGGTGCGGGCGGCTCCCGGACTGTGAGCGCGCTAGCTCGGTTCGACCGGGGCGCCGCCGAAGCCGATCTCGTTGCCGTCGGGGTCGAGGTAGGTCGTCTTGCGCACGCCGTTGTCGTAGACCTCGCGGAGCTTCGGTTCCAGCCCGCGCGCGGTGATCTGGTCGATGACGGTGTCGAAGTCGCTGAAGAAGAGCGTGTGCTTGGCGTGGCCCGCGTGCTGGGGCCGGAGTTCGATGTAGACGTACCGGTGCTCGCCGAGCTCCCACACGGCCTCGACGTCGTTGGGGAAGAACGCCGGTGGCCGTCCGAGCAGGCGCTCGTACCAGGTGAGCGCCGCGACGTAGTTGCTGACCGGGATGCCCGCGAACAGATCGACGTCCATGCCGTCATCGTAGGGACGGCATGGACGCCGAGCCGGTCAGCGCGTGCAGGCCAGCCGGTAGGCCGCCGAGCCGATCAGCTCCAGCGACACCTGGAGGCGCTCCAGGCTGATGTTGTCCGCGATCGTGTCCTCCGGCGTGTGGTAGATCGGCTCCAGCAGGTGCGGACCTTCCTCGCCGCGCCAGCTGAAGTTCGCGGCCGCGATGCCCTTCTCGTGGAACGGCACGTGGTCGCTCGAGCCGCGCGCCACCGGGCCGTGCACCCGCGGGTCGTAGCCGAGTCGCTTCGCGGCGGCCGCGACCTCGCGCGTGGTGGCGTTGTCCGCGCCGTTGAGCGACAGCAGCCAGTAGGCCGTCGCGGGATCGTGGCTGGTGGCGACCATGTCGTTCTGGAACACCCCGGCGATGCGCGCGATGTCCGGCGGGGTGAGCTGCGCGACGTGGTAGCGGGAACCGAGCAGGCCCTGTTCCTCCGATCCCCACAGTGCGAACCGGAGCGCCTTGTGCGTCGGCAGATATCGCAGCACCCGCGCGAGCTCGAGGCACAGCACGGTGCCGCTGCCGTCGTCGTTGGCGCCGGGCGAGCCGGGCACGCTGTCGTAGTGGGCGCTGACCATCACGACCCCGTTGTCCGGTCCGGGGAAGGTGGCCCGCCGGTCGGCGATCACGTTGTAGGACGTCAGGTTCGGGTGGTGCGTCGTTGCCACGGTCAGCTCGCCGGGACCCTGCGCGCGCAGCCGTTCCACGTGCACCTGGGCGACCCCGAGGACCGGCACGGCGACCGTCTGCGTCAGCACCGGCGAGAACGCGGGCGACTTGGTCGCCGGTGGCACCGACGCGCGGCCGAGCAGCACAGCCACCGCACCGCGTTCGACGGCCTGGAGCGTCGGCACGGACCCGGCGGGCGAGTTGACGAACAGCGCGATCTTGCCGGTCAGGTCGTCGGGCAGCTGCGAGCCGTCGCCGAGGTCGACGAACGGCGCGCGCACGGTGACCCCGAGCGCGCCGAACCTGGACGCGCCGGACTGCCAGCGCTTCCCGCCCCGCGCGGTGATCTCGCCGAGGAACTTGTCCGGCACCGTGAACGGCTGCGTCGTGACCTCGTAGCGCAGCTCGCGCAGCACCTTGACCAGGTAGTCCCGCGCCCGGTGCTCGGACTCGGTGCCGCCGATGCGCGGCCCGATCCGGTCGCTCAGCACCTTCAGGTGCTCCAGGGCCCGGCGCGCGCGGACCCGAGCCACCACGGGGAAGTCGCCCAGGTCCAGATCGGGGAGCCCGGAGGCGCCGGGCTTCTGCTTGGTCGCCGCGAGCGCGCCACCAGGGTTCACGCCGACGGCGACGACCCCGGCCGCCGCGGCGAGAAAATCACGTCTGCGCACTGTGTCTCCCCAGCGTCTACCAGTAGTGACGCTGAACGTACGTCGCGTCATCTGCCCTGGACAACCGACAGGAGTCGGATCTGCGGACCCCCCCGATGTGCATGTCCATACATCATCGTGCATAATTCCTGTCGTGTCCAAAGTGCTCACTTCCCTCCCCGCCGGCGAACGCGTCGGCATCGCCTTCTCCGGCGGCCTCGACACCTCGGTCGCCGTCGCGTGGATGCGCGAGAAGGGCGCGGTGCCGTGCACGTACACGGCTGACATCGGCCAGTACGACGAGCCCGACATCGAGTCGGTGCCCGGTCGTGCGGAGGCCTACGGCGCGGAGATCGCGCGGCTGGTCGACTGCCGGGCCGCACTCGTCGAGGAAGGCCTCGCGGCGCTGGCCTGCGGCGCGTTCCACATCCGTTCCGGCGGCCGCGGGTACTTCAACACCACGCCGCTGGGCCGCGCCGTGACGGGCACCATGCTCGTGCGCGCCATGTACGAGGACGACGTCCAGATCTGGGGCGACGGCTCGACCTACAAGGGCAACGACATCGAGCGGTTCTACCGCTACGGCCTGCTCGCGAACCCGTCGCTGCGGATCTACAAGCCGTGGCTCGACGCGGCGTTCGTCAACGAGCTCGGCGGCCGCAAGGAGATGTCCGAGTGGCTGCTCGCGCGTGACCTGCCGTACCGGGCGTCGACCGAGAAGGCGTACTCGACCGACGCGAACATCTGGGGCGCGACGCACGAGGCCAAGGCGCTGGAGCAGCTGGACGCGGGCATCGAGCTCGTCGAGCCGATCATGGGCGTGCGGTTCTGGGACCCCGCCGTCGAGATCGCCACCGAGGACGTCACGATCGGCTTCGAGCAGGGCCGCCCGATCACCATCAACGGCAAGGAGTTCGCCTCCGCCGTCGACCTGGTGCTGGAGGCGAACGCGATCGGTGGCAGGCACGGACTCGGCATGTCCGACCAGATCGAGAACCGGGTGATCGAGGCCAAGAGCCGCGGCATCTACGAGGCGCCGGGCATGGCGTTGCTGCACATCGCCTACGAGCGGCTGGTCAACGCGATCCACAACGAGGACACGCTGGCCGCGTACCACAACGACGGCCGGCGTCTCGGCCGGTTGATGTACGAGGGCCGCTGGCTCGACCCGCAGTCGCTGATGCTGCGCGAGGCGCTGCAGCGCTGGGTCGGCGCCGCCGTCACCGGCGAGGTGACGCTGCGCCTGCGGCGCGGCGACGACTACTCGATCCTGGACACCACCGGCCCCGCGTTCAGCTACCACCCGGACAAGCTGTCCATGGAGCGCACCGAGGACTCGGCGTTCGGCCCGGTCGACCGCATCGGCCAGCTGACCATGCGCAACCTGGACATCGCCGACTCCCGCGCGAAGCTCGAGCTGTTCGCCGGCCTCGGCATGGTCGGCAACCGGCACTCGGCGCTGATCACCGAACCGCAGGTGGAGCCGACCAAGCTGATCGGCGCCGTGCCCGACGGCGGTGCCGAGGTGATCGCGTCTCGCGGCGAGGTCGCCGACGACGAGCTGCTCGACCGCGCCGCGTTCGAGGCGGGCAACGACTGACGAGAGTCAGCTCCTGGGCTGCCATCCGGCGGGCGGGTCCTCACCGACTCGCCCGTCGACGGCTTCGCGGAGCAGATCTGCGTGCCCGGTGTGCCGTCCGTACTCCTCGATCAGGTCGCAGACGCACCGCCGCAGGCTGACCCGGCGCCCGTCGGACCAGGCGAGGTGGGCGAGCTGGTCGAGCCCGCCGTCCGCGAGCGCCGCGTCGAGCCGGGCACGGGACCGTTCGACCGCGCCGTCCCACAGCGCGTACAGCTGCTCGGGCGGCTCGGTGGCGTCGAACGTGAACTCCCAGCTGCCCATGCCGTCCCACCCGAGCGCGTCCCACGGGGCACCGACCGGTTCCCCGCGCAGCTTCGTGGTGAACATGAAGTCCTCGCAGGCGGCGAGGTGCTTGAGCAGCCCGCCGAGCGTCAGCGTCGAGGCGCCGACGCGCGTCGCCAGCCCGGCCGCGTCGAGGTCGTCGGCCTTCCAGCGGAACGTCGCGCGCAGCCGGTCGAGTGCACCGACGAGGTGCTCGACCTCGGTGCCGGCGAGTGGTGGCTCCCACGGGGAATCGGTCATGGCCGGCACGGTAGACCCGGTTGCGGACGTTCGGCTTCCGGAAGGTGGCCGGCCAGGTGCTGGCCGGCCACGTCCGTCACAGCACCCACTCGCCGATGGGCTTGTCCAGCACGTCGGTGACCACGATCTTGGTGCCGGGGTCGAGCTTCGCGTCGAGAGCGACCCGGCCCTTGAGCGTCTTGCCGGCCTCGACGTCGCCCGCCTCCAGGTCGTCCGCGGGTGACGCGAGCATCGCGTTGCCCTTGATCTGGTCGATGTCCTTGCCGTCGGGCGTGATGAGGTGCCAGTACATCGGGTTGACCGGGTACTTGCCCTTCTTGCCGACGTAGGTGATCTCGAGGATCACGAACGTGCCGCTCTCGGGCTTGATGTCGATCGGCGGGCCGCCCTTGGTGGCCGTGGTGACCGAGTTGAGGGTGACCTCGGCGGAGTAGCCCATGGTCTCGTCGGACAACGTGACCGACTTGCCAGCGGCGGCCTTCTTGTCACCGCCGCCGTCGTCGGCCTTGGCGTCCTTCTTGGCCGCACTGCTGCTGGTCGACGTCGATGTGGAACCGGCGACCGGGCTGCCGCTCTCGGAGCCCGAGCAGGCGGTGGTGGTCAGAGCGAGCCCGAGCACGACGGCACAGGCGTATGCAACACGCACAGCTAACCTCTTCTGGAACGAATGACTGAGTTGTCGACGGCATCCTGCCGATCGCCACCACACGCTCAGCACACGCTTTTCGAAAGAGCAGCCGCCACCTCAGTGATCGTGCCGCGCCGCCTGCTGGGCGAGCGCGAACAGCTCGTCGGCCGCGGTGGCCCCCGGCTGCGCGGACCGCAACCGGCGCAGGGCCTGCACCAGCAGGGAGTCGACCTCGCGCAGGCTCCACGTGCGCCCGCCTGCGAGGTCGACCAACTCGGCCGCGCGATGGGCCTCGGCGTCCGACAGCGGTTCGTCACCGGAGTACAGCTCGGCGAGCTCGCGGCCTTCGGCGGTGCCCGACGTCATGGCCGCCACCACGGGCAGCGACATCCGGCGCCGGTGCAGGTCGGCGTGCAGCGGCGAGCCCCAGATGCCGATCAGGTCCTCGACGTGCTGGAACACCAGGCCCACGTGCGCGCCGAACACCCGCAGGTGCTCGATCTGCGCCTGGCTCCCGCCGCCGAACACCGCACCCATCGCGCACGCGCACCCCATCAGTGCGCCCGCCGTGGACGCGGCGTTCCGCACGGACGTGGCCAGGTCCGGCGGGCGGGGTGCGTCGAGTGCGAGGTCCTCGATCTGGCCGTCGACCACCGCCAGCATGGCGGTGTTGAGCATCCGCACGCCCAGCACGGCGCTCGGGTGGCCGCTGCCCGCGAGGACGGTGAAAGCCTGTGCCAGCAACGCGTCCGCCGCCTCGAGCGCCGGCTCGGCGCCGAACACGGTCCACGCCGTCGCCCGGTCGCGCCGGGTGCGGACGCCGTCGGTCACGTCGTCGTGCAGCTGACAATGCTGGTGCGCCAGTTCGACCGCGGCCGCGGCGGCGAGTGCCTGCTCCGGCGTGCCGCCGACGGCCGACGCGGACAGCATCGTCAGTGCCGAGCGGAGTGCCGAGGTGCGTTCGCGCGCGTCCGACCAGCCGAACTGGTAGCCGGCGATGCGGCGCGTGGTCGTCGGCAGCGTGGCGACGGCCGACTGGAGCCGCGGGGTGACGGTCTGCCTGCTCCACTCCAGCACGTCGTGCGCCGAACGGGGGGCGTTGAGGACATCGGTCGCCAGGGACACGGGACGGACGCTAGTGCGTCGCCGAGGCGCGAAACGACGAATCGCCGCAGGTCCGCCCGGTCGTGTGATCCCTCAGACGAGATGTTCGCCGATCAGGACGCGGTGGTGAGCGCGGTGTCGCGCAGCTGCCTGCGCGAGCTGATGCCGAGCTTGGTGAAGATCTTGCGCAGGTGCCATTCGACGGTGCGCGGGCTGATGAACAGCCGGGTGCCGATCTCCGGGTTCGAGAGCCCGTCACGGGCGAGCCGGGCGATCTGGAACTCCTGCGCGGTCAGCTCTTCGGCGGCCTCGATCGTCCGCTTGCGCGCGGTCTCACCGGTGGCGAGCAGCTCGCGGCGCGCGCGTTCGGCGAACGCCTCCAGCCCCATCGCCTCGAACGCTTCGTGGGCGGTGCGGAGGTGGTCGCGGCCGTCGACGCGGTGACCTTCGCGGCGCAGCCACTCGCCGAACAGCAGGTGACCGCGAGCGAGCTCGACCCGCACACCGGTGCGGCCCAGCCGTTCGATCGACTGGCGGTGGAGACCGTCCGCTTCGTCGCCGTCGCTCTGCAAGGCTCGTAGCCGGGCTTCGAGACCCAGGGCCCAGTCGGTCGGGGCCGCTTCGGCGTACGAGGACATCCGCGCGACCGCGGCCGCCAGCAGCTCGTCGTCGCCGGTGCGCGACGCCGCTTCGGCCAGTTCGGCGGTGACGAGTCCGCGGTACACCAGGATGTCCTGGGAGAACACCCTGTTCGCGGCGTCACGCGCGGCGTCGTGGCGGCCGAGTCCGTTGTGGAGGATCGCGCTCGCGTAGTCCGCGAACACGAGGACACGGCCCTGGCCGCGCGCCGTCGCCTCGCGTGCGCTGGTCGTGATCAGCTCGACGGCCTGCGCCTCCCGGCCGCGGAGTGCGGCGAGCAGGGGCGCCGCGTACCCGACCGGCGGGGTGCCGGTCACCTCGGCGATCAGGCGGTCTTCTTCGATCAGTGCCTCGGCCGCGACCAGTTCGCCCGCGAGCAGTTCGGTGTCGGCGAGGAAGTTCAGCGCGAACTGCAGCTGCACGAGCGCACCCGTGGCACGGGCGAGCTCGACCTGCCGCGCGGCGAGCGCGCGCCTGGTGTCGAAGTCCCACAGCTCGGTGGCGATCATGCCCGCGGCCCGGTTGCCGAGCAGCCACGGCAGCCTGCCGATGTCCTCGGCGCCGACGTCGAGTGCGCGCACCGCGTCGAGCGCTCGGGTCATGACCGGCGCCGCGGCCGCGTGGCCTTCGGTGAGCCTGGTGGCGAGCGCGTCCAGCACCAGGTCGACCGCGCGCGGCGTGGTGCGTGCCGGGGGAGCGGCCCGTGCGGCCTGCGCCGCGTCCGTGATCTCCGGCCCGGCATCACGGGCCGCCCAGATCGCGGCCGAAAGCGCCTCCAGGTGCGTCTGGCGCGCCTGGTCTGCGTCGAGTGGACAGAGCCGCCGTGCCGCGCTGAGCAGCAACGGAGCCGCCTCGCGGACGCGCCGCTGGTCGAACGCGATGTGGCCGCGCAGGTGCTCCACCTCGGCTGTGCGCATCGGGTCGGGTGGTCCCGCCTCGGCGGCGGCGAGCAGGCGCAGTGCCGCGTCGAGCGCCCCCGCGTCGCGCTTCGCTCTGGCCGCCGCGAGCTCGCGTTGCGCCCGGCACGCGGGGTCGGGGGTGTGCACGGCCGCTTGCTCGAGGAACTCGGCGGCGGCGACCAGCCCGCCGCGCGCCTGCGCCCGGCTCGCCGAGCGTTCGAGGTCGGCCGCGACGTCCTCGTCGGGGACCGTGGTGGCCTGCGCGCGGTGCCACGCCCGGCGGTCGGGGTCGACAGCCGGATCCGTCACCTCCGCCAGCGTCCGGTGCACCTGCTGCCGTTCCCGCGCGGAGGCGGACCGGTAGACCGCCGAGCGCACCAGCGGGTGCCGGAACCGGATCCGCGCCCCGAACTCGATCAGCCCGGTCGCCTCGGCCGCGGCCGCCGGGTCGGCGCCGAGCCCGAGCAGCCCGGCCGCGCGCCACAGCAGGGTGGCGTCACCGAGCGGCTCGGCGGCGGCTGTCAGCAGCAGTTGCCGGGTGTCCGCGGGGAGCGGTTCCAGCTGGCGGATGAAGCTCTGCTCGATGCGTCCGGCCAGCGGCAGCGCACCGGGCTGGGTGAACCCGTCCACCCGCGTCGACGGCAGCTCCAGCAGCGCCAGCGGGTTGCCGCGCGCCTCGGCGACCATCCGGTCGCGGACCCGGCCGTCCAGCGGAACCTTGAGTCGTGAGTCGAGCAGCGCCTGCGCCTCCGGGTCGCTGAGGCCGCGGACAATGAGCTCTGGCAGGCCCGTCAGCTCTCGCTCGCCGCTGGCGTCGCGTACTGCCAGCACCAGTGCGATCCGTTCCGCCAGCAGGCGGCGTGCGACGAACGCGAGTGCTTGTGCGGACACCCTGTCCAGCCATTGGGCGTCGTCTACGAGGCACAGCAGTGGATTCTTGTCGGCCACCTCGGCCAGCAGGGTCAACACCGCCAGGCCCACCAGGAAGCGGTCCGGTGGGTCGCCTGCGGACAGGCCGAACGCCGTGCCCAGTGCGTCGCGCTGCGGGGCGGGGAGGTGGGGGAGGCGGGTGAGGAACGGTGCGCACAGCTGGTGGAGTCCTGCGTAGGGGAGTTCGCGTTCCGACTCGACGCCCGTTGCGCGTGCCAGCTGGTAGTCCGAAGCCTGGTCTCGCACGTAGTCCAGTAGTGCGGTCTTGCCTATTCCTGGCTCGCCGCGCAGTACTAGCGACTGGCCGTGGCCTGCTCGTGCGGCTGTCAGTAGGGCGTCCAGGGTTTCGCACTCGATCTTGCGACCTAGTAGCGGGTGGGGGTGACCTGGACTCGGCATCGGACCGTCCTGCTTCGCGGTGCGGGCGGTTGTGGGGGCTTTGGAACAGTAGCGCGGGGGGGGGGTGGGGAGGGTCTCGCTGATCACCAGAGGTCGCCACATCGACAATGCCCTGTCAAGGCGGAAAAGCTGCCTTGACAGGGCATTGTCGATGTGGCAAGGCTTTGCCTGATCAGCGAGGACCTCCCCACCCCTGGCCCGTTCGGATGCTTGGGATTATTCGGCTGCCGGTTTTGTTGTGGGGCCGCGCCCGTTGGGCAGTGCGGGGGTTGGGAGTGCGGCGGGCGCTCTTTCTTTTGGTATCTGCCGGTTAGGGCGGTGCTCGCTTGGTTCCCGCCGGTTTCGTGGTGCTCCTTTGGTACCCGCCGGTTTGAGTGGTGCTCCCTGGTACCTGCCGGTTGGGTAGGTGCTCGTTTGGCTCGCGCCGGTTTGGCTGGGCTCTCTTGGTTCGTGCCGGTTTTCGCGAAGCTCCCTTGGTACCCGCCGGTGCGCCCGTGCTCGCTGTGCGACCGCTGGTTTCGTTGTGTCCGCTCTGCGCGTGCCTGTGTCGTCGTGGTCGTTGGGGTGTGCTGGCTTCGCTTCGCTCGCGGGGGTCTGCGCCACGCCGCACCAGTTGCGTGTTCCCGCACCCTTGATTCGTGGGTGAGTGCGGCTGCGTGGCCGGGGATTGTCGGTGCTGGCTGAGAGCATCGATTCGGGGGGTTCTCACGTGCGGGGACGCCTGCGTGAGCGTGGCTGCATCCCACGCGCAACAGGCGGTTGCCTGGTGGGGTTCCGTGGCCCCCCGCCCGGCATCGACCGGGGACACCCGCACCCGTGCCAGCACCCTGGTGGTGCGAGGCCAGGGTGTTTCCCAGGGGCGATGGGACCGGCCGGAGGACCACTGTTGCCATGTGGCGCTCGAACAAGCCACAAGGACAGCAGCGAAGGAGTTCCGATCATGGACATGAAGTTCGAGGTCGCGGTCCTGCCCGTCTCCGACGTCGACCGGGCCGAGCACTTCTACAAGACGCTGGGATGGCGGCTGGACGCTGATTTCGTTGGTGACGACGGCTTCCGCGTCGTGCAGTTGACCCCGCCCGGCTCGCAGGCGTCGATCATCTTCGGCAACCGGGTCACCTCGGCCGTGCCCGGATCCGTGCAGGGCCTGCACCTCGTCGTCACCGACGTCGAGGCTGCCAGGGCCGAGCTCGTCGGGCACGGCGTGCAAGTCAGCGAGGTCTTCCACGACGCGAACGGCATCTTCCACCGCGCCGGCACCGAAGGCCGGGTCGCGGGGCCGGACCCTGAGCGCCGCAGCTACTCGTCGTACGCCTCTTTCAGCGACCCGGACGGCAACGGCTGGGTGCTGCAGGAGATCACCACGCGTCTGCCTGGGCGGTGAAGATCGTGGCTGACTTCGACGTCATCGTCATCGGTGGTGGCGCGCCCGGTGAGCACACCGCGGCCGCCATCGCCGCCGGCGGCCTCCGGGTCGCGATCGTGGAACGGGAGCTGCTCGGGGGCGAGTGCTCGTACTGGGCGTGCATCCCGTCTAAGACGCTGCTGCGTCCTGGTGAGGCGGTCGCCGCTGCTCGCACCGTGCCTGGCGCGAGTGAAGCGGTCACCGGGCCCGTCGACGCGTCCGCTGTGCTGGCCTGGCGTGACTTCATGGTCTCGAAGTACTCCGACGCTGGCCAGGAGACGTGGGCGCGCGACGCGGGGATCGAGGTGTTGCGCGGCGAAGGTCGTCTCGCGGGGCCGCGCACCGTCGCGGTGGGCGAGCGGAGTTACTCGGCCGAGCACGTCGTGATCGCCACCGGGTCGGACCCGGTTGTTCCGCCGGTTCCCGGGTTGCGTGACCTGCCTGGGGTGTGGACCAACCGGGAAGCTACCGGTGTCGAGGAGATTCCGCGGCGGCTGCTCGTTCTCGGGGCCGGGCCCACCGGCGTTGAGATGGCACAGGCGTTCACGCGTCTCGGTGCCACCGTCACGCTCGTGGACGGTGCCGAGCACGTGCTGCCCCGCGAACCCCGCGCGGTCGGCGAGGCGCTGGGCGAAGCGTTGAGTGCGGACGGGATCGAGCTTCGGCTGGGACAGCACGCCAGTTCGGCCGGACTGGACGCCGGTGAGTACGTGCTCGACTTCCCGGACGGCACGCGGCTGCGCGGCGACAAGCTCCTCGTCGCCACCGGCAGGCGTCCGCGGGTTGCCGGGATCGGGCTCGAGACCGTCGGCATCGAGGCCGACTCGCGCGGCATCCACGTCGACGACCGCATGGCCGCGGGCGAGGGGTTGTGGGCCGTCGGCGACGTCACCGGGCAGTGGAACCTGACCCACGTCGGCGAGTACCACGGCCGGGTGGTGGCCGCGAACATCCTGGGCCAGCAGCGAACCATCAACTACGACGCCGTCCCGCGCGTGGTGTTCACCGAACCGCAGGCGGCCGCCGTCGGTGCCGCCGACGGACGCTTCACCGCGACCGTTCAGCTGTCCGGCGTCGCTCGCACGGCGACCTACACCCGTGACTACGACAAGCGGCCCGGCTTCCTCACCCTGGTCTCCGACGGCGAACGGCTCACCGGCGCGCACGCCGTCGGGCCCGAGGCTGGCGAATGGCTCCAGCAGGCAACGGTCGCGATCCGCGCCCAGGTGCCGCTGTCCGTGCTGCTCGACGTGATTCAGCCGTTCCCGACGTTCTCCGAGGCCTTCATGCACGGCCTGCGCGACCTCGACACCCAGGTGCGGGCCGCCTCCTGAGAGGAGAGGCGATGTTCTACCCAGATCAAGTCCCGACGCCGAACGCCTGGCGTGAGCTCCGGTCGCTGCTGCGGGCGTTGACCCGCAAGACATCAGGAGAAACCGATGCGTGAACCTCAACTGCTCGGACAGAGGGTGGTCCTGATCGGCGGCAGCGCGGGCATCGGCCTCGCCACGGCCAGGCTGGCTCGCGCGGAAGGAGCCGACGTCATCCTGACCGGCCGCGATCCCGACCGCCTCGAGCGAGCCGCGCGCGAGTTGGACGCGTTGAGCCACAAGGCTTTCGACGCCACCGACTTCGCCCGCCTCGACGAGTTCTTCGCGGACCTGCCGACACCCGTCGACCACGTGCTGGTCACCGCCGGAGGCCCGTACTACGCACCGCTGGCCGACATCGACTTCAAGCAGGCGCAGCACATCGTCGACCAACACCTGTTGCTACCGCTGCACATCGCGCGCAACGCGGTCGGCAAGGTCCGGCCGTCGGGCACGCTGCTGTTCGTGGGCGGCACCAACGCCCGCCGTCCGCAGGCGGGCCTGGCGGTCATGTCGGCGCTCACCGCGGCACTGCCCGCGATGACCGCCAACCTCGCACTAGAACTGGCGCCGATCCGGGTGAACCTGATCGCCGCCGGTTTCGTCGACACCCCGCTGTCCGCGGCACTGCTGGGCGACCAGCTCGACCACCGCCGCGACCAACTCCGCGCCACGCTCCCGATTCGACGCGTCGTCGAAGCGAGCGACGTCGCCGCACTCGCCGTGCACCTCATGGCGAACACGGCACTCACCGGCGCGACCTACGACATCGACGGCGGGCAACAGCTCGCCGCCGGCTGAACACAGATGAGAGGCTGAGATGAGCACCACGGAAGTCCGGAGCAACGACCTCGCCGAGGGCGCGGACGTCAAGAACATCGACATGAAGCTCGAGGTAGTGGTCATTCCCGTGTCGGACGTCGACCGGGCGAAGGAGTTCTACGGCCGCCTGGGCTGGCGGGTGGACGTCACACCGCCCGGCGTCGTCCAGTTGACGCCCCACGGTTCAGCGTCGTCAGTCCAGTTCGGAACGACGCTCACGACGGCCACACCCGGTTCCGGCAAGGGCTACCTGATCGTCTCCGACATCGTGGCCGCCAGGGACGCGATCGTCGCCGCGGGCGTCGAGGTGGGCGAGATCTTCCACAGCGGACCGGACGGCCCGGCCCCCGGCCTGGATCCCGAACGCCGCACCTACCGCTCGCGCGCCGTGTTCAACGACCCCGACGGCAACGAGTGGTTGCTGCAGGAGGTCACGACGCGCCTCCCCGGACGCGTGGAGGCCGAGACCACATACGGCTCCTCGAGCGATCTGGCGAACGCGATGCGCCGCGCGGCGGCCGCGCACGGCGAGCACGAGAAGCGCACCGGTGAGGCCGATGTGAACTGGCCCGACTGGTACGCGGAGTACATGGTGGCTGAGCAGGCGGGGACCGAACTGCCGTTGTGACCGGCAGCGCAACCACGTGAGCGTGGCGGGCATCGGTTGCCGCCACGCTCACGCAGGCGTCCCCCGTGTGTGAGAACCCCCCGAATCGATGCTCTCAGCCAGCACCGACAATCCCCGGCCACGCAGCCGCACGAATCAGGGGCGCGCGAACACGCAACTAGAGCGGTGTGGCGCAGACCCCGCGAGCGAAGCGAAGCCAGCACACCCCAGCGACCACGACGACACAGGCACGCGCAGAGCGGACACAACGAAACCAGCGGTCGCACAGCGAGCACGGGCGAACCGGCGGGTACCAAGAGAGCCCAGCAAAACCGGCAGGCACCAAGCGAGCACCGCCGAAACCGGCAGATACCAAGAGAAAAGAGCGCCCGCCGCACTCCCAACCCCCGCACTGCCAACCGGGCGCGGCCCCCGAGCACAAACCGACAGCCGAACAATCCCAAGCATCCGAAGGGCCGGGGTGGGGAGGGGCTCGCGGATCAGGCGCAGCCTTGCCATATTTTCAGGTGGGGGTCAAGACGTCTTTTTGTCTTGACCCCCACCTGAAAATATGGCCACCTCTGGTGATCCGCGAGCCCCTCCCCACCCACACCGCAAAGAAGCCGTAACGAAGCTCGCGGAGGTCGAGGCCGCGCTCGCCGAGCACTGGACCGCCACCGTGCCGTCACCGCGGATCCGGCTGGAGCTGACACTCCACCGCTGACACTCCACCGCTGACACTCGACCGCTGACACTCGACCGCTGACACTCGACCGCTGACACTCGACCGCTGACACTCGACCGCTGACACTCGACCGCTGACACTCGACCGCTGACACTCGACCGCTGACACTCGACCGCTGACACTCCACCGCTGACACTCCACCGCTGACGGTCCACCGGGGGACGGCGTGCACCCCCGGCGGACCGACATCGCGGCTGTCAGCCGATGTTCAGCCGGAACTCCTGGTTCTCCGCACCAGCCACGCAGTTCCACAGCTGCAGGACCACGCGGTCGTCGTGGCTGTAGTTCGGCACGTCGATGCAGCGGCCGCTGAACCGGTTGACGAACTTGACGTACCCGTTGCCGAGCTCGGTCAGCCGGAACTGCTGGGTCTGGCTGCCGTTGCAGTTGAACTGCTGGGTGCGCGCGCCGAGCCAGCTGCCGCCGTACTCGATGTCGACGCACTTGCGGCTGCTCTGGTTCTGGACCTCGTAGTAGCCGTCGGTGTTCTGCAGGAACAGGAACTTCGCCGCGGGCGTGTTGTCGCAGCGGTACTGCTGGATCCACGCGCCGTTGGAGCCGGAGCCGCCCGCGACGTTGATGCACTTGCCGCTGTTGCGGTTGATCGCTTCGGCGTAGAACGCGCCGGGGAGGCTCGCGGGCTTGATGACGGCGGCGGCGCCCGTGGCCGCGGTGGCGGGTGCGGCGGCTCCCAGCGCCGCCGCGATCGCCAGCCCGGCGGCTACGGCGAGTCCGCGGACAACGAGTCTCTTGCTCATGGTTCGGTCTCCCTCTGCGTATACCCAGCTGTGTGCGGGGCGACGCAAAGCTAGGCAGCCGATTCGGGTCCGGGTAAGGGCACGAGCGGCCAATGGCCAGTACCGGCCAAGCGCGCGTGACCGGATTCGGTCACTGTCCAGATCCGGTCGTCGATCACGGGTTCTCCAACGGCGTGCGGTGCGTAGTCTCGGCCGCCGGTAGGTGTTCGCCTGGTTCGAAGGAAGATGATGAGATCGTTGCGTTTCTGGCTCCACCGCTGCATTTCCGTCGCTGTCATCGCGATGAGCGCGACGGTGGTCACGCCCGCGCTTGCTGATCCGCCGCCGGATCCGTGCGCGCTGTGGGAGCGCCAGGTCTACGCGATCACGACGGCGGGCGGTCTCGTCGAGCACAGGTTCTGCCTCGAGACGAACCGGGACGCGTCGCGCTGGGCTGGCGAACAGGTCGTCGCGAGAGAGGGCTGGGCGGACGTCGCCGCGGTGTTCTGGTCGGGGGTGCGGCACGGCACCGGCGTGTACTACCGGGTCTCGGCCACGACCGGCGGGCTGTACTGGTCAGCTGATCTCTTGTCGTGGCAACAGGTTGGCGCGTCCGACTGGCGCGGGTTCACGTCGCTGATCTCCACGGAGCCCGGTGTCATCTACGGCACGGACAAGGCCGGCGCGGTGCACCGCTGGGTCCACTCGGGCTGGCAGGACGGCGCGGACACGTGGGACGGCGAGAGGATCGTCGCGCTGTCCGGCGCGAGCAGGCTGATCGGCGACACCCGCGAGGGGATCATCGGCCTCACCGGCGACGGGACGGTGACGGCGTGGACGGCGACGGGTCGCGTCGTCGGCAGGACCAAGCTGCGGATCACCGTGCCGGACATCGTTGCGCCGGAGCAGATCGTCGCGTTCGACCTCAGCCCGAAGTACCCGACGTCGGCCTTCGCGATCACCACCACGGGCAGGCTGGCCGTGCTGATGCCCACCAGCTGCGAGAGCAACAACCGCGTCTGGCGGGTCGACGAGGAGAAGGGTTCCGGCTACCGCAAGGTCTTCACCGGTGGCTACGTCGCGAACGGCCAGGGCCCGGTCGAGTGGCAGTGCGTCGCACCTGGCCCCGGACCTCAGTGATAGTCGAGCCAGCCGTCGCGCACGATGATGGCGGTCGCGGTGATCCGGTTGTCCACGCCGACGAACTCGAGCGCGGCGGAGATGTGCCTGCGCACGGTCCGTTCGCTCACGTCGAGGTGCCGCGCGATCGCCGCGTCCGTCATGCCGCTGATCATGAGCCGCAGCACGCCGCGCTGGTGCGCGGAGAACTTGCTCTCCACACCCGTGTCGTTCAACGGCAGCGCCCGGCCCCACAACAGCTCGAAGTACATGCGCAGCGCGGACACGATCACCGGCGCGCGGACCAGCACGGCACCCTCCATGCCGGTCCGGTCGACGGGGAGCAACGCCGCGCGGTCGTCGACCAGCACCATCTTCATCGGCAGTGAAGGCAGCACCCGCAGCTGCCAGCCGCCTTCCGCGCACCGCCGGATCATCTCGCCGGCGAACGGCATGTCCAGCACGGGCCGCGCGTAGATGTTGCGGAACCGCACCCCGCGTTCGAGCACCTCGGCGGGCGGCACCTTGGCCGACCGCCCGTCGGGCGGGTTGCGGTAGTGCTCGGTCTCGAGGTTCGAGAACTCGCGTTCGGCGGACAGGCACAGCTCCACCGACAGCGCCCCGATCTCGGCCGGATCGGTGTACACCCGGATCGCGGTGTCGTGCTCGTCCGCGTTCGCGACGTAAGACCGTTGCAGCACGTCCATCTGCTCGCGGACGCGCACGATCGTCCGGTGCTGGTCCAACAGCTTGCGCTGCATGCTGATCAGCGCCTGGTCGACCGCCCGCGACGGCTCGACGGGCACGATCACCGGCTCGCCGACGAACCTCCTGCGTGCGAACCCGGCGTCGACGAGCTCCTCGACCTCGGGTGAGTCGGCCAGCTCGGGGTGCTCGGCGATGCGCAACGGGCCCGTGGACAGCAACCGCTGGTAGAGCTCGGCTGCCGGACCTCGCAGCAAACCGGCCAGCAGCTCCGACATCCCCGCTCCCTCCGCAACCGCGAGCAAGCCTCGCATTGCGCCGAGAACCTATCTGATCACCTCGTGCGCGGCGGTGAGTTCGGTGCGACTGCGCCGTTCGCCGGCATCACCCGGTGGCCGCGGACTCCCCGTGTTGCTCGCCTTGCCTGGGACGGCGCGTGAGGACCAGCGGACCGTCCTCGGTGATCGCGACGGTGTGCTCGGAGTGGGCGGTGCGCGACCCGTCGGCGGAGCGGATGGTCCAGCCGTCCGGATCGAACGCGATCTCGTTGGTGGTGCGGGCCAGCCAGGGCTCGATCGCGATGGTCAGGCCGGGGTGCAGCGTCAGCCCGCGGCCGCGGCGGCCGTCGTTGGGCACGTGCGGGGACTCGTGCATGGTGCGGCCGATGCCGTGTCCGCCGAACTCGAGGTTGACCGCGTAGCCGAACTCCGTGGCGACCTCGCCGATCGACGCCGAGACGTCACCGAGGCGGTTGCCCGGCTGGGCTGCCTCGATCGCGGCCTCCAGCGCCACCTCGGTGGCGTGGATCAGGTGGAGATCTTCCTCCGCGGGGGTGCCGACGATGATCGAGCACGCCGAGTCCGCGACCCAGCCGTCGATGCTCACCGCCATGTCCATGGTCAGCAGGTCGCCGTCGCGCAGGACGTAGTCGTGGGGGAGTCCGTGCAGGACCGCGTCGTTGACCGACAGGCAGATGACGTTGCGGAACGGGCCGCGGCCGAACGACGGCGCGTAGTCCCAGTAGCAGGACTCGGCCCCGCGCTCCTCGATCAGGCGGCGGGCGTGGCGTTCGAGGTCGAGCAGGTTGACGCCGACGGCGGCGACGGTGGTGAGCTCGTCGAGCACCTCGCCGACGAACTGGCCGGTGGTGTGCATGCGCCCGATCTCCTCGGGTGACTTGAGCTCGATCAAGAGGTCCTCCGTGCGGCGGTGGGTGGTATAACTATACCGTCTACCGTAGCCTGAACCCATGGTTCGCCGTCCACTCACCTCCGCGCAGATCGACGCAGGCAGGCGCCTCGGTGCCGCGCTGAGACGGGCGCGCGGCGGGCGCGGCCTCTGCGACGTGGCCGTGGCGGCGGGCATCTCGCCCGAGACGCTCCGCAAGATCGAGACCGGCCGGCTGCCCACCCCCGCGTTCGCCACGATCGTCGCCCTCAGCGACGCGCTGTGCATCCGGCTGGACGACCTGGCCGCGGCGTGGCGGCCCGAGATCACCGGGACAGTGCTGGGGCGCGCGGTGTGAGCTCCGCGGCGAACAGGCGCATCAGCGGCGGCAGCCGGTAGGTGTCGCACTCGGCCCATTCGGCGAGACCGAGGCCGACCAAGTGGTCCAGCGCGGCCTCGACCTCCATGACGCACGCCCCGAGCGCGGCGGACGCGTCGGCGGCGCCGCACACGTCGAAACCGGGCCTGCCCAGCAGGCGGAAGGCGCTGGCCACCTGCCGCGGCGGTCGAGGGCGTGGCCGGCGGCGCAGGCGATCGCGCTGGTCGTGGCGCTCGGCGCGGTGAGCGGGATGGTCGCGGAGTCGGCGGTGGTCGACGCGCGGTCCCGGTTGCGGTGTCCCGCGTTCGCGGTCGACCCCGAGGTGCGCGAGCTGGCCACGACGCACGGCCACTGTCCCCTGGGGGACACGGCGACCGACGTGACCGGCTACTCGCACACGCCCGTTGGTGACAGGGGCGTCATCTGGGAGGACTCGTACCGGATTCCGGGACTGGGCTTGGTGATCATCCCGCACGAGCTCGCGCTGGCGTGGCACGCCGACCTCGCGGCGCTGGAGCCACCGGTCGACTACGTGCGCCCCGACGGAGAGCTCCGGTTCCTGAACTTCCAGGGCGGTCACCTCGTCGGCGGGCCCATCACGTCGACCGGTGTCCACCTGCGGCGGATCGTCCTCGGCGAACGCTACGCACCCGTCAGCCGGGTCGGCGACTGCCCGACCGCGGACCGGCCGTGCGTCGTGTCCGTCGAACGCACAGCGGACACCGTCACGGTCGTGTGGAGCTTTCCGGACGCCGACGCGTTCAACATCCAGTGGTGGGAGGAACGCTCACCTCCGACCAAGGGCGTCGAGGTCGCGGCCCGCCGCTTCACGTTGCGGGGCGCCGATCCCGCGCGCATGTACGGGTTCACGATCGAGGCCTGCGCCAAGCGGTTCCTCGGTCGCTCCACCTGCACCCCCTGGTCGCCGACGATCGTCGTGCCCGCGTCGCTCTAGTGCATTTATTAGCTGGAGAGCGCTTAGCGTTTTCGCGGGCCGCGCGTTGTTCGCCGTCGTTCTCCGAGAGGGATTGTGTTGGCTGTCGAAGCCGAGATGGGCCGACGAGACCGAACAGCGGGGTCCGACCGGGACTTCCCGCTGTTCTGGTCGAGCCAGACGGCGGGTGCCGTCGGCGACCGGCTCACCGGCTTCATCATGCCGACGACCGCCATCCTGCTGCTGGACGCCTCGGACGCGCAGGTGGGCGCGGTGGCCGCCGCGGGATGGCTGGCCTATCCGCTGTTCGGCCTGTTCGCGGGGGCGTTGCTCGCGCACGCGCGGGTGCGGCGGGTGATGGTGGGCACGGAGCTGGTGCGGTTCTGCGTGTTCGCGGGGGTCGCGCTGGCGGTGGCCGCCGGGTGGGTCCACTCGGCGGGCGTGCTCGTGGCCGCGGTGGCCGTCGCCGGGGTCGCCACGGTGTTCACCGACATCTCCGGCCAGATGTACCTGCCCGCACTCGTCGGACCGGAACGGTTGCTGGGGGCCAACTCCCGGCTGCAGAGCACGGACAGCGCGTCGAAGCTCGCCGGACCCGCGGCGGCGGGCGCGGTCATCGGCGCCTTCGGTCCGGTCGTGGCGCTGGCGCTGGGAGCACTGCCGTTCCTGGTGTCGGCCTTCGGGCGCAGCCGGATCTCCGCCGACCCGGAACCGGTTCGCTCCCGTGAGCCGGTGTTCCAGCGGGTGCGCGAGGGATTCCGTTACACCAGTGAGCATCCCGTGCTCGGCCGGTTGGCGCTCAGCTCGGCCGTGCGGATGTTCGGCACCGGTGTGGTGGACACGGCGTTGCTGTTGTACGCCTACCGCGAGCTCCGCATGAGCAGCACCGCGACCGGCCTGCTGCTCGCGGTGGGCGCGGCGTGCGCGTTGGCGGGCGTGGTGTTCGTCGGGCCCGCGGTTCGTGCACTGGGACTGCGCGGCGCGCTTCGTTGCACGGCGCTGGAAGGCCTGGTGTGGTGCGCGGTTCCGTTGTGCCTGGTCGTCCCGGCGCCGGTCGCGGTGCTGTTCACGATCAGGGCGTTGTCGGCCGTGTGGATCCCGGCGTGGGCCGTGATCAACCTGAGCGTCCGGCAGCGGCTGGCGCCTGCTGACCGGCAGAGCACGGTCCTCGCCACCGCGCGGGTGCTGGCCTCGTCGGCCGTCCCGCTGGGGGCGTTGACCGCCGGAATCGTCACCGACGTCCTCCGGGACGTGGTCGGTGGCTCGCGCACGCTGGTCTCGGTGATCGCGGTGGGCGGGGTGTGCATCGCCGTCGCTGTTCTGCTGCTCCCGCAGGGGATTCCGAACGACGCTGAGGAGGACTGATGCACCCGAGGACCACTCGGACGCTGAACGTCAAGGAGTTCGCGGACATCAAGCACACGGTGTCCATCCGCTCCTCGGCCCGCAAGAACCTGCTCGCCGACCCCGGCTACGCCGCGCCGCTGCCGCAGGAGGTGAGCCTGCAGCTCACCTACCGCTGCAACCTGCGCTGCACGCACTGCTACCAGTGGAACGAACAGGGCTTCTTCCGCGACTTCAGCCCCGTCAAGCAGCGCACCGAGCTGGCGATGGAGGTCGTCGAGGACGTGCTGCGGGCGACCGCCCCGCGCCGGTCGAAGCTGTTCCTCTGGGGTGGTGAACCCCTCATGCACACCAGGTTCAACGAGGTCGTCGACCTGCTGGAGCGCTACCCGCGCACGGTCAACATGTGCACGAACGGGTTGCTGTTCAAGCGGAAGCTCGACGACTTGCTGCGGATCGGGGAGAACCTCAATCTGCTGGTCAGCCTCGACGGGCTCGGTGACGACCACGAGGCGTTGCGCGGCAAGGGGACCTTCCGCAGGACGACCGAGAACATCCAGCGGATGCTCGACCTCAAGCGCGACGGTTCGTTCGGTGGCGAAGTCTCGTTGTCCTGCATGGTCTCCCACGTCACCGTCGGCAAGATGTACGAGTTCATGGAGTGGGCAGAGGAACTGGGCGTCAACACGGTGTACTTCCAGTTCCCGTGGTACATCAGCCCTGAGGTCGCGGGCGCGATGGACGAGCTGTACGAGCGCTCGTTCGCCTGGCTCGACAACGACACCGGCACGCGCAAGCCGACGTGGCACTCCTACACCTACCAGCTCCCGCCGGAGCAGCTGCCCGTGCTGCGGGAGTCGATGGCCAGGCTGGCGAGCAGGCCGTGGCACGTGCGGGTGCGCTACCAGCCGCAGCTCGAGGCCGACGAGGTGGAGGACTTCATCCTCGGCACGTCACGGCCCGCCCAGCACCGCAACAAGTGCCTCGCGGTGTCCAACCGGCTCGAGGTGCACGCCGACGGCAACGTCAGCTCGTGCAAGTTCTTCCCGGAGTTCGTCGTCGGCAACCTGTACGAGTCCGCTGTGGATGAACTGTGGCAGAGCAGTGCGTTCCGCTCCGTGCGGGAGATCCTGTCCGCGAGCGGCATGATGCCGGTCTGCTCGAAGTGCATCCTCCTCTACCTGAACGGAGTGTGAGCGTGGACGCCGTCCATCGGAAGATCAGGACCGTGCTCGCCGGGGTGCTGGCGAACGGCACCACCGCCGACGAGATCGGCGACGACGCCGACCTCGTCGAGGAGTACGGACTCGACTCGTTGCAGATGATCTCGTTCCTGCTCGGGGTCGAGGACGTGTTCGACGTCGATCTGGACTACGAGTCGCTGGACCTGAGCCACGTGCGGTCGGTCCGCCACTTCGCCACCTGGCTCTCCGGCCTCGGCGCCGCGGTGGCCCGATGAGGTACTGGCTGGGATCGTTCGACGCCGAGCGCGCGTGGCGGCCGGCTGATCTCGCGAACCTGCCCGCCGTACCCGGCTCCGGCGACGTCTCCGCGATGGACGAGCTGCTGGCCGGGTTCTGCTCGCCGGACGACACGCTGGTCACGCGCAACCCGCTGGATCCGGTGCTGCTGGAGTCGTGGGACGAGGCGGGGCTGCGGTTCCGCCACCACTCCGGTTCTCACGTGGGGTTCTTGCTCGACAAGGAGATCGTGCCGTACGCGGTCACCACTGAGGTCGCCGCGCTGTCGACGACGCGGTTGCCCGCGGTGGACGCCGTCGCGCGGGTCAACTCCAAGACGTGGTCGAACGAGCTGGTCGTCGAACTGGGGCTGCCGGGTGCCGGGGTCGTCGCCCGCTCCGCGGCCGCGGTGGAGCAGCTCGTGTCCGACCTGGACGGTCCGGCGGTGGTCAAGGATCCGTACGGGGTGTCCGGGCGCGGGTCGGTCGAGGTCTCCTCACCGGGCGTGCTGCGGGCGGTCACTCGGGTTCTCGCCCGCCAGAGCAAGCGGGTGGAGCTGGTCGTCCAGCCGCTGTTCGCCAAGCGGCACGACCTGTCGGCGCACGGTGAGGTGACCCAGGACGGTGCCTGGCGGTGGCTCGGCGCGCAGGTGGTGCGCAACCGCGGCTTCCGGTACGCGGGCTCGGGACCGCTGAGCGACGGGCTCATGGCGGTGGCCGAGGAGCAGGGCTGGCGGCAGGCGGTGCTCGCGGTGGCCGAGTGCGTGGCGGAGGCCGGCTACTTCGGACCGCTGTCGATCGACGCGATGCTGCTCGCGGACGACACGCTGGTACCCGTGCTGGAGATCAACGCGCGGTACTCGCTCGGCCGGCTGTCGCTCGAGCTCGACCGGCGCTTCGGTGACGGTGACCTGCGGTCGCACCTGTGGCAGGTCGAGCTCGGCGTGCCACCCGGAACCGGCGTGGCCGACCTCGTGCGGGCGCTCGCTTCCGACGGCCTGCTCTACCGGGGCGGACCCGGTGCGGGGTGCGTCGTGCTCGGGGGTGGTGTCGTCGCATCGCCGTCCGGACGGGTCCACTGCGCGCTCCGCTGCCGGCCGCGCGACGTGCTGGGACTGCGCGACCTCGTGCTCTCGTCGTTCGCGGGTGCGGGCGTGCTGCCGCGAGGAACGATCCATGCGGCTTGAGGTCGGGCTCATCGGTGCGACGGGCATCGCGGAACGCGCCGTCGTCGCACCGAGCCGCGACAACCCGGACGTCGGTGTGGTCGCGGTGGCGGCGAGCGACCCCGATCGCGCGCGGGTGTTCGCGGAGAAGCACGGTGTGCCGCACGTGCACCAGGACTACGCAGCACTGGTCGAGGACCCGGCGGTGAACACCGTCTACGTGTCGCTGCACAACTCGGCCCACCACCGCTGGGCGGTCGCCGCCGCGTCGGCTGGCAAGCACGTGCTGGTCGAGAAACCCTTGTGTCTCAACGCGGACGAGGTGGCTTCGCTGGCGGAGGCCGCCTCGGGTGTGCACGTGGTGGAGGCCCTGCCCACCGCGGGACATCCGTGGCAGGAGGCCGTGCGGGCCGGCTCGCGGTGGGGCCGGTTGCGCGCGATGCGGACGCGGATCCGGTTCGGCCTTCCCGCAGGCGGTTACCGGCTGCGTCCCGAGCTCGGCGGCGGCATCTTCCTCGACGCCGCCTGCTACTGGCTCCAGGCCGTGCAGGCCACCGTCGGACTGGGTGGTGCGCGCGGCAACGGCAGGAAGTCCAGCATCGGCGGCGTCGACGTGGCGTTCACCGCGAGCCTGGACCTGCCGGGCGAGGTGTCCGCGGTGCTCGAATGCTCGTGGGACGCCACGCACGTCGCGGAGCACGAGTACTGGTTCGAGCACGCGAGCGTCCGCGTCCGGAACTTCCTCCGCCCGACCGCGGGAGCGCTGCCGCTCAACCTGGCCGTCCGGTGGGCCGACGGCCGCACCGAGATCGAGTCCTTCCCCGCGATGGCCTACTACACCGAGCAGCTGCGCCGGTTCCACGCGCTCGTGTCCGGTGGGGCACGTCCCGACCTCGGCGACGCCGCCGAGCGCATCGCGCTGATGGCCGAGATCCACGAGAACGCCGAGGAGGCCCGGTGACCGACGCCTGGAAGCTGATCGAACTGCTGCGCGCCGCTGGCGTTCCCGGCCCCGTCGAGGTGCACGAGATCGGCGGCGGCACCTTCAACTCCACCTACCGGGTCGCGGCGGGCGACCGCCGGTGGGTGCTCAAGGTCGCGCCGAAGGCCGGAGGCCTGTCGTACGAGCACGACCTGTTGTCGACCGAGGCCGCGTTCTACCGCGCCGCGGCCGGCGTCCTGCCGGTGCCTGAGGTGGTGCACCTGGACACCGCCAAGGAGATCGTGCCGTCGGACTGGTTGCTGATGACCGAGTGCCCCGGCGTGAACTGGTTCGAGCACGCGGAACAGCTCGCACCGCACCGCGGCGCGCTTCGCTCGCAGCTCGGTGCGACCGTGGCCCGGCTGCACCGGGTGACCGGTACCGCTTTCGGCTACCCGCAGGGAGAACGGGCACCGGACTGGCCGACGGCGTTCACGTCCATGATGACCGCGGTGCTCGACGACGCGGCCTTCTACGGCGTCGACCTGCCGGTGTCCGCCGACCGCGTGCGGGGTGTGCTGACCGCGGCGCGCGAGACGCTGGCCGAGGTGCGGGAACCGGTGCTGGTCCACTTCGACCTGTGGCCGGGCAACGTGCTCGTCGACGGTGACCGCATCACCGGGATCGTCGACGGCGAGCGGTCGTTCTGGGGCGATCCGCTGGCGGACATGCCGTCGCTGGGGCTCTTCGGGTTGATCGAGGACGACGCGGACTTCCTCGCCGGCTACCACCTGGATCTCACCTCGTCGGCGCGGATCCGGCTGGACCTGTACCGCGCGTACCTGTACCTGATCATGACCGTCGAGGCGACGCCGCGCGGCACCACGGGCGGGCCGCTGAACCAGCTGGTGCACGCCCACCTGCGGGACGCCGTCGAACGGCTGGAACGGTGATCGAGATCCTCACCTCGGGGGTGGCGCTCGGCGTGCACGTGCCCGGCCTGCTGCTCGCCGACCGCCTCCGCGAGCGAGGGGTTCCGGCGCGGGTGACCGTGCTGGAACGGTTGCTGCCGGAGGAGAAGCTGGCCACGACACGGGCGATGAAGGCCGCGTTCCACCGCGACTTCCGGGCGGCGCTCGTCGGCCAGCGGGTCGCTTCGAACCCCGGTGACGCGGTTTCGGACTCGCGGGTGGACTCGTTGTTCGCGGAGTGGGCCGCGCGCGGCGCGCGGCGGTTCGTCGTGTTCTCCGGGTACTGGTTGTCCATTGTGGAGCGTTATGCGTCCTCGCGCGATGACGTGCAGGTGCACGTGTGCCACGTGGACTCGACCGCATCGCCGTCCTTCCGCGGCGTGAGCCCACCGGGGAGCGTGTGGCTGGCCGACGCGGATCAGGGCACGCTGCCGCTGACGATCCCGGTGTCGCACGAGCCACCGGTGCCGTGGTCAGAACGCTCGCACGCGTTGCTGCTGCACGGTGGTGGCTGGGGGATGGGCACGTACCTCTCGCACGCGAGCGAGCTGCTGACCGCCGGCTTCGAACTCGACGTCGTCGCGCACGAGGAGTCCGACGCCGTGCTGGACGACCCCGGCGTCCGCTACCACCTGATCGACCCGTCGTGGCACCCGTGGATCGACGACGGCTACCCGCCGTTCGGCAGGCTGCGCCACGGTTCACGCACGTCCTTCGCACGCGGGACCGGCCACCACAGCTCGTTCGACCTCATGCGGGTGTCGATGGCCGCGGTGAGCAAACCGGGCGGTGGCACGCTGCTGGACTCGCTGTGGTCCGCGACGCCGCTGGCGTTCCTCGAACCGTTCGGCGCGCACGAGCAGCGCAACTCCGAGCTGTGGCAACGACTCGGCTTCGGGATCACGCTCGACGCATGGCGCGCGCAGGGATGTTCGTCCGACGTGCTCGCGTCGCTGCACGAGGCGTTGCTCGGCGTCGCGCGGACGGTGCCCGACCTCAGCTCGATCTTGACCTCGGGGGAGTCCTGATGGGCAGGACGTGGCCCGCATCGCTGTTGCAGCGTTCCGTCCTCTGGCTGGACCGGAGCAGGCCGGGGCTCCTCACCGGCCCGTGGTTCACGATGAACGCGGTGGTGCGGTTCGACGGTGCTCTAGACCTCCAGCTGCTGCGCGCCGCGGCTGAGGATCTGCTGGCCAGGCACGAGCTGTTGCGCACGCGCCTGGACGGGCCGGTGCAGGTGGTGGAGGACGTCGTCGAACCCGACTTCTCGGTGGTCGACGACGTCCTCGGCCCGGCCGAGTGGCTGCACACCCCGGTCTCGTCATCGGCGCACACCCCGCTGAAGCTCCGGTTCTCCCCGCGAGAGCGGCTTCTCTCGCTGCACGTGCACCACCTGCTGAGCGACGCGTCGACGTTGTGGCGCGTCCTGGACGACCTGGCGGCGCTCTACTCGGCGCGGTGCGGAGCCGCGGCACCCGCCGCCCCGACCGGCCAGTACGGCGAGTTCGCCGTGTACGAAGCGGATCTCATGCGCTCCGGTTACGCGGAAGCCCAGGCGTGGTGGTGCCGGGCGCTGGGTGACGTGCGGTTCGCCTCACCCGCGCAGTCGAGCGAACCGTTCGCTTCGAGGCGCGTGGTGCTGCCGGACGCGACCCTGCTGGAGTCGCGCGCCCGTGCCCAGCGGAGCAGCCCGTTCGCCTTGCTGCTGGCGTTGCTGACCGATGCGATGGCCGGCCACGTGTCGGCGGGGGACCACCTGCCGTTCGCCACCGTGTTCCTGCGCCGCGACCACCCGCGCTGGCGCACGATGATCGGGCCGTGCCTGGTACCGGTGAACCTCGCCGTGCCACTCGACGCGTGCGCGGACCTGCGGCTGGTCAACGAGCACGTCATCGGCGCGCAGCGGTACTCCCGGTTCCCGTGGTGGGAGACGATGCGGATGAACCCCCACTACGCGCAGCCGGGCGGGTTCCCGCCGTTCGTCGAGCTCGTTCCCCAGTTGCGGCCCGGCACCGTCTCTTTTGGACCGGTGTCCGCGACCGTGGTGGACGCCGCTGGACCACCGGACAGCGTGCGCACCGAGAACCTCGGCCTGCGGTTCCGCAGCGCGGTCGACGGTGCGCTGGTGACGCACATGAGCGGCAACGGGAACGGGTGGGCGAGGCACGTGGTGGACGACGTCCTGGACGCTCTGCCGGGGCGGGTTCAGGAGCTGGGGTCGGGCCAGCTCGGCGGCAGCTCCGCCGAGTCGGTGAGCCGGAGCTTGCGCCGGGCGCGCTGGTAGAACGTCGTCATCCCGAGCCGGATCACGCGCGCGGCACCGGGGCGTGCCCGCAGCTCGATCCGGTCGCCCGGCTCGACGTAGCCGGCGACCTCCCCGTCCACCTCGACGGCGAGTCGTCCGCTGGACGGCAGGATGTCCAGCGTCAGCTCGTCGTGCACGGACAGGACCACGCCGCGGCTGTACGCGGAGTGCGGCGCGGCGGGCGTGACGAGCAGCGCCTCGACGGCCGGGCTGGTGATCGGCCCGCCAGCGGAGAAGCTGTAGGCCGTCGACCCGGTCGGGGTGGCGACGATGACCGCGTCGGCCGCGTAGCTGACGAACGGCTGCCCGGAGACGCACACCGCGACCGCCGCCGTGCCGTCGCCCGGTACCCGCACCACCGCCACGTCGTTGAACGCGGTGACCGTGCGGCCGGCGAGCACGGCGTCCACCGCGAGCCGGGGCTCGATGCGGAACTCGTGGCCGTCGATGGCGGAGAGCGCGCCGGGGAGGTCCGGTACGTCGATCTCGGCCAGGAAGCCCAGCTTGCCCAGGTTCACGCCGAGCACCGGGGCGTCCTGCCCGTCGGCCAGCCGCATCGCGCGCAGCATGGTGCCGTCGCCGCCGAGGCTGACCACCAGATCGGACCGCCGGGCCAGCTCCGCGGCGGTCACCGCGGTCGCGGCGCAGTTGAGCCGTTCGATCTCGTTGCCGATGCCGAGGATCTCGGTGCCGCGGTTCGACGCCCAGTCGAGCACGGCCGTCACCGCGGCTTCGGAGTTGCGCCGGGGGTGCAGCACGAGGCCGACCGCGTGCATGTCAGCGGGCCTTCACGGCAGTGTGATCAGTCACGGGGCAAGTCTGCACGGGGGAGGCCGTCTCGGCGAACCGTGCCGGGTGAGGGTGGGGCCAGTCGCGGTCTTGGCACGGTGCTGGTGACGCGGAAAGGTGGGGCCCGATGAAGACAGCGATGCTTCCTCCTGGCCCGGCCACTCCGCGGTTGCTGCAGGCCGCCTACGCGCTGACGGTGCCGCGGCGCGGGATGCCGAGGATGCGCGACCGCTACGGGGACGCGTTCACCGTCAACCTGCCGACGTTCGGCCGCGCACTGGTCATCAGCGATCCGGGCGAGATCAAGCAGCTGTTCCTGTCCGGCTCGGACGCGACGGACAAGATCGACCGGAACCTCGGGCGCGTGCTCGGTCCCGGCTCGCTGTTCTCGCTCGTGGGGGAGGAGCACCGCAGGCAGCGCAAGCTGCTCACCCCGCCGTTCCACGGCCGCAGGCTGGCGGCGTACGAGCGGATCGTCGAGGACGAGACGGAGCGCGAGCTCGCGACGTGGCCGCGCGGCCAGGTCTTCGCCACGCTGCCGTCGATGACCCGGATCACGCTGAACATCATCCTGCGCGCGGTGTTCGGCGCGGAGGGCGCGGAGTTCGCGCAGCTGCGGGACCTGCTGCCCCGGCTCATCTCGCTCGGCTCGTGGCTGGCCGTGCTGCCGCTGGCCAGGAGCGAGCGCGGGCCGTGGGGCCGGTTCGCCGCGCTGCGGCGTGAGTACGACGCGATCGTCGCCCGGTTGATCAGCAAGGCGGAGGGCGGCGACGACGTGCTCACGCTGATGCTGCAGAGCCGTTACGACGACGGGTCGGCGATGAGCACCGGCGACATCGCGGACCAGTTGCTCACGCTGCTCGCGGCCGGGCACGAGACCACGGCGACGACGCTGGCCTGGGCCGTCGAACGGCTGCGCCGCCACCCCGATGTGCTGGCGGCGCTCGCGCACGAGGTCGACGCGGGCGGCAGCGCGTTGCGCGACGCGACGATCCTCGAGGTGCAGCGCACCCGTCCGGTCATCGACCTCGTGGGACGGCAGGTGAAGACCGACGGCTTCCAGCTCGGGCGGTGGACCGTGCCGAAGGGCTACATCGTGCTGGTCAGCATCTCCCTGATCCACGAGGACGAGTCGGTGTTCCCGAACGCGCGGGCGTTCGATCCGTCCCGGTTCCTCGGCGCGCGACCGGACCTGTACCAGTGGATCCCGTTCGGCGGTGGCACGCGCCGCTGCCTCGGCGCCGCGTTCGCGACCATGGAGATGAACGTCGTGCTCCGCACCGTGCTGCGCGACCTCACGCTGGTGCCCACGAGCGAACCCGGCGAGCGCTGGCGTTCGCGCGGCGTCGCCAACGCCCCGGCGCACGGTGGCCGGGCGATCGTGCACGACCGGAAGTCCCCCAACGGCAAGGAGCACTGATGCCCCGACCACCTCGCAGGATCGCAGGCCGCCCGGTGATGATCACCGGCGCCGCGTCGGGCATCGGCCGCGCGCTGGCGCAACGGTTGTCCGGCCTGGGATCCCCGGTGGCCATGGCCGACGTGGACGAGGCGGGCCTGAGCGAGACCGCCGCGTCGTTGCGCGGTCCGGTGCTCACCAGGGTGCTGGACGTCCGTGACGCGGCCGACCAGCACCGGTTCGCCGACGAGGTTCGCGAATGGCTGCCCGCACCGCTGGCGGCGGTGTTCAACAACGCGGGCGTCGCGACGGCCTCGGCCGTCCAGGACGCCGTGCCCGAGGACGACGCCTGGCTGTTCGAGATCAACTTCTGGGGCGTGGTCAACGGGACCCGCGCGTTCCTGCCGATCCTCACCGCGCAGGACGACGGCGTGATCGTGAACACCTCGAGCGTGTACGGCCTGGTCGGCATGCCGCACCAGAGTGCTTACTGCGCCTCGAAGTTCGCCATCCGCGGCTTCACCGACTCGCTGCGCCAGGAGCTGCTCGGCACCGGCGTGCGCGCGGTGACCGTGCATCCGGGCGGCATCCGGACGAACATCATCCGCAACGCGCGCATCCGCCACGACCCGGAGGGCCGCGGGCGGACGCACGAGGACATGGCGGCGGACTTCGACGCCATCACCCTGACCACACCGGACAAAGCGGCCGAGATCATCCACCGCGGCGTCGAGCGGGGGAAGTCGCGGATACTCGTGGGACCGGACGCGTACGTGTTCGACGCACTCGCCCGGATCACCCCGACCCACTACTTCGCGGTGATGTCCCGTCTTGGCGCCGCGCTGCGCGCGCGTCAGGAGGAACGCGCTCAGAGTTAGAGCCGCGCCACCTGGGTGGAGGCCAGCAGGAACGCGCCCACGCCGAAGTTGGCGGTGTCGTCCCGTTTGACCGGCTGGTGGTCGGACGGCTGCTGGCCCTGTCCCTGCACGTACCCGACCTTGCCGGTCGAGTGCAGTGCCGCGGACACCATGCCGTCCCACCCGCGCAGTGCGATCGGCCGGTAGACGCTCGCGTCCAGCACACCGGCGCGGACGCCCCAGGCCAGTCCGTAGGTGAAGAACGCGGTGCCGCTCGTCTCCGGTCCTGGGTGGTCCTTCGGGTCACCCAGGTTGACGTTCCAGAACCCGTCGGAGCGCTGCACCCGAGCCAGCGACGCCGCCATCGCCCGGAAGTCGGCGACGTATCCGGCGCGGAACGGCGAGGATGCGGGCAGCGCGTCGAGCGTCTTCGCGAGCGCCGCGATGGCCCAGCCGTTGCCGCGCGACCAGTAGACGTTGCGGCCCACGTACTTCTTGTCCCGCCACCACAGTCCGTTGTCCCACAACCGGGTGCGCGTCCAGCGGTACAGCTTGTCGCCGTAGTCGGCCTTGCCGAGCCGGGCGAAGATCGGCATCGCCATGTGCAGCGCGTCCACCCACCACCAGTAGTCGACGCGCCCGGACGCGACCGTCGCGTCGATCTCCTTGACCAGCGCGGCGATCCGCTGCGGCTCGCGCTTGTCCTCGTACAGGTCGAGGTACGCCTGCCCGGCCGCCTGGTAGTCCGCGAAGTGCGGGTTGCTCGACGACGTCCTCAGCTTGAAGTCGTGCTTGTTCGCCCAGCTGAGCGTGTAGTCGCGGTACTTGGTGGCGCTGGTCGCCTCGTAGAGCGCCATCACACCGCTGTGCAGCGTCGCGTTCTGCCAGTTGTTGTCGCCGAGACTCGCCGTGCGGATCCAGTGGTCCGCGGCGGCTCGGCCGACGTCGAGCGGGGTCGCCGCGGCGGCCCCGAGCAGTGGAAGGGCCGAAGCCCCGAGCAGGAACGTGCGCCGCCTCACCATCAGGTCTCCTACCTGTCGACGTTGGCGGCGTCCAGGACGCCGCCAATTGGACAGGGAGAGACGCCGGATGACCAGCATTCGGCGGAGTTCCGGTCCGGCCATCCGACGGCGACCCTTGGATCAGTTCGACGCGCATCCTTCCGCGGAGCCGCTGTTGCCGATCCGCAGCGCACCACCCGAGGTGTTGGCGCTGTCGCGCACGCAGTAGCCGGACACGTTCTGGACCAGCACGTCCGACGGGCTCTTGCCGCCGCGCTGCGCGGTGAAGTGGTCGAACGTCACCTTGCTGCCGTTGTTCACGATCACCGCGGGACGGCCGTCGTCCTTGCCGAACTTCACCGACGAGTTGGTGAACTTCAGGTTGGTCACGTTGTGCAGGTACCAGCCGAACGCCGGACGCGTGCCGATGCTGTTGGGGTTGTAGTTCTTGGGGTCGTTCGACGGCGGGTTGGTCGACATCGTGCCGCTGCCGCCGGGCAGGTTCAGGTTGACGTTGTTCATCGTGATGTCCGAGATGCTGCCCGGCTCGCCCCACATCGTCGGGCTGAACGAACCCGCGCTGGTGCCGGTGATGTTGTCGTAGGTGATGTGGTGGACCTTGCCGACGCCGGGGTTGTTGCCGCAGCGCTTGCGCGTGCCCACCTTGATCATGATCGGCGACTTGGTGCCGGACATCTTGATGTCGCGGTAGTGCACGTCGGAGATGACGGCTCCGTCCATCGACACCAGGCCGAGCCCCGACTTGCCCGCACCGGTGATCGTGATGTTCGAGAAGTCGTACCCGGTGAAGTCACCGCACGTCTCGGAGCCGAACATCAACGCGTTGCAACACCCCGCTGACAGCTGGGCGTTGGTGACCGTCACGTTGCCGTTGGGCAGCTTCTGCCCGAGCGCGTAGTCGCTCTTGAACGCGAGCGCGTCGTCGTTCGCGGCCGCCTTGATGTTGTTGATCTTCACGTTGCGGGTGCTGATGATGTTCCACCCGTCGCGGTCGCTGGCGGTGTCGATCACCAGGCTCTCGGACGTCACGCCGGTGCACCCGTTGATCAGCGCCGCGAAGTGCCCGCCGCGGCGCAGTTTGATGCCGCTCAGCGTGAAGTTCGTGCACCGCGTGATCGAGATGATCTTGTCGGCCTGCCCGCTCTTCGGGTTGCCGGTGATCAGGTGGCCGCCGCCGTCGATCGTGCCCGCGCCGATGAACTTGACGTTGTCGACCTTGTCGCCGAAGAACATGGCGTTGCGGAAGTGGCTGTGGCCGTAGTCCTGGTACTTGTCGTACGGGTTGGACTCCGGCGGGTCGTAGCCGCCCGCGGAGCCGGTGATCGTCGACCCGGCCTTGAGTTCGATCGTCACGTCGCTCTTCAGCTTGACCGTGCCTGCCAGCAGGTAGTTGCCGGCGTCGAACGTGACGACGCCACCGCCCGCCGCGTGCGCGGCCGTGACGGCGTCGTTGATCGCCGGCGCCGCGTTGGTCACGCCGTCCGCGACCGCGCCGAAGCTGCTGACGTGGAAGATTCCCGGTGGCGCGGCAACAGCTGTGCCTCCGCCGAGTACTACCGCGAGGCTGGCGAGTGCGGCCACTGAGGTTGAGCGAAACACGGCCTGTTCTCCCTTCGCGAGGCTCCAGCGGGGGCTGAAAACCTTTTCGCGGCGGCGGCCGTTCGGTCAGGCTAGGAGCGTTCGAATGCTGTCGTCAAGGATGAAAACCGTTGCATGGCAACGGTTTTGCCCGTTTTGCGAGGGTTGGCGCGGTCGAGGTCAGCGTGTCCGTCGTGGTCGACCGGTGGTGGCTCTTCAACAGTGCCGGACGGCGCCGTGCCAGCGTCGTCTCACCGGCCTTCTTCTGGTGAGCTCAACATCGTGGCCTGGCGGCCGGCGAACAACGCGGTGGCGCGATCGCGCAGTGCGTGCGCGACAGCGTCGAATCCGGCCTTGACCCAGGCCCCCTGCGCGGCCATGACGGCGCCGGCGTACTTGCCGGTGAACGTCTCGCACGTGTGGTAGCTGCACCGGTCCGCCCCGAGCGCGGTGATCCACTGGTCGCGCACGCCGGACAGACCGGGAAACGTGTCACCGGTGTCGTAGCGCAGCAGCCGGGGCGGGTCGACGACGCGGATGTACTCGCGGCTGATGAAGGTGCCGTCGCTGCCGTCCGGCCGCGGCAAGGTGAGGTCGATGGGGTCGCCGACGGCCAGGGTGGTGTCCACCTTGAGCGTGTAGGGGTTCCAGTGCGGGTAGCCGGCGTAGTCGATCAGCACGTCCCAGACGAACGGGGCGGGCACGGGAATCTCGACGATCACGGACTCGATGACGTGGCTCATCCCGGCATGTACTCCCCGCCGTTGACGTCCAGCGTCGCGCCGGTGATCTCGGAGGCGTTGCGGGACAACAGGAACAGCACCGCGCCCGCGCACGCGTCGTCGGTCGGGATCCGGCCGAGCGGGTTGTGCGCGGCGATCTCGTCGTAGACGTCCTGCTCGGTGACGCCGCGCGCGTCGGCGGTCAGCTGGAGGTAGAAGCGCACGCCCGGTCCGTCCAGCCAGCCCATGACCGCCTGGTTCGCGCGGATGCCGTGCTCGCCGAGCTCCAGTGCGAGGTACTGGGTTGCGGCCGCCATGGCCGCCTTCGCCACCGCGTACCCGCCCTCGCCGCGGTGCGGTTTGCGGACGGCCATCGTGCCGACGTTGACGATCGAGCCTCGGCCCGCCGCCTTCATGTGCGGCACGACTTCGCGGGTGACGCCCAGCGCGCCGTGCAGGATGATGTCCATCGACCTGCGGATGGCCTTCTCCGGGGTGTCCAGCAGGTCGGCGAAACCGGGGTGTCCGAACGCCGAGTTGACCAGGCCGGTGATGGTGCCGAACCGGTCGACGGCGGTCTGCACGAGCCGGGCGACGTCCTCGGGTCTGCGCACGTCGCAGGAGACGCCGACAGCCTCGCCGCCCGCTGCCGCGACGTCCTTCTCCACCTGGGTCATCACGTCGGTGGATCGCGCGGCCATGACGACCTTCGCGCCCTCGGCGGCCGCGCGGACGGCCAGCTTCGAGCCCAGGCCGGGGCCGACTCCGGTGATCACCACGACCTCGTCGGTGAGCATCACAGGTACGCCTCCGTGTAGAACGCGAAGTCACGGGTCAGTTGTTCTTCGGACAGCCCGAAGTCTTGCGGTGCGTAGGAATGCGAACCGTGCCGTTCCGCGCGGTTGCGTTCCAGGTAGGCCTCGAACGCCGCGTCGTCGGCCGCGTCCGGGTGCAGGCCGAGCTCGCCGAGCACCCGGCGGGCGACCGCGATCGGCGAGCTGACCGTGTCCGCGAACTGCACGTCGACGAACCGCTCCGGGCGTGCCGCGCGCGCCGCCCCGAATCCGCGCAGCGTCGCGGCGAATCGGCGGGACCAGTACTGTCCGATCTGGACTGGATCGATGCTTTCGCTGTACTGCGAGGACATCGCTCGCACCATCGAGGCGAACGAGGGGACCGCGTTCACCGGCGAGCGGTGCGTCATGACGATCTTGCAGTCGCCGAAGGTGTCCAGCACGGTGTCCGCCGCGGTCAGGTGGTGCGGCGACTTCAGCACCCACGGGCGGTTCGCGCGCGACGGGTCCTGCCACTGCAACACCTGCAGCCACTGGCGCAGCTCGTTGTAAGCCTTGCTCTGGTCGGCCGCGCGCAGCCAGTCGCCGTAGCCGGGCACCCAGTAGAAGGTGTCGAAGCTCATCGACACGAACGTCCGGTCCAGCAGGATCACGTCCTCTTCCGGACCGTCCCACACCACCGTGTGGATGTCGCCGAAATCGGCAGGGAGCCCGGACAGCATCCGCATCCGCTCCTGGGCGCGGCGCTTGCGCTCGGCTGCGTCCTGGCCCTCGCCGGGGAAGGGGATCGGGTACGCGACCTCCCACGACAGCGTGGAGGTGACCTGGGGCGAGCTGGCCAGCAGCCGGTGCAGCAGAGTCGAGCCGGTGCGGGGCAGGCCGCAGATCTCGGCCGCGACCCGCACGTCGAGGTCGAGCATCTCCGGGTGCTCGCGTTGCAGCGCACGCAGCCGCAGCCGGTTCTCCAGCAGCGCGATCAGCCTGCGCCTCGTCAGTTCCAGGCCGAACGCCGACAGGTCCGCTTCGGTGTTCAGGCTCGCGACGAGCACCTCCAGCGGCTCGCGGAACCAGTCGTCGCCGAACTCGGTGAGCCCGGTCTTGGCCGCGGCCTTCCCGAGCAGGTCGTCGACGTCGAGCGTCATCGGATGTCCTCCAGCCCCACGACGCGGCACTTCGGGATCGGATGGGTCGCCGCGCCGAGCCAGCGCAACAACGCCGTGCCGGAGCTGTGCCCGCAGGTGTCGATCCAGTTGCCGACGCCGGGGTCGCGCTCGGCGACCACGATGGTCAGCCTGCCGTCCGCGTCGAGTGCCGCGGTGTGCTTGTTGACGGTGATCTTCCGGCGGTGGTCGAGCGACTCCATCCACCAGTTGTCCAGCTGGAAGTTCCAGTACGGGCAGTCCGGCACGTCGGTCTCGATCACCCACGCCTCGCCCGGTGCCAGCGACCAGTACCCGTGCAGGTAGAAGATCTCCGGGTCGCCGCCCGCGCGCTGGAACATGTCCTGCCCGAAGTCCGGCAGCTCGTTCGGCCTCGTCATGAACGTTCCGGTCCAGTGCGCGAAGGTGGCCGCGGTGCCGTGCACCGACAGCGCCGCCCGTTGCAGCGCCTTGGCCAGGAACTCAGGGGTGACCGGCGCGGGCTCGGCGGGACCGCCGATCTGCTCGATGTGCCACTCACCGGGAGTCTCCGTCTCGCGGTCCAGGAACGTCTGGCGCACCACCAGACCGGTCGAGTCCGGGGCGAGCGGCAGCCAGTTGCCGCTCTGCTCCTCCGCGCTCGCGATGATCTCCACCGTGCCGTCCGGCGCGACGACCAGGTCGGTGTCGGACAGCTCGCCGGTGGACGCCATCGTGCCGTCCTTGGCGTAGCGGTTGGCCTTGGAGCCGATGCTGAAGTACGCGATGCTGCCGCGGGTTCCGGTGATCCGATACGTGCGGTCGCCGCGGATGTTCGCCGACAGGTAGACGTTGTCCGGGTTGTCCGCGCCGATCTTGACCAGGTCGAGCTCGTGGAACCGGGGGAAGTCCGGATCGGCGTTGTCCACGCAGGAGTAGAGCATCTCGCGGGTCAGCCGGGAGAGGTAGCGGAAGCCCTCCGCGCGATCCAGTGGAGTGTCCGGTGCCTTCTCGGACAGGATCACCTGGCCGGCCTGTTCCAGCGCCTGGCAGAACCGCGACCACGCCTGATCCGGCACGCCGACCTCCAAGTTAGAACGTGTTCTAGTTGAACATACCGGATTCCGGACAACGTTCAATAGACGCCGAGCTCGCGAAGTTTGGTGACCACGGCGCCCGCCGCACGCTCCGGGCTCAGCGTCGTGGTGTCCACCCGCAGCTCGGGGTTCTCGGGTGGCTCGTAGGGGGAGTCGATGCCGGTGAAGTTGGCCAGCTCGCCGCGCCTCGCCTTGGCGTACAGGCCTTTCGGGTCGCGCTGCTCAGCGACGGAAAGAGGGGTGTCGACGTACACCTCGCAGAACTCGCCGTCGGCGACGAGGTCCCTGGCCAGTGCCCGCTCGGCCCGGAACGGCGAGATGAAGGAGACCAGCACGATCAGTCCGGCGTCGGCCATCAACGCGGCGACCTCGGCGATGCGGCGGATGTTCTCCACCCGGTCCGCGTCGGTGAACCCGAGGTCCTTGTTCAGGCCGTGGCGCACGTTGTCGCCGTCCAGCAGGAAGGTGTGCCTGCCGTCGGCGTGCAGCGCCTTCTCCACCAGGTCGGCGATGGTGGACTTGCCCGCGCCGGACAGTCCGGTGAGCCAGACGACGCACGGCCGGTGCCCGTTGCGCTCGGCGCGCGCATGTTTGTCCACGGTCACCTGTTGCCAGCGCACGTTCGCCGAGCGGCGCAACGCGAAGTCGATCATGCCGGCCCCGACGGTGGCGTTGGTCAGCCGGTCGAGCACCACGAACGAGCCGAGGTCCCTGCTGTCGCGGTAGCTCTCGTACGGCACGGGCGCGTCGAAGTGCACGTTGGCGACGCCGATCTCGTTGAGCCGCAGCACCTTCGCGGGTGCGCGCCGTCGTGAGTCGATCTCGATGCGGTACTTCGGCAGGTCGGCGGTGAAACCGACCGTGCGGGCACCGATCTTGGCCAGGTAGGGCCTGCCGGGGAGCAGGTCGGCCTCGTTCAGCCAGACCAGGTGCGCCTGGAACGCGTCCGCCGCGCCGGGCGGGTCGTCCGCCATCGCCAGCACGTCGCCGCGGCTCACGTCCACCTCGTCGGCGAGCACCACGGTCACCGACGACCCGGTCGGCGCGTCGGTGCGGTCGCCATCCATGGTGACGATGCGGTCCACAGTGGACATCCGGTCGCCTGGGAGCACGCGGATCTTGTCGCCCTGGCGCAGCGTGCCGCGCAGCACCCGTCCGGAGAAGCCCCGGAAATCTGCGTCCGGCCGGTTGACCCACTGCACCAGGAACCGGCACGGACCGTCGGTCGCATTATCGCCGACCTCGACCGACTCCAGCCACTGCAGCAGCGTCTTCCCGTCGTACCACGGGGTCAGCTCGCTGTGGGCGACCACGTTGGCGCCGTCGACCGCGGACATCGGCACGCAGGTCACCTCGTCGAAGTCCAGCTCGGCGGCGAAGGCGCGGAACTCGGCGCAGATCGACGCGAACACCTCGGGCGAGTAGTCGACCAGGTCGAGCTTGTTCACGGCGAGCGCGACGTGCCGGATTCCCAGCAACGACACCAGGTGCGCGTGCCTGCGGGTCTGGCTGAGCATGCCGCGGCGCGCGTCGAGCAGGATCACCGCGGCGTCCGCCGTTGACGCGCCGGTGACCATGTTGCGGGTGTACTGCTCGTGCCCAGGGGTGTCCGCGACGATGAACCGGCGTGCCTCGGTGGCGAAGAACCGGTAAGCGACATCGATGGTGATGCCCTGCTCGCGTTCCGCGGCCAGGCCGTCCACCAGCAGCGCGAAGTCCAGGTCGTCACCGCGGGTGCCGACGCGTTTCGAGTCGGCGGCCAGCGCGGCGAGGTGGTCGGCGTAGAGCAGCTTCGACTCGTAGAGCAGCCTGCCGATCAGCGTGCTCTTGCCGTCGTCCACGCTGCCGCAGGTGATGAAGCGAAGCAGTTCGGCCATCAGAAGTACCCCTCCTGCTTCTTGCGCTCCATCGACCCGCTCTGGTCGTGGTCGATCACCCGGCCCTGCCGCTCGGAGGTGGTCGCGACGACCATCTCCTCGACGATGTCGGGGACCGTGGCGGCGGCGCTGCGCACCGCGCCCGTCAGCGGGTAGCACCCCAGCGTGCGGAACCGGACCAGCTCGTTCGTCGGCCTTTCGCCGTCGCGCAACGGCATGCGCTCGTCGTCGACCATGATCAGCGTGCCGTCGCGGTCGACCACCGGGCGTGGTGCGGCGAAGTACAGCGGCACCACGGGAATCCGCTCGCGCTCGACGTAGCGCCAGACGTCCAGCTCGGTCCAGTTCGACAGCGGGAACACCCGGATGCTCTCGCCGGGCGCGACCCTCGTGTTGTAGAGCCGCCACAGCTCAGGGCGCTGGTTCTTCGGGTCCCAGCGGTGCTGCGCGGTGCGGAACGAGAACACCCGTTCCTTGGCGCGGGAGGCCTCCTCGTCGCGCCGCGCGCCGCCGAAGGCCAGGTCGAACCGGTGCTTGTCCAGCGCCTGGCGCAGTCCCTGGGTCTTCCACAGGTCGGTGTGCCGCGCGGACCCGTGCTCGAACGGGTTGATGCCCAGCGCCACGCACTCGGGGTTGCGGTGCACGATCAGCTCCAGCCCGAGCCGCGCTACCGTCTCGTCCCGGAACGCGATCATCTCCCGGAACTTCCACGTGGTGTCCACGTGCAGCAGCGGAAATGGCGGCCGCGACGGGTAGAACGCCTTGCGCGCCAGGTGGAGCAGCACCGAGCTGTCCTTGCCGATCGAGTACAGCAGCACCGGTCGCTCGCTCTCCGCGACCGCCTCGCGGAAGATGTCGATGCTGTCCGCCTCGAGCCGGTCGAGGTGGTCGAGGCTCACGCGGCCACCCCCTCGAGCTCGGCGAGCAGCACCCTGGCGAGCTCCGGCCGGCAGATCAGCAGGTCGGGCAACCACGGATCGGGCCGGTTGTAGACCAGCGGGCTCCCGTCGATCCGGGAGGTGTGCAACCCGGCCGCTCGCGCCACGGCCACCGGCGCCGCCGAGTCCCACTCGTACATCCCGCCCGCGTGCACGTAGGCGTCCGCCGTGCCGCGGACCACCGCCATCGCCTTGGCCCCGGCACTGCCCATCGGCACCAGCTCACCGTGCACCGCGGCGGCGAGCCGCTCGGCGAACGCCGGTGGCCGGGTGCGGCTGACCACGAGTCTGACCTTGCCCCGCGGTGACACCTGTTCCGGTGCCTCGGCGTCGAAGGTGCGGCCCAGCGCGGGCAACGCCACAGCTCCGGCGGTGAGCACTCCGCGCTGCCACAGCGCCACGTGCACCGCCCAGTCGACGCGACCGCGTTCGGCGAACTCCCTGGTGCCGTCGAGCGGATCGATGATCCACACCCGCTCGGCCGCCAGCCTGCGCGGGTCGTCGGGCGCCTCCTCGGACAGCACCGCGTCGTCGGCACGGTGAGCATTCAGTTGCGCCGCCAGGAAAACCTGCGCCGCCTGGTCACCCGCCGGGCCGTCACCCGATCCGCGAACCTTCATCAGCAACCGGCCCGCTTCGGTGGCCAGTCGAGTCGCCAGAGCACCATCGGTCTCCGTCATGCCGCCACCGTAGCGCCCAAACCGAACAACGTTCAATATGGTTCTGAACGTTGTTCAATGTAAGCTGCGCCGGTGAGCACCGAGCAGCAGGCGACGGCGTGGGGCGACGCGGAGGGCAGGCGGCGCGACATCCTGGCGTCCGCCGAGCTGATCCTCGAGCAGGCCGGGTACGCGGGGCTGACCATGCGCGCGATCGCCGTGGGCGCGGGCGTCAGCTCGGGGACCGTCTACCAGTACTTCGACGGCAAGGAGGACGTGTTCGCGGCGCTCATGACCCGGCGGCTGGACGACCTCCAGCGCACGCTCGCGGACGTGGACCGCGGCCTCGGCATCGCCGGTGTGCTCCGCGAGATCGAGCCTCAGGTCACCGAGCTGTGGCGGCGTTTCGGCCGGTCCGCCGCGCAGTGGGAAGCCAAGGTGCTCGCGGGCGGCCGCCGCGGCAAGGACGCGGCAGGTTCGGCGAAGGTGTACCGCAAGACGATCAACGCACTGGCGCGGACGCTGACTGAGACCGCACAAGCCTGCGGTCAGACCCTGATCGACGATCCCGCCCTGCCGCACTGGGTGTGGGACTCGCTGATCGGCGTCGCCGACGACCTGCTGCTCCAGGGATCGCGGACCAACCGCGTCCGGCCTGCTCATCTGATCGAGTTCGCCACCGCGGCGATCGAGCGCGGCATCGTGCAGTCGTAGCCAGGCGCAATCGCGACATGTCAGTCAGGCGCCTAGGAGGCCTCGCGTCTGCGGGATCAGTGCTGCGCGAGGAAGCGAGCCACCAGCTCGTCGGTGAACCCGCGCGACACGGACCCGCCGGTGACCAGGACGCGGTAGTAGACGGGCCCGACGAGCTGGTCGACGGCGAACTCGAGGTCGATGTCGGCGGGCAGTTCGCCGCGCTCGGTGGCGCGCCGCAGCGGCAGCTCGTCCCTGGCGCGCTGCTGCCCCAGGTAGTCGGTGCGCAGCCGGGCGGCGACAGCGGGATCGTGCTGCGCCTGCCCGGCGAGCGCGCGGAACACCGCGCCGGAGTCGGACGTCGTCAGGAACTCGGCGAGGTCGGCCAGGTGTGCACGCAGGTCGCGGCCGAGGTCGCCGTGGTCGGGTGGCGTGAGGTGCTGCTCCATGTCGTCGATGAAGGCGTCCATCAGAACGTCCACTTTGGACGGCCACCAGCGGTAGACGGTCTGCTTGGCCACGCCCGCGCGTGCGGCGATGCCCTCCATGGTCACGCCGGCGAACCCGCGTTCGACGAGCAGGCCGTCGACTGCCTGGAGCACGGCCTGCCGGGCCTGCTCGCTGCGCCCGTGACGGTTTCCGTGGTGCATCGGAGTTCTCCCTAGGCAAGACGCAACGTTGCGTCTACTCTAGCTCAGGTGACCAACACTTTGCACAGTCCTGGCGTTCGCGAGGCGCTCGAGCGCATGTTCGCCGCCGCCGAGCTCGACGAGAGCATCCGCAAGCCCGTCTCCGAGTCCGCGTCCGCGCAGGAGCGCGCGGATCTGCTGGAAGACCTCTACCTGCCGATCTCCCCGGAGGGAGGCAACCTGCTCTACTCACTCGTCCGGGCTGCACGGCCGGACACCATCGTCGAGTTCGGCACCTCGTTCGGCATCTCCACGATGTACCTGGCCGCCGCGGTCGCGGACAACGGCACGGGCCACGTGTACGGCACCGAGATGAACGCGGCCAAGATCGCCCACGCGCGCGCCAACCTCGACGGCGCCGGTGTCGGCGAGAACGTGACGATCCTGGAGGGCGACGCGCTGGAGACGCTGACGGAGCTGCCCGGTCCGATCGGGCTCGTGCTGCTGGACGGGTGGAAGAACCTCTGCCTGCCGGTGCTGCGACAGCTGGAGTCCAGGCTGGAGCCCGGCGCGCTGGTGGTGGCGGACGACATCACCTTCCCCACGATGGCCGACTACCTGGCCTACGTCCGCGACCCGGCGAACGGTTACGTCACCGTCGCGTTCCCCGTCGAGGACGGCATGGAGATCAGCTGCTGGACCGCCGGATCAGTCGGCTGAACGCTCCTCGAGCAGCGTTCGCAACGCCTGCGCGGTCTGTCGTTGCTCCTCCATGAGCTTCGTCAGCCAGGAGCCGAAGTACAGGAAGCCGCCGACGCCGATCAGGCCGAGGCCGAGCAGCCCGCCCGAGACCAAGTAGGGGATCTGCTCGAACACGTACCCGGTGTGGGCGGTGCCCCACCAGGCGAAGAGGATCGCGGCGATCCCGCACGTCATCAACAGCGTGCCGACGACGCCGAGTCCGGCGCGCAGGCGTGCGCGCCCGCGGTCGTGCATGGTCATGGGTTCACCCGTTGCGCAGGTCGGGGACACCGGTGGGATGTCCGGAGGGACAGGGCGCGCCGCCGAGCAGGAAGCCGCCGAGCGAGCGCATGCCGTGCGCGCCCGCCGCCGCGACGCCGAGGCCGGCCAGCACGATCAGTGCGGGCACGCCGGGGAAGTCGAGCAGCGACTGGGGTTTCCTGGCCGCGGCCCGTGCGGGTGGTGTCGTGCGAGGCGGTGCGATCCCGGCGACGGGAGGAATGTCGGGCGAGCCGGGTGCCACGGCCGGTGGCGCTGCCGCGGGGACTTCCGGAGCGGCCGGGGGCGGGGCGTTCACGGCAGGCGCGGCGGGGGAGGCGTTCGCGGTGGCCGTGGTGTCGCCGATGATGAACTCCATCTTGCGCAACGGGTTCAGCAGCGGCGCCAGCTCCTTCGGCAGCAACGGGGCGACGACGCCGTCGAGCAGTCCGCCGAGGCCGAGCTTCTTGCGCAGCGCCAGCACGTCCACGGTGAGCCTCAGGCCCTGGCTGGTGGACGTCGCGGAGGTGCTCTCGATCTTCGTCTCCGACTTCGGCCACGTCAGCGTGACACCCAGCGGCTCCAGTGCCTTCAGCAGGCCGTCCGGCACCTGGCCCGGCGCCTTGACCGGGTAGTCCTTGCCCGCCACGGTGATCGCGGCGATCGAGAACGAGCTGGTGCCCGTGCCCCGCGCGCCGTCGCTGACCGCGACGGACTCGAAGCGCACGCCGGACAACCGGATCAGACCGGACAGCAAGGTGATCGTCTGCGCGGACGTCACGGCGGTGGACCGCGCCTCGGCAGCCGAGATCGCGCTGGTGCTGCTCGACGCGAGGCCGTCCATAGTGAGCAGGAGTGGAACCTCCTGCGGCGCACCGGCGGTCGACTCGACCTTCGTGGCGTCGGCGCGGGCGCGCATCCCGGACTTCGTCTCGTCGCCGGGGCCGCCGGGGTGCGCCGCGTTGACCTGCACCGGGTAGGCGAAACCCAGCATCTGCGGCAACCCGGTGCCGATGGCCGCGCCCGGCCACAGCGAGCTCGCCAGCGATCGCCCGATCGGTCCGGAACCGAGCTCGGTCTGCGTGTACGACAGGTGCACCTCGCCCTGCGGCTCAGCGGGCACCGGGAGCAGGTCGGTGTGCAGCAGGACGGACACCGGCGTCGCCCGCGCGGTCAGCGTGAACCCGCCCACGTCGGCGTGCGCGGGCGCGGGGGAGAGCAGGACCAGCAGCAGCGCGAGCACGCACCTCATCGCGTCCCTCCGAAGTAGACGGTCGTGAGATCTTCGGCTGCCAGGTCGTCGGCGTCCGCCATCACGACGACCTGGTCGGCGACGGCTGTTGCGGTCTCGGCGAACTGCTCGACGATCAGCATCGTGACGCCGTCCTCGGCCAGCTCGCGCACGACGTCGTACAGCTCCGCGACGATGATCGGCGCGAGGCCCATCGACAGCTCGTCGATGACGAGCACCGCCGGATCGGTGACCAGCGCGCGGGAGAACGCGAGCATCTGCTGCTCGCCACCGGACATCGAGCCCGCCAGCTGCCTGCGGCGTTGTCCCAGCTTGGGGAACCGGTCGTAGACGATCTCCGGGTCTCCCCGCATGAGCCGGAGGTTCTCCGCGACCGTGAGGTTGGGGAAGATCGCGCGGCCTTCCGGGATCGTGCACAGCCCCGCCCGCGCGAGGTCGTCCGGCGAGGCGTCGTTCACGTGCACGCCGCCGAGGTGCACGTGGCCGCTGGTCGCCCTCAACTGTCCACTGAGGACCTTCACCAGCGTCGACTTGCCCGCGCCGTTCGGGCCGAGCAGAGCGGTCACCGTGCCGCGCGGCACGGACAACGAGACTCCGCGCAGCACCTCGATCCGGCCGTATCCCGCGTGCACGTCGGTGAGCTCGATCATCCGAGGTACGCCTCCCGCACGCCGTCGTGCGAACGGACCTCGTCCGGTGTGCCGGACGTGAGCAGCTGACCGAGGTTCAGCACGTGGACGCGGTCGCAGCAGCCCATCACGAGGTCCATGTCGTGCTCGACCAGCACGACCGCGCGCCCCTCCGCCGTGAGCTCGCGCAACAACGCCCCGAACGCGTCGGTCTCCTGCCGGTCCAGCCCCGACGACGGCTCGTCGAGCAACAGCAGCCGCGGGTCGGTGGCCAGCGCCCGAGCCAGCTCCAGCAGCCGCGCCGCGCCGGTCGGCACGGTGTCGGCTTGCCGCGAAGCGAACTCACCGAGCCCCACCCGGTCGAGCAACTCGGTGGCCAGCCTGGCCGGCCTGCGGCGGCTGTCCAGCGCCACCACCACGTTCTCCCACACGGTCAGCGAGCCGAAGACCTCGAGCCGCTGGAACGTCCGCGCCACACCGAGCCGTGACCGCTGGTGCGGCCCCTTGGCCGTCACGTCCGCGCCGTCGAGCAGCACCCGTCCGGCCGACGGCCTGCGCAACCCGGTGATGACGTCGAACAGCGTCGTCTTGCCCGCGCCGTTGGGGCCGATCAGCCCGGTCACCGCGCCCGCATCGGCGGACAGCGTCACGTCGTTCACGGCGACCACGTCACCGAAGCGCACGGTGACGCCGTCCACCCGCATCACGACGGCCGCCAGGCGCGGAAGATCCAGCTCACCAGTCCGTTCGGGTCGCGGGCCAGTCCAGCGGCCGCGACTCCGAGCAGGACGACCAGCACCCCGGCCAGCGCGGGGAACCCGCTCTGCAGCAGGGGAAGCAGCATGAGCAGCAGGCCGCCGAGGGCGGCGCCGGTCACCGACGTCACCCCGGCGATCACCGCGAACAGCAGCAGCGGCAGGTTGTTGAACAGCTGGAAGTCGCTCGCCGCCACGGTTTCCCGCAGTTGCGCGAAGAGCCCGCCCGCCAGCCCAGCGATCGCGGCGGACAGCGCGAACACGCCCACCCTGATCCACCGCACGTTCACGCCCAGCGTCGCGCACGCCGCCGGGCTGTCCCTGACCGCGATCAGCCTGCGGCCGAGCCGCCCGCGCCGCACGGCCAGCACACCCGCGCCGACCAGTGCGAAGACGATCCCGGCGAGAACGAGCTGTGCCTGCGCCGAGCCGACGCCCGCGAGCCGCGGCACCTGGAGGCTGCCGCGGACGCCGAACGCGATGGGCGACTGCAGCACGAGCTTGTCCATCAGCTGCGCGAAGCCCAGCGTGGCCAGCGCGAGGTACAGCCCGCGCACGCGCAACGCGGGCAGTGCCACCAGCGCGCCGACGGCACCGGCCACCGCCGCACCGGCCAGCAACGCCCACGGCGACGAGGTGCCGAGCCGCGCCACGGTCACCGCGCCCACCCCGACGAACGTGAACTGCCCGAGCGACACCACACCGCCGTACCCGGTCAGCAGCACCATCGACAGCAGCACCGTGCCGAACACCACGCCGAGCGCGAGCTGCCCGGCCACCGGTGCGTCGACGACCAGCGCGAGCGTCAGCACCACGGCCAGGAACACCGCGGCCGTGACCGCGGTCAGCCGGGCGTTGGGCACCGCCACCCCGCGGGAGCCCTTCACGCCACCGATCCGCAGCGGCGACTGCGGCAGCGCGAGCAGCACGACGAACAGCAGCAACGCGGGAATCGCCGCCCGGAAGGCGATCCAGAACTGCGACGACGGCAGGTAGGCGACCGCGTAGGACTGCACGAGCCCGAGTCCCAGCGCGCCGGCGAACGTCCACGGCAGGCTGCGCAACCGGCCGACGAGCGCGGCCGTGTACGCGGTGATCACGAGCAGCGTCATCGTCACGTAGTCCAGCTGCACCACCGGGGTGAGCAGGATGCCGCCCAGCGCGGCGAGCGCCGAGCCGATGGCCCAGCTGAGTGCGGACAGCCGCGTCGGCCTGATGCCGTAGAGGCCCGCCAGTGCGGGGTCGTCCACGCACGCGCGCATCGCGAGACCCGTGCGGGTGCGGTTCAGCAGCAGGTACAGACCGGTCGCGACCAGCACCGCGCAGGCGAGCGTCACCAGGTCGTGCCCGCTGACGAACGACTGTCCGATGTGGACGCCGAACGCGTCGAGAAACGGTCGCACCGGGCGGGCCTGCGGCGGCCAGATCACCTGTGCCGCGCCGATCAGCCCGACCAGCACACCCACGCCGGCGACCAGCGTGACGCCGACCGGCGCACCGGCGAGCCTGCGCATGACGAACCGCTCGATCAACAGCCCGAACGCGGGCGCGCACCCGCCGACCACGACCAGCAGGGCGAGCCACTGCGGCAGGCCGCGGTTCTCGGCGAGCTCCCAGTACAGGAACGCCATCACCATGCCGATCGCACCGTGCCCGACGTTGAACACCTTGGAGGTGCTGTAGGTCAGCACGAGCCCGCTCGCGACGACGGCGTACGCGCCGCCGGTCACCAGGCCGAAGATCGTGTACGCGAGGAGCGCCGTCATCCGCCCACGCCCGTGTCGATCAGCGAGCCGCAGGAGAACCCGGACGCCGGGCCCAGCCTGCTCCACGTCCCGCCCTTCAGCCGGACCAGCGCCATGCACGCCGAGGTGCGCTTCCCGCCGACGTCCTGCGGGGCGACCAGCCCGTCTGCCGTGTAGTCGTGCACGCCGCGGAGCGCGTCGAGCATCGCCTTGCGCGTCAACTGGGGGCCGACCTTGACGGCCGTCTTCACGAACAGCGCCGCGGCGGCCCAGGCGAACATGCCGAAGTAGCTGGGTGCCGCGCCGGGTGCGACGCGCGCGAGCCAGTCCCGGTACAGCTTCTGCTGCGCGTTGGCCTCCTCGAACAGCGTGGCGTTCGTGAACACCACCGTGCCGTCGACGGCCGCGCCGCCCTGCCGCACGTACTGCGGGTCGTACGCCGTGGGATCGGTGACGAAGGCGTCCGGCGTGTAACCCTGCTGCCGCATCGCCTGCTGCAACCGCACCGCGTACTGCGCCGAGCCGATCCAGTACACGACCCGCGCGCCCTTCTCCTTGAGCTGCGCGACGTACGGCGCGTAGTTCACGTCCGCGATGTCGATGGCCTGCGTGTAGACGAACGTGAACCCGCGCTGTTCGGCGGCCTTCTGCATGCTGCGCGCGTTCTGCGCGCTGGCGTCCGCGTTGAGGTACAGGAACGCCGCTTTGCCGACTGTGTCGGGATAACTCGCTTTCACCAGGTCCGGCCCCGCCGACGACACCAGATTGACCTGGTTGGACGCGACGCCGAAGCTCACCGCGGTGCGTTGCCGTTGCGCGGTGACGGAAGACGCCCTCAGGTCGGGGATGCCGCACCCGGCCGCGGCCGGACCGCCGCCCTGGTCGAACGCGGACATCGAACCGACGAGTGCGAACGCCTGCTCGCACGCCTGTGCGGTGGCCTGCTGGTCGCCGCCGCTGTCCGTGCGCGAGTCGTACGAGACGAGCTTGAGCTTGCGGCCGCAGATCGCGCCCTGGGTGGCGTTGAAGTACTCGACGAACGCCTTGGTCGCCTGCTGCGCGGACTGGAAGAGGCCGGGAACCGGCCCGCTGACGTCGGAGATGTTGGCGATCGTGATGTCGCCGGCCGTGACGCCTTTGTCCGTGGCACCACCGGTTCCGGTGCACCCGGACGCGATGCTGCCCGGCGGTGCCTGGCCGGCGGGACCGGTGGGGTTGGCGGCACCCGTCGAGCCGGGGACCCCGTCGAGGCCGGGCGCCGCGCCGTCCTCGACGGGGGTGCCCGGTTGTGCCTCGGCTCCTGCTCCTCGTGGTGCGGCGAGTGCCGCGCGCTGTTCGTCCGTCAGCCTGCTTCCGCAGCCTGCGATCAGCACAGCGGCGACTAGCGCGACAAGGGCAGTCCTGCAACGCATGTGGGCGAAGGTTACGCACCTGATCGGTCCAGAGGCGAGAACTTCTCGCGTCTTTCACCCAAGCGGACGCTTGGTTGGTTACCGTCAGGTGGGGATGCCGCCCCTGTTGATGGTCGGCACGTCGATGCCGAGCGCGCGGAGCTGGTTGAACGGGTTCATGAACTCGCGCTGCCGGACGATCAGCCCGTCCCGGAAGTCGAACTGGTGGAGGAAGTGGTTGCGGTAGTGCCCCGGCTCGTAGCCGGGGTAGAGGATCTGGCCCTCACCGTCGCACTCCGCCCAGAACCGGTTCGGGTCCTGCGTGTCGAAGACCTCGATGTTGAACCACTTCCAGTCCGGGAACATCCGCAGCGACCACTCGCCGTGCGCCCGCAGCTTCTCGTGCCCGGTCGACACGATCGGTTCCGCGGTGTCCGCCGTGTACAGGCCCGCGCTGCCGTCCTCGGTGAACAACAGGTACCGGGTCAGCCGGTTCTCGCCGTAGCGGCCGAGGTAGTCCTCGACGACGGCGCGGTTCTGGTCACGCAGCTCGGTGTTCGTCATGCCGGACACGTTCTTGCAGCGCTCCGCTCGAGGTCAAGGAAGTGTCCAACCGGGATGCTCCGCGGTTGGACACGCTGTTCGCCGGTGCGTTCACAGCCGTGCTCGTTCTCCTGCTGTCGCTGTGACGAGCGCCTCGACGTCGAAGGCGTGGCGCACGGAAGCCGGGCGGCCGATCAGCTCCGCCGACCGGTTCGGCGGCAGGGCCTGCCGTGCGGCGTCCGCGGACTCGAACACCATGACCGCGCCCCACTTCCCGTCGGGGGAGGAGATCCAGAACTTCGCGACCAGTCCGGGCACCGCCGCCCACGCCTCCTCGTCGAGGGACGCGCGCAGCGCCGCGACGTCGCACGGCGGGTCCCACCAGGCGATCACGGCCTTCACGGGACCTGCGCCTCGCGCACCGGCATGACGGACTCCAGCAGCCCGCGCAGGATGTTCGGCCCGTTGAGCGTCAGCACGGACTCGGGGTGGAACTGCACCGAGGCGAACCGGTCGCCGCGCAGCGCGTGCACCTCGCTGGTGAGCGGGTCGCGGCTGACGTCGATCGGGCCTGCTAGCGGGTGGTCGACGCGGTCGTGCGCGACGTGCCCCGCGAAGGTGTTGTAGAAGCCCACCACCTCGTGCGCCCCGAACAGGTCGACCTCGCGTTGCACGCCCTGGTTCGGCACGTCCCGCTGGACCAGGTCGATGCCGAGCGCGGCGCAGAGCACCTGGTGGCTCAGGCAGACGGCGAGGAACGGCTGACGCAGCCGCAGCGACGACCGCAGCACGGCGTCGAGGTGCGCGATCTTGGGGTGGCCGGAGTCCGTCGGGTTGCCGGGGCCGGGCCCGAGCACCACGACGTCGTGACCGTCCACCGCGTACCGCTCGTCGAAGCGGTGGACCACCACGTGCAGCCCCAGCGACCGCAGCTGGTGCGCGATCATCGACGTGAACGTGTCCTCGGCGTCGACGACGAGCGCGCGCCTGCCGGACAGCGGGCCGCCCGCGTGCCCGTCGCGCCGGGCGAACCAGAACGAGCCGAGCCGGGTGTTGCGCCGGTCCAGCGCCGCCTGCACGTCGGGGTGCTCCCGCCAGCGGACCGCGCGCTCCTGCAACGCCGACAACAGCGCGGCGAGCTTGACCCGCGTCTCCGCCGCCTCCGACACGGGGTCGGAGTGGCGCACGAGGGTCGCGCCGACGCCGATCTCCAGGCGGCCCGCCCGGTCGATCACGGCCGTGCGGATCAGGATGGCGGAGTCCATGGTCTGCTGCCCGGCGTCGTCGCGGCCGATGAGCGCCACGGCGCCGCCGTAGTAGCCGCGGCCGCGCCGCTCGTGCCGGGCGATCACGCGGCACGCGTTCTCGACGGGACTGCCCGTCACCGTGGGAGCGAACGCCGTCTCGCGCAGGATCTCCCGCACGTCCCGGCCGGTGCGGCCCTCGATGAGGTACTCGGTGTGCGCGAGCCGGGTCATCTCCTTCAGCCGCGGGCCGACCACCCGGACGCCGTCGTCGCAGATGCGGGACATCATCTTCAGTTCCTCGTCGACGACCATGTAGAGCTCGTCGATCTCCTTGCCGTCGGCGAGGAAGTCCAGCACGCCGGACAGCGTCGGCCCGTCGGCCGGGTACCGGTAGGTGCCGCTGATCGGGTTCATCGTCGCGATGCCGCCGCGCAGGCTCACGTGCCGTTCCGGGGTGGCGCCGACGAACGTCCGGTCACCGGTGTGCACCACGAAGCACCAGTAGACGCCGGACTCCTGCTCGCACAGCCGCCGGAAGAACGCCAGCGCGCGCCGCGGGTGGTAGTCGTCGATCTCCGCGACGAACGACCGTCTGATGACGAAGTTCGCGCCCTCGCCCGCACCGATCTCGTCGGTGACGACGCGGCGGACGATGCCCGCGTAGGTGGTGTCGTCGACGTCGAACCGGGCGCCGGACAGGTGGACCGGGTGGTCGGGCAACCGCTCGAGCGCACTCGCCTTCGGCAGGATCTCGTGCTCGCGCACTCGCATCACCAGCAGCGGTGCTCCGTCGTCGACGCACGCGAGTCCTCGTTCCGCGACCTGCCGGTGCGGAACCACCACCAACGCCTGCGATCCGGGCTCGTCGGGCACCGCGATGTCGGCGAGCGCGGCCGCGGTCGACACGTCGCCGACGAGGACCTCCAGCCGTGCCGGGCCTGTCGCCACCGGCCGGTGCAGCACCGCGAAGGGACGCTCGGGCGAGCCGAGCACCTGGTCCAGCAGGTCGGTCATGTGAGCACTTCCTTGACGCTGAGCACCACGGCGCAGCACGAGGCCGCGTACCGCAGCGCCAGCTGGTGGTGCTCGGCGGAGAAGTCGGCGACGGCGTCGGCCACCACGAAGGTCTCGATGTCGTTGGTGAACGCGTCGACGGCCGTCATCAGCACGCCGACGTGCGCGTACACGCCGCAGATCACCAGCTGGTCGCGACCGGCCGCGCGCATCCGCGCGAGCAGGTCGGAGCGGTGGAACGCGCTGTAGCGCCACTTGGTGAGCAGCCAGTCGCCGTCCTCGGGCGCGAGCGGCTCGACGATCTCGCGGTCCACCGGGTCGACCCGCATGCCCGAACCCCAGATGTCCTTCAACAGCCCCCGTTCGGCGTCGGACATGCCACCGGGCTGCGCGGTGTACGCGATCGGGACGCCGTCGGCGCGGCAGCGGTCGCGCAGCGCCGTCACGTTCCGCACCAGCTCCTCGGCCATCGGGGAAGGCAACGGGCGCAAGAAGAACCGCTGCATGTCGTGGATCAGGAGCACCGCGCGCGCCGGGTCGGGAGTCCACGAGGCGACCGAGGGTGGCAGGTCGCCGGGGGCGGGCAACCGGTAGGGGTGGATGGGCGGGATACCGGGCATGCAGCACCTTCCGGGTCACGGTCGAGACGGTCCGCGAACACCCGCCACACCGCCGCGTTCTGCCTGGCGAACTCGGCCAGCTCGTCACGGCGGTGGACGGGGACGTGGTCGGCCAGGTCGATCCACGACGTCCGCGCGTGCAGCTGCAGGTGCAGCAGCCGCAGCAGAACGCGGCCGTGGTGGCTCAACAGGACCGCTGGGTCGTGGCGCAGCTGGTCCAGCAGCGCCGCGAGGTCGGTTCGCCCCGGCGGGACGCGGTGGGGTGCGGGCTCGGTCCGGTCGCGGTCATGCAGCTCGCGGCGCACGGCGCGGGCGGTCTCCGGCGAGATCCCGACGGCGGCGGCGACCTGGCGCAGCGACAGGTGCGGTTGGTCCGTCATCAGCTCACGGGCCCGCAGCCGCCGCTCGGCGCCGTCGGTCGGCCGGACGCGGCCGTCGCGCCCGACCCGCGCCGGGGTGTGGCGGCCGAGCCGGTTCCGCACGGCGGCGACGGTCTTGGTCGACAGGCCGGTCGCGTCGCCGATCATCCGGTCCGACCACTGCGGACACTCGAGCAGAACGCGCGCTGCCGCGGCCTTGCGGTCGGGGAGAGGTGGCTGGTGCACGGGCTCCGTCCTTCGCCGCGTTCCGGTCGGGGAACGCCGATCCATGATCGAGAGCGGTTCACCGGCGGCGCAATCCGCCGAGCAATGAGGAACCTCCTCAAGTCGCTGAGAAGCGGTTCCGATTTGTTCGGGATGATCCGAGTTCTTCGGAGTTGTCACACAGATGACACCGCGCTGTTCCGACAGTTGTTGACAACGTTTTCATCTGGCAGCTAAAACGGCAGGTGGTGAGTCGTCGGCAGAAAGGCCCTAACTGTGAAGGTCGACTTGAAGGCCGCTGAGGAAGTGGTCGATCTGGTCACCGGCGGATGGCGCGCACAATGCGTCTACGCTGCGGTGAAACTCGGAATTCCGGACCTGGTCGACGCCGGGCGGAACACCGACGAGGACCTGGCCGCGGCGACCGGTGCGTCGGCAGAGGGCGTCCACCGGCTGATGCGGCTGCTGGTGGCCATGGGGCTGTTCGACGGCGACGGCGTCGAGGGGTACCGGAACACGCAGGTCAGCGCGCTGTTGACGGACACACCGGACTCGCTGCGGCACATGTGCCTGCTCTACGGCGAGGAGTTCTACACCGCCTGGGCGCACGTCGAGACGTCCATCAGCACGCTCACCGCCGGCTTCGAGGCGGCGTTCGGTGAACCCCTCTACCAGCGCCTCGGCCGCGACGGCGACCTCGGCGAGCGCTTCCAGCTGGCGATGAAGGCGGGCAACCTCTTCTTCGACCACGTGCCCGAGGCGATCGACCTGTCCGCCAAGACGTTCGTCGACGTGGGCGCCGGTCCCGGCCAGCTCACGGCCGCGATACTCGCTGCCGTTCCGGACGCGCGCGCGAAGGTGATGGACCGTCCGCACGTGATCCCGGTGGCCAGGCAGAACCTGGCTGCGACGGTCGGGCTCGACCGGGTCGAGCTGGTCGACGGTGACATGACCGAGGCCGTTCCTGCTGGTGGCGACGTCTACTTCCTGTGCAGGGTGCTCGCAGGCTGGAGCGATGACGACGTCGTCGGTGTGTTCGCGAACTGCCGGGCCGCGATGGCGGACCCGTCGGCGAGGCTGGTGATCCTGGAACGGGTCGTGGTCGAGTCCGCGCCCAGCGTCCTGCCCGCGTTGTGGGACCTGCACCTGTTGATGACGAACGGCGGGAAGCACCGGACGCTGGAGTGCTACACCGAACTGCTGAGCCGTGCCGGATTCGCGGTGGAACGCGTCGCGGGCCTTCCAGTTGAGACGACCGCCATCATTGCCGCGCCTGTTGTGGAATAAAACGCAACGAATTGAGACCGCTGCAGTGGGAATTCAGTCGCTCTCCAGTGGCGGGGTATCTGTCTGCACTCTGTCATCCGAAAACTTTGCTGGGGGTTCGACGTGACAGAAACCGTTGCCAAATGGGACGACACCGTCGGCCGCGGGCGCACGAACCTGCGTCCGGTGGCCGGCATTCACGTTCGGCTGGAGGAGTTCCGCGCGGCGGTGCGGGCGGCGGGGGAGCACTGGACGGGCGGTGCGCCGGGTGAGCTGGTCGACGCGCTCGCCCGAGCGGCCGGGGACGATCCCGAGCTCGTCGAGCTGGTGCGGAGCGGCGGTGCGCTGCTGGCGGACTTCCTCGACGGCCTCCGGCAGCAGGCGGCGCCGCGCGACCTCGCCGCCGACCTGATCGCCGGACGGCCCGTCCCGCCCGAGGTGTTCGACCGGCTCGCCGCCAGGTACCTGGTCGTGGTCGTCCGTTCCCCCGATGCGGACGGCAGGCCCGCGCTGCACGAGGCCGTGCTGACGACCCGCCACGACGGAGACCTGGTCCTGCTCGTGCCCGCGGAGGACGCCGACCGGGTCACCGGGCGGCTCACCCAGAGCCTCGGCGGGCAGGGCTTGCTCGCGACGGCCACCCGGCCGAGGGAGGACATCGCCGACGGGTTCCGCGAGGCCACCGACGTGCTGAGGCTGGTCACGGCGGGCAGGCGGCCGAGCGGCGCGTACGCGTTATCGGACGTGCTGGTCGAGTACGCGGTGACCAGCCACAAGGAGGTGACCGACTCGCTGGTCGCGGTCATCGAGCCGCTGCGGGCGCACGCGCTGCTGTGGGACGCGCTCACCGCGTTGATCGACGCCGACTTCAGCCGCAACAGGGCGGCGAAGAACCTGTTCATCCACCGCAGCACGCTGGACTACCGGCTGCAGCGCATCGCGCACATCACCGGGTGCGACCCGACCAGCGGGCGCGGCATGCAGGTGCTCACGGCCGCCTACGTCGCCGATGCCGTCAGATGATCCGCATGCCTGGTTGTGTGGAAAGACGATCGTCGGTTAGATCTGGCCCCACAGCGACGACGGGGAGGCCGGATGCCAGTTCTGCGGCTGATGCCGCTGCTGGCGCTCGCGATGATGGCTTCGAGCACACCCACCCCGCCGCAGGCAGCGAGCCCTGATGAGGCGTTGAACGCGCTGTGGACCGAATATGGCAACGCGGGCGGCCGCTGGACGGGCGCCGACCGCACCGCGTCGGTGCCGCTGCCGGACGGCCGCACGGCCTGGCTGTTCTCCGACACGTTCCTCGGCAAGGTGAACACCGACCACAGCAGGCCCGCCGGCACGCCGATGCCGCGCAACACGCTTGTGGTGCAGGAGGCGGACGGCAGCCTCGGCGCGACGTTGCACGGCGGCACGCCGGACCGGCCGAGGGCGCTGGTCGACCTGCCGGGGGCCGACGAGCACCTCTGGGTCGGCGACGGCATCGTGCAGAACGGCGTGCTGCGCGTGCTGTACAACCGTTACCAGACAACGGGAAACGGCCCGCTGGACGTGCGGGGCGCGGGTACCTCGCTGGCCACGTTCGCCCTGCCCGCGCTGGCACTGACGTCCCTGATCACGATCCCGGTCGGCCGGAACATCGCGTGGGGTTCGGAGATCCTTCAGGACGGCGACCACACCTACGTCTACGGCGCCGAGCACGACGGCCCGTTCGGCAAGCACCTCCGGCTCGCCCGCGTGCCGGGCGGCGACCTGACCGGTCCGTGGGAGTTCTGGACCGGACAGGGGTGGTCGCGGTTCGAGGAGGACTCGGTGCGCGTGCTCACCGGTGTCGGCACGGCGTTCTCGGTCACGAAGGTCGGCGACGAGCACGTGCTCGTCACCGTGGACAGCAACGTTCCCTTCAACCGCAACGTGGTCGCCTACACGGCGTCCTCGCCCGCCGGCCCGTTCGGCGACCCTCGGGTGCTCTACCACGCGCCCGAGGCGGGCAGCTCGATCATCGTGTACGACGCGTCCGCGCACCCGCAGCTGAGCAGACCCGGCGAGCTCACCGTGTCCTACAACGTCAACAGCCTCGACCCGCGCGACGCGCTGGCCGACGCGCGGATCTACCGGCCGAGGTTCATCGAGGTCCCGTGGCCGCCCGAGTGATCGCGGCGCGGACGCTGTCCCCGTGCCGGTCGGCCTGGTCGGGTGCCGAGTCGTCCGGCTGGGGGAAGGCGTACCAGCGGATCGCGACGAGGCGGGTGTCGTCGGTCGGTCGCGGGTGTCTCGCCCCGTACCGGTCGGTCAGTTCGAGGTACTCGTCGTTGAAGTCGGCGAGTTCGGCCTCGGTGAGGTGGATGCGGGAACGCATGCCTTTGGCCCAGGGGCCGAACTGCTCGTGGTGCCGAGCGGCCCAGTTCAGCAGCTGTACGTCGGCGTCGATCTTCCCGTCGAGATGTGCCTGGAGTCGATGCCGGTCGGCGTCGGGCAGGATGTCGAGGTCGGGTTTGAGCAGGGTCATGCCGACGGATTGCCAGCGGCCGTCCCACCGCCGCCGTGCGTAGTCGGCATCGGCGAGCCGGCTGAGCATCGTGGTCACCCGGTCCTCGGGCAGGGCGAGTGCGGTGGCGAGGGCCGACGTGGTCCATGCCCGCTCGCCCAGCCTGTTGAGCAGCTGTTGGTACTCCTCGTCGGTGTGCAGCTCGACGTCCTGCACCGACCACGGTCGGCGGGGCTGGTTGCTGATCAGCAACGTCTTGGCCTGCGCCAGCAGGAACATCGCCAGGGGCAGCTCCACCACCGCGGCCAGTGCGAGGCTGATCCACTGATCCGGGCCGCCCCACCCGAGCAGCACGTCGAACCACGCATCGCAGCACAGCAGCGCGGCGGTGGCCGCCAGCACCGGGACGGCATTGCGCCGGCGCCGCAGGCCCAGCCACGCCGCAGCCGCGAAACAGCACAGCAGCGCGACGTCGAAACCAACCCACGCGAGTCGCCACTGGCTGCTGCCGTGGCGATCGGGCAGCGTGCCCGCCAGGTGGATCGTCCAGGGCACGAGGATCACCGCGGCACCGGCTAGCACCGCGAGCACCAGAGGTCTGCGCACACCAGCACGCTATCCATCGTGATCATCGCGTCCATCAGGGTTTTTCCCTGACACAGACCCGGAGCTCGTGCGAAGTCGCAGAGCCCAGGTGCCCTGTTGCACTCCCCGGCTCCGAGATTGATCGTGCCGAAAGTGGAACAGATCGACGTTCTGACGTGAACATGTCTCGCATCCCAGCTACGGTCCGCCCCGCGATGCCGCCATCGAGGCGGCCGGACAGAGGGACGAAGATGAGACGGTTGTTAGCAGTCGGCTTGGCACCGGTCGTGGTGCTGAGCACGGCGGGGGTGTTGGCGGGGCTCGCGCACGCCGAACCGGATGCCGCGGTGACCAGTCGGGTCTCGGTCGCCACCGACGGCGGTCAGGGCGACAAGAAGAGCGAGAACTCCGAGCTCAGCGCGGACGGCAGGTACGTGGCGTTCGACTCGGAGGCCACCACCCTCGTTCCCGGTGACACCAACGAGGTCAGCGACGTGTTCGTGCGGGACCGGCTGACCGGGACGACGACTCGCGTCTCGGTCGCCAGCGACGGTTCCCAGGCCGCGGACGACAGCCGGTATCCCTACCCGTACTCGTCGAACCCGTCGATCAGCGCGGACGGCAGGTTCGTCGCGTTCTCGTCCAACGCGACGAACCTGGTGGAGGGCGACACCAACCGCACGACCGACGTCTTCGTGCACGACATCCAGACGGGTGCCACGACCAGGGCCTCCGTGGCGAGCGGCGGCCGGGAGAGCTGGGCAGGCGGCTTCTACGCGGCGATCAGCGGGAACGGCCGGTACGTGACGTTCGTGTCCAGCGGTGCGGACCTGGTTCCCGGTGACACCAACCAGCAGCGCGACATCTTCCGGCACGACCGGGAGACCGGGCTCACCACCCGAGTCTCGGTCTCGTCCACCGGCGGGCAGTCCAACGGATCCTCCGACTACTCGGAGCCGGTGATGAGCGCCGACGGACGCTTCGTCGCGTTCCGCTCGTGGGCCACCAACCTCGTTTCCGGTGACACGAACAACGCCTCCGACGTGTTCCTGCGCGACACCGAGCGGGAGACCACCACCAGGATCTCGGTCGCGAGCGACGGCACCGAGGCGAACGAGCTCTCCTACGAGCCGTCGATCAGCGCGGACGGCCGGTACGTCGCCTACGTCTCCGCCGGGTCCAACCTGATCCCCGGCGACGTCAACAACGCCCACGACGTGTTCCGCTACGACCGGCTCACCGGCACCACGATCCGGATCTCGTCGGCCACGGCCGTCTACGCGCACTTCCTGCCGAACGGCGCGCAGTACCCGGCGATCAGCGGCGACGGCCGGTACGTCGCCTACTGGTCGGACGGGGAGGGCATCGTCCCGGATGACACGAACAAGTCGATCGACGTCTTCGTGCACGACGTGACGACGGGAGCCACCCAGCGGGTGTCGCTCACGGCCACCGGAGCGCAGACGGGCAGCTGGCCCTTCGACTTCCTGTCCAGCGTCACGGTGGCGATGAGCGCCGACGCGCAGTACGTCAGCTACAACTCGTCCGCCACCGACCTGGTGTCCGGTGACACCAACGGCGTCGGGGACATCTTCGTCTCCAGCCGTCGTTGACGGACCGGAGGGCGCTCGAGCACGTCAAGACGGGCGCCCTCCGCACAATTGGTCGTGCCGAAAGTGGAACAGATCGCCGTCCTGACGTGAACATTCCTCGTGTTCTGGTTACTTTGCGCCGCAGCGCCGCCAGTGAGGCGGCCGGACAGAGGGACGAAGATGAGACGGTTGTTAGCAGTCGGCTTGGCGCCGATCGTGGTGCTGAGCACGGCGGGGCCCGCGCACGCCGAGCCGGATGCCGCGGTGACCAGTCGGGTCTCGGTCGCCACGGACGGCGGTCAGGGCGACAAGAAGAGCCAGAACCCCGCGCTCAGCGCGGACGGCCGGTACGTCGCCTTCGACTCGGAGGCCACCCTCGTTCCCGGTGACACCAATGACGACTACGACGTGTTCGTGCGGGACCGGCTGACCGGGACGACGACTCGTGTCTCGGTCGCCAGCGACGGTTCCCAGGGCACGGCTGTCGGCGAGGAGTTTCCCCACCCGTACTCGTCGAGCCCGTCGATCAGCGCGGACGGCCGGTACGTGGCGTTCACGTCCAACGCGACGAACCTGGTGCCCGGCGACACGAACACCGCGGCCGACGTCTTCGTGCACGACCGGCAGACCGGCACCACGAGCAGGGTCTCGGTCGCGACCGGCGGCGGTCAGGTCCGGGGCGGCGGTTTCTACGCGTCGATCAGCGCGGACGGCCGGTACGTGACGTTCGTTTCGGATGCCGCGGACCTGGTTCCCGGTGACACCAACCAGCGGCGCGACGTCTTCCGGCACGACCGGGAGACCGGCCTCACCACCAGGATCTCGGTCTCGACCGCGGGCGGGCAGTCCAACGGTTCCTCCGACTACTCGGAGCCGGTGATGAGCGCCGACGGACGCTTCGTCGCGTTCCGCTCGTGGGCCACCAACCTCGTTCCCGGTGACACCAACCAGGTCTCGGACGTGTTCCTGCGCGACACCCAGCAGGGGACCACCACCAGGATCTCGGTCGCGAGCGACGGCACGGAGGCGAACGAGCTCTCCTACGAACCGTCGATCAGCGCGGACGGCCGTTACGTCGCCTACGGATCGGGCGCGTCCAACCTGGTCCCCGGTGACGGCAACCACGCGGCCGACATCTTCCGCTACGACCGGCTCACCGGCACCACGATCCGCATCTCGCCGGCCGCGGCCACCTTCGAGCACGACCTGCCGGACGGCGCGAAGCTCTCGGCGATCAGCCGCGACGGCCGGCACGTCGCCTACTCGTCGGACGCGCTCGACATCGTTCCGGATGACACCAACAGGTCGGTCGACGTCTTCGTGCACGACGTGGCGACCGGAGTCACGAAGCGGGTGTCGCGCACCGCCACCGGAGCACAGGCTGCCAACTGGTCCCGGTACTTCTCGTGGTCGTCCAGGGTGGCGATGAGCGCTGACGGGCAGTACTTCGCGTACGACTCGGGCGCCACCGACCTGGTGGACACCGACACCAACGGCGTCTGGGACGTCTTCGTCTCCAGCCGTCCCTGATGGACGGGGAGGAGGGCGTGTGCCACGGCGTGCGCCCTCCTTCCGGAAAATCCGTCTGCGCCACCAGGCCGACGGGCTACGCTCGCGCCACGGGCCGCGAAGGTGTTGGCTACACACCGAAACAGCCTGGTTGTTCTCAGTGGTGAGGGGAGAGCACCACATGCGAATTCGGCTGCTCGGACCGATCGACGTCGTGGTGGACGGCGCGCCCCGTCCGGTGCGGGGGTTGCGGCGCAAGGCGGTGCTGGCCGTGCTGGCGCTGCAACACGGACACATCGTCAGCGTCCCACGACTCGCTGACTGCGTGTGGAGCGACAACGGGCAGGCGGCGGCGGTGAACACGCTGCAGAGCCACGTGTCGCACCTGCGTCAGGTGCTGGGGCACAAGACGTCGATCGTGGCGCGGCCGCCGGGCTACGTCCTCGACCTCGGTTCCGGTGACACCGACGTCGAGGACGCCGAACGCCTGATCCGGCAAGGGATGCGGTCGGACGACAGCGCCGCGGCGGCGCGGCAGCTGCGGAGCGCGCTGGAGCTGTGGCGCGGCTCGCCACTGGAGGACGTCGCCGGACTGGCCTGGCTGGACGGGCAGGCCGAGCGGCTGAACCAGTTGCGGTCGCAGGCGGTCCGGGCTCTGCTCGGGGTCCGGCTGGAACTCGGAGAGCACGCGGCGCTCGTGCGGGACCTGGAACGGCTCGCCGCGGAACACCCGCTCGACGAACAGGTCCACGCCCAGCTCATGCTCGCGCTGTACCGCAGCGGCAGGCAGGCCGACGCACTGGACGTCTACCGCAGGCTGCGGTGCACGCTCGCCGACAACCTCGGCATCGACCCGACCCTGGCGCTGCGCGAGCTCGAAGCCCGCGTGCTGCGGCAGGATCCCGGCCTCTCTCCGGCCCCGCGGACCGCGCCGCTCACGGTGACTCCCCAGCCGCCGCCGGTGTCGGCCCCGGCGCAGCTGCCGCTGGAGGTGCGCGGTTTCGCCGGGCGCGAGCCTCAGCTGAAAGACCTCGACGCGTTGCTGGCACAGGTGAACGGCCCGTCTCCCACCGCGCTCGTCGCGGTGCTGTCCGGATCCGCGGGGGTGGGCAAGACCGCGCTCGCCGTGCACTGGGCGCGTCGCGTGGCCGGCGAGTTCCCGGACGGGCAGTTGTACGTGAACCTGCGCGGCTACGACCCGAGCGGCCTGGTGACGAGCTCCGCCGACGCCGTGCGAGGGTTCCTGGACGCGCTCGGAGTACCACCGCAGGGGATCCCGGTCGGAGCGGACGCGCAGGCCGCCCTGTTCCGCAGCCTGCTGGCCGAACGGCGGATGCTGATCGTGGTGGACAACGCCCGTGACGCCGGGCAGGTCCGGCCCCTGCTGCCCGGCGCGCCCGGTTGCCTGGTCGTCGTCACCAGCCGGGACCAGCTGTCCAGCCTGGTCGGCGTCGAGGGCGCGTACCCGCTGACCCTCGGCGTGCTCACCGACGACGAGACCCGGCAGCTGCTGGCGTTCCGCCTCGGTGCCGACCGGATCGCGGCCGAACCGCGCGCCGCCGACGAGATCGGCACCCGATGCGCACGGCTTCCGCTCGCGCTCGTCGTCGTGGCCGCCCGCGCCGCCACCCACCCGCTGTTCAGCCTGCGGGAGCTGGCCGCCGAGCTGGGCGACAGCCGGGAGCGGCTGGACGCGCTCGCGGGCGGTGACCCGGCCGCGGACGTCCGCGCGGTGTTCTCCTGGTCCTACCGCACGCTCACTCCCGAGGCGGCGCGGGTCTTCCGGTTGCTCGGACTGCACCAGGGGCCGGACGTCTCGCTCGCCGCGGCGGCCAGTCTCGCCGGCCTGCCGGTGCGCGAGGCGCGGCACCTGCTGGGTGAGCTGGCCCGCGCACACCTGATCGTCGAGCACGTGCCCGCCCGGTACGCGTTCCACGACCTGCTCCGCGCCTACGCCGCGGAACTCGCCCAGCACACCGACTCCACCGTGCAGCGCACCGCCGCGCTGCGCCGCACGCTCGACCACTACCTGCACACCGCGCACCGCGCCGCCGTGGTGCTGCACCCGCACCGGGACCCGATCGAGCTGCCTCCGCTCGACCCCCGCGTGACCCCCGAAAGCCTCGACAACCACCACCTGGCCGTCGTGTGGTTCAGCAAGGAGCACGCCGTCCTGATCGCCGCGTTGCATCAGGCCGCCCGCCACGGTTTCGACCGCCACACCTGGGCGCTGGCGTGGACGTTGCACACCTACTTCAACCGCCGGGGGCACTGGCACGACTGGGCCGCCGTCTGGCAGGTCGGGGTGGAGGCGGCCACGCGGCTGGCGGATCCGCGTGCACGGGCCATCGCTCATCGCGGACTCAGCTGGGCGCACGTCCTGCTCACCCGCTTCGATGAGGCGACCGTCCAGCTGCTGCACGCACTCGAGCTGTGGGCCGAGGTGGGCGACCTGCTCGGTCAGGCCGACGTGCACCTGGACCTGGGTAGGGGAATGGCGCTCCAGGGCCGGTTCGCCGAGGCGCGGCACCACGCCCGCCAGGCACTCGAGCTGTACGAGTCGGTGGACCACCGGGGCGGGCTGGCCTTCGCGCTCAACAACGTCGGCATGGCGCACATCGAGCTCGGCGACCACGAGCGCGGACTCGCCTGCTGCCGCGAGTCGCTCGCCCTGCACAAGGAAGTCGGCAACCGCGATGGCGAGGCAGGCGCCTGGGACAGCGTCGGCTACGCCTACCACCACCTGGGCGACCACGCCGGCGCCATCCACGGCTACCAGCACGCGCTCGACCTGTACCGGGATCTCGGCGACCGCTACGAGGTCGCCGCGACCCTGCGCAACCTCGGCGACAGCAAGCACTCCGCCGGTGACGTGGCCGGGGCGCTCGGGGCGTGGCGAGAATCGCTCTCGATCCTCGACGACCTCGCCCACCCCGACGCCGACCGGCTGCGCGCCAAACTCCGCTCTACGGCCTGAACGACCAGACCTGGGCCGCGTTGCCGAACCCGGTGCAATGGACGCTCTGGATCTGTGCGCCGGCTGACGTCGAGCCGCCGCGCACGTGGATGATGGTGCCGTCGGCGTCGCGCCCGTACTTCAGATCCATGCACTTGCCAGTGGCCCTGTTGATGAACCGGTAGACGCCGCTGCCGAAGTTGACGATCTCGTAGAAGCCGTCCGCCGCCTGGGCGGACGGACCGAACCCGACCGCCATCGCCATGGCCGTCAGTCCCGCCATCACCATGCCGATGTGCGTCTTGCGTCCATCTCGCGTCTCCCGATGCGTTGCCGGAGTTGTGAACGGCCGAATCCTCTCCGTGTGCGCTGCAACGGCGCTGACCTCGCCGCGTCAGCGCCGTTGCAGCACTCGATGTCACGGTGCAGGGACGGATCGAGACGAAATGAGTGAGAACATGAAGCGCATCAACCGAATCGCGGCCACGCTGGGGGTCGCGGCGCTGGCGGCCGTCGGCCTCGGAGCCGCCGCTGTCCCCGCGGGAGCAGCGCAGGTCGCCTCCGCGGTGCGGGTACCGGACGTGATCAAGGTGCCCGCCGGCAACAGACAGATCGCTTTGTTGCAGGCGCGCGGTGTCCAGACCTACCAGTGCACCAGCGGTGCGTGGGGCTTCCTGCAGCCCGACGCGATCCTGTCGAGCTACGGGAGGGCGCTGGTGCTGCACAGCAGGGGTCCTGTGTGGACGTCGGTCGACGACGGCAGCTCGGTCACCGCGGCGACCGTCGCCAGCTCACCGGTGCCGCTCGCCGTTCCCCAGCTGCTGCTGAAGTCCACCGGCAACCGGGGTCCCGGACTGCTCGGCGAGGTCACGTTCGTCCAGCGGCTGAACACCACCGGTGGCCTTTCACCGACAGGTGCCTGCAAGGACGGCACGACCGCGTCGATCCCGTACACCGCCGACTACGCGTTCTGGGCCGCCGTCCCGAAGTAGTCCGCGCCGCCTTCACGGGCTACACGAAGGCGGCGCTCGGCAAGGACGGCGCGGCGGTCGCCGGCGCGCCGATCACCCAGCGGATCGCCGCCTACGGGTGCTCACCGTCAAGTACGGTCGAGCGAAGGTGGCTGAGCTCCACGAGCCGCTCGAGGGCTGAGAGCCGGCTGTCACTTGTGCCACAGGCCGGTCGTGGTGTCGATGAACCACTTGTCGTACCAGGCGAGCGACACGCTCGTGCCGTTCACCGCCAGTGGCAGCCACACGTAGGGCGACGTGCCGAGGCTGTCCGGCTGCCACCGGTCGCCCATGAACATGAACGTCGTCCCCTTGGTGCCGACCACCGGCAACACGAACGTCGTCTGCGAGTTGAACGTCTTGCTCCCCTTGGGGGCGAACAACTTCCAGGTCGCCCAGCCCTTCGAGAGCGACGTGGACGAGGTGTACATGTTGTCGTTGGTCCGCCACCCGGTCCGGTGCGAGCCGAGCACGTAGTAGCGCCCGTTCTGCTTGAAGATCGCGGGCGACTCGAAGTCCTCCAGCACCGCGACCAGGCTGTCGATCTTGGTGTAGTCGGCGGAGAGCTTGTAGAGGCGCAGGCCGCCTGCCGCGCGGGCCTCGCCGAACAGGTAGCCGCTGCCGTCGTCGTCCACGAACAGCTGGATGTCGAGGCTGATGTTGCCCTGCGGCTTGATGCTGCCGCGGTAGGTGTACGGGCCGCAGACGGTCGGGCTGGTCGCCACGCCGACCTTCGTGACCGTGTGCTCCTTGTCGTCGACGTGCATCCACATGACGTACAGCCCGGTGGCCTGGTTGAAGATCACCTTGGGGCGTTCGATCACGCGCTTGGGCCCGAGGTCGCCGCTCGCCTGCCGGGTGAGCGCGTTGGACTCGAACTTCCAGTGCTGCAGGTCGGTCGACGAGTAGCAGGTCACGTTGCGGAAGAACGCGTTGTTCTGGTTCTCCCCGGTCTTGTCCTCGCCGAACCAGTAGTAGGTGGCCCCGACCTTGATCATGCCGCCGCCGTGGGCCTGGATCGGGTTGCCGCTGGTGTCCTTCCACGCGACACCCGGCGTGATGGTGGCTTCGGCGGCCTGTGCCGGTGGCGCGCCTGCCAGTACGAGTGCCAGCACCAGTGCGAACAGTTTCCTCACGTCACGCCTCCGCATTCGGTGCCCCTGCGGTGCGGCGGTACGGCCGGGGTGCTCGGCGTCTTCCTACCGGTGCGGGCGACGCGGCGGCAAGCAGCCGTTCGGTGACGCTTGCTCCTGGCTGAGAGCTCGGCGGATCCGTTGGAGGTCGTCCCGCTCGCGGGGAACGCGCCGCACACCATCCGCAACGAGTCCGGCGCCGTGCTCGCCATCGTCGAGCAGCACGGCATCGAGTTGCTCGGACCGGTCCCGGAAACCGCCTGAGGCCGTTGCACTCCGAAGAGAACGCACGGCCTCAGGCGGCTTCTCACGCGGGGGTCTGGAAGCCGAGGGAGGTCAGGGCGGCCTCCGCGGCACGCTGGTCCTGTTCGAAGGTGCCGCCCGAGATGCCGAGCCCGCCGATGACCCTGTCGTCCTCGATGATCGGGTAGCCGCCCCCGACGGCCATCAGCCGCGGATGCCCCGCGAGCGGGGAGATGCGGGGATCGGCCAGGTAGTCGTTCCACACGTGGGTGGCGATCCGGAAGGAGGCCGCTGTCCACGCCTTGTCGACCGCGACCTCGGCGGCGAGGAACGGGGCGTCGTCATCGCGTTCGAACGCCTTGAGGTGCCCGCCGGCATCGGTGACGACGGTGGCGACGGTGAAGCCGATCTCCGCTGCGCGGGCGCGCACCGCGTCGACCAGTGCGGCGGCCGCGTGGCGGCTGATGTCCGCTGTGGACACCGACTTCGCTCGCGTTTCGGTGCTCATCGTTGTCTTCTCCGGTGGTGGGAGGGGCAGGGTCAGGGGGCGAGTTGCAGCACGAGCTTGCCGCGGGTGCGGCCGGTCTCGCCGCGGGTGTGCGCCAGTGCGGCCTCCTTCAGCGGGAAGATCTCCTCGACCTCCACGGTCACCTCGCCCGCGTCGATGAGTCCGGCGATGCGGGCGAGTGCCGGGCCGTCGGGCTCCACCAGGAAAGCGGTGGCGCGCAGGCCCTTCGCCGCCGCGGCACCGGGCAGAGCGGGGGAGATGCCGGGGATCGCGACGATCAGGCCGCCGGGGCGCAGCACCTCCAGCGACCGGGTGCTGGTGTCGTCCCCGACGAGGTCGATGACGACGTCGACGTCGTGGACCGCCTCTTCGAACCGGACAGTCGTGTAGTCGACGACCTCGTCGGCGCCGAGACTCGTGAGCCAGTCGTGACGCGCGCTGCTGGCGGTGCCGATGACGTGTGCGCCGAGGAGTTTCGCGAACTGGACGGTGAAGTGCCCGACACCGCCCGCCGCCGCGTGCACCAGCACCCGCTGACCCGGCTGGACGTCGGCGGTGTCGATCAGCGCCTGCCAGGCGGTGAGAGCCGCCAGCGGCACGGCGGCCGCCTGCTCGTGGGTGATGCTCGCCGGCTTGCGGGCGAACTGGCGGGCCGGTGCGGTGACGTACTCGGCGTAGGCCCCGGCGGCGCGGGGGAACCACGGCATCCCGTACACCTCGTCACCGGGGCTGAACCTGGTCACCCCGAAGCCGGTCTCCTCGACCACGCCCGAGACGTCCCAGCCCAGGGTGAACGGCGGCTCGCCCAGCACCCCGGCCACGCCTCCGCCGGAGCGGGTCTTCCAGTCCACCGGGTTGATCCCGGCGGCGTGCACCCGGACGAGCACCTCGGTCGGCAGCGGTGCGGGTCGTGGCACCTCGGCCACTCGCATGACCTCCGGCCCGCCGACACCGTCCTGTACCACCGCGCGCATCAGGGATGCGGACATCACGTCTCCTCGAGTTCGATCTTCCGGCTGACGAGGACGACCGTATCCGCGGGGATATAGTTACCCGCAAGGGAGACTACTTCCCATCGGGAAGTTACCTGGTGAGGAGTGTGTGATGACGACGGAATGCTCGACGGGCCAGCACAGCGACCACGACGTGTACGCCGCCCAGTGCCCCTGCCGCGCCATGCTGGACCTGCTCGCCAACAAGTGGTCCGCGCTGGCCATCGGAGCGCTCGAGGACGGTCCGCTCAGGTTCGGCGAACTCCAGCGCTTCCTGCAGGGGGTCAGCCCCAAGGTGCTCACCCAGACCCTGCGACGACTCGAGGAGGCCGGCATCGTCGACCGGACCATCTACCCGGCCGTGCCGTTGCACGTCGAGTACTCGCTCACCGACCTCGGGCGCGGCGTCGCCGTCCCGCTGCGCCTCCTGCGCACCTGGGTCGAGGACAACATGGACGACATGAACGCCGCGGGCTGCGCCTAGCGCGTCAGACGACCTCGTCGATGTAGGACGTGCCGGTCGCCGCGTGCGGGCCGTAGCGCTCCCATTCCTCGCGCAGCCGCAGGGTTCCCGCCGGGGTGAACTCGGGAGTGTTGACCGTGTGGCCGCAGATGACCTCGCCGGTCTCGAGGACCATCGTGTATCCCATGTGGAGGGTGCCGTCCGGGGAACGCGTGCCCGCGATGGAACCCCGGCGGATGGCGTTCCAGGCCCGTCCCGTGGTCGAGAGCTCGACGTGCCTGCTGCTGTGGGACTGGGACCAGGCGTTCGACGTCGTGCTGCTGATGCAGGAGATCCAGCGCGACGCCCCTGCCGAGCTGTCCGTGCGCATCGGACTCGCCCAGACCCCGGACGGCCCGCTCGTGTCCGTGGTCGGGTGGCACCTCGGGCCCGCCGCCGAGCTGCGGTCGCACCTCGAACCGGTGCTGACCAGGACGTGTCCGTTCCGGACCGACATCGCCGACCGGACCTTCTGGGAGGCGAAGGAGTACGTGCACCACGAGAAGGCGGGCGGCGCGTTCGCCGGACGCACGCGCACCACACCGGTTCCGCTGCCGGAAGCCGGCGTGCGCACGCTCGTCGCCGCCGTGGAGAAGTGGCTGGGCAGCGGCAACCCCGATGGCGGGGGAGCGGCGCTGTTCGGCTGGGGTGGCGCGATCAACCGGCTCGGCGCGACCGAGACGGCGTTCCCGCACCGCGACGCGTTGTTCCTGGTGTCGCTGGACACCTCGTGGATCAGCGCCGACAGCCCGCAGGTAGTGCACGACAACCTGGCGTGGCTGACGGCGCTGCACGAGGAGCTGGGGGAGTACGCCGACGACGCGTCGTACCTGAACTTCACCGACCCGGACCTCGCCGGCCGGCGGCACGCCTACCACGGGCCGAACCTCGCGCGGCTGGCCGAGGTGAAGCGGCGGTACGACCCCGGACCGGTTCTTCCGGTTCCCCCAAGCGGTCTAACGCCCCAGTGCGTTGCTCAGCTCTCGCGCCACCCGGAGCGCCGGATCACGCGGTCGAGCAGCTCGGCGTCGTCCTCGAATTCCTTCGAGGACGCGGTGAGGACCAGCAGGAAGATGATGATCACGCAGACCGCGATGACGCCGATGATCAGCGACGTGATCAGCTCCTGGGAGTTGCCGACGATCAGCGGCGCGCGCTGGTCGACCACGACCTTCATGGCCGCCATGCCGGTGTAGTGCATCCCGGTGACCGCCAAGCCCATGACCAGCGCGGCACCCACGACTGCCAGCGGACCGCGGATGTTCATGGTCGCCCACAGCGCGGCGGTCGCGGCGACCACGGCGATCAGGACGGACAACAGCACGATCGGGATGTCGTAGGAAACCCTGGCACCGATCGTCACGGCGGACATCCCGGTGTAGTGCATCGCCGCGACCCCGACTCCGGTGAACACGCCGCCCGCCGCCAGCGGGCCGAGTCTGTTGGGGTCGCTCCTGCTGACCACGAACAGCCCGACGCCCACGACGACGATGGCCACGACCATGCTGAGCAGCGTGAGCGGGACGTCGTAGGCGACGTTCGTGCCCATCCAGGTGCCCAGCATCGCGGTGAAGTGCATGACCCAGATGCCCATGCCGCCGATCGCCACCGCGGCGACGACCAGCCACCAGTGGCTTTGAGCACCGGTCGAGTTCCTCGCGCGCTCCGTGGACAGCAGCCCGAGAGCGGAACCGACGCACGACACCGAGTACGCGACGAGTGGTGTGATGATCCCCATGTCCATATGAGATGGAATCATTGGTGGCCTATCCGAAGCAATGCCGCAGTCGGATCCCGGGTTCGGCACCCCGCGGGGCGCTCATGGCCTGAGCGCCCCGCGGTCCCTGCTCATCTCACGGGTGGTACCAGCTCTGGTTGGCCCAGCCGTTGCAGTCCCAGACCTGGATCTTGCTGCCGTTGCGGGTCGGCGACGCCACGTCGAGGTCGAGGCACCGGCCGTCGTGGTGGCTGATGACCTGGCCGTTGGTGTAGACGGTCCACTTCTGGTTCGCCCAGCCGTTGCAGTCCCACATCTGGACCTTGGTGCCGTTGTGGGTCGGCGACGAGACGTCGGAGTCGAGGCACCGGCCGTCGTGGGTGCTGCGGATGGTGTGGTCGCTGTAGTACGTCCACTTCTGGTTGTTCCAGCCGTTGCAGTCCCAGATCTGCACCTTGGTGCCGTTGTGCGTCGGCGACGACACGTCCGAGTCCAGACACCGCCAGTCGTGCCTGCTGTAGAACGGGCTGTGCGCGGTGAGCGTGCCGATGGGCTCTGCCTGAGCTGTCGTCGTGACGAACAGGCTCGACAGCACCACCGCCAGCACCGCGAGTATCACTCGCATGAATCTCCCCCTTGCTCGTTGGTGTAGCCGGGAGAAACTCGCACGCGCTGCGCACGCCTCGACAGCCCAGCGTGAGATATCACCGTGGAATAGCGGAACGGCGTGTAACGCCCGTCGGCTGTGCGCGACCTCATCGCCGGGGATGCGTTGTCGTTGGGGGAGACGTGGACCGACCGTCGTGGGTGCTGAACGTGCCGGATGACCTGTGGGGCCGCGCGTCTGTCGTGCTGGCACTGGACAACAGGGACGTGGCCGCGTTGCTGGTGCTGATCCGCCAGTACACCGGGCACAGCCAGAACGACCTGGCGTGCGCCACCGGGATCGCGCAGGGCCGGATCAGCGAGTACATGCGCGGGTTGCGGCACCCGACGCTCGACACGATCGAACGAATCGCCTACGGGCTGGGGATGCCCGCCGAGGCGCGAGGGCGGCTCGGTCTGGCGGCCGCGTCCCGCCCGCCTCGCTAGCCGCGCCGTGGCACACCGGCGAGCATCGAGTCCACAGTGGACATGACTGGCCGGCCCTCAGCCCGAGAGCTCGTTGGAAGAACCACAGTGGATGGCCGACGGCCCAGCGCTTCACTCCGGCAGAGCAGGCCCGGTCCCCGCCCGGCACTCGGCCGATCATGGCCGAAGGATTAGCCGCGGCCGATGAGATGTGGCCATTTGGCCGGGCGGACGCGACGCCGGTGTAGTGCCGGCATTCGTCCGGACCGCCTCGGCGCGGCCGGAGAGCCTGCGGCTCGACCGTTGACCATCGGCCAGGTGCCCGGCCGGGTTTGGTCGCCATAGGTCGCGCAATGATGTGGGGGCGAAGTCGAGCCGCCTTACGTTGGCCGCATGCTGACTCCTGTCGAACTCGGCCTCGCCGCAGTCGATGACGAACTGCGGCGGCGGGTCGAAAAAACGATTCTCGCCAACGGCAGTTGCGGTCAGCCGTGGCTCGACACCGGAATGCGCCCGCTGCTCACCCGGCCGGGCAAGAGACTGCGTCCCGCTCTCGTGTTCGCGGCCGCGGCGTGCGGGCCGCGGTTCAGCGAGTGCGACGCGATCGCCTGCGCGGCGTCGGTCGAGCTCATGCACCTGAGCTCGCTCGTCCACGACGACCTGATGGACGACGCGGCGTCGCGCGGCGGGCTGGCGACGTTGCACGTCACGCGCGGCCGGGATGCCGCGATCCTCGGCGGTGACCACCTGCTGGCCGCGGGCGGGCAACTGGCGGCGCGGGTGTCCGCGGCTGCCGCGCTGGCGTGGCACCAGGGGTATTCGGATCTGTGCGCCGGGCAGATCCACGAGACCGCGAACCGGTATCGCCTCGACACCAGGATGGACGAGTACCTGGCGGCGGTGAGCGGCAAGACCGGCGCGCTGATGCGGACCGCCTGCCGGCTGGGCGCGCTGTGCGCGGGTCTCAGCGAGGTGCAGGTGGCGGCGCTCGCAACGTTCGGCGACGCCTTCGGCATGGTCTTCCAGCTGGTCGACGACCTGATGGACCTGGTGTCCACCGAACAGTTGTGGACCAAGCCCGTCGGGCTCGACCTCTCCAACGGCGTCTACACGGCGGCCGTGCTCGTGTCGCTGGCCAACCCGGCGTCCGAGCTCAGCGCCCTGCTCCGGCCGGAGATGTCGGCGGCCGACGTCGAGCGGGCGCACGAGTGCGCTCGCCGCGACGGTGTCCCGTTCGTGCTGGAGTTGATCGACGAGTACGTCGCGCTGGCCGAGCGGGTGCTCGAGGTGGTGCCGGACTCGCCTGCGCGGGCGCGGTTGGTTGCGATGCCGCGGGTTTACGCGCTGCGGGCCGTGGAGACGAAGGTCGCGCGGGAGCATTCGCGCTGGATCAGGCCGGCTTCGGTGGCGTAGCTGACTGGTTGTAGCCGTTGTGGTGGGCCGTTCGAGCGACTGTCGCTCGGGGTGGCGCGAATCAAGACGTTTCGGCGTTGTCCGTGGCCATTTCTGATGTCTCGATACGGTTGTTTCACCGCTGTGTTCCTGCGGTCGCGTGAAACTCTTGGAGAGTTCGAATGATGGAGCCGTTCCAGCCGTAAGTGGGGGCGACAGGTCCTGCACGCGGCGGCGGAACGAGGAAACACCAGATGATCAAAGTTGCGGTGGTGGACGGCGAGCGGCTCGTCAGGGCGGGCATCTGCAGCATGTTGCGCACATCGGAGCGGATCGACGTGGTGTCGGAGACCGACGACGGACGCCGTGCGGTCGAGCTCGCGCGCAGGCATCGTCCCGACGTCATGGTGATGGACGTCCGCGTCGGCGGGATGGACGGCATCAGGGCGACGCAGGTCGTGCAGCGCGAACTGCCCGCGACGAAGGTCATCATCCTCACCGCGATCGCCGTAGAGGAGTGCGTCTACCGGTCTTTTCGCGCTGGTGCGTCGGGATTTCTGGTGAAGGACGTCGGGCCGCAGGAGCTCGTCGACGCGGTGCTCACCGTCGCGTCCGGCGAGTCGGTCCTGTCGCCCGCGATCACCCGCGGCGTGATCAACCAGTTCCTGCGGTTCGACCGCGACCGCGTCGGCAGGGCCAGACAGCAGGTCGAGAGCCTGACCGCGCGCGAACGCGAGGTGCTGGCGTACGTGGTCAAGGGCGTGGGCAACGCGGAGATCGCCCGCGCGTTGTACGTCAGCGAGGGCGCGGTGAAGGCTCACGTCAGTCACCTGCTGGCGAAACTGCGTTGCACGAACCGGGTGCAGGCCGCGATCAAGGCTCACGAGTCGGGCGTTTTCCGCGAGCTGGACGAAAGTCGCGTGTGATGGGACACCGGTCCTGGCCACAAGATGCTCGCGACACCTTCCGGCCCCCTGCAATCATTGGCCGCTCGCGCATTTCGCGCTCATTTTCGCCGATCAAGGGGTAACTGTGGGGTTTCCTTCTGTTGTTGCCCTGGACGGCGACGTTCTCGCGGTGCGGATCGGGACCGACAGCCCGGCAGTGCGCGTGGCGGCGGCCTGCCCGTCCGCGCCGATCCTGCTCGGCGAGCTGCGCAGGCGTGGTGTCGAGGCGTCCGTTGTGGACGCTCTCGACGTCGACGAGCGGACGGCGGAGCTGCTGGAGCGGTTCACCGCAGATCCCCGCGTGGTGTTCGAGTGCTCGGAGACTCAGCCCGCGGTGCTGGACGCGTTGCGCGCGTGGGCCGCGGCGGCGGGTGACCGGCACGTGCTGCTGGCGGGCCCCAGGTCGTTCTGCGCTGGCGTGGAACGCGCGATCGAGATCGTCGAGCGGGTACTCGGCCAGTGCGGCGCTCCGGTCTACGTGCGCAAGCAGATCGTCCACAACGTGCACGTCGTGCGGGAGCTGGAAGAACGCGGCGCGGTGTTCGTCGACGAGCTGGACGAGGTGCCGCCGTCCGCGACGGTGATCTTCTCCGCGCACGGCGTCTCCCCGGCGGTGCGCGAGGAGGCCGCGCGCCGGGATCTGCGCGTCGTCGACGCGACCTGTCCACTGGTGACCAAGGTCCACAGCGAGGCCAAGCGGTTCGCCCAGCGCGGCGACACGATCGTGCTGATCGGGCACGCCGGCCACGAGGAGAGCGAGGGCACGCTGGGCGAGGTGCCCGGCATGCTGCTCGTCGAGAAGCCCGACGACGTCCGCGAACTGGACCTCGACGGCCCGGTGTCCTTCCTGATGCAGACGACGCTGGCGGTCGACGAGGCCGCCGGTGTCGTCGACGCGCTGCGCACCCGGTTCCCGCAGCTCACCGGGCCGCACTCGGACGACATCTGCTACGCGACCACGAACCGGCAGGACTCGCTGCGCGCCGTGGCGGCGGACGCGGAACTCGTGCTGGTGGTCGGCTCGGTCAACTCGTCGAACTCCCTCCGCCTGGTCGAACTGGCTCGCCGGTCGGGCTGCGCCGCGCACCTGATCGATGACGTGACCGACCTCGACCCCGCCTGGCTCGTCGGCGTGCGGACCGTGGGGCTGACCGCCGGAGCCTCCGCGCCGCCGCGACTCGTGACCGAGGTGATCGACGCGCTGCGCGGGCTCGGCGCGGTCACCGTGGAGGAGCGTCAGGTGGCGGTGGAGACCATCCACTTCGGACTGCCCAGGAACGTGAGGTGACTCGGTGACGACACTGCTGGAGAAGGTGTGCTGCCCGGCCGACCTTCGGCTGCTCGACGCGGACGAGCTGGTCGCGCTGGCCGCCGAGGTGCGGGAGTTCCTGGTGGACGCGGTCTGCCGTTCGGGCGGGCACCTCGGCCCGAACCTGGGGGTGGTGGAGCTGACGATCGCGTTGCACCGCGTGTTCGACTCACCGCGCGACCCGATCGTGTGGGACACCGGCCATCAGTCCTACGTGCACAAGCTCTTCACCGGTCGGCGTGCCGAGTTCGGCGACCTGCGCGGGCCGGGTGGCCTCAGCGGCTATCCGAGCAGGGCCGAGTCGGTGCACGACGTGGCCGAGAACTCGCACGCGTCGACAGCGCTGTCCTATGTGGATGGTCTGGCGAAGGCGTTCGCCTTGCGGGGTGAGCGGGATCGGATCCCGGTCGCGGTCATCGGTGACGGTGCCATGACGGGCGGCCTGGCCTGGGAGGCGCTGAACAACATCGGCTCGGCGGCACACGACCGCCCGCTGGTGATCGTGCTGAACGACAACACCCGCTCCTACGCGCCGACCGTCGGTGGCGTCGCCGACCACCTGGCGCGCCTGCGCGCGGGGACGGCGACATCGGTCTTCGGCGAGCTGGGCCTGGTCTGCACGCGGCCCGTCGACGGGCACGACCTGGAAGCGCTCGAGACTGCGCTGCGGCAGGCGCGCGGCCTCGCGCTGGAACGAGGCAGGCCCGTGCTGGTGCACGCCGTGACGGTCAAGGGCCGCGGCTACCCGCCCGCCGAGTCCGACGACGCGGACCGCATGCACGCCGTCGGCGTCGTCGACCCGGCGACCGGCCGCACGTCGCGGCCGAGCGCACCGACGTGGACGGCCACCTTCGGCGACGAGATCGCCCGGATCGCGGCCGAGCGCGAGGACGTCGTCGCGATCACCGCCGCCATGCTGCGCCCGGTGGGCCTGCACCGGTTCGCGACCGAGTTCCCCGGCCGCGTCTTCGACGTCGGCATGGCCGAGCAGCACGCGGTGACGTCCGCGGCCGGCCTCGCGATGGGTGGCATGCACCCGGTGGTGGCGATCTACGCGACGTTCTTCAACCGTGCGTTCGACCAGGCGCTGATGGACGTGGCGCTGCACCGCCTGCCCGTCACGTTCGTGCTGGACCGAGCGGGGGTGACCGGCGAGGACGGCGCGAGCCACCACGGCATGTGGGACCTGTCGCTGCTGAACCTCGTGCCCGGCCTGCGGATCGCTGCCCCTCGCGACGCGACCACGTTGCGCGCCGAGCTCCGCGAGGCGGTGGGCGACGACACCGGCCCGACGCTGCTGCGGTTCCCGAAGTCCGCCGTCGGCCGCGAGCTCCCGGCCGTGCGCCAGGTGGACGGTGTGGACGTCCTGTCCGAGTGCGCCGGCGAGGACGTCCTGATGGTATCGGTGGGCGCGCTGGCGTCGACGTGCCTGGAGGCGGCGGGAATCCTCGCCGCGCAAGGCATCGGCGTCACGGTCGTCGACCCGCGCTGGGTGCTGCCGGTGAACCCGGTGCTGGCGGACCTCGCGGCGTCGCACGAGTTGGTGGTGACGGTCGAGGACAACACCAGGGCGGGTGGCGTGGGTGCGGGTGTGGCGCAGCTGCTGCACGACCGGGCGATCGCCACGCCGGTGTGCTCGGTGGGCCTGCTGCCGGAGTTCCTGGGCGCGGGCAAACGCGCCGATCTGCTGTCGGCCGCGGGCATCGACGGCGAGAGCCTGGCCGAACGCGTGGCCGCGGAACTGGTGTCCCGCGCCGAGTGGCAGGACGTGGAGGTGGTGGCGTGACGACGGTCGAGCTGGCATGCCCGCGGCATCGGTCCCGGTGCTGGCACCGCGACGCCGGACGAGGCAGCTGAAGGTGGGCTCGGTGGGCGTCGGCAGCGATTGCCCGGTGTCCGTGCAGTCCATGGCGACCACCCTCACCGCGCGAAGCTGGAGATCGTGTCGTGCCCGTCGTGCGGCCGGGCTCAGGTGGACGTGTACACGTTGGCTGAGCAGGTCACCGCTGGTCTGGAGGACATGGAGGTGCCGCTTCGTGGAGACCCTCGTCGAAGAGTCCATGCGTCTCGCCGAGGACGTGGAGCCGACCGGCGAAGCGCCGATGGTGGCCGTCGGCTGAGGGCGCTCCTCACCCAACGGCGAACCTCACGGCCGGGCAGGGGTGTCTGATCGGCTACCCCGTGCGCGCGGTGTGCCCGCGCACGAGCCGTCTGCGTTACGTTGCGGTACATGGTCGTGGTGCGTGACGTGGTGCGGGTTCATCGGCTGGAGTACCCGTTCCCGGTCGCCTACCTCTGCCACGTGCTGTGGGGCGCCGCGTACGCCGCGAGCGCCCCGTCCGATCTGCTGAAGCCGCTGGTGCTGCTGGTGATCGTCGCGAACCTGATCCCGATCGTGGCGCAGAACCTGCTCAACGGCGCGTTCGACGTCCAGGCGGACAGTCGCAACCCCGGCAAGGGCGGCATCGCGGTCGCCACGTCGCGGCTGGGCCGCGTGCGGGTGATCCGGTGGGCGCTGGCCGAGATGACGGTCGCGATCGTGCTGGGCGTGATCTGCTCGGTGCTGCTGGGCCGTCCGCTGGTGGCGGTCGCGGTGGTGGCCGGCGTGCTGATCGAGCTGGCCTACAACCTGGAACCCGTGCGGCTCAAGCGAAGGGGCGTGCTCAACCCGCTGTCGCTCGGGCTGCACATGTCGTTCATCCCCTGCGTGGGTACGTACGCCGCGCTGCGCGACGACTTCCCGGCGTGGGTCTGGGCGGTGTTCGCCGGCGTCGGGCTGCTGCTGATCGGCCGCACGCTGTGGTGGTCCATTCCGGACCTGCGCGGCGACGCGGAGGCGGGCGACCGGCCGCTCGCGGTGCGGTACGGCGCCCACCGCGCGATGGTGATCGCCTGCGGTGTGACGGTGCTGGGACTCCTGTCGCTCGGCTGGGGGCTGTGGGCGCGCTACGGGCCGTGGTGGGCGCTGCCGACTGTGGCGGTGTGCGCGCTGTTCCTCGTGGACAAGCTGCGCACGTTGCGGTGGATCAGCGACACGAACCTGCCGCACGAACGCCGGATGCGCCGGACCAGCCTGACGATGGTCATCGCGGCGGACGTGCTGCTGGTCGTGGTTCCCCTGGTCGCGCCTGCAACGTGACGAGCAGGCGGTCGCAGGTCCGCAGCGGCAGCGACCGGCGGCGCTCCGGCTCACCCGCGAGCTGGAGCTCGGGGAACCGCGCGTGCAGCCGGGGGAGCACGACCTCGACCTCCGCGCGGGCCAGGCTCGCACCCAGGCAGTAGTGCATGCCTTGACCGAACGTCAGCGACGCGGACCCGTCGCGTTCGGGCAGGAAGCTGTCCGGGTCGGTGAACGCGGCCGGGTCGCGGTTCGCGCACGCGGGCAGCGCGCGGACGGTGGCTCCCTCGGGGATCGCCATCCCGCCGACCTCGGTGTCGTGGGCGGCGACGCGCACGACGCCGGTGAGCAGGTTCGGCGGGTCGAACCGCAGTGCCTCGCGGGTGAACGCCCGCACCTCGGCCTGCCCTCGCCGCAGCCAGTGCGACTGCTCAGGATGGCGCAGCAGCGCGATGATCGCGTTGTCGATGCCCGCGGCGGACGTCTCGAACCCGCCCGCCCACAGGCCCCACACCATGCTCATCAGCTCGTCGTCGGTCAGCTGGTCGGGGTCGTTGTAGTGCGCCGAGACCAGGTCGGAGAAGAGGTTGTCGCCGGGGGTGACGCGCAACCGGGCGATCAGGTCGGTGAAGTAGCTCTCGACTTCGTGCGTCGCCGCGTCCGCGTCGGCGAGCATGTCGTCCGTCGAGATCGGACTCGTCGACTGCAGCACCCGCAACACCAGCGGTGCCAGGTGGTGGCGGTCCTCGGCGGGCACGCCCAGCAGGTCCGCGATCACCTGCATGCTCAGCTCACGCGCCAGCCCGCCGTGCAGGTCGGCGGTGTCACCGTCGCGCAGGCGCTCCTCGGCGGCGTCGAGCAGTTCGTCGCAGAGCGCGGTCATGCCGGGGCGCAACGCCTCCACCCGCTTCGCGGTGAAGTCCCTGATCACCAGGCGCCGCAACCGGGTGTGGGTCGGCGGGTTCGTCATCGCGATCGAGCCGAGCAGCAGCGCCACGGAGCGGTACTTCACCGCACGGGGGTACCACAGTGGCAGCTCGTCGGTCTCGGGCGCGCGCAGGTCGTTGCCGCGGAACATCCAGCTCGCGTGGGCGTGCGTGCTGACGAGGTAGAAACCCGCGGGGTGCAGCTGGATCGGGTGGTTCTCGCGCACCCAGCGGTAGAACGGGCCGGGGTCGGCCATGACGTCGGGCTCGAACAGCCTGGCGAGGACGTCGGTCACTCGTCACCATCCCATATCGCACCGACAGGACAGTCCGCGGTCAGCCGCATGGTGCTCCTCCGACGGACGCGAGCAGACTGGGGCCGAAGCACAACGCCTGTCCCCGCAAGGCGAACGTGGCCTGCTCCGGCGCGAGCACCCGCACGTCTCGGGCCCGCAGCACGGCCGCCACGATCATCCGCATCTCGAGCGTCGCGAGGTCGGCGCCGAGACACCGGCGGGTGCCGCCGCCGAACGGCAGGTACTTCTGCGCGGAGTGGCGTTGCCCGAGGAACCTGCCGGGGTCGAACCGGTGCGGGTCGGGGTAGACGTCGGGCTGGCGGTGGGCCGAGTAGATGCACGGCGTGAGCCGCGTGCCTGCGGCGAGGCGCGTGCCGAACAGGTCCCTGTCCTCGGTGAGCACCCGGTTGCCCGCGACCATCGCGGGTGGCGAGATGCGCAGCACCTCGCGGCAGGTGGCCTCCAGCAACGGCACCTCGTCGGCGTCGGACGCGTCGCCGTCGCCCACCTCCGCCCGGATCTTGGCGGTGAGGCAGTCGTCGCGGCCGAGCCAGTACAGCGCCGAGGTGATCGCGGACGCCGTGGTCTCGTGGCCCGCGAACAGCAGCGACAGCACCTGGTCGGTCAGCTCGGCGTCGGTGAGCCGTCCCAGCGGCGCCTCCGGCCGGCTCAGCTCGGCGAGCAACGAGCCGTCCTCTGGGTGCCGGGCGTCACGCAGAACGGCCTGGCACAACGCTTCCCGCCGCTGCTGGAACGTCCGCCACGGCGACGGCACCGCGCCGGGCGGCCGCAGGTAGCGGTAGACCATGGTCCTGCGCCGCGTGCCGAGAGCGGCGTCGAGCCACTCCGTGAACGCGCCCAGGAACGCGGAGTCGGTGTGCCCGAACAGGATCCGCGAGACGATCCGCAGCGTGAGCGCCCTGGTCCAGCTCGGCAGGTCGATCACCGAGCCGGGCCGCAGCGCGTCGACCGCCTCGGCCGTGACCTCCCGGATCGTCTCGTGCTGCGTCGCGAGCTGCTTGCCGCGCAGCCGCGCGCCGATCACCCGGCGGTAGCTGGTGTGGCGTTCCCCGTTGGCGAAGAGCAGCGAGTGACGCCCGCCCAGCGGCCCGAGAGTCTCGGACCCGTCGAGCCGCATCGCGTGCTCCGACCGGAAGATGTCGGCGACCGCGTCCGGCTGCCACACCAGGAGCTGCCTGCTGGGCTTGCTCCGCAGCTCGACCAGCTTGTCGGTGTTGGCGTCCTGCGCGTCGAGGAACGGCAGCGTGTCGAGCTTGAACCGCAGTGCCGCGCTGACCATCAGCCGACCATGCTCGTGCGGTGCGCACTGGTCGCGATGAGCCGCCGCGCGGCGAGCCGGGCCGCGCGCACGACGTCGATCGGCGTGTAGAGGTCCTTGTCGTGCCACAGCGGCGGGAACGCGTCGTCGGTCTCGCGCAGGAACTCGCCCGCCCGCTCCGCCGCGCCAGCCATCTCGGGCCCGCCGCAGAGGAGCAGCAGCTGCACGGCGTACGCGGTCTCCTCGACCGTGCCCGTCCACCGGCCCCACGATCCGTCGTCGCGTTGCGTGTCGAGCACCCAGTCGACGGCGCGGCGCACCATCGGCTGCGCGGCCGCACCACTGACGCGCGCGAGCGCCTGCGCGCAGCACGTCGTCGCGTAGTACGGCGAGGCGTGCCACTTGTCGAGCCAGCTGCCGTCGGCCGCCTGCGTCGCGACCAGGTACCGGGTGATCTTGTCGATGGCGGCGTGGAACCGGGGCTGCCCGTGCGCGTACTCGCCCAGCGCGTCGAGGATGTGCGCGTTCGTGCTGATCGACGGCGTCAGTTCCTGCGGGAAGCACACGAAGTAGTCGTCCTGCTCGTAGTTCCACAGCGCCGACGGATCACCGGGCTGCCCGAGGCGGGCCAGCGCCGACAGCGCGGCCGCTGTGTCGTCGGAGTCGGCGGGCAGGCCGGGACCCGCGGGCGCGCCGTGCGCGGTGAACCCGCGCCGCACGGCCGCGACCAGGCTCGCGGGCACCCGGTCCGCCATGCCCGCGTCCGCCAGCATCACGGCGACCCAGGCGGGTTCGAAGACGGTGATGGGCGCGACGCCGGGAACGGGCCCGCCGTTGCGCTTCTGCAGCTGGTGCAGCACCTCGTGGCCGCCGGGTTCGCCCAGCCAGGCGGCGGTGGCGGCGGGGGAGCCGCACACGAGACCACCGCTCGGCGTGACCGAGGCGGCCCGGCGGGCATCGGCCCCGAACGCCTCCAGCGAGTGCCACACCTTCTCCGGGATGGACCGTCCACTTCGGACCATGTCGCGCAGGATCGTGTGCACGCGATCGTCGACGGGGCAGTGCAGTCGCGACCCGATCCGGGCGTTCAGCTCGCCGACGAGCCACGGGATGATCAGCTCGTGCGCGATGGTGTCGGGCACCGGGGTGGACCTGTGCAGTGCGGCGAGACCGCGTTCGGCGACCCGCGGTTCGAGGTCGAGCAGCGCCTCGGTGGCGCTGAGCGTGGGAACGAGGCCGTAGCCGTCGGGTGCGCCCCAGGTGCCGTCCGGGTTCTGCGCGGAGACCAGGAACCGCACCCGTGTGGCATGTCCTTCGAGCCACGGTGCGAGCGCCACCAGCCGCGCGGTCTCGTACACCGAAGGCGACACCTGACCGAACGGGTCACCCGCCACACGGGTCACCAGATCGTCCACGGCGTGATCGTCGCGCCGGTCCCAGCCGCTGCCCATTGATCCCCTCCGCGTGAGGCTCGGGGGCGACCTCACCATTCGGACCATAGGGAGCAGCGCCGCGAACGGACGGTGTGCGCGGCGAAGTGTGGCCGATCGGCCACTGTGCGACTTTCGTTCACACAGCCGATCAGCCACCGGTGCCGGTGGGTCAGGCGTGCTGCCGCATCGCCGTGGCGACCAGTTGCTCGAGCTGGGCCGCGACGTGGTCGAGGGGGAGCGCGCTGCGCTGGGCGCGGCAGAGGATGACGGCACCCTCGACGGCCGCGACGATCAACGTGGCGAGCTGTTCCGGGGCATCGGCGCCGTGGTCGCGCAGCGAGTCCGCGAGCATCGACTCCCAGGTGCTGAACGCGTCGGCCGCCGCGGCGAGCGCCGTGCTGTCCGACTCGATCGACACCGCGACCACCGGGCACCCCGCCGAGAAGTCGTTGTCGGTGATGATGCTGCGCCAGAGCGTCAGGAACGCCCGCAGGCCGTCGACCGGGCCCGCGACGAGCTTCGCGCGCAGGATGTCGGCGACCGTGTCGCTCGCCCAGCGCACCGCCTCGGTGGCGAGCTGCTGCTTGCCGCCGGGGAAGTAGTGGTAGGTCGAGCCCAGCGGCGCCTGCGCGTGCTTGGCGACGTCGCGGATGCTCGTGGCGTTGAGGCCCCTGCGGCGGATCATGTCGGCCGCTCCGGTGACGAGCTGCTCGCGGGACTTCGGGTTCATGGATGTCCTCGGTTGTCTATAACGCTCGTCATAGAGTAGCGTACGGGCTGTTATAACAGTCGTCATAACTCAGGGAGCCACCAGCCATGCCGATGATCGAGTTGACCGCGCCCGTCGACGCACTCACGCCCGCCGGTCGCAAGACGATCCAGCGCGACCTCGCCTCCGCGCTGCTGCGCTGGGAGGGTGCGCCCGATTCCGAGTTCTTCCGCGCCAACGCGTGGACCTACCTGCACGAGCTGCCCGCGGGTGCGCAGACGACCCTGGAGGACGACGCGCCGCGGTTCCGGGTGAACGTGACCGTGCCGGAGGGCGCGTTGTCCGACGAGCGCAAGGCCGGCCTCGTCCAGGAGGCGACCGGCATCGTGCTGGAGGCGGCCGGGCTGCCCGCGCAGGACGTGGCCCGCGTGTGGGTGCTCTTCCGCGAGCAGCCCGAGGGAACGTGGGGTGCGGCGGGCAGGATCGTCCGGGTCGCCGACCTGGCCGCGATCGCCAAGCGGGACGCGGCGGGCGCGTGAGCTAGTGGCGCGACCCGAAACGTTGGCGGTGAATTCACGCTCAGCAGGGCGCCTCGCGGCACCGCCCCCCGGCCCACGGACAACCAGTACGAGGACGCGGGGGCGGCACCACGATGCGCCCGTCTGACCGCGAATTCGCACGGCAACGTTCGAGCCGCGCCACTAGACCCGCGCGGAGCCGACCTTCCAGTAGCCGCTGAACATCACTGCCCTGCGGTCGATCCCGCGATCCTTCACCAGGTGCCGCCGGACGCCGGTGGCGAGTCCCGACTCACCGCACACCCATGCGTAGTCCACAGTGGACAGGTTTGCGCCCTGGATCGCGGCTGTCAGCGCGGCACCGGGGACGTTCGTGCCGCGGAACGTCCAGGTCACGTCGGCGTCGAGCGGGACCCGGTACGACTCGTCCGGCACTTCCGCGAACACGTGCCGCCGCTGTTCCGGCTGCTGCTCGAGGATCGCGCCCAGCGCGGGCAGCGCGGTCTCGTCGGCGGCGAGCAGGACCCGGCCGCCGTCGGGTGCGCGGTAGCCGGAGGTGCCCGCCCGGAAGCCGACGCGATCACCGGCGGCCGCGTTGCTCGCCCATCGCGTGCCGGGGCCCGCGTCGCCGTGCAGCACGAAGTCGACGTCGATCTCCGCGGCTTCCGGCCGGTGGGCGCGAACCGTGTACCACCGCACGTCCGGCTGTTGCTCGGACGGCATGGCGCGGATCGCCGCACGCACGTTGATGCGGTCCTCACCGGGCATGGTCAGCGCGGCACCGGGCGGTGGCATGAGCATGCCGAAGCACTCGTCCGGGCCGGTGAGCCCGAAGCCCGCGAACTCGGGCGCCTGGAACGTCACGCGGCGCAGGTGGGCGCTCAGGTCGGCGACCGCGGTGACGGTCATCTCGAACTGGTCGTACACCGCGCGGGTGTTCGCGCCCGCCATCACCAGTGACGCCGCCTTGGTGACGACCTTGACCTGCAACCGTTCCAGAGCTGAGTAGTGGGGCACGGGTGCAGCGTACACATTAGGTAAGGCTGGCCTAATCTGTCTGGCGGAACGTGACCAGGATCGGGCGGGTCGTGATGGTCAGGTCGGACGCCGCGTCGGCCGGTGTGCTCGAGCCGTCGAGGCGGCGGACGTCCACCGCGGCGGGTGGTGTCGGCATGCTCGCCGTGCCGTGATCGGTCCACAGCACCGCGAGCGGTTTGCCGTCACCGGAACGGAACCGGCACTGGTAGACGCCGGACGGCAGGCCCGCGGGCGTGCCCTGCGCGCACGACTCGATGGCCGCGCGGTTCAGCCAGCGTTGCAGCTCCTCGACCTGGAGTGCGGCGCGGGTCGGATCACCGCCGACGGGTTGCAGCACGACCGGTAGTTTCGTGCCGCCCCAGTTGTAGAAGTACATCCGCGCGATGCGGGCGTAGAGGCCCACCAGGTAGAAGCGCACGGCGTAGTCCGCGCCGATGTCGGGATCGAGCGGATCGTTCAGCGGCAGCTCGTACGTCGTGCCGGTGCTCCACAGCGGTGGGTGGACTCCCGCGCGGTGGAACGTGCTTTCGACGAAGTCGGTCAGTTCGAGCATCGACTCGGGCGGGTCGCTCGCCTTCTTCTGGTGCAGCTTGATTCCCGCCGCGTCGCAGTGGTCGTACGCGCGCGTCGCGGCGAACCGTTCGAGCACGGCCCGCGCGTCCTCCTGCCACAGCCGCCCCATGCCGGGGCACACGACGGTCGCGTCGCGCGAGACCTCCTTGATGATCCGGTTGGCGCGGCGGGTCATCTCCGCGAGGGTTTCCACGTCACCGCTGTAGTACCGGGTGTCGTTGCCGAAGACCCAGAGCTCGTAGGCCTGGATGCGGCCGCGGTACCTCTCGGCGACGGCGCGCACGTACCCGTCCCAGTCGCCGAGGTCGTCCGGCGGTGTGGTGCGGGAACCGTCGTCGTACACGGCGCGCGGACCGGCGGGGCTCGCCCACTCCGGTGTGCCGCCGAAGGTGTAGAGCACGGGCATGCCGCGCGCCTCGGCGCCCGCGACCAGGCGGTCCAGCACCGACCAGTCGAACTCGCCGCGGCGGGGTTCGACGTTGGCCCACCTCGTGTGACTGTCCCAGAACCGGGCCGCGCCGATCCGGAACGTCGGCATGGCGCCGGACGAGTTGCCGACGGTGACCCCGAAGAAGCTCGGCGGTACGGCCAGCGGCGCCTGCGACCACGCGCCCGCGACCCGTGCGGCGGCCTGTTCGGGCGGACTGCCACCGCGCAGGACGACCAGGAGCGCGGCGACCAGCACGACCCCGGCGCTGATCGCCACCCACCGAACCGGCCGGCGCGCGGGCGGCACCGTCGTCGGCGGCGGCGGGGTTTCGCACGGCACCTCGGGATCGAGTGCCCGGCACCAGAGGCGGTACAGGGTGTCGATCTCCGCGCGGGTGGCGCCGCACGCCAGTGCGATCGCCTCGACGGTCCCGAACTCCTGCGGCACCGCCAACCCGCTGCAGAACCGATGAACCGACGATCGGCTGATGTGCGTCTTGGCCGCCAACGCCTGGTAGCTCAGGCCACTTCGCCGCTTCAGGGTGTCGAGGCAGTCGCTGAACCGAGCGCGGTCACCTGTGGGCGCCACGATGCGTCCTCCCGGTCGGGCATCGTCTACACGAACGGACTCGTCCCAGCGGCCGGTGAACGTCCAGCTCAGGGGCAGGTCCGCGTCCCATCGTCCCAGAAACGGCTGATTACCTTGACCCACTTGGGGAACCGGCTGAGGCTAGCCCGCGCAGGCCGCCGACTGGGGGCATCACGAGGTGCTTCGCGGCCTGCATCCGGACGCATGATCTGCGTCCGGAGTCGACACCATCGAGGGGATGCGCAGCATGAGGAAACGCCTTGGCCGTGCGGCCGCGACGATCGGCACCGCACTACTGGTGGCGACCGGCATCGCGGTCGTCGAGGCGCCCGCCGCCAACGCGGGCAACTGCACCGGCCGCTTCTGCGGTGCTGTGAAGAACCGGACCGGCCGAACGGAGCACTTCACGACGAGCCTCGGCAGCGGAGCGCACTTCTGCGACGTGTGGAACCGGGACGGGGGCACGGGGAGCAACTTCTGGCACGCTCCGTGCGTCCAGCGGACGATGGGCAACGGCGTGGTGGGCGGCAACGGTACCGGCGTGGACGTCGACGCGTTCACGTTCGCCAACTCCGGCTACCACGAGCGGTTCACGCGCGTGGGCACCTGGCACTGGCGGACGGCCGGCATCTGGACGAAGATCCGCGACGGCGAGATCGCCGACTGCGGGATCGGCGACGGCAACGAGATCTGGTGCACCGTGCTCGTCCAGGTCGGCAAGTAGCGGCGGACCGCCTCCGCGATCCAGGGGGTCGCGGAGGCGGTGCACCGCTAAGCCGGGGCGTACTCGATGACGACCGCCTGCACCCGGAGCGGGCTGGTGCCCGGCAGGTCGGCCGATCCCACCGCGATGAAGCGGTCGGTGCCCGGAACCGCGGTGATGGCGTTGAAGGCCGGGCCGACGGGGACCGCGGGAGTGGGTGCCGGGGTTTCGGTCCACGCACCCGAGGTGTGGGTGATGAGGGTGGTGCGTCCCGTCGTGTTGTTCCCGATCACCCACGGTGCTCCGGCCGCGCCGACCGCGACGCCGGGCGTGGCCTTGCGAGGAATGCCGCTGACCACCTGCCAGGTGGTGCCGTCGCCGTGCACGGCGAGGGTGCCTCCGCCCTGGTTGAGAGTGTCACCGACAGCCCAGACGTTCTTGGACGAACTGCCGTCGATCGCCTGCAGGGTGAGCATTTTCCCGTTGAGGCCGATGTCGACGGTTCGCCACGCGGAGCCGTTCCAGTGGTACAGCAGCGGTCCTTGGAAGCCGGTCCAGAAGCCGTTGCCCACCGCCCAGACGTCGTCGGCGGCGAACGCCTTGATCCCGGCCATGGTGCAGAACCTCGGCCAGCTGCCCCGCACGCAGTCGGCCGGGGGCTGGTGCTCCACCCAGGCCGCGCCGGTCCACTCGATGGTGACCGGCGTGCTGCCGCGGCGGCCGACGAGCCACACGTGACCGTCCACAACGGACATGTCGGTGATCGACAACGCGCTCGGTGTGGAGCCTGCCGGGAACGGCACCTCGCTCCAGGTGTTCCCGTCGTGGTGCAGCACGACGGTGACGCTGTCGTCGATGCCGTGGGACATCGGCCCGCCCAGCACCCAGACGTCGGTCGCCGATCCGGCCGCCACGTGCCGCCACGATCCCTTCCACGGCACGGGCGGGACTTCGGCGCGGGACCACTCGGCACCGTTCCACCGCAGGATCATCGGCACGCCGGTGTTGTACTGGTCGGACGGGTGGTACCCGTCGAAACCCACCGCCCAGGCGTGGGTGGCGTCGGCGGCCGCCACGTCCCACAGGTTGCTCGTCGGCTTGTTGTCGGGCAGCGTCGCCAGGCGCCACGCGGGCGACGGACCGGACTCCGCGGAACTCTGGCTCGCAGATCCCGAGATCACCACTGCGACCGCCGCAACCGCGGTCAACCATCTGCCAGCACGCACCGCAACCTCCCCCAGGTCGAATGTGCAGAGGACAGTAGCGCCGCAGATCGCGCCCTGACAACGAATCGGGACACCGGGGGTGGATGATCTCCCTGTGCTGTCCGCATTCGGAACCCCGCCCCGCGGCGACTCGCTGCACGTCATGTCGTTCAACCTGCGCTACGCCTCGGACGCCGAGCCGAACTCGTGGGCGGTGCGGCGCCCGGTCCTGGCGCAGCTCCTGCGCCAGGAGCAACCGACCGTGCTCGGCACGCAGGAGGGGCTGTACGGGCAGCTGAAGGACATCCGGCGCGACCTGCCCGCCCACTACGACTGGATCGGCGCCGGCCGGGCGGGCGGCAGCAGGGACGAGTTCACGGCGATCTACTACGACACCCGGCGCCTCACGCCGCTGGAGTTCGACCACTACTGGCTGTCCGCGACGCCGAACGTGATCGGGTCGAGGTCGTGGGGCAACAACGTGATCCGCATGGTCACGTCGGTCCGGTTCGCCGACGCGCTCGCCGGCACCGAGTTCGTGGTCGTCAACACCCACCTCGACCACGAGTCGGAGAACTCCCGCCTGCGCAGCGCGGAGCTGGTGCGAGACCGGATCAACGCGCTCCCCGCCGGACTCCCGGTCGTGCTCACCGGCGACTTCAACGTCGCGGCCCAGGCCGGTCCCACCTACGACGTCCTGATGACCGGCGCGCACATGACCGACACCTGGCCCGCCGCGGCCGAACGGCGCACCCCGTTGTACGCCACCTATCACGGCTACCGCCCGTTGGTTCCGAACGGTCCGCGCATCGACTGGATCCTCACCCGAGGCGACCTGACCGTCGACGCCGCGGGGATCAACACGTACTCCGCCGGTGGCCAGTTCCCCTCCGACCACCTGCCGGTCCAGGCGTTCATCACCCTCTGAGCGGGCCTGCGGTCAGGACATCCTGGCCACGCACAGGCGGAACTCGGCGTACTCGTACACGTAGACATCCGCGTCCCAGGCTCCGTGGAGGCCCAGGATTCGCCCGTCGTGCAGCTTCGGGCCCCTGGTCCGCTCCTGCGACCACTCGCGGAAACCGGCGCGCCCGCCTGCCTGGTACGCGAATCCGCGCTCGTCCGGTGCGAAGGCGTACTCGCCCGTGTAGGACTCCTCGTTGAAGTCGTCGGGCATGAACCGCTCGCCGGTCTCGGTGTCCAGGACGACCACTCCCTGCACACCGTGATTCCGGACGATGAGGTGCCGGCCCGAGCGCGAGATCGCGATCCGGCCGTTGACGCCGGGTGTCGGCCAGCGACGGTCCTCGCGGTCGCGCTCGAGATCCCAGCGGACCACGTGGTCCGCCGCGTGGGTGGAGTAGTACACGTGGGCGCTGTCGGCGGAAAGCCGGGCGTGCGCGCGACGCGACGGGGCGCCGCCGGGGATGATCCGCACGACCTCGGGCGGTGACCCGGCGCCGTTGGCGCGGAGGACTCGCACATCACGCCCCAGCACGGCGAGTGCGTCGGCGGCCCGGTTGCGGACGAGCGCGTAGCAGTCCTCGCTGCGCGCGTACGTCGCGAGCAGGACGCCGTCGTCCTCGCCGAGCGGGTACTCGCGCAGCTCGACCGTGAGACACGAGGCGTCCTCGACGAGGCCGTACAGGGATCGTCCGTCCTTGCCGAACACCGCGCTCCTGCCGAAGCCCGCCGTCTCGGCGACCTTCGTCACCAGCTCGCCCGTGGTCGTGTCGTAGACGCACACGGACGGAACACCCGGTGCCGCGAACATCGCCACCGCCGCCAGGGTCCCGTCGTTCGTCAGGTCGACGCCCAGTGGAGGAGCGGGCACGCGAATGGTGACGACGTCCTCGTTGAACGACTTGATCATGCATGTCCTCATCTGGCAGCTGGGTGTCCGGTGTGGACGGATGGGGTCGACGAGGGGCGCAGGTTACCCGAGGGGTGCATACAAACGTCAGCGCGTTCCGGCGAGCTGTTCGCGCCGGACAGCACGGCCTGGGGGATGATCACGCCATGTCGACTGCGGCTTCGCGTGACCTGGTGCGCCGGACCGAACGCTGGTTCGTGCGGGAGGGCGCGCCGACGATGATCGAGGGATACGGCTTCGTGTCCCACGTGCTGCCGCGGATGCTGCCCGCACTGGCGTTGGTGACGTTCGCCAGCCTGGCGTGGCTCGTCCCGCTGAAGACGGCAGGCTCGAAGCGCTGGGTGCTGCTCGGCGTGGTCGTCGTGGTGACCCTGGTCGTGTGGAAGGCGCTGTCGCTGTTCGTGCGGCGACTGCCTGCCTTCTCGAGGCGCGCGACCATCGCGGTGCTGGCCGGCTACGCGGTGATGCCGGTGGCGGTGCCGTTGCTGCAGCTGGCGGTCGACGACACGGTCACCGCGCCCGGAGGCGACGCGGTCGGGTTGCTGGGGTTCGTCATCTTCTTCGCCGCCGCGTTCGCGGCCACGGAGCTGGCCACCACCTACGGTCTGGGTGCGCTGCTGCGCGGCGCGATCCGGCACACGGTGCAGGACCTGGGCAACAGCGTGCACCTGCTGGGCCGGGCGTTGCCGCCGATGCTGTTCGTGACCCTGTTCCTGTTCTTCACCGGTGAGCTGTGGCAGGCCATGAACCAGCTCTCGTGGCTGCGGGTCAGCCTGATCGTCGCGCTGTTCGCGGCGATCACCGTCCTCGCCGCGGCCGCCCGCCTGCGCGACGAGATCGGCCGGGTGGAGCAGGACCTCAGCCCACCCGTGCTGGCGGCGGCGTGCCAGGGCACGCCCCTGGCAGGCGCGCCGGTCGACGAGCTGGCGCCGGACGGACCGCTCCAGGCGACGCGGCTGAACGGCCGCCAGATGCGCAACCTGTTGGTGATGCTCGCGCTGCGCCAACTGGTGCAGGCGGCGGTGGTCGGTCTCGCGCTCTTCGCGTTCTTCGTGGTGCTGGGTCTGATCGTGGTCACGCCCGCGGTGGCCGAACAGTGGATCGGCGCCCCGCCGAACCCCTCGGTGCTCGTGCCCGCCGTGCCCGCGGCCTTGCTGCGCAACGCCACCCTGTTCGCCGCGTTCGGCAGCATGTACTTCGCGGTCATCTCGATGAGCGACGCCGACCACCGGCGCCAGTTCTTCGCCCCGATGATCGAACGGGTAGAACGGACTCTGGCGGTGCGAGCGGTGTACCTCGCCGTGCGAGAGCGATGACTGAGGGGCTCCGAGATGGACGTGGACGTGTTCGTGCCCGGCTTCATCAGGACGAGCTGGCCCGAGTTCGAGATCGACTCGCTGTGCGGCCCCGCGCCCACGTGGATCGAACGAGCAGGCGACCTGGTGGTGGACGGTGAGATCAACTGGTCCACCCCGGAGTGCGCGAACCTCGGGGTGGACAGCTTCGACGTCCCGCCGGGGACGTACCCGGTCTTCGTGGGTAGTGACAGCTACGCCGACCGGTACTTCGTGCGGATGGTGTTCATCGCGTTCACCACGTCCGACAGGCTCGCCGCGGCGACCTGGCACGGGGATGAGGACGGTTTCCTGCAGATCGAGGACTACACGTGCCTGTGGAGCGAGACCGCGGAGCGGCACGTCGGGCCCGAGGACCTCGGCCGGTTCAAGGAAGCGGTGCTGTCGGCGGAGAGCCTCTCCCGGCGGGGCCCGTGGCTCGACGAGGTCGTCGAGCCCGGCTCCGGGGTGAACGTGATGGTGTTCCCGGTCCGCGACGCCGGCGTGTCGAGCATCGAGCTGCTGGACGAGGACGACGAACGCGCCGGCTTGCTCTACTACACCTGGTCTCCCTGACAGAGCGGACGTTGCCCACCGATCGGCTCTGCCCGCCGCCGATCAACCGTGGGAACGTGCTTGAGCGTGGGTAACGGAAGAGTCCTGGTCTTCACCATCGCCCTGGTGGCACTCGCCACCCCGTCGGTAGCGGCACCCGCCGAGACCGAGACGTCCGCGTACGCCGTGAGCGGCGTGCGGACCGTCGAGCAACGCAGCCAGATCGCCCGGATCGGTGCTGCCATCGACAACGTCGAGGAGCACGGAACAGTCGTGGTCACCGCGACCGCGGCCGAAGTCCGTGCCATGAAAGCGCAAGGCTTCGGTGTGCAGGAGGTACCCGGCCGGACCGCGGAGGGCGCGGCGGTCGGGCCGTTCGACTTCCCGCCGAAGGACGCGAACTACCACAACCACGCGGAGATGACCGCCGAGATCAACCAGGCGGTCGCCAAGTACCCGAACCTGATCAGCAAGAAGGTCATCGGGAAGTCCTACGAGAACCGCGACATCATCGCGCTGAAGATCAGCGACAACGTCGCGACCGACGAGAACGAGCCCGAGGTGCTGTTCACCGCGCACCAGCACGCGCGCGAGCACCTGACCGTCGAGATGGCGCTGTACCTGGTCAAGCTGTTCACCGAGCAGACCGAGCCGCGGGTCAAGGCGTTGGTCGACTCGCGCGAGATCTGGATCGTGCCCGACGTCAACCCTGATGGCGGCGAGTACGACATCGCGACCGGCAACTACCGCAGCTGGCGCAAGAACCGGCAGCCCAACGCCGGATCCACGTCCGTCGGCACGGACCTGAACCGCAACTGGGCCTACAAGTGGGGCTGCTGCGGCGGTTCCTCCGGCAGCCCGAGCAGCGACACCTACCGCGGCGCGCGGCCCGAGTCGACGCCGGAGGTGAAGGTCGTCGCCGACTTCGTCCGGACCCGTGTCGTCGGCGGGAAGCAGCAGATCAAGGCGTCGATCGACTTCCACACCTTCAGCGAGCTCGTGATGTGGCCGTTCGGCTGGACCTACGACGACATCGCGCCCGGCCTGACGAAGGATCAGCGGGACACGTTCGCCACCATCGGGCAGTCCATGGCCCGCACCAACGGGTACACGCCCCAGCAGGCCAGCGACCTCTACATCACGGACGGCTCGATCCGCGACTGGCTGTGGGGCGCGCAGGGCGTGTTCTCCTACACGTTCGAGATGTATCCCGGCTCCTCCGGCGGTGGGGGTGGTTTCTACCCGCCCGACGAGGTGATCCCGGCGCAGACCTCTCGCAACAAGGAGGCCGTGCTGCAGCTGCTCGACCGCGCCGACTGCCCGTACGAGGCGATCGGCAAGGAAGGGCAGTACTGCTCGTAGAGTTCCAGCCAGTGGAGTCCTCCCTGCAGGACTCCACTGGCTCACCAGCGATCAACGGCCGGCGTTCGTGGCATCCTGTCGGGATGCGTCGTGTTGCAAGCACCGTCGTGGGTTCGCTCGGCTGGACCATCGGCGTGATGGGGCTGGTGATGGGCCGGCCGCTGAGCTCCGACTGGGCGTTGCCCGCGGCGCTGATGGCGGCGGGCTCCGTGCTGGTGTGGCTCGGGGTCAGGGACCGCCGAGTCGGCTGGGCCGGCTTGGTCGCGTGGGGCGTCCTCGTGCTCGCGGGCGTCTTCGGAAGCCTGCTGGTCTCGACCGAGAAGATCGCGTGCATGTACTGCTACCACGAGACGCGGGGATACCCGTACTCCGGGCTCGAGGCCTCGTTCGTCGACGCCGACATGCCAACCCTGCAGCGTGCGCACGAGATCATGGCCGCCAACCCGGACGTGGTGAACCACCGCGTCGACTGGGTGGCCCTGGTGGGGAACGCCGTCTTCTGGGGGTGCTGGGCGCTGTTCCTCGTCGTCGTCACCACGCAGGTGAGCCGGATGTTCAGGGCGCGGACGAAAGCTGCCGTTCCAGAAAATCAGCCATGAGCTCCGTCCACCGCGCCGGCTTCTCCAGCGCCACCGCGTGACCGCACGGGATGTCTGCGAACTCGGCTCCCGGGATCTCCTCCGCCACCTCGCGCGGCAGGGTGGGCGACAGCAGCCGGTCCTTCGTCGGGCCAACGACCAGGGTCGGTGCCGCGATCTTCGGCAGGTCGTCCCGCACGTCGATCCGCTGGAGCAACTTGATCTGATCGGGGGCGCCGCGCGGCACGCTCAGGCCGGTCAGCTCGACGAGCCCGGCGATCTGGCGCGGTGCCAGGCGTCCCAGGAACTCGGGGCTCACCATCAGCTTCAGCACGTAGTGCGCCAGCTCGTCGCGGGAAATGTCGAGCAGCTCGAGCCATCGCTGGGTGCGCTTGAACGTCGCCTCGTCGAGCCTCGCGAACGGTGCGGTCAGCACGAGCCGGGCGACTCGGTCCGGGTGCCTGGTCGCCGCGCGGACGGCGATCGCGGTCCCCATCGAGAAGCCGGCGATCGAGAAGGTCTCGAAGCCCGCGTCGGCCGCGGTCTGGACGACGCGGTCGGCCAGGTCGTCCAGGTCGAGCGGAACCGGTGAGGCCGGGGTCGCGCCGGATCCGGGGAGATCCGGTGCGATCACCCTGAACCTCTTCGCCAGCGGGGCCAGCACCGGGCCGTAGTTCGCCTGGATGCTGCCACCTGCGCCGTGCACCAGCAGCAGCGGAGGCCCACTCGTACCGCTGACCACGCTGCTGAGCGCGGACGTGCTCACACCGGCTCGGGACATGGGAATCCTTCCATCAGGTCGAGCAGAGCACGCGCCGCCAAGCGATAACCGAGAGCGCCCATGCCGACGATCACGCCGTGGGCGACCGGTGCGAGCACCGACTGGTGTCGGAAGTTCTCCCGCGCCCAGATGTTCGACAGGTGCACCTCGATCCACGGGCGCGGGTAGTTCTCCAATGCGTCGCGCAAACTCCAGCCCGCGACCATCAACGCACCGGGATTGACGATGGCTCCCGCGGTGTCGTAGTTCTCCTGAATGGACTTGATCAGGTCGCCTTCGGACTCGTGCTGGATCGAGACCACTTTGAATCCCGCGGATGCCAACTCGTCGGCGACCGCGTCCGTGATGTCGGCGAGCGTCTGGCTGCCGTATATCTCGGGCTTTCGACGTCCGAGGATGCCCAGATTGGGGCCGTTCAAGAGGAGTACGTCGTGCATGACCACCTCCCAGTTCGAAATCCGTTATATCAGCAGTTGTTCGCCGAGTCAGACGGGTGAGGGGTGTGCTGGGGTGGACGTAGGGGGTACGTCGACGTGACAGGGCGGCGGTAGCGTGAATTCGGCACCCACTACGGCCGTACCCGTCATCGTAGGAGTTGGTTATGTCGCAATTTCCAGCGTGGCCGCAGTTCGACGACGAGGAGCGTGCCAATCTCGTCCGTGCGCTCGAGCAAGGACAATGGTGGCGCATGGGCGGCAACGAGGTGGTGTCGTTCGAGCGCGAGTTCTCCGAGTATCACGGCGCTTCGAAAACGCTCGCCGTCACCAATGGCACGCATGCCCTGGAACTCGCTTTGCAGGTGCTCGGAGTCGGCCCCGGCGCGGAGGTGATCGTCCCCGCCTTCACGTTCATCTCGTCGTCGCAGGCTGCCCAGCGCCTCGGCGCCGTCGCCGTGCCCGTCGACGTGGACGACGTCACCTACTGCATCGACGTCGAGGCAGCGGCCGCCGCGATCACGCCGAGGACCCGCGCGATCATGCCCGTGCACATGGCCGGCCACTTCGCGGACATGGACGCGTTGGCGAAGCTCTCGGCGGACGCAGGGGTTCCCCTCCTCCAGGACGCCGCACACGCTCACGGCGCGCAGTGGCACGGCAAGAGGGCGGGCGAGCTCGGGTCGGTCGCCGCGTTCAGCTTCCAGAACGGAAAGCTCATGACCGCCGGGGAAGGCGGCGCCGTCACGTTCCCCGACGAGGGGCTCTACGACGCCGCGTTCCTGCGGCACAGCTGCGGGCGTCCGCCGACGGACCGCCACTACCTGCACCAGACCTCGGGGTCGAACTTCAGGCTCAACGAGTTCTCCGCGAGCGTGCTCCGCGCCCAGCTGTCGCGTTTGGACAGTCAGATCGACACCCGCGAACAGCGGTGGCCCGTGCTGAGCGAACTGCTGCGCCAGATCCCCGGTGTCGTGCCGCAGGGACGCGACGAGCGCTGCGACCGGAATCCCCACTACATGGCGATGTTCCGCGTCCCCGGTCTCGACGAGAACCGGCGCAACGCGCTCGTCGACCGGTTGGTCGAACGCGGCGTGCCCGCCTTCGCGGCGTTCCGGGCCGTGTACCGCTGCAACGGGTTCTGGGAGGTCGGCGCGCCCGACGAGACCGTTGGGGAGATCGCGCGCCGCTGCCCGAACACGGAGGCGATCATGCGGGACTGCATCTGGCTGCACCACCGCACGCTGCTCGGCACGGAGGAGCAGATGCACGAGATCGCGGAGATCGTCGCCGACACGCTCGCGAAGTCATGACGATCCGGGTCGCGGTGGTCGGGCTCGGCTGGGCGGGCCGGTCGATCTGGTTGTCCGCGTTGCGAGAGCACCCCGAGTACGAGGTCGTGGCGGCGGTGGACCCCGCGCCGATCGCACGGGCGACCGCGCAACGCGAGGCGCCCGGTACACCGGTGCTCGCGAGCACGGCGGAGCTCACGCCCGCGGGGGTCGACCTGGCGATCGTGGCGGTGCCGAACCACATGCACAGCTCGGTCGCCTGCGGGTTGCTGCACGCGGGCATCCCCGTCTTCGTCGAGAAGCCGGTCTGTCTCACCGCCGCGGAGGCCGACGACCTCGCGAACGCCGAACGGGCCGGCGGCGCCGTGCTGCTCGCCGGAAGCGCGGCGCGGTACCGCGGCGACGTGCGAGCACTGCGCGAGCTCATCTCGGCGCAGGGGAGCGTGCGTCACGTCGACCTCGCGTGGGTGCGCGCCAGCGGTGTTCCCGTCGGGGACGGCTGGTTCGTCCGGCGTTCGTTGTCCGGAGGTGGTGCGCTGGTGGATCTCGGCTGGCACCTGCTGGACACGTTCGGGCATCTCGTCGGGCCGGTCGGTTTCACCCAGGTCGTCGGCGCCGTGTCGGACGACTTCGTCAAGCAGCGCACCAGCAGGGCCACGTGGCGCTACGACCAGCCGCAGGAGGCCGAGAGCGATGTCGAGGACACCGCTCGGGGGTTCCTCGTGTCGACGACGGGCGTGTCGGTGTCGCTGCGAGCGAGCTGGGCGTCGCACGAGGCCAACGACGTCACCAGCGTCGTCGTGGAGAGCAGCGGAGGCACGGCCGAGCTGCGCTGCACCTTCGGGTTCAGTCCCAACAGGATCGCGCGCCCGACCCTGACCGTGACGCGCGACGGCGAGACCGAGGAGATCGAGCTGGCCGGCGAGCCGATCGGCATCGAGTACCGCAGGCAGCTGGACGAGATTCCCGCCCTGCTGGCCGATCCCGGCAGCCGCGGCCGCGCGATCGACGACGTGCGCGGAACGATCGCCGTGATCGAACGCCTCTACGAGTCCGCTCGAACGCGGGCTGTTGCCGCCTGATCGACGAAGGGACCACCGATGTACGAGCGCGCAGTGATCTTCGACCTCGACGGCGTGATCGTCGACAGCCACGACGTCATGCGCCGGGCATTCGTCACGGCGCACGCCGAGGTCGTCGGTGCGGGAGAGGCGCCGTTCGCCGAGTACGAGCGCCACCAGGGCCGGTACTTCACGGACATCATGACGATCATGGGGCTACCGCTGGAGATGGAGGGCCCGTTCGTCCGCGAGAGCTATCGGCTGGAAGGCGAGGTCGCCGTGCACGACGGCGTTCGCGAGCTGCTGGCAGAGCTGCGGACGCTGGGGTTCGGTCTCGCGATCGCCACCGGGAAGTCAGGGGTGCGGGCGCGGTCGTTGCTGAGGTGTCTCGGCTTGCTCTCGTCGTTCGACCACGTGCTCGGTTCGGACGAGGTGGCGCGTCCCAAGCCCGCCCCCGACATCGTCCAGCGCGCACTCGCCCTGCTCGGCACCGCACCGGACTCGGCCGTGATGGTCGGTGACGCGGCCAACGACGTCATCGCCGCCAGGCAGGCCGGAGTCACCGCGATCGGGGCGCTGTGGGGCGCACTCGACGCCGACGACCTGATGGTCGCACGGCCCGAGTTCGTGCTGCGCAGTCCGGTCGAGCTGCTCCAGGTCCTGCCGCTGCCCGTCGTGGCGACGTGAAAACGAAGCGGAAAGGATTCGAAAGCCGGTCGGCCTAGCTTCGCCTCCGAACCCTCCCAGATCGAGGCCGGTCAGGAGAAACGCACATGTCTAGTCTGCTGCACATCGACGCCAGCGTGTCGGGAACGGGGTCGGTGTCCCGCCGGCTGTCCGCCGCGTTCGCCGCTCGCTGGCAGGCCGCGCACCCGCGTGGCGCATACGTCCACCGCGACCTCGCGGTGGATCCGGTACCGCACATCACCGGCGCCACCCAGGCGGCTGCGGCGGTGTCCGACGAGGCGCGCACTCCCGAGCAGCGTGCGCAGTGGACGATCAGCGCCCCGCTGGTCGACGAGCTGAGGGCGGCGAGCACGCTGCTGCTGGGCGTGCCGATGTACAACTTCTCGATCCCGTCGACCCTCAAGGCGTGGCTCGACCGCGTCATCATCCCAGCGCACATGGTGGACCCCTCGACCGGCCGCGGTGTGTTGAGCGGTAAGAAAGTGGTGGTCGCCTGTGCGCGTGGCGGCAGCTACGCGCCCGGCACGCCCCGCGCGCCGTTCGACTTCCAGGAGCCGTACCTGCGTGCCGTGCTGAGCCTGATCGGACTGGACGCCGACCTGTCGTTCGTCCACGCGGAGCTGACGATGGCCGCGGTCATGCCCCAGATGGCCGCGTTCCGCGGCGCCGCGGCGGAGTCGCTCGACGCGGCGTTGCGAGCCGTCGAGGAACACGCCGTCGACGTCGAGACCTCAGTCGCCTGAGCTCGAGCACATGGGGCTGCGCCCGCCGAGAACCGGCGGGCGCAGCCCCATGTCGTCACGCTTCGGCCGCGGGATTGAGGTACTGGCGGAACAGGACGATCTGGTTGTCCCGCACCTCGAGGATGAGCAACCCCGTCTGCTGCCACTGGTCGGCATCGGGATCGCGCTGCGGCAGGTGGAACTCGACGATGATCCGGTCCGGGTTCGTCGTCTGATGCCACTCGAAGTTGTGGAAGCGCCCTGACGTGAGCGGACTGCCCTCGGCGTGGGCGTTGATGACCGCGCGGATCTCGTCGCTCCCGACGAACCGGTTCGGCCAGCCGGGAGGAACGAAGGGGAACTCCATGACCGCGTCGTCCGCGAAGAGGCCGGCGAACGCGTCAGCAGAGTTCTCCTCCACCGCCTTCTGGTAGCGGAGCACCATCTGCTCAGGCGTGATCAGCTGCACTGCTTGGGACACAACGGTTCTCCGATCGGTGAGTGAGCTCCCGCGGCATGCCCGCGAGCGCGGTGACCACAGCGGCCTCGGGGACGTCCCCGACCAGCTCGGCACCGTGCGGGCCGTCGAGCACGAAGGTCAGACCGGTGGTCGCCTTCTTGTCCAGGCGCATGAGCCGGACCAGTGATGCCACGTCGGCGTCGGGAGGAAGTGCTGCCGGAAGCCCGTAGTGGCGCACCACGTCGTGGTGCTCGGCAGCGCGGTGGGGAGTGATCCGGCCGAGTGCGTGGGCCAGGCGACCGGCGAAGACGGTGCCGATCGCGACGCACTCCCCGTGGCGCAACGAGAAGTCCGTTGCGCGCTCGAGAGCATGGCCCAGCGTGTGGCCGTAGTTGAGGAGGTGCCGAAGGCCGCCGTCGCACTCGTCCGCGGCCACGATCTCGGCCTTGCGCGCGACACTCGCCACGATCTGCTCGTGCGTGGAGAGCGGACGCAGATCGCCCGCACCGATGAAGTGGCAGCGGGCGATCTCACCGAGTCCGTTGATCCGCTCCCGCTCCGGGAGCGTGCCGAGGTAGTCGGTGTCGCACAGCACGGCGCGGGGCTGCCAGTAGGCCCCGGCCAGGTTCTTGCCCGCGGGCAGGTTGACCGCGGTCTTGCCGCCGACACTGGCGTCGACCTGGGCGAGCAGGGAGGTCGGGAGGTGCACCACCGGAGTGCCGCGGTGGTAGAGGGCCGCGGCGAGCCCCACGGTGTCGGTCGTCGTCCCGCCGCCGCAGGAGATCACGACGTCGGAGCGGTGCAGCCCGAACCGGGCGAACTCACCGCACAGGCGCTCGACCGCGGCGAGCGTCTTGCCCGCCTCACCGTCCTGCGCGGGGATCACCACGGACGGCACACCGGGGTCCGGTGTCCACTCCGGTGGCCGCGCGGTCACCACGACGGCCCTGGCGGCACCGGCAGCGGCGACGATGCCGGGCAGGTCGTGTCGCACACCGGATCCGATGTGGACGGTGTAGGACCGGTCGCCGAGCTCGACGGGAACCTCGCTGATCACCCGTTCTCCTCGCGTCATGCGGAGCGCAGCCGCTGGCTGGCTTCGGAGTCGAGCCAGGTCCGGGTGGACCTGGCGGCGAGCGCCTGGCTCGCGAGGTCGATGCCGAGCCGGGCGTGGGTGCTGTGCAGGTGCTCGTAGAGCAGGTAGTGCGGGTGAACCGAGTCCGCGCACGCACGTCGAACCGCGTGGAGGTAGGCGGTCCACGACTCCCCGGCCGCACCGGTGAGGTGCCGCTGGTCGGTGGCGGGAGGTACCCACGCGTCCGCGGCGCCGAGCAGCTTCACCCGGTGTTCGGGCAGGAACGCCGCCGTCCACCGTTGCCAGCACAGGAAGAGGAACTGGCCGCGGTCGGCCGGGTGCACCAGTTCGACGAGCTCGCAGAGGTGGAAGTACGCGAACGGCAGCCAGTCGTTCATCGCCCCGATGTCGACCGCCAGATCGCTGGAGGCGTGCGCGAGCTGCTCGCAGCCGTGTTCGTGCTCCTGGTGCGGTTCGGCCACCTGCGACACGTCCTGGTCGGGCAGCAGCCAGCTGAGCGCGTCGTGCGCACGGGGCCCGGTCAGGAAGCACAGCAGGAGGTGTTCGCCGTCCCGGTCGTGACGCCGTTCGAACGACCAGCGCGCTGTCCGGTCCGCGTTGCGCAGACAGGCGCGCAGGCGCGGGACGACGGTGGACAGCAGATTGGTGACGTGTTGTTGCGAGTCGACGTGTTTCGGGGCGGACAGGCGGACACACGACCACTTGCGAGCCATACCTTCTCACCTCGGTTCGGTGTCGTTTCACCCTGACTGCACAGGGAACGCTAGCGATGGGCCGCGTCTCCCCGGTGGGCTGAACCGAGGACTAGGTGGCCGTAGGGGGGTTCGCTGGGGGGCCCGTTTCCAGTGTGGCGGCGGACACTGGATCGACGAACGTGGACGACCCGGTTGGTCTCCGAGTGAAGGGGTGACGGCGTGCTGCGGACAGAACTCATCCGTCCGGTGCCGGAGGTGCTCGAGGAGAAGGCCGAGCGTCACGGCGAGAGAGTCGCGTTCCACGACGGCTCGCGTGCCGTCAGCTACGCGGATCTCGAACTGCGGACGCGCCGGTTGGCCGGACACCTCGCCGAGCTCCGGCTGCAGCCGGGAGACCGCGCGGCCATCCTCATGCGCAACCGCGTCGAGATGGTCGAGAGCTACTTCGCGATCACCAGGGCCAGCGGCATCGCGGTTCCGCTGACCGTGGAGTCGACCGACGAGGAGCTCGCTCACGTCCTGCACGACAGCGGGGCCAGGGTGGTGATCACCGATGCGGGCAACGCCGAGCGGGTGGCTCGGGCGAGCACCCGCCGCCTGGTCGTGCTGGTCGTCGGTGACGATCACGTGCGCACGTCCGCGGGGTCGACGTTGTCCTACGAGGCACGCGCCTGCACCGACAGCTCGGCGGGCGCGCGCGACGACCTGTCCCTCGACCTGCCCGCGTGGATGCTCTACACCGCGGGCACGACCGGGCTGCCGAAGGGCGTGCTGTCGAGTCAGCGCAACTGCCTGTGGTCGGTCGCGGCGTGCTACGTCCCGATCGCCGGCCTCTGCGACACCGACCGCGTGCTGTGGCCGTTGCCGCTCTCGCACAGCCTGTCGCACATCGCCTGCGTGCTGGGGGTGACCTCAACGGGCGGGACCGCGCGGATCGTCGAGCGGTTCGCTCCGGAAGAGGTGCTGAGACTGGCGTTCGAGGACGGCGCGACGGTGCTCGCGGGTCTGCCGAGCACCTACCACCAACTCGTGCGGGCGGCCCGGCGGCGGACGGTCCGGTTGCCGGAGCTCCGCATCGGCCTCGTCGGCGGTGCGATCACCACCGGCGCGCTGCGCCGCGACTTCGCCGACGTGTTCGGCGTTCCGCTGCTCGACGTGTACGGCAGCACCGAGACCTGCGGCTCGATCACGGTGAACTGGCCGACCAGCGACCGGGCGGGCGCGCTTCCGGTGCCAGGGCTCAACGTGCGTCTCGTGGACCAGGAGACCGGGCTGGAAGCGGGAACCGACCAGGAGGGCGAGGTGCTCGTGAGCGGCCCCGGCGTGATGCTCGGCTACCACAACCAGCCGGAGTCGACCGCCGCGGTGCTCCGCGACGGCTGGTACCACACCGGTGATCTCGCCCGCAAAGACGCGACCGGATGCATCACGGTCGTCGGCAGGATGAAGGAGCAGATCATCAGGGCAGGAGAGAGGATCCATCCGGGGGAGATCGAAGCGGTGGTCCGGGACGTGCCGGGCGTCGCCGGTGTCGCGGTGGTGGGCAAACCCCACAGCGTGCTCGGTGAGGTGCCGGTGGCGTTCGTCGTACCGGGCCCCGACGGGTTCGATCCGGAACGGGTCTACGCCGCGTGCCGCGATCGGCTGCCGTACTTCAAACAGCCCGTGGAGTTGTACGAGATCGGCTCAATTCCGCGCACACCTCTCGGCAAGACGACGCGGCACGTGCTCCTGGACGTGCCCGCACGACTCCGCGCGGCGTCGACCGGGAGCTGCGACACGTTGTTCCGCAGGGACTGGGTGCCGCTTCCCTCGGTGCCCGAGCACGCCCCGGTGACCGGCCGGTGGAGCGTCGAGGACGAGCGGTGGGCCGCGAGCCTGAAGGTCGCCGGTGTGCGCGTGGTGGCGCCCGCGCTCGCGGATGTCGTTGTCCGGCAACGAGGACCGCTCGCCGAGATCACCGCCGGTGGTCGTCGAACGGTGGTCGACCTGGACGACGATTCGGATCCCGGTGTCGTGCTGCCCCGTGCGGTGGCCGCCGGTGAGCCTCGGGTTTCAGTGCGCTCATCGGTGTTGCTGGTGCCCCGGCTCGGCCGCACGCGCCTCGGCTCGGCGCCCGCGCTGGACGCGGCGAGCGGAACGGTGGTCGTGACCGGTGCGGAACACCCGCTCGTCGCCGCGGTGACCCGTCACCTCGTGGCCGCACACGGGGTGCGCGATCTCCTGTTGATCGGGTCCGCGCGACACGCCGGACGAGCGTGGTCCCGCCTGGTCGCCGACCTTCGCGAGGAGGGGGCCAGGGTCGCGACGGCAGCAGGCGATGCGCCGCCGCCTCGTGACGTCTCACTGGTGGTGCACGGCGAGTGCCTCGGCGACGAGGCAGGCGCGGACGGTGCGCGCGACCTCGCCGCACTCGCGGGGAACGCCCGTCTGGTGATCTTCACCGAGTTCGACGCGACCGCGGGCACGACGCCGTTCGACGACCTCGTCGACGCCGGCCGGGCGGTGCTGATCGCGTGGGCGGACCTGCCGGTGCGGGAGGCGTTGGCGACGTTCGACGCGGCGCTGAGCTTCGACCGCGGTCACTTCGCGGCGACGCGGCTCGACGGTGGGTGCTGGAGCGGTGAGGTGCCGCCGTTGTTGCGCGACCTCGTCGACTCGTCCTCGGGTGCCGCGCAGGAGCCGCCCTGTCCGCACGACTGGATCCGGGCGGCCTCCGCGGAGGACGTGCGGTGCCTCGCCGAGTTCGCCGAAGCCGGTGCGCCCGTGCCGTCCACGATCGTGGTTCAGGCGGGCGATCAGTCCGTTGAGGACGCTTGGTCCCGTGAGGACAGCCTGGCGTTCACCAGGCTCGTGCGGATCGACGGCGCGATGTCCGTCGACGACGCGATCGCGACCGGAAAGGCGCTGCAGCACGGCGAACGCGCGATGGCAGCGGAGTCGGTCCGGGGCGAGGTCGAGCGGCTGATGCACGAGCTGAACCGGATGGTGCCCGATCTCGATCACGTGGCGCGGTCGAGCGTCGGAGCCAGGATGCGAGGGTTGCTGGAACTGGTCGAGGGGGTCGGCTGACAGCGCCCTGACGCGTTGGACGGAACCGCATGGAGGAGAACGCATGGCCTACGTCGGGATCGACGTCGGAGGAACCAAGGTCGCGCTTCGGGGCGAGTTCAGCGGCGGCGTGACGCACGAGAGCTCCTTCCGCTGGCCGAACACCCGCGATGTCAGCGACGATCTGAGCGCACTGGCAGATCACCTCGCGACCGCACGGGCGGAGTGGCCGGAGCCGATCACCCGCGTCGGCATCGCGATGCCCGCGACGATCGACGACTCGGGGCACGTCGTCACCTGGCCGAGCCGATCCCATTGGACCGCGCTGAACTTCGGTGCGCTGATGGACCAGCTCTTCCCCGGCGTGCTCGTCCGGCACGGTGACGACGGCGAGCTGGCCGCGCTCGCCGAGGCCGCCAGCGCGGACTGCCTCGATCTCGCCTACCTGGGAGTGGGGACGGGAATCGGCGGCGGCCTCGTCATCGGCGGCCGGCTCGCGGCCTGTTCCGCGACGGGGGCGTGCGAGGTCGGGCACATGATCATCGATCGGTACGGCGAACCGTGCGTGTGCGGCCGCCGGGGCTGCCTGCAGGCCGTCGCGTCCGGTCCGGCCACGTTGAACCGGGCCGCCCGGCGCCGCGGCGGTGAGGTCGGCATGGCCGAGCTCCGCGCGGGCCTGCGGCGGGAGGAGTCGTGGGCCGTGTCCGCCGTGGACGACAGTTGCGCGGCGATCGCGGTCGCCACCGTCAACCTGATGGAGCTGTTGCACCCGGCCGTCGTGGTGATCGGTGGCGGGTTCGCCGCGGCCGTCGACGACTTCGTGCACCGGGTGGTCGAGCACGCCGCGGCCTGGACCAGGCCGGGCATGGGCACGATCGACATCAGGCCGGCCGCCTGCGGAGGACTGTCCTCGTTGCAGGGAGCGGTTCTCCTCGCCCGGCTCGACTGACGGGCACACCCGCCGCCGTTCCGGCGGCGGGTCTCACGCGATCTTGGAGGTCGCCGCGCAGAGATCGGGCGGGAGGTCGCTGCGCTGTCGGACGTTCAGCTTGCGGAACACCCTCGTCAGGTGCTGCTCGACGGTGCTGGGCGTGATGAAGAGCTTCGCGGCGATCTCGCGGTTCGTGTACCCCATCGCGGCCAGTGAGGCGACCCGGAGCTCCGACTTCGTGAGCTCGGAGATCGCGGTGGGAGCGGCCGGAACCGCGGTCACCGCGTCGGCGTCTCCCGATTCGGGCAACAGCTCGTGGGACAGAGGCGTCGCGGAGCACGCGCGGGCGACGTGCCACGCGCGGTGCATGACCATCCTGGCGCGTTTCCGATCTCCGAGCGCCTGGTGGGCGCGTCCGAGCTCGCCGAGCACCATGGCCAGCTCGTACTGATCCCCGTTCGCCTCCAGCAGTTCCATCGCCTCGGTGAGCAGATGCGGTCGCTGGCGGGGCTCGGTGATGCTCGCGAGCAGCCGCAACGAGATGCCCCGGCTCCGCGATCGTTCGCCACCCGGTTTGGCGAGCTCGTCGTAGATCAGGCGGCGTGCCTGGTCGGGATTGTCGTGCCGCAACCACGCCTCGGCCGCACTCGTGCGCCAGGGAACGATTCCCGAGAGGTCGAGCGCCCACTTGCGCATGAGCTCGCCGCAGGAGAGGAAATCGGCCAGGCCGGCGTGCGTGCGTCCGGTCGCGAGTTGGTGGTGCCCCCGAGCGTGCAGGTAGTGCAGTCCGTAGCGGGTGTCGAACACGGCCTCCGGCACGATCTGCGACAACAGCTTGGCGGCTTGGTCGTGGTCGCCCGTTCTCGTGTGCGCCTGCACGAGTGCGCTGATCGGCAGGGCGGCGGCGACTCCCCAGGCACGCGGCGTCAACGTGGTCAGCGAGCTGTGCGCGTAGTGGATCGCGGAGGGGAAGTCGCCACGCCGGCAGTTGATCTCCGCGCGGACCGCGTCCACCACCGCGCGCCAGGTCGGTGAGCGATCCGCGGCCACCCCGGCCGCGAGGTGATCGCACCACGCGCTCGCATCGGCGACCTGGTCGACGTACAGGAGGCTCAGCAGCGCGAGCAGGACCGGCTCGACCGACCAGGTCGCGTCGGACTGGCTGAAGGGCTGCGCCAGCAACGTGCTCGCCCGAGCGGGCACGCTGTCGACATCGCCCCGGATCAAAGCCGCTGCGATCTGCGACATGGGCACCGCGCGCGGGGGTGACTTCTCCGCCCTCGGCGCGGGCATCTCGAGTGCGAGCGCCGGGTAGCAGACCTGGAGCCAGCGGTGGACGTCGCACGCCAGGTGCCCGAACCCGTCCCTGCGCATGGTCTTGTCCAGCAACCGGCGTGCGTCGGTCTGCCTGCCGAGCCACATGAGCTGACGGATCACCTGAACCGCGTCCGTCGACCGCAGCGCGTCGGATGCCGCGATGGTGGAGAGATCGGGGAGGTGGCGGGCGGCGACCGCCGGGTTGAGCAGCCACTCGGCGCGGGCGAGGCGCGCGCGGATCGTCGCACCGAGGTCGTCGTTCACCTCGCAGGTCTGAGCGAGCAGGAGGAAGTCGACCGCGCGTTCCGCGTGCTGGTCCATGACCGCCTGTTCCGCCGCCTCCAGCAGAACCTCCGGTGCCCACGGTTCGTCGGCATGTGCGGCACGCAGGAGGTGGTCGCTGACGAGGGTGGCGGGAGCGCCGCGCTCGTGGAGCAACCGGGCGCTGCGCCGGTGCAGCGACTGGCGCTCGTGCGGCGCCATGTCGTCGAGCAGGCAGTCTCTGACGGCGGGGTGGCGAAAGCCGTGCTCGGCCAGCAACCCGGCCGCGGTCATGGTCCGCAGGGCCTGTTCGACCGTCACGGGGGCGACGTCCAGCAGCTCGGCGAGCACCGGTGCGGAGAACTCGGCCTCGTTCACCGCGAGCGCCCGCGCCACCTCGAGCACCGGGGCGCCGCTGTCGCGCAGGCAGGCGACAGCGGTGCGTCCGAGTGCCTGCGGTCCTTCCAGGTACGCGTGGACCAGCAACGGACTTCCGCCGGTGGCGGCGAGGAACTCCTCCACGACGTGGTCGGCGTGCCGGGCACCTCCACCGCGGCGGAGCACCTCGGCCACGCCGGCACGGGAGAGGAGCGGGAGGCTCAGCTGCCGCACGTGGGACGGACTGGTCAGGTCGGACGTCGGCGACGCGGCCTGGGGGAACTCGGTCCGCTCGGTCGTCACGAGCAGCACCCGCGTCGCACCGAGCCGCCGCACCAGCTGCACCAGGATCCGGGTCGAGCACTCGTCCGCGTGCTTCACGTCGTCGATCGCGATGAGCACGGGTCGCTGTTCCGCGAGATCCGTGACCGCGGTGCACAGCCGGCTCAACACCTGTGCGACCGCCAGGTCACCGCCCGTCTGCATCGCCTGCTCCAGTGCTGTCGCGCACCTGTCGACGAACCAGGCGGGCAGTGTGGAGCCGCAGAAGAGTTGGTGCAGGGTGCCGAAGGGGAGTGCCCGGTCCAGTGACGTGCACACCGTGCTCATCACGTGGGATCCGGCATCGGCGGCGCGGCGGCTGAAGGTGCGGATCAGGGAGGTTTTGCCCGCACCGACAGGGCCGTCGACGGACACGAACCCGGAAGACCGGCCGTGTTCGTCGGTGAGCCACTGCATGAGGTGTGTGAGATGTGCGTCCCGTTCCACCAAATCCACCGGGATGCCTCCTGTCGTCACCTTGGCACAGGTGTCGACACCTATTTTAGTGTTGGAGCTATCGTCTGCATTCCAGGTGAATTTCAACCGCCTTTTGATCGGCTCGGACCGACCGTCGCGGACTGCTCGGCCTCGGCCACCTGCTCGCTGGGGTGGATGCAACGCCGTTTCGACTGAACAGGCGGTGATCATGGGCTGGATGTCCGACTACGAGTGGCTGTTTTGTCGAGATCAGGCAAGCGGCGGGTTGTGTGCGGTCGATGTTCTGGTATTGCCCCAGTATTTGCATAGACTTCCTATGTCTTGTACTTCGGTCTCATGGCGTGACGAGTGGCCAATTGAGACAAGAGTCTGTCGGAAGTCTGTCCAGGTAAAGAGCCCTTCCGTATAGCTACCGCGTGTCATGTCCATTGACGATTGTTGTAACAAAAGGTACTTTGAGATCGGCTTGTGACCGAGTTGTCGCGCTTGGTTACCGCCTCCTCGACGCTGATCTGTTCGGAGGTGTGGACAAGCTGTCCGAGCGTAGATGGCCGGCTTGCGTTTCGTCGGATGTTGCGAAGCTGTGAGGTGCTGGGTGGGCTCGGACCGGTCGGTGGCGGCGGATGGCGACATCGCGTTCCGAATTCTGGGCGCGGTGCAGCTCAGCGCGGCTGACGGCGAGGTGCGCACCGTGTCCGGGAGGCAGCTCGCTGTGCTTTCGCTGTTGTTGGTCAGGGCGCGACAAGTCGTTAGCGTGGACCAATTGGTCGATGCGAGCTGGAATGAAGCGCCGCCATCGACGGCACGTGCGCAGATTCAGTTCTGCATTCATGCCCTGCGCGCCGAGTTCGATCGCATGGACCTGCCGGCCAAGATTGTGACGCAATCGCCGGGTTATCGGCTCGACGTTGCCGACGAGGACGTCGACAGCCTCCTGTTCGAAAACATGGTGCACGAGGCTCGTGACCTCGCTCGAAATGGAATGGTTGACGAGGCTTCGTCGTCGATGCGTCGTGCTCTCCGGCTGTGGCGGGGGGCATCGCTGGATTGTGACTCTCGGGTTGTCCGAGATCATGTCGCCTGGTTGGATGAGCTGCACCTCGAAGTCATCGAGGAATGTCTCGGGCATGAGCTCGAGCTGGGGCGGCATCGAGAGCTCGTCGGCGAGCTCAAAACGCTGGTCGCCGAACACCCGCTGAAGGAGCAGTTTCGCTATCTCCTGATGCTCGCGCTCTATCGTTCGGGCCGCCAGAACGACGCGTTGAGCGTTTACCGCGACGGTCGCGCTCTCATGGTCGAGGAGCTCGGGCTTGATCCCGGCGTCAAGCTGCAGCGCCTCTCGGAGGCCATTCTCGCCGACGACGAGACGCTCCTGGTGCAAGCGCCCCGGACTTCGACCGCGGACTCCCGGACGAGCTGGGGGCGCCCCAGGCAACTGCCGACGACCATCGGTGACTTCGCCGGGCGTGACGAGCTCGTCGACATGGTGGGGCGACTGCTGGCGTCCGAACCCGAGCCGGGACCCGCGCGCAACGCCGTGCCGATCGTGAGCCTCACCGGCCGGGCCGGGGTGGGCAAGAGCGCACTGGCCGTGCACGTGGCTCATCAGGTTGCGACGGAACACTTTCCCGACGGGCAGCTGTACATCAACCTGCACTCCAACGCGGGAAACCCGGTGACAGCCAGGGAAGCGCTCGGCAGGTTCCTGCGCGCCATGGGGGTCAACGGCGCGTCGATACCCGACAGCGAGGACGAACGCGGCGAGATGTACCGCGGACTGCTCGCGGACCGGCGGGTGCTCGTGGTGCTCGAGGATGCCGCGAACGAGGCGCAGGTGCGACCGGTGGTGCCGGGTTCCCCGACGTGCGCCGTGCTGGTGACCAGCCGCGCTCGCCTCACCGGGCTGTTCGGGAGTCGCATCGTGCCGATCGACGTGCTCTCGCCGCGCTCGTCGCTGGCCATGCTGGAAGGAGCGATCGGGCGCGAGCGAGTGGAGCGCGAGCGCGATGCGGCCGGTGCCATCGTGGCCGCGGTCGGCGGTCTGCCGCTGGCGTTGCGCGTCGTGGGCGCCAGGTTGGCGGCCCATCCACATTGGACGCTGCAGTCCATGGTGGACAGACTGGCCGACGAGACGAGGCGCCTGGACGAGCTGCGACACGGCGACATGGTGGTGCGCAGCAGTCTCGAGATGACCTGCGAGGTGCTGGACGTCGGAGCGGCCGACCTGATGAACAGGTTGGGAGGTCTCGATGCCGACGACCTGCCCGCGTGGACCGCCGCGGCGGTGCTGGACGACGCGGAGGGTGACTCGCTGAACCGCCTCGACCGGCTGGTCGACGCGCACCTGGTGGACACCACGGCCGGTGAGGCGATCACCTCGTCCCGCTACCGGTTCCACGACCTCGTGCGGATCTTCGCCAGGGAGCGGCTGCGGCAGAACGAGCCGTCCGCCGAGTCCGAGAGCATCGGCCGAGTGCTGGGCGGCTGGCTGCAGCTCACCGGACTCGCCCATCGCCGTCTGTACGGCGGGGAGTTCGTGACCCTGCACGGCGACGGCGCGCGCTGGCCGGTGCCTGCCGCGTACACGGACGACGTGGTCGACGACCCGTTGCGCTGGCTGGAGTCGGAGCGAGCCAACATCTGCTCGGCGATCAGGCAGGGAATCGACTTCGGCCTCGACGAGCTGTGCTGGGACCTGTCGGTGAGCATGGTGTCGCTGTTCGAGGTGCGGAGCTACTTCGACGACTGGCTGGCCACGCACGAGCATTCTCTCGCCGCGACCAGAGCCGCGGGCAACGATCGGGGCAGCGCCGCGCTCCTGTGTTCGCTGGGATCGTTGTACCTCAACCAGAGCCGGCTGGAACGCGCGCGGTCGGCCTTGATGCCCGCGCTCGAGTTGTTCGCCGGGTTGGACGACGCCCGCGGACTGGCGCTGACACGACGCAACCTGGGGCTGCTCGAACGGATGAGGGGAGTCGCCGACAGCGCCCGTGCGTACTACGTCCAGTCCCTGGAAGGGTTCGTGGTGCTGGGGGACCTCGTCGGTGAGGCGTCGGTGTTGAGCCAGGTGGCGCAGATCGACCTCGACGAAGGCGACCACGGGGCGGCGTTGGTCAAACTCGAGCGTGCGGCCGGGATATGCGGGGAGGTGCGGAGCCCGCGGATCGAGTCCCAGGTGCGGTACAAGCTGGGGAAAGCGCTTCTGGCGCTGGGGGAGTACGAGTCGGCCGGCCAGGTGATGGCCGAAGTGCTGGACCTCGTGAAGAACGCGAACGACGTGCAGGGCGAGAGCTACGCCGTCCACATGCTCGGCGTGATCGAGCGGAAACGCGGCCGCCTCGCTCGTGCGGCTGAGCTCCTGGAGAAGGCGATCGACCTGTGTGCGCGCAACCTCGACCACGTCGGAGTTGCCCGTGCTCAGCTGGAGCTGGCAGACGTGGAGTTGACGAGAGGCGCGCCCAAACAGGCGCGAATGCTGGCCGAGCAGGCGCACACGATCTTCGTCGAGTACAAGATCCCGAAATGGGCGCTGGCCGCGGAACGCCAGTTGCGCGCCTGCCAGGGAGGAGGCGGCCGATAAGGCTGCCTGTACCTCCTCCGGCGGCGGTTCGCTCGATGCTCAGAGCGTTGTCGACACGACGGTGACCGTCGAGTTCGGGTCCCAGGGTGTGTCAGAAGCGGTCATTTCCTCGAGACCGGTCGAGCCGAACAGCATGAGCAGCGGGAGGAAGGTGAAGGTGAGCGCCCGGTAAACCATGTCGATGCATCTCCATCACTCGTCGTTGTGTTGATGCAAAGCTACTTGTCCCGGTTTTCATGCCTCTTTCAACGCGGTTCCCGACCGGTGCGTCACCCAATTGCGTATTGAGACGCTGGATTGTCCGGACCGGTGCGACGCCGACCTCGCGAAAACCGAACTGGCTGGTGAGCCAGGGGGCTCACCAGCCACGTGGGGTGCTCGCCGCGACTCCTCGTCGCTGCTCCGGAGCTGCGGTCACTCGGCGATCTTCGTGCGCCCGCACTCGTGGAAGAGCGGAACCGGGATGTCGCCGACCGCGACGGAGTCCCCCGAATAGGTGAAGTGACGGTAGCCGTTGCCGCACTGCAGCTTGACCTTGTCGGCGAGGTCGTGCACCTCGTAGAGAGTTTCGGTGGAAGGCTGTCCGTTCACTCCGTCGGCGAGTGCGACCTTGATGGGGTTCATCGACGTCCTCCAGATGCGAATGAGTTTCTTCCGGGGGAATTCTGGATCGAAGTTAACGTGCCGCGGAGATGAGATCCAGAACACGTCGGCGCACGTAGGGGTGTGTAGGGGAACCTTAGGGGATGGGGGCTATTCACATAGCCGAGTAGTTTTCGCTTCACTCAGGAGAATTCCGTTGCGAGGGAAGCGAGAACATCGTGACTGCTTCGAGGCTGTTCACCAGTGAGTCGGTGACCGAGGGGCACCCTGACAAGATCTGTGACGCGATCAGCGACTCCGTCCTGGACGCGTTGCTGGCGAAGGATCCGCGTTCGCGGGTGGCGGTCGAGACGCTGGTGACGACGGGCCAGGTCCACGTCGCGGGTGAGGTGACGACCGAGGCGTACGCGGACATCCCGTCGATCGT
>NZ_VOBR01000027.1:77993-134266 GCF_007845675.1 Lentzea tibetensis | reverse complement strand
GGGCCCCTCGCGGCGTGGTGGGGCCGGCTCCGCCGGCAGGAAGAGCACCTGCCGGCCCGATAGGGGTACCACGCCGCACCCCAAGTCAAGGCCCAATCGCCAGGTGCCCACCACCCCGCTCACTGCGGACACGCACACTCCTTGCCTGATCACACCGACCCGCCTGCCGCCGGGCCCGCCTTCCTTAGACGCACCAACCCGCCTGCCGTCGGGCCCGCCTTCCTTAGACACACCGACCCACTTGCCGTCGGACTCGCCTTCCGTAGATGCACCGACACACCCGCCGTGCCCGCCTTCCGCCCGGTACGACACACCTCGACCCTGCCCAGCACGAACCGGGGTGCGGAAGCCCGCAACATCTACGGCGCGGCGTAGCCCCCGCGAGCGAAGCGAAGCCAGCACACCAAGCAACCCACCACGAAACCGGCAGATACCAGGAGAGCACAGCGAAAACCGGCAGATACCAAAGGAAAAGAGCGCCCGCCGCACCAGCGACCCCCGCACTGCCCAACGGGCGCGGCCCCCGAGCACAAACCGGCAGCCGAATAATCAGGACAAACTTTCCCGGAGGGCAGGGGTGGGGAGGTCCTCGCTGATCAGGCGCAGCCTTGCCACATTTTGAAGTCCCCGTCAAGGCAGCTTTTCCGCCTTGACGGGGACTTCAAAATGTGGCGACCTCTGGTGATCAGCGAGGACCTCCCCACCCACCACCAAAACCCCAAGCTCAGCGAGCCACCGACAGGTTGTCGAACCGAGCGTTGATCGTCTGACTCACCGCGATCCCCACCTGCCCAGCCGCATAACTCGCGTCAACCACAGCCCCCACCTTCACCCCGTCAATCGACGCGGCCACAGACGTACCGGCGAACGTGAGCGCCAACTTGTGCCACTTGTTCACCCCCAACGCACCAACAGTCCCAGAAGCGAGCGTGGTCAACTTGGGCGAAGTATCGGACTTCAACAACGACCACGCCCCACCATCGGTGACCCGCAGGAAGTAGGCGTTGACCCGGTCAGGAGCCAACCCCTGCGACCCGACCCGCCCCTGCAACTCGACAAACCCCTTCTGCTCCAACAAGACGTCGACCCGCACCGTGTAGTCGGCCCACGACACGTCACCGATCAACGCGGAGGGATTCCGCTTCCCGTTGCGCCACACGATGGGCGCCTGAGACATGACCTGCCGCACACACCGCCCAGCCCCGCACGGCACGACCTCGAACGCGCCGTCCATGTCGGCCAGGTACCGGGCCTGCTTGCCGACCGGAGAGGCGTCGAAGTTGTCCTGGTACGGCAGAGCGAGTGGCTTACCTGGCTTCCCCGCGGCGGTGCCGTGGCCCTGGCCACCGGCGGTGGAGATCGAGTAGACGTAGCCCGGCCGGAGAACGAGCGAGTACTTCCCCGCCACCGGTGTGACATCGGGCTGCCGGACGAAGTGGTCGGCGGGGTTGTCCGACCGCAGGTTGGTGGCGTACACGCGCACAGCCCCCTGCTTCAACCCGGAGGCAACGGACACCGAAACCTTCTGATCAGCAACAGCGTCAATGGTTTCCAAGACAGTGGAGTAGTCGGACCCGGACCGCAGGGACACGTAGGAACCGTTGTCGCGGTTGCCACCGAGGTAGCCGGAAGCCGAGTCGAGGTACTTCCACCCCGGCGCGGTGAACTGCGTGGTGTGCGCGATCGCCCACACCTGCTTGCCGACCTGGTACGACCCGGCCCACGGCTGGTGGGCGCGCATCAACCCGGTGGTGTTCCACCGCAGGTTGGGTGAGATGGCGGCGATCAGGGGCCAGTTGAAGTACCCGGTCATCCGCGCGTCGATGTAGCCGCGGTTGAAGCTGCGCGTGGAGGCGAACGCGCCGGTGTTCAGGTCCTGCGAGCCGGTTTCGCTGGCCCACAAGGGTTTCCCGAGTGAACGTGCGTTGGCGCTGTTCAGACAGGACTTGCCCTTGTCGGTGCCCTGGTAGCCGCACGAGTAGTGGATGCCGACCACGTCGACGGCCGCGGCGAACGAGGGATCGGCCACCATGTCGTCGGCTGCGAGCCAGCCCTTGTTGCCGTCGTCGCCGACCAGGAGAGCCTGGTAGCCGTGGGAGCGCAGGGCCGCGTGGAAGGTCTTGTACCAGGCCTTGTCGTAGCCCTTCTCGTTCCACCCTCCCATGTAGTCGATGGTGAGGCCCCGCGAGCGGGCGCAGTCGAGCCACTTGATGTGGTAGTCGACGGTCTTCGAGCTCCAGAACGTCCCGAGCCAGCCGGGGGCGCCCCACGCCAGCGCGGCCAGCTTGATGCGCGGGTTGCGCGCCTTCGCCTGCTCCATCAGCCACCACTCGTAGCCGCGGTCGCAGTTGAGGTCGGTGGCGGTGTGCATGTGGCTGTGCTCGGCGCCGTCGGTGGAGTTGGTGTCGCCGCCGATCTCGACCTTCAACATCTGCAGTGCCGCGCCGTAGCCCGGTTTGAACAGGTAGTCGAGTATCTGGCCGCGCTGCGGCTCCGGGTAGTCGTACAGCAGGCGCGAGTTGCCGCCACCGCCGCTGATCGCGCCGACGCCGTCGAACGTCCTGCCGCCCGACGCCGGGTCGACGGTGATCGCGGTGTCCAGCGGCATCGGCTGGAGTGCCGGCACGGTCATCACCAGTGCCAACGAGGAGATCAGTGCCCAGATCATCGCGCCAGGCTGGACGGCGCGAATGGAAGGTGAATGGAATCCAGCCCAGCGAAACTAGCGCTGGCGCTTGAGCGGCACGATGAGCGGCGTGCCGGTCTCCGGGTCGTCGACGACGCGGCACGGCAGGCCGAACGCGTCCTCCACCAGCTCCGCCGTCATGATCCGCACCGGGTCACCCTCGGCGGCGATGCCCTCGCCCGGTTTCATGACGATCAGGTGCGTGGCGTAGCGGCAGGCCTGGTTGAGGTCGTGCAGCACGGCGACGAGCGTGTGCGCGCCGTCCTCGTGCAGGTCCGCGCACAGGTCCAGCACCTCGTGCTGGTGGGCGATGTCGAGGAACGTCGTCGGCTCGTCGAGCAGCAGGATCGACGTCTGCTGCGCGAGCACCATGGCGAGCCACACGCGCTGCCGCTGCCCGCCGGACAGCTCGTCGACGAGCCGGTCGGTGAGGTCGTCCACGCCGGTCTTGCGCATGGACTCGGCGACGACCGCCTCGTCCTCGGGCGACCACTGGCGGAACAGCTTCTGATGCGGGTACCGGCCGCGCGCGACCAGCTCCCCGACCGTGATGCCGTTCGGCGAGATGGACGTCTGCGGCAGCAGGCCGAGCCTGCGCGCGACCTCCTTCGACCGGTACGACGCGATGGCCGCGCCGTCGAGGTACACCGTGCCCTCGGTGGGCTTCAGCATGCGCGCCAACGCCTTCAGCAGCGTCGACTTGCCGCACGCGTTCGGCCCGACGATCACGGTGAACGAGCCGTCGGGGACGGAGACGTCCAAAGTGGACGCAACGGTGCGCTCGTCGTAGGCGAGCGTCAGGTTCTCCCCGCGCAGCCGCGTCATCGTGCGATGCCCTTTCGCCATTCGTGCGCCAGCAGCCACGCCAGGTACACGCCGCCGACCGCACCGGTCACGATGCCGACCGGGAGCTGGACCGAGAACACGCGCTGCAACAGCAGATCACTCGCCATCAACAGGACAGCGCCCATCAGCGCCGCCGCGAACACGCCAGGCCCGGCGGACCGGGTCAGCTTGCGCGCCAGCTGAGGCGCGGCGAGCGCGACGAACGAGATCGGGCCCGCCGCCGCCGTCGCGACGGACGCCAGCCCTACGCTCGTGCCCAGCAGGAAGAACCGGCTGCGCTCGACGTTCACGCCGAGCCCCTGCGCGGCCTGGTCGCCCATCTCCAGCAGGGCGAGACGTCTGCCGAGCGACACCGCCACCGGCAGCAGCACCGCGAGGCCGACGCCCGCGGTCGTGACGTGGCCCCACGTGCGGAGGTTGAGCCCGCCGACGAGCCACGCCTGCGCCTGCAGCGCCTCGTAGATCGACGCACGGGTGATCAGGAAGTGGTTGACCGCGACCAGGATGAACGACACGCCGATGCCGACCAGCACCAGCCGGAACCCCTGCACGCCGCGTTTCATCGCGAGCAGGTACACCACGACCGTCGTCACCACGCCGCCGACGAATGCGCCGGCCGCGATCATCATCATGCTGCCCTGCAGGAAGAACATGACGCAGATGGCGCCGGTCGCGGCACCGTTGGTCATGCCGATGAACTCGGGGCTGCCCAGCGGGTTGCGCGTCAGCGACTGCAGGATCGCGCCACTGGCGGCCAGCGCGGCGCCGACGAACAACGCGCACAGCACGCGCGGCAACCGCAGGCGCAGCACGATGAAGTCCGACGCGCGGTCGCCATGACCGACCAGCGAGGCGATCACCTCGGACGCGGTCAGCTCGATGTCACCGGTCATCAGGCTGGCGACCCCGACCGCGAGCACCGCGAGCAGGAGCACCGCCGACACGACGGCGACGCGCGGCACCACCCGCAGGGACACCGGTCCGGTGCGCAGCACGGCCGTCACAGCTGCGCCAGCTTCCTGCGCCGCACCAGCGCGATGAACACGGGCGCGCCCAGCACGGCCGTCACGATCCCGACCTCCACCTCACCGGGCCGCGCGATCACGCGGCCCAGGATGTCCGCACCCACCAGGAGGATCGGCGCGAGCACCATCGAGTACGGCAGCACCCAGCGGTGGTCCGAGCCGCCGAGTGCACGCGCGGCGTGCGGGACGGTCAGCCCGATGAACCCGATGGGCCCGGCCGCCGCGGTCGCCGCGCCGCACAGCAAGGTCACCGCGATGCCGCCGAGCAGCCGGATGCGGCCGACGTTCGCGCCGAGCGCGCTGCCGGTCTCCTCGCCGAGCGCGAGGATGTTCAGCGACCGAGTCAGCCCGAGCGTCAGCAGGATGCCCGCCAGCATCACCGGCGCGATGCGCAGGACGACGTCCATCTGGCGGCCGGCGATGGAGCCGACGTTCCAGAAGCGGAACGACATGAACGACATCGGGTAGAGCAGCAGCACGGCCGACACGAACGCGAGCAGCACGGCGCTGATCGCGGCACCCGCGAGCACCAGCCGGTCCGGCGAGGCGGCGCCGCTCCCGGCCGCGCCGAGCACGTACACCACGACCGACGCGGCGGCGGCGCCCAAGAGCCCGAGCCACAGGTAGCCGGTGATCGACCCGATGCCGAGGAACGCGATGCCGACGACCACGGCCGCGGACGCGCCGAACTGGACACCGAGCAGTCCGGGGTCGGCGAGGGGGTTGCGGGTCAGCGACTGCATCAGCGCGCCCGCCAGCCCGAGCGAGGCACCGACGAGGACGCCGATGATCGTGCGCGGCAGCCGGTGGTCGCGGATGATCAGCGACTCGACGGACCCGTCGTCGCTCAACAGCACGCTGAGCGTGTCCGTGAACGGGATGTCCCGCGAGCCGATCCACAGGCTCAGCAGGCACGTCAGCACGAGCACGGCGAGCGCGACGACCAGGCCGGCACCGCGCAGAGCGCGCGCTTCAGTCCTGACCGCCGTGCTCACCGAGTTCCCCCTGCCGATTAGGTGAGCCTAACCGTATCTCACCCGGCTTTGGTTCTGATCGGCATCTCCCGCGCCACCGCCCACGCGAGACCCAGCGCGACCACGACGGTGCCGAGCGTGAGCAACATGGCCTGCCCGTGCGTGAAACCCGGCAGCGAACCGAGGAACGGCAACGAGTTCGCGCCGGACACCAGCGATCCGGCCGGGACGATGAGCACGACGCCGATCGGGATCGTGACCAGCGCCGCCGAGGAGAACCGGATGAACGACGCCGCCATGAACGCGCCGACCGCGCTCCACACCGCGTACACCAGCGAGTACTCGAGAATCCCCCCGCCCGCGTCACCGGTGCTCCAGTCCATCCCGCGGTACACGAGCGACTCGACGAGGAACCCGAACCGCGTCACGGCCGCGAGCACGACCGAGATCAGCAGCGCGAAAGCCGCTGCCTGCCACAGGAACTCGCGCCGCGTGCGGCCGTGTGCGACCGCGATCGAGAGGAAGTTGCTGATCAGGTAGACACCGACCCAGAACAGCACCCACCGGGAGATCTGCGCGGCCGCGATGTTCCACCCGCTGATGCTCACGCCCTTCCAGACGGACACGACGAACGTCAGCGCCAGCACGACCACCAGCGCCCCGGCCCACACGAGCACGAGGAACGGCAGCAACGTCCTGGACAGCGAGGTCATGATCCTCATCGGGTCTCCCCCACGGGTTCGGTGAGGTGGACGAACAGGTCCTGCAAGGCGATCGGCCCCAGTTCCAGCCCCGCGCGCCGCGCCGCGGCGAGCTGCTCGTCGTCGAGCGAGCCGTAGACCATCGCGGACTTGGTGCGCCCCAACGTCTTCTCGGACAGCACGGTGAGCCCGGCGACGAACCCGTCGACGTCGTCCGCGACGCCGGTGACCTCGATCCCCCGCGACCGCAACGAGTCCGTCTCCTCGTGCAGGACGAGCTTGCCGCCGTCGATGATGACGACCTCCTCCAGCAACGCGGCCAGCTCCTCGATCAGGTGCGTCGAGAGGATGAACGTGCGCGGGTTGCGCATGAAGTCCTGGAGCAGCGCGTCGTAGAACTTGTAGCGGGTAGGTGTGTCCATGCCGAGGTGTGACTCGTCGAGCATCGTCAGCGGCGCACGGCTGGCGAGCCCGATCGTGACGCCGAACGCCGAGCGCTGGCCGAGCGACAGCGCACCGATCTTCTCGTCGCGCGACAGCTTGAACAGCTCCAGCAGCTCGTCGGCGTACCTGGCGTCCCACGAGTCGCGCCACCACGCCGCGTACGTCAGCGCCTCGCTGATCTTGTCGGACTTGTCGGCCGCGTCCGCGACGTGCCGGACGAGTGAGATCCCCGCCGTGGCCCGCCGGTTCTCGAACACCGGCTCGCCGCCGACGAGCACCGTGCCGCCGGACGGCTTGCGGTAGCCGGCGAGCACCGACATGAGGCTGGTCTTGCCCGACCCGTTTCTGCCCAACAGACCGTAGATCTTGTCGCTCTCCAAGGAGAAGCTCATGTCGTCCACGGCGGTGACATCGCCGTAGCGCACGGTCAGGCCGGTCACGTCGACGCGCATCAGATGTCCCCGTTCTCGAGCAGTTCGATCCTGCGGATCACGTCCGTCAACGGGATCCCGATGGCCTTGGCCTCGGCCACCATCGGGTCGACGACCTCGCCGAAGAACGTCTCCCTCCCCTGCACCCGCAACATCTCGCGAGCCTCCGTGCTCACGAACATCCCGATCCCCCGCTTCTTGTAGAGCACCTTCTCGTCCACGAGCTGCTGAAAGGCCTTCGCCGCCGTCGCCGGGTTGATCCGGTAGAAGGCCGCGTACTGGTTGGTCGACATGACCTGTTCGTCCGCCTCCAGCGCCCCGCTGAGCACGTCCGCCTTGATCCGCTCGGCGATCTGCCGGTAGATCGGGCTCCGGTCGTCGAACATCAGCTACATCCTTGGTTCGTTACTTGAGTAATGAACCCTAGCACTAGAGAAGTACGCTTGGCCATGTGGTCGGGATCGCGATCCTCTGCGCGGTGCTCGGCGCCGTGTGCAGCGCGGTCGGCGCCGCGATGCAGCACGCCGGTGTCCGGGAGGTCGGCGACCTGACGTTGCGGCGCGCCCACCGCCTCCCCGGCAACCGGCGGTGGCTGACCGGCTTCTCGATCCTGTTCGTCGCCGCGATCCTGCAGGTGCTCGCGTGGACGTTCGCGCCGGTCACCGTCGTCGCACCCATAGCGGTGCTGTCGCTACCCATCATCACGGTGATCGACTTCGGGCGCTTCACGCCCAAGCTGGCGGGCGCGGTGTTCACGGCGACGCTGGGCGTCGCGGTGTTCGTGTGGATCGCGGCCGGGTCGGCGGTGCCGACGGACGTGCCGACCAACGTGGCGCTGCAGGCCAGTCAGCTGGTCGCGGCCGCGGTGTGCGTGTTCGGCGTGATCGCGACGTTCCAGAGCGGCACGATCCGCTGCCTCGCGTTCGCCGTCGGCGCCGGCGCCGCCTACGGGCTGGTCGCCGTGCTGGTGCGGGACGTGACGACCTCACTGCCGTCGATCGCGTGGAGCTCGCTGGCCGGAGTCGTCGTGGCTTTCCTGATCGGGGCGTGGTTCATCCAGCTCGGGTACACGGCGGGAGCCGCGGACCTCGTGGTGGCCGGGCAGACCGTGACCAACCCGATCGTCGCGTCGTGGATCGGGATGGTGCTGCTCGACGAGACGCAGGGCGCCGGTGCGTGGACCGAGGTCGCGCTCGTGACGAGCGCCGTGGTCGCCGTGACCGGGATCATCGCGCTGGCCCAGTTCCACCGGTCCAGAGTGGTCACATGAAGGTTGTTGTCACCGGCGGCCGCGGCCGCTTGGGCCGGCACGTGATGGCCGGACTGCCGGACGCGCGTGCGGTGTCCCGTGCCACCGGCACGGACCTGTTGAAGGGGACCGGGCTCGAGGCGCTGAAAGCCGACGTCGTCGTGCACTGCGCGACGTCGTTCCGCCGGGAGGTCAACCTGGCGCGGACGGTGCTGGCCGCACGGCCGGGACACCTCGTCTACGTGTCGATCGTCGGCGTCGACCAGGTGCCGCTGCCCTACTACCGGCAGAAACTGGCCGCCGAACGCCTGATCATCGACTCCGGCGTGCCGTGGACCATCCTGCGGGCCACCCAGTTCCACCCGCTGCTGCGCTCGATCTTCGAGGCCTCGGCGCGGTTGCCGCTGATGATGATCCCCGACTTCCGGTTCCAGCCCATCGATCCGGCCGAGGTCGCCGCCGTGCTGGCACGGCTGGCGCAGGGTGAACCGGCGGGCATGGCGCCGGAGATGGGCGGCCCGGAAGTGCACCGGGCCACCGATCTGGCTCGCCTGTTCCTGACGGCTTCCGGAAAGCGGCGCAAGGTCGTACCGCTCCGGCTGCCCGGCAAGACGTTCGCGGCCTACCGCGCGGGCGGCAACCTCACCCCACACCGCGCGGTGGGCCGGCGAACGTTCGAGCAGTACCTCAGCGAATAGAGGCCGGCCTCATGTCGGTCCAGTTCTCCTCGACGTAGGCCAGGCACGCCTCGCGGGTGTCGTCGCCGAACACCTTGGTCCAGCCCGCGGGCACCTCGGCGAACGACGGCCACAGCGAGTGCTGCTGCTCGTCGTTCACGAGCACGAAGAACCGGCCCTGCGGGTCCTCGAACGGGTTGGTCATGACTCGATCCTCCTGGTGATGGGAACTGCCGGGTCGGTGACGGCGGCACGCAGCAAGCCGAGCAGCTCGTCCGCGATGCCCCGCGCGGTCTGGTGGTCGAACACAGCGGCAGCGTGGATCAGGAAGCACGGTACCGGTTCGTCGCCGAACGGTTCGTAGAAGCTCAGGGTCAGGTCGGTGCCGGACGACCCGACCGGGACACCGTCGAGCGTCCCGATGCCACCCTCCAGCGCCTCGAGCTGAGCCTGCTCGTGGTGCACCACCATGATCTGCGGTGCGGGAATGCCGAGCGCGTCGAACGGCACGTCGGCGTGCGACAGCGCGGTCAGGTTGGTCTCGCGCACCCGCGACAGCAGCTCGGTGAAGCTCGGCGCTCCCCCGGTGTCGGTGCGCAGGACGACCGTGGTGAAGAACGTGCCGACCAGGTCGGCCAGCGCCTCCTCGGTGCGTCCCGCGACCAGCGTGCCGACCGGGACGTCGGTGCCGAAGCCGCGCCGGGTGAGCACGGCCGCGAGTGCTGCCTGCAGCACCATGAACATGCTCGTCCCGGTGTCGCGGGCCAGCTGGTCGACGGCCACGTGCAGCGCCGAGTCCAGTGCGAAGCCGACGACGCCCGCGGTGCGGTCCGATGTGGATGGACCGAACGGCGTGGGCAGCCCGCGCAGCGTCTGCCGCCAGAACGCCAGCTGTTCCTCACCGACCGACGCGAGCACCTCGTGCGCCCACAGCGCGTAGTCCGCGTAGTCCACGGGCAGCGGCGTGAAGGCGGGCTCCTGCCCCTCACGCCGTGCCGCGTAGGCGACCTGGAGGTCGCGGAACAACGGCACGACCGACCACTCGTCGACCACCGCGTAGTGCATGGTCAGCAGGATCGCCTGCTCGGTCGGCCCGACGAGCAGCCGGGCGCGCACCGGTGCGACCGACAGGTCGACCCGCTCGGCCGCGTACGCCGCCATCCGCGCGTCCAGGTCGTCGACCTGCACGATCTCCAGCCCCGGCGCGGGAACCGTCCGCGCCGACATCCCGTCGACGAACACCGTGCGCAGCGGCTCGTGCCGCTCGGCGACGTCAGCCCACGCCGCCGCCAGTGCGGCGACGTCGAAGCCTGTCGACCGCAACGCGAGCGCGTGGTCGTAGTACGGGTGCGCCTCGGCACGCGTCCACTGCCAGTGCTGCGCGGGCGACAGCGGCAGCGTCACCGGCCGTTCCGCCTTGCGCAGCAACGGACGCCGCGACCCGCCGGAACCGAGCCGCCCGGCCAGCGCCGCCACCGTCGGCGAGTCGAACACGTCGCGCAGCGCCAGATCGACGCCGAACGCCGCGCGCAGCTTGCCGACCAGGCGCATGGACGCCATGGAGTGGCCGCCCAGCGCGAAGAAGTTGTCGTGGACGCCGACCGACTCGAGGCCGAGGAGCTCCGCGAACAGCTCGGCGACGGCCTTCTGCTCGGGTGTGACCGGCTTGTCGTCACCCGCGAGGCGGGACCAGTCCGGCGCGGGCAGCGCCTTGCGGTCCAGCTTCCCGTTGGGCGTCAACGGAAGCGGCCCGTCCAGCTCGATCACCAGCGCCGGGACCATGTAGTCCGGCAGCTGCGCCGCCACGAACGCCCGGAGGTCCTCGTCCTCACCCACGACGTACGCGACGAGCCGCGTGATGTCGCGATCCCGGTCGGCGACGACGGCCGCCTGGGTGACCGCCGGGTGCCGGGCCAGCGCAGCCTCGATCTCGCCGAGCTCGATGCGGAAACCGCGGATCTTCACCTGGGTGTCGACCCGGCCGAGGAAGTCGAGGTTGCCGTCGGCCCGCCAGCGAGCCCGGTCACCTGTTCGGTACATCCGGCCGCCGTCGAAGGGATTCGCGACGAACCGCTCGGACGTGAGCGCGGGCTTGCCCATGTACCCACGGGCCAGACCGCGTCCACCGACGTACAGCTCGCCGACCACACCGGGCGGCACGGGACGCAGCCGCGCGTCCAGCACGTACACCGTGGTGTTCGGGTCCGGGATGCCGATGGGCACCGCGCTGTCCCACGCCGGATCCGCCTGCCACAACGTCGAGTTGACCGTGGCCTCGGTGAGCCCGTACGCGGCCAGCACGTTCATGTGGCCTGCCCACCGGCTGATCACGTCCGGCGGCACGGTCTCGGTGCCGACCAGGATCGTGCCGCCTTCGGGCAGCTCGCAGTCCGGTGGCAGCGCCGACACCAGCGACGGCGGCAGGATCATGTGCGTGATCCGCCGGTCGCGCAGGAAGTCCGTCAACGCGGGCCCCGCGACGCGCACCTCGTCCGGTGCGAACACGAGCCGTCCGCCGACGGTCAGCGCCATGGTCAGCTCGAACACCGCCACGTCGAAACCGACCGACGCGAACTGCAGCACCCGGCTGTCGGAGGTGAGCTTCATCCGGTCGATCGCGGTGGCGGCCAGCGACGCGATGCCGTCGTGCGGTACCACCACACCCTTGGGCCGCCCGGTCGAGCCGGACGTGTAGATCACGTACGCCGCGCTGCCCTGCCCGACCGGACCGCTGTCCACAGGGGACTCGTCGGTACCGAGCTCGGTCAGCGTGGTCTCGTCGACCACGAGCACCGCGCCGGAGTCCGCGACCATGTAGTCGATCCGGTCCCGCGGGTGCGCCGAGTCGAGCGGCAGGTACGCGGCGCCGAGCTTCAGCGCGGCGAGCACGGTCGCGACCATCTCGACCGACTTCGGCACCGCGATGCCGACGACGCTCTCCCGCTGAACTCCCTTGCCGGCCAACAGGTGCGCGACCCGGTTCGACAGCAGGTCGAGCGACCGGTAGTCGATCGACCGGGCCCGGTCGACGACCGCGACGGAGTCGGGGAACCGCTCGACGCACGAGGCGAACAGCTCCGGGAACGTCTTCTCCTCGACCGCGCGGCGCGTGTCGTTGAACTCCTCCAGCACGCGCTGCCGTTCGTCGTCGGCGAGCAGGTCGACGTCGCTGATCGGCGCGTCCGGGTCGGCGACCACGGCCGCCAGCAGCAGGTTCAGCCGCTCCCCCAGCCGTTCGACCGTGACGGCGTCGAACAGGTCGGTCGCGTACTCCAGCCGGCAGGAGATCCGGTCGGTGGAGTCGGTGAAGCTGAACACCAGGTCGAACTTGGCGGTCCGCGTCTCGACGTCGCGCGCCTCCAGGTCGAGCCCGGCGAACGAGGTCCACTCGCCGGACCGGCTGTGGTAGCCGACCATCACCTGGAACAGCGGGTTGCGCGCCAGCGAGCGGGTCGGGTTGATCCGCTCGACGACCGACTCGAACGGCACGTCCGAGTTCGAGAACGCGGCCAGCGCGTGGTCCTTCACCCGGCCGACCAGCTCGGTGAACGACGGGTCGCCCGAGACGTCGTTGCGCAGCACCAGCGTGTTGACGAAGAAGCCGACCAGGTCGTCGAGCGCCGAGTCCGTGCGGCCCGCGATCGGCGCGCCCAGCGGGATGTCCTCACCGGCGCCCATCCGGTGCAGCAGCGCGGCCACCGCGGCCTGCAGCACCATGAACATCGACGCGCCACCGGTGAGCTCGCGCAGGCCCGCGACCACGTCCGCGGCGAGCTCCACCGTCACGTCCGCGCCGTGGAACGTCGGCCGCGCCGGGCGTGGCCGGTCGACCGGCAGCTCCAGCTCCTCCGGCGCGCCCGCCAGCGCCCGCTGCCAGTGGTCCAGCTGCTGGGAACCGACCTGCGCCAGCAGGAGGTCCTGCCACACCGTGTAGTCCGCGTACTGGACCGTCAGCGGCTCCCACACCGGTACCGCCCCGGAAACCCGCGCGAGGTAGGCGTCTTCGAGGTCGCGCAGGAACGGCACGTCCGACCACTCGTCGGTGGTGATGTGGTGCAGCACGATCGCGACCAGGTGGCCGCCGTCGACAGGCGTCACCACCGCCCGCAGCGGCAGCTCGGTGCCGAGCTCGAACGGGCGCTCGACCGCGTCGAACACCTCCTGCTCGGACTCCACCACCTCGACGACCGGCTCCGCGCCGGCCAGCACGCGCTGGAACGGCACGCCCTCGCGTTCACCGAAGACCGTGCGCAGCGCCTCGTGCCGCCCGGCCACGTCCGCCAGTGCCAGCGTGAAAGCATCGACCGAGAAGTCGCCGCGCAACGTGAACACCAGCGGGAAGTTGTACGCCGACGACGTGCCTTCCATCTGCTGGATGAGCCACAACCGCTGCTGCGCGGCGGACAGCGGCAGCTCCTCCGGCCGTTCGACCGGCACGAGGCGGGGGCGCGCCGGACCGGTGCCGCGCAACGCCAGCTCGGCGGGCGTCGGCGCCTCGAACAGGTCGCGGATCGCCAGCTCGGCACCCAGCGCCGTGCGGGCCCTGCCGACCAGCCTGGTCGCGAGCAGCGAGTGGCCGCCGAGGTCGAAGAAGTTGTCGTCCGGCCCGGCCGACGCGACGCCGAGCACCTCGGCGAACAGGCCGCACAGCACCCGTTCCTGCTCGGTGGACGGCTCCCGGCCCGCACCCACCGCGATCTCGGGCTTGGGCAGCGCGGTCACGTCGAGCTTGCCGTTGACGGTCAGCGGGATCGCGTCCACCGGCATGATCACCCTGGGGACCATGTAGTCCGGCAGCCGCGTCTTCAGCTCGTCCCGCAGCTCAGCGGTGTCCACATCGGACACCACGTACGCGACGAGTCGCTTGTCCCGCAGGACGACCGCGGCCTGCGCGACGTCCGGGCGGACCATCAGGGCGCTGGAGATCTCGCCCAGCTCGACCCGGTAGCCGCGGATCTTCACCTGGTCGTCGGTGCGGCCGAGGAAGTCCAGGATGCCGTCCGGGCGTGCGCAGACGAGGTCGCCGGTGCGGTACATCCGGCCGCCCGGCTCACCGAACGGGTCGGCGACGAAGCGTTCCGCCGTGAGCCCGAACCGCTCGTGATAACCGCGCGCCAGGCCTACACCGGCGATGTACAGCTCACCGGGCGTGCCCGGCGCGGCGGGACGCAGGTGCGCGTCCAGCACGTACGCACGGGTGTTCCAGATCGCCCTGCCGACAGCGGGAGTCCTGCTGTCGTCGGTCGACGCGCCCAGTGTGTTGATCGTGTACTCGGTCGGGCCGTAGAGGTTGTAGCCGTAGGTGCCTTCGGTGTCGCGCAGCCGCGACCACACCGTGTCCGACACGGCCTCGCCGCCGAGCAGCACCACCGGCGGCACGTGCCCGTCGAGCAGCCCTTCCTCGATGAGCAGCTGCGCGTAGGTCGGCGTCACGTTGACGACGTCGATCTCGTGCGCGTCGCAGTACGCGACCAGCGCCTCGGCGTCGCGCCGCAGCTCCTCGTCGCACACGTGCACCTCGTGGCCTTCCACCAGCCACAGCAGCTCTTCCCACGACATGTCGAACGCGAACGACACGGTGTGCGCGATGCGCAGCCGCCTGCCGCCCGCCTTCGCGATGGCCGGGGCGAAGATCTCCTGCTGGTGGTTGAGGTGCATGTTCGTCAGGCCGCGGTACGGCGTGACGACGCCCTTCGGCCTGCCGGTCGAGCCGGACGTGTAGATCACGTACGCCGGGTGCTCCAGCGAGAACCGCACCTCGACCGGGTCGCTCGGGAAGTCGATCTCGGTGGTGTCCAGGCACACCGCGTCGTCCACGAGCCCCACCGTCGAGGTCGACAGCACGCACAGCGGACCGGTGTCGGAGATCATCAACCGCAGCCGGTCGAACGGGTGGTCCAGGTCGAGCGGCAGGTACGCGGCACCCGTGCGCAGCACCGCGAACAGCGCCACGACCATCTCGACCGAACGCGGCAACGCCAGCGCCACGACCTTCTCCGGGCCTGCACCGCGAGCGATCAGGAAGCGGGCGAGCCGGTTGATCCGCGCGTCCAGCTCGGCGTAGGTGAGCACCAGGTCGCCGAACACCAGCGCGGTCGCGTCCGGAGTGCGGGCCACCTGGTCGGCGAGCAGGTCCGCGATCGTGCGGTCCGGCAACGGGTTCGCCGAGGCGTCCCACTGCGCGGCGAGCTGCTCGCGTTCGTCGCCCGGCACCACGTCAAGGGTGCCGACGCTCGCGTCCAGGTCCGCGACCAGCCGTTCGAGCGCGGTCGTGTAGCGGTCCATGAGCGCGGTGACGGTGTCAGCGGTCACGAGGTCGGGCCGCGACGCGATGGTGATCCTGGTCCGCTCCCCCGGCGTGACGATCAGCGTCAGCGGGAAGTGCGTGCCGTCCACGTTGGACAGTCCGGTGATGCCGAACCGCTTGGTCAGCTCGGCGAGCCGGTCGTCGCCGTCGGCGGTGCGCAGCACGAACAGCGTGTCGAACAACGTGCGGTGGCCGGACTCGCGTTGCACCTCACCGAGACCGAGGTACTCGTGCGGCATCAGCTCCGTGCGCTCGTCCTGGGTGCGCCGCAACAGCTCCACCACCGACTCGCGCGGGTTCAGCGCGAGCCTGGTCGGGATGGTGTTGAGGAACATGCCGATGACGTTCTCGACGTCGTCGACCTCGACCGGGCGGCCGGCGATCGCGGTGCCGAACACCACGTCCGTGCGGCCGACCGCGCTGGCGAGCACGAAGCCCCACGCCGCGCTGTAGACGGCGTTCGCGGTGAGCCCGTGCTTGCGGGTCTCCTCGCGCACGCGGTCGGTGAGCTCGGCCGGGAGCTCGGTGTGGCGCTCGTCCGGGATGACGGGTTCACCGGAGCGGTCGACCGTCGCGACGAGCGTCGGCTCGGCCAGTCGGGACAACGCCCTGCGCCACGCCGCACGCGCCGCGTCGAAGTCCTGGCGGCCCAACCACGACAGGTAGTCGCGGTACGAGCCGGGCGTGCGCAGCTCGGTCTCGCCCTGGTAGAGCCCGAACAGCTGCTCGAAGAACAGCCACGCCGACCAGCCGTCCCACAGGATCAGGTGGTGCGTGACGACGAGCTGGTCGTGGTCGGGGAGGTGCACCAGGATGAACCGGCACAGCGGCGGGTTCGCCAGGTCGAAGCGGTGCCTGCGGTCCGCGGCGAGCAGCTCGGCCAGCTCGTCGGGGTGGTCGCGGAGGTCCACCTCGCGCAGCGGGATCTCCAGGTCGTCCGCGATGACCTGCATCGGCTCGCTCGTGAAACCCGCGCGGAGGCTGGGGTTGCGCTCCAGCAGCGCCCGGCCCGCCGCACGCAGCCGGTCGGCGTCGATCCGCCCGGCGAAGTCGACGGTCTCCTGCGACTGGTAGACGTCCAGCTCGGTCGTGTCGAAGCTGGAGTGGAAGTACAGGCCCTCCTGCAGCGGAGACAACGGCCAGAGCTTCTCGTCGATCTCCTGGTCGTCCACATCGGACCGGTCGACCGGCACGTGCGCGGCCAGTGCCGCGGGCGTGCGCAGCGCGAAGACGTCGCGCGGGGTGATCTCCAGCCCGGCGCGCCGGGCGCGGGTGGAGACGGCGATCGACGTGATGCTGTCGCCGCCGAGCACGAAGAAGTCGTCGTCCGCGCCGATCTCCGGCAGCCCGAGCACCTCCCGGACGATCCCGCACAGCAGGCGCTCGCGTTCGGTCGCCGGTGCCCGGCCGGCGGTCACGGCGGCCGCCGGTGAGGGCAGTGCGTTCTGGTCGAGCTTGCCGCTCGGGCTGAGCGGGAAGTCGTCCAGCGCGAGCACGTGCGTCGGCACCATCGCGGCGGGCAGTGCCTCGGTGAGTGCTGCCAGCAGTTCGGCGGTGTCGAGCGTGCTCGGCGTGACGTAGCCGAGCAGCTGGTTGGACCGCGCGATCACGGCCGCGCGGGCGACACCGGGCAGCTGGGCGAGCGCGGCCTCGATCTCGCCGAGCTCCACGCGGTTGCCGCGCACCTTGACCTGACGGTCCGTCCGTCCCAGGTAGACGATCTGACCGTCTTCGCGGCGCAGGACCAGGTCGCCGGTGCGATACATGCGCCCACCGTCGAACGGGTTCGCGACGAACCGTTCAGCGGTGAGTCCCGGCCGCGCGTGGTAGCCGCGGGCGAGCTGCACACCCCCGAGGTACAGCTCGCCCGGCACACCGGCGGGCACCGGACGGAGGAAGGCGTCCAGCACGTGCAGCCGGGTGTTCCAGACCGGCGCACCGATCGGCACGGCGATCTCGCGCCCGCCGTCGTACCGGTGGTACGTGACGTCGACCGCGGCCTCGGTCGGCCCGTACAGGTTGTGCAGCGGCACGGCCGTCAGCTCGTACCAGCGGCCTGCCACGTCACCGGTCAGCGCCTCACCGCTGCTGAAGATCCGCCGCAGGCTGGCCGACCAGCTCGCGTCCTCCCCCACGACCTCCAGGAACGCACCCAGCATCGACGGCACGAAGTGCAGCGTGGTAACGCCCGCGGTCTTGATCAGCTCGGCCAGGTAGGCCGGATCGCGGTGGCCTTCCGGCTTCGCGAACACGATCGACGCACCCTCGCACAGAGCCCAGAAGAACTCCCACACCGAGACGTCGAAGCTCGACGGCGTCTTCTGCAGCACCCGGTCGTCGGCGGTGAGCCCGTACTCGTGCTGCATCCACGCGAGCCGGTTCACGATCGCCCGGTGCGTCACCACAACGCCCTTGGGACGTCCGGTCGACCCGGACGTGTAGATCAGGTACGCGGGGTGGTCCGGTTGCGCCGCAACCACTTCGGAGTCGGGTACTTCTTCGGCGACGCCGATCCGGACAGGTGTCACGCCGTCCGGCAGCTCGACGTCGCCCGCGGTGACGACGATCTTCGCGCCGGAGTCCGCGAGCATGAACGCCAGCCGGTCGGCCGGGTAGTCCAGGTCCAGCGGCAGGTAGGCGGCGCCGGACTTGAGCACACCCAGCAGCGCGACCTCGAGCTCGACGGAGCGCGGCACGGCGACCGCGATCACCTGCTCGGGGCCCGCGCCCCGTGCGCGCAGACTGCGGGCGAGTTGCTCGGCCCGCTGGTCCAGCTCGGCGTAGGTGACCTGCTCACCCTCGTACGTGACCGCCGTGGCGTCCGGGGTGCGCTTCGTCTGCGCGGCGATGCGGCTGACCAGCGTGCCTTCCGGCACGGCGACGTCGGTCGCGTTCAGCTCGCCCAGCCAGTTCTTCTCCTGCTGCGACACCAGGTCCAGACGCGCCACCGGGTGCTGGGGGTTCTCGATGAACGCCTCCAGCACGCGCACCAGGCGCGCACTCAGCTCCTCGGCGTCCTCGTCCGCGATCCGGTGCTTGAGGCGCAGCTCCAGGCACTCGCCCGGCAGCGCGACGAGCGCGAGCGGGTAGTGCACCGCATCATCGACCTGGACGGCCGTGATCTCCAGGCCGCCGGTGGTGATGGGTGCCTCGGGGAAGTTCTCGACCACGACGAGCGTGTCGAACAGGTCGCCCCCCGAATTTCGGTTCTGGGCCGCCTTTTGGATCTCCGCCAGACCGAGGTGCTGGTGCTCCAGCAGGTCGGCTTGCTCGTCCTGCAGGCGGCGCAGCACGTCGGTCAGGGTGTCGGTGCCGGTCCAGCGCTGCCGCACGGGGACCGTGTTGATGAACAGGCCCACCGCGGACTCGATGCCCGCGACCTCGGCGGGACGTCCGGCGACCGTGCTGCCGAACACGACGTCCGCGCGGCCTGTCATGCCGCCCAGCAGAAGACCCCACGCACCGTGCAGGACCGTGCCGAGGGTCAGGCCGAGCTGCCTCGCCCTGGTGGTCAGCGCCTTGGTCAGCTCCGGGGTGAGGGAGACGCTGTGCTGGCCGTGCCGGTCCCCCGGCTCGGGGACGAGGACGGTCGGCTCGTCGACGTCGGACAGCGCGGTGCGCCACGCGGTGCGCGCGGCGTCGCGGTCACGGGTGACGAGCCAGCGGAAGTAGTCCGTGCCCGCGGAGTCGGCGACAGCGACCCCACCGGCCAGCTCCTGCTGCAACAGGGCGACCGACCAGCCGTCGACCAGGATGTGGTGCAGCGTCAGCACCAGCCGCCGGTCCGTCTCCCCCAGCTTGATCAGGGCGGCGCGGATCAGCGGCGGCCGGGCGAGGTCGAAGCCCTTGGCGCGCTCAGCCTCGAGCCCGGCGTCGAGCTCGCCGTCGTACTCGGTCCACGGCAGCTCGGCCGCCCCCGGCACCACCTGCACGATCCGGCCGTCGTCGCTCTGCCGGAACCCGGCCCGCAACAACGGATGCCGGTCCAGCAGCCCCTGCACGGCCGCGCGCACCTCGGCGACATCCACCGTCGCGCCGAGCGTGAGCACCTCCTGCACGACGTACGAGTCGTCCTCGTCGAACTGCGCGTGGAAGTAGAACCCTTCCTGCAGCGGCGAAACCGGCAGCACCTCACCGGCGTCCCCGAACAGGGCGACCAGCGCGGGGTCGACCAGTTCGACCTCGCCGGCCGCGGCGACAGGAGCACCGGCGACAGCGGCCAACCCGGCGACCGTCCGGAGCGTGAACACCTCGCGCGGCGTGATCACCAGACCGGCTTGGTGCGCCCGCCCAACGAGCTGCATGGCGACGATGCTGTCGCCACCCAGCTCGAAGAAGCTGTCGTGGATGCCGACGGCGTCGAGCTTCAGCACGTCGGCGAACAGGCCGGCCAGCGTGCGCTCGGTGTCGTTGGTGGGCGGGGCGTCACCCGCGGTCGCGGTCCAGTCCGGGGCGGGCAGCGCCTTGCGGTCGAGCTTTCCGTTGGGCGTCAGCGGAAGCGGGCCGTCGACGCGCACGACCACCGACGGGACCATGTACTCCGGCAACGACCTGGCGACGTGCGCGCGGGCCGTGCCCGTGTCAGCCGAGCCGACGACGTACGCGACGAGCCGCTTGGCGCGACGGTGGTCCGCCAGCACCACCACGGCGGCCTGCGAGATGTCCGGGTGCGCCATCAGGACGCTCTCGACCTCCCCGGGCTCGATGCGGAAACCGCGGATCTTGACCTGGCCGTCGGCGCGGCCGAGGAAGTCGAGGTCGCCGTCCTCGCGCCAGCGCGCGCGGTCACCGGTGCGGTACATGCGCTCACCGGCGCCGCCGAACGGGTCGGCGACGAACCGCTCAGCCGTGAGCGCGTGCCTGCCGAGGTAGCCGCGAGCGAGTCCGCGACCGGCGACGTACAGCTCGCCCTCGACGCCGACCGGCACCGGGCGCAGCGCGGAGTCCAGCACGTAGCACCGGGTGTTGGGGTCCGGCACGCCGATGGGAACGGCTTCGGTCCAGTCCGGCGAAGCGCGCCACAGCGTCGAGTTGACCGTGGCCTCGGTGAGCCCGTACGCGGCCACGACGCGCATGCGACGCGCCCAGCGCGCGATCAACTCGGTCGGGACGGTCTCGGTGCCGACGACCAGCACCGCGCCCTCGGGCAGCTCGCACTCCGGCGGCAGCGCCGCCACCAGCGACGGCGGCAGGATCATGTGCGTGGCGTCGTGCGCGTTGATGTAGTCGGTGAGCGCGGCACCGGCGACCCGGCGTTCGGACGGCACGACGATCGCGGTGCCACCGACGCACAGGGACATCACCAGGTCCCACACCGTCACGTCGAAACCGACGGACGCGAACTGCACGACGCGGCTCTCCGGCGTGATGCCGATGCGGTCGGTCGCCGTGGCGACCAGGCTGCCGATGCCCTCGTGCGTCACGACGACGCCCTTGGGCTGGCCGGTCGACCCCGACGTGTAGATCACGTACGCCGCGTGGTGAACACCCCCTGGGCCCTCCACATCGGACGACTCGAACTCGCTGGGGTCGTTGTCCCGCAGGAACTCCTCGTCGATCACCAGCTGCGCGCCCGCGTCGGTCAGCATGAACTCGACGCGGTCGGCCGGGTGGTCGAGGTCGAGCGGCAGGTAGGCGGCGCCCGCCTTCATCACGCCCAGCAACGCGACCACGAGGTCGATCGACCGCGGCAGCGCGACGCCGACGACGTCCTCCTGCCGCACACCCCGAGAGTGCAGCAGACGGGCCAGCCGGTTCGCCGCCGCGTTCAGCTCGGCGTAGGTGAGACTCTTCTCCTCGCACACCACGGCCGTCTTGTCCGGATGTGCGGCGGCCTGACGTTCGAACGCGCCGGTCCAGCTGACCTCGTCGACGATGCGCGACGCGGTGCCGAACTCGTCGAGCACCAGCTCCTTCTCGGACTCCGTCGCGAGGTCGATCAGCCCGACCGAGCGGTCGGGGTGTTCCTTCATCGCGGCCAGCACGGCGCGGAAGCGGCGGTCGTGCTCGGCGAGGTCGCGCGGCGAGCACAGCCGCGCGTTCGCCTCGAACTCCAGCACCAGCACGCCGTCCGGCATCTCCAGCACGGACAGCGAGAGGTCGTTGACGGGACCGAGCGACAACGTGTTCGGCACGACCGCCAGGTCGCCGAAGTGGATGTAGCTGTCGACGCGCACGTAGTTGAGCGTGGGGCCGACGAGCTGCGGAATGCCGTCGGCGACGCCGAGGTCGCGGGCGATGTCCTCGCCGCGGTACCGGCTGTGCCGCACGAGCGCGCGAACCTGGTCGTTCACCTGGGGAACCAGCTCGGCCGGCGTCGTGCCGGGCCGCACGGTGAGCCGCAGCGGCAGCACGGTCGAGCACATGCCGGGCGTCGTGACCGTCGCCTCGTCGAGCCGCGAGGTGACCGGGAGACCGAGCACGAGGTCGGTGGCACCGGAGACCCGGTGCAGGTACACGGCCATCGCGGCGATCACCTGACGGGACGCGCGGTGGTGGCCGGGCACCTCGACCCGGCGGCGCACGACCTCACGGGCCTGGCCGGAGGACCGTTCGACGAGCCGCACCGGCTCGGGGTGGTCGGCGAGCAGGTCGAGCCAGTAGGCCCGGTCGTCGTCGTGCAGGTGCGACGTGCGGTACATCTGGTCGTGCTCGACGAGCGCGGAGACCGGGCGGTCGACGTGCTCACCGCCGCACGCGCTGTACAGCTCGGCGGCGCGCGCGACGAGCATCAGGTTGCCGCGCGCGTCCATCACGAGGTGGTGGTAGCGCTGGAACCACAGCACGCGGTCGTCGGCGAGCCGGATGATCATCTGGTGGAACACCGGGCGGCCGATGGTGTCCAGGTCCGCCCACATGAGCTCGTCCGCCGCACTGTCCGGATCGGACTCACCGCGCAGGTCGAGCAGCGTGAACGGGCACGTCGGGGGAACCGGGATCTGCACCGGAACGCCGTCGTGCTCGGCGAACTCGACGTGCAGGCTGCCGGTCTCGAGAACGGCCTGGCACACCGACTTCTCCAGCAGCGCGAGGTCGACGTCGCCGCGCAGTTCGAGGCACCACGCGATGTTGTAGACCGGGTTCTCCGGCTCGATCTGCTGGGCCAGCCAGATCCCCGTCTGCGCACCGGTGAGAGGCAGAGCGTGGGAACCACCGAACATCACAACGACTGCCTTCCGCGAGACTACGACAGGGCTCGGACATGGCTGCGGGGACGCACGGAGGCGTCCCCGCTACCACTTCACAACTGCTACTTGATCGCTTCGAGCTTCGGCACCACGTTGTCGAGCGCGTAGGGGATGCTCAGCACCGTGTTGAACGACATGGCGGCACCGACGGGCGGGTCCTGGTAGGTCAGGTACAGAACGTGGTCGTCCTTCACCACGTTCGTGCGCTTGTACAGCTCCTGGCCCTTGATCCCCTCGACCACCTGCGGGCTGCTCATCAGCCAGACGAGGCGGTCCGCCTCCAGCACGTCCAGCTTCTCGTAGCTGTAGTCGACGACGTTCGACTTGCCGACTTCCTTCTTGATGCTCTCCGGCAGCTTGAAGCCGAGGTCCAGCATGAACTTCATCTTCGGGTCGTGGTCCGCGAAGACCGCGAAGTTGCCCGCCTGGAACGAGTCGGCCACGAGAGCCGTCTTGCCTGCCCACTCGGGGTGCTTGTCGCGGACGGCCTTGAACTTGCCGTCCATCTCGGCGATGAGCCTGTCCATCTCGGCGGAGCGGCCGAGCGCCTTGGCCGTCAGCTTGGCCATCTCCTGCATCGGGGCGCCGTAGTCCTCGAAGCCGGGGACCTGCGCGACGACCGGAGCGATCTGCGACAGCGTGTCGTACTGCTCCTTCTTGATGCCGGAGTAGTGCGCCAGGATCAGGTCCGGCTTCAGCGACGCGATCTTCTCGACGTTGTACTCGTCGCGCTCGCCGACGATCTCCGGCGGCGTGTCACCGAGCTTGCCGGCCAGCCACGGCCAGTTGCCCCACGGGCGCTCCTTGAACCAGTCGATGACGCCGACCGGCTTGACGCCGAGCGCCACCACGGCGTCGTGGTCCGACAGGCCGAGGGTGACGACCCGCTTCGGCTCGGACTTGATCTCGGTCTTGCCGAGCTTGTGCTCGACGGTGACCGGGAAAGCACCGGTCTGCGCGGTCGTGTTGCCACCAGGCTGGGCACTGCTGCCCCCACCGCACGCAGCCAGCGCCATCGCGGCGGCCAGCGAGACCGCCACGATCGGCAGCCCTCTCATCCGAGACATCGTCTTCCCTTCAGCGACGGACCCAAAGAGTTAGGTAAACCTAACCGAATTGAGGGCACCCTAACCCACGCTGACGGCGATGCGCGACTGCGGAACGGTCACAGCTGCGCCGTGATCAAGAATTGAGCCCAAGATCTCACCCACGCGCACCGCGGTGTTCGACAAGAGCGAGGACGTGATGCCGTGCGTGTGTTCCGTGCCGCCCTGCAGGTAGATGCCGCACCGCAGGTCAGGCGACGTGACGACGCGGTAGTCGCGGTCGATCTTCAGTCGCGTGTCGGCGTCGCGGCGACAATGTTCGGCGAGACTTCCCAGCAACCTGACCGGATTCGCCGGACGGTAACCGGTCGAATACACAACGACATCGGCTTCGACATTCCGCCGGCTGCCGTCGGCGAGCGATTCGACCGTCGCGCTGACCTTCGCGCCGTCGTCGGCGACATCGACGAGCCTGGACGTGTTGTAGAGCCGCAACCGCTGGCGGTTCAGCACCTTCTCGCGGTAGACGCGCCGGTACAGCTCCTGGATGAGATCGAGGTCGACCACCGCGAAGTTCGTGTTCCCGTGGTACGCCATCAGCTTGCGCTTGACGTCCTCGGGCGCGGAGTAGAAGTCGTCGACGGCCGCGGGGTCGAAGATGCGGTTCGCGAACGAGCTGTCGTCGGCCGGGCTGTAGCCGTAGCGGGCGAACACACCGCACACCTCGGCCGCGGGGAAGCGGTCGTGCAGGAACGCGGTCACCTCGGCCGCGCTCTGGCCGGCGCCGACGACGACGAATCGTTGCGGGTCGTTCACCTGCTCGACGCGGTGCAGCAGTTCCCGGTTGTGCCAGATCCGTTCGCCGGTCTCGATTCCCTCCGGCAGGTTCGGCTCGAGTCCCGTCGCCATCACGAGATTGCGCGCCACCGTCACCTGGCCGTCGTTCGTGGTGACCTCGAATACGTCACCGTCACTTGTGACCTGAACCACTTCCGTGCCGTAGGACACGAGGTGCGCGACCTTTTCCGCCGCCCACTCGAAGTAGTCGTGGAACTCCACGCGCAGCGGGAAGAGGTTCTTGTGGTTGACGAAGTCGATCAGCCTGCCCCGGTCGCGCAGGTAGCAGAGGAAGCTGAACTCGCTGCGCGGGTTGCGGAGTGTGACGAGGTCCTTGAGGAACGAGACCTGCATCGTGGCATCCTCGAGCAGCATGCCCCGGTGCCACCCGAATGCGGGCTGCTTCTCGAAGAACCGCGCGGTGACAGGCCGTTCGTGCTCGTGAACGGCGATCGCCAGCGCGAGGTTGGACGGACCGAAACCAATTCCGACGAGGTCGTGCACGGGCTCAGACGGCATGGCTGTTCGACTCCTCGGGGTCAGTTGTAAAGTAACCCTAACTTAACTAAGGCACGCCTTAGCTAGTGCATTCGGACGTGATCTACACCGCCCCAGGAGGTGGACGAACGTGCTGTGGCGTGCGATCGCCGGCCAATGGCGTTGTGTCAGCGCGGCTTCCGCGCTCGGCGCGATGCACCAGACAGGAGAGGCACTCGTCCCGGTACTGATCGGCGTGATCATCGACGAGGCGGTGGCCACCGGCGACGCGGGCGCGCTGGCGCGGTTGGTCGCGGTGCTGATCGGACTGTTCGTGGTGCTGTCGCTGAGCTTCCGGTTCTCCCTGCGGCTCGGCGAACGCGGATCCGAGCGGGCCTCACATGCGATTCGGATGGAGCTGACCGCGCGCGTCCTGCACAGCGGTGGCGGTGCGGAGAACGGGCGGCTGTCCGGTGAGCTGGCCAGCATCGCGACCGGTGACGCGAAGCGCGTCGGCTCGGTGAACCTGGCGCTGCCGATCGCGTTCGCCGCGGTCGTCGGGCTGGTCGTCGGCGCGGTCGCGCTGCTGCGGGTGTCCGTGCCGCTCGGCCTGCTGATCCTCGTCGTGGCACCGCTGATGCTGGTGCTCGCGCACCTGCTCGGCAAGCCGCTGGAACGGCGCAGCGAGGCCGAGCAGGACCGCGCCGCGCAGGCGTCCGGCATCGCAGCGGACCTGGTGAGCGGGCTGCGGGCGTTGAAGGGCATCGGCGCCGAGTCGACCGCCGCGTCCCGCTACCACCTCACCAGCCAGGGCTCGCTGGTCGCGGCCGTGCGCGCCGCGCGGGCGCAGTCGTTGCTCGAAGGCTCCGTGCTGACGCTGACCGGGTTGTTCCTGGCACTGATCGCACTGGTCGGCGGCAAGCTGGCCGTGCAGGGCGACATCACCGTCGGTCAGCTCGTGGCGGCCGTCGGGCTCGCGCAGTTCCTGTTGTGGCCGTTGACCATCTTCTCGTGGGTGAACGGCTTGTTCGCGCAGGGCAGGGCTTCCGCGAAGCGGGTGACCGAGGTCCTCTCGGCCCCGTACGCGGTTCCGCCCGCTGCTGGCTCGCTGCCGTCCGACGTGCGCGGGCACCTGCGGTTGTCCGGCGTGAGCTCGGACTCGTTGCGGTCACTGGATCTCGAGGTGCGGCCGGGCGAGCTGCTCGGTGTCGTGGCACCGGATCCGGCGGACGCCGCCGCGCTGCTGCGGCTGCTGGGCCGCGAGGTCGACCCCACGGCCGGGTCCGTCGAGCTGGACGGCGTGTGCGTGTCCACTGTGGACGTGTCCTCGTTGCGCGGCTCGGTGGTGGTCGCCGCGCACGACGCCGATCTGTTCGAGGGAACCGTGGCGTCCAACGTGGTCGGTGACGTCGACGGCGCGCTGGACGCGTCCGCGTTGACGCTGCCGCTGGAGACGCCGGTGTCCGAACGCGGCCGGTCGCTGTCCGGCGGGCAGCGGCAACGCGTCGCTCTCGCACGGGCTTTGGCGCTGGCACCACCGGTGCTGGTGCTGCACGACCCGTCGACCGCGGTGGACGCGGTCACCGAGGTGTCGCTCGCCGCGGGCATCCGGGAGATGCGCCGGGATAGGACGACGATCGTCGTCGCCTCCTCCCCCGCGCTGCTGGGTGCCGCGGACCGCGTGGTGCTGCTGTCGGACGGCCGGTTCGTCGCGTCCGGCACGCACTCGGACCTGGTCCGCGACCACGAGACGTACCGCGCAGCGGTGCTGAGCTGAGGGGATCCCTGTGACTCGCGAACTGCTCCCGATCGCGTCGGGCGCACGAACCTGGGCCGTGCTGCGCTCGCTGGCGCCCGTGAAGCTGACGCTGCTGGCGTTCGGCGTGCTGGTGGCCGGAACCGGCGCGGGCATGGTCGCGCCGCCGGTGCTCGGTCACGTGGTCGACCTGGTCACCGCGCGCCGCGACGAGTTCCTGCTGCCGGTGGCGGTGCTGGTGGTCGTCGCACTGCTGCAAGGTGGTCTCACCGCGCTCGGCATCTCACTGGTGGCGAAGGTCGGCGAGGGCGTGCTGGCGGAATTGCGCGAACGCTTCGTCACGAGGGTGTTGCGGCTGCCGCTGGAACAGGTCGAGAAGGCCGGTGCCGGCGACCTGACGTCCCGCGTGACCCGTGACGTGCAGGTGGTCGCGGACGCCGTGCGCATCGCGTTGCCGACGATGGCGCGCGCGTCGCTGACGATCGTGCTCACCCTGGTCGGGCTGCTGGTGCTGGACTGGCGGTTCCTGCTGGCCGCGCTGCTCGCCGCGCCGATCCAGGCGTACACGGTGCGCTGGTACGGCGGCCGCGCGATGAAGGTCTACACGGCGCAGCGCACGGCCGTCGGCGAGCAGCAGCAACAACTGCTCGACACCATCGGCGGCGCGTCGACCGTCCGCGCGTTCCGGCTCGGCGAGGACCACCTGTCCCGCGTGCGCACGCGTTCCGAGGCCGCGGTGTCGTTGACGCTGCGCGGGATCAAGCTGCTCAGCCAGTTCTACGGCCGCCTGAACGTGGCCGAGGTCGTCGGGCTCGTCGGCGTGCTGGTGACCGGTTTCATCCTGGTGGGCAACGGTTCCGCCACGCTGGGCACGGCCACCGCGGCCGCGTTGTACTTCCACAGCCTGTTCAACCCGATCAACCAGGCGCTGGCGCTGGCCGACGACGTGCAGTCCGCGACCGCGAGCCTGTCGCGCATCGTCGGCGTGGTCGACTGCCCGGTCCCGGACCGCGGCACGTTCGACGGCGTCGCGGACGGCTCGGTGAAGGTGTCCGGCGTCGGCCACTCGTACGTCACCGGCAGGCCCGTGCTGTCCGATGTGGACATCGACCTGTCGCCCGGCGAGCGGGTGGCGCTGGTCGGCGCTTCCGGCGCGGGCAAGACGACACTGGCGAAGCTGATCGCCGGCGTGCACACGCCGTCGGCCGGAACCGTCGACGTGGGCGGCGATCCGCGCGACTCGGTGGCGCTGATCTCGCAGGAGGTGCACGTGTTCGCCGGTCCGCTGATCGACGACCTGCGCCTGGCCCGCCCGTCCGCCTCGGTCGACGAGGTCGAGGCCGCGCTGGCACGGGTGGACGCGCTGGCGTGGGCGTCCGCGCTGCCGTCCGGACTCTCGACCGTGGTCGGCGAGGGCGGTCACCGGCTGACCGTCGCCCAGGCCCAGCAGCTCGCGTTGGCGCGGTTGGTGCTCGCCGACCGCCCGGTCGCGATCCTCGACGAGGCCACCGCCGACGCGGGCAGCGCGGGCGCCCGCGCCCTGGAGGCCGCCGCTTCGTCGGCTCTGGAGGGCCGGACCGGCCTGCTGGTGGCACACCGCCTGACGCAGGCCGAGTCCGCCGACCGCGTGGTCGTGCTGGAGGACGGCCGCGTCGTCGAGTCGGGCACGCACGCCGACCTGCTCGCGGCGGGCGGCAAGTACGCGACGCTGTGGGCTGCCTGGTCGGGTTCGCGCTGATTCAGGCACTCTCGTACTCATGATCGATGCGAAGACGCTGCTGCACGACGACCTGCGCTGGATACGCGAGGCGATGCTCTCGAAGATCGACGGGCTCGGTGAGTACGACGCCCGTCGCCCGCTGACCCGCACCGGCACCAACCTGCTCGGCCTGATCAAGCACCTGGCGACCTCGGAGGCGAGGTACTTCGGCGAGGTCTTCGGGCGTCCGTTCCCCGAACCCCTGTTCCATTGGGACGACGTGGCCGCGCGCCGCGCCGACAACTGGGCGGCCGAGCACGAGACGCGCGCCGAGATCGTCGACCGCTACCGGCGCGCGTGCGACCACGCCGACGCGACGATCAACGCACTCGACATCGACGCTCCCGGCCACGTGCCGTGGTGGCCGCGCCCCGACGTGACGCTGTTCAACGTCCTGGTCCACCTGCTCACCGAGACCAACCGGCACGCCGGGCACGCCGACATCCTGCGCGAACAGATCGACGGTGCGGTGAGCGTGGACGCGGCGGGCCGGGACGCGGCCTACTGGGAGAACCGGCGCGCGGAGATCGAGCGGGCCGCCAGGGCGGCCGGGGCCTGACCGCACGCGACTGTCAGACCCCTCTGCGATGCTCGGGCCATGGTGCACATCCCGGAGGAGAACTACGCCCAGACCGTCACCGACGACACGCGCCCGCCGGTGCCGTACACGGGGTCCGAACGCGACCTGCTGATCGCGTTCCTCGACCACCACCGGCAGACGTTCGAGCTGAAGTGCCGCGGCCTCGACCAGGCGCAGATGTCGACGATGGCGGTGCCGCCGTCCGGCCTGTCGCTGCACGGCCTGTTGCGGCACCTCGCGGGCACGGAGCAGTGGTGGTTCAGCACGCAGTTCCTCGGTTCCGACGAACCGATGATCTACTACTCCGACGACGACCCGGACCAGGACTTCGAGCACCTCGACGGGCCCGTCGAGGAGGCCTGGGCGGCGTGGCACGAGCAGGTGGCCCGCTCCCGAGAGATCGTGGCCGCCGCGTCGCTCGACGACGAAGGCACCGTGCTCAGGCACGACCTGCCGGTGTCGCTGCGCCGGATCATGATCCACATGATCGTCGAGTACGCCCGTCACAACGGCCATGCGGACCTGCTGCGCGAGCGGATCGACGGGGCCACCGGCATGTAAAACCGGAATGTAACAGTGCTGTTAGAATTCTCGGTGTGCTGATCGACCTGGCTCCGCTGCGCGTCCGCGCCTTCCGCCGCCTGTGGATCGGCCGCACGATCTCCGGCCTGGGTGGCCAGATGGCACTGGTCGCGGTGATGTTCCAGGTGTGGCAGTCGACCGGGAGCACCGTGTGGACCGGCGCGGTCGGTCTGGCGCAGGCGGTGCCGCTGATCGCGTTCGGTCTGTTCGCCGGGTCGCTGGTCGATCGCGTCGACCGCCGCCGCTTCTACCTGTTGACGACGACGGGCCAGGCCGTGTGCGCGGTTCTGCTGGCGGTGCAGGGGTTTCTCGGCTCCCCGCCCGCCGTGGTGCTGGTGATGGTCGCCGCGCAGTCGTGTTTCGTGGCGGGAGGCGGACCGGCCGCCAGGACGTTCGTCAGCGCGCTGCTCCCCCGCGAGCAGCTGGCGGCCGGGCTCGCGCTGAACCGGATCGCGTTCCAGGGCGCGATGCTGGCAGGCCCCGCCGCGGGTGGCCTGGTCGTGGGGTGGGTCGGCGTCGGCGGCTGCTACCTGATCGACGCGGCCACGTTCGCGGTCGCCCTGTACGGCGCGTTCCGGTTGCCGGAGCTGCGGCCGTCCGGCGCACCCGCGCGGCCCGGACTGCACGGGGTACTGGACGGCCTGGCGTTCATGGCCCGCAACCCCGTGGTGCGCGGTGCGTTGCTGACGGACCTCGCCGCCACCGTGCTGTCGATGCCGATCAGCCTGTTCCCGCTGATCAACGCCGAGCGGTTCGGCAACGACCCGCGCACGCTCGGGTTGTTCCTGTCCGCCATCGCCGTGGGCGGCGTGGTGGCGTCCTTCTTCTCCGGAGCGTTCACCAGCGGGACTCGTCCTGGGCTGGTGATGCTGGCCGGTTCGGCTCTGTGGGGCGTGTCCCTGGCCTTGTTCGGGTTGTCGTCGAACCCCTGGGCCGGGCTCGGGTTTCTCGTCGTGGCCGGGGCCGCCGACACCGTCGCCGTCGTGTCCAGGGGAACCCTGGTCCAGTTGCACACGCCGGATTCGTTGCTGGGGCGGGTTTCCGCCGCCGAGCAGATCGTGGGACAGGCCGGACCGGATCTCGGCAACCTGCGTGGCGGGCTGGTGGCCGGGCTGTCCTCCGGCGGTTTCGCACTGGTCAGCGGCGGGGTGTTGTGCGTGGCCGCCGTCGCCGCGGTCGGGATGGGTGTTCGGGGTTTCGCGCGGCCTTCTCCCTTCCCGAAGCCTCCGCGGTCAGCGCGGTCACCGTGGCCGCGTTGAGCCCGGCACCTTCTCCGCGTTCGGATTCGTTCGGGATCCGCCAGTACGGCCCCTCGGCATCGGAGTGTTGCCGGCATGCCCGCAACAGCACCAGTTCACGAGGAGACCAGCATGGCCGTCATCGAACCGTCCGCGGCGACCGTCCGGCCCCGCGGCCGCACCAGGCGCCGATGGCTGCAGGCGGCGCTCGCCGCCGCGATGACCCTCGGCACCATCGGCCTGACCGCGGGGCCGGCGTCCGCGGAACGGACGTGCACCGGCGCGCGCGACGCCAACCTGTGCCTGACGATCGAAGGGCTCGGCAACGGGTTCTACCGGGTCCACGTCGGCATCGACGTGCACATGAGCTTCGAAGAAGCCCAGGAGTACATCGACGACCCCGGTGACCCGCTGACGGCCGTGATCCGCGGCGACGACAGCGGCAGGCTCGCCGAGCTCCTCTTCGGACTCCCGCTCGTCCACCTCGGAGCGGATCCCGAGTTCGGGCTCGGAGCCGACTTCGACACGATCGTGCCCGGCAGGCTCCTCGACGAGGACCGAGGAGCCGACCAGGACGAGGTCCGCGCCGTCGTCACCCTGACCGACACCGACACCAACACGGTCAGGGGCACCTTCGTCTCGGGACCCATCAGGGGCAACTGGTCCTAACTGCCGAGGCCGCGGCCACCGTCGACGACGATGCGCTGACCGGTCACGAAGCCGGCTCCCTCGGACGCGAGGAAGCTCACCGCGTGCGCGACGTCGTCGGGGGTTCCCATGCGTCCGGCGGGAACTGAAGCGAGATAAGCGTTTCTGATCTCAGCGGACACGTCCGCGTGGCGCTCCACGGGGACGAAGCCGGGCGCGACGGTGTTCACGGTGATGCCGAACGGGGCGAGCTCGCGGGCCCAGCCGCGGGTGAGTCCGACCTGCGCGCTCTTGGCGGCGACGTAGGCGGACCTGCCGGGCGGCGGCCGGTGGACGACCTCGGAGTCCACGTGGACGATGCGACCGAACCGCCTGGTCCGCATCCCCGGCAGCACCGCGCGGCCGAGCAGCACGGGACTCTTGACGAAGAAGTCCAGCTGGGCGAGGTGATCGGCCCACGTCACCTCGGTCACCTCGCCCTCCGGCTGCGGGCCGGTGGCGTTGAACACCAGTACATCGACGGGGCCGAACCGGTCGGTGATCGCACCCACCAGCTCGGCGACCTGCTGCTCGTCGGTGATGTCAGCGGTGAAGGCGTCACCGGTCCCGCCGTCGTCGCGGATGGTGCGGGCGACCTCGAGTGCCTGCGCGTCGCCGCGGAGGCCGTTGACCGCGACGGCGAGGCCGTCTCGGGCCAGGCGTCGTGCGATGGTGGCGCCGAGGCCGCGCGAGCTCCCCGTCACGAGCGCGACTCGTTCCCTCGCCGAAGGCATGTGACCGATCATGTCACTCCGAGCGCCAGGATCCGGTGGTGTCCGCAGGGGTGCACCACCGGATCCTCAGCTCACCGCCCGCGGTGCTCCTGGATCACGTCCCGGTACCAGAGGGCGCTCTGCTTCAAAGTCCGCTCCAAGGTGTCGTAGTCGACCCGCACCAGCCCGAACCGCTTGGCGTACCCGTAGGCCCACTCGAAGTTGTCCATCAACGACCACGCGAAGTACCCGCGAATGTCGGCTCCGGCCTCACAAGCGGCACCGACCGCGGCGATGTGCGAGGAGATGAACGCGACCCGGTCGTCATCCGAGACGAACCCGTCCGCGTCGGCGACGTCGTCGAACGCCGCGCCGTTCTCGGTGATCACGATGGGCAGGTGGTAGTCCTCGTGCAACCGCACCAGCAGTGACGTGAGCCCGGACGGCACGATCTCCCAGCCCATCGCGGTGACCGGCAACGACTGCGGCACCACGACCGGGAAGGCGGGATCCGCACCACCCCGGAACGTGTGCGACGAGTAGTAGTTGATCCCGAGCACGTCCAGCGGCGTCGAGATGGCCGACAGGTCGCCGTCCCGCACGGGCATGGTCACACCGCGAGCCGCGATGTCCTCCAGCACGTCCGCCGGGTAGTGCCCGTGCACCAACGGGTCCAGGTAGATCCGCGTCGCCAGGCCGTCGGCGCGGCGGGCGGCGTCCACGTCGCGCGGGTCGTCGGAGAACGGTGTCGCCACCCCCATGTTGAGGGTGATGCCGAGGTCCGAGACACCCCGCGCGCGCAGCTCCCGCGCGGCCAGGCCGTGTCCCAGCAGCAGGTGGTGCACGGAGTGCATCGCGGCACCGAAGTTCTTGCGGCCCGGCGCGTGCACGCCCTGGTCGTAGCCGAGCATCGCGGAGCACCACGGCTCGTTCAGCGTGGTCCAGGTGTCGACGCGGTCGCCCAGCGCGTCGTGCACCAGGGTCGCGTACTCGGCGAAGCGCAGCGCGGTGTCGCGCTCCGGCCAGCCGCCCGCGTCCTCCAGCTCCTGCGGCAGGTCCCAGTGGTACAGCGTGATCCACGGCTGGACGCCCTTGGCCAGCAACAGGTCCACGAGCCGCTTGTAGAAGTCCATGCCGATCCGGTTGACCGGACCGCTGCCTCCGGGCTGCACCCGCGGCCACGAGATCGAGAACCGGTACGAGTCGACGCCGAGATCCGCGATCATGGCGACGTCGCTGGGCATCCGGTGGTAGTGGTCGCACGCCAGGTCGCCGTGCTCGCCGTTGACCACGGCACCCGGCCTGCGGGCGAAGGTGTCCCAGATGGACGGTGTGCGTCCGTCCTCTGCTGCCCCGCCCTCGATCTGGTACGCCGACGTCGCGACCCCCCAGAAGAAGTCTGCCGGCAGCCCGGCGGTCACGTCGGCCGACGTGGCTTCCTGCCCGACGATGGTCATGTGGCTCCTCTGTTCTCGTGTTCCAGCCAGCACGCGACGCTGCGGTGCTGATCAACCGGCGCCAGCACGGGCGTGCGTGCGGTGCACACGTCCATGGCGCTGGCGCAGCGCGGGTGGAAGGGACAGCCGGACGGCACGTGCCGCAGATCCGGCGGGGAGCCGGGGATCCCGCGCAACGGGCGGCGCGGTCCGCGGAGCGCGGGGAACGAGCCGAGCAGCCCGGTCGCGTACGGGTGCCGTGCGGCGCGGTAGAGCGACTGGGCGGGTGCCTCCTCGACGACCCGGCCCGAGTACATGATCGCGATGCGGTCGGAGAACTCGACCAGCAGCGAGATGTCGTGCGTGATGAACACGACCGAGAACCCGAGCGCGGCCCGCAGCTCCATCATCTGCTCGAGGATCTGCCGCTGCATCACGACGTCCAGCGCGGTGGTCGGCTCGTCCATGATCACGATCTCGGGTTCGAGCGCGAGCGCCATCGCGATCATCACGCGCTGCCGCATGCCGCCGGACAGCTGGTGCGGGTAGCTGTCCAGCCGGTCCGGCGAGATGCCGACCAGGTGCAGCAGCTCGCGGCACCGCGCCAGCCGGGCGGCGCGCGGCATCGACGGGCGATGAGCGCGGAACACGTCCAGCAGCTGCGTGGCCACCGATGCGACCGGGTTCAGCGCGTTCATGGCGCCCTGGAACACGATCGCGATGTCGTTCCAGCGCAACGTCCGCAGCTGCTCCGGTGCCAGCGACAGCAGGTCGAAACCCTTGTAGCGCACCGTTCCCGAGCGGATCACGCCGGGCGGCGGCAGCAGCCGGGTCATCGCGTACGCGAGCGTCGACTTGCCGCTGCCGCTCTCCCCCGCGAGCCCGAGCACCTCTCCGCGCTCCAGCGTCAGGTCGACGTCGTGCACAGCGCGCAACGTGCCGTAGTCGACCGAGAGGCCGCGGACCTCGAGAACGCTCATGACCGCTCCACCGGGGTGAACCCGACCTTTCCGCGCCCGGCGGAACGCAGCCGCGGGTTGGCGTACTCGTCGATGCCGAAGTTGACCAGCGCGAGCGCGGTGCCGAGGAAAGCGATGCACAGGCCCGCGGGCACGAACCACCACCACGCGCCCTGCGACAGCGCCTGATTGCTCTGCGCCCAGAACAGGACCGTGCCCCAGTTCCAGTTCGAGATGCTGGCCACGCCGATGAACGACAGCGTGATCTCCAGCAGCACCGCGAAGATGACCGTCCCGACGAACCCGGACGCGATCACCGCGGTCAGGTTCGGCAGCACCTCGAACACGATCAGCCGCCACGTGCGCTCACCGGTGGCGCGCGCGGCGAGCACGTAGTCCCTGTTGCGCAACGACAACGTCTGCGCGCGCAGCACCCGCGCGCCCCACGCCCACGCGGTCAGGCTGATCACGACCGCGATCAGCAGGTCACCGGAGTCGGGCAGGAACGACGCCACGATGATGATCAGCGGCAACGCGGGCACGACCAGGAAGATGTTGCTCAGCGCGGACAGCAGCTCGTCCGCGGCACCGCCGAGGAACCCGGCGCTCACCCCGATCACGATCGACAGCACGGTCGCGAGCACCCCGGCGACCAGGCCGACCACGAGCACGCCCCTGGTGCCGACCAGCACCTGTGAGAACACGTCCTGCCCGGTCATGGTCGTGCCGAACCAGTGCGCGCCGGACGGCGGCTGCAGCAGGTCCGGTCCCATCGCGGACGGGTCGTACGGCGCGATCCACGGCCCGACCACCGCGATCAGACCGAAGAAGCCCAGCAGCGCGAGCCCGGCGCGGGTCTTGGCGTTCACCAGGCCTCCCGCCGGGTGCGCGGGTCGAGCAGCAGGTAGCCGACGTCCGCGAGCAGGTTCGCCACCAGCACGGCGAGCGTCACGACCAGGAACACGCCCTGCATCAGCGGGTAGTCCTTCGCGTTGACGCCCTGGAACAGCACGTACCCGATGCCCGGATAGGAGAACACCATCTCCACCAGCAGCGTGCCGCCGACCACGAAACCCAGTGACAGCGCGAAACCCGACACGCTCGGCAGGATGGCGTTGCGCGCGGCGTAGGAGATCATCACGCGCCGCTGCGACAGGCCCTTGGCGTGCGCGACGAGCACGTAGTCCTCGGCCGACACCGTCACCATCATGTTCCGCATGCCGAGGATCCAGCCCGCGACCGAGCTGACCACGATCGTCACCGCCGGCAGCACCGCGTGGTACAGCACCGCGCCGGCGAACTCGCCGCTGAACCCCGGCTCCATGCCCGCCGGGTACCCGCCCGCCGCCGGGAACACCTGCCAGTTGACCGCGAACACCGCGATCGCGATCAGCCCGAGCCAGAAGTACGGGATCGCCGAGAAGAACGTCGTCACCGGCACCAGCGCGTCGACCCACGTGCCGCGCCGCCATCCCGCGTAGACGCCGATCACGGTGCCCAGCCCGAAGCTGATCACCGTGGTGACGCCCATCAGCCCGAGCGTCCACGGCATGCTCTGCCCCAGCACCTCGGACACCGGCGTCGGGAAGAACGTGAACGACAGCCCGAGGTCACCGGTCAGCAGGTTCCCCCAGTACGACAGGTACTGCTCCAGCACGCTCGTGTTCTGGTCCAGTCCGAAGAGGACGTACAGCGACTGGACGGCGTCACCGCTCAGCCTGCCCTGGAACCGCGTGATCATCGCCTGCACCGGGTCGCCAGGCAGCAGTCGCGGCAGCAGGAAGTTGACCGTGATCGCGGCCCACGCCGTGACGAGGTAGAACACCGTGCGCCGCAGGAGGAACCTCATGCGACGACCTCTTCGTACAGCCAGCAGGCGGCCCAGTGGCCGTCGCCGAGCGAGCACCGCGGCGGCGCGTCCGTCCAGCACCGCGGCGTGGCCTGCGGGCAGCGCGGGCTGAACCGGCAGCCGTCGGGCGGCGAGCCCAGCGACGGCGGCTCACCGAGCGGTGTCGGCGTGCTGGTCGCGGGCCGGTCCGGGTCGGGCGCGGACGCGATGAGCAGCTGCGTGTACGGGTGCGCGGGGTGCTGCGTGACGGTCTCGCTGTCGCCGCCCTCGACGACCTGACCGCCGTACATCACGAACGTCTCGTCCGCGAAGTAGCGCGCGGACGCGATGTCGTGCGTGATGTACAGGACGGCCAGGTGCAGCCGTTCCTTCAGGTCCCGCAACAGGTTCAGCACGCCGAGCCGGATCGACACGTCGAGCATCGACACCGGTTCGTCGGCCAGCAGCACCGACGGCTGGGCGGCCAGCGCGCGGGCGATCGCCACGCGCTGGCGCTGCCCGCCCGACAGCTCGTGCGGGTACCGGTCGAGGAAGTCGGCCGGGAGCTGCACCGCCTCCAGCAGCTGCTCCGGCGTCTCGCTCCGGCGGTGGATCTTCAACGGCCTGGTGAGCGTGTACCGGATGCGGTGCACCGGGTTCAGCGACGCGAACGGGTCCTGGAAGATCATCTGCACGGACCGGCAGTACTCGCGGAACCGACCCGGCTTCTCGCCGCGCAGCAGGATCTCGCCGCTGGTGGCCGGGACCAGGCGCGCCAGCAGCTTCGCCACCGTCGACTTGCCCGATCCCGACTCGCCGACCAGTGCCGTCACCCGGCCCCGGCGCAGCACCAGCGACACGTCCTCGACGGCGCGGGCGCCGCGCCGGTAGTGCTTGGTGAGGCCGCGGGCCTCCAGCACGACCTCGTTCATGATGCCGGGCTCAGTCGCATGACGATCTGGATCGCGTTCGGCAGGGTCGCCTGCGGCGGCGCGTACGGGTCGGCCTCCGACGGCCAGCCCGTCCAGTGCTTCGTCGTGTACTCGGCGCCGATCGGCGCGGCCGACGTCGGGATCATCGGCACCTGCTCGACCATGATCTTCTGCAGCACGGCAAGGCTCGCCTTGCGGGTGGCGTCGTCGGTGGCGTTCTCGTACGCCTCCAGCGCCTTCGTGGCCTCGGGGTTGTTGTAGCGCCCCTGGTTGCCGCCCGCGGCCTCGCCGATCGGGCGCAGCTGGTTGCCGTTCATGACGTCGGTGTAGATGTCGTCCGGCGTGCCGCCGGTGTCGGTCCAGCGCATCGAGCCCTGGAACTTGCCGTTCGAGAAGTCGGTGGTCCACGCGTCCGCGGTCTGCGTGCGGACGGTCGCCTCGACGCCGATCTGCTTGAGGTCGTTCTTGATGATGTCGAGGTCGGTGAGGTAGTCCGACCAGCCGGCCGGGTTGGTGAGCTCGATCGTCACCGCCTTGCCGGACGGGTCCTTCAACGCGCCGCCGTCGAGCTTGAACCCGGCCGCCGTCAGACGTTCCTTGGCCTTCGGCACGTCCACCTCGTGCTTGGCATCGACGTACTCCGGTGCGAGGAACGGGTCACCGGCCGGCCGCGGCAGCCCGGTCGGGCTCTCGAGCTTCGGGAACAGCCCGGCCTCGCCGCGCTGGAAGATCGCGTCGCGGTCGATCACGTCGTTCATCGCCTGGCGCAGCGCGACGTTGTCGAACGGCGCGACGGTGTGGTTGATCCACAGGCCGTGGATGCCGAGTCCGGACGGGAACCACAGCTTGTTGTTCGCCGGGTCCTTGTCGACGTAGAGCGTCTTGTAGTTCGGCATGAACACGTACGACCACTGGCTCGTGCCGCTGGCCAGCGCGGTCGTCTGCGCGCTGTTGTCGTTGTAGGACGTGTACTGGATCTCCGGGACCTTCGGCAGCTCCTGCCAGTACGCGTCGCGGCGCACCACGGTGGTGGTCTGCGGCGTGAACGTCTTGAGCTTGTACGGCCCGGTGCCGACCGGGTCGGGGTTCACGTACGTCGCCGGGTCGGGCACCGCCGCCCACACGTGCTCGGGCACCACGATCGTCTGGAGCACCTTGAGCTCGTTGACGAACTGCGCCCGCGTGAACGTCACCTCGACCTTGCCGTCCACGACGGTCGCGGTGTCGATCGGCAGCGAGTGCACGTCGAGCGCGGGGAACTCCTTCAGCAGCGTGAACGAGAACGCGACGTCCGCCGGGGTCATCGGCTTGCCGTCGGACCACTTCACGTTCTCGCGCGGCGTGAACGTGACCTTGCGGTAGTCCGGCGCCCACTCCCACGCGGTCGCGAGCCACGGCGTGCCCTTGTCGGTCGGCCGCACCGGGTTCGTCTGCACGAGCGGCTCGTAGATGACGTAGCGGTAGCCGAGCGACGACGCGGCCGAGGTCGGCAGGTACGGGTTGTGGTTCTCCGTCATGGGGCCGTTGGGCATGCCGACCGTCAGCACGCCCGCGCCCGCCTTCGACGCCCCGCTGGGCGCGCACCCGGCCACTGCGAGCACGGCTGCCAGCACGAAAAGAGTTGTCCTGCGCATGGGACTCTCCCGGTACGTCTGCGCGAGAGCGCTCCCTCGCGCGGCATGGCGAACTGACCGATCCGCGCTACGCGGACGGCGATGGTCGAGGTTTTCGGTGCTACGGCGCGGATTCGCGCACGATGAGCGAGGTCGGCAGCACGGTCGGGTGGTCGGGCAGCTGCCTGCCTTCGAGAGTGGAGATCAGCATGCGCGCCGCGGCGGCGCCCATCTCCTGCAGCGGCTGGCGGACGGTCGTCAGCAGCGGCTCGCAGTGCGACGCGACCGGCACGTCGTCGAAGCCGACCACGGCGACGTCTTCCGGCACGCGCCGGCCGTTCTCCCGCAGCGCGCGCATGGCGCCGACCGCGGACAGGTCGTTGTGGGCGAACAGCGCGTCGAACTCGAGTCCGCTGTTGACCAGCTTCTCGACGGCGACGCCTCCCCCGGTGGTGGTGAAGTCGCTCTCCACCACCAGGTCCGGGTGCAGCGGGAAGCCGGACGACGACAGCACCTCGCGGAAGCCGTCGAGTCTCGCCTGCGTGCACCCGAAGTGCAGTGGGCCGGTGACGACGGCGAACCTGGTGCGCCCGCTCGCGACCAGGTGCCGCGCGGCGTCCGCGCCACCCTGCCGGTTCGTCGTCGCCACCGACGGGAACTCCGGGTGCGTGCCCCGGTCGTCGATCATGACGACCGGCAGGCCCGCCCGGTACAGCGTGGAGATGTAGTGCAGCGCGTCGGGCGGCTCGATCACGAGCAGCCCGTCGAACGCGTTGGCGGACACGTGGTTCGCGAACTGGTTGAGCGACTCGGGGCCGCGGTTGACGGTGTAGAGCAGCAGCCCGTACCCGTCGGCCTCGAGCGTGTCGACGACGCCCTGGAGCACCTCGCCCATCCACGGCCAGGTGAGCGACGGGGCGAGCATGCCCACCGTCCGGGTGCGACCGCGGGCCAGGCCGACGGCGCGAGCGCTCGGCACGTAGCCGATCTCGTCGATCACGCGCCGGACGCGTTGCGCCGTGGAGGCGTCCACGTCGGGTTTTCCGTTCAGCACGCGTGACACGGTCGCCTTGGACACCTGGGCGCGTTGGGCGACCTCAGCGATCGTGACACGCATGCCGAACTCCCTCCGACGGCTCTCCGGCACCGGTACCGAAACCGGTTACGCGGACGAGGTGGCAGCAGTTAACCGGTCCGTCACAGGAGTGGTCAAGACCTTCGTGGGAGCGATTTCACGAGACTTGCTCAATCGCGTGAGAGCGCTTACATAACCCCTGGTCGCCTGCACTGGTCGGGTGAACCGAACTGAGACGCCGAACTGTTCGACACCGAACGACGTGCCTGCCGTGAGAACCGCTCACGACGAGAGGCACACCCATGAACGACATCACCTGGGCGCAGCTGCAGGAAATCGTGGCCGACGCGATCGCCCGCACCGAGCCCGAACCGGTCGCACCCGTCGCCGAGGTGTCCGTTCTCGACGTGCTGTCCGGCGAGGCGACCTGGGACGATCTCGACGCGTACCGCCTGGCCTGCTGACATAATCGGTCGCATGGGGGAAGTGATCGCGGTCAGTCGCAGCGCGGAGTACACGTTCAGCAAGCCCAACGCGGGCAGCATCCGGCTGCTCGCCGGGCTCGGCGTCGAGGGCGACGTGCACCAGGGCGTCACGGTGAAGCACCGTTCACGCGTCTTCAAGGACCCGACCCAGCCGAACCTGCGGCAGGTGCACCTGATCCACGCCGAGCTGCACGACGAGCTGCGCGAGTCCGGCTTCGAGGTGGGGCCGGGCCAGATCGGCGAGAACGTCACCACGCGCGGAGTCGACCTGCTCGGGCTGCCGACCGGGACGCTGCTGCACCTCGGGCCGGAGGCCGTCGTCGAGGTGACCGGGCTGCGCAACCCGTGCGTGCAGATCGACCTGTTCTCCAACGGCCTGCTCAAGCAGGTGGTGCACCGGGACGCCGCGGGCGAGCTCGTCCGCAGGGCCGGGATCATGGGGATCGTCGTGACCGGCGGCGAGATCAAGCCGGGTGACGAGATCCGGGTGGAGCTGCCCGCCGAGCCGCACTCGCCGCTCAAGCCGGTGTGAGCAGGTCTTCCTCGATCAGCTTCGCGGTGGCCCGCAGGTGCGGGAGCAGGTCCTCGAGCACCGTCGTCGCGTTGCCGCGGTTGGCGTGCGCGGACACGTTGACCGCCGCGACGACATGACCGTCCGCGCCGTGCACGGGCACCGCGACCGAGCGCAGGCCTTCTTCGAGCTCCTGGTCTACCAGCGCCCAGCCCTGCGCACCGACCTCGCTCAGCGTCGCGCGCAGCACCGCCGGGTCGGTGATCGTGGCGCGGGTCAACGGCTTCAGCCGGACGTCGCGCAGGTAGCCGTCCAGTCGCTCGCGGGGCTGGGCGGCGAGCAGCACGCGGCCCATGGCGGTGGCGTAGGCCGGGAACCGGGTGCCGACGGTGATCGACACGGTCATGATCCGCTTGGTCGGCACGCGGGCGACGTAGACGACGTCCTCGTCGTCGAGCACCGACATCGAGCAGGACTCGTGGACCGTGGCGACGAGCTTCTCCATGTGCGGCTGGGCGACCTCGGGCAGGGTGAGCGCGGACAGGTAGGAGAAGCCGAGCTCGAGTATCCGCGGCCGCAACGAGAACAGCTTGCCGTCGGTGCGCACGTAGCCGAGCTCGACCAGGGTCAGCAGGAACCGGCGGGCGGCCGCGCGGGTGAGGCCGGTGATGCGAGCGACGTCGCTCAGCGTCAGCGCGGGGTGCTCGGCGTCGAACGCTCTGATCACGGCTAGTCCGCGGTCGAGGGACTGGACGAACTCGGACATGATCACTCCAGGGTGGCGAACACTCGTGCCGCGACGGCGAACGCCCGGTTGGCGGCGGGCACTCCAGCGTAGATCGCGACCTGCAGCAGGATTTCCTTGATGTCGTCGCGGGTCAGCCCGTTGCGCAGGGCGGCCCGCACGTGCAGCGCCAGCTCGTCGTCGTGGTGCAGCGCGGCCAGCATCGCGAGGGTGATGCAGCTCCGCGTTCGCCGGTCGAGCCCGTCCCTCGACCAGATTTCGCCCCACGCGTACCGGGTGATGAGGTCCTGGAACTCCTTGGTGAACTCGTCGACCGGCACCTGGTCGACGTACTCGTCACCGAGCACCTCCCGCCGGACCTTCATGCCTTCATCGAACATCCACACCTCCCAGGTGACCGTCGAGGATGACCGAGACGGCTTGGCGCGCCTCGACGTTCGCGAGGTGGGCGGCGTCGCCGACCACGTAGAGCTCGGCGTCGGGGACGGCGCTGCTGATCACGCGCGCGAACTCCGTCGGTGTCGACTGGTCCTGCGCGGCCGCGATCACCACGGTCGGCGCCTTGATCCGGTGCAGCTCTGGCCGCAGGTCCATCGCGCGGATCGCCTCGCAGGACGCCACGTACGCGCGCGGGTCGACCCGCGTCAGCTGTTCGCGGAACTTCTGCTTGCGCGTCTGGTCGAAGTGCGGCGTGAACCAGCGGTCGACGACCTTGTCCGCGATGGACTCGAGCCCGTGGTTCTCGACGGCGTCGATCCTGCTGTCCCACGAGGACTTGTCCGGGAAGTAGGCGGTCGTGCACACCAGCGCGAGCCGGGAGATCCGGTCGGTGTGCGCGGCGAGCCACATGCCGATCATGCCGCCGAGCGACACCCCGCAGTAGAGGACGCGCTTCAGCTGGAGGTGGTCGAGCAGCTCCAGCACGTCCACCGCGAGGCTCTTGATGTCGTACGGTCCGGGTGGCGCCTCCGACCCGCCGTGGCCGCGGTGGTCGAAGCGCAGCGTCCGGAACGGCAGCTCGTAGCCGTCCCAGAGTTCCGTCGTGGTGCCCAGCGAGTTCCCGAGCACCAGCACCGGTGCGTCTTCGGGTCCGTCCAGCAGGTGATGCGGGATCACGGCGACTCCTTCCGCCTTGGTCACGACATCCTGCGCTTTCACACCTCCGAGCGCAGCTGCGAGACGCTCCGCCATCACGAAACCACTCGGTGCATCCGGTTCGCAATACGCACAGCAATCCGTATGTCGAACATAGCCTGAACGATGTGAGCCGGACGCGTGACGGTGCGTATCCAAGGTCCAGTCATCGAAACAAGACGATCGAGGTGCGCTCTGATGCTTCCCAGGGGGTCCACTTCGAAGGGAAGCACTCATGTTCAGGTTGTTGCTGTCGATCGCGGTCGCCGCCGGGCTGACGGTCGCGCCCGCGTCCGCCGACGAGGTCGGCGCGTACACGTCGGGGCTGTGCAGGTTCGGCAACCAGTGGGTCGTGTCCGGCAACTGGGACGGCACCGGCGGTGACGGCGTCGGCATCGTCCAGGAGACCGACGCGGGGCTGGAGTGGTTCCTGCGCAACGAACCCGGCTCCGGCGCCGTCGACATCAACCTCAAGTTCGGCGCCAAGGGCGAGTTCCCGATGGTGGGCGACTGGGACGGCAAGAACGGTGACGGCGTCGCCGCGGTCAAGACGAGCGGCAAGGACCTGCGCTGGCAGCTGCGCAACACGTTGACCACCGGGCCGGCCGACTCGTCGTTCACGTTCGGGACGTCGAGCGACCTGCCGGTGACGGGCGACTGGGACGGCAAGGACGGTGACGGGGTCGGCGCGTGGCGGATCTCCGGCAACAACATCCAGTGGCACATCCGCAACAGCGCGAACGCGGGCTCACCGACGTCGATCTTCAGCTTCGGCGCCAAGACGGACCGCCCGGCGACCGGTGACTGGGACGGCAAGAACGGCGACGGCGTCGGCACGTCGCACCGCGGCACCGGGATGGACTGGCAGCTGCGCGACAGCGCGAACGCCGGTTCGCCCAACAAGAGCTTCACGTTCGGCGACGGCAAGACCGACTGCGCGCTCACCGGTGACTGGGACGGCGACGGCAAGGACAGCGTCGGCATCGTGCGCGTGCTGGACGGCAGGCAGTGGCAGCTGCGCAACCCGCTCAGCGGTGGCGCGGCCGACTACACCTTCACCTTCTAGGCCCCCACCGAAACATCGTTACGGGGAGCATGATGGCGGGGACCTCGCGTCGCCGACCACACCCAGGACCCCGATGAGCCCCGAGACCGCCGACCCGTTCGTGCACGAAGCGCTCTTCTACCGCGACAAGGAAGAGTTCCTCGCCGGCACGGTGCCCTTCGTGTTCGCCGCGGTCGCCGCCGGGGAGCCCGTGCTGGTGGCGGTTCCCGAGCCGAACATCGCGCTGCTGCGGGACCAGCTCGGCGGGCACGCGGACGAAGTGCACTTCCTGGACATGACCGAGGCGGGACGCAACCCCGGCCGGATCATCCCCGGTGTGCTGATGGCGTTCAGCGCCAGCACACCCGCGTCACCGATGCGGATCATCGGCGAGCCGATCTGGTCGGGGCGCAGCGAGCTCGAGTACCCGGCGTGCGTGCAGCACGAGGCGATGATCAACACCGCGTTCGCCGGGTGGAACGGGACGATCCTGTGCCCGTACGACACCACGGGGCTCGACAAGGACGTGCTGGAGGACGCGGAGCGGACGCACCCGATCGTCGTCGACGAAGGCCTCAGACGGCCCAGTCCGTACTACACCGAACCGTCGGTGGTGGCGGAGGCGTTCAACATCCCTTTGCCACCACCGCCTCGGGACGCGACGGTGCACGGGTTCGCGGTCGGCAACCTCGCGTACACGCGCAAGGTCGTCGAGCGGTTCGCGACCGAGTCGGGACTGCGCCGCGCGCTCGTCGAGGACCTCGTGCTCGCGGTCAACGAACTGGCGACGAACAGCATCCTGCACGCGACCGGTCACGGAGTGCTGCGGATGTGGCGTGAGAACAGGACAGTCGTGTGCGAGGTCACCGACGAGGGCACGCCGGGAGGCTGGGTTCCGTCCACGTTCCACGGTCTCGGCGGCTTCGGCATCGTGATGGTGAACCTGTTGTGTGACCTGGTTCGCACTCACATGAGTCACACCGGGACCACCATTCGGGTGTACTTGGGGCGGTAGGGCGTGACCGTCACTTCACTGCCATGCGCTTGTCACAGGAACCTGGTCTGCTGGCACACCTATGACAGACCACCTGAGCCCCCTCGACGTCGCCTTCCTCGCCATGGAAGGCAACAGCAACCCGCTGCACCTCGGTGCGGTGGCGACCTTCGCACCCAAGCAGCCCGTGCACCCGGCGCGAATCGCCGCGGTGCTCTGCGAACGCGTGCAGGAGATCCCCCGCATGCGCCAGCGGGCTCGCACGTCCTGGCTGCCGCCGGGAGGTGCGCGCTGGGTCGAGGATCCCGCGTTCGCGCCTGAGGACCACGTCTTCACGCACCACGTGCGCGGGCGGGATCGGTTCAGCGCGCTCGTCTCGCACCTCATGGCCCAGCCGCTCGACCTCAACCGGCCGCCGTGGGAGCTGCACGTCGTCACCGGCCTCCCAGGTGGGCGGTTCGCGGTCGTGGCGAAGCTGCACCACTCGCTGTGCGACGGCATGAAGGCCGTCGGGCTCGGCCTGCGCCTGTTCGACGAGTCTCGACTGTCCATTCCGGACGCCCCTCCCGCGCAGCGCTCGCTGCCCGGTTTCGACGACGTGGTGCGCGGCGTGAAGGACACCTTCGACATCGCGTCCTCGGTGCTGATGAACACGCGCCCGCCGACGCTGAGCTCACCGGTGCTGACGTCGTCCGCCCGCCCGCGCCGCGTGGTGATGGCCCGGCTGGACATGACCGACGTGCACCGCGTCCGCCGCGAGCACGGCGGCACCGTCAACGACGTGCTGCTCGCGCTGGTGACGGGCGCGTTGCGGCACTGGCTGCTCGGGCACGACAGCGCCCGGCCGGGCGCGACCGTCCGCGCGCTGATCCCGGTGAACCAGCGCAGCCGGTCCGGTGACGGCGCGTCGGGCAACCAGATCTCCGGTTTCCTCTGCTCACTGCCGGTCGGCGAGATCGACGCGCTGGAGCGGTTGCGGATCATCCGCGAGCAGATGGACCGCAACAAGGCGTCCGGCTCGGACCGCGGTGCCGGCGCGCTGCCGCTGCTGGCCGACCGCGTCCCCGCCCTGCTGCACCGCCTCGCCGCTCCGGTGGCCGCCCGGTGCGCGCCGCTGCTGTTCGACACGCTGGTGACGTCCGTGCCGCTGCCCTCGGTTCCGCTGGCTCTGGACGGCGCCGAGCTGTGCGAGCTGTACCCGGTCGCGCCGGTCGCTCCCGGGCACGCGGTGGGCGTCGCGCTGTCGACCTACCGGTCGGCCGTGCACATCTGCCTGCACACCAACCAGACCTGGATGTCGGACACGCACTGGCTGGAGAACGTGCTGCGGCGCGAGCTGGCCGCGTTGCAGCCGACGCCGGTGGGCGCCGACGTGCGCTAGTTTGCGAGCCGGCACCGCCGGGCACTCGAAGTCGTGACCAACACAGTCATCTTCGACGTCGACGGCACCCTGGTGGACACGAACTACCACCACGCCGTGGCGTGGGTGCGCGCGTTCCGGCGGATCGACCTCGTGGTGCCCGCCTGGCGGGTGCACCGCGCCATCGGCATGGGCGGCGACAAGCTGGTCGCCGCGCTCGCGGGCGAGGGGGTCGAGGCCGCGCACGGCGACGACCTGCGCTCGGCGTGGGAGGAGGAGTTCGCCCCGCTCCTCCCCGAGATCCAGCCGCTGGAGGGGGCGCACCGCCTGGTCTCCGCCGCGCGCGACCAGTTCGCGGTCGTACTGGCCAGCTCCGGCAAACGCGAGCACATCGAGCACTACCTCAAGCTCATCGACGCGGGCGACGTGCCGTGGACCAGCGCGGACGACGTCGATGCGAGCAAACCCGACCCGGACCTGATCACCACCGCGCTGAACAAGGCCGGTGCGTCGCGGGCCGTGATGATCGGCGACTCGATCTGGGACTGCGAGGCCGCCGCCAACGCGGGCCTGCCGTCGGTCGGTCTGCTCACCGGCGGCACGTCGGCCGCCGAACTGCTCGACAGCGGCGCCACCACCGTCTACTCCTCGCTCGACGAGCTGCGCGCCGACCTCACCGACCTGCCCTTCGCGGAAAGGATCTGACCGTGCGCTTCGGCTACACGCTGATGACCGAGCAGACCGCGCCCCGTTCGCTCGTCTCGCACGCGGCTGCCGGTGAACGCTCCGGGTTCGACTTCGAGGTGATGAGCGACCACTACTTCCCGTGGCTCGACGCACAGGGCCACGCGCCGTACGCGTGGAGCGTGCTCGGCGCCGTCACGCAGGTGACCGACGCGGTCGAGCTCATGACGTATGTGACGTGCCCGCTGATGCGCTACCACCCGGCCGTCGTCGCACAGAAGGCCGCGACCGTGCAGGAACTGGCGAACGGCCGGTTCACGCTGGGCCTGGGCGCGGGCGAGAACCTGAACGAGCACGTCGTCGGGCGCGGCTGGCCGCCGGTGAACGTGCGGCACGAGATGCTGGCTGAAGCCATCGAGATCATCTCGCTGCTGTTCGACGGCGGGTACGTCGACTACGCGGGCGAACACTTCCGGGTCGACTCCGCGAAGCTGTGGGACCTGCCCGCGCAGCGCGTCCCGATCGCCGTCGCGGTGTCCGGCGCGCAGTCCGTGCGGCTCTTCTCCCCCGCCGCGGACGCGATGGTCGCCGTCGAACCCGACGCGGCACTGGTGCGCCAGTGGGACCAGACCGGCGGCGCGCCGCGCAAGATCGGCCAGCTCCCGGTGTGCTGGGACCGCTCGGTCGACGCCGCCGTGACACGCGCGCACGCCCAGTTCCGCTGGTTCGGTGGCGGTTGGAAGGTCAACGCCGAGCTGCCGGGCACGGCCGGGTTCGCCGGTGCGACGCAGTTCGTCCGTCCGTCGGACGTGGCCGACGCGATTCCCTGCGGACCCGACGTGGAGCCGATTCTCGAAGCTGTGCGACCGTTCCGCGACGCCGGCTTCACCGACCTCGCGCTCGTGCAGATCGGTGGAGAGCACCAGCACGAGTTCCTCGACTTCGCCAAGGGTGAGCTCCTGCCCGCGCTCAGGACCTAGCCTGGTTTCGCGGGCTGCCGGGCTGCGCGGGCTGCCGGGCTGCGCCCGGACCACGAGTGATGCCTCCTCCGTCGGCGTCACCCGTACCGAATTCTTGGGTGGCTTGGCACCGTGGTCCGGTCCGGTGGTCGGCTTTCGTTGTTCTGGTCGCGCTGGCTCCGTGGCTGACGGGTGGTGGCTCGCCTTTTCGTTCTTAATCCTAATGAGTGATGCCTGTTCGAACAATTGTGCGGTAATGTGTTCGTTATGAGCATCGAGGGGGCTCTCGACACAATCCAGCACTGCCAGAAACAGATCGACTACTGGCAAGCCCAGCAGGTCCGCGCATTGGGTGAATACGCCGAACTCACGTGGCAGGACGAGTTCGCGTCCTCCGAGATCGCGGCGATGATGCACTGGACCCGGAACTGGACCGAGGACCGGATGATGGTCTCCCGGGATCTCGTGTCGCGGCTGCCGTTGACGGTCGACGCCCTGGAGAAGGGCGAGATCGACCTCTACAAAGCACAGATCATCCACACCCAGACCCTGCCCCTCAGTGCTGAGCAGGCGGCCGAGGTCGAACAACGCGTACTCACCAAGGCACCCGAGCAGACCAGTGTGCAGATGCGGCGCCGGGGGCGGCGGATCGTGATGAGCGTCGACCCCGACGGAACCCGCGAACGCGCCGAGCAGAAGAAGGCCGCTCGTGCCGCGGGGATGGAGTCCCTCGAGGACGACATGGCCAAGCTGTGGGTCACCATGCCCGCCGACAAAGCCATGGTCAGCTGGCTGCGCGTCGACAAACTCGCCCGCGCCGCGAAGTTCCCCGGCGACACCCGCACCCTCAACCAGCGCCGCGCCGACGTCGTCGCCGACCTGCTGCTCGCGACCCCGGACAACGCCAGCCCGGTCAAGGTCGAACTCCTGGTCACCGTCTCCGCCACCACCCTGATGGGCCTCGACGAGCATCCCGGCGAGATGGACGGCTACGGGCCGATCAGCGCCGACCTCGCCCGCGAACTCGCCGGAGACGCGACCTGGCGCCGTCTGCTCACCGACCCCGCCTCCGGCGCCCTGCTCGACGTCGGCACCAGCACCTACCGGCCCCCGGCGCATCTGCGCCGGTTCATGTGGGCGCGGGACAAGACCTGCACCCAGTACGGCTGCACCGCGAAAGCCACCCGCTGCGACCTCGACCACACGGTCCCGTTCCCCGACGGCCCGACCGCCGACTACAACCTCGGACCGCGGTGCGGGCACGACCACCGCCTCAAGCACGAATCAGCCTGGCAAATCACGCAACCCTCCCCAGGCACATTCCGGTGCGTCAGCCCCACCGGCCGCGTCTACATTCGCGAACCCGAACCAGTCCTCCCCGGCTTCAACTAAGAACCAAGAGAAAGAATGAAAAGGCGAGCCACCGCCCCGGTAACCACGGACTCAACGCAACGAGAATCTCGCACGGCAAGCATCGGATCGGGACCACGGTGCCAAGCCACCCAAGAATCCGGTACGCGTGACGCCGACGAAGGAAGCATCACTCGTGGTCCGGGCGAAGCCCGGCAACCCTCACTCGAACGGGGTGCTCCATGTCCCCAGCGCATACCCGAAACTCCAAGCCATGACGCCGACGCCCTCCACGCCGTACAGCCGAGACCTCGGCGACGAGCTGCGGCACCTGCGCGAAAAACACACCAGCTACACCGGCACCGAAATGGGCTACGTACTCGGCTGGCACCAGACCAAAGTCTCCAACGTCGAGAACGGCAAGACCAGGGCCAGCGAGATCGACATCGTCCAGTACCTGACCACGTGCAAACGCAGCCGAGCCTCAGTCGAGGAGTTCCTCAACCGGTACCGCCACGCCTTCGACGCGTACTTCGTGCAAGTACCGGAGAACCTCCGCACGTTGGCCCTCGCCGAAGCCCCGGCCACCAAGGCCACGAGCTATGACCAGACGGTCATACCCGGAATGCTCCAGACCGAGAACTACGCGCGTGCCTACCTCGCGCGGCGGCGACCGATGCCCGAAGACAAGCTCGAGACCTTCGTGGCCTTCCGCATGCAGCGCCAGGCGGTTCTTCAGCGCGAGGACAGACCGGCCTGGACCTTCTTCGTGCACGAGCAGGCGCTGCGGCTGCACGTCGGCGACGACCAGGTGATGGAAGAACAGATGCTGCGGCTGATGTTCAAGACGCACTCGATCCGCATCGTCCCCGACTCGGCGGGCGCGGCAGGAGCGATCGGCGGGACGTACATCCGGTGGGAGTACAAGCGGGACAAACCGGTGGTCTACACCGAGACGCTCATCGGCCAGCTCTTCTCCCAAGACAAGCGCGCAGTGGCGCGCTGCACCCAGCTGTTCAACGACCTGGATCAGATCGCAATGGATGAGGGACAATCGCGGAGTCTGCTGATGGGCTACATCGGCCGCCCGCGAGAGGACCCGAATGACCCAGGATCGCACGTGGCGTAAGAGCAGCTACAGCACGGAACCGGACGGCGCCTGCGTCGAGGTGGCGTTCACGCAGACCGTGCACGTCCGCGACTCGAAACACACCACCGGTCCCCAGCTCACGTTCTCCCCCGCGTCCTGGCGAGCATTCCTCCCCCGCTAGCCACATCAGGTCGTGGTGGGGACAACGCTCCCGTCCGACGGCTTCGGCTTCGGCGTCCTGGTGCGCGACGGCTTGTCCCTCGACGGCTTCACCTTCGTGATCGTCACCGTGGACGGCCCCACCGTCTCCTCCTCGTCGTCCGGCGGAGGCGGAGCCCCAGGCTCGGTCAAAGTCACCGCAACCGTCTCCGGCGGCAGGGACACCGAGACGGTTTCCGGTGCCACACCACCAGGATCGGACGACGGACCGGGGTCACCGGTCGCGGGTGAGGCACCGCCGCCGATGTTCGCCATGACGACGGCGATCGCAGCCACAGCGGCAGCAGCCGCTGCCGACAACGCGTAGCCGACGCGGTGCGAACGCGACCGCGGCGGAGTGTCCACAGTGTCCAGATCATCATCGAATGCGGCAGCGAGCAGCGCGGGAATGCCCTTGCTCGCCTCCTTCGCCGCGAACAGTGCGGTGGCGCACTTCGCCGCGGACGGACGGCGATCAGGATCGAGATCGGTCATCGCGGTGAGCAGCGAGACCCACGCGGCGGGCAGCGACGACGGGATGCGCGGCGGGCGGGACAGCCTGGCCAGCGCGGCCTCCGCGTCACCGCCGGGGTACTCGGGCCTCCCGCTCAGGCACTCCAGCAGCACCAGCCCGAGCGCGTAGATGTCCGCCTTCGACGAGACGGTCGAGCCGCGCACCTGTTCCGGCGCCAGGTATCCCGCGGTGCCGACGAGCACGCCGGACTTCGTGTACCGGGTGACCTCCGCCTGCAGCGCGAGGCCGAAGTCCGCGAGGTAGGCCTGCTTCGCCTCGTCGTCGAGCAGGATGTTCGACGGCTTGATGTCGCGGTGCACCACGCCGAACTCGTGCACGTCGTTGAGGCTGTCCGCGACCTGGCCGCCGATCCGCGCGACGAACGCGGGCGGCAGCGGGTCGCGCATCCGCTGCCGCAGCGTGCCGCCGCGGATCTCCTGCATCACGTAGAACGGGCGGCCGCCGTGCGTGCCGCTGTCGAATACCGAGACGACACCGGTGCAGCGCAGGTCGGACAACATGCGAGCCTCGCGCTGGAGCCGCTTCGCGTCGTCGGGCGCCGCGGTGCCGAGGAACACCTTCAGCGCCACGTTGCGGGACAGCTCGCGGTCGTAAGCGCGGTAGACCTCGGCCATACCACCGGCGCCGAGCAGGCTGCTGACGACGTAACGGCCGGCGACGACCGCACCGGTCAGTTCGCCGTCCCAGGGCTCGGTCATGGGCCTCCGCTCGTGCCGACTCCTCGCGGGAACCTATCGGTTACCCACCGCAGCCGGAACAGCAGTACCCGAAATCAAACGTCAACAATCACAAGTTCGCTCTCAATGCGTCGGACCAGCTCCTCATCTGCGGCCAACTGGTCGGCGTCCGTGGTCGCCAGAACGACGTAACCCAGACTGGTCCACAAATCATCGGTGCGCGGTACAAGTGATCCGTCGCGGTACGGAATCACGTCGCGCTGGAACGACGGCATCAGCTCGGCGAGCCGATCGAGGCGTTCGGCGTTGCGCAGCACCCCTTTTCGAGGGGACGACAGGTAGACCGTCTTGACGTACTGCTTGCGCGCGTACAGACCGACGTCGCGCTTGCCGTCGACCCAGTGCTCGACCATGCGCGTGATCTGGCTCTCACCCGCACCCACGAACGACAGCTCCTGCTGCTCGGCGCCCGCGCACCGGGCGCCGATCTCGATCAGCTTGGGGCCGTTCTCGGTGACCATGACCTCCACGTGGGCGGGGCCGTTGCGCACACCGGTCGCGTCGAGCACCTGGCGCACGTACTCGAAGAGCACGGCCACCACGGGGTCCTCGGGCGAGACGAACGTGTTGGAGAGGTAGATGCCGAGCCGCTCGCCCCTGCGTTCCTTGGCGTAGCGCCACACCGCGGCCAGGCCGTGCTGCCCGTCGATGGAGTAGGTGTCGACCTCGTACTCGGTGCCGACGGCCAGTTCCTGCACCAGCACGCGGTCGTTGACGATGTCGAGCTTGTTGACGCTGCCGAGGATCCGGTGGAACAGCGCGCGCCAGTCGTCACCGGGCGAGGCGACGAAGACGTCGTCGGTGCCGCCGCTCTCCTGCGGCTTCAACACGATCGACGAGTCGATCAGCCCGGTGGACTCGAGCCACCGCGCGACCTCCTCCTCGGAGTCCGACGAGATCTGACGCAGGTGCGGCACCCCGGCGTCGCGCAGCGCCACGTACATCTGGAACTTGTCGCGCCGCGCGTGCGAACGCTCCAGCGCGTTGCTCCGTCCGGGCGTGATGAGCTCGGACAGCGCCTCCGCGGTCTCCACGCCGGTCTCGGTGCCGGGGACGACGCACAGCGGCTCGTGCCCGGCGAGCTTGTCCGCCAGCGCGCTCAGGTCGCCGTTGACGACGTGCACCTCGGTGAAGTTCTCCGGGAACCAGGACTTGGCGAGACCCGCGGGCGGTTCGGCGGTCGTGAGCACTGCAATCGCTCCCACACCGCGCTCGGCGAACGCGGGCGCGATGCCCCGCCCAGCCGAGTAGGGGTCCACCACGACGACCTTGCGATCCGCCACCTGGTCACTCCGCTCTGAGCTCGTTTGGTCCGAAATTCTGCCGAACCGTCGAGCGGATCAACAATGAGGTGAATGACCGGAATTCCCGTCTCGACTGGACTCACAGCGAGATCACGATCACTCCGGGTCAAATCTGAGCCCCGGCAACGTTTCCGGGGCGACGAGCAGGGGCGCCCAGGTCCGCCAGTGCCTCCGCAGCCGCGACGTGAGGTCGTGCTGCCCGGTCAGCGCCTGCGACATCATCTGCACCCCGAGGAACTCGGCCACCACCTGCTCGGCCGCGTACCGCAGGTTGACCTCGTCCAGCAGCTCCCCGCACGCCCGAGCCTGCGACAACAGGTCGCTCACGACCGAGATCCACCCGACGAACTGCGCGGAGGCCACGAGGTCGAAGAACGCGGCCTCCCGCAGCAGCCGGTTGCTCACCCGGACCATGAGGTCGGACTCGAGCCTGCGCGCGAACTCGAAGGACAGGTCGATGAGCGTCTGCACCGCGCCGAGCTCGCGCTTGAGCAGCTCGTCGCGCAGCTCGTGCCACAGCAGCGACTGGTGCTCGATGATCGCGACGCCGAGCGCTTCCTTGGAGCGGAAGTGGCAGTAGAGCGCGCCTTTCGTGACGCGGGCGCGGGCGCAGACCGTGCGCAGGTTGGCGCCGGCGAAGCCGTCGCGGTCGAAGACCTCCGCGGCGGCCAGCAACAGGTTGCGCCGGGTGCGCGCAGCCTGGGGGCTTCTCGTCATCAAGCCGATCAGGCCATCGTGGCCGTGCCCAGTGCGAGCGCGACAGCCAACGTGTCCTGCAGCTGCCAGTACTGCTCGATCTCGCCGCGGTAGACCGCGACCGACATCGCGAAGTCCATGTCCAGCAACGCTCCCGTCGCGATGACCCGCCAACGCGTCCAGCCGAGCACGACCGCGTCCCCGCCGTCGGTCACGACCTGGCGCACGGTCAGCTGCTCCAGCTCCAGCATGTCGAAGAGCGTGAGGAAGTACGACTCGACCTCGCGGGGGTTGCGCGCACCGTCACTCCACCGGGTGCCGCCCAGATCGGGCACCCGCCAGTCGACCCGCGCGGCGAAGAGCCTCGCGATTCCCGCGGCATCACGTGCCGCCAACCGGCTGAGCAAGACCTGTACCACTTCCACGGTCGACAGCACACGGCTGGTCAACTCCGGCTCACTCCTGTCCTTGCGCGATCAACTACCCGCAACCCTAGCGACTCGCGCAACCGCCATGCACATTCGCTGCGTCACATTGCGCCGAATGAGGCAATCAGCGATTAGATGACAGTTCAACGACCACGGGTATCACCGTTTTGCATCGTGCACGGCCTGAAAAAACCGGGCACTGTGTTGATGTCGATCGACACACCACTGGAGAAACGGAGCGGTGTGGTGCACGCCACCGAATCGATATCGACACTGATTCCCCAGGCGAGGAGAGAGCGTGGTCTGACCCAGGAAGAACTGGCGCGAAGATTGTCCGAAATTTCCCGGAACGACAGCATAACTCGGGAGGACATCTCGCGCTGGGAGCGCGGCAAGCGCATCCCCGGCCCGTACTGGCGAGGCTGGATCAGCAAGGCACTCGAAATGCCCTGCGCCGATGTCGAACGCGCTGCTCACGTCGCGCGAACGACCCGCAGGGAACACCGGCGAGTGAGGTAGCGCGAGCGGTGTCGCGGCCGACCGGCAGGGGGTCGGCCGCCCGCGGGCACGGCGCACGGGGCCGCCCCTCGAACTGGCCCCGTGCGCCCGACCCGCCCGTTGCAGCAGACTGCCGAAGCGTGACGAGCAGCATCCTGCTCGCGTGCCTCACCGCCGTAATGATCAGCGCACCTGCCCCAGGATCGTCCCCCATCAGGGTGAACGAGATGGCAGCGGGCACGACGGGCTTCATCGAACTCACCAACACCGGCAACGCCGCCGTCGACATCGGTGGCTGGGTCATCAGGTCGTGCCGGAACGGCAGAACCACCCCGCTGGCGACCTTCCCGCTGGGCACGGAACTGCCCGCGAACGCGTTCTTCCTGGTGGTCGGCCGCGACTTCACCGGCACCGCCGAAAGACTCCTCTTCGCAGAGTCCATAGACCCTAGTGGTGCGACATTGCGCAATGCTAACGGCGCACGCATTGATGGCGTGGGGTTCACCGACAATTCACCGTGCCGCGAGGGCACCCCGTCGGAGCAATGCGCTTACTCCTCCCTCGGGCGTGATTCCCTCTCACGTGACACGGACGACAACGCCACCGATTTCACGTGTCAACTGACAACGCCGGACCAGGTCAATGAAATGGCCCCTAGCTCCAGACGACACCTGACGGAAACATGAGTTTTACCGGCGAGCGGTCCGCGCCACAAATCGCAGCCGGTATTCCATCCAATTTCTGAAAGGTATTATCATGCGTCGACTGGTCATCGGCGGCATCGCGCTCGGAATGTCCGCGCTGGCCGCTCTCAGCGGCTCCGCGTCGGCAGACGAGCCCGACGTCACCCAGCAGGCCATCTCCAACGTCGTGATCAACGAGGTCTCGGCGATCGGCCCCAACGGTGAGCTGGACGAGGCCATCGAGATCCGCAACATGACGGGCGACCAGCTCAGCCTCGAGGGCTACGTGGTGCGCCTCTACAGCAGCACCAACCAGGTGCTGCAGACGATCCCGCTGTCCGGCGTCACGCTCGAACCGCGCGACAACGACGGCGACATCCTCGTGCTGACCGGCGTCAACTTCAGCAGCACGGTCGCGCCTGGTGCGCAGGTGCAGCCGATCGCTTTCCAGGGCACCGTCGGCATCCCGGTCAACGGTGGCGTCGCGATCTTCGGGTCCGCCGCGCCGACCGCCGTCAAGCAGGACGGCATCGCCATGAGCGCTGGTGCGGTCACCCCGAAGGAGGGCACGCAGGCCGCTCCGGAGAACATCACGACGGCTCAGCTGGAAGCGTCCAACGCGCGCAACATCCTGAGCACCGACACCAACAACAACCGCGTGGACTTCACGCTGCACCACCGCACCTTCGGTGCGCGCAACTAAGTAGCAACGCGTGGCGCGTTGTCGCCGTTGGCGACAACGCGCCGCCGGTTAAAAATTGACAGCCAAGCGCACCGCCGCACACACGACGC
>NZ_VOBR01000027.1:21030-77983 GCF_007845675.1 Lentzea tibetensis | reverse complement strand
GCACCCCTGGGGGGCGGTGTTTCTTTGTGCCAACCACCGCGCCGCCGTTTCTCATTTCACAGCAAGGCGCACGGCCTCACTCTCGACGCCATGCGCCTGCTGCCGTTTCTCTTGCTGCTGCCCCTGCCCGCTGTCTCCCCCACCGACTCCCCCGCGCCACCGGCTCCGCCGCCGCAGACGGCCGCCGCCGTCCACCACGTCACCCTCATCACGGGTGACGTGGTGCGTTATGCGGAGGAAGGGGACGGGAAGCGCTCGGTCCAAGTGGAACCGGCACCCCGTGCCGATCAACCACCACCGGTGTTCCAGACCTTCACCGACGACGACGGCCTGCACGTCGTGCCGTCGGACGCCGTTCCGCTCGTCGCGTCCGGCAAGGTGTCCCGCGCGCTGTTCAACGTGACCGCGCTGGTGCGCCAGGGACTCGCGGACGAGGAGACGTCCACCCTTCCGGTGCTCGTCACGTCGGACGGCCCGATGGCGTTGTCCGCCGCGGACCAGCACACGAGGGTCGCGAGCATCGGCGCCTCCGGCGTCCGCGTGCACAAGGCCGACGCCGAACGGTTCTGGGAGTCGCTCGGTGCGGCCAAGAAGGTGCTGCTCGACAAGCCCGTGAAGGTGTCGCTCGACCGCAGCGTCAAGCAGATCGGCGCGCCCGCCGCGTGGCAGGCCGGGCTCGACGGCGCCGGCACCACGGTGGCCGTCGTCGACACCGGCATCGACGCCGACCACCCGGCGGTCGCGGGGAAGGTCGTGGCGGCCGAGAACTTCACCGACGAACCAGACGTCGCCGACCTGCACGGCCACGGCACGCACGTCGCGTCGATCGTCACCGGTGTCGCGCCGGGCGCGAAGCTGGTGGTGGCCAAGGTGTTCGACGCGTCCGGCGAGGGCGAGACGTCGCGGATCATGGCCGGCATCGAGTGGGCGTCGACGCACGGGGCGAAGATCGTCAACCTCAGCATGGGCGGCGAGCCGACGGACGGTTCCGACGAGCTGAGCGCGCTGGTCGACGACCTGTCCGCCCGCACCGGCGTGCTGTTCGTCGTCGCGGCGGGCAACAACGGACCCGGTCCGCGCACCGTCACCACGCCCGGTGCGGCGACGAAGGCGCTGACCGTCGGTGCGGTCGACCGGGAGAACCGGATCACCGACTTCAGCAGCCGCGGGCCGAGGCTCGGTGACGCGGCGGTGAAGCCGGAGATCGTCGCGCCCGGCGCGGGCATCGTCGCGGCCCGCGCGGCGGGCACCTCGATGGGCGCGCCGGTCGACGACCTGCGCACCGCCGCGTCCGGCACGTCCATGGCGACGCCGCACGTCAGCGGTGCCGCCGCACTGCTGGCCCAGCAGCACCCGAGCTGGACCGGTGAGGCGCTGAAGAGCGCGCTGGTGAGCAGCGCGAAGGACGCGGGACTCCGCTGGCACGAACAGGGTTCCGGCGTGCTGGACGTCGCGCGGGCGGTCAGCCGGCCGGCGTACGCGACGCTGAACGGCCAGGAACTGGTGTACCACAACGACTCCGACGCACCGCTCTCGCTCGACCTGCACACGTCGTTCCAGGGCTGGGACGGTCGGGCGGCAGCTCTGCAGACGAGCTCCTCGCACCTCGTCGTGCCCGCGCACGGCAAGACGAGCACCACGCTGTCCGCCGACCTCACCGCGGCCGGCGCGTACGGCGGCGTCGTGACGGCGAGCGGCGATTTCCGCACGCCGGTCAGCATGTACCTGGCGCCGGAACGGTTCTCCGTGCACGTGCACGTGAAGGACTCGTCCGGCAAGCCGGTGCCCGCGACGCTCGGCCAGCTCATCGACGACAGCGGTGGGCGGGACAACACCAACGACCCGTTCGACCTGGACGTGAACTTCGCGTTCGACGTCGTGGACGGCGAGGGCTCGGTGGACGTACCGGGCGGCACGTACTCGGCGATGACGTGGTCGAAGGAACCGCGTCTCGACGGTCGCCGCTGGACCGGGTTGTCCGCGCCGGAGCTGAAGGTCGACGGCGAACGCGACCTCACGCTCGACGCGCGGCAGGCCGTGCCCGTGGGCGTGACCGCACCGGTCCCGGTCGACCAGCGCGACCGGACGATCATGCTGCGCCGGGTCGTTCCAGGGCACATCGACGAGGCCGGTCTGGTGCTCGGCGCCACCACGTGGCAGCCGTACGTCACGCCGGTGCCCGCGGCGAAGCAGGGCGCGATCTCCTTGCAGGACACCGCGACCCTGCACCGCAAGGCCGTCGACATGGGACCGTTGCACCCGGAGTACGACGCGGGCACGCTCGCCGCGAAACTGCCCGGCAAGCGCACGCTGCCGGTCGTGACCGGTGGTGACATCACCGGCAAGGCGGTGCTCGTGCGCATCCCGGCGCCGACCGGTCCCGGTGACCCGACCACCGCCGTGTTCAAGGCGGCGACCCAGGCCGCCGCCGCGAACGCCAAGGCGGCACTGGTGATCGCGTACGTCGACTCCCCCGGCGCGGTGCCCATCAGCGGCCTGTCCAGCGCCACTGTGCCGACCGTGTCGATCAGCCGAGCGGAGGCGGACAAGGTGGGCGCGGAGGTCACCATCGACGTGCGGCCGCAGCCGGACGAGGTGTTCAACCTCAGCTTCCTCGACCCCAACGGGATCCCGGCCGACCACGTCCGCACGATCAACCGCGACGACCTGGTGCGCGTGAACACCTCGTACCACGCGGAGAAGCCCGGCCTGTCCGTGCAGAAGACCTGGTACCCGTTCCCGACCGGACTGTGGCAGACGCAGTTCCTCAGCGGCGTCACGTTCCCGGTGCCCGCCAGGTGGACCGAGTACGTCGGGCCTGCCGACGCGCGGATGGTGTGGAAGCGCGTGGTGACGCTCAACGGAACGGACGAGAAGGGCGGCCGCGCGGCGATGTCGATGTACCAGCAGAACGTCTACAAGCCGGGCGAGCGCACCCGTCCGGACGAGACGTGGTTCGCGGCACCGATCCACAACGGCGCGGTGTCGCTGCAACCCGACCACCCGGCGCGTTACCCGGACGGCGAGGTGTGGCGGCAGCTGTGCAACCCGTGCCGCGTCGGCGACGTGCTCGTGCCGCCGCTCAACTGGGGTGACGGCACACCCGGTCACTTCACGAACCCCTACGAGAACGGCAAGCACAAGGTCGCCACGACCACGAAGCTCTTCAAGGGCGACCAGGAGATCCCGCCGGACAGCGCCAACCCCTTCGCGCCGTTCCCCACGTTCCCGCTGGAACCGGCCCCGGCGACCTACCGCCTGACCACCACCGACACGCACTCCCCCACGGCCCAGTACGGAGCGCCGAGCGCCGCGCTGTTCCGCCTGGCCGGCAAGGTGGACACGAGCTGGACGTTCACCTCGTCTCCGTCAACGACGAAGCCGCCCAAAGGTTTCACCTGCTACCAGCAGGCCCAGTCGTGCGCTCAGCAACCGCTGATCCAGCTGCACCACCGGTTCCCGCTGTCGCTGACGAACACCGCCCCACCCGGCGCCGACTACACGTTCACCATCGACGCGACGTCGACCCGCCCGATCACCCGCCTGACCCTCAGCTACTCGACCGACGGCAAGACCTGGCTCCCCGCAACGACGTCTCCGGCGAACAACACCTGGAAGGTGACGCTGAAGAACCCGGCAACAGGCATGGTGTCCCTGCGCACGGAGGCCAGGGACGCGAGCGGCAACACGGTGACCCAGACGATGCAGAACGCCTACGCGGTCAGCTGAGGGACACCCAGCCTCTCGCCGCGGCGCGGAGGCCCGCCTGGAAGCGGGTCTCCGCGCCCAGCAACGTCATCAGCCCGTGCAGACGGCGCTGGTAGGTGCGGTACGACAGGCCGAGCTGCTTCGCGATGCTGCGATCCGGCAGGCCCGTGGTCAGCAGCGCCAGCAGCCGGGCGTCCTCCTCCGACAGCCCGGCCGGCTCGTCCGAGGTCGTCACCGCCAGCGGCACGGCCCGGCTCCACAGCGTCGTGAACAACGCGCCCAGCGCGTCGAGCAGCGCCGACGGGTGCACGACCACCGCGCTCTCCAGTGCGGCAGGCGTGGTGCGCAGCGGCATGATCCCCAGGTGCGAGTCGGCGAGCACCATCTTGGTCGGCACGTCGACCAGCACCCGCGCCTCCTCGCCCAGCGTCACCCCGGCCTCCACGTCGGCGCGCAGGTCGTGCAGGTCGAGCGCCGAGCGCTCGTAGATGCCGCGGAACCGCACACCCCGCTCGAGCAGGTCGCGTTCGGCCGGGTGCAGCGTGCTCGGCTGCCGCGCGTACGGCGGCTTGTCGACGAACCGCACCTCGTCGTGCGCGCTGCGGATGACCAGGTCGACGCGCCGTGAGATGGCCTCGGTGCCGTGCACGACCTCGACCAGGTCCCCCGCGTTGCCGCCGACGACCGCCCGGTACCGCTCCTGGAGCACCGCGGCGTGCCCGCGGGCCTGCCGCAGCTCCTCCTCGCGGTGCAGGAACAGCACGCTCAGCGCGACGTCCGGCGCGACGGCGCCGTAGCGAGGCCCTGACCTGGTCACCAACCCCTTGGCGCGCAACGACCGGAGCACCGGGCGCAGCTGCTGGACGGACAGCCCCAGCGTGCGCTGGAGCTCCACCAGCGTCCTCGGCCGGCTCTCGACCAGGACCTCGTAGACCCTCTGCTCTGCGGGACGCAGGCCGATGACGCCGAGCATCAGGTCAGTATGCCGACCGCTCCCAGCGGTTGACTCGGGGCCAAAACCAGGTGTAGACCTTCACGGTGAAAAGGTTTTCAACCTTTTTACGCCGCCGCCGCCGCACGTGTAACACCCGCACGCCGTTTGTGGCGAAAGGACGGCTCATGGCGACTGACCACTCGCGTCGCGACTTCATCAAGGTCACCGGTGTCGCGGCAGGAGCGACACTGCTCTCCAGCTCCCTCCTCGAAGCCCCGGCGCTCGCGGCACCAGCAGCACCCGCACCTGCTGAAACCCCTGTTCAGGCTGCTGCGTCCCCGTGGGACGCGGTGCCGGAGATCCTCGCGAAGATCAAGCCTCCGACATTCCCGGACGCCAAGTTCGACATCACCGCTTACGGCGCCAAGGGCGACGGCAAGACGAAGAACACCGATGCGTTCCGCAAAGCCATCGAGGCCTGCAACAAGGCGGGCGGCGGCCAGGTCGTCGTCCCAGCCGGCAGCTTCCTGACCGGTGCGATCACGTTGCTCAGCAATGTGAACCTGGTCGTCTCGCAAGGCGCGACGATCAAGTTCAGCACCGACGCCAAGGACTTCCCGATGGTGTTCACGCGCTGGCAGGGCATCGAGTGCATGAACTTCTCGTCGTTCATCTACGCCCGCAAGGCCGACAACATCGCGATCACCGGCTCCGGCACGATCGACGGCCAGGCCTCGTCCGGACCCTGGTTCGGCTACGACGGCAAGCGCCAGCCCGACTGGGAGCAGCTGCAGAAGTGGGCGGTGGAGAACAAGCCGATCGCCGACCGCAAGTTCGGCATGGGCCACTTCCTCAAGCCCAACATGGTGACGCTCTACGAGTGCAAGAACATCCTCGTCGAGGGCGTCAACCTCAAGAACTCCGCGATGTGGAACATCCACCCGGTGCTGTCCACGAACGTGACCGTGCGCAACGTCTTCGTCTACAGCCGCGGCGCCATGGTCGACGGCTGCGACCCCGAGGCCAGCCAGTACGTGCACATCACCGGCTGCCGCTTCGACTGCGGCGACGACGGCATCGCGATCAAGGCAGGCCGTGACATCGACGGCCGCCGGGTCGGCGTGGCCAGCGAGAACATCGTCATCGACAACTGCTCGTTCGAGGGCCGCTGGGGCGCGCTCACGGTCGGCAGCGAGATGTCCGGCGGCGTGCGCAACGTCTTCTTCCAGGACTGCACGGTCAAGAAGGGCTCCAGCTACAAGCCGTTCCACGTCCTGTACATCAAGACGAACAAGCGGCGCGGCGGCACCGTCGAGAACATCCACGCTCGGCGCATCAAGGCGACCGACGTGGACCGCGAGGCGATCATGGTGACGCTGAACTACAGCCTCACCGGCCCCGGCTACGGCCCGATCGTGAACCCCAAGGTGCAGAACATCACCGCCGAGAACTTCACCGTCAACGGCGTCAAGAAGACCGCCGTGACGCTCGACGGGCTGTCCGAGTCGCACATCAAGAACGTGGCGATCTCCAACAGCACGTTCACCAGCGTGACCACCGCCAAGCCATCGGTGAAGAACGCCGACGGCACGACCTTCACGAACGTCACAATCAACGGCAAGCCCGCCTGAGGAGCCCCCGGTGCCCTTGTCCCGTCGTGATTTCGCGAGCCTGACCGGTCTCACCACCGCCGGAGTCCTGCTCACTCCCGGCATCAGCGAGGCCGCCCCGCTGGACCCGTGGTGCGAGGTGCCGCTGATCAAGGCGCGCATCCGCCCCCCGACGTTCCGCAGGAAGGACTTCCTCGTCACCGACTACGGCGCCAAGGGCGACGGGGTCACCAAGAACACCACCGCGTTCCACCACGCCATCTCGGCGTGTCACCGGGCCGGTGGGGGACGTGTTGTGATTCCCGCGGGCACGTTCCTCACCGGCGGCATCCGCATGCTGTCCAATGTGGAGCTCCACGTCGCGAAGGACGCGACGCTGAAGTTCAGCACCGACCCGAACGACTACCTGCCGCTCGTGCTGACCCGCTGGGAAGGCACGCTCTGCTACAACTACCAGGCGTTCATCTACGCCTTCGAGCAGCACGACATCGCGATCACCGGTCCCGGCACGATCGACGGTGACGCGCCGAGCGGCAAGTGGTCTTCGTGGGGCGCGGGAGCGACACCGGAGCTGCGCAAGATGGGCGAGGACGGCGTCCCGGTCGAGCAGCGGATCATGGGCACGGGCAAGAACCTGCGCCCCAACATGATCCAGTTCTTCCGGTGCCGCAACATCCTCATCTCCGACGTCTTCATCAAGAACCCGGCCATGTGGTCGGTGCACATGGTGTTCTCGCGGAACATCACCATTCGCAACATCGAGGTGTACAGCACGAACTCGCAGGGCGACGGCGTCGACCTCGACTCGTGCAGCTACGCGTACGTGGCTGACTCTCGCTTCAACACGAACGACGACTGCGTTGTGGCGAAGTCCGGTCGGGATGCGGACGGACGGCGGGTCGGCATCCCGACCACCCACGTTGTCGTGGAGCGGTGCAAGTTCTCCGGCCGCTGGGGTGGCATCACCATCGGCAGTGAGATGTCCGGTGGTGTCTCGAAGATCTTCGCGCGGGACTGCGTCATCAACTCGCCGGACTTCCCCGGCCGCTACCCGATCAAGCACGCGCTCTACATCAAGACCAACCAGGACCGCGGCGGCGTCGTCGACAACATCCACCTGAAGAACTTCAAGGGCTGGGGTGTCGAACGCGAGATCCTGTTCGTGTCGATGTTCTACCAGAACGGTGGCACCAAGGGGCACTTCCCGCAGATCAACAACGTCACCGTGGACGGCATGGTGATCGACGGCGGGCGGATCGCGGCCTTCTTCAAGGGCTTCGAGCAGAGCCACATCCGCAACGTGACGATCTCCAACAGCACCTTCGCGAACATCACCGAGCTGAACCTCGTCGAGCAGACCGACAACCTGGTGTTCCGGAACACGACGATCAACGGGAAGCCCGCATGAGGCGGTTGCTCGCGCTGGCACTGATCGCCGCTGGACTCGTCGTCGCTCCGCCGACCGCGCTGGCCGGTGACGGACTCGGCTGGGACGTGCGGAAGGCGCCGTTCCAGCTCGATTTCAAAGACCGGAAGGTGCTGAACGGGCAACGCGAGTCCGGCTACCGGCTGACCGACGGCACGGAACACCAGCTGACGAACCTCGTTTCGCGGCAACGGGTTCCCCACGGCGTCAAGTACGTCGTGGCCACCACGGAACCCGGACGCAGCGCGGACGTCGTGGTGACCCGCACCGAGCGCGGGCTGCGGGTCAGCACGGCGTTGCGCCCGGACACGGGTGTCTCACAGGTGTTCTCGAACCTGACCGGATCGCTCGACGAGCACTTCCTCGGCGGCGGCGCGCACACCATGTTCATCGACCTGCGCGGCAAGGTGCTGCTGAACAAGGCGGTGTTCGTCGGCGCGTCGAACTTCGGCAGGTGCAACAAGAACGGCGCGCCGAGCACCTTCTTCACCTCCAGCAAGGGCTACGGCGTCTACGCCGACACCAAGGCGATCGGGCGGACCGCGTTCCCCGGTGCCGCGGCGGACACGCACTGCGACGACAAGCCCGCGCCGTGCCCGGTGAAATACGGTGTGCCGGACCGGATCCAGCTGTGCTTCAAGACGAACCGGCTGGACTACGAGGTCTACTCGGGCTCGCCGGCGAAGGTGAACGCCGCCTACTTCAAGAAGGTCGGCACGCCGACGCTGCCGCCCGCGCGCCAGTTCGCGCTGACGAAGTGGCGGGACAAGTACAACCACTCCGACGAGGTCGTCGAGGACGTCACGCAGTTCCAGCAGCGGGGCGTGCCGCTGGACACGCTGTGGGTCGACAACCCGTGGGAGCAGGGCCCGGAAGGCGCCCGGCCGACGTACGCGTGCATCGGCGCGTTGAAGTTCGACAAGACGATGTACCCGGACGCGCAGGCGACGATCAACTGGATGAAGTCGCGCGGCGTGAACCTGGGCGTGTGGGTGGCACCGTTCCTGTCGAAGGCCTCGGACGGCAAGGAGTGCCCGCACGACTACCCGGCAGGCTCGTTCGCGCAGTCCGACCGCACCAACGTGTGGGACATCGACCTCACGAACCCGGTGGCGCGGGCGCACTACGAGGCACGGCTCGAGTCCGTGTTCCGGATGGGCGTCAACATGGTCAAGGGCGACCGGGGCGAGGAGCACAACTTCGAGGAGACGACGTTCGCCGGCGGGCCTGGCACGTTGATCCACAACCAGTACCCGCAGCTGTACGCCGAGTCCGTGGTGAAGATGCTGCGCAAGGTGCACGGCGACAACTACACGACGTTGTTCCGCGCGGGCGGTGACGGCATGCCGACCGTGTTGCGCGGCTTCTGGCAGGCCGACGCGGACATGAGCTTCGACGGCCTGCGGCTGAGCACCCGGCGCGGCATCAACTCGTACATCAGTGGCCACCCGGTGCAGGGCTCGGACACCGGCGGCTACCGCAACCTCGGCGGCGGTCCGTCGGAGTCGCTGTTCGTGCGGTGGTCGCAGATGTCCGCGGTGTCGCCGGTGTTCCAGGTCGGCAGCTCGGGCCGCAACTCGACGCCGTGGGTGTACGACGCGGCGACCTTCGAGCGGTTCCGGCGCGCGGCCGTGCTGCACTACGAGCTGTTCCCGTACCTGTACCAGCAGGCGCGGACGGCACACCGCGACGGCACGCCGATCACGCAGCCGATGGCGTTCCAGTACCCCGCTTCCGAGGAGGCGTGGGCGGCCGACCAGCAGTTCATGGTCGGCCCGGACCTGCTGGCAGCACCGGTGACGGCGGACCGCGCGGAGGCCGACGGCGCCGCGGGCCAGCCGACGCCGGTGGACGTGTGGCTGCCGCCGGGCAAGTGGGTGGACCTGTTCGCCGGGACCACGGTCACCGGTGGCCGCAAGATCACGCGGATGTCCACTTTGGACGAGTTCCCGTTGTACCTGCGCGCTTCCGCGGCAACCCCGCTGAACTTCCGCACGCCGGACGTGTGGGCGAAGCCGTGGGGCGTCAACGACCTGGACCGCCGCGACCGCGCGGGCTGGCTCGTGTCGCCGGACAGCAACGGCTCGTACACCAGTCCGCACGGCGGCACGCTGAGGTCGGCGCGCTACGGCAAGCACCTGGTGCTGACGCTGCGCGGGGCTCCCGACGAGTCCCAGCTGCTGGTGCCGGGTGGTGTGAAGCAGGTGCTCGTCGACGGGACGCCCCTCGCGTCGTCGTCGCTCGAGCAGCTGCGAGGTCAGGAAACGGGCTGGACGGCGCATGCGGGCGCGGGCTCGTTCGGCGGCACCGTGCTGAAGCTCAAACCCCGAAACGGGCACAGCACGGTGGTCCTCACCCTGGCCTGATCGAAGGTCGTGAGTGGTCGCTGTGACGGCCACTCACGACCCGTTCCACGTACAGCTCCTCCACAGGCGGCTCACAGCATTCCGGCGCACATTGGGTCCCATGACCGAACTCCACGACATGGGCCTCCAGTTCGACCTCGCCACGCTGAACCGCAGGCGCGCGCTGACGCTGATCGGCGGGGCCGGGCTGACGACGCTCGTCGCGTGCGCCTCCCCCAGCACGTCGGGCTCGTCGGCCACCACCACGACCACCACGTCCGCTGATGGCACCACCACGTGCGCGTCACCGATCCCGGAGGAGACCGCGGGCCCGTACCCCGGTGACGGCTCGAACGGGCCGAACATCCTCACCGAGAGCGGCATCGTGCGCGGCGACATCCGCACCAGCTTCGGCTCCGGCTCGCGCACGGCGGAGGGCGTGCCGCTGAAGATCGAGCTGACCGTCCAGGACTCCGGCAACGGCTGCAAGCCCTACGCGGGCGCGGCGGTGTACCTGTGGCACTGCGACATCGACGGCAAGTACTCGATGTACTCGCAGGGCGTCACGTCCGAGAACTACCTGCGCGGCGTGCAGGAGGCGGACGCGTCCGGCAAGGTCACCTTCACCAGCATCTTCCCCGCCGCCTACTCGGGGCGCTGGCCGCACGTCCACTTCGAGGTGTACCCGAGCCTCGCCGAGGCGACCAAGGCGGGCAACAAGATCACCACGTCGCAGCTCGCGCTGCCCGAGAAGACCAGCAAGGAGGTCTACGGCACCACCGGGTACACGCAGAGCGTCAGCAACATGTCCCGCACCAGCCTGGACAGCGACATGGTGTTCCGCGACGGTCACGACCAGCAGCTCGCCGCGATCTCGGGCGACGTCGGCTCCGGTTACACCGCAACGCTTTCCGTGCCCGTCTAGACGTTCAGCGCCAGCCAGAGCTCGGCCCGCGCGCCCGGCGAGTCGAGCGAACGGCCCAGCAGCTCCTCGGCGCGCCGGATCCGGTTCCGCAGCGTGTGCCGGTGCACGCCGAGTCGTGCCGCGGCCGGGTCCCACTGGCCGTGCTGGCCCAGCCACACCCGCAGCGACTCGCGCGTCTGCTCGTCCAGCGGCCGCAACAACGCTTGGGCGAACGCGGCGGGATCCCGCACGCGCGACATGAGTCCGGCGCCGGCCAGGTCCTCGAACGTCCGCACGCGGGCATCCCTGGCGCGCAAGGCTTCCCGGTAGCCGGCGGCCACCTCGGTCGTCATCGACGAAGCGGCGATGTAGTCGTCGAGCGACGAGGCGAGTACGACCACGTCCCCGCCGACCTCCGCCCAGAAGACGTCGCCGTCCGGTGGCGCGTCGGTGAGGAACACGCGGAACGGTCCGGGCGGGCCGGGGTGCCCGGCCAGCATCAGCCGGAACTCGGCGGTGCGCAAAGACCGTTGCGCGGCATCGACCGCGTCGCTCTGCGCGAGTGCCAGCGCCAGCAGCGAGGCGGCGGTGTTCACGATGCTGCGGTCGGCCGGGTCGAGCGGACTCCGCGTGCCCACCGCGAGGAAGCCGCGCGCCTTGGAACCGAGCAGCTGCAGGAACACGTGCTGCCCGTCGATCTCGAACGCGGCGCTCGCGAGCCCGCCCGCCGCGCGCAGCCGGGCGATCTCCGGGCCCATCGGCGGCGGCACCCGCGCTCCGTGGGTCTGGACGCCCGCCGCGTCGAGCAGCACCACCCAGCCGTCGACCCACTGCCCCAGCCTGCGCACGGTCGCCGCGACGCCGTCCGACCGCACCGCGGCCCTGGTCAACGCGCGCTGCGCCTCGCTGGTCCTGGTCAGCGCGGCGTAGTCGTCCTTCGCGAGTGCCCGCGACACGGCCTTGCTGATCGCGATGAACGGCACCTTGCGGGGCACCTCCAGCAGCGCGAGCCCCGCCTCCTCCGCTGCCGACATCAGCGACTCGGGCACGGTCGCGTGGCTCAGCCCCGTCCCGAACCCGAGCCCCACCACGCCCGCCGCCACGAGGCGTTCGACGTAACCGTCGAAGTCATCCAGCGCGAGTCCGGTGGTGAGCAGCAGCTCGCCGCCCTCGAGGAACGGCGTCGGGTCGGCCAGCTCGGTGCCGTGCACCCAGCCGATCCGGCGCGCCAGGTCGCCCGCGTGGACCGGCAACCGCAGGTCACGAGCCAGTTCAGCGACCGTCAGAGGCATGCCACTTTGTACATCTTCTCGCCGAGAATGCGCCAGTTCTGACACTGCGCGCAGCTGTGACCAGGAGCATTCTGAGTCCATGACCCGCCTGCGAACCGCGATCCCCGGCCCCAGGTCCCTCGAGCTGTCCGCCCGCCGCAAGGGCGCGGTGGCCGCTGGTGTGGGCTCCACGCTCCCCGTGTTCATCGAGTCGGCCGACGACGGCGTGCTGTTCGACGTCGACGGCAACCAGCTCATCGACCTGGGCTCCGGCATCGCCGTGACGAACGTCGGCAACCCGGCTCCGGCCGTGGCCGAGGCCGTGCACGCGCAGATCGACCGGTTCAGCCACACCTGCTTCATGATCACGCCGTACGAGGGCTACCTCGAGGTGTGCGAGCACCTCAACGAGCTGACGCCGGGCGACCACGAGAAGCGCTCGGTGCTGTTCAACTCGGGCGCGGAGGCCGTCGAGAACGCGGTCAAGATCGCCAGGCACACCACGGGCAGGCAGGCCGTCGTCGTGTTCGACCACGGCTACCACGGCCGCACGAACCTCACGATGGCGCTGACCGCCAAGAACATGCCGTACAAGCACCGCTTCGGGCCGTTCGCGCCCGAGGTGTACCGGGTGCCGATGTCGTACCCGTTCCACGACGGTCTCGACGGCGTCGAGGCCGCCGCGCGCGCCATCGCCGCGATCGAGAAGCAGGTCGGCGCGGACAACGTGGCCGCCGTGGTGATCGAGCCGATCCAGGGCGAGGGCGGTTTCATCGTCCCCGCGAAGGGCTTCCTGCCGTCGGTGGCTTCGTGGTGCCGCGCGAACGGCGCGCTGTTCATCGCAGACGAGATCCAGACCGGTTTCTGCCGCACCGGCGACTGGTTCGCCAGCGACCACGAGGGCGTCGTCCCCGACCTCATCACCACCGCGAAGGGCATCGCGGGCGGCCTGCCGCTGGCCGCCGTCACCGGCCGCGCCGAGATCCTGGACGCCGTGCACACCGGCGGCCTCGGTGGCACCTACGGCGGCAACCCGGTGGCCTGCGCCGCCGCGCTCGGCGCCATCCGCACCATGCGCGACCGCGACCTCAACACCGCGGCCCGGCGCATCGAGGAGATCGTGGTCCCGCGCCTGCGCAAGGTGGCTGAGCGGACCGACGTCATCGGTGACATCCGCGGCCGCGGCGCGATGCTGGCCATCGAGTTCACCGAGCGGACCCCCGATGTTGCCGCGAAGGTAGCCAAAGCCTGTCACGAACAAGGTGTGGTGGTGCTGACGTGCGGAACCTACGGAAACGTGATCCGTTTGCTTCCGCCGCTCGTAATCCCGGATGAGGTCCTGGCCGAGGGCCTGGACATCTTGGAAGGAGCGATCCCATGACCGCCGCCCCCGCTTCGAACCGCGACGAGCGCAGCCCCCACCCATCCCGGGGGGCGACCCCGGAGCCAGTCTACAGCTCCCTGACCAGCCAAAACGATCGTTCGGCGATCTGTGGACAACTCGCCCACCGCCATCTGGCGGAGCAGGCGGAGGGCATCGACTTCTTCCAAGGAGCACGTGAGTGACCACCCCGTTCAACACCCCTGAGGACGTCGAACGCGCGGTCGCCGCCGCACACGCGGTGGCACCGGCGTTCGCCGGCTCCCCCGCCCACGTCCGCGCCACGGCGCTCGACCTCATCTCCCGCCGCATCGGCGAGCGCGCCGAGGAGTTCGCCCAGCTCATCAACGAGGAGTCGGGCAAGCCGCTCAAGTGGGCGCGGCTCGAGGTGGCCCGCGCGGTCTCGACGTTCCGCTGGGCGGCCGAGGAGGCGCGCCGGTTCTCCGGCGAGCTGCAGCGCCTCGACACCGACCCGGCAGCCGAGGGCCGCGTCGCGCTCGTCCGCAGCACCGCGCGGGGCCCGGTCCTGGGCATCGCGCCGTTCAACTTCCCGCTGAACCTGGTGGCGCACAAGGTCGCCCCGGCGATCGCGGTCGGCGCGCCGATCATCCTCAAGCCCGCGCCCGCGACGCCGCGCACGGCGTTCCTGCTCGGCGAGATCCTGGCCGAGACGGATCTGCCCGACGGCGCCTGGGCCGTGCTGCACATCTCGAACGAGGACACCGCGCGCCTGGTCGAGGACCCGCGGCTGCCGGTCGTGTCGTTCACCGGTTCCGGTCCGGTCGGCTGGGGCATCCGGGACCGCGTGCCGCGCAAGCACGTCACGCTCGAGCTGGGTGGCAACGCCGCGGTCGTCGTCTGTCCGGATTGGACCGACGTGGACTGGGCGGCGCAGCGGATCGCGACGTTCGCCATGTACCAGGGCGGCCAGTCGTGCATCTCGGTGCAGCGCGTGTACGTGCACAGCGACCGGTTCGACGAGGTCGCCGACGCGGTCGTCGCACAGGTGCGCAAGCTCGACCCTGCGGAGGAGGTCGGGCCGCTGATCAACCTGGCCGCCGCCGAGCGCGTCGAGCAGTGGGTGGACGAGGCCGTTGCGGCGGGTGCCACCGTGCTGACCGGCGGCACCCGTGACGGTGCGAGCTACGCCCCCACCGTGCTGACCAACGTGCCCGAGGACGCGAAGGTCAACGCGGAGGAGGTGTTCGGCCCGGTCGTGGTGCTGTCCTCCGTGGACAGCACCGACGAGGCGTTCGACCGGGTCAACGCGTCGCGCTACGGCCTGCAGGCCGGGGTGTTCACCACCGACGTCCGGGTCGCCTTCCGGGCCGCGAAGCACCTCGCGGTGGGTGGTGTGATCGTGGGCGACGTGCCGTCGTACCGGGCGGACCAGATGCCGTACGGCGGCGTGAAGGAGTCCGGTATCGGTCGCGAAGGGCTCCGCTCGGCGATGGACGACCTGACGGAGCCCCGCGTGCTGGTGCTGACGGGCATCGAGCTCTAGACCCCCGACACCTGACGGATCCAGGAGCGGTTGGCCGCGACGCTGGCGTACTGCACGTTCACGTAGTCGCCGGTCGAGCAGACGCCGACCTGGACGTTGCCGCTCATCTGAGGTCCTCCGGAGTCGCCGTAACCGGCGGTTCCGCCGGTGGCTCCGGAGGCCCACTTGCTGTCGATCGCGCGGCCGTTGTAGGCGTCCCTGCCCGGACCTGTGACCGTGACCGCGGCGCGTTTGAGCCGCGGTGACACCGGTTTGCCCTCACCGACCTCATACGTCCCCCATCCGTAGATGTAGTTCGTCGCTCCCGCCCTCGGGTCCTGGGAGGCCAGTTGCGCGAACGTCGTGTTCGCGTTGGAGGCCAGGTGCAGCAGCGCCACGTCACCGACGGGAGAGACCTGCCCGCGGTCGACGTTCACGCGCCTGCCCTGGCCGATGTTCACGTTCCCGATCATCACGTGGGTCGGTAGGTCACCGACGCAGTGCCGCGCAGTGAGCACCCAGCGCTGAGCGATCACCGACGCCGAGCAGCCGAACCAGTCGTCCCAGTACAGGCCGGTCACCCACGGGGCGCTGGCGACCTCTTCACCACCGATGATCTTCACGTCGATGTCCGCGGCCTGTGCCGCCGGGGCCGCACCGAACAGCAGAACCACGCCGAGCAGGGTTGATCTGATCTTCATGGTGTGTCCTTCCCGTCGAGCCCGTGACGGTGGGACATGAGATTTGCACGCGTTTCTGATCGTTCACCACGTACGATCGTCGGTTTGTTGACTGACCCATCAGTCAGTCAACAGACCTCGGATGAATCGGGCGATCTTGACCTTGACTGTCATGATTTCGATGTGGCGGTGACGATCAGGGATGTCGCCAGGCAGGCACGGGTCTCCGTGTCGACGGTCTCCCGCGCGCTCAGCGCGCCCGGCCTGGTCAAGGAAGCGACCCGGCAGCGGGTGCTCGAGGTGGTGCGCGGTTTGGGCTACGAGCCGAACCGCGCCGCCCGCAGCCTGATCACCGGGCGCACCGGCAACCTCGGGATCGTGGTGCCCGACCTGGAGAACCCCTTCTACCCCGCGGTGCTGCGCGGCGTGCAGTCCCGCGCCCACGAGGCCGGCTGCGCGGTGTTCTTCTGCGACAGCAGGGTGGCCGCGGAGGACGCGCTCGTCCGCACCATGGCGGCCCAGGTGGACGGCGTGGTGCTGTGCGCGTCCCTGCTGGACGACGACCAGGTCGCCGAGCTCGCCGACACCACACCCATGGTGCTGCTCAACCGCACGCTGCCAGGCGTTTCCTCGGTGCTGATGGACAGCGCCTCCGGCATGGCGCAGGTCGTCGAGCACCTGGCGGAGCTCGGCCACACCGACCGCGTCTACCTGGGCGGACCGGAGCAGTCGTGGTCACACCGGCGCAGGCTCGTCGGTCTCGCCGACCGCGCGAGGAGGCTCGGCCCGTTCGAGCCGACCTTCGACGGCGGCGTCGAAGGAGCACGGCAAGCGCTTTCCACCGGCGCGACGGCGATCATCGCCTACAACGACCTGATGGCGCTCGGCGTGCTGAGCCACCTCTCCACGCGCGGGATCAGGGTGCCGGAGGACATCAGCGTCACCGGGTTCGACAACATCCTCTACGCGGCGATGTGCCACCCGCCGCTGACCACCGTCGCGATGCCCACCGAGGAGGCCGGGCGGGTCGCGGTCGACCTGCTCGTCGACCGGCTGGCGGGCGGCCCGGCCGAGTGCCGCGAGCTGCCGACGCGACTGGTGCCCCGCGCCAGCACCGGGAAAGCTCCGATGTTCTCTTGACGAAGCTGGCAGCACCCGGAAAGCTTTTCGTCGTCTGACGTCCTTCCGCCGCCGTCGGTGCACCTGCCCGTTCCGGGCACGTAGGGAGGAACACGTCGTGAGGACAGCTCGATTCCTCGGCATCCTCGCCACCACGGTGGCCTTGACAGCTCCGGCGACCACAACGGCGGCGGCGGCACCGCCAGCGGACTGGTCGAAGGCAGTGATCGACTCGACCATGAAGCGCTACACGCCGGACAAGCTCGGCGGATGGGGCTACACCCGAGGCCTCTACCTGTACGGGCAGTACCTCGTCTACAAGCGCACCGGCGAGAAGAAGTACCTGGACTACATCAAGGCGTGGGCGGACCGCTTCGTTAAGGCGGACGGCAGCACGGACCAGGGCTACACCAACCTGGACGCCATGCGGTCCGCGACGCTGTTCGTGATCCTGCACCAGGAAACCGGACAGGACAAGTACAAGAAGGCGGCGGACAAGGTCCGCGCCAAGTTCACCAGCTACCCGCGCACGTCCGACGGCGGCATGTACCACGCCACCAGCAAGGTCGGGCAGCTGTGGGCGGACGGCGTCTACATGGCGCAGCCGTTCATCGCCATGTACGCCAAGGCGTACAACCAGCCCTACGGCTACGACGAGGCCGTGCGGAACATGAAGGCGTACTTCGCGCACCTGAAGTCCGACGACGGCCTGCTGTGGCACGCCTACGACGCGGACGGCTCCGAGTCGTGGGCCAAGAACCCCGGCAAGCATTCGGCTGAGCACTGGGCGCGCGCCATCGGCTGGTTCGGCATGACCGCGATCGATCTGCTGGACATCCTGCCCGCGAACCACCCCGGCCGCGCTGACCTCATCGCGATCGTCCAGCACCTGGCGAAGGGCTACACCCGCTACCAGGACCAGGCGACCGGCCGGTGGTGCCAGATCGTCGACAAGTGCTCGAACTCGAAGAACTGGACCGAGACCTCGGCGTCGTCGATGTACACGTTCATGCTGTCGCGCGGTGTCGAGCGCGGCTGGCTCGGCCCGGAGTACAAGCCGGTCGCGACCAAGGGCTACCAGGGCGTGCTCGCGAAGGCGTCGGTCAACTCCAGCGGACTGACCGACATCAAGGACATCTCCGAGGGCACGAACGTCGGCAACGCGGACTACTACTACGCACGTCCGCGCAACACCAACGACTTCCACGGCCTCGGCGCGTTCCTGATCATGAACGAACAGCTGGCCCGCACCTCGGGCTGACCTCGCGACCGTGAGGGGGAACGCCCCCTCACGGCCCGCTAGTCGTACCCGCGGACGTAGCCGCCGTCCTCGTCGTCCAGAATCCCGACATTTCCCATGTCCGCCTCCTCTCAAACGTGTCTCGAATCACACCGTACGGGCGTTACGGGCGAGTAATCGCGAGTTAAGACAAATGGGACGGGTGAACCAGCACATTGCTGTGGTCTTCGTCACACTCAGGCGCGAGACGATCACCTAGCGCCAGTTGAGACACCCGAAAGTGTTGCTCCGGTTAGCCCAATCGGGGACAACCGAGTCATGCGCCAATTGCTCCCCGTAATCGCAGCCGTGCTCGCCCTCGTCGTTCCGGGCACCGCGTACGCCGCTCCGGCCGACCCCGTGGCGGTCACCGTCGAGCTCATCAACAAGCACCGCGCCAAGCACGGCGCTGCCCCGCTGACGGTCGACCCCGAGGTCACCCGAACAGCTCAGGAATGGGCCGACCACCTCCAGACAACCGACACGTTCGAGCACCGCCCGAACAACCTGTACGGCGAGAACCTGTACGCGGTCGGCAGCCGCACCAGGGCGCTGGACGCCGTCGCGACCAAGGCGATCGAGAACTGGTACGGCGAGAGCCGCGGGTACGACTACGCCAAGGAGTACAACGCGGGGAACGTCGACTACACCAAGCTGCACTTCACCGCGCTCGTGTGGCAGTCGTCCACGCTGGTCGGCGTCGGGCTCGCCCAGGGCCGGTCCGGCACCTACGTGGTCGTGAACTTCGCCAAGCGCGGCAACACGCTCGGCAAGTTCGTGGACAACGTCCGGCGACCCGCCTGAAAGCCGGCCGGTCTAGCCGAATCTCGCTATGCAGTGCCACAACCGCTTGAGGTCCTGCGGGTCGTGCGACCCCACCGCCTCACCGACGATCCTGGCGTCGAGGAACCCGTTCCGCGCCAGCGCGTGCCCGAGCGCGGCGATCTCGGGCCCCCGGTATCCGGGGTCGAGGTCCGACACGTGCAGCCGGAAACCGCGGTGCCACTCCACGCGGCACGGCAGCCGGTGCGCGAGGTCCTCGACCTCGGTGCCGCGGTAGCACGGGTCCAGCACCAGCGCCTCGACGTCGCCGCCGATGCCGACCGGGCCGTGCACGTGCGCCTCGACGTAGTCGTCCAACGCGTCCTTGGTGTCCGCTGAGGCCAGGTCCACCAGCGACATCCGCTCGGCCGTTCCGAAGTCGACCGGCTCGAACACGCTGTCCGGGTAGCAGAACGTCGTCCGCGCCAGCGTCGCCGCGTTCAGCCGGAAGTGCGCCGAGCCGAACCGGGGTGCTCCCCCGGCCTGCTTGCGCCGGAAGTTCAGCGCCCCGTACTTGGGCCGGTGCGCGGGCGGCGCCTCGTCGTACACCCCGCCGAACAACCGGCTCTCCCACTCGTGCCGCGCGCCGCCGAGACCACCGTTGCTGGTGCCCGTCTCGAATTGAGACCGATAGACGCCGTCGCGATAGAGAAACGACAGAATTCGACCGCGATCAGGGTGGAAGTTCAGACTGACGCGCAACGACGGATCGACCGGATCTCCCACCGACAATGCCGCCACATGCGCGATAGCGTTCTCCCACACATCGCCTATTCTGCCGTGGTCAACGAATACCCGCCGACTCGGTCACCGCGCGGACGGACGCCACGACCGCGCTGTAGGGCGGCAGGAACGGGCGACCGACGGGAGGTGAGCCGAGCCAGGTGACGTCACCGCGGTCGGTACGACTGGGCGGCAGCGGCACGAGCGTCCCGCTCCGGTGGGTGAGCGCACCGCGTGCCCGCAGACGAATCAGGTTGACCTGCGACGCTTCGTCAGCGGACTGCGTGAGGATGAGCCAGCGCGCGGGCGCACCGGGCAACACCACCACGGGACCGGCGAGCATCCGCACCGCCAGGTAGTGCTGCACCTCGCCGCCGATCCCCATCGGGAGCTCGACCGCGCTGACCTGGTGGTCGGTGTTCAGCAGCAGGCGGGAGCCCGCCCGCAGGACGAGCCACTCCCAGCTGGAGAACAACTCCTCGAAGACTGAGAAATCGCCCAAACCCTCTTGCTGTACGACTGCCATCGTCCTCACCCACTTCGGCTTGTTGCCTAGGTCACAATATTTCACTCCTCGCCACCATGAATTCACTATTCTTCCGCTATCGCCTCACTTGAACTGGAGAATGAGCATGTCCCTGCGTCAGCGTCATCTCTCCATGATCGCCCTGGGCGGTGTGATCGGTGCGGGCCTCTTCGTCGGCACCGGCGCCGGCATCGCGGTCGCCGGTCCGGGCATCCTGGTGTCCTTCACCCTGGCCGGTCTGCTCGCCCTGCTGGTGATGCGGATGCTCGCGGAGATGGCCGCCGAGTACCCGTCGCGCGGCGCGTTCTCCGTGCACGCCGAGAAGGCGCTCGGCCAGTGGGCGGGCTTCACCGTCGGCTGGGTCTACTGGTCGACGGTCGTGGTGGTGCTGGCAGTCGAGGCGACCGGCGCGGCGACGCTCGCGACGTCCTGGTGGCCCGCGATCCCCCAGTGGGCGTGGGTGCTGCTGTTCATGTCGGTGCTGACCGCGGTGAACCTGGCACCGGTCCGCTCGTTCGGCGAGTTCGAGTTCTGGTTCGCGGCGCTCAAGGTGGCCGCGATCATCATCTTCCTGATCCTCGGCGGCCTGGCGATCTTCGGCCTGCTGCCGGACACCTCGGCCGTCGGCTTCACGAACCTCCGCGACTTCCTGCCGCACGGCTGGGGTGGCGTCGCGGCCGGCCTGCTCGCCGTGGTGTTCGCGTTCGGCGGCATCGAGGTCGTGACGATCGCCGCCGCGGACGCCGAGGACCCGAAGCGCGCCGTCGGCAAGGCCGTCCGCTCGTCGATGTTCCGGCTGCTCGTGTTCTACCTGGGTTCCATGGTCGTCATCGTGACGCTGCTGCCGTGGGACTCGGCCGAAGTCGGCGCCAGCCCGTACGTCGCGGTGCTCGATCGCATCGGCGTGCCCGGTGCCGGCCAGATCATGAACGTGGTCGTGTTCGTCGCACTGCTCAGCGCCATCAACGCGACGCTGTTCGGCGCTGCCCGGATGCTCTACTCGCTCGCCGAACGCGGTGAGGCGCCGCGGAAGATGCTCGACACGTGGCACGGGGTGCCGCGCTACGCGGTGCTCGCGTCCACCGCGTTCGGGTTCGTGTCCGTGGTGCTCAACCTGCTGTGGCCGGACACGATCTTCCTCTACCTGCTCAACGCGGTCGGCTCAGCGCTGCTCGTCGTGTGGGCGTTCGTCGCCGTGTCGGAGCTGCGGTTGCGGCGGACGATGGTCGCGCCCGCCGTGCCCATGTGGGGCTACCCGTACCTGACCTGGCTCGCGCTGGCCGGGATGGGTGGCGTGATCGTGCTGATGCTGCTCGACGACCAGGCCCGCGTGCAGATCCTGTCGACCGCCGTCCTCGTGCTGGTGGTGCTGGCGTTCAGCCGGTTCGTCCACCGCGCAGGATCGCCTGATGCGCCGCCCGCAGCTGCGGTCCAGGATCCAGCCCCAGCTCGTCCACGAGACGGCGCCTGATCCGCTGGTACGACGTCAGCGCCTCCCCCGGCCTGCCGACCGCCTGCAACGCCAGCATCAACGCCGTCGTGAGCGACTCGGCCAGCGGGTGCTCGCCTACCAGAGCTGGTTCTGACCTGGTGAAACCATCAGGGCCACGCTTGCGGAGTCCGCAAGCGCGGCCCTGACGGCACTACCGGGTCAGCAGGTGAGAACCGGCGTGGCGAAGTCGCCTCGGTCGTACCGGACGCCGTCGCCGCCGTCGGTGATGACCAGGCGCAGGAACTTCGCGCCGGCGAGGGACGCGTTCAGCGTCACCGCGTCGTCCTGCCAGGTGCGCAGGCCGCTGTCCGCCACCTTCTTGCCGTCGGCCCACACCTCGAACGTCGCCGAGCCCATCATCACGGCGTCGCGCTCGTCGTCGATGCCGACGTCGGCCTGGAACGCCGAGCACTTGCCGCCGACGTAGAGGATCACCTCGGACGGTGCGTGCCCGCCGAGGCCCGTGGCGTACTTCTTCCCGTTGATGGCCATGGGCTTGCCGTCGTTGCCCTTGGGGCCGCCGTTGGACATGTTGCGCTCGATCGGGCCGTAGCCACCGCGTTCCTTGGTGGTCTTCACCGTCGCCAGGTCGACGACACCGGCAGGAGGTGCACCGGGCACGAGCAGACCCGAGCCGGACGTGCGGGTCAGCCTGCCGTGGCCCACCCACGTCATCTCCAGCCCGCCGCCGAGCTGGTAGTCACCGGGGCTCACCCCGGCGGGTGGCGTGATGCGCCAGGTCCCGGACACCGCTTTGCCCGGCAGCAGAACGTGTTTGCGCTCCGACTTGATCCGCTCGACCTTCCAGCCCTGCGGTGCCTTCAAGGCCACCGAGGCGTCCAGCACGGGGATCGGTGCCTGGTTGGTCGCCGTCACGGTCGTCGTGAACGGCTCGCCCGCGGGCACGATGGTGCCGGGAATGCCCTGGTGCGGGGCGGCCACGTCGATCGCCGCGTCGATGGACGGCTCGTGGCGGAACCAGTCCTGCGACGCCTTGATGCGGAACATCGCGCTGCCGTGCGGCGGCAGTGACGCCGTGAGGGTGCCCGCGGACTGCAGATCCTTGTGCTGCCACAGGTCCCGCACGGTGTAGCCGATGCTGCGCGGCAGGCCGATCTCCTGCGCCGTGGTGGAGATCGTCGCGTTGACCTCGCCCTCGTTGAAGAACGTGACCGCCTTGTCGCCGTTGGCCAGCGGCTTGACGAAGACCCAGTGACCGTTGGCGTTCTTGAGCACCGTGCCCTGCGCGCCGAGCTTGTCCTGGTTGACCGCGATGACGTCGGAGTTCAGCAGGATGTCGAAATCCGCTTTGGACACCTTGCGCAGGTCCGAGCCGATCAGCAGCGGCGCGGCCATGACCGCCCACAGGTTGAAGTGGCTGCGGTACTCGGTGTTCGTCATGCCACCGTTGCCGACCTCCAGCATGTCCGGGTCGTTCCAGTGGCCCGGACCGCCGTAGGACGCCAGCGGCGCGTTCAGCTTCAGGATCTCGATCATCTTGGTGTAGGTGTCGTTGATGTCACCCGTGGTGCGCCAGAGCTGGCCGACGCCCTTGCCCCACTCCCACGGCTTGTTCTGACCCCACTCGCAGATCGAGAACACGATGGGACGCCCGGTCTTCTTCAACGCGTCGCGCATCTTCGTGTACCGCTCGAGGAACGGGCGGTTCTGGTTGTTGCAGTTGTCGTACTTGAGGTAGTCGACGCCCCAGTCGGCGAACGTCTGCGCATCGATCTCCTCGTGGTCGAGACCGCCCGGCATCGTCTTCGCGCACGTCTGCGTGCCCGCGCTCGTGTAGATGCCGAACTTCAGGCCCTTCGAGTGGATGTAGTCCCCGAGCGCCTTGATGCCGCTGGGGAACTTCGTCGGGTGGTTGCGCAGCCTGCCGGTCGCCGGGTCGCGCTCGGCGTCGGCCCAGCAGTCGTCGACGTTGACGTACTGGTAGCCCGCCTCCTTCAGGCCGGAGGACACGAAGATGTCCGCCATGTCCCTGATGAGCTTCTCGTCGACGTCACAACCCGTGGCGTTCCAGTTGTTGAACCCCATCGGCGGGGTCATCGCGAGCTCGGGCTCCGCGGCGACCGCGGGCGGTGCCTGGATCACCGACGCGGGTACCGCGAGTGACGCGGCGACGAGCGCCAGCGTCGTGACGATCGTTCTCACTACTGCCACTTGTATCCCCTGTAGTTGCGGATGAGCTGGTAACAGTCCTTCAGGCCTGCGCTCTCGATGCTGCGGTAGATGCCCCACTTGGGCCGCAGGTAGTTCTTGTCCCGCCACAGGTCCACGGCGGTCGTGCGTCCGTCGGCGAGCACGGTGCCCGCGTCGCTGATCTTCCAGTGCAGGTAGCCGCCGCTGTTGGACGCCTTGAAGTCCCACTCGACGTCAACCCACTTGTTCTGCATCGCCGTGTAGTCGCCGGCGTCGTGCGACGTGAGCGCGTCGTTGTCGCGCCTCGTGTCCACGGTCATGGTGGGCTTGTCCTTCGCCCGCGGTGTAAGCGTCCACAGTGGACCACCGACGTCCTGGACCTTCATCTGGAAGATGTGGCAGAACCGCGTCGTCGCGGTCAGCGACGACGGCCAGAACGCCTGGTAGGTGATCTTCCAGGTCTCGTCTTTCATGATCTTGTGCACGGTGTTGCCCGAGCGCATGCCCTTGGACTCGTTGCGCTGCCGGTCCGAGCCGTCGCGGTCACGGGTGTGCATGTCGAACCGGAAGTGGTCGCCCTCGACGTAGATGTGCTTGACCGGCTTGTGCGAACCGGAGCGGTCGTCCTCCAGTCCCTCGAACGCGCGCAGGCCGTCCGTCGCCGGGTTCGGGCTCCACTTCAGCACCCAGTCCGCCTGGATCACGGGGTCGGCGTACGCGGGACGAGCGGCCAGACCCCCCAGGGTGACGGCTCCGAGCGCGCCGAGTTTCACGGCGTCTCGACGAGTCAGCTCTGACATTGGTGCCTCCTTCGGATCTCTCCTTCGGCGGCGGCGGTATCCGTGGAAGTCAGGCCTTGGCTTTCTCCAAGGTGATGCCGAAGACGTGCAGGCGTGGACCCGCCAGCTTCGGCAACGTGATGGACGCGAGGTCGCGCGCGGGGTCGAGCCCGATCACCTGGTGGAAGATCGCGACCTTCGCCTGCTGCGGCCCGGACGGCGTGTGCATCAGCGTCGTGGTGATCGGCTCGCTCTCACCGAACTGCGGTCCCGAACGCCATGCCGTCACGGCGAAGCGGATCGGCGCGGTCGTACCGTCCACATAGGTCGCGACACCGGGTGCGTCGACGTTGCCGGTGTCGGCGGCGGCCAGCAGGTGCAGCTTCGCGTACCTGCCCGCGGGCATCGCGATGGTCTGGCCAGCCGCGATGACGTTGTTCTTGCTCGCCTCGTCGCCGTTGGTGAACTCGAACGGGATGCCGTCGTCGGTCACTCCCCCGGTCTGCGGCACCTGTGCGGCGGGGTAGGTGTTGCCCGCGCCGTCGAAGTCGCCGTCCCGGCTGGTGAACTCGTTGCTCAACCCGTCGTTGTCGAAGAGCCCCGTGATGTCGACCGGTGCCGCGACACCGCCCGGCGGCAACGCGGGCAGCCCCCACGCACGAGCGGGCTCGGTGATCTTCACCGGCGCGATGGTGAAGTCCGGGTGCGCGCCCGCCGCGTGGATCACGGCCTCCTGGCCGCGGTGCAGCTCCAGCACGACCACGTCACCCTCGACCCGCCAGCGCGCGCACCCGTGCACCTTCAGCTTGCCCGCGATCCCGGTGCGGACGCGGCACGGCGCACCGGCCTCGGACCGCACGCGCACGAACTGCGTGACGCCCTCCTTGCGCACCGCGCTGACGAGGAACGCGCCCTCGGTGCGGAAGTCGTGCAGCACCACGTCCTTCCAGGCCGACGGGACGGCCGGGAAGATCCGGATCACGTCACCCCAGCTCTGGCACAGCATGTCCTGCAACGACTTCGCGCCGGACAACGGCGTCTCGATGACCGGACCGGCCTCGAAGTACATGGTGTTCGGCTGCGCGAACCGCGCCACGAACTCGCGCAGGTACCGCAGCGCCTCGTCGCCGCGCGTCATCTGCGCCGCGATCGACGCCGCGCCGGTGAACGTGAAGCCGCGGAGCGATCCCTCGAAGCTCAGCCAGTGCCGCAACGACTTCTCGATGAGGTCGCGCGACTGCGGCTGCTCCCAGTTGACCAGGTGCAGCGGGTAGACGGCGAGCATGTGCGAGTAGTGCCGGTGCGACTTGGCGAACGGCACGCCCGCGCCGATCATGAACCCGTTCGCGTCGGCCGGGTAGTCGACGAGCGTGTCGAGCACTTCCTGCCACTTGGGCGCGAGCGGGTCGCTGATCTTCAGGATCCGCGCGGAGTCCAGCAGCGTGCGGCAGCTCCAGCGCAGCAGACCGAGATCGAAGTTGCAGTCCGGCGCGACGCCGTACTCGGGCGAGTAGGTCGGCAGCAGGTGCAGCTTGCCGTCGTTGCCCTTGCGCAGGAAGTGCAGGTAGTAGTTGGTGGACCGGCGCAGCACCGGGAACACCGTGTCGCGCAGGATCGTCTCGTCCATGGTGTGCCGGTAGGACAGCCACGCGTTGTGCAGCAGCCACGGCAGGTTGCCCAGCTCGGGATCCGGCGACGGGTGCAGCGGCGAGCCGACGAACCCGGCGTCCTGGAACGTTGGATCGGCACTGCGGCGCAGGCCCATCGAGTCGGTGCGGAACTCGGGGCGCAGCGCGTCGACGAGGATCTGCTGGTTCTGCGAGATGGTGCGCGGGATCGGGTCGAGGTCGAGATGGTTGGCGCCGTAGACGGGCCAGTACTCGAGCTGCGCGTTGAGGTTGAACCACACCGAAGGCCACGGCGTCGGCTCCAGCCACGGCCCGGTGGTCGGCATGATCGGCGCCTCGGCGCGGGCCGCGGACGCGAGCTTGTACAACTGGATCCAGTAGAAGCTCTGCATCAGCGCGTCCGGCACGGACACGAAGCTCGCGCGGTAGAAGCGGTGCCACCACTTCTGGTGCTGGTGGCGCAGCACCTCGGACGGCGTCGCCTGGGCCCGCGCCACCGTGTCGCGGACGATCGCGTCCGCGGCCCGATCCGGGAAGGTGTGCGTCACGGACAGCGCGAAGTCCGTGCGGCCGTGCCGTTTCCGCGTCCAGTACGCCGTCGCGGTCTGCCCGCCGGCGACCATCTCCTGCGTGACGATCGTCGTGCCGTTCTCGGTGCGCGTCGTCGGCTTCGGGTTGAGCGGGAACGTCTTGGGCGGTGGCTCGCGGATGGTGCGCGGGCTCAGCGCGTCCAGCGCCTGGTACTCCAGCTTGAACTCGCGCTCACCCGAGGTCGGCCGGACGTCCAGCAGCAGCAACGACTTCTGGGCGTGGATGAACGCGCGGACGGCCAGCTCGCCCTTGTCGGTGAGCACGGTGCCGCGCAGCTCGGCGTTCCACAGGTCGAGGCGCAGGTCGACCCCGGTGATCTTGCCGACCGGGGTGAGCAGCAGCCGTCCGACGGGCAGCCGCGCCACGCCCCACTCGTTGCCGAACTCGGGTCTGTGGTCCTGCACCTTGGCGTGGTCGACGGTGAACCGCAGCGCGTTCGCACCCGGCTCGCGGTAGACCTGCATGGCCAGGAAACCGTTGCCCAGGAAGGGACCCTCGTACCAGGCGCGCGGCACGCGCTGCCAGACGAGGTCCTGCCCGGCGAGGAACCGCGACCACTCCTGGTCGGTGCGCATCCGGTTCCTGATCGACGCACCACCGGTGATCTCCACATCCGTGGGGGCCGCCTCCGCGTTCACCGGTAGAGCGGTCAACGCCGCACCCGCCATGACGCCACCGAGCAGCCCTCGCCGCGAGAGGTCCACTGCACAACCCCTTCGTGTCCGCGGCGGCGGTAACGAAAGATCGGATGTGTACTAGTTGCGCAGCGTATGACGTGGCCCACACAGGGTCAAGAGTGGGTAACGGTCCGATGAATACGTTTTCGGCGAAACTCCGTTGCGACGCCCGTGATCACCGCATAAGTTCGCCTTACACATGAGAGGAGGTGGTCCGCAGTTGTATAGCTACGGGACTCGTGAGGTGGCTGTCCGCTAGGACCACCAACCGGTGACCCCCTGGTGAATACCAGGCAGCCACCCGACCCCCGGACTCCGAGCACTTGGTCCCGCTCGGCCCCGCTACTCCTAGCGCGGGGAAGCAGTCCGGGGGTCGTCCTACACCCGGACCTTCTTGACGACCCTGAGATCCGCGACGAACTCGGCGTAGGCCTTGTCCCGCTCCGGTGCGCGCAGCACGGCGGACGGGTGCACGGTCGCGATCAGGTCGTAGTGCTCCCCCGGCAGCACCTCACCGCGGTGAGCGGTCAGCTTGAAGCTCGGCCCCAACAGCGCTTTCGCCGCGACGGCACCCAGAACCACGACCAGCCGCGGCTCGATCACGTCCAGCTCGGCGGAGAGCCACGGCAGGCAGGCCAGGACCTCGGACCGCTTCGGCTGCGCGTGGATGCGCCGCTTGCCGCGCTCGGTGAACTTGAAGTGCTTGACCGCGTTCGTCAGGTACACCTGCCCGCGGTCGATGCCGACCTCGTCCAGCGCCTTGTCCAACAGCCGGCCGGCGGGCCCGACGAACGGGTGACCTTCGACGTCCTCGCGATCACCGGGCTGCTCGCCCACCATGACGATCCGCGCGTGCGACGGTCCCTCGCCGAAACGGTCCGATCCGCGTGCTGGTAGAGGTCACAGCCACGGCACTCGACCGCCGCACGACGGAGCGCCGCCAGGCTCGCCCCGGCGGGGACGAACGCGGCGGCGCTCACGGAAGCGTCTACTTGTGGTCGCTGCGGAAGGCGTCCTTGACCTTCTCGCCGGCCTGCTTCAGCGCACCCTTGGCGCGCTCGGCCCGGCCCTCGGCCTCCCACTGCTCGTTGTCGGTCGCCTCGCCCAGCTTCTCCTTCGCGCGACCCTTGAGTTCCTCAGCCTTGTTCTCGAACTTGTCATCGGTACCCATGCCTACCGGTTACCCCAGGGCCGAGGTGCGAAACGAGAGGCTAAAGTGATCTCTCGCGGTTGAGAACCCAGCCGCAAGCCAGTAGCGGCTTGCCCTGGGTGCCTCCCGCAGCCTGTCGCGTTGCTGGCGTGCCGAAATGACCCAGCGACGCGAAAGGAGCCCGGCGGTGTCAGCGAGTATCGCCGCTCTCGAGGCCGAGGTGGCAGGCCTGCGCAAGGCGCTGCAGAACCGCACGGTCATCGGGCAAGCGACCGGCCTCATCGCCGCCCGCACACCCTGCACGCCGCACCAGGCGTTCGAGCTGCTCGTGCAGCTCTCGCAGCACCACAACATCAAGCTGCACATCGCGGCGCGAAGACTCGTGACCGCGTTCGTCACCGCGCACCTCGGCAACCCGGTCGCCCCTGCGGACCAGGCGCTGTGGGATTACCTGACCACCGCGAACGAGTCCGGGGGAACCACGACGGCCATGTCCGACGGCGAGAACGACACCGACGGCGACGCGAACACGACCTCGGAGGCGGGCACGTAGCGATACGGCTCGGGACCGAGGTTCGCGATCACCCGCAGATCTCCGCGGAACAGCACGAAGCACGAGTTGCTCGACTCGACGAAGAACTGGTCCAGCCGCGGGTCCGCGAGATCCGGGTGGTCCCTGCGCAACGCGATCAGCGCGCGGTAGGTCTCGTGGAACGACGCGTTCTCGTCGAGTTCGGACCACCGCAGCCGCGACCGTTCGACGGTCGCCGGGTCCATCGGGTCCGGCACGTCCGACTCACCCCAGCCGTGCCGCGCGAACTCGCGCCTGCGGCCCGTCCGCACCGCTTCGGCCAGCTCGGGATCCGGGAACGACGCGAAGAACTGCCACGGCGTGCGCGCCGCCCACTCCTCCCCCATGAAGATCATCGGGGTGTACGGGGAACCGAACACGATCGCGGCGGCGGCGAGCAGCCGCTCGGGCGGGACGGTGGCGGTCAGCCGGTCACCGATCGCGCGGTTGCCGATCTGGTCGTGGTTCTGCAGGTACCCGAGGAAGCGGTGGCCGGGGATCAGGTGCTTGTCCACCGGCTTGCCGTGCTTGCGGCCGCGGAACGACGACCACGTGCCCGCGTGGTGGAAGACGTTCTCCAGCGTCGCGTGCAGCATGCCGGGGAAGTCCGCGTAGTAGCCGTCGGTCTCCCCGGTCAGCGCGACGTGCAGGCAGTGGTGCAGGTCGTCGGACCACTGCGCGTGCAGGCCGGTCCCGCCGCCTTCGCGAGCAGTTACCAGGCGGGCGTCGTTGAGGTCGGACTCGGCGATCAGCGTCAACGGCCTGCGGACGCGCGCGGACAGCGCGTCCACCTCGATCGCGAGCTGCTCCAGCAGGTGCACCGCGCTCCGGTCGTTCAACGCGTGCACGGCGTCGAGGCGCAGACCGTCGACGTGGAAGTCCCGCAGCCAGGACAGCGCGTTGTCGATGACGTAGGCCCGCACGGCATCGCTGCCGGGACCGTCGAGATTGAGGCCGGGGCCCCAGTCGTTGCGACCCGCGAAGTAGGGACCGAACCGGTCGAGGTACGCGCCGGAGGGACCGAGGTGGTTGTAGACCACGTCGAGCAGCACCGCGAGCCCGCGGTCGTGGCACGCGTCCACGAACCGCTTGAAGCCGTCCGGTCCGCCGTAGGGCTCGTGCACCGCGCCCCACAGCACGCCGTCGTAACCCCAGCCGTCGACGCCGTCGAACGAGTTCACCGGCATCACCTCGACGTGGGTCACACCGAGGTCGGCCAGGTGGTCCAGCTTCCCGATGGCCGCGTCGAACGTGCCGGCGGCCGTGAACGTACCGATGTGCAGCTCGTAGATGACGCCACCGGGCAGCGCGCGGCCGGTCCAGTGCTGGTCGGTCCACGCGAACGTGTGCTCGTAGACGCGCGACGGCTCGTGCACGCCGTTGGGCTGCCACCGCGACCGCGGATCGGGCAGAGCCTCGCCGTCGACGACGTAGCAGTAGTCGGTGCCGTGGCCCGGCCGCAGGGTCGTGAGCCAGGTGTCGACGACGCGGGTCATCTCGTGGTCCTTCCCGTCCACGCGGATCAGGACCTTGTCTGCGTTCGGCGCCCAGACGGAGAAGTTCACCCGACGAAGGCTAGCGCCCGAACGCCTCCAACACGTCCCCCGGCGGCTTGCCCTCGACGAACGCGCGCGCTGCGGCAGCCGTCCCGCAGATCTCGATCATGAAGTCGACGAGCGCGTTGCGGCGGTTCTCGTCCTCCTGGTGCTTCAGCTCGAGTATGAGCAGGTCCACGGTCACGTCGAGGACGCCCGCCGTGCTGGCCACCGCGTCCCTCATCGCCGCCACCGCCGCGCGTCTCGACTGCCACTCGTCGAGAGCGCACCGGCGCTGCTCCGGCGTCAACGAATCCAGTTCTGCCCGGTGCTCGGCGGTGAGCGCCTCGTAGTGATCCCACAAACCCATAGCGCGACCACGTCCGCGAGACCTTCTCCGGTTCACCTATTCCTGGTGAGAAGCGCCACCGGATACACCTCGAGCAGGTGAGACAGCTCCGCGACGGCCGGACGGCCTGTCAAGACGTCCGTCCACTCACCCGGTGGCAACGGCAGCACGGAGTCCCGCCAGCCGGAGTGCGAGAGCCCCATCGGCAACCGCGTCGCGACCGTCACGACGTCGCCCCGCTGGAACGCGAGCACGTGCGCCGCGGACGGGCCCTCGGCGAACATCGGCCGGTACCCGGACAACGACGCGCGCACCGACAGCGCCCGCTGCACGACGAGCAGCTTCGCGGCACCGGTCGAGTCGACCTCCGGCAGCCAGCCGGACTCGATGCGCCCCAGCAGTTCCGAGCGCAGCTCGTAGTCGACCGGGCGGCGGTTGTCCGGGTCGACGAGCGAGAAGTCCCACAGCTCGGTGCCCTGGTACACGTCCGGCACACCGGGCGCGGTGAGCTGGACCAGCTTCTGCCCCAACGAGTTCGACCACCCGGCAGGCGTGATCCGGTCGACGAACGCGCTGATCTCCTGCACCACAGCGGAATCCGCGAGCAGGTCGACGGGCCACGCCTGGACCACCTCGTCGAACCGCTCGTTGCGGTCGACCCACGACGTCGCGATCTTGGCTTCGCGCGAGGCCTTCTCGAGGTAGCGCTCCAGCCGTTCGGCGCTGATCGGCCACGCGCCGAGCAGCGACTGCCACGCCAGCTCGTTCAGCGTCGGCTCGGGCAGGCCGTGCTTCTCGCTCCACCGCCACTCGGCGGCCCGGTAGTCCTCGGGGATCTCCGCGAGCACGGCCAGCCGCGCCCGGACGTCCTCGGAACGCTTGGTGTCGTGCGTCGACAGGGTCGTCATCGAACGCGGGAACGCGGACTCGCGGTGCGCCGCGCGGTAGTGGAACTCGTCGACGGACACGCCGAACCGGTCCGGTGCGCCGCCGACCTCGTTGAGCGCCACGAAGTTCGTGTACCGGTAGAACGCGGTGTCCTCGGTGCCCTTCGCGACGACCATGCCGGACGTCTGCTGGAACCGGGTGGCCAGCTCGCCGTGCGGATCCGCCCGCACCTGCTCGTCCAGCGCGCGCACGGCCGGGCTCGACGACCGCGCGACGGCCTGCTCCCAGTGGCTCCAGCCCTCCGGCAGGTACGACCGGTAGACCGGGAAGTTGACCATCACCTCGGCGACGGCGACGCACGCCTCGGTGTGGTCGACGTCCTTGACCAGCCTGGCGATCCGGCCCACCTCGGCGGCCAGGATCGTGTTCGCGACGAGTTCGCGGCTGTCGTGCTCGACGGTGTGGAAATCACCCCGAAAGTACGATTCCGCGGCCCGGTCGATGAACACGCCGCAGATCTCGCGCAGCGCGTCGTAGCCCGTGGTGCCGTCGACCGGCCAGCTCTGCGGCAGCTCCTCGTCCGGCCCGAGGATCTTCTCGACGACGATCCACGCGCCGGTGCGCTCGCGCAGCCTGCGGAAGTAGCCGCCGGGGTCGGCGAGCCCGTCCGGGTGGTCGACGCGCAGGCCGTCCGCCTGCCACGACAGCACCTCGTCGTGCGTCGCGTCGAACACCTCCTGCTCCTCGACGCGCAGCGCGGCGAGCTCGGTGATGTCGAAGAACCTGCGGTAGTTCAGCTCGGTGTTGCCGCGCCGCCAGTCGACCTTGCGGTAGTGCTCGTGCTCCTCGTCGGCCGCGTCCTCCGGCAGCACCGGCAGCAGCACCTTGCCCTCGGACCAGTCGATGTCGAAGAACGCGGCGTACTGCGACTTCCGGCCGTGCGCGAGGACGTCGTCCCACCACGGGTTCGGCACGGCCATGTGGTTCGGCACGATGTCGACGACGAGGCCCATTCCCCTGCGCCGCAGCTCTTCCTGGAGAACAGCCCGGCCCTGGTCGCCGCCGAGCTCCTGCCGTGCGCGGGTCGGGTCGACCACGTCGTAGCCGTGCGTCGACCCCTCCCGCGCGTCGAGCATCGGCGACGCGTAGAGCGCGCCGACGCCGAGCCTGCGCAGGTAGTTGAGCACCCGGACGCCGTCGTGGAACGTGAAGCCCGGCGTGAACTGCACGCGGTAGGTCGAGTGCATCAGCCGACCCGCTGGAGGACGACGAGCGACCTGGCGACGAGCGTGATGTGCCCGGACGCGGCGACCGGCTTGCCGCCGTCACCGACCTGCCCGGTCGCCGTGTCGACCACGACCGTCCACTCCGGACCGTAGCTCTCGTCCGGCAGCGTGACCTGGATGTCCTCGTGGTGCGCGTTGAACGCCATCAGGAACGAGTCGTCGAGCACCCGCATGCCGCGCGGGTCGAGGTCCGGGATGCCCTCACCGTTGAGGAAGACGACGACGCAGCGGCCGAAGTCGTTGCCCCAGTGCTGCTCGGTCATCTCCTCGCCCGCTGGCGTGAACCACGCGATGTCGCGCAGCCCCTCGTCGCCCGTGCGGATGGGCTTGCCGTGGAAGAACCTGCGCCGCCGGAACACCGGGTGCGCCTTGCGGAACGCCATCAGCGCGGAGGTGAACTCGACCAGGTCGCGGTTGGTCCCGGCGAGCGACCAGTCGACCCAGGAGACCTCGTTGTCCTGGCAGTAGGCGTTGTTGTTGCCCTGCTGGGTGCGGCCGAACTCGTCGCCGTGCAGCAGCATCGGTGTGCCCTGCGACAGCAGGACCGTGGCGAGCATGTTGCGGCGCTGCCGCGCGCGCAGCTCCAGCACCTCGGGGTCGTCGGTCGCGCCTTCGGCCCCGCAGTTCCACGACCGGTTGTCGTCGTGGCCGTCGTTGCCGTCCTCGCCGTTGGCCTCGTTGTGCTTGTCGTTGTACGACACCAGGTCGTTGAGCGTGAACCCGTCGTGCGCGGTGACGAAGTTGATCGACGCGTACGGCCTGCGCCCGTCGTCCTGGTAGAGGTCGGACGAGCCGGTGATGCGGGACGCGAACTCGCCGAGCGTGGCCGCCTCGCCGCGCCAGAAGTCGCGCACGGTGTCGCGGTACTTGCCGTTCCACTCCGTCCACAGTGGAGGGAAGTTGCCAACCTGGTAGCCACCGGGACCGACGTCCCACGGCTCCGCGATCAGCTTCACCTGCGACACCACCGGGTCCTGCTGGACGAGGTCGAAGAACGTGGCCAGCTTGTCGACGTCGTAGAACTCGCGGGCCAGTGCGGACGCGAGGTCGAAGCGGAAGCCGTCGACGCGCATCTCGGTGACCCAGTAGCGCAGCGAGTCCATGATCAGCTGCAGGGTGTGCGGGCTGCGCACGTTCAGCGAGTTACCGGTGCCCGTGTAGTCCATGTAGAACTGCTGGTCGTCGTCGACCAGCCGGTAGTACGCCTGGTTGTCGATGCCGCGCATGGACAGCGTGGGCCCGAGGTGGTTGCCCTCGGCGGTGTGGTTGTAGACCACGTCGAGGATGACCTCGATGTTCGCCTCGTGCAGGGCCTTCACCATGCCCTTGAACTCCTGCACCTGGTTCGCCTGCTCCGGCATCGCGGCGTAACCGTCGTGCGGCGCGAAGTAACCGATGGTGTTGTAGCCCCAGTAGTTGCTCAGCCTGCGCTCGGACAGCGCGTGGTCGGTGACGAACTGGTGCACCGGCATGAGCTCGATGGCCGTGACACCGAGGTACTGCAGGTGCTCGATCACGGCGGGGTGCGCGATGCCCGCGTAGGTGCCGCGCAGCCGCGGCGGCACCTCGGGGTGGTCGATCGTGAGGCCCTTGACGTGGGCCTCGTAGATCACGCTCTCGTTGTACGGCGTCTTCGGCGGGCGGTCGTTGGACCAGTCGAAGAACGGGCTCACCACGACCGACTTCGGCACGTGAGCGGCCGAGTCCTCGTCGTTGCGCTCCTCCGGGTTGCCGAACTTGTAGCCGAAGAGCGACTCGTCCCACGCGATGCCGTTGCTGATGGCCTTGGCGTACGGGTCGATGAGCAGCTTGTTGGGGTTGCACCGCAGGCCGCGCTCGGGGTCGTGCGGGCCGTGGACCCGGTAGCCGTACTTCTGACCTGATCCGATGCCCAGCAGGTAGCCGTGGTGGACGAAGCCGTCCACCTCCGGCAGCCTGATCCTGGTCTCACCCCCGTCGTCGTCGAAGAGGCAGAGTTCCACGTACTCCGCGACCTCGGAGAACAGGGTGAAGTTGGTGCCGACGCCGTCGTACGTGGCGCCCAACGGGTAAGGCGTTCCGGGCCAGGGCCGCACAATGCTCCTCACAGGATGTGTGGGTACACGACCCTAGTACCCCGTCACGCGTGCGGCGTCACATCCTCTCGTGGGCCAGCACCAGTTGACCGCGCGCCGCCGTCAGCAGCGTGCGCGCTTCCTGGATCTCGCAGTACTTGAGGTGTTCGCACGCCGCCTCGGCACACGCGAGTGCCTGCAGCAGCGCCAGGTTGTCCGTGCTCGGGCGGGCGTCCCGCAGAGCGTCGCGCAGGGACTCCTCCGCGCGCCGTGCCCCGATCACCGGGTCGCCGAGTGCGGCGGGCCGCACCGCGGCCAGCACCTGCTCGACGGCCAGTTCCAGCACGTCAGTCCGATTCTGCGTGCTCACGGCAGAACTCATCGAAAACGCCACCTCCAAAGTCTCCGCCGGGTGACGGAATTACAGTACTCCGCAGGGCCATCGCCTGCAGTAACGTGCATGTTTCGTCTCATTCGGCCCTCACCCGCAGTGGACGTATCACGTCGCGGACGCGGGAGAAGAACTCTTCCAGCGGTACCGGGAGCGGGATGCGCCAGTTCGGGTGCTCGTCGATCGTGCCGGGCACGTTCGGCTGCCTGGTCTCGCGCAGCGCGTCCTGCGGCGAGGTCAGCACGAGCGCGCACGGCGCCTGCGCCAGCAACGCGTGCGCACCGGCCACCTCGTCGCCCGCGTCGAGCCCTTCGGCGCGCATGAGATCCGCGAACTCGGGGTGCTCGGCGAGGTAGGTGGCCGCCGTCGGCAGGTCGTGCGTCGAGATGCTGGCCATCGCCCCTGCGCTCCACTGCCTCGGCGGGATGAGCGGGTGGCCGGGCGCGTCCCAGTCGCGCTGGAACCACAGCACGGCCGAGGTCAGCATCCCGTTCTCCTGCAACGTCTTGGTGACCACGGGCTCGACGGTGCCCAAATCCTCGCCGACGACCACGGCTCCGGCGCGGTGCGCTTCGAGCGCGAGCACGCCGAGCATCGCGTCCGCGTCGTAGTGCACGTAGGTGCCGCGGCCCGGCGGCTCGCCCTCCGGGATCCACCACAGCCGCCACAGCCCGGCGACGTGGTCGATGCGGATGCCGTCGCCGTGCCGCAGGACGCTGCGCAGCACCTGGCGGAACGGCTCGTAGCCGGTCTCGGCGAGCTTGTCCGGCCGCCACGGCGGGAGGTTCCAGTCCTGGCCGTCGCGGCTGAACGCGTCCGGCGGCGCGCCGACCGTGGCGTTCGCGTAGACGTCCCGATCGGCCCACGTGTCCGCGCCGCCGGGGTGCACGCCGACCGGCAGGTCGTGGATGACGCCGACCGCCATGCCCGCCTCGTGCGCGGCGAGCCGGACCTCGTCCAGCTGGGCCGTGCAGAGGTGCTGGAGCCACGCGTGGAAGCGGATTCTTTCCTCGGGCGCGTCAGCGGTTTCCGGATTCTGCTGCTTTTCCGGCCATTCCCGCCAGTCCGGCCCTTCGGTTTCCGCGATCGCGCAGAACGTGGCGAAAGTTCGGAGGTCTTCGTCCATCTCCTGCGGCTCGTCGCGCCACAGCAGTTCGAAGGCTTTTCGCTTGGCGTCCCAGATCTCGTCGTAGTCGATGAGCTCCCGGTTCTCCGGTTTGAGCTCGCGGACTTTCCGGCGCGTTTCCCCGTCGGCCACGAGATAGGCCGCCGTGTCCACGACACGCAGGTACAACGGGTTCGCGTACCGGCGGCTGCTCGGCGAGTACGGCGAGCGCTCGACCGGGTGCGTCGGGCTGATGGCCTGCACCGGGTTCACCAGCAGCACGCCGGCGTCCAGCTCCAGACTGGATCTCCTGGCGATCGTCGCGAGGTCGCCGAAGTCGCCCATTCCCCATGATTCATCGGATCTCGCGGCGTAGAGCTGCAGCATCCAGCCCCACGCCCTCGGCACCTCGGGCAGCTTGCGGGGTGCGACGGCGAGCGTGATCTGCTGGCTCGCGGTGGTGATCCGGTGCCAGCCGAGCGGCAGGTCGGCGGGCAGGTGCCGGTCCGCGGCCAGCTCGGTGCCGTCCTCGAGGTGGATCGTCGCCGGTCCCCTGAGGTCCGCGGTCTCGCCTTCGCGGAGCACGATCGTGTGCGGCAGCTCGGGTTTCGGATCATTCGCGTGGAGCTGGCCGAGGATCGCTCGCACGACGTCCTCGTCGACCTCGACGCGACGCTGGTCGGAGTTCTCGTAATGAGTGGCGACGCCATGTTCGTCTGCCAGGCGGCGCAGCTGCTCATCCACGGTTAAAGCTATGTCACAGCTCGGTGCGCATAGCCAGAGCAAATGGTCCCTGGTCACCCGGATGGGGCAGGTTCTAAGGGAGTGCGACGACGGCGTCGACCTCGATGAGGAATTCCGGCCCGAACAACGCCGCCACCTGGATCAGCGTGCTCGCCGGGTTGTGCGCGTCGCCCAGTGCCGGCCGGATCAGCTCGTCGCGCACGTCGCGGACGGTCTGCACCTCGGACACGTCGAGCATGTACCAGGTGAAGCGGATGACGTCCGACCAGTCCGCGCCCAGCTCCGTGATGATCGCGTGCAGGTTGCTCAGCGCCTGCCGCGTCTGCGCGCCGAGGTCGTCAGCGCCGACGACCTTGCCGGCCTTGTCGATCGCCACCTGGCCGGACACGAACGCCAGGCGTCCGGACACGGTCACCGCGTGGGCGTAGCCGGGCGACGGGGGCAGTGCGGAGACGTCGGTCAGACGCTGTTCGATGGGCACTACCGAACCCTAGTGGTCGAGTTCCTGACGATCAGCCGCAGCGGTTGGTCCGCCGGTGTGACCTCACCGCCGCGGATCAACGTCAGCAGGTCGGCCACCGCGTGCTCGCCCTGCTCGCGGAACGCGCCCTCGACGGCGGTGAGCCCGACGACGCGGGTGATCTCCTGCCCGTCGAGGCTCACGATCGACACGTCCTCGGGCACCGACCGCCCGTCGCGCTGCACGCGCAGGAAGATCCCGACGGCCGCGGCACCGCTGGAGCTGATCACCGCGGTCGGCATGCGCGGCCCGTCGAGCAGCACCTCGACGACCTGCTCGCCGCCGTCAACCGTCGGCGAGCACCAGACCGTCCACTCGGGAGGGACGTCCAGGCCGGCCTGGACGAGGATCTCGTCGTACGACTCGTCGACGCCGTCGGCCAGCACGAGCGCGATGTCCCGGTGCCCGAGCGCGATCAGGTGCTCCGCGGCCACCCGCACCGAGTCGCGCAGGTCGTTGTCGTCGATGGCGATGGTCGGCACGGCGAGCTCGGCCAGCCCCGCGGACTCGGCCTCGGTGAGGTTCATGGACAACAGCAGCACGCCGTCGACCCGCCTGCCGAGCGGGTTCTCGTCGAAGAACCGCTGCCGCGACGTGGAATCACCGAGCACGTAGAGCAGCACGTCGTACCCCGCCTGCCGCAGCGCTCCCTCCGCACCCGCGAGTAGGGGACTCACCGTCGAGGTCAGGACGGCGATGGCGTACCGTCGGCCGCCCGCAAGGCTCGACGCGTCGCGAGCGATCGCGTACTTCATGCGTCTGGCGACGTCGCTGACGTGCTGGCGGGTCGCCTCGGAGACCCCCGGCTCACCGCGCAGCGCGCGCGATACCGTCGCAGCCGACACCCCCGCGGCCTTCGCCACATCGGACATGCTGGTCACGGCCCGAGCGTATTGGAGATCCATGAAGCCCGGCGACCTCGCCCCCGACTTCACCCTGCCCGACCAGCACAACCAGCTGAGCTCGCTCGGCGAGCTGCTGAGCGGCGGACCGGTCGTCCTGTTCTTCTACCCGGCCGCGATGACCGGCGGCTGCACCGCCGAGACCTGCCACTTCCGCGACCTCGCCGCCGAGTTCAGGGCCGCGGGCGCGCAGCGGGTCGGCATCAGCCGCGACTCGGTCGGCCGCCAGCACCGCTTCGCCGACACCTACGACGTCGGCTTCCCGTTGCTGTCGGACACCGACGGCCTGGTCGCCGAGCAGTTCGGCGTGAAGCGCCGGTTCGGGCCGTTGCCCGTCAAGCGGCACACGTTCGTGATCGACCGGGACCGGACCGTGCTCGAGGTCATCAAGTCCGAGTTCAACATGAACGCGCACGCGGACAAGGCGCTCGAAGCACTCCGCGCGCACGCCTCGAAGTAACCGCTGGAACGCCTCGGTCGCAACGTCCGCCGCGTTGCCGACCGTCAGGCGGTCGCCCGGTTGTGCAGAGCGGCCAGCACGAAGTCCGCGATCTCCTCGCCCAGCTGCGTCGGCGACTTCGGACCGTCCGGCCGGTACCACGTGGGCAGCTGGTTGACGACGCCCAGCGCGATCAGCACGGCGGTCTCGGCGGGCACGACGTCGCTGAACTGACCACGCGCCTGCGCCTTCTCGATCACCGCGCGGAACGTCTCGTGGAATCGCCGACGCTCGGCACGGAACTCGGTCATCCGGTCCGCGTCGAGGCGGTGCATCTCGCGCACGAACACCGCGGTCTCGTCGACCCGGCCCGCGGTCGTCTCGACGAGGCCTACGAGGATCGACCGGACCGTGGCGGCCGGGTCGGCCTCCTCGGACACGATCCGGTCCATGTCGGCCATCTGCTCGTTGATCAGCGACCGGTAGATCTCGAACAGCAGGTCGTCCTTGGCGCCGAAGTAGTGGTACAGCGCGCCCTTCGTGACCTCGGCCGCGTCGACGATCTCCTGCACGGTCGTCGCGTCGAAGCCCTTGGCCGCGAACAGCCTGACCGCCGCGTCCATGATCCGCTGCTCGGTCCTGCTGAGCTCGCCCACTCCCCCTCGGCGCGCCACGTCAGGCCCCCGGCGCCAGCGCGCGCACCAGGTCGAACTGGTCCGCGCCGGTCGGCAGCAGCGCGATGATCGGCGTGTCGACGCCGTTCGCCTGGTACTTCGCGACCTGCGCGCGGCAGTGGTCGACGCTGCCGTGGATGATCAGCTGGTCGACGACCTCGTCCGGCACGGCCTTGTTCGCGCCCTTGCGGTCGCCCGCGGCCCACGCCTCCTGCATCGGCCGCATGGCCTCGCCGCGGCCGAGCCACTCGTGGAACGCCGCGTAGGCGGGCACCGTCATGTACGAGCTGATCAGCATCCGACCGAGCGCGCGTGCCGCGTCCGTGTCCTCGGTCGGGCAGACGAAGATCCGGGCCGCCAGCTCGGCCTCGCCGCCCAGCTCCTCGCGCACCTTCGGCACGTCGTCCGCGCCGAGCCAGTTGGTGATCGCGCCGTCGGCCTCGCGCGCGGCCAGGCGGAGCATGTTCGGCCGCAGCGCGGCGAGCATGATCGGCACCTTCTGCGCGGGCGCGTTCTCCAGCTTGAAGCCGCTGACCGAGAACGTGTCGTACTCGTGCGTCACCTTCTCGCCCGCGAGCGCGGCCTTCAGGAAGCGCAGGGTGTCGCGCGTGCGCTTGAACGGCTCCTCGAACGGGATCGCGTTCCACTTCTGCACGATCGCGGGCGACGACGAGCCGATGCCGAGCACGAACCGGCCGTGCGACACCTCGGCGAGCGTCGCGGTCTGCATCGCCAGCGTGGCCGGTCCGCGCGTGTAGACCGGCGCGATGGCCGTGCCGAGCCGCAGGTCGGTCCACTGCGACGCGAGCGCGAGCGGCGTGAAGGCGTCGTGGCCCGCCGTCTCGGCCGACCAGATGTCGGTGTACCCGAGCCCGGCCAGCTCCTCGACCAGCGCGCGGTGCTCCAGAACCGACGTGCCGACCAGCGGCATCGTGATGCCCCAACGACCCATGAAACGCCTCCAAGTCCAAGACTTGGGCCACACCCTACCCGAATACCGACCAGTCGGTATGCAGGCTTAGCTCTTTCGAGTCAGGGAACGTCGACCAGGATGGCGGCGAACACGCGACGCACCTGCGCGCGGTAGCGCCGCTCGCAGCAGGGACCGCGGCTCACCAGGAAGAACTCGTCGAACAGGTCCCGCTCGTGGTCCGTCGGCGGCGCGTGCACGTCACGCCCAGAGCCGCGCAGCAGCGACGGCCCGCCCGGCACGAGCTTGCGCACCACGGCCTGGTGAGCGAGCAGGTTCCGCCTGCTGGCGGCGGTCAGCGGCGCGGCGCGCTCCCGGCCGAGCGCTGCTCGCGCGGTGCGCAGGAGCGCCGGAATCGGCTCGTAGTCCCGTGCCCAGCGGCCGCTGAACGCCGGGTGCGCGGCCGTCATCAGCGGCCGGATCGCCTCTTCGTAGACCTCGCGGGTGCAGCTGCCCGAGTACTCCAGCATGCTCGAGTACGTGTCGTAGCCGAGCACCGCGCAGCGAACGTCGTTGCGCCGCAACGCGTCCGCGAGGAACCGCCACGCCAGGAACGCGCCGTGATGCCCGAGCACCCACCGGTGGACGGCGCGCGCGACGGGGTCAGCCGGCGGCGGGCCGACCGGTTCTCGAAGGTCGCAGCACCCGCGACAGGGTGAGGTGGCAGCGGGCAGGCAGAGCACCGGGAGGTCCACTGAGGACCTTCGGCGCATCCGAAGCGCTTGTGCGGTCATCTTCTGGTGTTCAGCCCCTTGGCGTCACCCGCGATTCACTGACGGTCCGGCCGCGCACGCGCTTTCGCCACTGAGCAGCCTCCGAAGGATCTTGCCGGACACCGACCGGGGTACGTGTGTGACGAACTCGACGGCCCGCACCTTCTTGTAGGGAGCGATTCTCGCCGCTACCCACGAGATCAGCTCGTCGGCGTCGAGCGGTCCGCTGAGCACCACGAACGCCTTGGGCACCTCGCCTGCCACCGCGTCGGGCACCCCGACGACGGCGGCGTCCGCGACGAGCTCGTGCGTGCGCAGCAACGCCTCGAGCTCGGCGGGCGCGACCTGGTAGCCCTTGTACTTGATCATCTCCTTGATGCGGTCCAGCACGTGGAACCGGCCTGCCTCGTCGACCGACATCAGGTCGCCGGTGCTCAGCCAGCCGTCGCCGAGCGCCGCGGCCGTCGCCTCGTCCTCACCGACGTAGCCCGCCATGACCTGCGGTCCCCTGATCAGCAGCTCACCGGGCCGACCGGGCGCGACGTCGATCCGCGTGCCCGGCTCGACCAGGCGCGCCTCGGTGCCGGGCGACAGCGTGCCGACGGCGCGCGCGTCGCCCGCCGCGAAGTCGTCGTCGAACGTCTGGTGCGTGCCGCCCGCTTCGGTCAGCCCGTAGCCCTGCCGGATGGGGCAGCCGAGCACGAGCTCGGCACGCGCGCGCTGCTCGTCGTCGAGCGGCGCGGCGCCGCACACGGCGTAGCGCAGCGCGGGGAGGTCGGGGGTCTCGCCGGACGACGCGAGCGCGGCGACCATCGGCGGTACGAGGTACGCGCGCGTCACGCCGTGCCGCCGGAGCAGGCCGAGGTAGCCGGTGGCGTCGAACCTGGGCATCGCGACCACGGTCGCGCCCGCGAGCAGCCCGGAGTTCAGGACGATCGAGAAGCCGAAGACGTGGAAGAACGGGAGCACGGCCGCCAGCACGTCGTGCTCGGTGAGGCGCCAGCCCGCCCTGGTCTGCTCCAGGTTCGCGACGAGGCCGCGGTGCGTGTGCCGCACGGCCTTGGTGACGCCGGTGGTGCCGCTGGAGAAGAGGATCGCGGCGGCCGTCGTGGCGGGGTCGCGGCGCGGCAGCGGCGCCCGACCGTCTGGGAGGTCCTCGAGCGGGAGCACCGGGAAGCCCGTCGCGCGGACGGCGCCCGCCGACTGGCGGGAGCAGATCGCGACGGTCGCGCGCGAGATCGTCAACAGGTGCCCGATCTCGGCCGGGGTGAGCGCCGGGTTGACGAGGGCGACGGTCGCTCCCGCCGCGGTGATGGCGTGCAGCGCGACCGCGAACAGGGGTTGGTTGTGGCTGACCAGCGCGACCACGTCACCTGACCGTACGCCGAGCCGCACGAGCCCGGCAGCGGCCAGTTCGACCCGCCGCGCCAGCTCGCCGTAGGTGATGAGGTCACCGGTGAGCCCGTCGACGACGGCGGGCCGGTCCGCTCGGGCGGCGGCGCCTGCCAGCACGTGCTCGGTGAGCGTGCGATCGGGGATCGGCACCGGCGGCAGCGGGCTGCGGAAGATCACGTGACACCACCCGTTCCGCGCCAGGGTTCACCTGGGCGCGGAACGGGAGGCTAAGTCAAGGTGATCGGTCACCGCTGTGGCCGAAAGGCCACATCACAGGGAGACGCCGCGCTCCGCGAGCCAGCCGACGGGGTTGATCTTCTGCGAGCCGCCGACCCAGACCTCGAAGTGCAGGTGCGGACCGGTGGACTGGCCGCGGTTGCCCATCGTGGCGATCTGGTCGCCCGCGCGGACCTTGGTGCCCTTCTGGGCGGTGATGGTGTCGACGTGGCCGTAGACGGTGATCGTGCCGTCGTCGTGCTGCACGCGGACCCACAGGCCGAAGCCGCTGGCGGGGCCGGCCTCGACGACGACGCCGTTCATCGCGGACAGGATCGGCGTGCCGATGGCGTTCGCGATGTCCACGCCGTTGTGCGAGGTGCCCCAGCGGGCACCGAACCCGGACGTGAACGTGCCCTGGGTGGGCTTCACGCACTTGGGGCGCTTGGCCTCGGCCTCAGCGGCCAGCCGGGCCTGCTCCTTGCGGATGGCCTCCTGCCGGACGTTGTAGCCGTCCTGCGCGGTCTGGAGCGCCTGGCGCACGTGGTACTGCGCCTGGATCTGCTCCGCCTGGAGCAGCTTGACGGTCTCGCTGCCGGGGTTGATGGCGTGGACCGTGCGGATCGGGCCGCCGTCCTGCACCTGCTGCGTCGCGACGAGCGCGGCGGCGAGATCGGTGCTGCCTGCCATCGGGACGATGTCGCGGCCCTGGGGACCACCGGTCGCGTTGGCGATGCCCGCAACTCCTGCGAGTGCGCCTGCCGCGACCACGATTGCCGCCGCCTTCGTGCGGACGACCTGTCTTTCACCCTCCGTGCGGTGCCGAGCCAATGTAGTGCCTCCATGCATCGGGGAGTCCGGTCAGGACGTCGGCGGGGGATCCGACTTGGTGCCGCTTCGGGGCGCGACTCCGTGTCCTCTTCGAGACCGAACCGTGACATGCGGCAGGGAACGTAACCCGATGTGATGGCGAAAGACAAACCCAACAGGGCGTTTGGGTGACTAAGCCCACGTTCGACTACACAGCGTATCGAGACGTGCTGGCCCAAAAATAACAACGGCCGGACCATTGCTGGCCCGGCCGTTGTTGCTGGTCAGTAGCTTTATCGTGAAAGATTCACCGGTAGCGCGTCGCCTGCGGAAGCGGTGCCGGCGGCAACCCCTTGCTGTCGTGGATCGCCTTCATCGCGTTGAACCACGTCGGCGCCGCGACCTGGCCGCCGAACACACCGCTGGCGTTGCCGCAGAGGCGGATCGGGTTGGGGCAGATCGCCTGCGGGTTGTTGCCGTCCGCGTAGGTCATCACGGCGCCCGCGTACTGCGGCGTCGCGGCCAGGAACGCGACCGAGTGGTGGTTCTCCGTGGTGCCGGTCTTGCCCATCGCCGGCCGGGTCCAGCCCGCGTTGCGCGCCGCGTCGGCCGCCGTGCCGCTGATGGTGTCCTTGCTCATGCCCTGCACCATCGCGTGGGCGAGGTCGGGGTTGACCGCCTCCTCGCACGGCTGCTCCTTGAGCGCGATCTCCTTGCCGTCGCGGTCGAGCACCTTCTCCACCGGCGTCGGCGGGCACCAGCGGCCGTCGCTCATCAGCGTGGCCGCCACGTTCGACAGCTCGAGGATGCTGGTCGCGCCCGGTCCGAGGGTGAACGAGCCCATGTTGCCCTGCTTGAACTGGTCGCCCTGCGAGGGACCGTTCGACTTGTCCGCCTTGAGCGGCTCGCCGCCGAGGTTGACGCCCTGGAGCGTCTCCCGCATGCCCAGCTTGTAGGCCATGTCGACGACGTTGTTCAGGCCGGCCTTCTCGGACAGGATGATGAACCCGGTGTTCGGCGAGCTCGCGAGCGCCTCGGTAAGCGTCATCTTGTCCTTGTAGTCACCGGCGTTCTTGACGGTGTAGCCCTTGTTGCCGTCGCGGTAGACCCTGGACGTGTAGACCTTCGGGACGTCGATGGTCTTGTCGATGCCGGCGACGCCCTTGTCCAGCGCGGCCGCCGCGGTGAACACCTTGGCGATCGAGCCGGCGCCGAACGGGACGACCTCGGCCGGGATGGGCCGCGCGGTCTGGCCGAGCTCGGCGTTGTTGCCGAAGTCCCGGTTCGCGACCAGCGCGCGCACCCGGTGCTTGTCCTGGCCGGGCGCGACGATCGACATGGCGTTCGCGACGCCGTTGGTGGTCTTGGCGACCTGCTGCTCGGCCGACGCCTTCGCGGCCTTCGTGGCGTCCGGGTCCATCGTCGTGTGGATCGTGAGGCCGCCGCGCTGCAGCTGCTTCTTCGTGATGCCGGACTTCTGCAGGTACTCGAGGAGGTACTCGCAGAAGAAGCCGTAGATCGGGCCGTCACCGGCGCCGACGCAGCCCTTGGGCAGGATCTGCAGGTCCGGCACGACGCCGAGCGGCGCGGCCTTGTACTCCTCGGCCTTCTTCTTCGCCTCTTCGGCGTCGTCGCCGAACGCGCGGTTGTCCTTCATCCGGTCGATCACCAGGTTGCGGCGCTCCAGCGCCTTGTCCGGGTTCGTGCCGGGGTTGAGCGAGCTGGGCCGGTTCGCGATGGCGGCGAGCAGCGCGGCCTGCGGCACGGTCAGCTTGTCCGCGGTGGTGCCGAAGTACGCCTTGGCCGCCGCACCGACGCCGTAGGTCTGGTTGCCGAGCGGCACGATGTTGAGGTATCCGGCGAGGATCTCGTCCTTCTTCATCTGCTGCTCGACCTGGAGCGCGACCCGCGCCTCCCGCATCTTGCGGCCGATGGTCGCCTCGGTGGCCTTCTCCCACGCGGCGGACTCGTCGTCCGCGCCGAGCACGAAGGCCATGTAGTTCTTGACGTACTGCTGCGTCAGCGTCGAGGCGCCCTGGCTGGTCTCGCCCTCCACACCGGCCTTGGCGGCGGCGCGCATGACGCCCTGCCAGTCGACGCCCTGGTGGTCGTAGAATCGCTTGTCCTCGATCGCGATGATCGCCGCCTTCATCGTGTCGGCGATCTGGTTGGGCTCCAACGGAATCCGGTACTGGTCGTACAGGTAGGCGATCGGCGCGCCGTTCATGTCGAGGATGGTCGTGACGAGCGGCAGCTCGCCCTTGGCCAACTCACCCGACGTCTGGTCGACGGTGTCGGCCGCCCGGTTCGACGCGAGCCCGAGCCCGCCCACGACGGGGAACATCATGGCGGCGAGCAGCACACCCGCCGTCAGGCACAACCCCACCAACTTGACCAGACCTGACGCACGCGCGGCGAACACGAGAAACCGCCACTCCTTCCAACCCCTGAGATCCCCTGCATGATTAGTCGCGCGAGACCCCTGCGAGGTTGCTTCCGCTGATCGACTGATTTCAACCTACCGGAGTATCCGCAGCCCGATGGTCGGACTGGCCCTTCTCACCTCCACCCCGGCGTGGTGCGGCAACACGTCGTCCAGGAACCCGTACTTGGCGAGCTCGTCGTCCTGCCGCCTGCTGACCGTTCGCCACCACACCGCGATGTCCCCCCAGCCCGGCGCGCTCAAGCTTCCGCCGAAGTGCTGCACCGACAACGCCGCGCACAGGTTCGCGAACCGCACCCGGTGCTCCAACGGCCACCCGGCGAGAGTGCCCATGACGAACCCCGCCCCAAACACGTCCCCCGCCCCAGTCGCATCGAGCTGAGCGACGTTGAGCCCCGGCACGTCCACCACTTCGTTCGTGGTCTGGTCGACGGCCACCGCTCCCCCGCCCCCTCGGGTGACCACCACGACCGGCACGTGCTCGGCCAGCTGCTTGGCCGCTTTCTCCGGCGTGTCCGTGCGCGTGTACAACTGCGCCTCAGCGTGGTTGGGCAGGAACACGTCATACCCGTCGAGCCGTTTCAGCAGCTCAGGCGCCCACGCCTCGGTCCGATCCCACCCGATGTCGGCGAACAGCAACGCCCCGTTCCGCTTGGCCGTCCGCACCCACTCGTCCGGCTCCGGCTCGACGTGGACGAAGCAAGCCTTCGTCTTGGGCGGCGGCTTGAGCAGATCGTCAGCGGTGATCGGCGCCTGATGGCCGTGAGTGACCATGCTCCGGTCCCTGTCCATGGCCATCGAGACCGTCACCGGGGAATGCCACCCGTAGAACCGGCGGCAGTAACTGAGGTCCACACCCTCTTGGTCGGCCAGTACGTCCCAGCAGAAGTCCCCGTAAGCGTCTTCACCGAAGGCGGCGGCCAGCGCGGTGCGGAGCTCGAGCCGCCTCAGCGCGACCGCGAGGTTGGCTATTCCGCCAGGACATGAGCCCAGGCCCTCGGCCCAGACCTCTGTGCCTGCTGCCGGGGGCCGCGGGAGGCCCGTGAAGATGATGTCCAGGAACACCGTCCCGGATAGCAGCACGTCGAAGTCCGCTGGCTCCGTCATGGCCACACTTTGCCAGGCTGAGGGGTGGTCAGCCTGGTAGTGACGGGGTGTGGCACCGGGCACGTTTCGCCGGGTATGGGGTATCTGCCTCGCCCCGGCTGCCGCTCACTCCGCTCAACCCGGCTTCCGCGCGCGCTCCCGCAGGCGTCCTCCGCACATGAGAACCCCCGAATCGATGCTCCCAGCCAGCACCGACAATCCCCGGCCCCGCCGACGCACCAACCACGAAACCGGGGTGCGACAGGCTGCACTTTCTGCGGCACGGCGGACACCCCCGCGAGCGAAGCGGAGCCAGCACACCGAGCAACGCGCCACGGACCAGCAGAAACGAAGGCGAGCCACACACCGCCGGCAGAAGCGCAGCGAGCACCAGCCCCACCGGCAGAAGCGTGGCAGGCCCGGAAGGCAGCCATGCTCACGCAGGCGTCCCCGCCCGCGAGAACCCCCGAATCGATGCTCCCAGCCAGCACCGACAATCCCGGCCGCGCAGACGCGGCGCCGCACGACTCAGGGTTGCGGAAGCCCGCGACTTCTGCGGCGCGGCGGACACCCGGCGAGCGAGGCGAAGCCAGCACGCCAGGCGACCCACCGCGACCGGCAGGCACCAAGAGAGCACAGCCCAACCGGCGGATGCCAAGGGAGCACCGCCTATACCGGCAGGTATCAAGAGAGCGCCGCCCAAACCGGCGGGTACCAAGGGAGCACCGCCGAAACCGGCACGTACCAAGAGAGCCCGACGAAACCGGCAGATACCAAAAGATAAGGAGCGCCCGCCGCACTGCCAACCCCCGCATTGCCGAACGGGCGCGGCCCCCGAGCACAAACCGGCAGCCAAATGATCAGAACAAACTTTCCCGGAGGGCAGGGGGTGGGGAGGTCCTCGCTGATCAGGCGCAGCCTTGCCATATTTTCAGGTCGGGGTCAAGACGTCTTTTTGTCTTGACCCCGACCTGAAAATATGGCGACCGTGAGGTGATCAGCGAGGACCTCCCCACCCCACACCGCGAAAACCCAAGCCCGAAAACCCAAGCCCGAAACCCAACACCCAACAGCTCAGGACTCCTCAGCCAACATCTCCCGCATCTTGGCCAACGCCCGATGCTGAGCAACCCGCACAGCCCCAGGAGTGGAGTGCACAGCAAGCGCAGTCTCCTCAGCCGACAACCCAACGGCGACCCGCAACACCAGGATCTCCCGCTGCCGATTCGGCAACTTGTGGAGCAACCGAACAACCTGCTGCAACATCTCACCGTTCATGGCCCGCTGCTCAGGCCCGTCCTCCAAGGCAGGACAGTCGGGCAACTCGGGCATGACCTCGGCACGAGACCGAACAGCGCGCCGCCGAGCGTCGGCGACCTTGTGAGCGGCGATGCCGTACACGAACGCGAGGAACGACTGGGGCTCGTAGCGGTACTTGGCCAGCGCGCCGAGCACGGCGAGGCAGACCTCTTGGGCGATGTCCTCGGCCGAGACCAGGGTGCGTTCCCGTGACCCGACGCGTGCGCGGCAGTAGCGCACGATCAGGGGTTGGATTCGCGCCAGCAGGTGCTCGACCGCGCGTCTGTCCCCGTCGAGGGCGGCGTCGACGAGATCGGTGAACTCGGCCTCCGCCAGCCACTGGTTGGAGACCACCGGCCGAACCCGCCTGCGCATGGGAACAGTAGGGACATCGAGGACTCCGACACCGCCACCGGTTCGCACGGCTGTGGGTTGGACCATCCCGGCGACCTCCTCACCATCAGCGTCACGTTGGGCTTCACTGGAGAAGAGGCCGCAGCGAGCCATCTGATACCGCTACCTGACAAGAGGACCACGAACCTCCCGGACGTGGGGCGATCGGCACCCGTCCGGGCTAAGACGTGCTCCCAACGGCCTAGTCACTTGACGATTGCGAACTGGCGTACGCCCAGATAGCCGACTCGGAACCCGGCTTCGGAGTAGGCCAGGTAGAACTCCCACATGCGGCGGAAGGTGTCGTCGAAGCCCAGCGAGGCGATCTCGTCCCATCGCCCGAGGAAGGTCGACCGCCACCGTCGCAGGGTCTCGGCGTAGTCCTGGCCGAACTCGCGAGACGAAGAAATTCGCAGCGATGTGGAATGAACGTTCTGTTCGATCGCGCGGACGGACGGGATCAGGCCGCCCGGGAAGATGTACTTGTGGATCCAGGTGTAGCTGGACGCGCTGGCGAGCATGCGGTCGTGCGGCATGGTGATCGCCTGGAGGCCGACGCGGCCGCCCGGTTCCAGCACGCGGTGCAGCATCGAGAAGTACGCGGGCCAGTACTCGCGGCCGACGGCCTCGATCATCTCCACGCTCACCACGGCGTCGTACACACCGCGTTCCTCGCGGTAGTCGCGCAGCTCCACGGAGACCCGGTCGGACAGGCCGGCCGCGTGGATCCGCTCCTGGGCGAGCTTGCGCTGCTCCGCTGAGATGGTCAGCGAGGTGACAGTGGCGCCGCGCTGAGCGGCCCGGATCGCGAGCGCTCCCCAGCCCGTGCCGATCTCCAGCACCCGAGACCCCGCCCGGACGCCCGCGTAGTCCAGCACGCCGTCGATCTTGCGCAGCTGAGCCGAGCGGAGATCCATGACGCCGTCGAACCAGGCGGACGAGTAGGTCATGGTCTCGTCGAGGAACGACGCGAACAGCTCGTTCGACAGGTCGTAGTGCCGCTGGATGTTGCTGCGCGAGCCGGTCACGTCGTTGCGGTCGGTCGACGGGTGCCTGCGGTCGACCCAGCGGCGCAGCAGTTGCAGCTTCGGCGGCACCAGCGTCGTCAGCCGCGCGGCGAACGCGGACAGCACGTCGGCCAGTTCGGACGACGACCAGTCGCCGACCATGTACGCCTCGCCGAAGCCGATCTTGGCGTCGGCACCGAGGCGGTGGAAGAACGCGGCCGGGCGGTGCAGGTGCATGATCGGGCCACCGGCGCCCATTCTCCGCCCGTCCGGCAGCACGATCGACACCGGCAGGGTGCGCACAGCCTTGCGGAACAGCGATGCGGCGATGCGGGCCCGCATCGGCGAGCGCGGCGCGGCGTGCAGCCCAGGCCAGATCCCCTGGTTGGGAACGGGAAGCGAGAGCGTACTCACTGACTACTCCTCGACGTGATCGGCAGGCGCCTCAGGAACAGCGCGATGCCGTGACGGCGGATCAACGCGGACACGCGGTGGGTCATCAACGGCATGCGCACGAGCAGGCGCACCAGTTCGCGCGGGGTGGCCGGCCGGCCGGTCCCCCGCATGCTCGCACTGAAGGGCGTCTTTCCGTTCTGGCGCAACGCGATGGTCACGGAAAGTTGGTTTCCCGGCTTCGGCAGTCTCATCACGTAGTGACCGCCGAGATCGAGGAACGGCGAGACGTAGAACGCCTTGTCCACTCGGGCTCGTCCGGAGTCGTCCGGGTGCAGCAGGTAGCTGTGCCGCTCGCCGTAGGTGTTGTGCACCTCGGCGACCACGCACGCCAGCGCGCCGGACGCGTCGTGGCACCAGTAGACGGTGATCGGGTTGAACACGTGGCCGAGCACGCGGGCGTTGGCGAGCATCAGCACCTGCCCGCCACCCAGGTCGATGCCGTGACCTCGCAGCCACTCGTCCAGGTTCTCCCGGATGGACCGCGACGGCGAGCCGAAGTGATCGCGCGAGTCGAAGCGGGCGAACGGCCTGAGCCACCACGGCAACCGCGGCAGCCGGTCCAGGTCGACCAGCCACAGGTACGCCCGATGGCTGAACGCGCGATCGATGCGCTCCCGCCTGGCGTGGCTGATCTCCACGTCGTAGAGCATTTCGGGCCGCATCACCAGGAGACTCCGAAGTGCTGCGCGGCGCGCACTCCTGATGCGCAGCCGTCCTCGTGGAACCCCCACCCGTGGTAGGCACCGGCGAACGCGGTCGAGGACGACAACAGCGAGGGCAGTCGCCGTTGTGCCGCAACGGATTCCGGCGTGTAGACGGGATGCTCGTAGACCATCGTGGCGAGCGTGCGCTCCGCCGGCACTTCGTGCGCGTTCAGCGTGACGACGTAGTCGAGCGGCTCGGTGAGCCGCATCAGCCGGTTCATGTCGTAGCTGACGAGCACCGGCCCGTTGTCGCCGCACCCGCGCTTCAGCAGGTTCCACGACGCCCGCGCACCGGCCGCGCGCGGCAGGACGGACGGGTCGGTGTGCAGCCGGGTCTCGTTGCGGGAGTAGCGGAACGCGCTGAGCACGTCCTTCTCCTCCGGCGTCGGATCGGCCAGCATCCGCAGCGCCTGGTCGGGGTGCGTCGCGATGACGACCTTGTCCACCACGTGCACCTGGCCGGCGTCGTCACGCAGCTCGACGGAGTCGGCACCACGCGACACCGACCGGATCGGCGTCGACACGTGCACCGCGGTCAGGTTCTTCACCGCGCGCTCGACGTACGAGCGACTGCCCCCGACGACGGTCTTCCACTGCGGCGTGCCACCGATCGACAGCATGCCGTGGTTGGCGAGGAACTCGAACAGGTAGCGCGCCGGGTACTGCCCGCTCAGCTCGGCGCCGGACGACCACACGGCGCTCACCACCGGGATGATGAAGTGGTCGACGAAGTACCGCGAGTACCCGCCGATCGCGAGGAACGCGCCGAGCGTGGCGTCGTGCGCACCGGGCTGCTCCAGCACCCGCCGCGCGTGCCGGTGGAACCGGGTGACCTCGGCGAGCATCCGCAGGTAGCGCGGGTTGGCCGCGTTGGCGGGCCGGGCGAACAGACCGGCCAGCTTCCGCGCACCCGCGTACTCGAGCCCGCACCCGTCGCAGCGCACGCTCATCGACATCTCGGAGTCCTGAGTGGACACCCCCAGCTCGCGGAACAGTCTGATCAGGTTCGGGTACGTCCGTTCGTTGTGGACGATGAACCCGCTGTCGACGTTGACCACGCCGCCGTCCGCGGTGGGCAGCTCGTGGGTGTGCGCGTGGCCGCCGAGCCGGTCGTCGGACTCGAACAGCGTGACGGCGTACTGGCGTTGCAGCAGGTAGGCGGCGGTGAGCCCGGCGACTCCGCTGCCGATCACGGCGACCCTGCGATCAGACACGTGCTCCTCCGAGTGGGACGTCGAGTCCGTGAGGGGAGGCCTCACGCATGGCGTTCGCGATGTCCGGTGCGACCGGTTCGAACCCCAGCTCGCCCCACACGAAGTCCCTGACCAACCGCGTCCAGTCACCCGCGCGCCTGAGCATCGCGTGCCCGTCGCCCCGCACGGAGAACCGCGCGGTCCGCTCGGTGACCTGCTTCGCCCGCGTCGCGTACCGATAGGACAGTGCGGGGTCGGTCGTCCGCTCCTGGTCGCCGTGGGCGATGAGCAGCGAGCGACCGGCGAGCTGCTCGTACGGCTCACCGTGCTCGATCCACGGCGCCAACGCACACACAGCCGTCACCTGCGGATGGGCCGCGACGCGCAACGCGGTGCGCGCGCCCATCGAGTGCCCGACGAGCACGACGGGCTTGCCGGGGTGCTGCTCGGCGATCCGGTCGAGCGCCCACTCGGCGTCGCGCACCGGGTCCAGGTCGGGCGCGTTCCAGCCGCGCTTGCGGTAGCGCGTGACCCGCACCTCGAGGCCGGGTCTGCGCAGCGCCTTCGCCAGCGGAACCATCCGCAGGTACGCGAGGTTGGTCCGGCGCACGGGCGCGTGACCGACCTGGCGACCGCCGTGGAGCACGAGCACGACTGCCTTCGTATCGGCCTGTGGTGTCAGCACGTCGACGCGAGGATGCACGCCAGATATTCGTGCGGGGAAAGCGCGGGGATCAACGGTGCGACGCAGATCACACTCACGCGGACCGCCCGGCACATAGTTGACCAATCGCGCGGGTTGTCCGTGCCTTACCGGCGCGTACTGCTCCGTCCGGGCAGACACGCAGTCGTCGTGTAAGGAACCGATGCCCGATGGCGAAGTACGACCAAAGCCATCAAGGCTGGAGGTCTCGTGAACGCGTCGTCGACCAGGATTGCAGGCTGGAGTCTCTTCGTATCGATACTCGCGCTCGCGGTCGCAGCGATCCAGCCGGGCAAGGAGTTCTACAGCAAACTGACCGCGGCATCGGCGTCGATATCGACCCCGAAATCGGACGAAGTGCTGGTCGGCCCGGACCACAAGATCGGTGGACGCGCCAGGGACATTCCCCTGGGGAGCGACTTGTGGGTGGTCGTCCGCACCACGGGTATCGGTGATTGGTATCCGTCGGAACGTGTTGCCCTGCCGTCACCTGACGGCGGCGACTGGAGTTCTGAGTTCTCGCTCGGCGGACCGGGCAAGTACCAGATATTCGTCTACCTGGCGGACAGCCAAGCGTCGGGTGTCCTGACTGAGGCGCTCAACAAGATGCAGCAGAACGGTTTCACCAGTGGAATCGTGAGTCTGCCTGCCGGCGTGACGGTGAAAGCCACCGTCACTGTCACACGATCATCCTGATTGACGCGGCCGTTCACTTGGGTCCGGACCTCAACCTCCGGGTGGCACCGGAGGCGATGCCCCTTCGTCGCGACCGGCCACTACTGTTCGAGTGTGATCGAACAGCTCAGCATCACCACCGAAGCCGGATCGTTCGACGCCATCGCGAGCGGACCCGAGGACGGGCGGCCCGTGCTGCTGCTGCACGGTTTCCCCGAGGCCGCGCTCGCCTGGGAGCACCAGGTCGGCGTGCTGGGCTCGAACGGCTACCGCGCGGTCGCGTTCGACCAGCGCGGCTACTCCCCCGGCGTGCGCCCGGAGCACGCGGCCGAGTACGGCGTGACGCAGCTCGTGCAGGACGTGCTGGACGTCGCGGACCAGCTCGGCTGGGGCGAGTTCGACCTCGTCGGCCACGACTGGGGTGGCGCGGTCGCGTGGTGGACCGCGATCGACCACCCGGACCGGCTGCGCACGCTCGCGGTGCTGTCGACGCCGCACCCTGGGGCACTGAAGAACGCCCTGCAGACGGACGAGGACCAGCAGCTGCGTTCCCGCTACATGACGGAGTGGCGCGAGAAGAGCACCGAGCGCCGGATGCTGGAGAACAACGCGCACGCGCTGCGGCAGATGTTCGAGTGGCGGGTCAGGCAGTCGCACGTCGACGAGTACGTCCAGCGGCTGCAGGAGCCGGGCGCGCTGACGGCCGCGCTCAACTGGTACCGCGCGGGCAAGCCGGGCGGCGTCGCGGACAAGGTCACCGTCAAGACCATGTACGTCTGGTCGACCGAGGACGTCGTGTTCGGCTCGACGGCCGCGTTCGACACCGAGAACTGGGTCACCGGGCCCTACCGGTTCGAGATGATCGAAGACGTCACACATTGGATCCCTGAAGAGGTTCCAGAGGCAACGAGCACCCTTTTGCTCGAACATCTCGCCTAGACATCGGAGCTTTGCGCCTGGTTAGGTCTGTGGTGCCGCCGCCTTGGGCAGATCCCCGAGAGGAGCACCATGACCACGTCCAGGCGCGACTTCGTCAAGCTCGGAGCCGTCGCGGGAGGTGTCGCACTGGGTCTCGGAGCGACCGGCACGGCGCACGCCGGCGTCGAGCGCGAGATCGAGGCCAAGGAGCGCACCGACTGGTCGGTCGCGGTGGTCGAGTCGACCATGAAGCGGTACACGCCCGAGACGTTCGGCGGGTGGGGCTACACCCGAGGCCTGTTCCTGTACGGCCAGTACCTGGTCTACAAGCGCACCGGCAACAAGGCGTACCTCGACTACGTCAAGGCCTGGTACGACCGGTTCGTCAAGCCGGACGGCACGATGGACCGCTCGTTCACCAACCTCGACGCGATGCGCTCGGGGCAGATGTTCCCGATCCTGCACTCCGAGACCGGTGACGCCCGCTACCGCACGGCGAGCCAGCAGATCCGCGCGAAGCTGAACACCTACAAGCGGACCAAGGAGGGCGGGTTCTGGCACGCCGAGTCCGGCACCCGCGACTGGCAACTGTGGTCGGACGGCGTCTACATGGTGGTGCCGTTCATCATGAAGCACGGCGTCGCGTTCGGTGAGCAGCACTGGGCGTACACCGAGGCGGTCCGGCAGCTCCTCGTCTACGCGCGCAACCTGCAGAACCCCAACGGCCTGTTCCACCACGCATTCGACGAGTCGCGTCAGACGCCGTGGTCGGACAAGCAGACCGGCCGGTCCGCGTACTTCTGGGGCCGCGCGATGGGCTGGTACGCGATGACGGTCATCGAAGTGCTGGAGGACCTGCCCGGCCACCACCCGGACCGGCAGAAGCTGATCGACGTGCTGCGCAGGCTCGTGCGCGGGATCGCGCAGCACCAGGACGCCTCGACCGGCCGCTGGTTCCAGGTCGTCGACAAGGGCGGCGACTCGGCCAACTGGACCGAGACGTCGTGCACGTCGATGTACGCGTTCGCGATCTCGCGCGGCATCCAGCGCGGCTACCTCTCGCCGTCCTACAACGGCGTGGCGCGCAAGGGGTACGCGGGCGTGCTGGACCGGATGTCGCTCGACGGTGAGGGGCTGACCAGCCTCGCCGAGATCTGCATCGGCACCAACGTGGGCGATCTGCCGTTCTACTACGAGCGCCCGCGCGCGGTGAACGACTTCCACGGGCTCGGCGCGTTCCTGATCATGAACGAGCAGCTCCGCGCCCGGAACGGGTTCGTGGGATAGGTTGCGAACCATGCGCGTGGCCGGCCTCCTGCTCGCCGCGGGGGCCGGCCGCCGGTTCGGCACTCCGAAGGCTTTGGTGTCCCACAACGGTTCCCTCTTCGTCGAGTCGGCCGCGAGAACACTCGTCCGAGCCGGACTGGAGCCGGTGGTCGTGGTGCTCGGCGCGGCCGCGGACGAGGTGCGCGCCCGAGCCGCGCTGGACGGCGTGACGCTCGTCGACAACCCGGACTGGGCGAGCGGCATGGGTTCGTCGCTGCGGGTCGGGCTGCGCGCGGTCGGCGCGGCGGACGCGGTGGTCGTGCTGCCGGTCGACACACCGGGCGTCACGGCCGAGGCGATCACCCGGCTCGCGGAGCTGGCGGCGCCGGACGCACTGGCCCGTGCGACCTACGACGGCGAGCCCGGTCATCCGGTCCTCATCGGACGGGGCCACTTCGCGGGAGTCATGGCGTCCGCGGCCGGCGATCAGGGCGCACGCGAGTACCTGCGCGGAAGCGGCGGGGGCGCCCCGACCCCCCCGGGCGGGGGGGGGGGGCGCGGCCGCGGGG
>NZ_VOBR01000027.1:0-21020 GCF_007845675.1 Lentzea tibetensis | reverse complement strand
GCCTGCTCCCCGGGCGCACGCCAGGAGCTGCGCGGAAGCGCCGTCCGCCACGTCCCCTGCGAGGACGTGGCGGACGGCGCCGACGTGGATCAGCCCAGTGATCTGAAGCCCCGCGATCTGAAGTCCGATGACCTCAGGCCACGTACCGGCGGAGCTTGATGCCGGACGTCACGTCCGACACCGTGAGCCAGATCCGCTGGTGCTGCGGGTAGGCCGGGTCCGAGATCGCGTAGTGCGTGCTGTCCCGGTATCCGACGATCACCGCGTAGTGCCCGCCGGGGTAGGACCGGCCACCGAGTCGCGTCACGTTGATGACCGTCGCCCACCCCCGGTCGACGTTGAACTTCACGTCCGCGAGCAGCCGCGTCCGCAGTTCCGCGTCGGAGCCCCACTGCTTCACCTGGTAGTAGCCGACACCGGTGTAGTGGTTGAGCGCGTTCTTCAGGTTGTTGATGTTCGGCAGGCCGATGTCCGGCCGAATCCCCATGTAGCTCGCGAGCGTGGCCTGCGGGACGTACTTCCCCTTGGCCGTCAACGCGATGCGAGCGCTCGCCGCGGCGCACCAGTAACCGGTCTCCTGCTGCTGGTACTGGAACGGCACCGACTTGTCGACGGCGGCCGCCGTGCCCGTCACCAGTCCCATCGCCGCCGCGAGGGCGACGATCACCGCGATGATCCGCATCAGGCGACGTACCGGCGCAGCTTGATGCCGCCCGCGACGTTGCCCGCGTCGAGCCAGTGCAGCGCACCGCCCGAGTACGCCGGGTCGGAGACGGCGAACTGGTTGCCGCCCGCCCGGTAGCCGACGATCGTCGCGTAGTGGCCGCCGGAGTAGTTGCGGCCGTTGAGGCGGATCACGTTGATCACGACGGCGTGGCCGCGGTCAGCGTTGTAGACGACGTCGTACTTGAGCTTCTGCAGCAGCTGAGCGTCGTTCGACCACTGCTTGACCTGGTAGTACGTGCTGCCCGTCCACTTGTCGAGCGCGTTCTCCAGGTTCTTGATGTTCGGCAGACCCGTGCTCGGGGTGAGCTTCATGTAGTTCGCCAGCTCCTGCTGCGACGGGTACTTGCCGCGTGCGGTGAGCGCGATGCGAGCGGCCGCAGCCGAGCACCAGTAGCCGGTCTGCTGCACCTGGAATTGGTGCGGCAGCACGCCTTCACCCTGGATGCCGAGTTCGGCAGCGGCGGGGATGACGGTCTCGTTCGACGCGGCGAGAGCGGCGACGGGGGTGGACAGGCCGAGCGCGATCGAAGCCGCGAGAACGGTGCCCACGATCTTTCCGAGCTTCATGCGTAGTTCCCCTCAGTTTCCCTCTGAGCGGGCACCGCCCCCTGCGGCGCCACGTCACAAAGAGTGGCGGCACCGGTGTGACGCCCGCCACGACGTTCGGCCAGGGACTAAAAACGCAGATCAGACGGGTGATTGTGTGGTTGACCAAGTGCTGGGACTCTGACGCCGTGCTGCGGGTGCACTTCACTGCGGAGGACTTGGCGCGGGTACGGGTGTCCTCAGGGCCCGACCCGATGTGGGAGATCCTGCTGAGCCTGCACGTGCTGCGGCAGCGGGACGGGGCGCCGGTCTTCGGCCAGTGGCGCCAGGAGGTGCGCGGCAGGCTGGCGCCGGAGGCGCGCTGGCTGATGCAGCTCGCGCCGCCGGTCGGCTACTCGCCGGACTTCCTCACGCCCACGGCGGGCTGCGGCGTGGACGACGGCATCGACGCGGTGCTGTCCACGCCCGCGCACCAGCTGCGCACGGACCTCGACCAGCTCGGCGCGCAGCAGCGGCTCGACCCGCGCACGCACCTGCTCGCGACCGGCGACACCGGTGCGCTCGACGAGCTCGGCGAGGCGCTGCGCGGGTATTACGACGCCGCGCTGGCGCCGGTGTGGGACGACGTGCGCGGCGTGTGCGACGCGGACCGCGCGGTGCGGGCGCGGCAGTTCCTCGACGGCGGCTGCGAGCGACTGCTGGAGGACCTGCACCCGACGATCACCTGGCGTTCGCCGGTGCTGCACATCGGCTACCGCTTCCCCGAACGCGACGTGCACCTGGGCGGCAAGGGCCTGGTGCTCGTGCCGTCGTACTTCTGCTGGGGCAAGCCGATCATGCTGCGCGACGCCGACCGCCCGCCGGTGCTCGTCTACCCGGTCGAACGGGACCTGCACATCAGCAACGGCAACCCCCGCACGCTGGAGGCGTTGCTCGGCCGGACACGGGCCGCCGCGCTGGAGGTCATCGCAGGCGGTTGCACCACGACCGAGCTGGCGCGCCGCCTGGGCATCTCCCCCGCGTCGGCCAGCGCGCACGCGACCGTGCTGCGCGAAGCCGGCCTCGCGGTGACCCAGCGCCACCGCAACACCGTCCTGCACACCGCCAGCCGCCTCGGCGTCGAGCTCCTCACCTGAGGATGCGGGAACCGAAGGCGACCACCAGGCAGAGCAGTGGCAGCAGGCCCAGTGCGATCGGCAGCGACGTGACGTGCGCGAGCATGCCGATCAGCACCGGGCCGATGAGCAGACCGGCCCACCCGGCCGTCGACACGGCGGCGATCGCGTGCGCCGCGTGGCCGTCCGCCTCACCGGCCGCGGCGCTGTACATGACCGGCACGTTGCACGACAGCCCGATCCCGATCACCGTGAACCCGGCGACGGCTGGCCAGAACGAGCCGATCATCAGCGCGACGGCCATCGCGGAACCGCCGACGAGCGCCAGCGTCCCGAGCACGCGGCGCGCGCCGAAGCGGCCGACCCACCGGTCGCCGAGTGCGCGGCCGGTGAACATCGTCATCGCGAACACCGAGTACCCGAGCCCGGACAACGACTCCGGCGCGCCGAGCGACTCCCGCAGGTACACGGCCGACCAGTCGCCGACCGCGCCCTCGACGAGCAGCGCGGCGAACATCAGTCCGCCGAGCGCCAGCAGCCGCCGGTCGCGCCACGGCAGCGCGAGCCGGTGCTGCTCGACCTCGACCCGGTCGGTGAGCATCGGCCTGGCCAGCGGCCAGGTGGCGAGCACGAACACCGCGGCGATCACGACCATCTGCTGCGCCAGGTCGAACCCGAACCGGATGAACACCGATCCGATGGTCACGCCGAGGAACGCGCCGAGGCTCCAGAAGGCGTGGATGGACGACATGATCGGCCGCGGGTACGCGCGTTCGACCGTGACGGCCTGGGAGTTCATCGCGACGCCGAGGAGACCCTGCGCGCCGCCCCACAACGTGAGCGCGACGAACAAGGAAAGAGGTGACCACGCGAGTCCGAGCAACGGGTTGGTGAGGGCGTAGGCGACGAGTGCGATGGCGGTCACCCGGCGGCTGCCGCACCTGGCGATCACCGGTCCGCACAGCAGCATCGCCGCGACGGATCCGACGGACGCGCCGAACAACGCGAACCCGAGCGTCGCCTCCGACAGGTCGAGCCGGTCCTTCACCAGCGGGATGTGCGGTGTCCACGCGCCGAAGCCGATCGCGTGCGCCACGAACACCGCGGTCGTGACGAACCGGGCCGCGCGGGGCTCAGACAAGGCGGACTTCGACTCCGTGCGCGCGGATCTCGGCGATCTCGTCCGCGGGCGCGTCGGTGTCGGTGACGAGCACGTCGACGTCGCTGATCGGGCAGACGCGGCCGAACGCCGTGCGGCCGAACTTGGAGCTGTCGACGGCGGCGATCACCCGCGATGACGCCTCGACGGCGGCCTTCTTGACCGCGCCCTCGGCCAGGTCGTGCGCGGAGATCCCGTTGCGCGCGGAGAGTCCGCAGCTGCCGAGGATCATGGTGTCGAACCGCATGACGTCGAACGCGTGCTCGGCGAGCGGGCCGACGAACGACTGCTCGCCCGGCCTCAGGTCGCCTCCCGGCACGACGACGCGGACCTGGTCCGCGGCGCGCAGCACCTCGAGTCCGTGCAGCGACAGCGGCAGGACGGTGAGCCTGCGGTTCACCAGCAGGCGCGCGGCTTCGACGGTCGTGCTGCCGCCGTCCAGCACGACCGTCTCGCCGTCCTCGATCAGCGAGGCGACCTCGACGCCGATGCGGCGTTTGACGTCGAGGCGCTGCTTGCTGCGTGCCGCGAACGGCGTCTCCTCGCCCGTGAGCATGCTGACCGCCGCGCCCCGCACCCGCCGGAGCAGCCCTTCTTTCTCCAACTGGTCCAGGTCGCGGCGAACCGTCATCTCCGAACACCCGGTCAGCTCCGCCAACTCCCCCACGCCGACCCGGTCCCCCCGGCGCAACGACTGCAAGATGAGCTCGTGCCGTTTCGCAACATCCACGATGTGCATACGAACACACAGGGTGTTAACAAAGCAACTACAGTCGTGAGCGCACCGCCGCCAGTGCACAGGCTCCGCCGATCACGAGCACGAGTGCGGCAACCCAGAAGGCCCACATCACCGAGTACGTGATCGCGAGCGCGATGTGGACCGCGCCGGCCGCCGCGAACACGGCCGTCAGAAAGACCCAGATCGTGAAGTGCGGGATTCTGAAGTAGTCATGCATGCGCTGCCTGATCCGGTGGCTCCCCATCTCACCTCCTTCCGCCTTGTACCGCGCCTATCGGGGAAGGTGCTGGCGAGGTTACTGATAGTCGGGTACTACTGACCCGCATGACGACCGACACGGTGACCGGTTCCGACTACGGCAACCTCGTTCGCACCCACCTGACCAGGGTTGAACAGCACAACGCGGCGGCGCTGGACGACGTCGCCGAGCTGGTTCTAGCCGCCGTGCAGGCCGACGGGACGATCCTCACAGCGGGTGCCGGGCACTCGCTCGCGGCGGTCGCCGAGACGTTCTACCGCGCGGGCGGGCTCGCCTGCGTCCGGCCGATCTACCACCCCGAGCTGCTGCCCATGCACGGCGCGATCAGCAGCACCGCGGCCGAGCGCCGCACCGGCCTCGCGAACGAGGTGCTCCGCGACGCCGGGCTCGCCCCGCACGACGTGCTCTTCGTGTTCTCCACCTCGGGCGTCAACCCGTACCCCGTCGAGCTCGCCATCGAGGCCGCGGACGCCGGTTGCCCGGTCGTCGCGGTGACGTCGGTGACCGCCAGCGCGTCCGCACCCCGTCGCGCAGGCACCACGCTCGCCGAGGTGGCGACGGTCGTGCTGGACAACCTGGTGCCGTCCGGCGACTCGACCTACCCGGCGGAGGCGCCGGTCACCGCGGCCGTGTCCACTCTGGCCACGACGTTCCTGTGGAACCTGCTGATGGTGCGGCTCGTCGACAAGGCGACCGACCAGGGCGTCGAGCTGCCGCTGTGGCGCAGCGCGAACGTCGAGGGCGGCGACACGGCCAACGCCGACCTGCTGCGGCGCTACCAGAACCGCATCCCGCAGCTGGGTTGAGTAGAGCTACGCACGAAATCTCCACACCCGTCGGTTAGCGTTCCCCTCATCTTGGTTCTGGGGGGATCTGGGGATGAACAACAAGACCCGTAGATGGGTGCTGGCCAGCGGCGGAGTCACGGCGGCGGCGATCGTGGTCGCCGCCGTCGTCGTCGTGTTCGGAAGCGGGAGCAATCCGAACACGACGCCGTACGTGCCACCGAAGACGTCACCGAAGATCGCGGCGGAAGCGTTCTTGTCGGCGATCGCCACCACTGATCCGGCGGGGGCCGCGAACAAGACCGACAACCCGACCGCGGCCGGGGCGGCGCTCGCTGCCCAGAGGAACGGGATGGGCATGGCGAGCTACCGCGCGAAGCTGAAGGAAGCGCCTGCCGACGCGGTGACGCTGTCCGCGGACGTCACGTGGAAGCTGCCGAACGGCAAACCGTTCGCCTTCGTCGTCGAGTTGGGCATGGTGCAGGTCAATGCCCAGTGGAAGGTGCACTGGGCGCCGACCGTGCTGCACCCGAAGCTCGCCGACGGCCAGCACCTCACCTACCGCGACGCCGTCGCCGACGGCGCGCTGCTGGGTCCGGACGGCGCGGCGCTGAACGCGAGCTCCATGCCGAAGGCCCTGTACGACGCGGTCACCGGCCAGCTCGGCAGCCTCAAGGGCACTGACGGCTGGGAGGCCGGCATCATGGCGGGCCAGGTCTTCACCCCGCTCGACGGCGAGAAGCCCGTGGCCGGTGAGAAGGTCACCGTCACCATCGACCCGGCGATCCAGAAGTCGGCGCAGGCGGCCGTGGACGCGCTGCCACAGGGTGCCGCGATCGTCGCCATCGACCCGAGCAACACCGAGATCCGCGCGGTCGCGTCGAACGACGCGCTGGGCAGCAGCCCCTTCAGCGGCCAGTACGCGCCCGGTTCGACGATGAAGATCGTCACCGGTGCGGCGGCGTTGCAGAACGGGCTCGTGCAAGGCGCGGACACCCCGCTCGACTGTCCCGCGGAGAAGACCGTCGGCACGCGGTACGTGCCGAACCAGGACCTCTTCGGCTACCCGAACAAGATCTCGTTCAAGATGGCGTTCGCGAAGTCGTGCAACACCACCTTCGCGATGCTCGGGCACCAGTTGACACGGAACGTGCTGCCGTCGACGGCACAGCAGTTCGGGCTCGGCACGGACTACATCATCGCGGGAACGGAGTCGAACACCGGCAAGGTCCGGCCGGCGGACAGCGACGACGAGCAGGTGGAGAACAGCTTCGGGCAGGGCACGGTCACCGCGAGCCCGTTCGGCATGGCTCTGGTGGCGGCGACCGTCGCGCAGGGCAAGAAGCCAATGCCGACGCTGGTGCGCGGCAAGGCACCCGAGGTGACCTCGGGCGGTGCGGCGCCGCCCTCGCCTCAGGCGCTGAACGCGCTGCGCACGTCCATGCGCGAGTGCGTCACGTCGGGCACCGCTCAAGCACTCGCCGGCTACGGCACCGTGTACGGCAAGACCGGCACCGCCGAGCTGAACCCGCAGGAGGCGCACGGCTGGTTCGTGGGCTACCGCGGCAACGTCGCGTTCGCGGTGTTCGTGAAGGGCGCGGGCTCCTCAGGGCCTGCCGTGAAGGCCGCCGGTCAGTTCCTCGGCGCCATTGGCTGAGAAGTTCGGCGTCGGGTAGATCGCGACGACCGGGGGCTCGTCGAACTGGGTGTGGTACAGCTCGGCGTACCGGCCGTCGCGGTCGATCAGCTCGGCGTGCGTGCCCTGTTCGGCGATCTCGCCGTCCTCGACGACGAGGATCTGGTCGGCGCCCCGGATCGTGGAGAGCCGGTGCGCGATCACGAGCGCGGTGCGCCCCTTGAGCGCCTCGGTGAGCGCGGCCTGCACCGCGACCTCGGACTCCGAGTCCAGGTGCGCGGTCGCCTCGTCGAGGATCACGACCTTCGGCTTGGCCAGCAGCAGCCGCGCGATCGTCAACCGCTGCCGCTCACCGCCGCTGAGCCGGTAGCCGCGCTCGCCCACGACCGTCTCGAGCTGGTCCGGCAGCTCCTCGACGAGCTTGCCGAGCCGCGCCCTGCGCAGCGCGTCCCACAGTTCTTCTTCTGTCGCATCGGGATCGGCGTACTCGAGGTTCGCCCGGATCGTGTCGTGGAAGAGGTGCCCGTCCTGGGTGACGACGCCGACGGTGTCCCTGATCGCGTCGAACGACAGGTCCCTGACATCCACACCGGACAGCCGGATCGCGCCTTCGTCCACGTCGTACAGCCGCGGCACGAGGCTCGCGAGCGTCGACTTGCCCGCTCCCGACGGCCCGACCAGCGCCAGAACCTGTCCGGCCTCGGCCTTGAAGCTGATGCCGTGCAACACTTCCTCGCCGCCGCGAGTGTCCAAAGTGGCCACTGACTCCAGACTGGCCAGCGACACCTTGTCCGCACTCGGGTACGCGAAGCGCACCTGATCGAACTCCACGGACACCGGCCCGCTGGGAACCGTCTTCGGCTTCGGGCTCTCCTTGATCATCGGGTCGAGGTCGAGCACCTCGAAGACCCGCTCGAAGCTGACCAGGGCGGTCATGATGTCCACCCGCGCGTTCGCGAGTGCCGTCAGCGGCGAGTAGAGGCGGGTCAGCAGCAACGCGAGGGACACGACCGTGCCGGGCGCGAGGCGCCCGGTGAGCGCGAGGTAGCCGCCGAGCCCGTACACCAGCGCCTGCGCGAGCGCGCTGACCAGCGTCAACCCGGTCATGAACCAGCGCGTGGCCATCGCGGTCTTGATCCCGATGTCCCGCACGCGCGCCGCGTGGAGCCCGAACTCCTGCTCCTCGACCTGGGGCCGCCCGAACAGCTTCACGAGCGTCGCGCCGGGCGCCGAGAACCGTTCGGTGGTCTGCGTGACCATCGACGCGTTGAGCCCCGACGCCTCCCGTTGCAGGTCGGCCATCTTCGTGCCCATCCGCCGCGTGGGCAGCACGAACACCGGCAGGAGCAGCAGCGCGAGCGCCGTCACCTGCCACGACAGCGTGAACATGACGGCCAGCGACAGCACCAGCTGGATCACGTTCGTCACGACACCGGACAACGTGGACGTGAACGCCCGCTGCGCGCCGATGACGTCGTTGTTGAGCCTGCTGACCAGCGCACCGGTGCGGGTGCGGGTGAAGAACGCGATCGGCATCCGTTGCACGTGCCCGAAAACCGCACGGCGCAGGTCGTAGATCAGCCCCTCGCCGATGCGGGTCGACTGCCACCGCTCGACGAGCCCCAGCCCGGCATCAGCAATCGCTATGGCCGCGATCGCGAGCGCGAGCCACACCACGACACTCGGCGCCTGACCCTGGACGATGACGTCCACGACGCGGCCGGCCAGCACCGGGGTGCTCACCGCGAGGACCGACGAGATCACCGTGAGCAACAGGAACACGATCAGCTTCGTGCGGTGCGGTTTGGCGAAGCGCAGCACCCGGCGCATCGTGCCGCGACGCACCGACTTGGGTGCCTCGGCGCGACCCATCGCGCCCATCATCAACCGCCAGGAACCGTCCACGTTCCCAACAACACCACATGACCCCGACAACTTCCCGCCGTTCGCCCCGGACGAACAGGAGACGCGAGGCGGCCGGGACTGTCGGTACCACTGAGTAGGCTCGAATTCGGGGGCTGCTCACGCCGGTCGCGGGGACGAAGTCCCCCGAATCCGAGCCTAGCCGTGGGTACCGACAGTTCCGGCGACGCCAGAGCTTGCCGGCGCGCTACAGCTTGCCGGCGAGCTTCGCGAGCTCGGTGAGCCGCCGCATCTGGGCGGCACGTTCCAGCGCCAGCTGCTCGTCGTCGGACACGCCGGAGGTAGCGGAAGCGATCAAGGCGAGCGTCTCGGAGACAGCTCCGGGCATCGGCTTGAGCACCTGCGCGACGAGCTCGTCCACCGCGTCGTCGAGTCCGGAAACGGGCACGACGGAGTTCGCGAGCCCCATGCGCAGCGCCTCGTCCGCGGGGACGCGCCGCGTGGTCACGCAGATCTCGGCCGCGCGCGAGTAGCCGACGAGGCGCACCAGTGGCAGCGTGCCGCCCAGGTCGGGCACCAGCCCGAGCGACGGCTCCGCCATGCACAGCAACGCGTCCTCGGCGAGCACGCGGAAATCACATGCCAGTGCGAGCTGGAAACCAGCGCCGATCGCGTGGCCCTGCACGGCCGCGATGGTGACCCTCGAGGGGTCGCGCAGCCATCGGAAGCCGTCCTGGTACCGCGCGATGCGGGCGTCCGCCTCCTGCTGGGAGCCTTGCATGATCTCCAGCAGCGACGGCTCGCCATCGACGCGTTCGCCGGTGAACATCCGCCTGTCCAGTCCCGCCGAGAAGGCACGACCGGAACCCCGGACGACCACCACGCGGACGTCCGGGCCCAGGCTTTCACCGATCGCCCGCAACGCTTCCCACGTGGAAGGCGTCTGCGCATTGAGCACATCAGGGCGATCGAGCGTGATCGTCGCACGCGGCCCGTCGACGACGAGCCGCACACCTCCGCGCTCGAGCACGCCAGCGTCGATTTCCTGACCTGGCACGTGAGACCTCCGGCAACTAGAAGCTAGTTACCGGAGAGTAGCCCAATTTACTTCTTCTTCGTCCGGGTGGCGCCACCGCGACCGCGCAGCGTGACGCCGGATTCCGACAGAACCCGGTGCACGAAGCCGTAGGAACGCCCGGTGCTCTCGGCCAGAGCCCGGATGCTCGCGCCCTTTTCGTACTTCTTCTTCAGGTCAGCGGCCAGCTTGTCCCGCGTGGCGCCGGTGATCCGGGCACCCTTCTTCAGGTCAGCCACCTTGTCCCGCCTTCCGTACGAGCAGGTCGGGCCGTTCGACGGCCCCTGTCGTCGCAATGATCGAACAGGAAAGGTCAGAACGCCAGGTGATCAAGCAAAGAGATCGCCGAACGGTCGATTCGATCACACTCAGTTGATCAATCGACGCACACGGTAACCCTTTGAGGAGTGGAGATCACGCCAACTGCACGAGTTCGAGGTAGTCCTCCGACCAATGATCCTCGGTGCCGTCAGGCAAAAGGATCACTCGTTCGGGCTCCAGAGCCTCGACGGCACCGGGGTCGTGCGTCACCAGAACGACCGCGCCCTCGTAGCGGCGCAACGCGTCGAGCACCTGCTCACGTGAAGCCGGGTCGAGGTTGTTGGTCGGCTCGTCGAGCAGCAGCACGTTCGCCGCGCTCGACACGAGTCCCGCCAACGCGAGGCGCGTCTTCTCGCCACCGGACAGCGTGCCCGCGGGCTGGTCGAGCTGTTCACCGCTGAACAGGAACGTGCCGAGCAGCGAACGCAACCGCTGCTCCTGCTCGTCCGGCGCGGCGTGGCGGATGTTGTCCCACACCGACGCGTCGTGGTCGAGCGTCTCGTGCTCCTGCGCGAAGTAGCCCAGCTTCAGGCCGTGGCCCGGCACAACTGAACCCGAATCCGCGGTCTCGCCGCCGCCCAGCAGACGCAGCAGCGTCGTCTTGCCCGCACCGTTCAGGCCGAGCACGACGACCCGCGAACCCTTGTCGATCGCGAGGTCCACGCCGGTGAAGATCTCCAGCGAGCCGTAGGACTTGCTCAGACCCTCTGCCATCAAAGGCGTCTTGCCGCACGGAGCGGGCGCGGGGAAGCGGATCCTCGCGACCTTGTCGCTCTGGCGCACCTCGTCGAGACCGTCGAGCAGCTTCTGGGCGCGCTTCGCCATGTTCTGCGCCGCAACGGCCTTCGTGGCCTTCGCACCCATCTTGGCGGCCTGCGTCATCAGCGCGCCTGCCTTCTTCTCGGCGTTGGCGCGCTCGCGGCGGCGGCGCTTCTCGTCGGTCGCGCGCGCCTCGAGGTACTTCTTCCAGCCGAGGTTGTAGATGTCGACCTCACCGCGAATAGCGTCGAGGAACCACACCTTGTTCACGACGTCGTCGAGCAGCTCGACGTCGTGGCTGATGACCACGAGCCCGCCGTCGTGCGACTTGAGGAACCCTCGCAGCCACGCGATGGAGTCCGCGTCGAGGTGGTTGGTCGGCTCGTCGATCAGCAGGATCGTGCTCGACTTGGCGCCGATGCCCGCCTCGGACGCGGCGAACAGGATGCGCGCGAGCTCGACGCGGCGGCGCTGACCGCCGGAGAGCGTCTGCAGCGGCTGCGCCAGCACGCGGTCCGGCAGGCCGAGGTTCGAGCAGATGCGCGCAGCCTCGGACTCGGCGGCGTACCCGCCGAGCGCGGCGAAGCGCTCCTCGAGCTTGCCGTACTTGCGCACGGCGGTGTCGAGCTCGTCGGGGTCGACCAGCTCCGCCATCTTCGACTGGGCCTTCTCCATGTCGCGGAGCAGCTGGTCGAGGCCGCGCGCGGACAGCACGCGGTCCTTGGCGATGACGGACAGGTCGCCCTCGCGGGGGTCCTGCGGCAGGTAGCCGAGCTCGCCGGTGCGGCGGACGTCGCCCGCGTACGGCTGGCCCTCACCCGCGAGAACGCGCAGCGAAGTGGTCTTGCCCGCGCCGTTGCGGCCGACGAGGCCGATGCGGTCGCCGGGCTGAACGCGCAGGTTGGCGCCGGACACGAGAATGCGTGAGCCCGCGCGCAACTCGAGATCGGTTGCGGTGATCAAGGGAATGCTCCATGGAAGTGGGTACGGCAGAGGGACGGCGCGTACGCGGCTACTCCAGGAGGATGATCACCCGCCCAGTCTACGGGGTCCGGGCCACCGGATTTTCCACATGTGGTCAGCGGCATACATTGCGTGCCATGAGTCAAGACTTCACGGGCAAGGCGGCGCTGGTCACAGGCGCGTCGCGAGGCATCGGCTACGGCATCGCCCACGAGCTGCTCTCCCGCGGCGCCTCGGTGACGATCACCAGCCGCAAGCCGGAGGCGTGCAACGCCGCGGCCGCCTCACTCGCCGCCGACGCCGGTGTGCCCGCCGACCGCGTGCTCGCCGTCCCCGGCAACGCGGGCGACGACGCCGCGCGCGAAGAAGCCGTCGTGCGGACCGTGGAGCGGTTCGGCAGCCTCGACGTGCTCGTGAACAACACCGGCATCAACCCGCAGTTCGGTTTCCTCATGGAGGCGGACCTGAACGCGGTGCGCAAGATCTTCGACGTCAACGTCGTCGCGGCCCTGGGCTTCGCGCAGCAGGCGTGGAAGGCGTGGCTGGGCGAGCACGGCGGCGCGATCGTCAACATCGCGTCCGTCGGCGGCCTGCGCTCGACCGGCGTGATCGGCGCCTACGGTGCCTCGAAGGCCGCGCTCATCCGGCTGACCGAGGAACTGGCGTGGCAGCTGGGCCCGCGCGTGCGGGTCAACGCGGTGGCCCCGGCCGTGGTGAAGACCAAGTTCGCCGAGGCGCTGTGGTCCGGCCGCGAGGACGAGGCGACGCAGCAGTACCCGATGAAGCGCCTGGGCACCCCGGAGGACGTGGCGAAGCTCGTCGCGTTCCTCGTGTCCGACGACGCCTCGTGGATCACCGGCGAGACCGTCCGCGTCGACGGCGGCCTGCTGGCGACCGGTACCACCGGCTGAGTTCGTCAGTCGCGAACAACCACCTCGACGGCGCGCGCCCGCACGGCCGCGTCGTCGAGCACCGCGCGCCGCGGCTCAGCCACGTCGAGGACCCTGTCCGCGGCCTTCGCGAACACGTCGGCGAGGCGCCGGTCCTCGCGCAACACGTCCAGCGCCTGCCGGTCACCACCCAGCACGACGGCGTCCAGCTCACCGATGCGCGGCGCGAGCACCCGCACGGCGTCGTCAGCGGCCGCCTGCAGCGCGACCCGCGCCTGCCCCTCCCTGCGGCGCGCGAAGCGCTGCTGGGACCAGCCACCGGCCTTGTTGCGGCCGTGCACGAGGTGGCTGTCCGTCGTGGACACCTCGACCCTGCCGCCGACCGCGATGCCGATGCTGTGGCCGCCGAGGCGGACGAGGAGCAGCCCGATCCGCTTCGGCCTCATCAGCTCCTCGAGCACCTGGCCGATCTCGAGGCCGGGCCACGCGCCGGGCTCGAACTCGCCCACCAGCTCGGCGCGCGCCCCGTCCTTCGCGGTGACGACGACGTCGCGTTCGCGGATCTCGGTGTCGTGGATGCCGCCGTGGCGTTCGCCGAAGCGCTCGAACCAGCCCTGGAGACGTTCGGGCTGCAGCTCGACGGCACGGCCTCCGCCGGGCACCGATCGCACCTTCGCCATGCCGCCCCCTGCGCTTGGACACGTTCACACAGGCGTCCCCGCCAGGGGGTCCCCTGCTTTCATTCTCCCAACTGACACCGACAGTCCACGGCCCTCAGTCGCAGAACAGGCCGTATTCGGTCAGAAACCAGCGGCGGCTTCGATCAGCAACCAGCGGCTGCAGTCAGAACCAGCGCGATCCGAACCCACCGGCTAAGCGACCGCCACCCACACGGGCAACGGATGCCCGCTCTCCGCAGGCTCCAGCCGCTGCACCACCCCGAACCCGGCATCCCGCAACGCGGCAGACACCTGAGCCGCACTCAACACCCGATGCCGCGTCTCGACGGCCCCGGACACCTCCCACCCGGACCCGCCGCGCACGAGCTGCACGACCTCGAGCCCGTAGGACTGCCCATCAGGCGCCCAGTCCCACAGCTGCACGATGACCCGGTCCCCGGACACCTTGGGCGGCGGAGCAGCGGGCCGCAGAGCCCCGAGCCTGCCTAGCTCGGGCACCGCCGCGACCAGGACCCCGCCAGGACGCAGCACCGCGTGAGCGAGGACGAGCGCGTCCAGCAGAGATTCCTCGTGAGCGAGCCGAGGCAGGAGGTCGTCGCAGACGCGGACGACGTCGACGAAGGTGCCGGGAACGACGTCGAGAAGATCAACGACGGAGTGCGGGCCGGTCCGAGCACGGCGTCGGCGACCGACGCGAGCGGGTCGAGGCCGTTCATTGCGCACACACTAGAGCCAAGCGATCACTCGGCGCTAACGCAGCCAAATGTTACTGATCGGTTGGAAGTCCTTGACAGATTCGTACCGAAAGCGTGAACCTGTCAACCGTATGGATTAACCATTGACTCCATCCGGCGTCCACTAGGGGTGTTCACAGGCGGGTAGGGTCACTGGGGCGTGATCTTATGACAGCGGGGAGTCACCATGACCATCGCTGCCGGTCGACCAACACAGTCCGTTGAAGATTCAGAATCGACGGGCCACGGCAGCCTGACGCAGCTCCTGACCACCGGGCCCTTCCCGGAGGCTCTCAGGGCTGCTATCAAGGCGAGCCGGCTGAGCCTCGACCGCATCCAGCACCGGTTGGCACTACGCGGCGTCACCATCAGTGTGGCGACGTTGAGCTACTGGCAGTCAGGAAGGCGAAGGCCCGAACGACCCGAGTCGCTCGAAGCACTGCGGCACCTCGAGTCCGTGCTGGGTGTCCCCCAGTCCGGTCTGTCGGCACTGCTGGGTCCGCCGCGTCCGCGCGGCAGGCGTTGCCGTCCGACGACGATGATGCCGATCGACGCGTTGTGGGCGCGGCGGGAACGGGTCGCGAACCTGCTCGCCAAGGTCGACACCTCGTCGGATCTCAAGCTCGGCCGGATCAGTCAGCACGACCGCATCGAGATCTCTGCCGACGGCGGGCAGAAATCTGTGTGGGTGCGGCAGATCCTCCGCGCGGAGCAGGACGGCCCGGATCGCTGGGCGCTCGTCTTCGAAACCGAGGAGCAGGACGTCCTGCCCGAAGTGGTGAACGTGCGCAACTGCCACCTCGGCCGGGTCGCCAAGGACCACGAGGCCAACATCATGGTGGCCGAGATGATGTTCGAGCGCCCGCTCGCGCGCGGCGAGACGATCATCATGGAGTACGAGCTCGCGTTCCCCGAGGGCCACTACCCGAAGGGCAACAACTCGTTCGCCCGGAAGTTCCGGCTCCCGGTCCGCGAGTACGTCATCGAGGTCCGCTTCGACGAGGCCGGAGCCCCGGCGCGCATCCAGCAGTACAGCGTGCCCGCGGGTGACGAGACGCCTTCCCGGCGCCGCAACCTCACCCTCGACAGCGAACACGGCGTCCACGCCGTGGCACTCGGCTTCGGACCCGGCGTGTTCGGTGTCCGGTGGGAGTGGCCCGGCAACCGCTAGACGTGAGTACCGAAAAGGGGAGCTTCCGCTACGGAAGCTCCCCTTTTCGTTCACTTCAGGACGATCACACGTAGCCCGCGAGGTGCAGGGCCACCGAGCGGATGGAACCGCGGTCCGCAGTCGCGCCGTCCACGACCTTGAGGGTCCACGTGCCGTCAGCGGTGGCGCCGATCAGCCCGCTCAACGGCGTCGCGGCACGCCACGAGCCGGTGAACGGAGCATCGGTGCTGCTCACCGACGAGAACGCCCGCGCGGCGGTGTCGTCGAACACGACCTTGCAGAGGTTGTTGCCCGTGCTGCCGTTGCGCTGGAACAGCGTGACGGTCGCACCGGTCGGCGAGGTCAGCGTGCCGACCAGGTCACCGACGAAGGTGTGGTCGATGCCGACGGTCGTCGCGCCGTCAGCGGTCGAACAGGTCTCACCGTCGATGGTGAACGTCAGCTTCGACGCACGGCCCACACCGGTCACCGCGAACGGAACCGAGACACCGGTCGGGTCGTTGTCCGGGATCGCCAGAGCGGGCCCGGCGTACGCGAAGTGCTTGAACTCGCGAGACGGCTCACCGACCGCGAACTGGAACGTCGCCGTCGTCGGCGAGGTCGTGCCCGCGAACGTCACCCGCGCGTCGAGCCGCACGGCGTCGCCGAGCTGCGCGTTGGCCGGGATCGACACCTTGAAGGTGTTGCTCACGGTCTGGCCGACGTCGATGTTGCCGTAGTACTTCGAGCGCGGCGCGATGGTGACACCGGCCGACGGCGAGGTGAGCACGAGGCTCGTCGACGCCGCGGAGCCGTCACCGCCGTTGAACACCGGCACGGTCACGGTCGCCGTGGTGCCCGGCTTGAAGTACGCGCTGCCGTCGTTGTCGTTCAGCACCGTCGGGCGCTGCGCCTTGGCGAGTGCCTGCGGCGACGCACCGGTGTGCGCCAACGCCTTGTCCGCCATGACGATGCCCGCACCGGAACGACCGTCCACACCGGACTCGACGATGTCGAGTGCCGTCGTGCTCAGCGCTTCCCGGACCTCAGCGGGCTTCAACGTCGGGTTGCCGGACAGGATCAAGCCTGCGATGGCCGCCGCGTTCGGCGCCGCCGCCGACGTGCCGAAGAACGGCGAGAAGCCGCTGACGCTGGTCGTCACACCGTCGGCAGCAGTGATGTCCGGCTTCTGCCGCACCTGCTCCTCGGGCGTGCCGTCGGCCTTGAAGAACACCTTGCGCGGGCCGTCGGACGAGAAGCGCTCGAGCTTCTGCGTCGCGTCGTACACGCCGGGGAACGGACCCTTCGGGTTCGCCGGGTCACCGGGGTGCAGGTCGAACCCGAGCGCCTGGCCCGCGGGGGCCGCCGCGACCGAGACCGCGCCCTTGGCGGCCGAGTGGCCGCGCGTCACACCGGGCGTCGCGTACTTCTTGAGACCGTCGGTCGAGTCCGCGAACCGGCCGCGCAGCGCGGACAGCGCGATGTACTTGTCATCGCCGCGGAACTTCACGACCGCGAGCCGCGTGCCCGCGCTGCTGGCGGGCGTGCGCAGCAGCTCGTACGGGTCCTGCGTGCCGTCCTGCGTGTTCTGGCTGAACGCCGCGACGTTGCCCTGCTGGTTGACCAGGTACAGGTCGTAGTCGTTGAACGACTGGTCAGCGGGGTCGTTCCAGAACAGCGTGACCGGCACGTTGCCCGAGTACGACGACAGCGGGTTGAGCACCTGCTTCATCCCGGGGTTCGGGTCGAAGTCGTGCGCGGTGCCCGCGAACTTGCCGACACCGACACCGGAGTCGACGAACTGCCCCTCCCAGTGGCCCGAGGTGCCGTCGACGACGTTGCCCTCGTTGCCGGCGGACGAGAAGTACACGGCGCCGTCAGCGGCGACGGCGTCGACCGCGGCGGCGATGATGCCGTCCTGGAACGGTGACTCGTTGAAGTACAGGACGTCGTCGACGATGACGTCGCAGCCGAGCTGGAAGCGCAGCTTCTTGATGTTGTCGGCGAACGAGGCGTCACCGTTGAACGCCGTCGCGAAACCGAGTTCGGCGTTGGGCGCGACGTCGTGCAGGATCTCGAGCATCGCGGTGCCCTCGTCGCCGGAACCCTCCTGGCCCGGAACGACGTCGACAGCCGGGAGCTCACCGGCGGCCTGCGACACGGCGAGCGACGCGATGCCGTCCGACAGCGCGCATAGCTTCGTGCCGACACCGGTCACGTGGTGCGTCTGACGAGCGGTGTCGGCCGCGTGCGTGCGGTCGCCCTCGTTCGTCTTGACCGCCTTGATGGAGACCTGCTTCTCGGCGAGCTTGCGCTCGATCTCCCGAGCCTTGTCCTCCTTGGACGGCTGCTGCTTGCGCTTGGCGTTGCGATCCTCGAACTTCTCGACCTTCGAGGTCATCGCTTCGCTGGCGGACTCGACGCGCTTGACGTCGGCGCGGCCCGCGAGAGCGCTCACCTGGTCCAGCGGCATCTCGGCCCGGATCGTGCGGTGCTCCGGCGACAGCGCCCTGATCTGTCCGCCCGCCGAGCGGACAGCGTTGACGAGGTCGTCCGAGTACTGCTTGGCCCTGATGTCGACGAGCGTGGTGCCCTGCCCCGACACCGCGACGCCGGTCTGCACCGACGGCAGCGCGCTCATCGTGCCCATCTGAGTGCGGCGCTTCTGCTCCACCACGAGCGAGCTGGCCACTTTGGACTCAGCGGGCGTGAGGTGCTTCTTGATGTCCTGCAACGCGGCGATCTGAGCCGCGGTCTTGGCGTTGATCGTCTTGGACGCCTTGGGTGCATCTGCGGAAGCCGGCGTCACAGTCCCCAGAACCGCTAACAGAAGTGCGGTACCCGCTGTGAACAGGTTGGTGCCTCTTCGAAATCTGCGCACAGGGATTCTCCCCCGAACGTTGAGCGTGCCCCCGACGCACGCGGCCTTCGGCCGGCGGTAACCGGTCCGAGGCGTCAACGTATGGTGCACGACTGACGACAGTCAGCAGCCTTTCGGGGTAGTTCTCACCTACCAGACGCAATCACAGTTCACAGAACAAACGCGTCCGTCCACAACTGACCCGTTCGTCCGGAAAGCGCTTCCAGCAGCGCAGCTGCCTGGTTGTCGGTCAGCGAGGCGATGAAGTCGACCACCGCGCGACCCCGTGCGAGCGCCTTGACTGCATCGGTACCAATCGGCATCTCGCCGGTCGCACCGACCAATGTGGACGGCTCTGTTCGGGCGAGCGCCGAGTACTCCGTTTCGGCCAGCTCGACGAGGTCGTGCAGCCGACGCGGCAACCGGTTGGCCTCGTGCCGATCGGTGACCCACTGCTCGAGCGCCTCGACGAGCGCGGTCAACAGCCGGGCCTGACCTCGTTGGTGCAGCGCGAGATCCGGGCGCAGCAACACGAACCGCTGGTGCACGAACTTCAGCACCTGCACCTCGTGCCACTGCGGCACCGCGAGCACCACGTGCCCCGTGCGCGGCGTCGGCTCCTCGAGGATGCCGACCGCGTCGACGAGCCTGCGCGTCCAGCGCGCCGAGAACCGCGCGAGCGCCTGCTCTGCTTCGACGGAACCGTCGAACGGGACGGACAGCAGCCCCTCCACGAGGTCACCGCTGACCTTCACGACGGCGGCCGCGAACGCCTCGTCGTTCATCACCCACGAGTCCTTGGCGTGCAGGCGGCGGCGCAACGTCTCCAGCGAACGGCCGGGGCGGCGGATCTGTGCGCGGAGGTCCTCGCGTGACAGGCCGGCCAGCTCCAGCGCCTCGATGCGCCACGTGCCGAGCTCGGCGGACACCGTGGCGTGCTGGAGCACGCCGACCCGGTGGAAGTCCTCGAGGTCGTGGATGGCGTACGCGATGTCGTCCGCCGTGTCCATGACCGAGGCCTCGACGGTCTGCTGCCAGCTCTCGATCTTGCCGTGGAACGCCGACCGCGCCTGGATGACGTCGTCGATCTCGGAGACGTACGCGGAGAACTTGGCGCTGCCCGTGCCGGGCATGTCCGCGGGCTCGGCCGCACCGCGCGGCGGCACCGGCAGGTCCTTCGGGTGCGGGTTCGGGTACGACAGGCGCGTCCACGGGTACTTGAGCATCGCCGCGCGCACGGCGACGGTCAGGTCGAGCCCGCGCGCGGCAGGCCCGCGGACGTCGGTGGTCGTGACGATGCGGAACGACTGCGCGTTGCCCTCGAACCCGTCGGGCAGCCCGAACCGGTGCCGCGCGAGCCGGTCGAGCACCCGCTCGCCGAGGTGTCCGAACGGCGGGTGCCCCAGGTCGTGCGCGAGCGCCGCGGCCTCGGCGACGTCCGGTTCGCAGCCACCGAGCTTGTCCAGCACCACGGTGAGTTCGGGCCTGCTGCCGAGCCGTTCCGCGATCGCGCGCGCGGCCTGCGCGACCTTCAGGCTGTGCGTGAGCCGGTTGTGCACGAGCAGACCGGATCCGGTGGAGCTGACGACCTGCGTGACGCCGCCGAGCCGCGCGAAGAACGGCGAGCTGGCGACGCGGTCGCGGTCGATCCGGAACGGGCTCGTAGCGAGGTCCGGCATGTCCCCCGCGGTGTTCGAGCGGCGGGCTTCTCGAAGCTCGTGGTGCATGGGAGAACGGTAGTCGGTCACCAGCGGTAGTCGGTCCAGTCACACACCGGGCGGTAGCCGATTCGCTGGTAGATGGAGTTCGAGACCGGGTTGAGCAGGTCCGCGAAGAGGACGACGTGCTCGGCGCCCGCGTCGAGCGCCCATCGGCTGACCGCGGCCGTCACAGCGGCGCCGTAGCCGTGCCTGCGGTGCTCCGGCGGTGTGTAGACGGGGCCGACGCGCGACATGCCGTTGTTCGGCGGACCCGCGGTCGCCCAGGCGACCGGTGTGCCGTCGCGTTCCCACAGCGCGTTGCCGTAGCCGAGCGCGAGCGAGCTGCGGATGATCTCTTCTCCGGACGCCGTCTGCGGTTCGCTCGGCAGTGCCTCGGCGTAGAAGTCGTGCCGCCATCCCGCCAGCAGGGGCACGTCGTCCTCGCCGGCCATGCGGAACGTGCCGGGCGCGTCGGGTGCTTCGAGCTCTTCGAGGCGGTAGAGCCTCTCCAGGATGTTGACCTGCGCCTGGTCGGTCCAGCGCGTGGCGAACGCCTCAGCTGTGCCGGAGGGGCCTATGGCGCCGGGCAGTTCGGGGTCGATGCGGCGCAGCAGGTCGATGGCCAGGTCGACGGCTTCCACCGGCCAGTCGGTGAGCTGGACGTGCCACGGCGGGGTGCGGAGCAGTGAGCCGACGAGCTCGTCGTTCTCGTGGAGGGTGACCATCACGAGCTCGGGATCGCCGTCCCTGGGGTGGTCGACGTAGCGGTTCAGGACGCTGATCGCGATGGTGTGCAGGACGGGGTCCTCGGCGAACCGGTCCCGCACCAGTGCGGCGAACAGCTTGCGGTCGGTGTGGACGATTGCTTCCATCCGTGCGCCCCCAAGAACGCCGAAAAGCCTTGTAGGGGCCCAGCGTACTGGGCCCCTACAAGGAAATTTTGTCCGGCGGCGACCTACTCTCCCACACCGTCACCAGTGCAGTACCATCGGCGCAGAAGGGCTTAACTACCGGGTTCGGAATGGGACCGGGTGTTTCCCCAACGCTATAACCACCGAAA
>NZ_VOBR01000026.1 GCF_007845675.1 Lentzea tibetensis | reverse complement strand
GGACACGAAGGCCTCCGGACATGTGAAGCGGTTCCTCGACAGCTCCACTTCACAACCAGAGGCCTTCACCTGTCTTCACGACAGGCCGTCACCCGCCCAAACCGGGACAACGTCCCTGGACATCACACCTAGAGAACGGATCGCGCGCGTAATTCGGCCACATCTTCCGCTGAGTAACCGATCCAGTGCAGCACGTGATCATTGTGCGCCCCGAGTGACGGCACGGCACCCGGTGACCACGAGAACCCGTCCACCGGCGGTCGCAGCATCCGGGCCGACCCGTCCGGCACCTCGACGTCCACCCAGCGCGACCTGGCCGCGAGCTGCGGGTGCGCGCCCAGATCGGTGATCGGACGCGTCAGCGCGGCGGGCACGTCGGCCGCGTCCAGCGCCGCGAGCAGGTCGGCGCACGAGAACGACGCGAACGCCTCGGCCAGCAAAGCCTGCAACGCGTCGCGGTGGGAGACCCGCGACGACACCGTGGCGAACCGCGGATCAGCGGGGATCCCTGCCAGCGCGGACAGCCGCTGCCACTGACCGTCGTTCTGCACCGCCAGGTGCACGGAGCCGTCCGCGCACGGCACCGGGCCGTAGGGCGCGATGCTCGGGTGGTGCGCGCCTGTGCGCGGTGCTGAGGCACCCGTACCGGCCGCGTAGAGCAGCGGCTGGTGCATCCACTCGGCCAGCGCCTCGAACAGCGACAGCCGCAGCGAGCAGCCCCGGCCCGTCCGCCCGCGCTGCAGCAGTGCTGCCAGCACAGCCGACTGGAGCTGCACGCCCGCCGCGATGTCCGCGACCGAGATCCCGGCCCGCGCCACCACGTCACCCTCGCCGGTCAGCGACACCAGGCCCGCCTCGGACTGCACGAGCGCGTCGAACGCCTTGCGCCCCGAATAGGGCCCGTCCGCGCCGTACCCGGACAGCTCGCCCACGACCAGCGACGACGGCAGGTCCAGCGCCAGCCGCTCCCACACGCCCGGCGACAGGTTGCACAGCAGCACGTCCGCCCGCGCCGCCAGCCGGTTCAGCACCTCGCGCGCCTCGGGCGCCTTGATGTCGAGCGTCAGCGACTCCTTGCCGACGTTCGTCCACGCGAAGTACGACGACACCGAGCCGCACGACGAGTCGTAGTGCCGGGCGAAGTCGCCGACACCAGGGCGTTCGACCTTGATCACGCGGGCGCCCAGGTCAGCCAGCAGCCGGGTCGCGTAGGGCACGGCAACCGCTTGCTCGAGGCTGACGACGACAACGCCGTCAAGCGGTCCCGTGTTGGATGGCCCCTCCTCCGGAGATGGCGGCGAGGTCGCCGATGAGGTCGGTCGTCCGGTCATTCGCTCACGCCTGATCTCGCTGCGCTCGGTCGTCGTGAGCGGATGCCCGGACGACCGACGCGACCTCGCTCACGCGCTCCTGTCCGGTGTAGACGTTCATCGACGAGCCGCGCAGGAACCCGATCAGCGTCATGCCCTGCTCCTCGGCCAGCTCGGCGGCCAGCGACGACGGCGCGGACACGGCCGCCAGCACCGCGATCCCGGCCATCGCGGCCTTCTGCACCAGCTCGAACGAGGCCCGCCCGGACACCATCAGCACCGTGCCGTGCAGCGGCACGAGTCCCTGCATCAACGCCCAGCCGAGCACCTTGTCGACCGCGTTGTGCCGTCCCACGTCCTCGCGCACGACCAGCAGCTCGCCGGACGCCGTGAACAGGCCCGCCGCGTGCAGCCCGCCGGTCGACTCGAACACCTTCTGCCGCTCCCGCAACGCGTCCGGGAACCCGCACAGCACCTCGGGCGACACCCGCACGGGGTCCGCGGCGGGGGAGAACCGCGTCTTCAGCCGCACCGCGTCCAGCGCGGCCTTCCCGCACACCCCGCACGACGACGTCGTGTAGAAGTTGCGCTCCACCCCGGTCTCCGGGGGAGCGACACCCTCCGCGAGCGCCACGTCCAGCACGTTGTAGGTGTTCTGGCCGTCCGGCCCGGTGCCCTCGCAGAACCGCGCGATCGAGACGTCCTCCAGCGAGCCGATCACGCCCTCGCTGAGCAGGAACCCGTGCGCCAGCTCGACGTCCTGACCAGGTGTGCGCATCGTGACGGCCAGCGCGCGGCCTACCACGCGCAGCTCGAGCGGCTCCTCGGCGGCCAGTGCGTCCACCTTGCGCAGCCGACCGCTCGACGACACCTTGACCACCGCTCGCCGAACGGTCACGCGACCCATGTCCACAACTCCTTCGGACCGCTAAGTTTTCGAGTGGGTCCTCAACCAGGTTACGGAGGTGCTGGCGAATGGGTTTCCTCGACCGTTCCAGGACCGTCGCACCACCCCACTGGAGCCGTTGGCTGGTCCCTCCCGCAGCACTGTCCGTCCACCTGGCCATCGGGCAGGCGTACGCCTGGAGCGTCTTCAAACCGCCGCTCGAAGGCGCACTCGGTCTCACCGGCACGCAGAGCGCGCTGCCGTTCCAGCTGGGCATCGTCATGCTCGGCCTGTCCGCCGCGTTCGGCGGCACGCTCGTCGAGCGCAACGGCCCGCGCTGGGCCATGTTCACCTCCGCTGTGTGCTTCTCGTCCGGGTTCCTGATCTCCGCGCTGGGCGTCGCGACCAGCCAGTACTGGCTCGTGGTGCTCGGCTACGGCTTCGTCGGCGGCATCGGGCTCGGCATCGGCTACATCTCGCCCGTCTCGACGCTGATCAAGTGGTTCCCGGACCGGCCGGGCATGGCGACCGGCATCGCGATCATGGGCTTCGGCGGTGGCGCGCTGATCGCGTCACCCTGGTCGACCGCGATGCTGGAGTCGTTCGGCAAGGACACGGGCGGCATCGCCAAGACGTTCCTCGTGCACGGCCTGGTCTACGCGGTGTTCATGTCCGTCGGCGTGCTCCTGGTCCGGGTGCCCGCGCAGGAAACCGAGCAGAAGGTCGTCGCAGGCTCCAACATTCCGGCAGCCTTCAACGTCTCCGCCAGCAACGCGATCAAGACGCCCCAGTTCTGGTGCCTGTGGGTCGTGCTCTGCTTCAACGTCACCGCTGGTATCGGCATCCTGGAGAAGGCGTCGCCGATGATCCGCGACTTCTTCGCCCAGACGGACGCCCCGGTCGCCGTGACCGCCGCCGCGGGCTTCGTCGCACTGCTGTCGCTCGCGAACATGGCGGGCCGAATCGTGTGGTCGTCCACATCGGACCTGGTGGGGCGCAAGAACATCTACCGGCTGTACCTCGGTGCGGGCGCGCTCACGTACCTGGTGATCGCGCTCGCGGGCAACGCCTCCAAGATGTTGTTCGTCGTGTGCGCCATGGTGATCCTGTCGTTCTACGGCGGCGGTTTCGCGACGGTCCCGGCGTACCTGAAAGACCTCTTCGGCACCTACCAGGTCGGCGCCATCCACGGCAGGCTGCTGACCGCCTGGTCGCTCGCGGGTGTGCTGGGCCCGCTGATCGTCAACGCGATCGCGGACAGCCAGAAGGCGGCGGGCAAGGCCGGTCCCGACCTGTACACGACCTCGCTCTACATCATGATCGGACTGCTGGCGGTCGGGTTCGTCGCGAACGAGATGGTTCGCCCGGTGGACTCGAAGTACCACGAAAGGCTAGAGGCGCATGCATGACGTCGTTGTGGTTGGTGGCGGGCACAACGGGCTGGTCGCGGCCACCTACCTGGCCAAGGCCGGCCGGTCGGTGCTCGTGCTGGAGAAGCTGGACCACGTCGGCGGCGCGGCCGTCAGCGCGGAGCCGTGGGAGGGCGTCGCGGCACGCCTGTCGCGGTTCTCGTACCTGGTGAGCCTGCTGCCCGACCAGATCATCTCCGACCTCGGCCTGCGGCTGCACCTGCGGTCGCGCGCGGCCTCGTCGTACACGCCGGACGGCAAGGGCGGCCTGCTCGTCGAGCGCGACCCCGGCGAGGCGACCGCCGAGTCGTTCCGCTCGGTCTGCGGCTCGCTCGACGACTGGGAGAGGTGGCAGCGCTGGTACGCCGACCTCGAGGTGATGGCGCAGGCGCTCGCCCCGACCCTGCTCGAACCGCTGGAGTCCAAGGCGCACGCCAAGGTCCGCGTCGACGCGGTGTCCCGCGCGCGGCTGTGGGACCAGGTCTTCGAGCGGCCCATCGGTCAGACGCTGCAGGAGCTGTTCGACAACAACCTCGTGCGCGGCGTCGTCGCGACCGACGCGCTCATCGGCACGCACACCTCGTTGCACTCGCTCGCGGCCAACAAGTGCTTCCTGTACCACGTGATCGGCAACGGCACGGGCGAGTGGAAGGTGCCGGTCGGCGGCATGGGCCACGTGACCGCCGAGCTCGCCCGCGTCGCGCGCGAGGCCGGCGTCGAGATCGTCACCGGCGCCGAGGTCACCGAGGTCGAGGCCGACGGCAAGACCGCCAGGGTCACCTACGGCGACACCACCGTCGACGCCCGCTTCGTGCTGTCGAACGTGGCGCCGTCGCTGCTGGACCGCCTGCGCGGCAAGGACGTCACGCCGGACGCGCCGGGCTGCCAGTTGAAGATCAACATGCTGCTCCGCGAGCTCCCGCAGCTGCGCAGCGGGGTGGACGCGCGGCTCGCGTTCGCCGGGACGTTCCACCTCGACGAGACCTACGACCAGCTGGAGACCGCGTACCTGGAGAGCGCCGCGGGCCAGGTGCCGTCCGTGCTGCCCGGCGAGATGTACTGCCACTCGCTGACCGACCCGACGATCCTCGGCGCCTCGCTGGCAGGCCACGAGACGCTGACGCTGTTCGGCCTGCACCTGCCCGCGTCGCTCTTCGAGGGGCGCAACGAGGAGTTGCGGGACGAGCTCGTCGGCCGCTACCTGCGCCAGCTCAACGAGCACCTGGTCGAGCCGATCGAGACGTGCCTGGCGACGGACGCCGACGGCAACCCGTGCATCGAGGCGCGCACGCCGCTCGACCTGGAGGCCGAGCTGGGGCTGCCCGGCGGCAACATCTTCCACGGCGAGCTGGACTGGCCGTTCGCGGAGACCGACGAGCAGGTCGGCCAGTGGGGCGTCGAGACCGACGTCGCGAACCTGTTCATCTGCGGTGCCGGGTCGCGGCGCGGCGGCGGGGTCAGCGGCATCGGTGGCCACAACGCGGCCCGCGCGGTGCTGGAGAACCTGTAGCAAGAAACCTTTAACAAGAACCCTTGATATAGGTTCCTTGATACCTGTACCGTTGGCTCATGGCCGACGGGTATGTCAGTGACCCCAAAGCGCTGAGGGCGCTCTCGCACCCCTTCCGGTGGAAGCTGATCCACCTGCTCACCGACCGGGGCGCGAGCACGGCGACCTTCTGCGCCGAGCAGCTCGGCGAGAGCGTGGCCAGCTGCTCGTACCACCTGAACATGCTGGCCAAGTACGGGTTCGTCGAAGAGGTGCAGGGTCCCGGCAGGCAGAAGCCCTGGCGGCTGACCGACCGCGACCAGGGCATCTCGGCCGAAGGACTGGACGACGAGGGCGCATTGGCCGCCGAGGCGGCCGCGATGGCGTTCTTCGACCAGGAGTTCAGCCAGATCAAGGAGCGCATGCGGCGCCGTGAGCTCGAGCCGGACGAGTGGCGCCGGTCGATCGCGACGAACAGCACGACCAAGTTCCTGACCGCGGACGAGCTCGCCGAGATGCGCGCCGAGATCGTCGAGATCTTCACCCGCTACGGCGACCGCGCCGAGCGGCCCGAGGCGCGCCCCGAGGGTGCGCGTCCGGTGCGGTTCTTCCTGAGCACGTCGGTCGCACCCGAGAAGTAGATCCCGTTCCGACCTGGGGAGGTTCGTCATGATGCATCACCTAGACGCGCTTGCAATCGCAAACCAGCGACAGCGCGACTTCGAGCAGGACGCGAAGGTTCACCGGCTCTCGCGCGCCGAGTCGAAGTCGCGGGAGAAGCCCGAGTCCGAGTGGACCGGCGCACCCGTGCGCCGTCCCGCCACGGCCTGAGACCAGACCGCGACAAGGGCTCCCAGCAGGGCGAGTGCCATGTCCTTGTGCGGATCCCAGATGTCGCCCTGCTGCCCGTTGTAGGCCTCGGCCGTCTCCGCGCCGAGCGTCATCGCGATCACCCACTCCAGCAGCTCGTAGAGAGCGCTGGTCGCGATCACGATCTCCAGTGACCGCAGTGGTTTGAGCCTGAGCATCATCGCCAGGCAGAGTCCGTACGCGAAGTGCACCAACCGGTCGAAGTGGTTGCGGTGCCAGGAGAACACCTCGGACAGGCGCACTCCGAACAGCGCTGATGTCCAGTCGTCGTACGGCACGTACGAGTAGATCCAGCGCGCTGCGACCGTGTGCAGTGCGAGGAACAACAACGCCCATGCCCAGGTCTGGACCGGCATCGGGCGCCGTTTCTGGACCCGGCCGAGCACGCCGAGCGCGACCAGCGTCAGCGAGTTGTGCAACGCCTGCTCGGCGGGCCAGATCGGATCCCACCACGTCGCGACGAGCAGAACCGCGAACGTCCCCAGCAGCCAAAGGTGGCCTCGTGTCATCCCCATAACAGGCGTAGCCTGATGCACTGCCGCCGCTGTAAAGGTTTTCACCCTGCTTACATTTTGACTACAAGGCCCGAGGAGAACAGCGGTGTTCCGAAAACTCGGTGTAGCTGCGGGGGCGGCGATCGTCGCGATGGCGATGCTCGCACAACCAGCCCAGGCGGCAGTCCACAACGTCAAGAACTACGGCGCGGTCGGCAACGGTTCAGCCAATGACACGGCGGCGATCAACAGAGCCATCACCGCCGCGAACGAGGCCGGCGGTGGCATCGTCCAGTTCCCGTCCGGCACGTACCGGTCGCCCAACTCGATCCACATGAAGAGCAACGTGACGTTCCAGCTCGACGCGGGCTCGACGATCATGGGTGCCGGTGGCTCGGGCTACGACCCGCCCGAGCCGAACCAGTGGGACGACTTCCAGGACTACGGCCACAGTCACTTCCACAACGCGATGATCTGGGGCGACCGGCTGACCAACATCGGCTTCGTCGGTTCCGGCACGATCGACGGCGGCGGCGCGCTCATCACCGGCAACCCCTCGTCCGGCCAGGCCGACAAGATCATCTCGTTGACGAGGTGCGAGAACCTGACCGTGAGCGGCATCAAGCTGCGGCGCGGCGGCCACTTCGCGATGCTGATCAACGGCTGCAAGAACGTCGTGTCCGACAAGCTGGTCATCGACACCGCCAGCGACCGCGACGGCTGGAACGTCATCAGCACGACCAACGTGACGATCACCAACGGCAACTTCGCGGGCAACGACGACGCGCTCGCGTTCAAGAGCGACTACGCGCTCGGGCAGAAGCTGACCAACGGCAACGTGCGCGTGTACGACACCAAGCTCTCCGCGGGGTGCTGCAACGCGCTGATGTTCGGCTCGGAGACGTGCGGCGACTTCACCGGCTACGACTTCCAGCGCATCGACATCAAGGGCTCCAACAAGTCCGGGCTCGGCCTGGTGTCGATGGACGGCGCGAGGATCTCCGACGTCCACTACAAGGACATCACCGTGTCCGGCGTCCGCTCGCCGATCATGCTGAAGGTGGGCGCGAGGAAGCGCTGCGGCAACAACCCCGGCGTCGGCACCATCAGCAACATCACCTACGACAACATCACGATCAGCGGCGCGTCCCCGTCGTTCAGCCCGACGATCATGGGTGACCCCGGCGGCCACGTCAGCGACGTGACGTTCAACAACGTCAAGATCACCGTGCCCGGCGGCAACGGCACCATGTCCACGAACCCGCCGTCCAACGACCCCAAGAACTACAACCCGAACAGCATCGGCACCCGGCCCGCCTACGGCTGGTACATCCGGTACGCCGACCGCATCAAGTTCGTGAACAGCTCGGTGGACTTCAACTCCAACGACGGCCGCCCGGCCGTGATCGCCAACAGCAGCAGCGACATCACGTTCGAGAACTTCAGCGTCGAGAAGGGCACGTCCAGCCCGTTCGACGTCGGGTTCCAGTCCGTGAACGGGTACTGCTTCCGCGGGCCAGGCTCGCCGCGGATCAACGCGACCGGCTCGACCGAGAAGTGCACGGTGGGCAACGACTTCCAGATCGCCGTCGACCCGCCGTCGCGGACCGTTCAGCCCGGCGAGACCGCGTCGTACGCCATCCGCACGGCGGCCATCTCGGGCTCGCCGGGACCGATTTCGCTGGACGCGGAGAACGTCCCGGTGAACACGGTCGTGCAGTTCAACCCCGCGCAGGTGCAGCCGGGTGAGTCGTCGACGATGACCGTCGCGACGCTCCCGTCGACGCCGAACGGGACGTCCAACATCACGGTCACCGGCACGGCGGGACCCGTGTCGCACACGGCGACCGCGGTGCTGACCGTCGGCAGCGGCGGCCAGCTCGAGGTCGGTGACCTGGCCGTCGCCGACACGGCGAACGCGGGCGACTGGTCGATCCAGGCCAACCTGCGGACCGGTGTCGCGCAGTACGGCGACCGGGCGTTCACGTTCACGACCGTGCCCGCCGAGATCGCCGGTGCCACCTGGATCCGGACCGCGAACGACTCCAAGTCCGCGACCCAGAACCCGTTGGTGCGCTTCACGATCAACCGCGACGCGCTGGTCTACGTCGCGGTCGACACCCGGTCCGGGAAGCGTCCGTGGATGGACAACCTGTGGCTCGACACCGGTCTTCAGCTCGTGAACAACGAGGGTTCGCCGAAGACCTTCCAGTTGTTCGCCAAGGGCTTCCCGGCCGGTGAGGTCGCACTCGGCCCGAACGCGGCCAGCGGGAGCAACTACTCGGTCATCCTCGAGTAGTCGCCTCCAGTCGCACGACGATGGACTTCGAGGTGGGCGTGTTGGAGGTCTCGGCCGTGGAGTCGAGCGGTACCAACGAGTTCGTCTCGGGGAAGTACGACGCCGCACAGCCACGTGCGGTGGGGTAGGAGATGACCCGGAACGACTCGGCGCGGCGTTTCGTGACGCCCGTCGGGTCGTCCGGCCACTCCGAGACGAGGTCGACCATCTGCCCGTCGGAGAGCCCGAGCTGCTTGATGTCGTCCGGGTTCACCAGCACCACGCGCCTGCCGTCCTTGACGCCGCGGTAGCGGTCGTCCAGGCCGTAGATCGTGGTGTTGTACTGGTCGTGGCTGCGCATGGTCTGCAGCAGCAGCGCGCCCGGCGGCACGTCCAGCACGGTCAGCTCGTTGGCCGTGAAGTTCGCCTTGCCCGTGTTCGTGCCGGGGAACTCGCGTGAGTCGCGCGGCGCGTGCGGGAGGATGAAACCGTCCGGCTGGCGCACCCTCGCGTTGTAGTCGGTGCAGCCGGGCACGACGTTGGCGATGCGGTCGCGGATCCGGTCGTAGTCGCGCTCGAACGCCTCCCATGGCACCGGGTGGTTCGGGCCGAGCACCTTGCGCGCCAGGCGGCACACGATCGAGATCTCGGACAGCAGCTGGTCCGACGCGGGCGCCAGCCGTCCCTGCGAGCGGTGCACGCAGGACATCGAGTCCTCGACCGTCACGAACTGCTCGCCCGAGTGCTGCAGGTCGCTCTCCGTGCGGCCCAGCGCGGGCAGGATCAGCGCGGTGGTGCCGGGCACCACGTGCGAGCGGTTGAGCTTCGTGGAGACCTGCACGGTCAGCGAGCACGAGCGCATCGCCTGCTCGGTGACCGGCGTGTCCGGCGTCGCGGAGACGAAGTTGCCGCCCACCGCGAAGAACACCTTCGCCTTGCCGTCGCGCATCGCGCGGATCGCGTTGACCGTGTCGTGCCCGTGGCCGCGGGGGACCGGGATGCCGAACTCGTCCTCCAGCGCGGCGAGGAACTTCTCCGGAGCCTTCTCGTTGATGCCCATCGTCCGGTCGCCCTGGACGTTCGAGTGCCCGCGCACCGGGCACAGTCCCGCGCCTGGCTTGCCGATCATGCCGCGCAGCAGGATCACGTTCGTGACCTCGCGGATCGTCGGCACCGCGTGCTTGTGCTGGGTGAGGCCCATCGCCCAGCAGGCGATCGTGCGCTCGGAGTCGACGAACATGCCGGCGACCCGCTTGACCTGGTCCTTCGTGAGACCGGTCGCGTGCAGGACCCGATCCCAGTCGATCGTGCTGACGTGCTCGGCGTACTCGGCGAAGCCGTGCGTCTTCTCGTCGATGAACTCCTGGTCGACCTTGCCCCAGGACAGCAGCAGGTGCCCGATCGCCTGGAACAGCGCCTGGTCGCCGCCGATCTTGATCTGCACGAACTCGTCCGCGAGCTCGGTGCCCCTGCCGATGACGCCGCGCACGTTCTGCGGGTTCTTGAACCGCAGCAACCCGGCCTCCGGCAACGGGTTCACCGCGATGATCTTCGCGCCGTTGCGCTTGGCGTCCTCGAGCGCGCTCAGCATGCGCGGGTGGTTCGTGCCGGGGTTCTGGCCGACCACCACGACGAGGTCCGCGATGGTGATGTCGTTGAGCGACACCGAACCCTTGCCGACGCCGGTCGTCTCGATGAGCGCCGCACCGGACGACTCGTGGCACATGTTCGAGCAGTCCGGCAGGTTGTTCGTGCCGAACGCGCGCACCAGCAGCTGGTACAGGAACGCGGCCTCGTTGCTCGTGCGGCCCGACGTGTAGAAGACCGCCTCGTCCGGACTCGCGAGACTGTTCAGTTCCGTTGCGACGAGCGAGAACGCGTCGTCCCAGCCGATCGGCTCGTAGTGCGTGGCGTTGGGGCGCAACACCATCGGCTCGGTGAGCCTGCCCTGCTGCCCCAGCCAGTAGTCCGTCTTCTCACCCAGTTCAGCGATCGAGTGCTGCTGGAAGAACTCACGGGTGACGCGGCGCTTCGTCGCCTCCTCGGCGACCGCCTTCGCCCCGTTCTCGCAGAACTCGGCCATCCGCCGGTGCCCCTGCGGCTCCGGCCACGCGCAGCCGGGGCAGTCGAAGCCTTCCCGCTGGTTGAGCAGCCGGAGTGTCTTGACCGTGCGCCCGACGCCCATCTGCTCGACGCCGCGTTGCAGCGACACCACGACACCGGGAATACCGGCGGCCCACTTCTTCGGGGCGGAGACTTCGAGCTGGGTTTCGTCGACGTCGTGCGACGGGGGCTTGCTGGTCATGCCCCCATCCTCGTCCTCACGTGCGAGCGCCGCCAGCATGCCCCCGAAGAACATGCCAGCGGCGCGGCGGCCACGGGCCCCAAGGGGTTGAACGGGTCCGTGACCAGATATCCCCAGTACTCCCAAGAACCTCCACATAGGACGCGGACGGTCCGGCTACAGAGATTGTGACCTGCGCCACTATCCGTGGTCACCGCTGATCGGGTGAGTGTGTTTTCGGCCCTCGCTCACCTCGCGTGCCCGCGGTCGTCCAGTGGTGTCTCAGTTGTCCTTGCAGGTGCCCTCGGTGGGCATGGGGGCGTTGGGGTTCACGTCGGCGTCGGCGCCGCCCGTCCCGTCGTAGAGGTGCGGCTCGGTGAAGCTCGGCGCGAGGAACCCCGCCTTGCTCGCCTTGCACGCGATCCAGAACTGGTAGCCGGCGACGTTCTCGACCGACAGCCCGTCCGCGGTGACCGTGAACGTGTACTCGGTCCGCACGATCGAGATGATGTCCGTCTGGTCGGTCAGCGACTGCGGCGCGTCGGTGTGGAACGCGTACGCGATCGCGTACTTGGCCTTGACCGTCACCACGCCCGGCTTGGTCGTGGTCGCCGACATGGACCCGTCCACCTTGGGCGCGTCCGGGAGCAGCTGCTGCCCCTTCTGGACGCGGGTGCCCATCGACCCGCCCGCGACCGACTCGCGCACCCAGTCCCGTTCGCCGGCCAGCACGAGCGCGGCCAGCGGTTCGGGGTCGTGGTTCACCAGCATCGCCTCGTCCAGCTCCGCCGCGACGATGAACTTGCGGACCTGGTCGTAGGCGGTCGCGAACTCGGGGTTCGCGTCCGGCGCCTTGATGCCCGCCTCGCCGTCCGCCCATCCCTCGACGATGGTGCCCTTGAACGGCTGGTCGAGGTGCACGCCGATGGACGGCAGCGACACGTCGTCCGGCAGGAACTTCTGCAGCTCACCGGTCTTGTGCAGGCCGAACAGCACCGCGCCGATGACGGCCAGCGAGATGGCCGTGACGATCTTGCCGCTGTGCTGCCTCATGCGCGCGCGGCGGCGGCTCTTTCTGATCTCGCGCTTGGCGCGCTTCGACGCCTGCTTGATCCACTTCTCGTCGCGCAGGTCAGGATGGTCTTCGATTCCCCCAGGAATGCTCACACTCACTCGATCGGACGAACCTGTTCCGGCGTTAGCAGCTCATTCGTACCGCGTCGTGATGGACGTGACGTGCAGGCCGTCCGCGTCGACTCGGAACACCGCCTGCACGTGCGCGATCTGCACGACCTTCGGCGAGTCGAACGCGTAGGCGAACGAGTGGGTGGTGCGGACGGTGACCTCGTCCGGCCCGGTGCGAATCGCCTCCATCCGGCCGTCGACCTGGCGAGGAGCGGGGTGCGTCCAGATCGTCGATTTTCGCCCGTGACACTCACCCGACTCTCGCCAGCAGGTATCTCGTTTCAAGTCGAGAGGTGCCTCTCCGTAGAATCTTCAGCCGTGACTGAGACCCGTAACGCGCCCCAGCGTCCTGACCTCCCCGCCGCGTGGAACCCGGCGGAGGTAGAGGGCGTGCTGTACGAGCGGTGGGTCGCGCGCGGCTACTTCACGGCCGACGCGAACAGCGACAAGCCGCCGTTCACGATCGTGCTCCCGCCGCCCAACGTCACGGGCAGCCTGCACATGGGCCACGCCCTCAACCACAGCGTCATGGACGCGCTCACGCGGCGCCGCCGCATGCAGGGCTACGAGGTCCTGTGGCTGCCCGGCATGGACCACGCGGGCATCGCGACCCAGAACGCCGTCGAGCGCGACCTGGCCAACCAGGGCCTGTCGCGGCACGACCTCGGGCGCGAGAAGTTCGTCCAGCGCGTCTGGGAGTGGAAAGAGGAGTACGGCGGCAAGATCCTCGACCAGATGAAGCGGCTCGGCGACGGCATCGACTGGTCGCGCGAGCGCTTCACCATGGACGAGGGGCTGTCCCGCGCCGTCCAGACGATCTTCAAGCGGATGTTCGACGACGGCCTGATCTACCGGGCCGAGCGCATCATCAACTGGTGCCCGCGCTGCCAGACGGCGCTGTCGGACATCGAGGTCGACCACTCCGACGACGACGGCGAGCTCATCTCCATCCGCTACGGCAGCGGTGACCAGTCGATCGTCGTCGCGACCACGCGCGCCGAGACGATGCTCGGCGACACCGCGGTCGCCGTCCACCCGGACGACGAGCGGTACGCGCACCTCATCGGCAAGGAGGTCGAGGTCCCGCTGACCGGCCGCCGCGTCCCGGTGGTCGCGGACAGCCACGTCGACCCCAAGTTCGGCACCGGCGCGGTCAAGGTGACCCCGGCGCACGACCCGAACGACTTCGAGATCGGCCAGCGGCACGGCCTGCCGAACCTGACCGTCATGGACGGCCGCGGCGTCATCACCGCGAAGGGCCCGTTCGAGGGCCTGGACCGGTTCGAGGCGCGTCCCGCGGTCGTCGCCGCGCTGCGCGACCAGGGCCGGATCGTCGCCGAGAAGCGGCCGTACGTGCACTCCGTCGGGCACTGCTCGCGCTGCGACACGGTCGTCGAGCCGCGCCTGTCGCTGCAGTGGTGGGTGAAGGTCGAGGGCATCGCGGCCAAGGCGTCCGCCGCCGTCCGCGACGGCCGCACCACGATCCACCCGGCCGAGCTGTCGAAGCGCTACTTCGACTGGACCGACAACCTGCACGACTGGTGCATCTCGCGGCAGCTGTGGTGGGGCCACCGGATCCCGGTCTGGTACGGCCCGAACGGCGAGGTCGTCTGCCTCGGCCCCGACGACGAGGCGCCCGCCGGCGACGGCTGGCGTCAGGACGAGGACGTCCTCGACACCTGGTTCTCGTCGGGCCTGTGGCCGTTCTCGACGCTCGGCTGGCCGGACGAGACCGAGGACTTGAAGCGGTTCTACCCGACCAGCGTCCTGTCGACCGGCTACGACATCCTGTTCTTCTGGGTCGTCCGGATGATGATGTTCGGCCTGTACGCGATGGACGAGGTCCAGCCGTTCGACCACGTCTACCTGCACGGCCTGATCCGTGACGCGCAGGGCAAGAAGATGTCCAAGTCGCGCGGCAACGTGATCGACCCGCTGAACTGGATGGACAGCTACGGCGCCGACGCCACCCGGTTCACGCTGCTGCGCGGCGCGAACCCCGGTTCGGACATGGCGATCGCCGAGGAGTGGGCAGCGGGTGCCCGCAACTTCACCACGAAGCTGTGGAACGCCAGCAAGTTCGCCTTCGCCAACGGGGCCACTGTGGAGCGTCCGCTGCCGCCGCGCGAGGAGCTGACCGCGGCAGACCGCTGGATCCTGGACCTGCTCGACCAGCTGGTGTCCGATGTGGACTCCCAGTTCGAGACGTTCCAGTTCGCCAAGGCGTGCGACGCGCTCTACAGCTTCACCTGGGACGAGTTCTGCGACTGGTACCTGGAGATCGCGAAGGTCCAGATCGCCGAGGGCGCCGTCGAGTCGACGCAGTCCGTCCTCGGGCACGTCCTCGAGGTCGTGTACCGGCTGCTGCACCCGGTGACGCCGTTCATCACCGAGACGCTGTGGACCGCGCTGACCGGCGGCGAGTCGCTGGTCGTCGCTCCGTGGCCGCAGCCGTCCGGCGCGGAGAAGGACCCGGACGCGAAGGTCAAGATCGAGGGCTTGAAGAAGCTCGCGACCGAGATCCGCCGGTTCCGCTCCGAGCAGGGCCTGCGCCAGGCGCAGAAGGTCGCGGGCAAGGTCCGCGGCGCGTGCTGCGTCGACATGCTCGACCAGGTCCCGGCCGTCCGCGCGCTCACCCGCCTCACCGAGCCGGGCGACGAGTTCGCGGTCTCCGCGACGCTCGAGGTCGGTCTGCCGAAGGGCACGGTGAAGGTCGAGCTGGACACGTCCGGCACGATCGACGTCGTGGCCGAGCGCAAGCGCCTCACGAAGGACCTCGCGGTCGCCGAGAAGGACCTCGCCCAGTGCGAGGGCAAGCTCAACAACCCGAAGTTCACCGAGAAGGCGCCCGCGGACGTGGTCGCGAAGATCCAGGCCCGCAAGGCCGATGCCGAAGCGGAGATCGAGCGCATCAACGCCCGCATCGCCGCACTGCCCGAGGCTTAGCGAGAAGGGCCGCCTCGCCACAGCGGCAAGGCGGCCCTTCTACCGTGCTACCAGACGTAGCAGAGCGACACCGTGTAGTTCACGCCCTGGAACGTGGCCCCGTGGTTCCACACGGTCTCCGCGCCGGGCTGCACGGTGCGGCAGTCGTTCACGATGGTGCTGATCTGTCCGCCACCGTTGACCCACGCCGGGGTCACGGAGACCGGGAACGAGTTGCAGTTCCGGTAGGTCTGCCTCATCGGCCCCCCGTTCGGCGCGGACGGCTCGAAGGTGTGCCAGCACTGCGCGGCGGCAGCCGCGACCTCTGCGGCGACCGGCGCGTCGGCGACCCTGGGGATGCCCTTGGTCGGGTCTGCCTGTGATGCGGTTGCCGTCATCGCCATGGAGCCGGCGGCCAGACCGGCCAACGCGACTCCGATGAGCTTCTTCCTCATGTTCCCTCCAGATTGTTCGGTTTTCAGGACAGCGCAAGGTCGAAGACGTTGCGCAGGATCTGGCGGATCGCCGCGTCGTGCGGCAGCGCGCCGTTGAAGGACATCGAGGAGGCGCTGAACACCCAGCCCCCGTTGGGTTTCGGCCAGAACACCATGTCGGCACCACCGCCGGGGTTGTCGCCGCGCGCGATGTGCTGCACCCCAGGCAGGTCGGGGTTCAGCGCGTCGACCTCCCAGCCGCTCGCCGCACCGTTGTGGGCGACGTGCCCGAACCGGTCGCCCGGCCGCAGCCCGGTGCCCGCGAGCAGCGGGTGGTCGGCGACCACGCGGTACGGGTGGAAGTCCATGTACGCGCCCGTCAACGCCACACCGAGGATCTGCGACTCGGACTTGCCGTCGGCGTGGTACTCGTCGCGCGCACCCTTGGTGGTGCGGTGGGTCACCGCGGTGCCGCTCGCGTAGCTCATCCGCTCGTACATGCCGTTGCCGCCGGTGTAGATCAGCCGGCCACCGCCGGCGAGGTAGTCGACGACGCGCTGGCGCATGCGTTCCGACCAGTACTCGGGATGGCTGCCGAGCACGAGCGCCTTGTACTGCCGCAACCACGTCCCGTCGGCGTCCAGGTCGCCGTCGATGTAGCAGTCGTGGCGGAACCCGTTGTCCTCCATCCACTTCACCAGGAACAGGTCGCTGAGCAGGAGGTGGTCGATCCGCCCGGTCGGCTCGACCGCGGTCGACGTGCTCGGTCGCAGGAACGTGACCTGGCGCTGCCGTCCCTCCTCGCCCGCGGAGTACTGGTTGTGTCCTCCCCAGACGTTGTAGGCGTTGTAGGTGTTGGTGGGCACCAGGAACGCGATCGGCGCGGACGGGCGGACCGGCCGCACCACGAACGGGACGTGCCTGCGCAGCCCACCCGGTGAGGTCATCTCCAGCGCGTACAGGCCAGAGGACCACGATGCGGGCACGGTGAGCCCGGCTCGTTCGGCCCAGCCGCAGCCCCTGGTCCGGTAGTCGGGCGGCAGCGGCTGGACGCCGGTCGCGACCGGCGCGGGGTCCGAAACCCGTTGCCGGCCGGGCATTCGGACGACCGCCGCGGTGACGCCGGTGAGGCTGGTCGAGATCGGGAAGCCGATCCGCTCGCCCGCGCGGATCGTCAGCGAGCTGGCGTACCCCTGCACGGCTCCGGTCGGCTCGACGGAGAACCCGTTGCCGACGGTGGTCGCGCTGCCGCCGCCGTGCCACTCGTACCGGCCGTCGGTCGCCACCGTGCGCGCGTTCATCAGCCGGTACCAGTGCAGCGCGTCGTCGTTGCCGGGCACCGCGCCCCGGTCGACGGAGACGGCGTAGACGCAACCCTCGTCGTCCGAGCACACCTGCTTGTGGAAGCCCTCGCCCCAGCCGTTGCCGACCCAGATCGGCTTGCCGCCGTTGTCCCACCGCGCGCCGTCCGGGTGGAAGCGGTACCAGTGCAGGTCACCGCCCTGCCGCACGCCGTAGATCACGCCGTCGGGGCCCGCGGTGAGGGTCTGGTACTCGTGGAACCCGGAGCCGATCCGGACGCCCGCGCCGCCGTTGGCCCAGCCGTTGTCGTAGCGGTACCACCAGAGCCCGCCGCCGGGGTCGACGCCGTGGATCACGCCGTTCCAGCCACCGAAGATCCGCGGGAACTGCTGGAACCCGCTCCCGATCTCCGTGCCGCCCCCGTCGACCCACCGCCCCTCGCCGGTCGCGGGTTCGCCACGGCGTACTCGTAGCGGCGGATGGCGCCGGAACCGGTGCGGCAGAAGAAGATCCCGCCGCGGGCCGCGAGCACGTCGGCGAACTGGTGGAAGCCGTCGCCGATCGGGTACCCGGCGCCCGGTGACCAGGTGGGGGAGCCGTTGGCCCAGCCGGTGTGCCGGAAGTACTGCAGCACACCGTCGGCCTGCAACCCGTAGATCACGCCGTCGCCGGCGGGGATCAGTTTGAGAAACCGGTGCCGCGGGTCGAACGCCGCCGCGGAGGCGGAAGCCGTGAGGCTCCCGCCACCGAGGAGACCGGCGCCCGCGAGCAGTGCCGCACCCTGCAGCACCCGTCTGCGTCCGAAGGTCTGCGTTTCGTCCACGTCAGACGATCCTGTTGAAGACTTCGAAGCCCGTGCCGATCTGGGACCTGGATCCGTACGGCCGGCCGGTGGGGCTGCTGTTGATGTTGTTGGGGAAGTAGTGGAGCGTGCCGTCGGCCTTGGTGGCGAGCAGGTCGGCGTAGCCGTCGCCGCTCACGTCACCGGTGACGATCCCGGTGAACTCCTGGAAGCCCGAGCCGATGTTCTGGGCGTCGCCGTACGGGTGGTCGGGGTTGGAGTTGATGTTGTTGGGCAGGTGGTGCAGCGTTCCGTCACCCTGCACGCCGATCAGGTCCGCGTACCCGTCGCCGCTGACGTCACCCGCGCGGAGGTGCGTGAACGACTCGAAGCCGGTGCCGATCTCGAACCTGGGCCCGAACGGGTGCGCGCGGTTGGAGTTGATGTTGTTGGGGAAGTAGTGGAGCGTCCCGTCGGCCTTGGTGGCGAGCAGGTCGGCGTAGCCGTCGCCGCTCACGTCACCGAGGACGACCTCGGTGAACTCCTGGAACCCGGAGCCGATGTTCTCGGCGTTGCCGTAGGGGTGGCCGGGGTTCGAGTTGACGTTGTTCGGGAGGTAGTGGAGTGACCCGTCGCCCTGGACGCCGATGAGGTCCGCGTACCCGTCCCCGCTGATGTCGCCCGAGCGGAGCTTGGTGAACGGTCCGAAGCCGACGCCGATCGGCTCGTAGTTGCCGTACGGGTGGCCGGGGTTGGAGTTGATGTTGTTGGGGAAGTAGTGGAGCGTCCCGTCGGCCTTGGTGGCGACGAGGTCCGCGTACCCGTCCCCGCTCACGTCACCGATGCGGTCACCGCGTCCCGTGGTCGTGGCGACCTCGGCGAGCAGTTGGCGCGCGGTCGGCTCGGACTGGTCGTAGCGGCCCCTGAGGTCTTCGCGCGGGCGCTGCACGTCCGCCGCGACCTGTCCCGCCGTGTGGCCGGGGTTGGCCCGGTCGACGTTGATGGCTCTGGTGAAGAACTGCGTGGCCGCGTAGTCGACGTTCATGATCTGGTCGGGCGTGCCCCAGCCCTGCGACGGGCGCTGCTGGAACACGCCGAGCGAGTCCGCGTCGCCGCAGCCGAGGTTGTTCATGTGGGACTCGACCCAGCCCGCCTCGAAGCCGGCGAGCATCACCTTCGGCGACACGGCGTGCCGCTTGCCGACCTGGTAGACGATCTTGGTGACGTTGAGGTCGCGGGTGGGCGGCACCGGGCAGGCCGCCGTGCCGACGGGTGCCCCCGCCTGTGCGGTGGTGGCGAGGCCACCGGTCACGACCATCGCCGCGGCCACGCCGACGACGAGTCTCAAAGCTGTGTTGCGCATTGTTTCCCCCAGAAACGGTGATCGGTCAGACGATGCGGTTGAAGATCTCGAACCCGGACCCGATGGGGTACCTGAGGCCGTACGGGCGGCCGGGGCTCGAGTTGAGGTTGTTCGGGAAGTAGTGCAGGGTCCCGTCGGTCTTCGTGGCGATGAGGTCGGCGTAGCCGTCGCCGCTGATGTCCGCCGTGACGACGTTGTTGAACTCCTGGAAGCCCGAGCCGATGTTCTCGGCGTTGCCGTACGGGTGGCTGGGGTTGGAGTTGATGTTGTTGGGCAGGTAGTGGAGCGATCCGTCCGCCTGGACGCCGATGAGGTCGGCGTACCCGTCGCCGCTGACGTCGCCCGCCCGCAGCTGGGTGAAGAACTGGAACCCGGTGCCGATCTCGAACCTGGGCCCGAACGGGTGCGCGCGGTTGGAGTTGATGTTGTTCGGGAAGTAGTGCAGCGTGCCGTCGGCCCGCGTCGCCAGCAGGTCGGCGTAGCCGTCGCCGCTGACGTCGCCGAGGACGAAGTTGTCGAACTCCTCGAAGCCGGAGCCGATGTTCTCGGCGTTGCCGTAGGGGTGGCCGGGGTTGGAGTTGATGTTGTTCGGCAGGTAGTGCAGCGTGCCGTCGCCCTGGATGCCGATGAGGTCGGCGTACCCGTCGCCGCTGATGTCACCGGAGCGGAGCTTGGTGAACGGTCCGAAGCCGACGCCGATCGGGTCGTAGTTGCCGAAGGGACGGCCTTCCGGGCTGCTGTTGATGTTGTTGGCGAAGTAGTGGAGCGTGCCGTCGGCCTTGGTGGCCACCAGGTCCGCGTGCCCGTCGCCGCTCACGTCACCGATGTGGTCGCCGCGCGGGCGAGGTGGCGTCGAGTCGTCGACGATCTTGTTGTACCGCTTGGGGAGGAAGCCGCCCGCCCACCCGGCGTCCCACACCCGCTGCTCCGCGACCCGGCCGCTCATGTACTCCTCGCGCACGATCGGCCGGGTCTTGTTGACGTCCGACCAGCCGATGAAGAGCGCGACGTGCTGGACCGAGCCGTCGTGCCGGAAGAGCGCGTCGCCGGGCTTCAGATCGGCGCGCGGGATGTCGTGCATGACCTCGCCGAGGTTGCCGGTCCAGCGGCTGGAGCCGAGGTGCCACGCCAGCGAGACGAAGCCCGAGCAGTCCTGGCGGTACGTGCCGTACTGGTTGGAGTACGAGCGGTTCTGGTCGTACGGCACGCGTGCGTCGATCCAGGACTGCGAGCGGGTCAGCACCTCGGACCTGGTGATCGGACCGTCCGGGGTGCTCGCCGCGGCGGCCTGCGGTGCGCCGAGCACACCCGTCACCAGTGCGGCTGCGAGCCCGATGAGCACGGCTGTTCTGCGTTTCATCTTCACGTGAGGAGCCTCTCGGCGGCCTCTACACGCGAAGTCACACGCGGCCACACGGACTTGTGTAGAACGGAGGGTTGCGATCGGATCTAGTTCTGGGGGGAACGATGGAATTCCGAGTGCTGGGCCAGCTCGAGGTGAGATCGGACGGGGGCCGGCCCGCGCAGCCGACGCGGCGCAAGCAACGGCTCCTGCTCGGGATGCTGTGCCTGCACGGCAACCAGGTCGTGCCGACCGGCACCGTGGTCGACTGGCTGTGGGGTGAGTCGCCGCCGAGCTCGGCGCGGGCCAACCTCCAGTCGTACGTCTCGGACCTGCGCAAGATCGTCGGCAGGGAACGGCTGCGGACCGGTCGAGACGGCTACCTGCTCCAGGTCGCGGAGTCCGAGCTCGACTCGGCGCGGTTTCAGCGGCTCGCGGGCGAGGGCAAGGCGGCCTCCCGCGCGGGCCGGGCGGTCGTCGCGGTGCAGAACCTGAGCCAGGCGCTCGCGTTGTGGCGCGACGACGTGCTGAGCGGGCTCGCGCTGCCGGACTCGGGGCGGGCGGAGGTGGCGCGGCTGGACGAGCTGCGGCTCGCCGCCGAGGAAGACCACATCGACGCCAGGCTCGCGCTCGGCATGCACCACGACGCGGTCGCCGACCTGCGGACGTTGATTGACAAGCATCCGCTGCGTGAACGCCTCTGGGCGCAGTACGCACTCGCCCTCTACCGCTGCGGCAGGCAGGCCGAGGCGTTGCAGGCGCACCGCGACGTCCACGACCTGCTCGACCGCGAGCTCGGCGTGCGGCCGGGTGCCGCGCTTCGCGAGCTGCACCAGCGCATGCTGCGCGCCGATCCCGAGCTCGACCTGCGGCCCGCCGCACCGGTCGTGACGGTGCCGCGCCAGCTGCCCGCCGCGGTGTGCGGCTTCACCGGGCGGGACACCGAGCTCGCCGTGCTCGACTCGCTGCTCGGGCGGACCCCGATCGGCCTGGTGACCGGCGCGCCCGGCGTCGGGAAGACCGCGCTCGCGCTGCACTGGGCGCACCAGGTGCGGGACCGGTTCCCCGACGGGCACCTGCACGCCCGCCTCGGTGCGGGCGCCGAGCCGATCGACGTGCTGGGCAGGTTCCTGCGCGCGCTGGGCGTCGCTGCCGAACGGGTGCCGACCGACGTCGACGAAGCGGCCTCGACGGCGCGCACGCTCCTGGCGGACCGCAAGATCCTGGTGCTGCTCGACGACGCGTGCTCAGCCGAGCAGGTGCGCCCGCTGCTGCCCGCGGGCGACGGCTGCTTCGTGCTGGTGACCAGCAGGGACCGGCTCAACGGCCTGGTCGTCGCCGAGGGCGCGCGCCGGGTGACGCTCGACGTGCTGCCCGAGCGCGACGCGATGGCGCTGCTCGCGACGTCACTCGGCGACGAACGGGTGGCGGCGGAACCCGAGGCGGTCGCCGAGCTCGCCGAGCTCTGCGCCCACCTCCCGCTCGCACTGCGGATCACCGCGGCGAACCTGGCGAACCTGCCGTTCCGCTCACTGGCCGACGGGGTCCGCGACCTCATGGCGAGCCGGTTGTCGTCGCTCCAGGTGCCCGGATCCGACGACCTCGCGGTGCGCAGGGCGTTCGACCTCTCCTACCGCGCACTGGCACCGGACGCGCAGCGGCTGTTCCGCCTGCTCGGCCTGCTGCCAGGACCGGTGTTCCCGGTCGAGTCCGCGGCCGCGCTCATGGGCGTCTCCACCGCCGAGGTGCGGCCGGTGCTCGACCAGCTCGCGACCGCGCACCTGATCGGCCAGGCCGACCGCGACCGGTACGGCGTGCACGACCTGCTCCGGCTGTACGCGGCGGAGATCGCGCACGCGACGGACAGCGCCGAGGACCGGGCGGCCGCGACGCGGTCACTGGGGGATGCGTACGTGACCGCGGTGGAGTGCGCGGCGGTCGGCATCGCGTCGACCGACCACGAGGAACGCGACCGGGCGACGGCGTGGATCGACGGTGAGCTGGCGAACCTCGTCGTCATCGCCGAGCAGGCCTCGCACGCGGGCCATCCCGACGGAGCGCGGCGCATCGCCGAATGCCTCAGCGGCTACTTCTGGCTCAGCAGGCCCGTGTCGGACTGGTTGAAGCTCGCCACGATCGCCGAGGCGAACGCCGAGCGGACCGGCGACCAGCGCGCACTCGCCTCGGCGCGGCGCCTGCTCGGTGAGGCCCGGCACTGCACGGGCGACAACGAGCAGGCCGTGTGGCACCTGGAGTCCGCGCTGGCACTCGCGCGGGACAGCGGCTGGCGCGAGGCCGAGGCGGCGAACCTGATGTTCCTCGGCCTGGTGCAGCAGGACCGCGGTGACCTCTCCGTGGCGGACTACCACTTCCACGACTGCCTCTACATCGCGCGGAGCACGTCCGACCGGCTGATGGAGGCGGGCGCCACCGGCAACCTCGGCTACATCCGCCAGCTCACCGGTGAGCACGACCAGGCGGCGCGCCACTACCAGCGGGCACTGGCCCTGTACGGCGAGGTGGACCCGCTGCTGGCCGCCAGCGCGTACAACATGCTGGCGCTGCTCCACCAGGAGAACGGCAGGCTGGGCCCGGCGCTGGAGCACGTCTCGCAGGCGTTGTCGCTCTGCGAGCGGTTCGACCGGGGTGTCGAGGCGCATGCGCTCGACACGCTCGCGCGGGTGCAGCGGGACACGGGCGAGCTCGACGACGCGCGGCGGACCGCGCGGCGGTCGGCCGACCTGGCGTGGCAGCTCGCGGACCTGCGGGCCGAGACCGACGCGCTCAACACGCTCGGCTCGATCGAGCGGTCCGCCGGGCGGTCGCGAGAGGCGTTGGCGCACCACGAGAACGCGCTCGCGCTGGCGCAGCGCACCGGCGTCCGGCTGCAGCGGCTGGAGTCGATGCTGGGCACCGCCCAGGCGGACCTGGTGCTGGGCGACACCGGGGCCGCCCAGGACCTGCTGGACGATGTCGTCCGAGGCGCGACGGAAGCGGGCTTCACGGTGCTGGCCCGCATCGCCCGAGCGCTGGTGCCCGTTAACTGACGTTGACGCTAGGAGTTCCATTGTGCCAACCTGAGCGAGCACGCTCAGGGGGAGGTGTTTCGCGTGTCCGAGGACCAGAAGAGTCTCGCCAGCAAGATCAGCTTCTTGTTCGGCACCGTGCTGTCGCCGACCGGCGAGCTGTTCACGCCCCGGACGCTCGCCGCGCACATCCAGGAGCGGTTCGACGTCAAGATCTCGCACACGTACCTGTGGCAGCTGCGCTCCGGCGAGCGGGACAACCCGACCAAGCAGCACATCGAGGTGCTCAGCAGCGCCTTCGGCGTGACGCCCGCGTACTTCTTCGCCGATGACGAGGAGTACCTCGCCCGAGTGCGCAACCAGGTGCAGGCGCTCCAGGCGATGAAGACCACGAAGGTCGACGCGTTGCAGGCGCGGGTGCTGGAGCTGAACGACGCCGAGCCCGAGGTGCGCGACCGGATCGCCCAGCTGATCAACCTGGCGCTGGGGCTGCATCGTGACGGGGGCCGCGATGAGGGTTGACCGGAGGGCGGTCCGCGGCAGGGTCGCCTCGGCGATCGAAGGGGTCGAGATACCCCGCCCGTTCGACATCGGCGAGTTCGTGCGGCGGTTGAGCAGGCACCGCGGCAGGCCGATCCACCTGCTGCCGGTGGAGCTCAGCCCGGCGAGCGGCGTGCGCGGGCTCTGGATGGCGACCGGCACCGAGGACTACGTCTTCCACGAGGTCGGCACGTCCCGCCTGCACCAGGAGAACACGATCCTGCACGAGATCGCGCACCTGCTGCTCGACCACAGCGGCAACGGGCACCTCGACGAGGCGCAGGCCAGGCTGTTCTTCCCGGACCTCGACCCGCAGGCGGTGCGCGAGGTGTTCGGGCGCTCGGCCTACACGCGGGTGCAGGAGCAGGAGGCCGAGCTGGGTGCCGCGGCGCTGTGGGACCTGATCGGCAGGCGGCTGATCGCGGACCGTGAGCTGGAGCCGAGCGCGGCGGCCGCCGTCGACCGGTTCGGCGAAGTGCTGGGGCAGCCCGATGCTCGTTGACTTCTCACTGCACGTGGCGACGTCGGTCGTGTTCCTCGTGCTGGTCGCGTACAAGTTCGTCGACCTCGTGCGCAAGCCGACCAACCCGGCGATGTGGGGGCTGTGGAGCGCGACCGCCGGGTTCGGTCTCGGTCTCGCGATCGGCATCGACCCGGTGTTCAAGGCGATGGACCGGGTGGTGCCCGCGAGCCCGTGGTGGCTGCAGCACGTGCTGTTGTGCGGCAGCGGCCTCGCGTTGCAGGCGTTCTTCCTCTACTCGATCGAGGAACGTCCTGTCGCGCATCGACGGGTGCGTCGCTGGGCGGTCGTCTACCTGGCGGGCCAGGTGGCCATCACGGCCGTGTACGTGCCCGCTGTCCTCAGTGGAGACTTCGCGGCCCTGCTGCGGCACGACTTCGCGCACGCGCCGCTGTCCGCGGTCATGAACCTCGTCTTCGTGGCCTACGTCGGGCTCGTGATGTGGACCGTCGCCCGGATGTCGTGGACCTGGTCGAAGATCGCGGACCGGGTGTGGCTGCGGCGCGGCCTGCGACTGATCGCGGTCGGTGCGGCCATCTCGACGTTGTTCCCCGTGCACAAGGTCGGCTACGTGTCGGCGGTGTTCCTCGGCCACTCGCCGCCGTGGTCGGAGTTCCAGGTGAGCTTCTACCCGGCGCTGGCGGGCATGACGCTGGTCGGTGCGGGCTCGATGCTGCCGAAGTGGGGCCCGTGGCTCAGCGCGGTGCGGCAGTGGGTGCTGCACTACCGCTCCTACCGCCGGCTCGATCCACTGTGGACGGCGCTGGTCGACGCGTTCCCCGAGGTGCGGCTGGAGGAGCCGTACCGGTTCGGCCGCGACGGCTACCGGCTCGACGACCTCAGGTACTTCCTCTACCGGCGGGTGATCGAGATCTGGGACGCGCGCCGCGCGTTGCGGCAGTTCACCAGCCGCGCGCGGCGGGAGTCCGCTGAGTCCGCGGCGCGTGCCGCCGGTCTCGCGGCGGACGACGTCACCGTCGTCGCCGAGGCGGCGAGCATCGCGGACGGCCTGCGTGCCCGCGTGCACGGCAGGGACGGCGACGACGCGGACTACGCGCCGCGCCTGCCCGGCGGGTCCGACCTGGCCGCCGAGGTGGCGTGGCTCGAGCGGGTCGCGGCCGCGTTCGGCCGGTCGGAGATCGTCAGGAACACCCCGGTGATGGAGACGACATGAGCGATCTGCCGCAAGACGGCCCGTCGCCGTTCCGGCCGCCGGTCCGCACCGGTGCGGACGACCCGGTGCCCACGCAGCCCGAGTCGGCGCTCCTCGTAGACTCTCCGGGTGAACGTGGAACCGCTGGACGCACTGCGCGAGGTCGAGGCCGAGCTCAACACCCGATGGCCGGAGACGAAGATCGCGCCTTCGGTCGAGCGGATCGAGATGCTCACCCACGTGCTCGGCGACCCGCACACGACTTACCCGGTGGTGCACGTCGCGGGCACGAACGGCAAGACGTCGACGTCCCGCATGATCGACGCGCTGTTCACCCGAATCGGCCTGCGCACCGGCCGCTACACCAGTCCGCACCTGCAGCTCGCCACCGAGCGCATCAGCGTGGACGGCGCGCCGATCGACCCTGAGCGGTACGTCGAGCTGTACCGCGACATCGAGCCCTTCGTCGGCATGGTCGACGCCAAGCACGACGTGCCGATGAGCAAGTTCGAGGTGCTCACCGGCATGGCGTTCGCCGCGTTCGCCGACGCGCCGGTCGACGTCGCCGTCGTCGAGACCGGCATGGGCGGCACCTGGGACGCGACCAACATCGCCGACGGCCGCATCGCCGTCATCACGCCGATCGGCATCGACCACGTCGAGTACCTCGGTGGCGACCTCGCGGGCATCGCGGGCGAGAAGGCCGGGATCATCAAGGCCGGCTCCGTGGCGTTGATCGCCGAGCAGCCCGCCGAGGCGATGAAGGTGCTGCTGGAGCGCGTTGCTGAGGTCGACGCCATGGTCGCGCGCTTCGGCCAGGAGTTCGGCGTCGTGCGCCGGGACGTGGCGGTCGGCGGCCAGCTGCTGACGTTGCAGGGCCTCGGCGGCATCTACGACGAGATCTTCCTGCCGCTGCACGGCGCCCACCAGGCCGCCAACGCCGCTCTCGCGCTGGCCGCCGTCGAGGCGTTCTTCGGTGCCGGTGCCGACCGCAAGCTGGACGTCGACGCGATCCGCGAGGGCTTCGCGCTGGTCACGTCGCCGGGCAGGCTGGAACGCGTCCGCTCGACGCCGAACGTCTTCGTCGACGCCGCGCACAACCCGGCCGGCGCACGGGCGCTGGCCTCGGCGCTGGACTCCGAGTTCGGCTTCCGCAAGCTCGTCGCCGTGGTCGGCGTCATGGCGGAGAAGGACGCCGAGGGCATCCTCGCCGCGCTGGAACCGGTCGTGCACGAGGTCGTGCTCACCACCAACTCGTCTCCGCGCGCGATGGACCCCGATGTGCTGGCCGGCATCGCGATCCCGATCTTCGGCGAGGACCGCATCGTCGTGCAGCCCCGGCTGGACGACGCCATCGAGGAAGCCATCAGGCTGACTGAGGAGGAGCTGTCCGGTGGTGGCGTGATCGTCACCGGATCCGTGGTCACCGCGGGCGAGGCTCGTGCGCTGTTCGGCAAGGAGCCCGCATGACGACGCCGGCCGCTCCCAAGAAGGACCCGATGAAGGGGTTCCGCGGCATCATGGCCGGCACCCTGATCCTCGAGGTCATCGTCGTCGCACTGGCGCTGCCCATCGTCGCCAAGCTGCGTGGTGGCATCGGCACGTCCGCCGGTCTCGTGGTCTTCGGGTTCATCGTGGCGTTCATCGTCATGTGCGCACTGCTGAAGCACCGGTGGAGCATCGGGGCGATCATCGGGCTGCACGTGCTGCTGGTCGCGTCGTGGATCCTGCTGCCGCCGCTCGGCGTGATCGGCGTGATCTTCTCGCTGGTGTGGACGTACCTGCTGTGGCTGCGGCGAGACCTGCTGAAGCGGATGGCCGAAGGCAGGCTTCCGAGTCAGCAGGCGAAGTAGGCAACCTCATCTCCGATGGACGGGTGTTCATCCACTGGCCCCCTTCGGTTCTACCGCTGGATGATGAAGGCGACTAGAAACCGCCCATGACCTTTGACCGGCGCACACTGCTCAGAGCTGGAGCGATCGGAACGGCCGCGGCATTCGTGCCCGGCGTCGGCCTCGCCAGGACGGACCGTCCGGTGCTCACGCACGGCGTGCAGTCAGGCGACGTGACGTGGGACGGCGGGCTGGTGTGGACCCGCGCCGACAAGCCGTCGCGCATGATCGTCGAGGTCTCCACCGACCCGCACTTCCGGCTGACCCGCCGGATCCGCGGCCCGTTGCTCACCCCGGAGACCGGCGGCACCGGCCGGGTGCGGGTGAACCACCTGCCGCCCGGCCGCCGCGCGTACTACCGGGTCGTGGCCGAGGACCTCGACGGCCGCACGTGCAGCGAGCCCGTCACCGGCAGCTTCCGCACCGCGCCGATCGGCCGCGACGAAGTGCGGTTCGTGTGGTCCGGCGACGTCGCCGGGCAGGGCTGGGGCATCAACCCGGACATCGGCGGCATGCCGATCTTCGGCGCGATGGCCGCGCGCAAGCCGGACTTCTTCATCCACAGCGGCGACAGCGTGTACTCCGACAACCCGTTGCAGGAGAAGGTGACGCTGCCCGACGGCCGGATCTGGCGCAACGTCGTCGTCCCCGAGAAGCTCAAGGTCGCCGAGACGCTGGACGAATATCGAGGCCAGTTCGCCTACAACCTGCTGGACTCGCAGTACAAGTCGTTCGCCGCGCACGTGCCGTCGTACGTGCAGTGGGACGACCACGAGGTCGTCAACAACTGGTACCCCGGCGAGATCCTGACCCTGCCGCAGTACACCGAGAAGCGCGTCGACGTCCTAGCCGCCCGCGCCTTCCAGGCGTTCCACGAGTGGATGCCACTGGACCGCCGCCGCGCCGTCGACGGCCGCGTGTACCGCAAGTTCCCGTACGGCAGGCACGTCGAGGTGTTCGTGCTCGACATGCGCACCTACAAGGACGCCAACACGTCCCCGCGCGACAAGCCCGGCGTCGTGCTCGGCGCCTCGCAGGCCCGTTGGCTCGTCGACGCGCTCTCCCGCAGCACCGCCACGTGGAAGATCATCGCGGCGGACCTGCCGATCGGCCTGACCGTCCCGGACGGCACGGACATCGAGGGCGTGGCCAACGGCCTGCCCGGCGCACCGAACGGCCGCGAGCACGAGCTCGCGTGGGTGCTCCGCGAACTGCGCAAGCGCCGCGTGCGCAACACCGTGTGGCTCACCGCGGACGTCCACTACACCGCCGCCCACCACTACTCGCCCGACCGCGCCACGGTCGGCGACTTCGACCCGTTCTGGGAGTTCGTGTCCGGCCCGCTGCACGCGGGAGCGTTCGGCCCGAACACCCTCGACCCGACGTTCGGCCCCGAGGCCGTGTTCGTCCACGCCCCACCCGCGGCGAACACCACGCCACTGGACGGCTTCCAGCACTTCGGTGAGATCGAGGTGGACCGCGCCGGCTCGCTGACGGTGTGGCTGCGCGACGCGACAGGCGCTTCGCTCTGGACCAAAACCCTGAAAGCTAGATAGGCGAACCAAATATGGTTGTCGAGTGCCCATCGCATTCGACACCACCGGCTTCCAGCAGCACGACCAGAGCAACTGGTTCAACCCGGCCAACGGCGACCAGGTCAGCCTGACGTACTTCGACCAGGTGCCTGACCTGCCCGCGCCACTGGAAGATCCCGAGAGGCTGCGGCACGACCTCGCCGTCATCACCGGCGAGGTCGGCTGCCTCATCGAGGCGCACGTCGTGCACCTCGGTGGCGTGCCGGCACTGTTCCAGATCGTCAAGCTGCCCATCCCGAACCAGCCGACGGGCCAGGCCTTCATCGCCTCCTTCACGCTGCCCAAGGCGACCTGCAGCGCCGTGCTCAAGGTGCAGGCCGTCGAGAGCGGCATGACCGGCGTGCGCGAGGCGGTGCTGGTGTCGCAGATCGGGTTCGACAAGTGGGTCGTCGCCCACCCGTACGCGCCCGAGATGCAGGGCAGGCTGCCGTTCCACGTGGGCGATGACCCGCGCTTCGACCCTCAGTTCGCCGACCACCCGCTCAGCCGGGTGCGCGCTTGGGCACACCACATCGCTCGCACTGCCCAGGTCGACCCGCGGTTCGCCTCGTTGCCCGGTTTTCAGCAGCCTGCTTCAGCGGTGGGCTACACGTTGTCGGACTCGGTCCAGACTCCGCCTTCAGGGCAGCCGGTCGTTTCAGGGCACGCTTCGCCAGCGGCCGGCCTGGCTCAGGCCGCGCTGCCCGTGCACGCAACGGACGCAGGGCAGGCTTCGCCCGCGGCTGGCCTGGCCCAGGTCGCGCCGCCCGCCCAGGCTTTCCCGGCACAGCACGCGCCGATGGCTCAGGCCGTGCTGCCCACGCACGCTGAGGCCACGGCGCAGGCTTCGCCTGCGATCGACCCGGCCCAGGCCGCGCCGCCCATGGCCAGTTCTGCCCACGCCCCGTCGCCCGCGCAGGCAACGGATGCAGGGCAGGCTCCGCCTGCGGCCGGCACACCGCAGGCTGCGGCATCGCCCGTCTCGGCCCAGGCTGCACTGCCGTCAGCCCCGCCGCCCGCCCCAACGGACTCAGGGCAGCCGGCACCGCACACCCCGCCAACCGACGCGCCGCAGCCGCCCGTGCCGGCGGTCGGCACGACGCTCACCACGGTCGTCCCAGGCATCCCGATCGGCGGGATCCTGCCGCTGTGGCTGGGTGACGACGACGTCAGCTACTGGCGCATGACGCAGCCCGACCTCGTGCTCGGCAGGCTCGCCCAGGGCGTGCTGGCGCGGTTCCCCATCCTGGAGAGCAGGTTCCGCGACATCGTGGCGCTGGACGCCGACACCGCGACGATCATGCTCACCGGCCGCTACCGCAACGACGACGGCGGGGTCGCCGCCGAGATGACGTCGTTGGTCCGGGTGACCGCCGAGGAGGCGTACGCGGCACTCACCACCGACGCGATCAAGGAGGCGTTCGACTGGGTCGGCCGGGCCTCCTACGCCGCGGCGGAACGTGGTGAGTACGTGTGCGTCGAGCCCGGTGGCGTCACCTACCGGGAGAAGCCGTACGTGCTGATGATCGTGCGCGAGATCAACGGCCAGTGGCTCTCGCTCGTCGAGACCGCGCCGCTGCCGAAGGACGCGCCGATCTGGCGCGACCAGCAGACGGGTGCGGACACCGACGGCCAGATGCTGAGCGGACCCGCCTCGCACGACGCCGTCGTCGCTGGTGGCGTGCTGGCGCTCTACGCGATCACGACGTGGGACCTGCACTGGTTCCAGCTGGCGCTCTCGTTCGGGCCATCTCGCAAATAGTTGCAGTCGTCTGACTCTTGTTGGGCCTCCGATCTCGTGGTTTCGTGCAGCAACTCTGCAAGAAGTTGCGACAAGGAGGTCGCGATGCGCCGGGTCGTCGCCGCGCTCGCTGCATTCGTTCTGGTGCCGTTCACGCCGCTCGCGCACGCCGCGCCGGCGAAGGAACGGCTCGCTGTGGGCGAGGTGGTGGACATCGCGCCCGGAGTGCGGGACGGCGACTCCCGGCTCGCCAAGGACGCGGTGCGCACCGACCTCGCCGGTGAGCGGTTCTACTTCGTGATGCCCGACCGCTTCGCCAACGGCGACCCGCGCAACGACCGGGGCGGCTCACGCGAGACGGACCGGTTGAAGCACGGCTTCGACCCCACCGACAAGGGCTTCTACCACGGGGGCGACCTCAAGGGCCTCCAGGGCAAGCTCGACTACCTCGACGGCATGGGCATCACCGCCATCTGGATGACGCCGATGTTCCAGAACCAGTGGGTGCAGGGCTCGGGCGCCGACGCCTCAGCGGCCTACCACGGCTACTGGACGACCGACTTCACCAAGCTTGACCCGCACTTCGGCACCACGCGGGAGATGCGCGACCTGATCAGGGACGCGCACCAGCGCGGCATGAAGGTGTTCTTCGACATCGTCGCCAACCACACGGCCGACGTGATCTCCTACACCGAGGGCCGCACCGGGTACGTCAGCACGGGCGCGCAGCCGTACCTGGACGCATCCGGCAAGCCGTTCGACATCGGCGAGCACGCGGGACGCGCGGACTTCCCGAAGCTGGACGCCAAAACCTCCTTCCCGTACACGCCGGTCCGCAGTGGACCGACGAAGCATCCGTTGTGGCTCAACGACGTCACCCTGTACCACAACCGCGGCGACTCGACGTTCAGCGGAGAGTCGAGCGAACAGGGCGACTTCAGCGGGCTGGACGACCTCATGACCGAGCACCCGCGCGTGGTGAACGGCATGAAGGACATCTTCACCAGCTGGATCGACACGCTCGACATCGACGGCTACCGCGTCGACACGGTGAAGCACGTCAACGTCGAGTTCTGGCAGGCTCTCGCCCCGCACGTCAAGGAGTACGCGCGCAAGAAGGGCAAGAAGGACTTCTTCGTGTTCGGCGAGGTGTTCGACGGCAACCCGGAGAACACGTCGAAGTACACGACCACCGGCCGGATGCAGGCGACGCTGGACTTCCCCTTCCAGGGTGCTGCGGCCGGCTTCCTCTCGGGGAAGGGTTCCGCACGGCTCGGTGAGGTGCTGGTCGACGACGACCGCTACACCGATGCCGACTCGAATGCTTCTTCGCTACCTACCTTCCTCGGCAACCACGACATGGGTCGCATCGCGTGGATGATCCGGCAGAACAAGCCGGGCATCTCCGACGACGAGCTGCTGGCGCGCCTGAAGCTGGGCAACTCGCTGATGTACCTGTGGCGGGGCAATCCGGTGGTGTACTACGGCGATGAGCAGGGCTTCGCCGGTGGGGGCGGGGACAAGCTGGCGCGACAGGACTTGTTCGCCAGCAGGACCCCAGAGTACGCCGGGGAGAAGCTGATCGGATCGGATCGCACCGGGGCTGTGGACAACTTCAACACAGATCACCCGTTGTATCGCCAACTGCAGGATCTGGCGAAGTTCGTCGACACGGATTCGGTATGGCGCAAGGGAAACCAGGTGCTGCGCTACTCCGATGGTGATGTGGTCGCGTTCAGCAGGATGGGTGAACGTGAGCATCTCGTGGTCGCGAATGCCGGAACCACCAAGGCGACGGTGAGCGTTCCGGTGAGCTCCGCGAAGTTCGACGGCGGCCATCAGGCCTCGAACGGGAAGGTGACCGTCGAGGTGCCGCCGCTGTCCACCTTGGTGCTCAAGGGTTCCGCGCCGATCCCGACGATCGCGCCCGCCCCGGTGCTCGTCGCGCCAGCGCAGGGAACGGTGTTGGACAAGAGGGTTGAGCTGCGCGCGGACGGCATCGGCGCGGCCAACGCGCAGGCCACGTTCGCGGCACGCGTCGAGGGCGGTTCGGAGTGGACGGTGCTCGGCACCGACGACTCCGCGCCGTACCGCGTGTTCGCCGACCTGGCGTCGTTGCCCGGCGCGAAAGCCGGCAAGCGCGTCGAACTGCGTGTCGTCGCACGATCGGGCGCGATCGGCGCGGACGGCGCGTTCGTCACGCTGGTGCCCGCGCCGCCGGTGCAGCCGCCGGGCACTAAGTCACCCGACTGGCTGGTCGTGCACTACCAGCGCGACAACTACGACGGCTGGGGACTGCACGTCTGGGGTGACGCGGAGACGCCGACCGAGTGGTCCCAGCCGCTTCCGTTCGCGGGGGAGACCCCGTACGGCCGGTTCGCGTGGGTGAAGCTGAAGCCCGGCGCGAAGCAGGTCGGGATCATCGCTCACAAGGGTGACGAGAAGGACACCGCAATCGACCGGTTCGTCGACCCGAGCGTCACGCCGGAGGTGTGGCTCGAGCAGGGGCAGGAGCCCGTGCACCCGAGCGAGCAGGCCGCGACCGGCAAGGCGACCGTGCACTACGCGGGCGACGCGACGAACGTCGCCGTGCGCGTTCCCGGCCGCGCGGACGCGCCGTTCACCGGCACCGACTCGTTCGGCGCGTACGCCGACCTGCCGCCGACCACGGACTTCTCCTTGGTGCGCGGCGGAAACATCGTCGCGTCCGGCAAGTTCACCAGTGCGTCCGCGTGGGTGAAGGACGATCGCGTGCACGCGTCCCGCGCCGCCGCGGAGAACCGCGCGGTCATCCACTACTTCCGTCCGGACGGCGACTACACCGACTGGACGATGTACCACTGGACGGGCTCCCTGGAGCCGTCGCCGGGCTGGAACCAGTCGCGGCAGCCGGACGGCAGGGACGCGTTCGGCGCGTACTGGTCGGTGCCGCTCGCGCCGGGCGCGCCCGGTCTGAGCTACATAGTCCACCGGGGTGACGCGAAGGACCCCGGCGTCGACCAGTTCCTCACCCTCGCCGAGAAGGGGAACGAGGTGTGGCAGTTGTCCGGCAACGAGAAGTACCTGCTCCCGCCGTCCTCCGGCCCGGCAGCGGACGACGACCTGACGAAGTCCAAGGCGATCTGGGTGGCCAAGGACCTGGTCGTGTGGGACGTGCCCGTGATCGCGTCCGACGGGTACCGCATCGAGTACGGCGGGCGAGTGCTGAGGCTCGTGCCGTCGACCTCGCCGGTGCCGGACCGCTTCCCGCACCTGCGCGGCAAACCCGTGTTCCAGGTGCGCGGATACGCAGATGGCGCGCTGCGCGAGAAACTCGCCGCGGTGCACACCGATTCGAGTGGCGCGATCCGGCACCGCACGGGCGTGCAGATCGCCGGTGTGCTCGACGACCGTTATGCGGCGGCAGCGACGAAGCTGACCTACGGGCCGTCGTTCGACCACGGTCGCGCGTCGGTCCGCCTGTGGGCGCCGACGGCCAGGACGGTGAAGCTGCGGCTGTTCGACAAGCCGTCCGGGGAACCCGTGAAGGTCGTCGAGCTCAAGCGCGACGACGCGTCTGGTTCGTGGTCGGCATCGGGGAACTGGAAGGACGAGTACTACCAGTTCGAGGTGACCAACTGGCAGCGCTCGATCGTGGTCACCGACCCGTACTCCGTGGCGCTGGCGGTGAACTCGACGCACTCGCAGTTCGCTGATCTGGGTGACGGCCGGACCATGCCCGGCGGCTGGTCGGGTGACGTCGCGCGCGGCATCGGTGGCGCGATCACCGAGCTGCACGTGCGCGACTTCTCGATCAACGACCAGAGCGTCCCCGCGGGTGAGCGCGGCACGTACAAGGCCTTCACCCACAAGGACTCCGTCGGCATGAGGCACCTCGCCGAGCTCGCCAAGGCGGGCATGGACACGGTGCACCTGCTGCCGACGTTCGACATCGCGACGATCCCGGAGAAGCGCTCCGACCAGGCGACGCCCGCGTGCGACCTGCCGTCGCTGCCCGCGGACTCCGAGCAGCAGCAGGCCTGCGTGGGCGCCGTGGCCGCGAAGGACGGCTTCAACTGGGGCTACGACCCGTTCCACTACGACGTGCCCGAGGGCTCGTACGCGGTGGCGCAGGACGGCTGGGCCCGGTCGCGCGAGTACCGCGAGATGGTGAAGTCGTTGCACGACAACGGCAACCGCGTGGTGGTGGACGTCGTCTACAACCACACCGCGGCGCATGGTGACGCGCCGACGTCCGTGCTGGACAAGGTCGTGCCCGGCTACTACCAACGGCTGAACCTCGACGGCTCGGTCGCCAACTCCACGTGCTGCTCGAACACGGCCACCGAGAACGCCATGATGGGCAAGCTCGTCGTGGACTCCGTGGTGCGGTGGGCGCGCACGTACAAGGTCGACGGGTTCCGGTTCGACCTGATGGGGCATCACCCGAAGGCGAACATCCTGGCCGTGCGGGCGGCGCTGGACGCGCTGACCGTCGCACGCGACGGCGTCGACGGCCGCAAGATCGGCATCTACGGCGAGGGCTGGGACTTCGGCGAGGTCGCGGGCAATGCGCGATTCGAGCAGGCCACGCAGGCGAACATGGCGGGCACCGGCGTCGGCACGTTCTCGGACCGGCTGCGCGACGCGGTGCGCGGCGGTGGCCCGTTCGACGACGACCCGCGCGTGCAGGGCATCGGCTCCGGTCTCGCGGGTGACCTGAACGGGTCACCGGCGAACGGCGATGTGGCCGCGCGGCTGTCGAACTACAGCGACCTGGTGAAGCTGGGCATGGCGGGCAACATGGCCGCGTACCGGTTCCAGTCGACCGCGGGACCCGTGGTGTCCGGTCGGGACGTGCCCTACAACGGTGCGCCCGCCGGGTACACGGGCGCACCGGGCGAGGCGATCACCTACGCCGACGCGCACGACAACGAGACGCTGTTCGACGCGCTCATGTACAAGCTGCCGCCCGGTACATCGGTTGCGGACCGGGTGCGGATGCAGCAGGTGGCGCTGGCGCCGGTGCTGCTCGGGCAGGGACGTCCGTTCGTGCACGCGGGCACCGAGTTCCTGCGGTCGAAGTCGCTGGACCGCAACAGCTTCGACTCCGGCGACTGGTTCAACCCCTACGACCCGTCGTTGCGCGACAACGGGTTCGGCCGCGGCCTGCCGCCCGCCGCGGACAACCAGTCGAAGTGGCCGTACGCGCGGCCGTTGCTCGGGACGGCTCGTCCTTCTTCTTCTTCTGACATGCGCACGTCGTTGGACGGAACGCTGGAGCTGCTGCGGATCCGCAGGTCGTCGCCGCTGTTCTCGCTGGGGTCGCTCGACCTGGTGCAGCAGAAGGTGTCGTTCCCGGCCGCCGAGCCGGGGGTGATCGTCATGCACGTCGACGACACCGTCGGGCCGGATGCCGACCCCGCCCGGCGCGGCGTGCTGGTGGTCATCAACCCCTATCCGACGGACAAGCAGGTCACGCTGCCCGGCGACGGGTGGCGCCCGCTGACCAAGGCGACACGTCCGGGTGAATCCAGGTCCGTGGTGGTGCTCGAGCGTTGAGTAAGAGTAATACCTGCCTTACTCTTACCGGCGTGAGAGTGACGACGAAAGGGCAGGTGACGATCCCGATCGAGGTGCGGGAGCAGATGGGCATCCGCCCTGGTGACGAGGTGCAGTTCCACTTCGACGTCGTCACGCACACCGCTCACCTCGTGAAGATCGAACCCAGCGCCATGACCCACGGCAGGCGGGTCGTGGAGCGGCTGCGCGGCTCCGGATCGGCGAACCTGGAGCTGAGCACGGACGAGATCATGGCGTTGATGCGCGGTGAATGAGCGCGTCGCCGGCACGCTGGTCGACACGTGCGTGCTGCTCGACGTGGTCACTCAGGACGAGAAGTGGTTCAGCAGGTCGGCGGCGGCGCTCGCGGCGGCCGCGGACGAGGGCCCGCTGGTGATCAACCAGATCATCTACGCGGAGGCCTCGGTGCGGTACGCCTCGATCGAGGAGTTCGACGAGCTGCTGGAGGACGTCGGCTTCGTGCGGTCGCCGTTCTCGTGGTCGGTGGCGTTCCTCGCGGGCAAGTGCCACGTCGAGTACCGCCGACGTGGTGGCGTGCGGACGTCACCACTGCCGGACTTCTTCATCGGGGCGCACGCGGCCACGATGAAGCTGCGCCTGCTGACCAGGGACGATGCTCGCTACCGCACCTACTTCCCCACGGTCGAGCTGATCGTTCCGTAGTCCAACGGGCTGATCGTTCCGTTTACAAATAGTTTCGTAGCGGACTAATCGGTACAGTGGCCGTCATGAGCACGCCGAAGTGCACCGACCTCATGATGCTGCTGCATCAGGCCGCCTACGTGCTGGAGACAGAGCTGACAGCCAAGCTCGCGGAAATCGGTATGACTCCGCGAGGGCGATGCGTACTGTCGAGCGCGGTGGACGCCGGTCGGACGCAGACCGAGCTCGCCGAGCTCTCCAACATGGACAAGACGACCATGGTCGTGACCATGGACGCGCTCGAAAAGGCCGGCCTGGCCGAGCGGAAGTTGTCGCCGACGGACCGGCGCGCGCGGATCATCGAGGTCACCGAAGCCGGTCGGGAGCTGCTGGCGCGAGCTGATCGCGTTGTGGCCGACGTCTACGAGGACGTACTGGGTTCGCTGCCCGAGGGGGAGCGAGAGGGACTGCTCGGTGCGTTGACCAGGCTGATCGAAGGTCGTTTGGGCGAGCCCGTCGAGTGCGACCGCCCGCCGAGGCGGAGGGCACTTCGGCAAGCGGTTGGTTAATAGATAGTCTCGTACAAAACTATCTGCTACGGTCTCACTTGGTACTCGACCACGACCATGGGGGACCGATGACGAAGATCGACTCGCGCTGGTACGCGCTGGTCGTGCTGTGCGCGGGAATGTTGATGATCGTCTTGGACCAGACGATCGTGAACGTGGCGCTGCCCGCGATCCAGACCGACCTCGAGTTCACGCCGGCCGGTCTGGCCTGGGTCGTGAACGCGTACCTGATCGCGTACGGCGGCCTGCTGCTGCTCGCCGGGCGGCTCGGCGACCTGATCGGGCACAAGCGCGTGTTCCTGATCGGTCTCACGGTGTTCACGCTGGCCTCACTGCTGTGCGGCATCTCGTTCAGTCCCGCGATGCTCATCGCGTCACGGTTCATCCAGGGCGCCGGTGGCGCGATGTCGACCGCCGTGACCCTGGGCATGATCTTCACGATGTTCCCGAAGCAGGAGGAACAGCGCAGGGCGATCGGCATCTTCAGCTTCGTCGCCGCCGCGGGCGCGTCGATCGGACTGCTGCTCGGTGGCGTGCTGACGCAGGCGATCAGCTGGCACTGGATCTTCTTCGTGAACGTCCCGATCGGCGTGGTCGCGGTGATCGCCGCCATCAAGCTCGTGCCCGACAGCGACGGACTCGGCCTCACCGAAGGCGCGGACGTGCTCGGCGCCGGCCTGATCGTGTCGTCGGTGATGCTCGGCGTCTACACGATCGTCAAGGCGGAGGAGCACGGCTGGGTCTCCGCGCACACGCTGGGACTCGGCGCGGTCGCCGTCGCGCTGCTCGTGGCGTTCGTCGTGCGGCAGCGCAAGGCGGCCAAGCCGCTGCTCCCGTTGCGGGTCTTCAAGTCCCGCAACGTGACCGGCTCGAACATCGTGCAGATCCTGATGGTCGCGGGCATGTTCGGCATGTTCTTCCTCGGCACGCTCTACATGCAGAAGGTGCTGCAGTACGACGCACTGCAGATCGGCCTCGCGTTCCTGCCGGTCGCGGTGACGATCGGTGCGTTCTCGTTCAGCCTCGCGGCCAAGCTGAACACGCGGTTCGGCGAGCGCAACATGCTGGTCACCGGCATGCTGCTCGCGCTGGCCGGGTTGCTGTGGTTCACCCAGGCGCCGGTCGACGGCACCTACCTGGTGAACCTGCTGCCGGTGATGCTGCTGCTCGGCGTCGGCATGGGCCTGTGCTTCCCGGCGCTGATGACGCTGGTCATGTCCGGCGCGACGGCGGACGACGCCGGTCTCGCCGGCGGCCTGGCGCAGACCACCGCGCAGGTGGGTGGCGCGCTGGGCCTCGCGGTGCTGGTGACGACGTCGACGTCGCGCACGGTGTCGCAGGTCGCGGCGGGCGTCCCGACGGCGGAGGCGCTGCTGTCCGGCTTCCACCTGGCGTTCTGGATCAGCTCGGCGCTGGTCGCGATCGCACTGGTGCTGGCCGTCACGGTCATCCGCCCGGTCGAGGTGCGGGCCGACGACCCCCAGCCGGTGCTCGTGCACTAGTGGTCGGCGAGCTCCGTCCGTGAACGGACGTCCTCGGCGCGCAGGATCCTGAACTCGTGATCCCGCGCGTCGAGGACCTTCAGGAAGCCGGGGCTGGTCTCCATCACGTAGTACTCGCCGGTGCCGTCGGAGATCTCGATGCGCTCCAACGGCACCCACGGCGTCGCGACGACCGCGGCCACGACCAGTGCCGCGCCCGCGATCAGCCAGGTGAACCAGCGCAGCACGAACCGCACGGGTGCGCGTTTGACGAACAACAACACGGCCCCGAGCCCGATCGCGCCGACCGGAACCCACCAGCGGTGGTAGGTCAGCGTGTGCGACACGATCATCGCGAGCAGCACCACGAGCGCCAGCAGGGTGCCCGCGCGGGCACGGCCGGGATCGTTGCGGGTGTTGAAGTAGAAGAACAGCGTGAGCGGCGTGAGGATCATCAGCAGCGCGCTGCTGATCCGCGAGTCCGCCATGAACGTGCCGAGGAACAGGCCGGGGGCGTCGTCCAGCTCCAGCGTGTGCAGCAACGCGAACGCGACGTGCCAGTCGTAGTGCGCCACCGCGAGCAGGCGCAGGAGCACGAAGAGGACAGCCGCGACGGTCAGTGCGGAACCGGCGTGCGTTGGGGCATGCTCGTTGCTCACGGGCAGAACTATGGCAGGGGGAACCATGTCCTATCCGGAACCCGTGTACCTCGGCGACGGTGGCGAGGTCACCGCGACCTTCCGGCCGGTGCACCACGAACCGGAGCTCCGCACCGTCTCCGGCGTCGAAACCCACTACCTGGCGACGGGAAAGTCGACGAACGGCCACTTCGGTCTGTACCGCTGGGACACCGGTCCGCAGCCGACCGGTCCGAAACCGCACTTCCACCGGTCGATCACCGAGTCGTTCTTCGTGATCTCCGGGACCATGCGCCTCTACAACGGGACCAAGTGGATCGACGGCAAAGCGGGCGACTTCCTGTTCGTTCCGGAAGGCGGGATCCACGCGTTCCGCAACGAGTCCGGCGAGCCGGTGTCGATGCTCATCCTCTTCACGCCGGGTGCACCCCGTGAGGGCTACTTCGAAGGCCTCGCCGAGATCGGCGCCACCGGCCGCAAGCCGTCCGACGAGGAGATGATGGAGTTCTACCTCCGCCACGACACGTTCTGGACCTGATCAGAACGTCGCGGGGATGCTCGTCGGCGGCTGCTGCGGAGCGGTCGTGTTCGGCGCCGGGTGGCTGCCCGGTGGCGTGCCGGACGGCACGACCTGGGACGAGTTGGGCGCAGGGGGCGCCGTGGGCGTGGGCGGCACCGTGAACGAGGACGAGGGCGTGGGCGGGTCCGCGGGCAGCACCGGCTCGGGGGCGGGTGCGCTGGGGAGCAGCAACAGCGCCGCGACCACGGCGGCCGCGGTGGCGAGACCCGTGCCGATGACCGCCCAGGTGCGGTGAGCACGGCGTTGCCGGCCGCCCTCGCGGATGATGTCGGCGGCCTCGAAGGGACGGGCGGGCGTCCCCTTGGCGTGCAGGGCGTCGAACGTCGCCCTCAGGTCGTCCTCGCGCACCACGTCACACCTCCATCCGCAGCTCGCCGAACTCCGGTCCCAGCTTGCGTCGCAACGCCGCGAGACCGCGGCTGGCCTGGCTCTTCACGTTGCCCGTCGAGCACCCGAGCGCCTGCGCGGTCTCCTCGACGCTCAGATCGTTCCAGTACCGCAGCACGAGCACCGCACGCTGCTTCGCTGGCACGCCGCTCAGTGCCTGCCACACGACCAGCCGCTCCTCGCTGAACGCGTGACCGTCCGGCACCTCGGGCAGGTCGTCGGTCAGCTTCTCCCTGCGCCAGCGGACTTTCCGGCGTTCGGCGAGGAACGTGCGCACCACGATCTGGCGCAGGTAGGCGCCGAGGCCGTCTCGCCGGGCCAGCTTCGGCCCGGCGAGGTACAGCTTCAGGAACGCCGCCTGCACCACGTCCTCCGCCTCGTGCCAGTTGCCGCACAACAAGAACGCGGTGAAGCGCATCGAGTCGGCGCACCGGTCGAAGTGGTCGGTGAACTCGGCGTTCCAGGTCAGGTCGGTCACGCGGGAAAGGTCTCTCCGATTACTTCGTGGTCGGCGGCGCCGGTGCCGGGTACGAGGTCGGAGGATACGGAGGCGTGTTGGGGATCGGCGGTGTCGTCTCCGGGGCCGTCGCCGGCACGCTTGGTTTCGTCGAGGGGTCCTGCGTCGGGACCGGCGTCGAAGGCGCCGTTGCCGGTGCCGACGACGAAGGCTCACCCGGCGCGGTCGTGTTCGGGCGAGGCGGGACCGACGACGAAGGCTCGCCCGGTGCGGTCGTGTTCGGCGCCGGGGGCGCGGAGGTGGTCGGCGGTGCTGGTGCCGGGTCGCCTCCGCCCGCGAAGGCGGGTACGACGGCGGCGATCAGCCCACCCACCACGACGGCTCCGGCGGCCACTGCGAGACGCTTGCGCACTGCTGCTCCTCTCGGGGACGTCCGGTGACGCCCTCACCCCTCTCCATGCGGTTGGCCGCAGGGACGGTTGCACGCAGTTTTCGCGCGGCCGAACTGGCGAAGTCAGCTCAGCGCGGCCGCCTTGCGCAGCAGGACTGATCGTTCGCGCTGGTTGGTGCACAGCCGGGCCGCCAACTCCAGCTCGGCGCGCGCCTCCGGGCGCCTGCCGAGGCGGGCCAGCAGCTCCCCGCGCACGGTCGGAACCAGATGCGAGCCGGCGAGCCGGTCCGAGGCGATCAGCTCGTCCACGATCGCGAGGGCCTGCACCGGACCCGAGGCCATGGCCACGGCAACGGCCCGGTTGAGCTCGACCACCGGCGAGGGCGCGACCCGGCCGAGCGCCTCGTAGAGCAGCACGATCCGGTCCCAGTCGGTCGCCTCGACCGAAGGCGCTGACGCGTGGGCGGCGGCGATCGCGGCCTGCAGGCCGTAGGGGCCGAGGCCGCGGGTCGACGCCCTGGTCAGCGCGGCCAGCCCTCGGCGGATCGCCGAGAAGTCCCACAGCCGCCGGTCCTGGTCCTCGAGCAGGATCGGCGTGCCGTCCTGGCTGGTCCTGGCCGGGAAGCGCGCGGCCGTCAGCTCGCACAACGCGAGCAGGCCGTGCACCTCCGGCTCGTCCGGCTGCAGCGCGGCCAGCGTGCGGGCCAGCCTGATCGCCTCGTACGCGACGTCGGGGCGCAGCAGCCGGTCGCCCGACGTGGCCGTCGACCCCTCGGTGAAGATCACGTAGAGGACGCTGAGCACGCCGCCCAGCCGTTCCCCGCGCTCGCCGGCCGGCGGCAGCTCGAACGGCACCCCGGCCGCCGCGATCGTCTTCTTGCCCCTGGTGATGCGGGCCTGCACGGTCGGCACGGACACCAGGAACGCGCGGGCGATCTCCTCGCTGGAGAGGCCGCCGACGACGCGCAGGGTCAGCGCCACCTGCGCCTCGCGGGAGAGCACCGGGTGGCAGCTGACGAACATCAGCGCCAGGACGTCGTCGTCGATCCTGTCGGGGTCGACTTCCTGGTCGACGGCGGGGTCGGCCGCCAGCAGGGCGTAGCGGTCCTTGAGTGCGGCCCGGCGGCGGATCGCGTCGATCGCCCGCCGCCGGGCCGTGGCCATCAGCCAGCCGGACGGATTCGCCGGAGAGGCGAGCGGCCACGACACCAGCGCCTCGGCCACCGCCTCCTGGGCCGCGTCCTCAGCCAGCCCGAAGTCGCCGGTGAACCGGGTCAGCGCGGCGACGATCCGCGCCGACTCGATCCGCCAGACGGCCTCGACATCGGCCGTGTCCATCAGAGCCGGCCGTTGCTCTCGCGCCCGGCCCGGTCCTCGACGATCACGCGTCGACCTGCGGGACCTCGTCGCTCTCCGGCACCCGCCGGACCTCGATCTTGGACCCAGGGGCTGCCGGGACCCGCTTGGCCCACTCGACCGCCTCCTGCTTCGAGGCGACGTCGAGCATGAAGAAGCCACCGAACAGTTCCTTGGTCTCGCCGTACGGCCCGTCCGTGACCACCGGGGTCTCGCCGCTGAAGTCGACCACGACGCCCTTGCCGGGATCGTCGAGCCCTTCCGCCGCGAGGAGAACACCGGCCTTGACCGTCTCCTCGATGAACTGGCGGGTCGTGACCATCATCTCCTCGATGTTGGCCATCATGGCCGCGTTCGACTCGTCGGTGCCTCGCATGATCAGCAGGTACTTCGACATCGCGTTCTCCTCGTTCGGCGGGCCGCCTCTCGGCTCGCGCACCCTCAGGTCGAACGAGCGACCCGCGGATCGACACGGCCCCGGAGAAATCTTCTGCCGCCGCGACGCAGCCGATCGTCGCACCTTCGGAACCCTGACAGCCATCTCCGGTCCCGAGCAGCTACGACCGGGTTCATCGCTGACCGGTCAGGCCCATCGCTACTCTGTGCGGCATACCCGTGGAACGACGGGGCCTCCGTTATCCCCGCAAGAAGGAGTACGTGACCGTCGTGTCTGAGCGCACCCTGGTTCTGGTCAAGCCCGATGGCGTCAGCCGTGGCCTGGTCGGTGAGGTGATCGCCCGCATCGAGCGCAAGGGCCTGACCCTGGCCGCGCTCGAGCTGCGCACCGTCGACCGCGCGACCGCCGAGCAGCACTACGCCGAGCACGACGGCAATCCTTTCTGCTGACTTAGGTTCTGCTGCACAAGCCGGTTGACCTGCTGAAACAGGTTACTGGAAGCCTATTGGTGAAGTAGGTTGTGCAGTATGGGGAGAATGGCTAGGGCTCGAATGCTTCGAGCCATCACTGAGGGGAATCCACTTCGCGCGCTGGTCTACGCGCGAGCCTCCGCTGACAAGGAAAAGTCAGTCGAGGATCAGGCTGATGAATGCCTCGAATTCTGCGAGGAAGAGCAATTCGAGGTCATCAAGGTACTTCGCGAGAATGAGCGGAGCGCATCGCGCTACGCAACGAAGGAACGACCGGAGTTCAAGAAGGTCCTCGCAGCGATGAGGGCGGGACAGGTCGACGTCCTGGTCACGTGGGAGAACAGCCGAGCTCACCGCGATCTTGCGGTCTACGTCGAGCTTCGCCAGATCTGCGAGGAGTTCAACGTCCTGTGGGCCTACGGCGGTGAGGTCTACGACATGCACGATCCGGCAGACCGCCAGGCGACAGCCCAGGACGCGGTCCGCTCGGAGTCGGAGTCGGATGGCATCTCCACGCGCGTCGCGCGCGGTGTCCGGCGTCGCGCCAAGAAGGGGCTGTGGCACGGGGCGTTGCAGTACGGCTACAAGCGGGAGTACGACCCAGACACCGGAACTGTCCTGCGACAGGTTGTCGATCCGGTGACCAGTGCGGTGGTTCGCCAGATTGTGGACCGCCTGCTTGCAGGGGACTCCGTGACGTCGATCGTCAACGATCTCAACGAACGAGGAGTGCCCTGCCCGCGACGGGGCATCTGGGGCGCCAGCAAGATCCGACACCTCGCCCTGAACAAGGTGGTCGCAGGCAAGCGCGTGCACAAGGGGGAGGTCATTGGCGACGGACAGTGGCCCGCGATCGTGACGCCAACGGAGCACGCGGCCTTGACTGCGTTGCTAACGCACCCGTCGCGCAGGACAAACAAGGACGGCACGCGCGTCAAGCACCTGCTGTCCGGCATCGCGACGTGCGGACAGTGCGGGTCACCGGTCGGCCGCATCCGAGCCGACGGGTTCGAGGCCTACGCGTGTCGTAAGAACCGGCATGTCGTGCGCCTGCAGACGCGGGTAGACGCGTTCGTGCAAGAGGCCCTGCTTACCGCGCTGGAGGACCCGGCGTCGGCGGACCTATTCCAAGTCGATCAACAGGACGATGTCGCGTCTGCGCTTGACGAGGCCAAGGAGCTGCGCGCACGCCTGGAGTCATTCTACAGGCAGGCTGCCCTGGGGAAGCTCAGCGAGACCGGGCTCGCGGCGATCGAAGCCGAGTTGCTGCCCTTGGTGCAGAAGGCCGAGGAGAAGCTTGAGCAGGCTTCGGTGCCTGCGGTTCTGGCGGGAATGGTCGGCCCGAATGCGCGGCAGGTGTGGGCAGCCCTGACGCTCGTGCAAAGGCGCGCCGCCATCCGTGCAGTGATGCAGCCACGGATCATGCCTGTAGGGCGAGGCGGACATGTGAAGGGACTGCTGGGCGTCGAGCCGAACTTCTTCGGACGGCCGGAGGCTGTCGCAAGCTAACGCACTGATGGGGCATGGATGTCGCGTCCATGCCCCATCAGCGTCTCAGCTGCTCGTCGTGCTGGCGAGCTCGATCACAGCAAGACGGAAGATGTCGCGAAGGCGGTCCTTCTGAGCGGCGGAGGGTCGGAATCGTCGGCCTGCGGCCCTTGCTGCTTCCAGATCAGCCTCCGAGAGCACCGACCTGGGGTTTTGCACGCGGTTGGTCACACGGTCTCCTTGGCGATCGAGTCACGAAGGGTTCGCCACTCGGCCAAGCCAAGGGCGGTCCGGTTGTTGGTGGTTTGCCGTAGCGCCGCAGGTCCGAGTTCTGCGTGATCATGCGTTCGGGCTTGCGCCTGGGGTTGCGGGGCGTGAGATGGGTCCCTTCTGGTTAGTCGGTGTCGAGCGGCACGAGCGGGCGGCCTGCGTCGTCGCGCGGGTCGAAGGTCGGGGTGACCTTGCGCTCGCCGACGAGGGCGACGCCGAACGCGCCGAGCAGCGCGAGGACCGCGGTTGCGACACCGCTGACGGCGTCGCCCTGGCCGCTGGTGAGCAGGCCGGAGCCGACGAGGCCGGCGACCAGGGCGGTGATCAGGCCGACCCAGGAGGCGGCGGTGCGCAGCGGGCGGGGACGGGTTTCGAGCAAGGGGTGTTTCTCCTTGGTGGGTTGGGTGTCATCGTGGCGTTCGAGCCACAGGACGAAGGCGCGGCTTGCTTTGAGCAGCAGCCACAGCAGTAGTGCGGCGGACATGACGAGCGAGCCGCCCGGTTCGATGCCGGGCGGCTCGTCGTGAGGTGTCATCCGCGGAGCAGGATGGGCCAGTCGTCGGACCAGACCTCGCCGTAGCGGGTGGTGCCGGGCATGTGTGCCCGCTGCCATGCGGCGACGGAGTCGGCGGTGGGCTGTTCGTAGAGGCCGTCGGCCCAGCGTGGATCGGTGGGGGCGAATCCCTTGCGCTGCAACGCCTGCTGGATCAGTTTGACCCACTTGCGTTCGCCCTCGTAGAAGCCGCCGTGGCTCTGTTCGGGGCCGCTGATCAGGCCGAAGTAGTGGTCCTGGGGCAGCGGCCACGCCGGGACGTTCGGCGGCCGAGACGGGTCCGGGTTCGGCGCGCCGCCGAGCATCGGGATGTTCCACGGCCGGGTGTCGTCGCTGGCCGGGGAGGCCACGACGGACAGGTGGACGTGCGAGCGGTGCGGATTGCTGCCCGTGTAGGGCATCCACTTCCACGGGTTGAACTGCGGTCGCGAGTCGAGGATGAGGCCGTTGGCGATGATGTACTTGATCCTCGGATCACGAGACGCCGCGAGCTCGTCGGTGAAGCGGTCGATGTCGAATCCGGCGCCGGGGTCGTGGGTCCAGTCGGCGGCGGTGACGATGCCGGGGCCGTACCAGGGGTTGTGGTCGCTGTCGGTGTTCTGGTGGTTGGAATCACCGATGTAGCCGTCGCTGACCCGGTTGCGTCCGGGGAAGCGACGGTCGATCTGGTCTCGCAGCGTCAGCAGCGAGTTGGCAACACGCCACGCCAATGCGGGGTACCTCTTTCTCTTGGAGGGTATCGAAAAACGGCCGTCACCCGATGGGTGGCGGCCGTTCGTGTGTGGGATGTCAGGGCGTGCGGATTCCTTCGCGCAGCAGCACGGCGCGTGCGGTGGGGTCGAGTGGTGGGTCAGGTGACAGGCCTGCGTCGACGGGTGGGCCGGGGCTGGTGGTGGCGCGCAGGGTGAGGACTTGGCGGATGCGGCCGGTGTCGTCGCCGCTGGTCTTGTTGCCGACGATCCATGCTGGTGTGGACAGCGCTGCCCCGACGGTATCGACGACGAGCACGAGGTCGCCGAGCTGCAATCGTGGGTCGGGCAGGATCTCGACGTCGCCGAGGATGGGCAGCGGTGCGGCGGCCACGGCGAGCAGGTAGTCCGCGACGCGTTCAGCGGCGCTCTGGCTTTGCAGCCACGGCGTGGCGGGGACTTGGTAGACCTGGGAGCCGTATCGGTCGCGGCTGGTCTGGTGGTAGCGGCGGAGGGAGAACCGTTGTGGGCTACCGGATGCGAGCTTGATCGAGGCGATGGACACCGACGGCGTGCCGGTCGAGGTGACGAGGAACAGGTCGTTGCCGGTGCGGTTGCGGAAGGTGATGATCATCTGGTCGCCGTCGCGTTCGGTGGTGGACTCCACCGCGCCGTGCACGCCGTTGCCGCCGTTGGACTGGAACGAGAACCGCACGCGGCTGGTGTTCGCGGGCGGGGTGGCGACGTAGACGATCGGCGGCGGGCTGTCGTACTCCGAGGTGTCGTAGTCGTAGCTCAGCTTCAGCGTGCCGAACGGTGGAATCCATTGCAGCTCGGTGTCGGTGAACCGGGTGCTGGATGGCCCCGCCGTGTAGGTGGAGTACGGGACGTCGATGACGTTGCGCACGGAGTCGATCGCCTCGGAGACCCGCAGGCTGGCGATCTCGCGTGCGCTGGTAACGCTCGCGATCGCGAGGCCAGGGGCGGTGAACCGGCGGTTGCTGCGCCAGCGGAACACGCCGAGTTCGTCGAACTCGGCGGTGGCCTGTTCGGCGCGGGCGACGGAGGTGATCACCTCCCATGCGGAGCCTTGGGTGGGTGGGATCGCGAGCAGTTGTGACCCGACGTCGTCGAGCACCGCGCCGCGCTGCCAGGGCGGTTCGAAGGTCGTCTTGTCGGTGGGCGCGTTGTCCAGTGCGGATACCTGCACGGCTTCGACCGGCAGGCCGCTGACCAGTTCGATGTAGTTGAGCTGGGTCGCGGGCATGGTCGGGAAGTTGCCCAGGTCCTCGACGAGGAACGGGTCGGGGGCGTTGGGGCCGGAGAGGAAGAAGAAGCCACGGGGTACGCCGTTGAACTGGAAGACCCAGTACACCGCGCAGTGCCACCGGCCGCGCGCGAACAGCCTGTTGAGGGTGAGGGTCTTGTTGGTGTTGTCGGTGCCGAGCTTCACCGTGTCGTCGGCGAAGTTCACGATGAACCGGACGTCGTTGGTCGCGCCGTCGGCCTGGAAGAACATGGTGAGCTTGACCGAGCCCCCGGCCGAGCCGAGGTCGGTGTTGTCTACCCAGAACTCGGCGAGCAGCGGGCGGCCGGGCACGGTGGTGCGGGTGCGTGGGTCCCAGCGCGCCGTGTACGGAGCGAAGCCAGCGGAGGGGGCGATCTCCCACGGGGCGCGGTCGCGGCGGTAGTCCATGAAGTTGCTGATGTGGTCGCGGTAGAACCCGATATCGGGGGTGAGGCCGCCGTGCATGGAGGCGTAGAGGATGCAGCCCGGCCGGGGTGGTGGCGCGGTGTGGATGCCCGCGTCGCGCAGCAGGTGATCCACGATCCACACCCCGGAGCTGATCGGCGTCGCCCCGGTGGTCACCGCGGCCGGGAGGCGCGCGGCGTCGCGCAGGCGTTCGGCTCCGTCGAGCGCGGACAACGCGAGGGTCCCGGCGCCGCTGTCGGCGACCCGGTCGCGGACCGACCCGCGGAACGACGGGAGTGCGTCGTCGGCGACGCCCCAGCTGTGCAGGGCGGACTGTCGGGGTCGGGCGATGTCGGCGCTGTTGTGCGGGGCGTAGGGGCTGTAGAGCTGTGCTGCGGTCTGGGCGTTGGTGCCGGACAGCGTGATGCGCAGTTCGGCGGAGGCGGAGCCGTTGATCGCGCGCATCGGCGTGGGCAGGTCGGTGTCGTAGGCGCGATCGAGCGACCAGGCGGTGACCTGGCTGGTGACGTCCTTGCCGCCGAGCCGGGTCAGGGTGGTGTTCTGGCGTTCGGGCTCGTTGAGGGCGGCGATGAGTTCGGGGTCAGCCTGTTGCACTGCGCACCTCCGCCAGGCTCACCGTCATGTCGCGGTGGCCGAACCGCGGCTTGTCGCTGTAGGAGGTCACGGTCATCGCGGGGCAGCCCTCGCCGATCGGCACAGCACCGGGCAGCACGGGGGTGTCGAGGCTGAGCCACGCCGCGCCGAGCTGGACGGGGTTGGCGAGTGCTTGGAGCTGCACGGCGGGGCGCACGTAGATCGTGTTCGGCGGCGGCAGCTCGAACACGACGGGCGCGGCGGCCGACGACCCGAGGGGCAGCCCGGCCGCGTTGAGATAGTCCAGTACGCACAGGCCGGCGCTCGGGGCCAGGCTGGACGTGAACCCGACGCGCAGCCCAGGCGTGACGGGCCAGCCGGGAAACTGCGGGTGCCGCCACCGCAACGTCGACCCCGACGCGGTGCCGGTGACCGCGACCGTGCGGGAACTCGACTGCGTGAGCTGCCCACTGCCGATGAGCTGATACCCAGACAGCGGTCCCGCGCCTTGCGACTGCGCGGCGTCGAGCACGTTGGCGATGCCGGGTTCCAGCACCGCGAGCGACACCGGCCCGAACACCCGGCGCGCCAGCGCGTCCAGCCACCGCGCCTCTGCCTCGCGCAGGCCGGTGAAGGCCAGGGTGAGGCGGCGCGGCGGGGTGGCCAGGCTGGTCGTGGTGATGCCGCCCGCGAGCGAGCGGAACTCGGTGACGCCGATGTCGGCGGTGCGGTCGTAGTCGGTGGCCGCGTCGAGCAGCACGCGGAGCCGACCGGGCGGCCCGATCCACAGCGAGGTCACCGGCATGGGGGTCACCTCCGCGACAACACCTGGGTTCCCTCGGCGGTGGCGCGGGCGATCTCGGTCGCGCCGACCTGCACCACGACCGGGCGGGCGGCGAGTTCCCGCACCGCGTCCACCAGCGCCGCCACGTCCTCGGACGTGGTTGACCGGACACCTTGGGACGTAGATGGGTTGAACCGGTGTGGCACAACGGAATCCGGTTGGACCGCACTGGCAGGAGCGACGAGCGCGGGGAGACGGCCGATCAAGTCCGTGAGGTAGCGGCGCACGGCCGGTTCCTCGGACTCGAACCCGTCCACGAGCGAGCGCATGATGAGCACACCGTTGGCGTGCAACAGCTTCGCGTCCCGTGTGGGCGGGCCTTTCCAGTCGGGCAGCAGGTCGGTCAGCTCGGACAGCTTCGAGCGGACGGAGCCGATCATGGACTCGATCCCGCGCAGCAGGCCGCGGATCACATTCTTGCCCGCCTCCAGCAGCAGCGATCCGAGATCGCCGAGCGCGCCGAGCATCTGCCCCGGCAGGCCGCCGAGGAACCCGAGCAGCGACCGGACGCCGAGTTCGACGCCGGAGCGGACGAACGACCAGGCACCCGACACGGCCTCGCGCAGTCCGGACCAGGCGCGGTCCCAGTTGCCGGTGATCGCGCCGAGCGCGAAGTTGATCACGCCTTGGACGATCCGCAGCGCACCCGATACGACGTCGACGACGTTGCGGAAGACCGGGCGGACGACCTCGTCCAGCCAGTACCGCAGGACCGGGATGACGTGATCGGTGAAGATCGCGGCGAGCTTGAGCAGCCCGGCATTCCACACGGTCATGATCTGGATCGCTTGCAGCACAACGGGAAGCAGCTCGACCAGCAGCGGGATCAGCGACGGCAGCAGCTCGGCGACGAGCTGGAGCAGCAGCGGCGTCATCGGCAGCAGGCCTTCGGCCCAGAACCGCACCAGCGCCTCGACCAGCGGCGGCAACAGTGGCAGCAGCCCGGTCAAAGCGGTCGCCAGCGTCTGGCCGAGCAACTGTCCAATCTGGACAAGCTGCGGCGTTGCAGCGGCGAGCCCGGTGGACAGAGCCTCGGCCAGCGCCCGCACAGCCTCCACGAGAACCGGGAGCACCGGGCGGGCCGCCTCCCACGCGGTCAGCAGGACATCGGTCCAGACCCCGGCGAGCTGCGCGATCAGCGGCAGCACCGCAGCGATCGCTTCGAGCAGCGCGCCACCCAACTCGGCCGCGATCGGCACCAGCGCGCCGAGCAGTTCGACCAGGGCCGGTGTCGCTGTCCGGACGGCCTGCACGAGCAGGCGGCCGATCTGGACGACCAGCGGCGCGGCGGCGCGGGCCAGCTCGATCAGCTCGGGGGTCAGCTCGCGGATCGTGTCCGCGAGCGCGCCGCCGACGAGCTCGGCGACGAGCTGGCCCACGACCGGCGCGAGCTCAGCGACCATGCCGGACACCGCGCCGAGCGCGGGAACAAGCAGTGCAGCGAGTGCGTGCGCGGCGACCCCGGCCAGCGGAGCGAGCGCGGCGAGGATCTTGGCCGCTGGCTCGGCCCCGGCGGCGAGCAGCGCGAAGGCCTGCCCGACGACAGGACCGAGCTGGCCGATCGCGGGGACGACGTCGGCGGCGACAGCGCGGCCGATCGCGCCGAGCAGGGTGAGCAGCCCGGCCCCAGCGGCGCTGAGTCCGGTGAAGAACTGTTGCAGCGCGACGGTTCCCTCCGTCGAGCGGAGGAACGCCAGCACCGATCCGGTCAGCGCGGACAGCGTCTGGAGCAGTCCCGCGCCGTGGGTGTTCGCGGCCTGCAAGACCGTGAACACGATCCCGGCGACGTTGCCCAAGGTGGTGAAGAAGTCGCTGAGCGCGGACAGCCCGGCCGACAGCCACTCCCGCAGTTGCCCGGTCTCACGGGCGTGGCTGATGAACTCGGCGAACGACGTTGCGGCGTCAGCGAATCCGGACGCGAAGCCGGGAAGGAAGTCCGAGCCGACGGCGGCGATGTCTCGCAGAGCGCGCAGCAGCGGCGCCGCACCGCCCGACAGTGCGCGGACGGACTGGCCGGTGTTGTCCAGGATCAGCCGGACGTCATCGACCGTGCGGCCCTCGCGGGCGAACAGCGCGACCTCGTGCGCGGCGTGGTTGAAGCCTCCGGCGACGTCAGCCAGGCCGTGCCGCAGCACCGGCAGGTAGGTGCCGCCCAGGCGCGTGACCTCGCCGCCGAGCGCGGCGAACAACCGGGACTGGACATCGAGCTGAAGACCGTCGAGTTGCGGTCGCAACGCGCGGACAGCGTCGGTGGTTTCCCGCATCGCGGGCGGGAACTTCTCGACGGCCTTGGCGTAGTCGGTGGTGGTCTCGGCCTTCAGCGCGTCGGACAGGCCGTCGACCCCGAGGCGCAGGGTGTTGAGCGCGGCGGCGGCGGCGATGCCGACCGCGGGCAGCACGAGCAGCGACCCGGACGCGGTGGCCGCCGCCGCGCCGAGGCCCCCGGTCAGGCTGATCGCCTGCGCGAGGACCCCGGCGAACGCGGCGTACTTCAAGGTGGCCGCGCCCACGGTCGCCGTGTGACGGGTGATCTCCCCGGTGGTGCGGGTGACCGCGTGGTCGAGCTGCGCGAGCCCGCGCAGGCTGCCGGTGAACGACTTGTCCAGCACGACGCCGATGCGCACGACGTGCTTGTTCAGCCGCTCCCGCAGCGCGGCGGCCTCACGCTCGGCCGGAGCGGCGTCGAGCTTGGCCAGGAGCTGGATCGCGGTCTGGTCGCCCTCAGCCGCGAGCGCGCGGAGCTGCGCGCGGACCAGGGCGGTCTGGATCTGCGCGCCCAACGAGATGTCCGGTGCGCCGCGCTCGGCCTCGTTGATCGCCTCGCGGACGTGACGTCCGAGCCCTTGCAGGCTGGGCATGAGCTTGAGGTAGGCGTGGCCGACGGTGGTCAGGGGCGATCACGCCCCTCGCATCCACAGCGCGATCTCGCGCATGGACTTGGTTTCCGGCTCCGGCTCACCTCCTCGGGGTGAAGCCGAGGAAGGCGCAGACGTAGTAGCGGCGAGGTCGAGCGGTCCAGCGAGGTCGGCGTCCGTCAGCTTCTGCCCCAACGCGGTGGCGACCGTCGCCCACAACAAGGTGGTGCGGCGCTCCAGCGCGACCAGCAGCAGATCCGAGCGAGGCCAGCCGGCGTCTTGACCCAGGCTGCGCCAGACCGCTGCGTCGTCTGGGAGGTTGGCGACCAGGGCGCAGACGCGGCGGTAGGTCAGGGTGCCCCGGTAGAGGTCGAGCAGGTCGACCCCGTACCGGAGCAGATCGGTTTCGAGGGCGTGGGCGGTGGTGTCGTCCGCGAGCAGGCGGGCGACGGTTACCGGTTTCCCCGCCCCAACTCCCGCATGATCGCCTTGCTGAAGTCCTCGGCGTCGCCGGTGGTCTTGGCCTCGGCGCGGAAGGTGTCGTACTGAGTGTCACCGAGGATCAGCCGCAGCGCGGTCAGCGTCCGGCCCTGTTCCTCGGCCTCGATCGCGTCCAGCGGGTAGTCCTCGGGCGCGGGCAGCTTGTAGCGCTTGCCGCGCCACATCACCGCGGCCGTGGGCGCGGGCGCGGACTGGCCGGTTGCCTCGCGGCGCTGGCGGTTGCTCAAGGCGTCTTCTCCTTCGGTGCGTCGGTGTCAGCGGTGTCAGCGGTGAGCGCGGTGGCGGCGGGGACGGCGAGCAGGACGGCGGGGTCGTTGGTCAGCCAGACCGCGAGGGTGGTTCCGGACGCGGGCGACAGGGCCGCGAAGGTGAGGCCCCAACGGGCTTCCTGGGTGCGGGTCCACTGCGAGTCGGCGGTCTCGGAGACCTCGACGCGGGGGATGTAGAGGCGGTGGTTGTACACCTGGGTCGCGCTGATCTGGTCGACCCAGTCCACGCACAGAGCGCGCTCGTCGCCCCTGGGGACAGCGGAGATCTCGGCGCGGTACTTCTTCGAGCCGGTCGCGGTCTCACTGAAGACCATGCCGCCGAAGTACGCACCGAGCACGACACCACGCGTCTCCTGAAAGACGCTGGCGACGGTGAGTTCCTGGCTGGTGTAGATGTAGCGGGCGGGCGTGAGCTGCTGCCAGTGCGTGGTGCCGGACTTCTCGACAGCACGCCGGATGGTCACGCCGTCCTCTGTGGACAGGCCGAGTCCGGCCCAGAGGGCGGGCAGCGCGGTGGTGGCGTCGGGTGGTTCGGGTGTGCCGGGCGGGGCGAGGGAGAGTTCCCCGGTGCCGGGGACTCGGACGAGGGTGGGGTGCAGAGCCAAGCTGCGAGGCCTCCTGAAGGCGCGGGAGGGCCGCGCTCAGGAGGGGGGTTCTCGTGTTGGGATCCGGAGGCGGCGGCCTCCGGGTACGGACGGGAACAGGTCAGGGTCGTGCGGGTGTACGGACGTGGACGGCGACCGTGGCGGTCGCGAGCGGCCGGGTGGTGTGCGGATCGGGTGCAGCGATCGGGCCGGTGATCGGGTCGGCGGAGATCAGCCCGCGCACACCGCGCAGGTTGCACAGCACCGCGAGGGCCAGGCCGACCGCGGCTTTGGCGTCGTGTTCGGTGCGGTGCCAGCAGGTCAGCCGGATCACCACGCGCTGAATGGCGGGCCAGGTCCAGGTGTGGCCGTCCTCGGTGAGCCGCAGCCACGGCAGCGACGGCGGCCCGCCTTCCGTGCCATGCCCAGTCTCGCTGGCCACTCGTACATCCTTGAGCACTGGTTCGGGCCGGTCGGCGAGCAGCGGGCGCAGCAGGGACAGCACGAGTTCGAGGACGTCGATCGGAACCGGGAGCGGGGCGTTCATGTCACCTCGGGTGGTGGGTCGAGGCCGTTGACCTCCAGGCCGGTGGCTTCGGCGGCGCGGGTGAGCACGCCGTACTTGGCCTCCATCCCGGTCCCTGCAGGGTGTCGCACGGCGACGGTGAACCCGGACCGATCGGGTGCCGGATCGTCCAGGACTTCGATCGGTAGCGGGTCGCCGTTGGCGACGCGGCGGCCCTGTGTGCGGGCGAGCGTGGCGATGGTCTCGGCCAGCTCCTTGACGTGCTCGGCCAGCTCCGGTGAGCGCAGCAGCTCGTTGACGCCGTCGCGGTCGACGCGGAACCCGTGGATGGACGACACGGTTCAGCCCTCCACTTCGATCAGCCGCACCCAGTAGCGGGCGCGGCCCGGCCGGGGCTCCCACGCTTCGGGCTCGCCGTCGACCCGGTACGGCCGGGCCTTCCACTCGACGCGTTCGCGGGCGCCGACCGGAGAGAAGGTGAACAGCCGCCACGTCGTGATGACCGGCTGACGGCCGGGCTCGACAGGCTCGTCCGACGTGACCGGCTGCATGTAGCCCCGGATCTCGCGCCGGGGCGAGTCCGGGCCGTACTCGAGCAATGGTGTCGGGTTGCCGTAGGGGTCGGGCGCCTCGGTCGGGGTTACGACGGTAAGACGGTGCGGCAGTTGCAGGCGAACCTCCTTCGGTAACTGGGGCGAATCAGCGGGCGATACATCCACACCAGGCGCAGTCGGGGGAGGGAGCCGGGATGGCGGAAGGGAACCTGACGGGCGCCTGTGCGCAGATGACGCTCGGTCTGTCGGTGCTCGCGCTGCTGTCGGCCGGGGTGGTCAACGTGGTGCTCGCGGTCACCGAGTGGGTCCTGTGGCCGCTCGTTCCCGGTGTGGGCTGGCCGGTGGTCGCCGCCCTGGTGGTCGGGCTGGCGTCGGCGGCTACACCGTCCAGATCGAGAATGCTCCCCGCGGAACTGTTGCCGGGGGCCGCAGCAACTCCAGCTCGTCACGGGTGAAGTACAACCCGCCCCCCTCGTGGGCGAGAGTGCGCGCGTGCCCGCCGATCGCCTCGTTCTTCAGCCCCTCGGGCGGCGTGGCTAGCGCGCGAAGGACCACCGCGCTCACCACCCCGACCGCCGTAGCGGGCGCCGGGACGGGCATCGTCGGAACGAGGCTGCGAGCCATCGCCGAGGCATCCGCGCACAGGATCGTGACGCGGGCGCGGTCGGCCGGCGTGAACTGCTGCTCAGTACGAGCCTGGACATCGTCAGCAGTCGCTAGCGGGACAGGGGTTGACACGCTAACCCCCCCCGCGACCTCGACCACGCGCACTACTTGGCTCAGTCTGGGACACCGATCGCTGTGTCGGCCCAGTGATGCGCCGTGATGTATGGAAAAGCCCGCCTCGGGTAGAGATCGCCGAAGGTAGGTAAGCCGAGCCAGTGCTCGATCTGGCCGGATTATGGCTCGGAGTTCCGCTTACCGGGCGTGCTCGCGGTCCGAAGCGGACAGGGGTACGTCATTTACTAAGGACGTGGTTCGGCGGGAGGTGTCTGTTCGTTTCCGAGTGCCGGTGCAGGTGATATCACTGGCGGGGCCGGGCTCGGTTCGACGGGCGGGGGAGCCGGGTTGCCCGCGCCTCTCGCCGAAAGCACGACATCCAGAAAGGACTGCGCGAGCTTGCCCGGAAGCTGCACCACGGCCGTCAGCGCGCCCACGACCAGCTCGCACAGCGCGTGGATTACGAGCTGCCGGTCTTTCGCGCCATCAATACCCCGAAGAACGATCATGAGCAGTGGGCAGAGTCCGATCAGGACTGCCATAACGATGGCGCAGACGCCGGCGACGATTGAGAGCACGCGCGCAGTCTTGTAGATACAAGTCGCCCAATCAAAGGCGAACGCTAGCAGCTATCTGACTCAAACATCTAGATGTTCACTGAAGTGGCCTAGCCCTCCCGTTACAACATTCACTCGTTTGCCGTAGCGTTTATAGCGATGACCTGCGCTTTCTATTTGTCCGAATTTAGCTATGTGTTCTTGGTCACATTGTTTCGTGGGCTGGTCTGGCATGTCCCGCGCGAAACCGCTAGGTCTGCGCGGTGTCCTTCGGCGGTCGCCCGCCTGCGGCGCGCACGCCGAGTTCGGCGGGCAGGCCGCGCAACGCCTCGGCCGTGGCTTTGTCAACTACCTCGGTCTCGCCGTCGATGAACGTGACGCCGAGGTCGTGGACGACGAGCTGCTTGTAGATCGTGCTGACGAACTTCACGCGCCACCTCCGGCCGGTGCGGTGGTGGTCAGGCCGGTCACCTTGCCGTGGGCGATCTCCGGCCCGTACTCCAGCGAGATTTCGCCGTAGATCTGCGCCTTGTCCGTGGAACCGGTGCGCGCCAACGGTTCCGAGAACAGGAAGCCTTTACCCGGCGTCTCCAGCAGCACTGGGGCGCACTGGTCGAGGCTGACGACCTGGACGGTGTCGGCGGGCATGTACCGGTTGAGCATGATCGACAGGCGGCCGAAGTCGGTCTCGATGGTGGTGACGGCGACGCCGCCGACGTTGCGGGTCTCCTCGCGGTAGTTCTTCTTGGTCACGAACTCGTTGGTGAGCGCCCGCTTCTGAGCCGCGCCGCACATCAGCGTGGCGGTCTCGGAGACCTGGATGCCGCCGGACTCCCACACCTTCTGGAGGAGATCGAGCACCATCGCCTCGGTGAGCGGCTTCGCGGTGGCGTTGGTGATGACGTTGGTCTTGGTCGCCTCCAGGATGCCGCGCGTCTTGCGCACCGTGGACTCGGTGCTCGGTTCCTGGAACTTGCCGACGAGGAACGTGAGCTCGACGTCACGGGCGATCTGGGTGAGTGCCTGGCGGGTCTGCCAGTCCATCTCGTTCGCCACGGCGTTCGTCGCGCCGCCGAGGGCTTGTGCGTTGGGGTGTGCGGAGCCGGTGGCGGCGAACATCTGCTGGGTGGCTTGGCGGGTGTAGGTGATGCCGACGGTTTCCTGGTGGATCTCCAGGACGTTGCGGTCCTGGCCCCGGACACGGGTCTCCGCGCTGGGGGCGTCCGCGCCTTCGAGGCGCTGTCGGTTCGGGTCCGGCGGGCGCAGGTCGTACACCGACCACGTGTGCACGATCCCGTTCGCGCGCTTGCCACCGGTCAAACCGCCGATGGCGGACAGGAACGGTGTGTCGGTCGGGGTGAGGGCGAAGAGCTCGCCGACGAAGTTCGGGCTGTTGTAGGTGTTCGCGATAGCGGCTACACCAGGCAAAGAATCTCCTTACGTGTCAAGTGAAGTGGCGGTCAGGGCTGCTCACGTGCCTGCTCGGAGAGTCGCTGGTTCTTCAAGCTGATGGCCGTGGCCCAGTCGCCGCGGGCTTCGGCCTCGCGGATCTGCTCGGTGATGCCGGACGGTCCGTTCGGCCGCTGGCCTTGCGAGGGGTCCGGCGCCGGGCGGCGTGGCCCGTCTGCTCTCGCGAGGTGTGGGCGCTGCGTGAGGACTGCGGTGAGGTCGGCGGCGATGGTGGCGGTGTCGATCACGCCGCCTTCGCCGATGTAGCGGTCCCGGTCATCGAGGTAGAGCGGGGCGTCGGTCGGGTCGGCCCAGCCGGTTGCGGCGGCGCGGATCTCTGCGTCCACGGCAGTGCGGCGCAGCCCGACGAGCTGCTGTTCGGCAGCGGTCGCGCGGGCGGTGGCGCGCTCGGCCTCGGTCTGCTGCGCGGCCTCGATCTCGTCCAGCCGCTTGGCCTTCTCGCGGTGCTCGCGTGCGGTGTTAACTGCCCTGGTCAGCTTCTGCTGCGACTGCTCGTAGAGCGCCTTGTAATCCAGGGTGGAGGGTGAGTCGGCGGTCTGTTCGACCAGCTCCGTGGTCGGGGATGCGACGGTTAATTCGTCGGTCGAGGACAAGTTGGCGTCGCCGCTGGTAGACGTGGTGGTCAGGTTTTCGGGCAGGACGAAACCCCCTTTCGGGTGGTATGGCTTTCGGGAATACGTGAGAAGATCGCGGCATGAGGAAGCCACCGATGCGCACGCTTGGCGTGGCGGTGCTGCTTGCCTCCTCCGCTGGCGCCCAGGTGGTGGCTGGCGCGAACGGTGGCGTTACTCCCTGGTTGGCTACTTGGCTGTTAGTCACGGTTGCTGCAGCAGGCGCGGCGGGACTACTGAGCATTCCCGCATCCATCGAAAAAAAATCTTCGGATTCTATACGTTCGGATAGGACCGGCTTCGAAACAACCTCGGAACTGGATGTAGGGCGAGATCGCCAGATCGAAAAAAGTGCGATGGTTGACATTGAACGAGTCGATCCGCGTCTTCAAAAAGCCCTGAGCGACTCGCGACCCACGCTTCTCCGTGAGTCGCGAGTCACTAGCCTGACGAACGCGTTCAGCCTTTGAGATAGCCGAATCGACGGAGCTGGGTGATCAGCTCGTCGCGGTCGCGTGCGGTGTTCACCAGCTGCGCGGCGGTGGGGCGCGGCGTGCGCGCGGACTGGTAGCGGCGGCCGGGTTGCTTGCCGAGTTCGCCGAGCTGGTGGCCGATGCCGCGCACGGTGGTGGCCTCGCGGGTGTATTCGTGACTCCCGGCGACGTAGACCGCATTGCGGCGGGCGTTGACCACGCGGGAGATGTCCGCCCCGGCTCGGATCGCCTCGGCGTCACCAACGCCGAAGGCCTTGTTCTGCTGGGCTGGGGTCATCGCGTCGAACAGTGCACGCGGGTGGTTGCGGGGGCGGTCGTCGCGCCACTGCTTCCAGGTGACGGGCTTTATCTGGCAGTCGCAGCGCGGATGCCGCAGAAACCCGGTGCTGTAGAGGTAGAGCCGCCCGGCCAGCAGGATGCAGCGCCCGCACGCGGGTAACGCCACGATCCGCTCGTACCCGGCGATCTCCGGCTCGGCGAGTGCTGCGGCGGCATGGGCGAGACGGCCGGCGTCGGCGGTCTCCGTGCTGACGTAAGTCAGCAGACGGGCAAGCCCGATCGCGCGGGCCTCACTCGGCGGCATCCCGGCGGCGAGTGCCTGCTGGTAGCGACGGAACGCGAAGTCCACCACCAGCCCGAGCGGCAGTCCGTTCGCAGCAACTCCGGCGAACGCGACCGTCACCAGCGCGGCGACGGGCGCGGAGATCGAGCCCGCGGTGGCGAGCACGGCCGCGACGTACAGCGGCGCTAACGCCGCCGTCTCGGCCTGGGCCTGGTCGATCGTCGCCACGACCTGCGGCCGGACCTCACCGGTCCACACGGCGAACAGGTCGCCGTTGCCGAGCTGCTGCCATGCGGCCTGGGCCTGGTCGACGGCGGCGCGCACGATGCGCTGCTGCGCAACGTAGTACGCGGCGTCGAAGCTCGTGTATGCGAGGCCAGCAGCTCCTACACGACGGCCACTGGTAGCGGAGGCCGTTGTCAGATCGACACCCCCTTGAGGCACAGGGCGGGCCTAGTTGACCGGTGTGTCATGCCCGGTTGGTCTGGGCCTCAACGAAACTGGACGACATGCCTGACGAACGGCCGTACTGGCCGCCTCTGGTCCCGATGGGAATCCAACTGAACGGACCTGATCTCGACGAAGACGCACGCATGTTGATCGGCCTGGGCGCCGTCGTGCGGGCGGCCTCGGCAGCTGACCACACGCTTCGAATGCTGTACTGCGCCCTGGTCGGCAGCCCCTACGCCGTAGTCATCGCTGCCGGGCAGATGACGAGTCAGTTGATCAAAGATTGTCGAGCACTGATCAATGTCCGACTGGACCTCACGCCGGAGAGCAAGATCAGAATCCTGAGCCTGCTTAACGAACTTCACCAACGATCTGAGCGACGCAACCGCTTCGTCCATGACATATGGGTCGGTGGACTCGACGGCCAGTCGGAGTTGATGCGCAGCAAGCGCGGCACCAAGGACCTGTCGCTTGAGCCGATCACATTGGACCAACTGATCGACACGGCGAGTGGGATCATCGGTACCCAGATCCAGATCACCCGATGGATCTCCGAAGCCCTTCCCCAAGCCGTGGGCATGGAGGCGCGACTTCGTTTGATCGAGGCTCAGGCACGTGAGGACGAGGTGGGTAGGTAGCACACAGGTGCCAACGATGCCCTGCCCATGCTGATCAGCTATGGCCACCACTGACGCCTGGCGGAGACCGGTTCCTGGAACTGCACCGCAGGCGGCGGCAGTACGCTGCCGCCGAACTGCGCGGCAGGATGACGCGGCGAAGGCATTGTGGGCTCCGGTCGACCAGGCTGGGGAATGGACTTGGGGCCGAACTCGGCGGCCTGATCGCCGCCCGCGATGCGGGAATACGCCTCGTTGTCCTCGGCTTCCATGTCGCGGATGTCGGTGTCGGAGTAGCCGAGGGCGCGGCGGGCGAAGCGGCGCGGCAGCAGCCGGTCCGCCGAGTACAGCTTCACCGTGGCGTCGGCCTGGGCGGCGAATGTCGGCGTGGCGGCGTCGGCCCACTGCGACTCCATCCGCAGGGCCTCGTTCGGGACACGGCCGTCGCGCACCATCAGTACGGCGCGCATGACCTGTTCCCAGCCGTCGCCGAAGCTGCGCTGTCGGCGTTCGGCGCGCTTGATGTGGCGGGACTCGGAGCTGCGGATGCCGTCCGCGCTGGCGGGGTTCTCTGTGGCGTAACCGAGGAAGTGCGGCGGCAGGCCCGACAAGCTGGCGACGAGCCGGGCCAGGGCGTTAAGGGTGTCGTGGAAGTTCGAGAGGTTCGCCTCGGGGAACTGACCGACTGCGACGCCGTCTTCCTTGGGGGACTTGGGTGACGCCCACAGGACTCCGGCCACGGACTCCCACGGGGTGAGCGGTCGGCCGTTGGCGTCCACGAAGTCGTCGCGGTCGAAGCCGAGCGCGTACCGGCGCGGCATCGCGTGGTACTCCGCGCTGATCATCATGTCCGTCGCGATCTTGCACGCGGCGTCGGACAGCGGGAGCACGCTGACCAGCTCGGAACGCCCGAGGCGCGGGGGCGCGGTGCGGCGGCGTCGGATACGCGGCCGGTTGACCAGCGGCACCACGGGCACGTCGCCCATACCGTGCTCGTCGCGGTCGAGTTCGGTCCATGTGCCGCCGCCGTTGTCGGAGGAGTACCAGACGGTCTCGTTGGGCAGGTAGAGCGTGGCATAGGCCTCGGTGTAGCCGTGGCCGTCGTCTTCATACTGCCGCTTCAGCGCCGCTCGGACCTTGCGGGTCCGTGGGTCCAGGTCGACGTGGACGTCCAGCGGGGACTCCACTGTCACCAGCGGCGTGGACGGCCGGTCCTCGTTCGTGCCGACGATGGCGTAGGCGCGGCCGAGCGCGAGCGCGTCGATGTGCGCCTGCTCGGAGTGTAGATCGAGGCGGTTCGCCTGCCAGACATGCCACAGCTCCCGGTCCGCAGCCGCCTCGCCGCCAAGCCGGAACCCGGTCACATCCAGGCGTTCGTCCAGGCTGTCCACGACGAGCTGCGGCCAGTTGACGACCACCGACCGAAGCCGGGAGTCCATGCGCCGCAACAACTCCGGATGCATATAGGACAGCGGCTGCTCGCCCTCGTAGTAGGCGTCCAGCAACTCCAGCTCCGGCAGCTGCGCGTTGTGCAACCGCGCTAACCGGGTCACCCATTGCGCGGGAGATAGCTCGAACTTCGAGGTGATCAGTTCAACCCACCCCCCTAGACGAGCAAGTCCTAACCGCGTAGCAGTAGTCGCTCATTTCCGTCAGGCACGTCGATATGAACGGCCTATCTCGTCACACTGCGTCAGGCGGTGGTGACTGCTCCCTCATGTCCGGTACAAATCTTCCACCGCTTGACGGAGTGTTGTACAACGGTCATGCATTGTCCGTTTCAGGTGCGGAAGGTGGACGGGGTGGGACCGTGAACTTGAAGAAGCTCCTAATTTTCGAGGCCCGGAGGGAGGTGAAAACGTGATCAGAAGTTGGTGGCAACGGCCGACCAAGGGAAGCGAGCCTGGCTCGCGGCCTGCCGATGATAGGAGCCCACCGCACCATTGGCTGGGCCGACTGTTCCTTGCAGCACTCATACGCGAGATCGTCGGCGCTGTGTGGAACTGGATCAACGACTGATGGTGGATCTGACGGTCCGGGGCAAGCGCGCTGCCTCGGCCGTTGTTAGGGGCCACCTGCGCCGGTTTCGGCCGTGACTGATGCGATGGCCTTCACTCGACGAGGTTTTGATCAGCGTGTCTCGAAGGGGGTACCGCCAGGCAGGGGCAAGAAGCTCGAACTGATTGGTCACCAGGAATAAGTTTGACGAAACGCTAGCCAAGATCGAGTTGGCTGGTGTCGGCCGTGCATTGGCTGCGGTGAGCGAGCTTTACAAGAAGGTTGGCGAAGTACATGATCAGATCGCCTCGCAGGTCGAAGACATCTCGAAGGAGCAGGCGCAGGCGGTCAGGACTACTTGCATGAAGATCAGCCCGCGAGTTGGTTCCGCAAGTATTGGCGGAGTTCCGCGCGGACATATTGAGCTGATCAGCTCAATATGTCGGTGCTTGGTTAGCCTTTAGGCCACTTAGCCGAGCACGACCATCCGGTTTGGCTTCTTGACCTTCGCGCCGCGGAGCTTCCAGCCTCCTACGGCCATCGCGGCAGTGGGGACGGCGTCGATGCGTGTGCCGGTCTTGCCGCGTTCGGGTTTGTCTGGCCGGATGAGGTCGGGTTCGCCGGGTGGGTGGCGGACTTCGACGGCGTCGAAGCAGAACTCGGCGACGGGGTTGCCGTGGTGGGACCAGCCGCGTGATCGGGTGAGGGTCATGAGTTCGGTCATGCCGTGGGTCATGCCCTTGTAGGTCTGTGCGACCGGATACATCGGCACACCGGTGCGGCGTTCGAGCCGCTGCCGGACTGGCTCTCCTGACCACTCGTCGTAGGAGATGTCCGCAACGCGGATCAGGCCGGTGTCGGCCGTGATGTCGTCCTCGATCACGTCGTAGTCGATGACCTCGCCATCTGTGACCGTGATCCAGCCCTGTTCGGCCCAGCGGCCGAACCGTCCTTCGGTGCGTTCGTCCAGGAACCCGACGGCAGTCTCGGGCAGCCAGAACCGCCACAGTGCGGAGGGGTGGCCGTCGATGCCGTTGGGGATGATCAGGCACCAGGCGGTCATGTCCATTTTGGACGCGAGATCGAGACCGCCCCATGCCGTTCGACCGGCATGGAGCTCGCGCAGGCGGTCCGCAGGGGTGGTGTCGGTGCCGGTGCACGCGGTGTAGAGGTGCATCGGCATCCACCGCGAGGACTGCGAGACCCACTGGTTGAGCCGGTACTGGCGGAACGCGTTCTCGCGGGCCGGGTCGTTGCGGGCTTCGAGCGCTTCCTCCCGCAGCGCTGCGAGCGAGAGGAAGTCGCCGAGCGCGGGGTTGGAGAAGTGCCAGTTGGCCTCGTCCCACGGGTCGGCGTCCTCGGGCAGGTTGCGCAAGTACACGAACCGGTGCGGTGCGCGTGCCGGGTCGTCGGCGATCTTCACGCACTCGTCGTGCTCGGCCTTGGCGAACGAGGTGGGGTCGTTGCCCGCGGTGGTCGCGGCGATCAGCATCGGCTCAAGGCGGGTGCCCATGCCGGTGCGCATCGTGGTCCAGAAGTCCCCGTTGGGCTGGGTCAGGACCTCGTCGAAGATCACGCAAGACGGGTTGGAGCCGAGGTTGCCGAGCGCGTCGGCGGGCACGACGACGTAGACGCCGTTGGTCTTCTCGTCGATGATCCGGGCGCTGTGCTCGACCACGCGCAGCCGCCGCGACAACACCGGGGACAACGCGACCATGCGGGCGGCGACGTTGAACACCAGCTTCGCCTGGTCGGTGTCGCGGGCACAGCCGTAGATCTCGGCGGACTCGACGCAGTCGCCGACGAGCATGTAGAGCGCGACGAACGCCAGCAGCTCGGACTTGCCGTTCTTGCGGGCGATCTCGATCCACGCGATGCGGAACCGGCGCACGTAGCACTCGGCTTCGTCGTCCCAGCGGACCTCGCCGAACAGTGGACGGACGATGTCGTCGCGCTGCCACGGCGCGAGGATGAACGGCCGTCGCGCCCATCGGTCCTTGGTGTGGACGCAGATCTCTTCGGCGAAGGCCTGCGCGTGGTCGGCGCGCGGGGTGCAGAAGTGGGTGCCGCGCTTGCGGCAGCGGCGTCCATCGAAGGTCCGGCCGCACACGGGTGGGCGGGTGTCGGGCTTCTTACGAGAGGAGCCTGTCCGCGCCGCCCTTGTCATCGGCGACCACCTCGGCCTTGACCGACTGGCGGTCGGACGGGGTCATGCCGAAGCGTGCGGCGTAGGTGAGGAACGTGCGTTCGGCCTCGGCCTGGATGCCGAGGACCGGGTTCTTCACCAGCCCGCCCGCGCCCTGCACCAGCAGGTGGGAGCCGTTGAGCAGGGCAGTCGCCTGCTTGTACCGCGCGAGTGCCTGGCAGAGCACGACGAAGGCGTCGGCGTCCCAGACGGTGAGGACCTTGCGGGCGATCAGGCCGGGGGCGAGCCGGTCCCACACGGCGCGGGCGTCGTCGGACAACCAGTCCGGGGGCTCGATGGTTCCGGTCGGCGGAACCGGCTCGCCTGCGTTGATCCGGTCGGGGCGGTCACCGTGGAGGATGCGGAGCGAAGTGGGTTTCGGTGCAGGTCCGCGCTTACCCATCAGCGATCACCCCCGACCTTGGGATCAGGTCAGCTGGCGGGTGGGCTGCCGCCGGTGTTGGAGCCGCTGTTGGCGTTGCGACTGAAGCGGCGGCGGATGGCCGCGACGCCTCGTTGGAATGCTCGGCGCAGTGGGGTTCACCTCCCCTCGGTGTCGGCGGGAGGTGCTGCAGGCAGCTCGATGTCCAGCACGTCGGCCAGGCGGTGGCCGTCGATGTACTTGTCCCCGAACGCCAGCATGTTGATCGCCTTCAGGAAGGCGTCCTTGTGCGCTCGCAGCGGGAACCACAGCACCACCCAGAACGGGGAGTCGGTGACCAACCGGCCACGCTCGCACCGCTCGTCGGCAGCCCGCAGTGCGGCGGCCAGCGTGGTCAGCTCGGCGAGCGAGTCGACTGCGAGGTTCCCGGTGTACTCGATCCCGGCGAGCGGGTCGGGCAGCGCGTCGGCCTGCAGCTGGGCCAGCAGATCCTCGGACGACATCCCGGACGAGGTGGGTGCGAGGGCTTGCAGCGCCGCCAGCACATCGACCTCTTCCGGCTCTTCAGGTTCGGCTTGCTCGGGGTCGACGGGGATGTCCAGCGCGGCGGCGAGCTCCAGGCCGTCGATCCACCGGCTGTCGACCGCGGGCACTGGCAGGGCGGCGACGAACGCCGCGTGCGCTTGCGCAGTCCAGAAGCACGGGGCGCACCAGTACTCGGAATCGGTCGCGGCCAGGTAGCGCTCCTGCTCACGCTTGGCCCTGGCCCGGAACCCGGTCACCGTCTCGTCCAGCTCCTCCTCGTCGTCGGCGGCCTTGCGCTTCGGCGTGGGGCCTGAGTTCAGGGCGGCGAGCAGGTCCGCCGGTCCGGACGAACTGGCCGGCGGTGCCATCCCCTGGAGTCGCGTGAGCAGGTCCTCCGGCTCATCGGGTGTAGCGGGCACGCAGCTCCTCCAGTTCGACCAGCGGGAACCACTGCCGGATCAGCTCGTAGTCGGCGGGGAACCGCTTGCGCAGCGGTTCGGTGAACCGCAGGTCCAGCCCGTCCCAGGAGCGGCCGAACAACTCGTAGTCGACGGGCAGCGTCACGCCGTGGTGCGCGATGACCTCGCGCACGTGCCGGACTCTCCAGTCCCACACGACCGCGACCTTACGGATCTCCTCGCGGCGCGGGCCGTGGGTGGTCATCGCCATCCGCCGGTTCGGGGAGTCGGCCGCGCGCACACCGTGCGCGTTCCACGCACCCGGCAGCCCCAGGTCCTCGCGGACCAGGTCGGCCACGTCCTCGTAGGACGGCATCGGCAGATCCGCGGCCTCGATCACCGCGAGCCGGTGCGGAGCCTGGAGAGTGAAGGTGTTGAGCCACCGGAACATCGCCGGGTGCGGGTAGCGGTGGATCGTCGTGCCGAAGAAGTCCTCGAAGTAGGCCAGCGACTCATCCACGAAGGACATGCCGGGCACGTGGTAGAGGAAGTACGGCACGACCTCGAGCCCCGCGTCCAGCATGGCGAGCCAGCAGGCAATGGAGTCCTTGCCGCGCGAGAACGCCAGCAGCACCGGCTTGCCCTCGGCGGCCAGCTCGTCCAGCAGCTCCAGCGACGACGGGCGGCCCTCGATCGTCACCAGCTCGGTCGGGCGGTAGGTCACGCGACCACCACCCGCGCGCAAACAGGGTTCGTGGATGCGAACTGAGTTAGCATCCGATCATGGGGGACGTGATCGAGCAGGCCGACCGTGCACGCGCCCAGGTGCTCACCGAGCTGACCGAAGCCGCGGGCCAGGAAGCCGCATGGCGGGAACGCAAGGAAGCCTTGATGCTCAAGGCAAAGAGCCTCGGCGTCTCGGCGCGGCAGATCGGCGCGCACGCGTACATGAGCGATGTCGGAGCGGCCAAGGCGATCGAGCGCAAGCGCGCCGAGCCCGACGTGCGGGACGCGGTTTCGGAAACCTGACCCCAGACATCTGGCCCTCAGTGGCGGGTTCGCCCGGCGCGGCCGGAGGGGGCCCTCCCCTGGGCGGCGCGGGACGGGCGCGGTCGGCGGCCGTGGCCTGCGGCCGGTCGGTGCCTGCGGCACCGGCCCGGCTCTGAGAACGGCTCTCACGGGGTGTTCCATCCTCCCCTTGTCCGGGGATCAGTGGCGGTGTTGCGGCCATGGCAGGAGGGGCACAGGCCCCGGCCATGGCTCGGGTTATCGGGGTCTTTCCCTTGTGCCACAAGCTGTCTGCGGGTGAGTGGCCAGTGATCGGCCACCACGGACCGGCGGGGGCACGGCCCGGCATGGTGGTGCGGGCACACGGTGAGGGCACAGCGGCACACCGGGTGCGCGGCCAGCACGCCCGCACGGAAGCGGGACCGGTGCAGGCCGGTGTAACCCCGTTCAGTGACCGTGCCCCGGCTGAGGTCGGTACGGCTGCGACACCTGTCGCACCGGCCGCCCCGGCGGGTGAGCTCGGGGCAACCGGGGGTGGTGCAGGGGCGTTCGGCACGAGTCGGCACGCTGGCCTCCAGGTGCAACAGCCAGCACCCCGGCACACGGGGGTGTGTGCCGGGGTACCGGTGAAACGGGGTTTCGGGCTGGTCACCTCTGCCAGCAGGCGGGCGGGAATCCACCCTTGTCCAGCCACTCCACGAGGTTGCTCACTTCGGTTGCCAGGTCTTCACCTTCCACGGGCAGCTCGGCCTCTACGGACTCCAGAAGCTCACGGATGGTCTGCAAGGTGGTGTTCGGGTCCATCGGTCACCCCACCTGCAAGAGCTGGAAGGCCTTGGCCTTGATCTGGGAGCCCTTGCCAAACAGGGCACGGTCGGCACGGGCCACAGCCTCATCCTTCTTGGTGCGGACCGGGATGAAGTGGTCCACGTACTCACCGATCGCCTGGACACCGGCCCACCGGGTACCCCGGATGTTCTCCTGGGTATCGGCCTCCTTGAACAGCTTCACCAGGTGAGTCCCCCGGCGGTGGTGCTCATGCAGGGCGGCGGTCCCCATGTCCCCGGTACGGGGCCAGATCTCCTCACAGACCTTTTGGAACTCATCCACGGTCAGTTTTTCCCGGATGAGCTTTTCGGCTTCCTTCTGGAACTCTTCAGAGGCCTTGAAGGTGAGCTTCAGTTGTGCACGGGCCTCGGCAATGCGGTTTTTGGCCCCGGACACATGGCGGATGCTGAACCGGGTGGTGAAGTTCTGTCGGGCCATGTGCTGAGTGTTGGCACATACCACCCGGACAAAGGTGATCAATCCTTCTAGTGCCCTGGAACCATCATGGGAGTTGAGACCCACCAGGTTCAGATTGTGGGCATCACACCCACCCACCTGGATACCTTCGGGCAACTGGAGGGACATGAACACCTCACGGCCACCCCGGAGAGAACCGGCGGTGTCAAACACTGCCCCGGTCTCATCCACAATGGCGGAGAGTATTTCCGCCAGTTCCTCGTTCTGGATCGGCTTGTAGCCACCCTGCACCACTCCCAGCGGTTCCGGATCACCGGTGATCGGGTGGTTGCGGATGGTGGTGAAGTGCCCCGGAATCGGCATGGGGAAGGCGGCATCATCCGGCACCACCAGGCGGTACGGGTTGCGGCCCTGGTTGTCCGCGTCGAAGTCCTCCGCCCCGGCCTCCTGGCGGGCCTCGGCCTCGGCCTCATCCCCGGTGCCGCACACGTCCTCGTGTTGGGTGTTGAGGCTCGCGGCGCACTCGATGCAACGCTTGCCCGGAATGCTGGCCAGCAGGGGCTCGGTGCGGACATCCCAGCCACCCAGCAGGCCATCGGTCATCACCTCATCCACGGTGAGCTTTCCGGGCTTCACGGTCCCCAGTCGGTGCCAAGCGGCTATGTTCCTACCGGCCACAAAAGCGGTGCGGCCATCACTGTGCTGCTCAAGTTCATGAGCCATTGTGTGAATCCTTTGTCCGGTACACGGCACGGGTAGCCCCTGTGCGGTGTTTGCGGTTTTGGTTGACACCACAGACATTACCGGTGTCGGTAATCTTGTCAAACCGGATTCAAAGAATTCTGCGAAAGTGACTCCGCATGGGTTAACGTGCGGTTTTGCCGATTGAAAGCGATCATGCGTGAAATGGAAAAAGGCTCGCGGCGTGAAGCTGCGAGCCTTTTCCGTCCGACGTGATCTAGCGTCAACCAAAACCACAGGACGTGCAGCATCTTGCCCGATCGCCCCGCAGGCCGTCGAGCGACCCTGTGCTGATCAGGTCCACTCCTGGAAGTCGCCGATCTCCAGCAGCGCCGCGACCGCGTCGCCGTCGCAGTAGAGGTCCGCGGAGGTCATCTCCAGCAGGCGCAGCACGTCCGCGTCCATCCGGGCGCGGCCCTGTTCAGTGCCCGGCTCGCGCCACCGATGCAGCGCGCCCGTCCCGAAGTACCGCCGGTACAGCAGCTCGCGCGCCTCCTCGGGTGTCGGCGCGGATCGCGCGGTGTCGGAGGGAATCGAGCCGCTGTTGTGGCCCCGCGGTTCGCGGTCCTGCTCGTTCTCGCCTGGTCGCATGAGCGATTCCCCTTGTGTGGCAGCAACAAGAGCTGTGGGACCGCTCGGCGGCGACGCGCGCCGCCGAGCGGCAGGGTCACCGCAGGGTGACCGCCTCCCAGAACGGTTTGAAGTCGCGGTGCTCGCGGCGTGGGCTGATCAGCTGGTACCACCAGTTGATGGTGTGACGGCCCGCGTCGGTGATCAGGTAGGGAAATTCCTCGGACAGCGGCGCGGCCACCAGCCTGGCGTCGATCGCCAGTTCCAGCGCGCAGGGCTCGGCGTGCCACTCCAGCAGGAACGGCCGGTTGATCCCGGTCGCGACCAGCCACAGCACCCGGTACACGCGGCTGCCGACGCTGAGCAGGCCGAACAGTCGGACCCGCGTGGCCGCGTGCTTCTCCGGTTTGGCCTCGTACAGCTCGACCAGTTCGGCGAACTGCGCGAGCGAGTTGCTGAGTGCCGCAGCGGCCTGACGGCGTCCGCTCAGCGGGCAAGGTTCCTCGGCCGCCACGGGCCTTGGGACGTTGGTCATCCTGCTGTCACCGCCTCCCAGACGGCCCGGAAGCCCTCTGTGTCAAGGCGCGCTTGGACTTCTCTGCGCCACCTGGTGATCAGGTTCCGTCCTGCGTCGGTGAGGTGGTAGGGCGGGAGCAGGTCGTCGTCGAGCGGTTCGACGATCAGCGCGCTGGTGATGGCCTGCTCGACGGCGTTGGCGTCGCAGAACAGGATCAGGTCGTCGTACCGGTTGCGGCCGGAGGCCACGACCCACAACACGCGGTGCAGCTGGCTGTTGCGCAGCAGCTCGCCCAGCAGCTCGGCCATGGGGTCTGCGACGGCGACCTGATCGGTTGGGCAGCCACCCGCCCAGCTGCCACTGATCAGCGAGCCGATCCACTGTGGACGCGGATGTTTGACGGTCGCTCCGTCCCGGCCGAACGACACGATCCCTTCGCCTGCGGGGACGGTCTTTCCGCATCGGGCACATGGCGCGGGGCGCGCGTTGGCGCGCGCCCCTTGCTTCCTCACCATCCCGTCGCCACCCTCCACAGCTCCTGGAACGGGGCAAGGCGGGTGTGCGGGGTGATCTCCTCGACCCAGTCGAGCCAGGCGTTCAGGCCGTCCTGCGTGAGCCGGGGAGCGGAACCTTCGATCCAGCCACGGGCGCGGGCCTCCAGGTGTGCCTCCGGGTTGACGTGGTCACGGAGCACGATCGGCCCGAGGTTGAGGTGTACGAAGTGCAGCAGGCGCATCACGTCGACGTTGGCGGCCAGCCTGCGGTAGAGGCTGTCCAGCTTCTCCGCGCGAGTGCGGTCGCGCAGCGACATCGCCTCCAGGTACTGCCCGAACGCCTCCTCGGGACTCATCGGCTTCTCATCGGGTGGGCTAGCATTGGTCACGTTCGGTTCCTCTCGGAGTCCGTCTAACGGGTCCGCTCCGACGGGCACCGGCCACGCCTCGGGGCTGTTATCAGCAGCCGCCGAGGCACCCTCGTCTTCGGGTAGCCAAAAGCCCGGAAGCAAAAGGGGAGACACCCCGGCATGGCCAGGGAAATGAACGGGTGCCGGGGTTTCAGGAGTCGGCCCCTGAAACCCCGGTCAGCAGATCACAGCATCACAAACCACTTGGCAGGCCTGCTGCGAAGAACCATGTTGCGAAGCCTGGCCACTCGATTGGGAATCCTCCACGAGAGCTTGCTTCGGTCTTCCACAGTGCCCCACTTGAAGTTCCAGCGCTCGCTTTCCCAAGGCTGGCGAGTGGTGATGTGGGTGTAGAAGTAGCCCCCTGAGTCATCAACCATCCAGTTGAAGCTGTTGACGAAATCCTCCACGTCGAGCTGAAGATCCACCTCAGCACCGTCGTAACCGCTGGTCACAAGCAGCTCGGGGCACCGGACATCGAACTCCAGCCACCACCTGCCACCAGCGCCCCTGTAGGTGGTGACGGCAACATCCACCATCAGCTCTTCTTTGATCTCAGGGATGAGATGAGCGGCCAGTTTCGGCCCTGGTGAGATATGCCGGGTCTCCCAGAAACGGGAACCAATCTGCACACCTTCAGGGGGCAGTGACTTGTCTTTGCCAAAGGAGAACACTCGGGTCCTTTCAGCCTGCCCCTGGAGTGTTATCAGCACCCCAGGTGGCTTTCTGATTCCCCTCAATCATCCCAATGTCACCGGTCATTTGCAAGCTGAATGTCCGGCCTTTTTGTAATTCAAGCGCGCCTTTCTGGAATGTATTTCAGCGAAAGGGAAAGGGGTGGGCGCAGGCTGCGAAGGTGCTTCGGTCGAGGCCGGCGAACTGGGCTGGTGCGGGCTGGCCGCTCCCGCGGGCTTGTTCGAGCGGTTCGGCAGGCGGCGGCCTTGCGCATGGCACGGCGAGGCCGGGCAAGCGTGCAGCGGACAGGGCGTCACGGCGGTGACCGGCTCTGTGGTGGAGGTTGCGCGGCGGCGGCCTGCGGACGCAGGATCGAACACATGTTCGGTCACGTGGACGATCCGCCGTCGCCGCTGCTGCGCGAGCTGGAGCAACCTCAGCCGGTGTGGGTCGACCTCGCGCTGGTCTACAAGCACGTGCCTGGCGTGTCGCCGTCACCGTTGCCGCCTGCGCGGGTTCGGGAGCGGGCGATGAAGCCCGACGGGTTGGTGATCGGCGAGCTGTCCAAGTGGGTGCGGTTCGGGAACGGGGCGTGGGTCGGGTTGGTGACCTATGCCGTCCCCATCGTGGGCCTCAGGTCCGAACCGGTGCGCCACTTCGTCCCGGCCGAGGCTGTGCGCAAGCGCGGGCCGAAGGAGGTCGAGCCACCGTTCTGATGTGGAGTCGCGGGCGGCGGCGTCGCGCTCGGCAGTGGGGCGCCGTGCTGCGGTGTGCCGCCGCCCGCGGGGACGAAGACCGTGCCAGGTGGCGGGTGGCGCGGCCTTCGTGTTCTGGGACCCCGCAGAAACGACGAAGCCCGCCACACCGGGGAGAGGTGTGGCGGGCTTCGTCGAGAGGTTGGGGGGTCTGGGCATACGTGTACCCAGCCCTGTCATAGTGCCTGCTAAAGCGACTGAAGGTCAACTCTTTTCGCCCGCACTGGCCGTGATCTCGGTCACAGTGAGGGTTTCGCGGTGTTGCTGATCGATCGCGGCGGCGAGCTGCCCCCACACGTCCATGCCCCAGCGTGCGTCGCAGGCGGCGCAGACCGCTTCGACGCGTTCGGGGTCGATCGAGAGGGCGGGGCGGCGCAGGTAGTCGTTCTCGTCGTCGGACCAGACCTGCACGGCGGTGGCCCGGCACATCGGGCAAGCCTTGCCGTGCAATGGGAAACGCGGCGGCGGGTCGAGCAGCAGCCTCGCTTCGCGTACCCACTCGGTGGCCCGGTCGGCGGCCCAGGCGAGGTAGTCGAAGGCGGTGAGCTGCCACTGCTCGGCGTGTCTGGCCCACAACGCCAGCCGTTCGCGCAGCTCGCCGGGCTGGTCGTGGTCGTGCCCACGGCACGCCTGCCGCACCACGCCGCGGATCTCGGAGACCAGCGCGAGGGGCGCCAGCGACGCCGGAGGGCGTGAGCCGTGCACGGACTTCCCGGTGCGTTCACTGCCGGGGTGCACGGCCTCGGCGACCTGGTCGAGCAGCGGCAGCACCTCGGCCAGTTCGTTGCGGGCGGTGCCGTCCGGGGCCTGGCGCTCGACGTGCACGTGGCCGGGCTGGACGAGCTGGTCGATGGCGACTTCGAGCATCAGGCGGGCGTGGTCGGAGACCGACTGGTCCGGACGCGGGTTCTCGATCATGCGTGGGCTCCTTGCGGGACGGCGGCGGACGCGGCCGGGCCGCGAGTGGTGTGGTCCTCGGCGGCCTGCTTCTGCTTGGCGCGAGCGGCTTCCAGCCGGGACGGGTGCATCCGGGTGATCGGGTCGCGCAGCTCCCGCTTCCCGTTGCGGTTGCGGGTCAGCGGGCCGCAGACCTGACCGGCCAGCGCGCGGCAGAACGGGCAGCGCACCGAGCGGGCGAGCACGTGCTCGGGGTTCCAGGTCCAGCCCATCGCCTCGTAGACATCGCGGATGCCGCGCGCTCCTGCAGCGGCTCCGGCGGCCTGCTCGGCGGCCTGGTCGCGCGGCGCGGGTGGGCGGGCGGAGCTGGGCGTGCCGGTGGTTGCGGGGTGCGAGCGGGCGTGGTCGACCAGGCGGGTGATCTCGACGGCCGTGGTGCGGGTGACCCTGTTGGGCGGCAACGAGGACAGCGCGGCGTGGCATTCCCCGGCGCTGTAGCCGCGCAGGTCCCGCAGCCAGGCGGTGACCATGCCGTCGGGGACCTGGTCCCCGCCAGCGAGGCGGTAGTGCGCCAGCAGTCCGCGGACCTCGCTGCGGGTCAGCGGCGGCTGCGGGCTCATGCCGCGACCTCCAGCCCGGAGGCGGCGATGGTCTCGGCCAGCGCGCGGTCGAGGATCGCTTGCAGCGTCGCGGCGTCGGTGTGCGCGGGCAGCTCGGCGCGCACGGCCCGCCCGATCGGCGTGGTGTCGTCCTCAGCCAGGGCGTCGGCGCGCATCGCCTCGAAGTTGCGCACCACCGCCAGGTCCCGCTGCCGATCCTGCGGCGTGCCCGGCACGGACTCGGCGCGCATGAGCTCGCCGACCAGCTCGGGCAGGAACGTCACCGGCAGGGTCTTGGCCGACCACTGCCGCAGCCCTGCCGCGATGACCTCGGGGGTGATCTCGTCACGCAGCAGGCCGATCACCTCGCCGCGAAGCCGGTCGAGGACCCGGCCCGGCTGCTGTGGGCAGTACGCGGTGACCAGCCTGTCGGCCTCGGCTCGACGCATCTGCCGGACTGAGCCGTGCTCGAGCTCGTCGTCCACGCCGGCGAAAGCAGCCGGGCTGGCCGGGGCTGCCTCGCGTGTACGCGGGCGGGCGCCCGTGTGCGCGGGCGTAGGCGCGGGGACACCCACTTGAGTTTCTTCCAACGCAGGAGGGACTACTCCAGTCTCCAACTCCCCACTCCCTTCTCCCAGGGCCTTCGCGGAAGGGCTCGGCGGACCCCCGTCCTGCACGTCCGTCGTGGTGGCGGGCGCGGGCGGCACCGGGGCCTGCTCGGCGGGCGCGGGGCGGCCGGTGCCACGGATCGTCATCGCGGCCTTCACCGACGCGGGCAGCTCCCGCGCCCCGGCCTCCAGCTCGGTCGCGGCGACGGCCGGGGCGGGGCCGGTGATCTCGGTGGGCAGGCGGCGCAGCTCGACCGCCAACGCCTTGCGCAGCAGCGGCGATTCGAGCTCGAACGCGCACCGCAGCGCGGCGCGCAACACGTTGGGCTGCTTGTAGAGCCCATCGCGCCGGATGAACGAGCGGACCAGCAGCTCTTCGGTGTCGTGGTCGATCACGACGAAGCGGGCGGCGTCGAGCTCGGCGAGCGCGGCCCGGACGGCGTCGATGTTCTGGTCTGGGTGCGCCCGAGTCCAGCGCTTCACCGAGACGTCCAGCACTCCGGCGTAGGTCAGCTTCTGCTGAGTGCAGAGCTGGACGTACACGATCTTGGCGAGCGCGGACAGCGCGATGAAGTCCTCATCGGACCAGATGCTCAAGTAGAAGCGGGCGTGGTCACGTGCCACGGAAGTGATCCCCCAACAAGACGATGTGCGGACAGCACGAACAGGCCGCGCGACGGTGCGCGGCGATGGCAACGGCGAAGATCAGGCCGAGACGGCCTGACCGGACGCAGCGGCGTCCCGGCGCGCGAGCAGCGCGGGCGCGGCGAGATTGAGCGCGTAGACCGGCATCAACTTCCCGCCGTTACCGCCACGGGTGTCGGTCGACCGGACGTAGCGGCCAGTCGGTATCAGCACCTCGGCGGACAGCAGGCGGCGCACGGTCGCGCCGACCATCTGCGGCCGCAGCCACGCGGGTAGGTGCTCACGCCAGCGGTTGCTGGTCGTCTCGCGGAACGGATCAGCGAGTGCGTCATGGACGATCACCGCGATCACCGCGGACACGTGCGAGGTGTTGCGCGGCTCGCCCGCGAGCAGCGCGGCGATCTGCTCCACCGTCGTGCCGTAGTCCAACGGCAGGCCGACGAGCAGTTGGGCGATCTCGGCGGACAGTTCGCCGAGTGCGGCCGGGGCGCCATCAGATCGGGTCCGACCGGTCCCCCGAGACCGGTCGGACCCAGTCCTGCGGGTCATGCGGCGTCCAGCACCCGGAACTTCCGCACCGGGATGATGTCCTCGCACTCGCGGGCCTGCTCGGGATACCTCTCCTTGAGCGTCTTCACCACGGTGATGACCCGTAGCTCCGTCGTGTAGCTGACGACGGGCACACCGTTGACGGTGCCGATCTCGTGCTCGCCGAGGCGCACCTTGAGTGTGCTCCGCAAGGTGTTCTTCAGGGCGGTGAGTCGGCCGATCTGATCTTCGACGATGCGCAGTAGTTCGACGTTATACGCCAGGTCGTCCAGCGAGATCGAGTCGGCAACGGCTGTGGTGCTGTAGATGTTGGACATGGCTTGCGGCCCCCTGACCGCGAAAACCCAGTGAACAGAAGGAGTTGGGTTTGCCGGGCATCCAACCTTGGAGGCCCGGCTTCGCTATCACGGCGAGCCACTTCGACAGCATTGCTTGAGACTCCCGACGTGGCGGCCGGGTGGCAGTGAGCCCTGTCACCCGGCGCGCCAACGTCCCCCCTCGGACGGTGCTCCGCACCGATTCCCCCCTCGATCTCCACTGCTGTGAAGACTCTTCTTCATCTGCGTTGAGATCAACCCGCGAGGCAGCATAGGGTGCGAGATGGTTGCGCTGTCAACGGCTATAGTGAAATCTGTTCACTTTCTTCACGGGCGTGAAGACGATGGGGGTGAGTGGTGAGCGATCGCGGCTCAGATGGGATGCCGAGCCTGGCTGAGGTCCTGAACACGTTGTTCCAACGCCACACGAAGGACGGCAAGAGGAAGGCGTACAGCAACGAGGACGTCGCGTCCTGGGCGCGCAGCCAGGGCATCGAGATGTCGCAAACGCACGTCTGGAACCTCCGTCAGCTCGGCAGACCGAGTGACCCGCGGGTCAGCCACATCAAGATCATTGGCGAGTTCTTCGGCTATCAACCTGGGTACTTCATCGATCCGCAGGTGTACTGGGAGGTCGAGCGACGGATCGCCCGCGACCGGCACGCGCCTGGCGACGCAGAGGTCGACGTTCCGAGTCAGCCTGCCGCGTCTCGGGTCATGCTGCGCAAGGTCGCCAAGATGTCGCCCGAGAGTCAGGCGCTCATACAGGGATTGATCGACCAGGTGAGCGTGTTGGAGCAGGGCAGCGCGCAGAACGGCGACGGGGCCTGACGTGAAGTTCCGTTGCGGCTTAAAGCGAAGTCAGAACTCGGGCCCGGTCCTGACCGAACGAGCTGCGCGAAAACTCGCCCGCCGACTGCCAGTCACCGAGCCGTTCGACCTCAGCGGTCTCCTCGAGCAAGCCGAGAAGATCGCCGGTGTACCGATCGTGGTCCGGCCATACCTTGAGCACGTTGTACTCGCGTGGAGGACGGCAGGTGAGAGCCTGCCTGCGGCAATGTGCGTCGGCGGTCAGGCTCGTATCTACGTGTTCTACCGACAGGACACATCACCGGCCCACCAGCGTCATTCGATCCTGCACGAGCTCGGACACATCTGTGCCCGGCACGTGATCGCGTCCAGTGCGGTCGTCGACAGCGAGAACCTTTCCGCCGAAGTCGTGCGAGAAGCGACGCACCGCAGCCTGTACGAAGACGATCAAGAGCGGGCAGCGGAGGCGTTTGCCTACGCCCTTGAGGACCGCATGGGACCGATGCGGGTTCTCGGCGACCGCCGATCGGCAGACCCCGACTACCAGGAAGCCGTCGACAGGTACGGCTCCATCCTCGAAGGGTGACTCCCCAACGTCATGATCTTCTTCTTCGCCACCGTGCTATCGGTGACGGCCGCGCTGACGTTCTGGGTCCGCTCGTATCAGCAGAGCCGCAAGCCCGGCGTTCGGGCAATGTGCCTGTCACTGCTCCTGCTCGACCTCGCTCTGTGTCTCGGCGTCAAGGGCGGACCTGTCGAAGCCGGCATCGGAGTTCCTGGGCTCGCGCAGTTCATTCAGCACGTTTGCGTTCTCACGTCGGCCTACTGGCTGCAGGTGTTCTGCCTGCACCTCACTCATCGCCCGGACGAGACGGCACCCCTCACGCGGCGACGCGCCATCACGTTGGCCGTCGCGCTGATCGGCCTCAGCACCTTCTACGTACTGGGTCCTCTGCAATCAGACCTGGTGTTCATACCGTCGTCGGCCGGTGACCAACCATGGGTCCCTCAGTACCTGGCGATGTACGGCGGGTACCTGAGTCTGGCGATGCTCGACACCCTGTGGATGTCCCGCCTTGCTTCCCACGTTCCTCGTCGGTTCCTGCGCATCGGACTTCGACTGCTCGGCATAGGAAGCATCTTCGGACTGCTCTACGTGATCCACAGGCTCGGCTACGGGTTCGCCCGCGCCTTCGGCATCGTCCCGCCGTGGGACGAAAACGGACCGCTGGGACCAAGCTTGTGGTTCGTGACGCTGGCCATCGTGTTCCTGATGAGCGGCGTCATGGCCCCGCCGCTTGGCGCTCGACGAGAAGCGCGACAAGCCGTGGCGGTCGTGCGTCCGTTGTGGAGCGCCGTCACCGCCGTCGCACCCGAGCTGGTTTTCGGCAGCCGCCGGGGACCGCTACTGCGGATGCAGATCACCGAGATCCAGGACGTCCTGATTGGACCATTACACGCCTATCTGGATCCGCTGGTGCTTGAGCACGCTCAACAACGGGCTGAGCAAGACGGACTCGTTGGTGAGGATGCCCGTGCCGTCGCAGAGGCCGCGGTCATCGCAGTCGCACTGGAAGCCACGCGACTCGAGTTGCCGCCGCTGACGTCCACGCCAGTTGTCATCGGCAACGACGACGATCTTGATGACGCCTCCGAAGGACAACGGCTCGTCCGCGTCGCGCAGGCGTTCACCGAATCACCGCTCGTATCCGCCATCGTCGAGGAGTACTTGAACCTTCATGATCACGCCAAGTAACACGGAGAGCGTCGCAACCCGCACGGCTGCAACTCGAATTGCTCGCCTCGCTACCGAGATCCTTGCGCCGTGGGTCTGGGTCCTCGGCCTGCCTCTCGCGATCGCCTGGAGTGCGACCCACAGAGTTGGCGCCACCCTGCTGTGGGGCCTCGTCGTCGGAGTCACCGGCTCGATCATCCCGATGATCGTCATCGTCCGAGGGGCCAAGAACGGCAAGTGGGACAGCCACCACGTCACCAACCGAGAAGGGCGCGTGGTCCCATTCATCGCCTGTACCAGTTCACTCGCTGGCGGAATCGCCATCCTCGTCCTCGGCGGTTCCCCGAACGAGATGATCGTGCTGGCGAGCACGATGTTCGCCACGCTCGTCGTGAGCGTCGTAATCACCTTCGGACTGAACTTCAAGCTGTCGATGCACGCTGGGGTAGCCGCCGGAGCGGTGCTGATCCTCATGGCCGCCTACGGCCCCTGGCTCGTACTGCTGTCGGCGGCTGTCGCGCTGGTCGCGTGGTCACGAGTACGGCTTCGTGACCACACCATCGCGCAGGTGCTCGTGGGCGCACTGGTTGGTGTTGTAGCTGGAGGTCTCCCGTACTGGTGGCTTGCGTAGCTCTGTCAGCGCCAACGGCGATTCCTGGCCACGCTGTGTCGGGCTCTCCGTTGCCTCGACCTCAACGAGCTGGCCCGCGCTCTCCGCCAGTGGACCCCAGCGCAGTGCCGACACCTCGCAGCGACATCGACGCGACCAGCAGGCGAAACCAGCAACTCTGAGGAGTAGCTGAGGCGTGGCACGTCCCAGGCCACCTAGGCTGTTGTCGTGAGCGACTACTTGCAGGTGACTACGACCGCTGACAACCGTGACACGGCCGCCAGTCTTGCTCGCTCGGCTGTGGCTGCGCGTCTGGCAGGTGCTGCGCTGATCTCCGGACCGAATACTTCGTTCTTCTGGCACAACGGCGAGATGGGCGAGGGTGAGGAATGGCAGGTCACACTCAGGACGACCGCCGACCGCTACAGGGAACTGGAAGCGCATCTGCTCGAAGTGCACCCTTGGGACAATCCTGAACTGACGGCGGTTCCCATCGTGGCTGCTCCCGAGGCTTACAAGGCGTGGCTCGACAAGTCCGTCAACGAGCAGTAGGCAGGTTGGCCGCTGCCTCCAGAACACTGGAGACGGGCGACAGGGCGCGGTGCGGTTGGAGCCGATGCACGACCTTCTGGATGCGTTCCGCAGGCCGCACCGAGCCGACGCCCGTCGCCAACTCGACTGCCTGCTGCGTGACGGTTGCGGCCTGTTCGATTTCTCGTGCGTCAACGTATGCGTGCGCCAGCGAGGTCAGGTAGATGGCCTTGTCACGGGCATGGGTGTCGTCGTATCGGCTGAGGACGTCCTCGAGGATTGGAACGGCCCGGAGCGGTCGATGTAGCTGGGTCCAGCACCGCCCGGTCATGATCTTGATTTCGTCTTCGTCGACCCAGAAGACCCAGTCGGGCTCCGGACGGTCATCCGTCAGGTGCACCACTTCGGCAGCGGTGGCCAGCGCGTGTTCTGTCTCCTTGGGCTGCCCGGCAACGGCGAATGTCCACGCCATGCGCTCGAGAAGCAGGGCTCGTACACGTGGCGTCGCGTGCTTCTCGGCAGTCTCGTAGGAAGCTGTAGCCATTGCGACACTTGGGTTTTCGAACGTCACCTGCTGGTAAGCGAGGAAAGCCAGTGCATTCCCCGCTAATGCGGCGTGGTCTGCTTCCTTCGCTGCCTCGAAGCTGGTCTCGTAGTGCGCCGTGGCCTCGGGGTGCATGCCGGCATCGAACGCAGCCCAACCAGCCAACTGCGCTTGCTCGGCGATGACCGCTGTGCAGGCGCGCTTCGTGTCGGACGTGCAGCTGGCGCCCTTGACCAAAGCCTGTGTTTCCTTCAGCACGTGGGCATACAGGCGATAGGTGTCGGCGCCGCCGAGGAAGTCGTCAAGGCGTCGTAGCCGCGCAGTCCCACTGAGTAAACGTTTGACGTCGCTCCCGCCGAGTCGTCGCCCCGGCGTCCAGCGCGTGATGCTCGGCCACGATGCGGCGAGGCCAGCCACGGCCATAGCACCAAGAAACTCACGTCGCTGCACATCGCTCCCTTCGGGCTGGTCTTCTTCGCGCTGTTGGAGTCGGCGTTTGGCTTTGGCGCGATCGACCGCACCTCGCAAGTCCGCCACCGGCACCTCCAAGGCGGCGGCCAGGTGCTTCTGCCAGTAGGGCGTTGGCAGCCTGGTTTCGCCTTCCCACCGGGAAACCTCGTTGCGCGTGACAGGTCTGTCAGCACTATCCGACAGCAACGCCGCCAGCTCGCCCTGTGACCTACCAGCACTTTCCCGGAGTTCGCGGAGCAGCGGCCCGATCGTCGGCTCGTGCATGGTCCACATCCTCCGGTGTCGTGGCGCTGTGCGCATCCATTGTGGCCACCTCCTCTGGCCACCCACAGCAAATGGCCACCTCGTGTGGCGACTCCGCCCGATCGGGCTAGCGCCATAACTTCAAGTCACCGCAGGGAGACCTCGGGAAAGACGGCGGTCTCAGCGAATACGACAGAGGAAGTTTCACTATGGCAACGCGCACCGAAGACAGACGCTTCGCCCTCGGCTCTCCGCTGGGCGCGCTTCCGGTGTCGCGCAATGAGGTCGAGAACAGCACCCCCGAGGCGCTCTCGACCGGCTGTGCAGGGAGCGAGTCGCCAAGGGGCGGCATCGCGGCGACTTGCTCCCCGCGCCCAGCAGTCAGCCTCTACGCGAACGGCCTCGGATGGCCGACATTGGTGCGGGGCAACAACGTCATGCTCCGCTGTGGCGACATCGTCGATGTCGTCTGGATGACAAGCGCTCTTGGCGGCGAGGTCAATCACCACTTGAAGTTGCTGCGGCTCGACGCCTCCGTTTTGGAGGTACGGGGCTCGACGCGTCGTTGGGCCTTCTTCTGCCAGTCTCAGCCGCCGAGCATCACGAACATGCCAACACTTTCACTTCACGGAGTGGCGCATTTCGGCAGTGGCTCCCTCTTCTCGTTGCCGCCTAGTCCGACATGCAACAGTGAATCACTGCACTGGATTAGCCCACCCATGCCGGGGACTTTCGGACTTCCGTCGGTGGCGACCGTCGCATCGTGTGCCTTGACGGCGATCCGGCGATGACGTCGGACGGCAGTGCGTCGAGGCCTCTCCCGCAGTTGCTCCGCGCTGTCGTCCGGCTCCCATGCCTCACCGCGGGGCATCGTGTCCGGCCCGCAACGGCTCAAGCCGTTCGGTGCGCACTGATGACCTGCGGTGCCGGATTCGAAATTGAGATAGGGGGTGATTGCAGTGGAGAAGAAGAAAGAGTTGGTGCTCAACGTCGAGCGCCTGACTCAGGTGCAGGCTCGCTACGCCGATGCCGCTCACTCGGACTCGACGGGGACGTCGACCGGTGACGACGGGGAGAACCGCGACAAGCTGAACCACCCGGAGTAGGGCTGGGCAGCACGTCATCTCGAAGCCAAATCCGACGCCCCGGCGTCGTTCGCCTTTGGAGGTGCAAATGGAACACGTTCTCGTCAGTTCCATCGAGAAGGCTCTCGGTTGGTCGGGGCCGAAGGGTCTTGGTGCTCAGTTCGTGCGCGGGGCTCTGCCTGATGCGGAGCTCTGCGCACGAATCCTGAATCCGAACAGGCTGCTCGACATCATCATGCGGCGCAGCCTGAGCAATCCGCAGCTGCGCGTCTTTCAAGATGGTGGGGAGATCCATCCCGCCAGGTTCCTGGACGAGGGGACGAGCCGTCGGGGGCAGGCCGTCCGGATGGCCAACATGCCCCGACTCGCGAGCCTGATGGAGGACGGCTGCACCATCGTCCTCGACGGGGTCGACGCCTTCGACCCGACGATGGAGGTGGCCTGCCGTGCGCTGGGGTGGTGGTCCCGCGAGCACGCACGGGTCAACACCTACCTGACCACCGGCGCTACCGACGGATTCCCGCTGCACTGGGACGACCACGAGGTTCTCGTCGTGCAGCTGGCCGGCGAGAAGTCCTGGGAGGTCCGTGGTCAGTCACGCGTCGCTCCGATGCACCGCGACGCCGAGCGGAACAACACTCCGCCGGACGAGATCATCTGGCAAGGCACGCTGAAGGCTGGCGATGTCATGAACATTCCGCGCGGCTGCTGGCACCGTGCCACCCGCGCTGACCAGGGTGATGGGTTCAGCCTGCACGCCACCTTCGGGTTCTCGAAGCAGACCGCCGTCGACTGGTTGACGTGGGCAGGTGACCAGGCGCGTCGGGACGGGCTCTTCCGCGCTGACCTCAACCGCTGGGGAACACGCGATGTTCGGCAGCAGGAGTCCGACACTCTCAAGGGCGCCGCGATGAGCCTCATCGAGGGCTACCCGGTCGAGGACTTTCTCGCCGAGCGCGAGCGGCTGCGTCGGGTCTGGCGCCACGTCAAGACCAAGAGCATCTTCGGCACACCGGACGCGGTCGCCTGCATCACTGAGTTTCCGCCGCAGTTCGAGCAGCGCAGCGGCCGGGTGCTCGTGACTGGTGCGGGCAAGCAGATCGCCTTCGCCGAGGAGGCGTTGCCCGCGTTGCGGCTGCTGCTGTCCGGCGCTCCCGTCGACCTCACCGAGGTCGAGTCGGCGACGGGTGTCGAAGTTGAAGGGCTGGCCGCTGTGCTGATCGAGGAGGAGTTGTGCGCGGAGCTGACCGCGGAGTTGCGCTCGGGCTATACCGATCTCGTCATGAGCGGGATCTCCTCGAAGGAGCTCTCGCTCGCGGGGTCCGTCGCCTAGACACCAGCTTCAACTACCACCAGTTCGCGTCGCACCGAACGCTCGTCAAGGTGGCTGAGGATCTGCTCCCAGAGTTCGACATCTCGACCAAGGTGGGGTTCTTCCCCGACGAGGCAGGTCGACCGGTGCACCACCTGACACCTGAAATTCTGCGGTACGGGGTAAGGCTGACGGTGGACGACCTCGACCTGGAGCCGTCGACGATCCTGTTGCACAACCCGGAACAGTCGTTGGCGAACCTGCCACCGGCCGAAGCCCTTGAGCGGCTGCAAGCGGCCTGCGCCGTGCTGGATGAAGCGCAGGCCGAAGGACTTTGTGGCGAATGGGGCTGGTCGACTTGGAACCCGCAGCCGATCCTCAGCGCGCTCACCGTGGCCGAACACGCACTGCAGCCTGCCGTGATCATGGTTCGGGCCGGACTGCTCGTCGACTCGGATGGCCTCGACGACGCAGAACGCCTCTTCGAGATGCTCGACATTCCGGCCGAGGGTCGATGGGGCATGAGCCCATTCGGTGGCAACGCGCAGGAGCCGGTGTGGGACGAGGTGGACGCGCGGGTGTACCTCGCCGGTGGAGCACTGTGTACGCAGCCACAAGCGGTGTTTCGGACGGCGTTTGAACTCCCCGCCGTCGACCGCGTCGTGGTCGGCACGGAGAACCTGACACACCTCAGCGATCTAGTCATGGCGACCACCTTGCAGGTCGACGCTGAGTTGGTGTCCACCTATCGGGGCCTCCTACGACGGAGGCGGGCCGAACAACATCAACTGGAATCGCGATTGGCTAGGGTTCGCTCGTGAACTTCGACGGTTACAACCTGCGCACGCAGAACTTGGACGATGTGCGCGCCGAAGTCGAGAAGGTGCTGGAAGTCCGGCTGGACGAGTCCCGCAGCGCCTACGGCACCCAAGGTTCAACGATCGGATTCGCGACAAGCTCGGACACGTGGGTGCGGATCGCGTGGACGGACGCCCACGACATCCACGGTCCATCGTGGACAGGGACGGAGATCGCCTCGGCGATCACCGGCGTGAAGAAGCCGGAGCTGTTCCGCTCGTACCGGTGGGTGGACCGTGTTCGGTCGGTTGTGTGGCGGGCCGACGAGACTGAGCTGATCACCTCTCGGGCGATTCACTCCACCGGGCTGATCAACGAGGAACCTGACCTCTCGGTCGCCTGGTGGGACAGCCTGGGGTCATCGTTGGCGGCCCTGGCAGCTGTCGAGACGGAGCGCGTTGCAATGGCGCAGGCGCACCTGACCCGGCGGATCAACCAGGTGTTCGGCGACGAGGGGATCGACACCGAGGTGGACGAGTGGACGACGGCGCACGCCGATCTCCACTTCGGCAACCTCACCGCGCCGGACTGCTACCTGCTCGACTGGGACAGCTGGGGTCGTGCGCCGCGAGGCCTCGACGCCGCGACCCTCTGGGGTCACTGTCTGCTTGTGCCGAGCGTGGCGCATCGGGTCCAAGCGGAGTTCGTGGACGACCTGAGTTCGCGTTCGGGCCTGCTGGCGCAGTTGCTGTTCTGCTCCAACGTCATTCGGCTGAACTCCAGCAAGCCGAAGCCAAGCCCACTGCTGGAGCCAGTCAAGAAGGAGGCCGTCCGAGTGCTTCACGCACTCGGAGCGAACGCCTGACGATCGGGGCGACACGCGTCCCCTGATTCTCGTTGTGGCTGGTCGCCTAGCCGTGCTGGTTGGTTCCACTCAGGCCCGTGCAGCTGGCACCCGGAGCAGCTGCAACCGGGTTCCTATGCTGACCCGTCGGCCCCATCGCTACCCTGTGCGGCATACCCGTGGAACGACGGGGCCTCCGTTATCCCCGCAAGAAGGAGTACGTGACCGTCGTGTCTGAGCGCACCCTGGTTCTGGTCAAGCCCGATGGCGTCAGCCGTGGTCTGGTCGGTGAGGTGATCGCACGCATCGAGCGCAAGGGCCTGACCCTGGCCGCGCTCGAGCTGCGCACCGTCGACCGCGCGACCGCCGAGCAGCATTATGCGGAGCACGACGGGAAGAGCTTCTTCGGCGATCTGGTCGAGTTCATCACCGGTGGTCCGCTGGTCGCCCTGGTGGTCGAGGGCACCCGCGCGATCTCCGCGTTCCGTCAGCTGGCTGGTGGCACCGATCCGGTCGAGAAGGCGACGCCGGGCACGATCCGCGGTGACTTCGGCCTCGAGGTCCAGTTCAACCTGGTGCACGGCTCGGACTCGCCGGAGTCGGCCGAGCGCGAGATCAAGCTCTGGTTCCCGAACCTCTGAGCTGCTGTTTCGATGGCCCGGATCGGACTTCGATCCGGGCCATCGTTGTAACTGTTTGTTCAAGTACGCCGACAACATGGCGTGAAGCATGGTGTGCGCCGTAGCGGCTGGTCAGCGATTCGGACTCTAGGAGTCGTCCTAGCGGCGCTAGTTCTACTCGGGCTCTACACACTCATGCTTTGGCGTGCTCCTTCGCTGCTGGTTAACCAGGATCTCCTCCGCGACCATCGACTTGGGCCTGAGCATCGCTTGATTGCGGAACACAACGCTCGGCTGATAGTCATTTCGATCGGCGGTGCGTTGGTCGTGGTTACAGGTCTGCTTTACACCGCCAGAAACTATCGGTTAGCGCATCGAGGACAGGTGACCGAGCGGTTCACTAAAGCTCTTGAACGGCTTGGCTCTGATGAGCTATATGTCCGAATCGGTGGAGTGCATGCGCTCGAGCACGTCATGCGCGATTCTCCTGAACACCACGGAGATGTTGTCGAGGTTCTAGTCGCATTTGTTCGCGGTCGAGCACCGCGACGACGGGACGAACCTGTGGACCAGCGGCAATGGATGCATCCGCCGATCGGAACGGACACTCCAAAGTTGTCGCGTGAACCGGCCGCGGACGTGCAAGCCGCACTCACCGCCTTAGCGCAACGTCCAAAGCGTGCCAACCAGGAGCGAGGAGAACTTGACTTCCATGATCTGCACCTCTTTGGCGTGAATCTGCATGACGCAGATCTTCGAGATGCGAATCTGCAAGGAGCGGTGCTAGTTGGCGCGAACCTGCGATGTGCAGACTTGCGGGGCGCAGTTTTTTGGGACGCAGAGCTTCACCTTGCGAATCTGGACGATGCGCGCCTTCAAAATGCATGGTTGTCGCGCGCAGGCCTTCAAGGGGCTAGTCTTGAAGGAGCGCAACTCCAGGGTGCGACGCTACGAAACGCGGAGCTTCAGGGAGCGGTGCTGAGAGGTGCCCAGCTTCAGAACGCGGTTCTGGAGCATGCGCTGCTGCAATCGGCCTGTCTGGATGGGGCGCAATTACAAGAGGCGCTTCTTGATGGGGCGCAACTCCAGGGAGCGCGACTGGAGAGTGTTCAACTACAGGGGGCGAGCCTGAGTGGTGCACAGCTTCAAGGCGCGAACCTACGAAATACAACCTTGACCGCTGAGCAGCTTGGATCTGTTGATATTGACCAACGGACGTTGTTGTCGCATCGACGTGTTGATACAGCTGACAGCTAGCGAATGCTGTGACCAGTGGAAACGGTGCCGAGTCAAGCAGTGCCCCTAGTAGGGAATGGCCTATGAGCGTTTTCGGCGATTTGGTCGAGTTCATCACCGGCGGTCCTGAACCGCGCTGCGGTCGTGACCTTCGTCGTAGTAGTTCACGGCATGCGAAGGATCTGCGAGCGATGCCTCGCACGAAGGCGCTTTACGTCGGAAGGGGCAACCGAGCGTACAAGCTGATCTAACAGGCCCGTGGGGTATGGTGCGCTTGCATCGAACGCTTCAAGCCTTGTTGTGAGCAGTTTGGAGTCGTCGGGCCACAATCCGGCGTATACCAGTGCCAAGGCTGCCAGTAACGCTTGAGGGTGATCTGTGGCGTTACCTTTCGCGATTGTCTCAGCTTGATCGGTCGTTCGTAGGCGACTAAGAATGCTTTTTGGCCAAATTTTTGGAAGGATCACCGTTAGAAGGTAAGGAAACTTCCGACTGCGGTCGAGCAGTTCGCACGCGATGACTAGTTGATCGGCGTCGCTGCTCTGGAGCATGACGTCTAGCATTCCGATGGCTCGAACGCTCAGTCCGTACCAGTTGAGTGTGCGTAGCGATGGCAGGCCTGCAAGATGTGCCAATTCTGAGGCGGCGAGCGTCCGGGCGGGGGAACCTGTCCAGAGGTATCCGTCAGCTCCCGCCGCCTCTGATGTCCATTGATCGAGTAGTGCATACGGCTTGCCTATACTGCGTGTGATGCAGCTGCAAAGCGCTCCGATTGCCGGTAGGACAACGTGATCAATAGTGTTCTGTGGCGCTAGCTTGGTTGGCCTGAAGAGACGAGGTCCATGGCCGCCAAGGCTGATCACCCGCCGTGCGTGTCGTCGAAGCGACTGCGGTGTTGGATGTTCCACGTGGTTCGAGAAGAGGCTGTAACTTTCCTCGTATAGGAGGGTTGCCAGCGCTCCGCTAGAAAACGGAGGGTGCTTGTCGAGCTCTCGACATATTTGGTCGAAGTTTTCAGTCTTTTGTACGTTAGCGAGCGTTGGTGATAGTGGTGTTGCGATGAGGTCAATTTCGGTCAGCAGTGCGAGCGCGCCCAATGGGTCTCCCGCTAGAAAGCGGTCGCGTAGCCTCCTTGCTGCTCCGGACTGCTTCTTCATCATTCGCTGAGCGCCGCCAGCTCCATGTATGGAAAGGTAGGAACCGGCGAGCGCTGTTTCAATGATCGACCGTGCGACCATGATCGCGGCTTCCGGAGCGCTGTGATGTAGACGGCCTAGCTCTCGGGTGAGATAGAGGCAACGGCGGAGCGCGAGCTGAGCGAGCTCCAGCTCCGGGGTGCGGCGGGCCTTCCCAATTACGGCAAGTCTGTAGACCTGAATAGCCGTTCGCCAAGCCATCAGGCGTGCGGGGCGTGGAACAGGCTGGAGGCGGGAGCGGTTGCCGGACTTACGCGCGATGAAGACTGTGAAACTCTGCACTCGGCCGGATACTGAGGTTGAGTTTGGCACCAGTACCATCCCCTAGGGTCGACCGAGGCGGCCTACCCTATGTCGAAAATAGCCCGCTGACCAGCGGGAACCCCTTGCTGTGCCTCACGGTGCCCTAGTGGGCACTTGACTAAGCCGTTCTTCGCGGACCTGGTCGAGTTCATCACCGGCGGCCCGCTGGTCGCGATGGTCGTCGAGGGCACCCGCGCGATCCCCGCGTTCCGCCAGCTGGCCGGTGGCACCGACCCGGTCGAGAAGGCGACGCCGGGCACGATCCGCGGCGACTTCGGCCTCGAGGTCCAGTTCAACCTGGTGCACGGCTCGGACTCGCCGGAGTCGGCCGAGCGCGAGATCAAGCTCTGGTTCCCGAACCTCTGAGCTCGAGTGCACAACGGCCCTGCATCCGCGCCCGGATGCAGGGCCGTTCCACTTCCCCGGTGGGAGTAAACATTTACCCCCAAATGGAGTGCATCTTTCAGCTACAACCCGGCCACGATCGGGTGGTGACCCTCAGTCGATCTCACGGCTGAGCACGCCGCGGCGAGTACCCGTGCCCTTCGGGCGAAGATCCGCGCAGCGCCACGTCGTCCGGGAAGCCGAGCGGCAGGTGCATCCACACCTCGTCCCACCGCTCCGCACCGACCGCGATCGCGTTGGGGATTCGGCCGCACTCGCGGAACCCGAGCGACTCGTACAGCTCGATCGCACCGTGGTTGTTGCCGCGCGTGAACAGGGTCAGCAGCTCCAGCCCGGCCGTACGGGCGTGCGACACGAGCGCCGCCATCACGTGCTGCCCCAGCCCGAGCCCGCGCCGCGCCGGATGGGCCATCACCTGCTGGACCTCCGCCTGCCGCCGGTGCACGGCCGCCGATCCGCGCCGCCACAACGCCAGCGCCGCGACGGAACCGTCCACCAGAGCCACCACGAGCGCGGCGTCACCGGCGCGGACCTGCTTCAGCACGTCGTCGAGCCAGGCGTCGACGCGCTCGCGGCCGGGTGGCGAGTGGTAGCCGATGGCGCCGCCTGCCGCGACCACGGCGTGCACGACCGCGTGCACTTCCGAGCGCAGGCGTTCATCGGCCTCGGACGGCCACAGTAGTTCCACGGCCCCGCAGCTTAATGCGATGAAAATTGTCAGACCCCGCGGTTAGTGTCGGGAACGTGACGACGCACCTGGTGGAGGCCAAGGCCCTGACCAAGCACTTCGGCGATTTCGAGGCCGTTCGCGGCATCGACGTCGACGTGCGCCGCGGGGAGGCTTTCGGCTTCCTCGGACCGAACGGTGCGGGCAAGTCGTCCACCATGCGCATGATCGCGTGCGTGTCCGGCCGCACCGGTGGCGCCCTCAGCGTGCTGGGCATGGATCCGGACCGCGACGGGCCGAAGATCAGGGCGCGGATCGGGGTCGTGCCGCAGCTCGACAACCTCGACACCGAGCTGACCGTGCGGCAGAACCTGCAGGTGTACGGGCGGTACTTCGGGCTTTCTCGCGCGCACGTGCGGGAGAAGGCGACCGAGCTGCTCGAGTTCGCGCAGCTCGTCGATCGGGCGAACGACGAGGTCGAACCGCTGTCCGGCGGCATGAAGCGCCGGCTCACGATCGCTCGCTCGCTGATCAACGACCCGGAGCTGCTGCTGCTCGACGAGCCGACGACCGGGCTCGATCCGCAGGCGCGGCACCTGCTGTGGGACCGGTTGTTCCGGCTGAAGCAGGACGGCGTCACGCTCATCATCACCACGCACTACATGGACGAGGCCGAGCAGCTGTGCGACCGGCTCGTCGTGATGGACGGCGGCCGCATCGCCGCCGAGGGCTCGCCGAAGGACCTGATCAACCGGTACTCGACGCGCGAGGTGCTGGAGCTGCGCTTCCAGCCGGGCGCGCAACCACCCGAGCTCGGCCAGTTCGCTGACCGCGTCGAGGTGCTGCCGGACCGGGTGCTGCTCTACACCGCGGACGGTGAGGCGGCGCTCAAGGCGGTCCACGCGCGCGGCATCAACCCGTTGTCGAGCCTGGTGCGCCGCAGCAGCCTGGAGGACGTGTTCCTCCGCCTCACCGGCCGGACGTTGGTGGACTGATGACGACCGCGCTCGTACCCACCGGCCGCGTCGTCGGCACGCTGCACGCCTCGTGGCTCACCGTCGAGAAGCACTGGGCCTGGTACCGCCGCAACTGGCGCGCGACGGTCATCTCCAGCTTCCTGCAGCCGGTGCTGTTCCTGGTCGCACTCGGTCTCGGTTTCGGTTCGCAGGTGCAGCCGAGCGAGATCACCGGTGGGGTGCGCTACATCGTGTTCCTCGCGCCCGCGCTGGTCGTCGTCACGGCGGTGCAGAGCGCCACGTTCGAGTCGACCTACGCGATCCTCTCGGCGTTCATCTGGCAGAAGACCTTCATCGGCATGGTGGCGACGCCGATCACGCCCGCCCAGGTCCTGTACGGCCAGCTGATCTGGATCGCGGGCAGGCTGTTCGCCGGCTGCGCGGTGTTCCTGGTCATCGCGAGCCTGCTGGGTGCCGTCAGCGGCCCCGGTGTGCTGCTCGCGCTGCCGTTCGCCACGCTCGCCGGAATGGCGTTCAGCGTCCCGATCGTCGCCTACGCCGCGACGCTCGACAAACCGGACAGCTTCAACACGATCTTCCGCTTCGTGCTGATGCCGATGACCCTGTTCACCGGCGCGTTCTTCCCGGTCAGCCAGCTGCCGGACTGGCTGGAGCCGCTCGCCTGGATCACGCCCGTGTGGCACGGCATCGAGCTCGCCCGCGGTGCGACCTTCGGGACGCTCGAGCTCCTGCCCGCGCTCGGCCACACCGCCTACCTGGTCGCGCTGGTCGCGGTCGGTGTCGTGCTCGCCAGGAAGACCTTCCGACGCAGGCTGGCGGTGTGACATGACGCAGACGATCGAGCGGACCGACGCCCCGCAGTCCAGCGGGCTGCTGTGGCGGGTGATCCCGCCGGGTCTCTACGCGGGCAGGGCGAGCGTGCTCGTCGAACGGGCCGCGCTGGTGAACCGCCGCGCGTGGTTCGTGTTGTTCTCCGGTGCCGTCGAGCCGCTGTTCTTCCTGCTCTCGCTCGGGCTCGGCTTCGGGCAGATGGTCAGCTCCGTGGCCGGCCCCGGTGGCGAGCCCATCAGCTACGCGGCGTTCGTCGCGCCCGCGCTGCTGGCCGCATCGGCGATGAACGGCGCCGTGTACGACGCGACGTTCAACGTGTTCTTCAAGTTCAAGTACGCCAAGCTCTACGACGCGATGCTGGCCACGCCGCTCGGGCCGATGGACATCGCGATCGGCGAGATCGCCTGGGCGCTGCTGCGCGGTGGCCTGTACGCGACCGGGTTCCTCGCCGTGATGCTCGGGATGGGGCTCATCGCCTCGCCGTGGGCGCTGCTCGCCTTACCCGTGGCGCTGCTGGTGGCGTTCGCCTTCGCGGCGGTCGGGATGGCGGCGACCACGTTCATGCGGTCGTGGCAGGACTTCGACCTGGTGCAGCTGGCGATCCTGCCGCTGTTCCTGTTCTCGACCACCTTCTACCCGCTGTCGGTGTACCCGTCCGCGATCCAGACCGTCGTCACCTGGACACCGCTCTACCACGCGATCGAGCTCATGCGCGGCCTCACCACGGGTGTCGTCGGCTGGGGCCTGCTCGGTCACCTCGCGTACTTCGCGGTCATGGCCGCGTTGGGGGTGGTCGTGGCCTCGCGGCGGCTGGGGAAATTGCTCTTGAGCTGAAGCCGTTACTCTGTCCGCGTGACTGTCGAGTCTGTTTTCCCCAGGTTGGAACCCCTGCTGCCGAGGGTGTCCAAGCCGGTGCAGTACGTCGGCGGGGAGCTCAACGCGACCCTCAAGGACTGGGACGAGACGACGGTCCGCTGGGCGTTGATGTACCCGGACGCGTACGAGGTCGGGCTGCCCAACCAGGGCGTCATGATCCTGTACGAGATCCTCAACGAGCTTCCGGACGTGCTCGCCGAGCGCACCTACGCGGTGTGGCCGGACCTCGAGCAGCTGATGCGGGAGCACGACGTCCCGCAGTTCACCGTGGACGGGCACCGGCCCGTCGGCGCGTTCGACCTGTTCGGCGTCAGCTTCTCGACCGAGCTCGGGTACACGAACATGCTCACCGCGCTGGACCTGGCGGGGATCCCGATCCACGCCGAGGACCGCACCGAGGACCACCCCATCGTGGTCGCGGGCGGGCACGCCGCGTTCAACCCCGAGCCGATCGCGCAGTTCGTCGACGCGGCCGTGCTGGGTGACGGCGAGGAAGCCGTTCTCGAGATCACCGAGATCGTGCGAACCTGGAAGCAGGAAGGCTGCCCCGGCGGGCGCGACGAGGTGCTCACGCGCCTCGCCGAGACCGGCGGCGTGTACATCCCGCGCTTCTACGACGTCGAGTACCTGCCGGACGGGCGCATCCAGCGCGTCGTGCCCAACCGCGAGCGGGTGCCGTACCGCGTCTTCAAGCGCACCACCATGGACCTCGACGCGTGGCCGTACCCGAAGCAGCCGCTGGTGCCGCTCGCGGAGAGCGTGCACGAGCGGATGAGCGTCGAGATCTTCCGCGGCTGCACGCGCGGCTGCCGGTTCTGCCAGGCGGGCATGATCACGCGACCCGTCCGCGAGCGGTCCATCGAGGGCATCGGCGCGATGGTCCAGAAGGGACTGGAGGCGACCGGGTTCGAGGAGGTCGGCCTGCTCAGCCTGAGCAGCGCGGACCACTCCGAGATCGCGCAGATCACCAAGGGCCTCGCGGACCGCTACGAGGGCACGAACACGGGCCTCAGCCTGCCGAGCACGCGCGTCGACGCGTTCAACGTGGACCTCGCGAACGAGTTGTCCCGCAACGGAAGGCGCTCCGGCCTGACGTTCGCGCCCGAGGGCGGCAGCGAGCGGATGCGGCGCGTCATCAACAAGATGGTGTCCGAAGAGGACCTCATCCGGACGGTCAGCGCGGCGTTCGCCAACGGCTGGCGCCAGGTGAAGCTGTACTTCATGTGCGGCCTGCCCACCGAGGAGGACGAGGACGTCCTGCAGATCGCGGAGATGGCGAAGAACGTCATCCGCGCGGGCAGGCAGGCCAGCGGCCGCAACGACGTCCGCTGCACGATCTCCATCGGCGGGTTCGTGCCGAAGCCGCACACGCCGTTCCAGTGGGCGGCGCAGTGCGACCCGGACACGGTCGACGACCGGCTGCGCAAGCTGCGCGAGGCCGTGAACTCGGACCGCAGCCTGGGCCGCAACATCGGCATGCGCTACCACGACGGCAAGCCGAGCCTCGTCGAAGGACTGCTCAGCCGCGGCGACCGCCGCATCGGTCACGTCATCGAGGCCGTGTGGCGCGACGGTGGCCGCTTCGACGGCTGGTCCGAGCACTTCTCCTACGAGCGTTGGACGGGTAAGGCCGCCGAGGTGCTCGAGCCGCTCGGCGTCGACCTCGCCTGGTTCACCACGCGTGAGCGCGAGGAGCTGGAGGTCCTCCCGTGGGACCACCTGGACTCCGGGCTCGACAAGGAGTGGCTGTGGGCGGACTGGCAGGACGCGCTCGACGAGCGTGAGCAGGACGACTGCCGCTGGACGCCGTGCTTCGACTGCGGTGTGTGCCCCGCGATGGGCACCGACATCGAGGTCGGGCCGACCGGCAAGAACCTGATCCCGATCACCCCGGTCGGCAAGGGCTCGCCGGTGCGCAACCCGGCTCTCACCAACACCTGAGGTTGTGAGTGCTTTCGGTCGCCACGGCGACCGAAAGCCCTACTTCGTGACCGCGGCCAGCGCGTCCACGAGGCCGTGCCCGTAGAAGCTGTTGTACTCGGAGTACCCGGTGCAGAACGCGTCCTGCACCCCGGTCCGGTTCAGGTCGTAGTCCGCGGGACACGCCAGCGTCTCGGCCTGCGCGTTCAGCATCCGGCCGACCGACGCCGCGTCCGCATCCGGGTGCGTGGACGCGATGAGCGCGGCGACACCCGAGGCGTGCGGAGCGGCCATGGACGTGCCGCACGAGTAGTCGTAGCCGGACGGCACGGTCGACAGCACGCAGCCGGGCTTCTCCCGCTGCTCCCCGCCGGGGGCGGTCACGTCGATCGAGCCGAGGCCGTACGAGCTGTAGCCCGCCTTCGTCGAGGACGCGGACACCGCGGACACGCCGACGACGTTCTTCAGCTGGGCGGGCAGGACGACGCACGACGGGTCGACGGCACGTGCGCGCACGTCGCCGTTGGTGGGGCTCGCCGCGTCGCGGCCGGGCCGGGACAGGTCGACGCCGTTGTTGCCCGCGGCGGCGACGTTCAGCACGTTGCGCGCGGTCGCGTAGTCCACGGCGCGCTTCACGGCCTGGTAGACGACGGACTGGCCGGGTTCACGCTGGCAGGTGAACAGCCACGGGTCGATGAAGTAGCTGTTGTTGGTGATCGTCATGCCGTTCGTGGCGGCCCACATGAAGCCGCACACGGCGTACTCGGGGTAGATGAAGCCGTCGCTGTCGACGACCTTGACCGACGCGATCCGGACGCCGGGGGCGACGCCGGTGACGCCGCGGCCGTCGTTGGCGGCCGCGATGGTGCCCGCGACGTGCGTGCCGTGCGCGGACGTCGTCGGCGACCAGGAGGCCACCGAGGTGTCCGGCTTGCCGGTCAGGCACCCGGCGGACAGCTCCGGCGCCAGCGCGCCGACGAGTTCGGGGTGCTGCGGGTCGACGCCGGAGTCGAGGACGCCCACCACGACCGACTTGCTGCCGACCGAGATCTTGTGCGCCTCGGGGGCGTTGATCAGGTCCATGTCCCACTGCTCGTCGGTGCGGTTCGCACCCGATCGGACACCGGACGCGGACAGCAGCTCCGTGTCGTCCTTCTTGCGCTTCTCGGCACGCCTCAGCGCGCCCTCGGCCTGCGCGCTGTAGGCCCGCTCGGGGCCGATCAGCTTCAGGAAGCTCGGGTCGGGCGACGTCGCCACGGCGACCGCGATCTCCGGGTAGTACACGGTCGTGGAACCGCACGCCGTGCCGATCTCCGCCTGCGCTGTCGCCTCTGCTGTGCCCACCGGGAACAGCACCAGGTAACGCAAGGTCGGCCCAGGCTGGATGCAGCTGGGCTGAGGGGCGGGTTCTGCGCCTGCCGGCAGCGACACTGCCAGGCAACCGGTCGCGAGCAGAGCGGCGGTTGCCGCTGCCGCCCGTGCGCGGCGGAGCAGAGGCACGGGGGACCTCCAGTTGGCCAGGCGTCCAGTCAGGCGGACGGTAGCCAGGTGCAACGATCTAGACAAGCCGAACGTCCTGATTCGGATCCACGGTACCGTCCTACCGGAGCAACAGCCTGCGCCGATGGGACTGCACACCCATCGGGTGATCAAGGAGAGTCACACTGAGTCGCCAGCAGCCCAACAACCCCTCTGCCGCAGCCGTGCAGAAGCTGCGCCTCCGCTACACCAAGCGGGGGAGGCTGAGGTTCACGTCGCACCGCGACATCGCTCGGACGTTCGAGCGCGCGTTGCGACGGGCTGGCGTGCCCATGGCGTACTCGCAGGGGTTCAGCCCTCACCCGAAGGTGTCGTGGGTGGGTGCCGCGCCGACCGGCGTGGCGAGCGAGGCGGAGTACGTCGAGGTCTCGGTGGTCGAGCAGGTCGATCCCGAGGCCCTGCGGACGGCGCTCGACGCGGCGTTGCCACCCGGCATCGACGTGATCGAGGTCGTGCAGGCCGCCGGTGGGAACCTCACCGAGCGGATCGACGCGAGTTCGTGGCGGGTCGAGCTGGACGGGGTGTCGCCGGAAGAACTGGCGGCGGCCGTGGAGCGGTTCATGGCCCTTGACCAGGTGTTGGTCGAGCGGCTGACCAAGGACGGCAAGCGCACGATCGACGTGCGGCCCGCTGTGGTGTCAGCGCACGTCGAGGCCCATTCGAGCGACGCCGGACACGATGAGCCCGGATTGTCACAACCGTGTGGGATACTCATGACGGTCGTACGGCAGGTAACGCCTACCGTCCGACCCGACGACGTACTCAACGCGCTTCGCGAAGTCGCCGACCTCGTGCCACCGGTTCCCGCCAAGGCGACCCGGCTGGCGCAGGGACGGCTCGACGACGCAGGCCGGCTGGTCGACCCGTTTGCCCAGGACAGAGGGTCCTTGGCGACGCAGGGCGCACCGGTGGCCGGGAAGCAGCAGGAGGAGCGGCGCTGAGCAGCGTCGTCGCGGGACCTGTCGAGATGTGGGCCGAGCCCGGCCACACCCGACGCGAGGCAAGGATTCCCGCCGCGAGCAGCGGCGGAGAGTGACACGAGAGGCCCCTGCGCGGCCGCGTCCTGATGGACGCGCCCGGGGGTGGAGGAGCTGCATGTCGAACAAGGACAAGCCCGCCGGCGGCGCCGGCGGGAATAGCGTGGTATCCGCACGCCCGGAGCTGGCAGATCTGCCATCGAAGCTGCGTGTGCACGCACTGGCCAAGCTGCTGGACGTCAGCAGCAAGGACGTCGTCGCCGCACTGGCCGACCTCGGTGAGGTCGTCAGGAGCGCTCAGTCGAGCGTGAGCCGCGACGTCGCGCTGAAGGTCGCGGAGACCCTGCTCGACTGGGACGAAATCGTCACCGGCGAGCTGACCGAGGACTACGAGGAGCCGACCGTCGCGCCCCGCGAGGCCGTCGCGCTCACGCCGCTCTTCGCCGCACCCTCCGCGGTCTTCCTGCCGCCGCAGCCGGTCGAGCGCCCCAAGGCGGCGCCGCCGCAGCCGGCGGTCGTCGTCGAGCAGGAGGACGACGAGGACCAGAGCGACGAGTCGGACACCGACGACGCGTCGGACGAGAGCGAGGGCCGTCGTCGTCGCCGTCGTGGCCGTCGTGGCCGTGGCCGCGGCAAGGGCGTCGGTGAAGACGGTTCGGCCGACGAGTCGGACGAGCAGGCCGAGGAGGCCGAGGCCGAGGCGGAGGCCGAGGAGGCCACCGACGACGACTCGGACAGCTCGAGCCGTCGCCGTCGCCGTCGTCGTCGCCGCAAGACCGGCGCGGACGACGAGACCCCGTCCGAGGACGACCCGCCGAACACGGTCGTGCACGTTCGTGAGTCCCGCGACGCGCGTGACGACAAGGCGGACTCCGAGGCCGCGCAGAGCGAGGTCCGCAGCATCCGCGGCTCGACCCGCCTCGAGGCCAAGCGCCAGCGCCGCAGGGACGGTCGCGAGGCCGGTCGCCGTCGCGCGCCGGTGCTCACCGAGGCCGAGTTCCTGGCCCGTCGCGAGGCCGTCGAGCGCACCATGGTCGTCCGCGAGCGCGGCGACCGCACCCAGATCGGCGTGCTCGAGGACGGCGTGCTCGTCGAGCACTTCGTGACCTCGTCGGGCAGCGGCTCGATCGTGGGCAACGTCTACCTCGGCCGCGTGCAGAACGTGCTGCCGAGCATGGAGGCCGCGTTCATCGACATCGGCCGCGGCCGCAACGCCGTGCTGTACGCCGGTGAGGTGGACTGGGACGCAGCCGGTCTCGAGGGCAAGTCCCGCAAGATCGAGCAGGCGCTGTCCAGCGGTGACAGCGTGCTCGTCCAGGTGACCAAGGACCCGGTCGGCCACAAGGGTGCCCGGCTCACCACGCAGATCAGCCTGCCCGGCCGCTTCCTCGTGTACGTGCCCGGCGGCGGCGCGACCGGCATCAGCCGCAAGCTGCCGGACGTCGAGCGCAAGCGCCTCAAGGACATCCTCAAGCGGGTCGTCCCCGAGGACGCCGGCGTGATCATCCGCACCGCCTCGGAGGGCATCTCCGAGGAGGAGCTCGGCCGCGACGTCACGCGTCTGCAGGCTCAGTGGAAGATCATCAAGGAGAAGTCCGACAGCACCTCCACCAAGGCGCCGACGCTGCTCTACGAAGAGCCGGACCTGCTGGTGAAGGTCGTCCGCGACCTGTTCACCGAGGACTTCGCGACGCTCGTCGTCCAGGGCGACGAGGCGTGGGAGACCATCGACGGCTACGTCCGCCACGTGGCGCCGGACCTGCAGGACCGCCTGCGCAAGCACGTCGGCAACAACGACGCGTTCGTGGAGTACCGCATCGACGAGCAGTTGATGAAGGCGCTCGACCGCAAGGTCTGGCTGCCGTCGGGTGGCTACCTGATCATCGACCGCACCGAGGCGATGACCGTCATCGACGTCAACACCGGCAAGTTCACCGGGTCGGGCGGCAACCTCGAGGAGACCGTCACCAGGAACAACCTGGAGTCGGCCGAGGAGATCGTCCGCCAGCTCCGGCTGCGCGACATCGGCGGCATCATCGTCATCGACTTCATCGACATGGTGCTCGAGTCGAACCGCGACCTCGTGCTGCGCCGCCTGACCGAGTGCCTCGGCCGGGACCGGACGCGTCACCAGGTCGCCGAGGTCACCTCGCTGGGCCTGGTGCAGATGACCCGCAAGCGGGTCGGCACCGGCCTGCTCGAGGCGTTCAGCTCCACCTGTGAGCACTGCCGCGGTCGTGGCGTGGTCGTGTCCACCGACCCGTCGCACGTGCAGAGCGGCGGTGGCCAGCCCCAGCAGCAGCAACAGCCGCAGCAGAGCGGCCGCAAGTCGCGTCGCAACAAGGGCGGCGACCAGGCCGCCGAGGCATCCGCGGCCGTGGTCGAGGCGCCGGTCCAGGAGGAGACTCCCGAGGTCGTCGCCGAGCCGCTGCCCGAGGACGCCGAGGCCGCGCTGCTCGCCGACCAGGAGCCCGCTGGCTCGCGGCGTGAGCGCCGTCGTCGCCGGTCGCGTCGCAGCGGGTCGGCCGAGGTCGACCTCGTGGTGAGCGAGGACCAGCCGCTCAACGGCCACGTGCCGCACGACGACGAGACCGCCGATGACGAGCCTGTTGCCGACGAGCCCGTCGCCGACGAGCCCGTCGCCGACGAGCCTGTCGCTGAGGACGCAGCTGAGGCCGACGAGCCGGTGGCCGAGGAGGCCGCTGAGGTCGAGGCCGCTGTTGAGCCCGTCGAGACCGTCGAGGCCGAAGAGGACTTCGCCGCGGACGAGCCGGTCGCCGAGAGCTCCGAGGAGCCCGAGGCCGAGCCGGTCGCCGTCGCGGAGACCGTCGTCGAACCCCTTGCTGAGCCGGTTGCCGAGGAGCCCGCTCCGAAGGCGAACACGCGGCGCCGCGCGGCACGTCGTTCCGCCGGTGCGCCGGTGAAGCACGAGGCGCCCACCACGGTCGCCGTCGTCGAGCCGCCGAAGCAGCCGGAGCCCCAGATGCCCGCACCGGTGGTCACCACCACCCGCAGGCGCCGCGTCGTGTCGCGGCCCGCGGGACCGCCGGTGGACGGCCAGGAGGGCTGACCAGGAGTCTGGGCAGGACAGAACGAGCCGGGCTGCGCCGATCGGGCGCAGCCCGGCTCGTTTCTTCCGAAACTGTCGGTGCCTGCCGTTACGGTGCTAGGCGTGATCGGTCTCGAGCTGCGCGAGCTGGCGCTGCCGGGCCTCACCGAACCGCTGACCGTGACCGTCGAGCTCGACGAGGTGGTCGCGGTAGTCCTGTCCGAACCTGTGGCGACGGCGCTGGCCGACGTCGTCACCGGCATCGCGGAACCGGACGGCGGTGAGGTGCGGGTCGACGGCGCACCCGTCGCCGTGCCGAGGGCGGGCGTGCCGTCGCGGGTCGCGCTGGTGCCGTCGGACGGCGGCCTGCTGCCGCACCTGACCGTGCGCGCGAACATCCTCTACGGCCGCTGCGTCGGCGAGGGCCTGCGCGTCGAGCAGCTGCGCGGCCAACTCCGTTCCGCGGCAACGCAGTTGAGCCTGCTCGACGTGCTCGACGCCTATCCGTACGAGCTCACGGCGGGCAGGCGGCTGCGGGTCGGCCTGGCCCGTGCGCTGCTCCGTGCGCCCGTCGCGGTGGTGCTGGAGGACCGGAGCGACCGTCCGTCGTGGGCGGCGCAGCTGCACCGCCGCGACCCGCTGGACGGCACGGCCGTGCTGGTGCTGGCCGACCGGCGCGACCGCGTGGCGGGCATCGCGGACAGCGTCGTGGAGGCCGGGTGATCGGACGCCGCCTGGTGCTCACCGCTCCGCTCGCGCTCGCCGCGTGCGGGGTGACGACGGGTGGCCCGGTGCGGGTCGCGGTGACGTGGAGCGGGTGGGAGCTGGGCCGGTTCCGCTTGGTGCTCAAGGCTTTCGAACGCGAGTACGGCGTGTCCACCGAGGTGGTCGGCCTCGGCGACGACATCTCAGCCGTGCTCGGTTCGCGGCGCGGCGGCGCGGTGGACGTGGTGATGCTGCCGCAGATCTGGGCGGTGCACGGCCTCGGTGACCGCCTGGCGCCGCTGGACAGGTTCGTCCCGCCGAGCCGCTTTCCGCTGGCGTGGCGCAACATCCTCACGCACGAGGGAGCGGTGCGCGGCATCCCGTTCAAGGTCGCGCACAAGTCCGTTGTCTGGTACCGGAAAGACCTCTTCGAACGGCGCGGCGAACAGCCGCCGCGCACGTGGTCGGACTGGATCGGCCTCAACCGCAGGCTCGCGGACAGCGGCACCGCACCGCTCGCGCTGGCGGGCGCGGACGGCTGGGTGCTGTCGGACTTCTTCGAGAACGTCCTGTACGGCTTGGACCAGGACACGTACTTGTCCTTGGCGGACAAGACGGAGAACGCCTGGCGTTCCTCCCAAGTGGTCGACGCGTTCCGCGAGGTGGGCCGCATGTGGTCGCCGCAGGGAGCCCTGTCCGGCGAGGCGGGAGGCGCGCTGCTCACCCAGGCGGAGAGCGCCGTGGTCGACCACTTCCTCACCGGCCGCGCGGCCATGGTCGCGGGCGCGGACTTCACCTACCCGGTCATCCAGCGCCACCGCGGCGCCGACCTGACCGGCCGCTGGCTGGACTGGTTCCGCTTCCCGGCCCCGAACAACCGCACCCGCTCCCCGAAGGTCGGCGGCGATGTCGTGGTCGTGCCCGCCCCGGCCAGCGACGGCGCACTCGCACTGGCCGAGTGGCTGGCCACCGCCGAGGCGCAGCGGATCTGGGCGAGCCAGGGCGGCCTGCTGTCCGTGCACACCGAGATCAGCCGCACCGGCAACACCTACCCGACGACCCGCATCGCGGACCTCGCCCGCGAGGTGACGGCCGAACCGATCGGCAGGCTCGTGTTCGACCTGGCCGACCAGCTCGGCCCCGTCGGGGTCGGTCTGCGCCGGGTGCTCCAGGACTTCCTGCGCGCCGTCGGAGGCAACGAGTCGCGCGTGGAGGCCGAAGCGGCCGCCGCTGCGGCTCGGATGGAGCGTCTCGCCGCGCGGAGCGGCTCGTGAGCGGCCGGGAGGTCCGCGTTCCTGTGGGCGGTGGGTGGCACCGGGTCGCGCGTGGTGGCCGCTGTGGTGGCTCGGTTGGGGCGTATCGCCGCGCAGAGCGGCTCGTGAGCGAGCTGGAGGTCGGTGTCGGCGCTGCAGGACTTCCTGTGGGCGGTCGGTGGCACCGGGTCGCGTGTGGTGGCCGAAGCGGCTGCTGCGGCGGCTCGGATGGAGTGTCTCGCCGCGCGGAGCGGCTCGTGAGCCGGGAGGTCTGCGTGGGCCTTGCGGGTCTTCCTAGCGGGCCGTCGGCGGCAACGAGTCCCACGTGGAGGCTGCGGCGGCCCGGAACGGGCGTCTTGCCCCGCGGGGCGGTCCGTGAGTGGCCGGGAAGTCGGCGCGGGTCTTGCGGGTCTTCCTGTGGGCGGTGGGTCCCGCGTGGAGGCCGCGGCGGCTCGGATGGAGCGTCTCGCCGCGCGGAGCGGCTCGTGAGCGACCCCGAGGCCCGCGTGGGCAGGCTGCCGGGCGGCTGGCGCCTGTCCTGTCGGCTCGCGGCCTCTTGGGCGGTCGTGAGCGGCTGTGCGGGCGGTGTGGGCCGCGCCGGTTCGTCAGTCGTGGTGGCGCCCAGCGATCGTGGGACCGGGCGTGGCCTGGTGGCGCGCGGAAGCAGGCCGATCGACCTCTCGCTCAGGAGCGGCCCGTGAGCGAACTGGAGCTGGAGGTCGCGACCCGAGAGCTGAACGGCCCCGTCGTCACCGGCCGCCCCCGCAGGGCGACGGTGGGCTGGTTGCTGGGCCTACCCGGTCTCCTGCTGGTGGGCGCGGTGCTAGCCGCACCGGTCGTCTACACGATCGTCATCAGCACCGGCCACTACGGCACGCTCCTGTCCGATCCGGGCACGTGGGTGGCCGTCCGCAACAGCCTCCTGTGGGTACTGGTGGCACTGGGCGTGTGCGTGCTGGGCTTCGGCCTGGCGGTGCTGAGCCGCCGGGTCCGCTGGGGCGCGAGCGTCCTGCTGCTGGTCCTGGTGGCGCCGATGGCGGTGTCGGCGCTGGTCACCGGCGTGGCGTTCCGGCAGATGTACGACCCGTCCCCGCACCGGGGCGTGGTGTCGGCACTCGTGACCACGCTGCACAACGCCGTCGAAGGCGAAGCGCCTGCGGCCGGCGCGCGGCCGGACGCCAAGGTCAGCGGTGCCCGTCAGCTGATCAGGCAACCGGCTGCCGACGGCCTGCAGACCAGCGGCACGTTCGAGCAGGGTGCTGTGGTGGAGCTGGAGGTCGTGGGCGTCACGGTGCCCGGCAACGGGATCGGCCCGACGGTCACCGGCAGGCCCGGCGAGATCACCGGTCGCGTGGTCACGGACCGGCAGCGCGTGCTGGCGGGCGTACCGGTGAGCGCGTGGAGCTTCGGTGAGCAGAAGGGCGTCGGGATCACCGGCGCGGACGGCGTGTTCCGCATCGGCGTCGGCGAGTCGGACGCCGGCTACCACCTGGTGCTGCCCGAGGAGGCGATCCGGCCGCACTTCACGCCGCCGGACTGGCTGGGGCCGGACTGGATCGGGCTGTGCCTGGCGTCGGCGTTCGTGTGGGCGTGGGTCGGGTTCGCGGCGGCGTTGTTCCGCGCGGGACTGGACGCGGTGCCGCCCGGACTGCTGCGGATGGCGCGCACCGAAGGCGTCGGGCGGTGGCGGCAACTGCGCACGGTCGTGCTGCCGTTGCTGCGGCCGGTGACGGCCGTGGTGCTGCTGACGGTGGTGGTCGCGGCGGTCCGGCTGTTCGACCTCGTGCTCGTGATGGTGCCGGGCTCGATCCAGGCCGACGCGGACGTGGTCGCGGTCAACTGGTGGCGCGAGCGGCCGTTCCGCGACGAGGGGGAGTCGGCTGCGCTGGCGGTCGTGCTGTTCGCGGTCGTCGCCGTGGTGGCGTTGTTCGGGGTGCGCGGGCTGCGGCACCCGTGGCCGGGGCAGGCGACACCGAGAAGCGCACCGCGGCCGCGCAGGCGGTGGGGCACGTTCCTCGCCGCGATCGTGGCGCTGCTGTGGGCGTTCCCGTTGCTGGCGCTGGTCGTGACGTCCACGAAGGACCCGCAGGCGGCCGCGGTGGGCGAGTGGCCCGCGCCCGGCATCGCGTCGTACGCGGAGGTGCTCGGCAACGGGCTGGCGACGGCGTTCGGGTCGACGGCGCTGATCGCGGTCACGGCCACCGCGCTCGTGCTGCTCGTCGCCGTGCCCGCCGCGTACCAGCTGGCGTGGGGCGACGTGCCGCCGCGCGTGGTCAAGGCGCTGGTCGTGCTGCTCACGTTGCTGGCGGTCGCGCCGGTGCAGCTGTACGCGGAGCCGTTGAACGCGGTGTTCGGTGAGCTGGGGCTGGCGAACTCGCGGGCGCCGCTGATCCTCGTGCACGCCGCCGCGGGCGTGCCGTTCGCGGTGCTGCTGCTGCGCGCTGCGTTCGCGGCCGCGCCGCCGCACCTGGTGGCGGGCGCGCGGCTCGGTGAGGTCGGGCGGCGGGCGGTGTTCGAGCACGTCGTGCGGTACGCGGCGCCCGCGTTGATCGCGGTGGCGGTGCTGGAGTTCGTCCAGGTGTGGAACGACTTCGTGGTCGGGCTGCTGGTCAACGGCGCGACGCCGCTGCAGGTCGTGCTGTGGGGTCAGGCGCGGCAGTTCGCGACGGCGATCGGGCCGGTCGCGGCGGGCGCGGTGATGTCTGCGGTCGTGCCGCTGGTGCTGCTGCTGGTCACCTGGAAGCACGTGGTGCGCGGGCTGACCGGAGGTGGGCGGTGAGGCGCTGGTCCGGCAAGATCGACATGCGCAAGGTGCTCGCCACCCTGCTGTTCGCGACGCTCGTGCAGATGATCAGCGACGTGGTGTCGGAGAACGTGCTCAGCGCCGGCGTGCGCAGGGCGATCTCGATCCCGATGCTCGTCGTGATCTCCGGCTGCGTCGTCGCGCTGCTCGTGCTGGCGCTGCGGCGCGCGCACCAGGGCGAGCCGGTCACGACCGCCGTCGACACCCCGCTGCCGCAGCTGCGCTGGGACCCCGCGCCGAGCACGCTGTTCGGCCGGGACGACGAGGTGCGCGAGGCTGTCGAACGAGCGGCCGCGCACGGGGTCGTGGCGATCGTCGGGCAGGCGGACATCGGCACGTCCGCCATCGGGGCGGAGGTCGTGCGGCGGTTGCCGGTGGACGAGCACTACCGGCTCGACATGCGCAGCCGGTCGTCCGAACGCCCCGAAGAGGTCAGGGTCGTGGCGAGCAGGCTGCTCGGCTCGTTCGGGCTGGACGTGCCGGCGCGTGACGACGAGGCCTCGCTCAAGGACGCCGCGCACCGCCTCTACGACCACCTGGCCGGGCGGCGCACGGTGCTGTTCCTCGACGAGGTGTCGCTGCCGGAGCAGGTGGGGTGGCTGCTGGTCGGCGGCAGGGACACGACCGTCGTCATCGCGGGCGAGCAGGCCGTCGCGGAGGCCGTGCGGACCGACGAGGCCGTCCACGTGTCGCCGTTGTCCACTGAGGACGGCGCGCGCATGTTGCTCGCCGAACTGGGCCGGGAACCCGTTGACGACAACGAGAAGCGCATGATCCACCGGCTCGCGGCGGCGTGCCTCGGCCGGCCGAGGGCGATCCGCGACGTCGCGATCCAGCTCAAGGGCGACTGGACGGTCGCAGAGCTCGCGGCAGCCATCGAGTCCACCGAGGACACTCCTGGGCACGTGTTCCGGGTGCGCGTCGCGGTGCTCGCCAAGATCAGGGAAACCCTGTCGCCGCACGCGATCCGGCTCATGGACGCGCTCGCGTCGCTGCCGGTCACCGAACTGCCGCCCGCCGCGGTGGCGACGCTCGCGCCGTCCGGTGACGCGGCGCTGCGCGAGCTGGTCGACCGCGACCTCGTCCGGTACGTGCCACCCGGCCGCTACCGGATGCCGCTGGAGGTGCGCTGGGCGATCAGGCAGAGCGTGCGCGCGGGGTCGGTGCGCGGCCGTCCGCTGGCCCGGCTCGCGCGGTACTACGCGGACCTCGCAGAGGCCCGCGCGCTGGAGCTGACCGCGCCGGACACAGTCGCGCGAGCGAGCCAGTGGTTCCAGGCCGAGGAGGCGCTGCTGCTGGAGCTGGTCCGCCACCCGGCGCCGTTCCCCGACGTGTGCCGCATCGCCGACGCGCTGGACGGCTGGCACGGCCGCGAGCAGCGCACGGCCGACCTGCTGGCGGTCGCGGACGCACTCGCCGCGGCCGCAGAACGGGAGAACGACGCCGGTGTCCGCGCGCTGGCCGCGGTGCGCCGCTCGACCGCGCTGCGCATGGCGGGGCGCGCCGACGCGGCGACCGCCGGACTGGCCGAGGCGGACGCGAAGAAGGTGCCCGCGGTGGCGGCACGTGCGCAGCTCGCATGGGCGTTGCTGCACCTGGAACGGTCCGATCCGGACTCGTTGCAGACCGCCGAGCGCACGCTGCGCCGGTCGCTCGAACTGCTGCCGCACGGCGACCTCGCCGGCCAGGCGTGCGTGCGGATCAACCTCGGCGTCGTCCGGCTGCGGCAGCACCAGCCGGTGAAGGCGGCCGAGCACCTGGCGCGGGCGGCGGAGCTCGCCACCGACGCGGGCGACTGGGCGGGCCGCGCGCACGCCGTGGAACTGCTCGGCGTCGCGAGCTGGCGGCGCGGCAGGTACCCCGAAGCGGTGAACCGGTGGAAGCAGGCGCTCGGGCTCTACCGGGAGCTCGGCGAGGACGTCGGCGCGGCCCGCTGCCTGGCCCATCTGGGCTCCGCGGCGCTCTCCGGAGGGGAGGTGGCGGGGCTGGTGAGGGACGACACACCCCGCGCGCTGGACTGGGCGGAAGCGGCGGCTGTCGCACAGCCCTTGCTGCTGGAAAGCTTGTGGCTGCGGGCGGGCCAGCCCGCCGACGCCCCCGGCACGACCTTGGTGAAGGGGTATCTGGCGGAGGCCGCGCGCCGCGGCGGGCACCCCGGTTTGACCTCGTTCCGGCCCGCCCCGTAACCTATTGCGTGGCCCGTCATCCGGCGGGTCCTGTCGTGTGCCCCCTCAGCTGCCTTCGGTAGAAGGCACTTTCGCTGGTGGGTTGGCGCATGGCCCGTCACCGTCGAGTAGCAGGAGACTTCCGTCCTGATGTACGCGATCGTCAAGACCGGCGGCAAGCAGTACAAGGTCGCTGTCGGCGACATCGTCGAGGTCGAGAAGCTCGAGGGCGAGCCGGGCACCGTAGTGAACTTCCCGGCTCTGCTGGTTGTCGACGGCACCGACGTGACCGCTGACGCGGCGGCCCTGGAGAAGTTCTCGGTGACCGGCAAGCTGGTCGAGCACACCAAGGGCCCGAAGATTCGCATCCACAAGTTCAAGAACAAGACCGGCTACCACAAGCGGCAGGGTCACCGTCAGAAGCTGACCCGCGTCGAGGTCACCGGCATCACTCCCGGTAAGTGAGGACCTGACTTCTCATGGCACACAAAAAGGGTGCATCCAGCTCCCGCAACGGCCGTGACTCCAACCCGCAGTACCTCGGGGTCAAGCGGTTCGGCGGTCAGGTCGTCAAGGCCGGCGAGATCCTGATCCGCCAGCGCGGCACGAAGTTCCACCCCGGCGTGAACGTCGGTCGTGGCAAGGACGACACGCTGTTCGCTCTCGAGCCCGGTGCGGTCGAGTTCGGCATGAAGCGTGGTCGCAAGACCGTCAACATCGTTCCGGTCCAGGTCTGAGCGACCTGTTCCGCACGTAGTTAGACACCCCAACGAGGGGCGGGACCGGTCTCCGGCTCCGCCCCTCGTTGCGTTTTTTCAGTCATTTTGAGAGGAAGTAGTTCCGTGGCCCGCTTCGTAGACCGGGTGGTGATCCACGCTGCCGCCGGCAACGGGGGCAACGGCTGTGCTTCAGTGCACCGCGAGAAGTTCAAGCCGCTCGGCGGCCCCGACGGGGGCAACGGGGGCAACGGCGGCGACGTGATCCTCGTCGTCGACTCGCAGGTGCACACCCTGCTCGACTTCCACTTCCGCCCGCACGCGGCCGCGACCAACGGCAAGGCGGGCGCGGGCGCGAACCGGGACGGCGCGAACGGCGGCGACCTCGAGCTGCGCGTGCCGGACGGCACCGTCGTGCTCACCGAGGACGGCGAGTTCATCGCCGACCTGGTCGGCGAGGGCACCCGCCTGATCGCCGCCGCCGGTGGCCGCGGTGGTCTCGGCAACGCCTCGCTCGCGTCCAAGGCCCGCAAGGCCCCCGGATTCGCGCTGCTCGGCGAGCCCGGCGAGACCCGTGACCTGGTGCTGGAGCTGAAGTCCGTCGCGGACGTCGGCCTGCTGGGCTTCCCGTCCGCCGGCAAGTCGTCGCTGATCTCCGTGCTGTCCGCCGCGAAGCCGAAGATCGCCGACTACCCGTTCACCACCCTCGTGCCGAACCTGGGCGTGATCACCGCGGGCGAGACCATCTTCACGATGGCCGACGTGCCCGGCCTGATCCCCGGTGCGTCCGAGGGCAAGGGCCTCGGCCTGGACTTCCTGCGCCACATCGAGCGCTGCGCCGTGCTGGCGCACGTCGTCGACTGCGCGACCTTCGAAGAGGGCCGCGACCCGCTGTCGGACATCGACGCGCTCGAGGCCGAGCTGGCGCAGTACACGCCGTCGCTCGGTGGCGAGCTCGCCGACCGGCCCCGCGTCGTGATCCTCAACAAGATCGACGTGCCGGACGCCCGCGAGCTCGCGGAGATCGTGAAGCCCGAGATCGAGGCGCGCGGCCTGCGCGTGTACGAGATCTCGACGGCCTCGCGGGAGGGTCTGCGCGAGCTGACGTACGCACTCGGCGAGGTCGTGCGCGAGTACCGCGCGGCGCAGCCGGTGAAGGAAGCCACCCGCATCGTGCTGCGGCCGACCGCCGTGGACGACGCCGGGTTCACCGTGATCGAGGACCCGCAGGTCGAAGGCGGCTTCATCGTGCGGGGCGAGCGTCCCGAGCGCTGGATCCGCCAGACCGAGTTCTCGAACGACGAGGCCGTCGGCTACCTCGCGGACCGGCTCAGCCGCCTCGGCGTCGAGGACCAGCTGGTCAAGATGGGCGCGATCCCCGGTTGCCAGGTCACCATCGGCGACCTGGTGTTCGACTGGGAGCCGACCACCCCGGCCGGTATCGCGATGACCATGACGGGCCGCGGCACCGACCCGCGCCTGGAGCGCAACGAGCGGATCGGCGCGTCCGAGCGCAAGATCGCGAAGAAGGCGCGTCGCGTTCCCGGGACTTACGACGAGGAGTGAACCGTGACGGCCCCCGTGGTCTCACCGGCTCGAAGCGCGGTCGCCTCGGCGAACCGCATCGTGGTGAAGGTCGGCTCGTCGTCGCTCACGACGGCGGCGGGCGGACTGGACCCGACCCGGCTGGACGCGCTGGTCGACGCGGTGTCCGCCCGTGTGTCCTCGGGCAGCCAGGTGGTGCTCGTGTCGTCCGGCGCCATCGCGGCCGGCCTGGCGCCGCTGGGCATCTCGCGTCGTCCACGTGACCTGGCCACGCAGCAGGCCGCCGCTTCGGTCGGCCAGCTGACGCTGGCGCACGCGTACGCGAACTCGTTCGGCCGCTACTCGCTCACCGTCGGCCAGGTCCTGCTGACGGCGGACGACGTGGTGCGGCGCGCGCACTACCGCAACGCGCAGCGCACGTTCTCGCGCCTGCTCGCGCTCGGTGCCGTGCCGGTGGTGAACGAGAACGACACCGTGGCCACCGAGGAGATCCGCTTCGGCGACAACGACCGGCTCGCCGCTCTGGTGGCGCACCTGGTCGGCGCGGACGCGCTGTTCCTGCTGTCCGACGTGGACGCCTTGTACTCCGGTGATCCGCGCCAGCCCGGCGCCACCCGGATCGCCGAGGTCGCGTCGGCGTCCGATGTGGACGGTGTGCGTGCGGGATCCGTTGGTGCGTCCGGACTCGGCACGGGTGGGATGGCGTCCAAGCTCGCTGCTGCCCGGCTGGCTTCCGCGGCGGGTATTCCGGTGCTGTTGGCCGGTGCGTCCGATGCGGCCCAGGCGTTGTCCACCGCCGACTGCGGCACGGCCTTCGCCGCCGGTGGCTCACGCCTCACCGCGCGGCGGTTCTGGCTCGGCTACGCGGCTGACGCGACCGGCCGTCTGCACCTCGACGCCGGTGCGGTCGCCGCGGTGATGGGCCGTCGCCGTTCGCTGCTGGCGGCCGGGATCACCGATGTCGACGGCGACTTCGAGGCGGGCGACGTGGTGGAGCTGCTCGACCCGTCCGGTGCCGTGGTGGCGCGGGGCGTGGCGGGTTTCGACGCGACCGAGCTGCCGTCGCTGATCGGCCGATCCAGCCAGCACCTGCCGGAGGACCAGCGCCGCGAGGTCGTGCACGCCGACGATCTGGTGCCGCTGGCCAGGTGAGTCCCACCTAGGTGAGCTCGGCGCCCTTCGTCTCCGGCAGCGTCAGGATGACGAGGAACGCGATCACCGCGCCCGCCGCGACGTACCAGAAGAAACTCGTGCCGAGCCACTGGATGACCAGCGGCGCGGTGCCGCCGAACAGCGCGACCGTGAGGTTGTACCAGGCGCCGATGCCGAGTCCGCGCAGCTCGGTGGGGAACAGCTCGCTCATCAGCGCGGGCGCGACCGACGTCATCGCGGTGTAGAGGCCGAGTCCGACGCAGAACACGACGACCAGGTTGCCCAGCCCCGGCTTGACCAGGCTGGACAGCGGCACGATCAGCAGCGCGGTCGTCGCGGACCACACGAGCAGCTGCGGCCGTCGGCCGATCCGGTCGGCGAGCAAGCCCATCGGGTACTGCAGCGCGATGAACACCACGGTGCCGATCGAGAGCGCCAGGAACACGTCCACGTCGTTGGCGTGCCTCGTCTTCACCGCGAACGGTGTCAGCGCGGAGAAGAACGTGTAGAAGCAGAGCGTCGAGAGCAGCGTGAACCCGACGAGCCTGCCGACGGCCTTGGGGTGTTCGCGCAACGTCATCATCAGCGGGTTCTTGAGCTGCCGCGCCTTCGCCTTGTTCTGCTCGAACTGCTCGGTCTCCTCCAGCGCGCGGCGCAGCCACAGCCCGACGAGCCCGAGCACGCCGCCGATGAGGAACGGGATGCGCCAGCCGTACTCGGCCATCGCGGCCTTGTCGAGCGTGCGCGCCAGGCCGAACCCGAGCAGCGACGCGAACAGCACCGCCACACCGGTGGAGACGTAGAAGAACGACGAGTACCGGCCGCGGTGCTCCTTCGGCGCCACCTCACCGAGGTAGGCCGACGCGTTGGACACCTCGCCGCCGAGCGCCATGCCCTGCGCGATGCGCGCGAGCAGCAGCAGAACAGGTGCGAGCCAGCCGACCTGCGAGAACGTCGGCAGCAGTCCGATCGCGACCGAACCGCCGGACATCAGCGCGATCGTCAGCAGCATCGCCGTGCGGCGGCCCCTGAGGTCGGCGAACCGGCCGAGGAGGTACCCGCCGAGCGGGCGGAAGAAGAACGCCAGCGCGTAGGTCGCGAACGTGTTGACCAGCGCGGCCGCTTCGTTGGCAGACGGGAAGATCTGCGTCGCGAAGTAGATGCTGAACGCCGCGTAGATGCCCCAGTCGTACCACTCGATCGCGTTCCCGATGCTGGCCGCGACGAGCTTGCGCACGGGAAGTCGATGAGTTACCTCAGCCACCGCCATGTGGGCACCTTGTCACAGAGATCGCTGGTCAGGTAACCGACCTCCGTCGGATCGGGGCGAAGGTCGGGACCGGGTCGTTCGCCAGGAAGTCGACGATCATGCCGTTGCACAGGTCCGGCTTCTCCCACAGCAGGCCGTGCGACGTGCCCGGTACGACGGCCAGCTCGGCGTCGGGCAGCGCCCGGTACATCGCGATCGCGTGCTCCAGCCGGACCTCGTCGTCGTCGCCGACCATGACGAGCGTGCGGTTGGGAAGTGCCCTGAGGTCGTCGGGTGTGAGCGCGGGGCTGACGTGGTGCATGGCCGTCAGCTTCGCCTCGAACCCGGTCAGGCCGTCGAGTGGCGGGATGACGCCGGGCGCCCAGCCGTCGTGGTGGAAGACGCCGCAGACCAGCACCAGCTTGTTCACCAGGTCGGGTCTGCGGACGGCGGTCACCAGCGCGACCGTCGCGCCGTCGCTGCAGCCGACGAGGGGGGCCGGGCCGCTCTTGTGCTCGAGGAACGCGATGGTGTCCTGCGCCATCAGCTCGTGGCTGAGCGGACCTTCGGTGTCCGGGGTGTGGCCGTGGCCGCGGCGTTCGGGCAGGTAGAGGTGGAAGTTCTTCAGCGCGTCGAGCTGCGGGGACCACGCCTGCGCGTCCGCGCCGCCGGGGTGCAGGAGCACCAGCGGGTCGCCTTCGTTGCGCTCGTCGTACCAGGTGCGCACGCCGTTGAGTTCGATGTGGGATGCCATGCGGGGGTAGACCTCCCTCGTCGCCGATACTCATCGGATGGGATCTCTGGGGTTGGTGACGCTCGTCGTGCGCGACTACGACGAGGCCATCGGGTTCTACGTTGACGCGTTGGGTTTCACGCTCGTCGAGGACACGCCGCAGGGTGACAAGCGCTGGGTGGTCGTCGCACCCGCGTCCGGTGCGTCTCTGCTGCTGGCGCGGGCGTCCGACGACGCGCAGCTCGCGCGGGTCGGCGACCAGACCGGCGGCCGGGTCGGGTTCTTCCTGACCACCGACGACTTCGACGCCGACTACGCGCGGATGACCGCGTACGGCGTGCGGTTCCTGGAGGCGCCGCGCGACGAGGTGTACGGGCGCGTGGTCGTGTTCGAGGACCTCTACGGCAACCGCTGGGACCTGCTAGGTCGCGCGGGCTGAGCCGGGCGAGATGCCGACGATCCGCTTGAACGCCCGGCTGAACGCGGCTTCGGACTGGTAGCCGAGCCGGTGGGCGAGCTCGCTGACCGTGATGCCCTCCTGGAGGCGGTTCAGCGCGACCTGCATGCGCCAGCGCGTCACGTACTTCATCGCGGGTTCGCCGACCAGTTCGGTGAAGCGGGCGGCGAACGCACTGCGCGACATCGCCAGCTCCCTGGCCAGCGCGGCGACCGTCCACGGCCGCGCCGGGTCGCGGTGGATCAACGCGAGCGCCCGGCCGATCTGCTCGTCCTGCAACGCGCCGAGCCAGCCCCGCCTGGCCGCGGGGTCGTGCTCCAGCCACGAGCGGATCGCTTGGATGACCAGCACGTCGGACAGCCGCGTGATCACCGCCTCGCCGCCGGGCCGGACCTGCCTGGCCTCGGCGGCCATCAGGTCGAGCGTGCCGCGCATCGGACTCGCGTCGGACGCCTCGACGTACACCACCTTCGGCAGCAGCCCGACGAGGTGCCGCGCGGCCGGGTCGTCGAACCGCACGGCCCCGCACACCAGGTCGGTCGGCTCGCCGCCACCACCGTGGCGCAGGATCGCGTAGCTGTCGGTCTCGAAGTCGGTCGGCAGGTCCACGACGACCGGCTGGTCCACGTCCGGCCCGCTGCCCATCCGGTGGCCCTCACCGCCCGGCACGAGCAGGACGTCGCCGGGCTTGAGCTCTCGCAGGTCGCCGTCGACCTCCAGCGAGCAGCGGCCGTGCGTCAGGACGTGGAACCACAGGCAGTCCGCCATCGGCGGCAACGTCAGGCCCCACGGTTCGGTCAGCTCCGACCGGCAGTAGAACGTGCCGGACATGCGCAGCAGGTGCAGAGCCTCGCCCAGCGGGTCCGTCATGCCCTTCAGTTTGGACGAACGAGCATGCCAACGCGACAAAATGTCATTGATGGTCCGGCTTCCGCGTTGGACAGTGAGCTCATGACCATCATCCTGCTGCTCGCCACCGTCGGGTCCGGGCTCATGGCCGGGCTGTTCTTCTCGTTCTCCGCCGCCGTGATGCCGGGGCTGGCCGACCTGTCGCCCGCGGACGCCCGCGCTGCGATGCGGCGGATCAACGTCCGGATCCAGAACCCCGTGTTCCTGCTGGTGTTCGCCGGGACGGCCGTGCTCGGCGGCATCGGGTTGTTCGCGGGGGAGATCATCGCCGGACTGCTCTACATCATCGGTTCGTTCGTGCTGACCATGGTCGTCAACGTGCCGATGAACAACCGGCTCGAGCGGACCGACGACGCGTACTGGCCGACCTACCTGTCGCGGTGGACGCTCTGGAACCACGTGCGCGGGCTGGCCTGTCTCGCCGCACTGGTCATGTACCTGGTGTGATCACGCGTCAGGGAGGTCCTCGCTGAGCACGAGCGAATGCAGACTGCCCAGTTTCCTGGTGGAGTCCGCGCGCATCTGGTTGACGACAACGGCACATCCGGTCAGCTTCGCGCCCGCGGCCTCGACCAACTCCCGGACCGCCAGAGCCTGGCTTCCGGTCTCGATCCAGTCGTCCACGAGCAGGACTCGGTCAGCCGGCTCCAGCGATGACCGCTGGATCCGCAACGAGTGCCGAAACCCGCGATAGTCCGGCTCCGTCTCCCGCACCAGCTTCTCGCCGGGGAACATCCCGGCCGCCTTTCGCACGGCGACGAAGCCCACGCCGAGCTCCATCGCCGCGGCCCCTCCGAGCAGAAATCCTCGCGACTCGATCCCGCACACAGCCGTGACTCCCGTGTCGCGGAACGGCGCCACCAGTGCTCGGACGACCACCTTGAACGCGTCGCCATCCCGGAACACCGGCCACATGTCCGCGTGGCCACCGATCCACCGGAACTTCTCCAGCAGAACGTCACGCGCCGAGACCGTCATGACGCTGGATCTTCACGCACTCGACGGCACGAAGCGATCGGTTTCCTCGTCACGGCCAGCCACCCGGCAGCATCAGAGCACCTCGGCGCGCAGCCCGTACTTCGGCCGCATCGCCGCGACGCTCGTCGGTCTGACGCGCTGCGGCACGTACCGGAGCTCGGTTCTCGCCAGCAGCCGCGCGAGCATCACGGTCAGCTCGGTCGTCGCCAGGTTCGCGCCGATGCACCGGTGCGGCCCGCCGCCGAACGGCAGGAACTCGTGCGGCGCCGGCTTCTCCGTCCAGCGCTCCGGGTCGAAGCGCAGCGGGTCCGGCCACACGTCCGGCAGCCGGTGCGTGACGTACGGGCTGTAGATGAGGAACGTGCCCTTCTTGATGCGGCGTCCGGCGAACTCGAAGTCCTCCGCGGCCGTGCGCGCCGACACCACCGCAGGCGGGTAGAGCCGCAGCGTCTCCTGCACCACGCCGTTGAGGTACGGCAGCTGCTTCAGGCTCTCGACCGTCGGTCGTTGTGCTCCGAGCACTCCGTCCACTTCGGACTTCGCCTTGAGCCGGACCTGCTCGTGGCGCAGCAGGCTGAACACCGCCCACGCCATCGCGGCGCTCGTCGTCTCGTAGCCGGCCGCGATGAGCGTGACCACCTGGTCCCTGATCTCCAGGTCGCTCAGCTCGTCGCCGCGGGCGAGCGTGGCGAGCACGTGGTCGTCGGTGTCCGTCGCGCCCGCCCGCGCCTTCGCGATCTCCGCGTAGACCCGCTCGTCGACCTTGGCGCGCGCGGCCATCGCCCGCCGCCACACGGGCGCGTTCAGCCTGCGCAGCAACGTGATCACCGGCGGGTTCCGGTCGATCAGGTCGAGCAACGCCTGCAGCTGGACGCCGAAGAACTCCGCGTCGGCCGCGAACCGCGCCCCGAACAGCGAGTGGATCGTGCTGCGCCGGATCGCCGCGCGGAACTCCTGGTACACGTCGACGACCTGACCCCGTTGCCACGTGTCGAGCGTGGCGTCGGCGTTCTCCGCCATGACGTCCAGGTAGCCGGCGATCTGCCGGTGGTGCAGCGCGGGCTGCACGAGCCGCCTGCGCCTGCGGTGGTCCTCGCCGTCGCTGACGATCAGCGACGTCGGGCCGTCGACCGGCACCAGCGCCTGGAACGCCTCCTGCACGCGGAACAGGTGGGCGTTGGCGAACACGAACTGGTTCGCCTCCGGGCCCAGCAGGTACACGTACGGGCCGAGGCGTGCCACGGGGCCGCGGCGGCGGTACAACGCCGACAGCAAGTCGGCCTGCCGGAAGCTCACGACGTCCGGGGTCATGGTCAGACAGTACGGTGCGCCGTGGTCAGGTAGCGGCTGACCTGACTGGCCGCGTCGAGCATCGCAAGACCCTGTGCGGTGAGCTTTCGTCGCCAGTCGTCCAGTGCGGCGGCCAGCGCGTCCGTGCCGCCTGCCCCGCGGATCTGCTGGACCACGGTGCGGATGTGGTCGAGCGGGTAGCCCCCGCGCCGGAGGAGATGGGCGAGCTCGGCGTCGCGGACGTCGCTCCCGTGGAAGACGCGGTATCCGGTGGCCGGGTCTCGCACCGGGGTGAGGATGCCGGCGCTCTCCCACTTGCGAACGGTCGCGGGGGTGACCCGGAGCTGGTGCGCGAGTTCGCCGATCGTCCGGGGTTCGGTGTCCTGCGCCTGGTCCGGGTCGGCGGCCGGCTCCGCCGTCAGGTGATCCACCGCCGTCCTCACCGCGGCGAGGGTGGCCCGGTCGCGCAGCAGCTGTTCGTGGCCGCGGTCGATGATCATCAACGCGTGGTCGAGCTCGCCGTCGTTGAGCGCGTTCATGATCTGGCCGCCCGCCGAGTGCCCGTACGCCGGAATCAGGGCGAGGAAGGCGCGCAGTGCTGCCGCGTGCACCTCGGTGTAGAGCCGGTAGCCGCTGTCCGTGCGGTCAGCGGGCGGGATGAACCCGTCCCGCTCGTAGTTGCGGACCGCCTGGGTCGAGATACCGTGCTCTCGCGCGAGGTCAGCTGGTCGCAAGGTGATCACCGGTTTGAGACTTTACCGCAGAACCGAGCAGTCAGCGGAGCAGAAGTCTCAACAGAGCTTTCAACGATACGATTGAGACACATGAGCCAGGAAATCTGCGACTTCGTAACGCCCTCATGTGACCTGCTGGCCTTCGGTGAACCGACGCACCAGGAACCGGCCTTCGCTCGGGTCCGCAACGAGCTGTTCGCCCAGCTGGTCGGCCGCGGCTTCCGGTCGATCGCACTCGAAACCGATCGCGTGGCCGCGCTCGCCGTGAACGACTTCGTCCAGGACGGGATCGGCAGCCTGGACGCGGTGCTGAGCGAAGGCTTCTCCCACGGGTTCGGAAACCTGGACGGCAACCGGCAGCTGGTCACCTGGATGCGTGAGCACAACCAGCACCGACCGCCCGAGGAACGAGTGTCGTTCCACGGCTTCGACGCCCCGACCGAGAACTACAGCGCGCCCAGCCCGCGGACCTACCTCGAACACGCCCGCGACTACCTGGGACTCGACCTCGAGCTCGCGAGCCTCCTGGGTGACGACGAACGCTGGAGCCGCTCGGAGGCGATTTTGAACGCGGCCGAGTCGATCGGTGCCACGGCTGACGCCGACAGGCTGCGAACGCTCGCCCAGGACATGCTCGACTCGCTGTACGCCCGTGCCGCGGAACTGATCGCGGCGACCTCACGCGCCGAGTGGTACAGGATCAAGACGCATCTCACCGCCGGCATCGGCCTGCTGCGTTACCACCGGGAGGCAGCCAAACCCCTCGAACAGAGTGCGCGGATCGCTCTCCTGCTCGGCACCCGCGATGCGCTGATGGCCCAGAACCTCCTCGACATCCGCGCCATCGAGACGAGCCGGGGCCCGACCCTGGTCTTCGCTCACAACCTGCACCTGCGGCGGAACCCGAGCGCCTGGCGCATGGGAGACAAAGACCTCACCTGGTCCGGCGCCGGTGCCGTCATGGCGTCCTTGCTCGGCGAGCAGTACACCGTCGTCGCCGGCAGCCTGGGCCGCGCCGAAGCCTTCGAGCTCGGGGATCCCGAGCCGGACACCTACGAGGGCTTCCTGCAGGGCCTCGTCACCACCTGGGGGCTGATCAAGGCCACCGCGGTCACGGCTACCCGCATGCGGACCCAAACCACCTCACCGCAGCACTACTTCCCGCTCGACCAAGCGACTGTCGACTGCGTCGACGTGATCCTGCACATCAGCGACGGCACCACCGTCGCGCGCTCGTTCGACTAGGCGGTCACCCCCAACGCGAACGGCAGCACGGCCGGCACTCCGGCCTGACGCAGCAGCCGTGCCGCGACGGTCATGGTCCAGCCGGTGTCGACCTGGTCGTCCACCAGCAGCACCGGACCGTCCACACCGGACAGGTCGGGGGCCTGGGTCTCCCGCACCAGCCCGGCGAGCCGCTGCGCGGAGTTCGCGCGGTGCGTCGACTCGCCCACCCACACCTGGCCGAGCAGCGGCAGCCTGCCGATCGCGGAGATCCGCTGGCCGAAGCTGCCGACCAGGTCAGGCCGGCGTCGTGACCCCACGGTCACGACGCCGACCGGGCGCTGCTCCCAGCCCCAGCCGGTGAGGACCTTGACGCACGCCTGGAACACGTCGTCCGGGATGGGCTCGTCGTTGCCGTCCGCGAGCAGGGTGCGCAGCCGGTTGCCCCAGCCGATGTCGGTGAGCCTGCCCAGCGCGCGCCCGGTCTCCGCCATGTCCCCGGCCTTGATGCGCCCGGACAGCGACACCCCGATCGCGGCCATGCCGGTCGGCCACATCTTGCGCGGCGCCACGTCCACACCGGGGCGCATCAGCCGGTCGCGCGCCGCGGCCGCCGCGTCCGAGGACACCGACGTCGACACCTGCGTGCCGGTGCAGTTGTCACACCGTCCGCAGGGCCGGGCGTGCGGGTCGTCGAGCTGCAGCTGCAGGAACTGCATCCGGCAGTCGGTCGTGCCGAGGTAACCGAGCATCGCGTCCTGCTCGGCCCGGCGCGCCGCGGCGATGCGCCCGTACCGCTCGGCGTCGTAGGACCACGGCTGGCCGGTCGACTCCCAGCCGCCGCGCACCCGCTTCACCGCACCGTCGACGTCCAGCACCTTCAGCACGACCTCGAGCCGCGTGCGCGACAGCTCCACCATCGGCTCCAGCGCGGCTGTCGACAGTGGACGGTCGCCCAGCGCGCCCAGCACCTGCCGCACCACCAGTTCCGGCGGGAAGGCGAGAGACGCGAAGTAGGCCCAGATGTCCTTGTCCTCCGGGCCGGGCAGCAGCAGCACCTCGGCGCGTTCCACACCACGGCCCGCACGGCCGATCTGCTGGTAGTACGCGATCGGCGACTGCGGCGCGCCCAGGTGCACCACGAACCCGAGGTCCGGCTTGTCGAAACCCATGCCCAGCGCGGACGTCGCCACCAGCGCTTTGACCCGGTTCGCGAGCAGGTCGTCCTCCGCGCGCAACCGTTCCGCCTGCTCGGTCTTGCCCGAGTACGCGGCGACCTCGTAACCGCGGTCGCGCAGGAACGCCGCCACGTCGTCCGCCTGCGCCACGGTCAGCGTGTAGATGATCCCCGAGCCGGGCAGCTTCGCCAGGTGCTCGGCGAGCCAGCCGAGCCGCGCCTCGGCGTTGGGCAGCCGCGCCACGGACAGGTGCAGGCTCTGCCGATCGAGCGGCCCGCGCATGACCAGCGTGTCCGACCCGGAACCCAGCCCCAGCTGCTCGGTGACGTCGTGCACGACCCGGTCGTTCGCCGTCGCCGTGGTCGCCAGCACCGGCACACCCGGTGGCAGTTCAGTGAGCAACGTGCGCAGCCTGCGGTAGTCCGGCCGGAAGTCGTGGCCCCAGTCCGAGATGCAGTGCGCCTCGTCGACCACGAGCATCCCCGCCGACGCGGTCAGCGACGGCAGCACCGTGTCGCGGAAGTCCGGGTTGTTCAGCCGTTCCGGACTGACCAGAAGCACGTCCACCTCACCCGCGGACACCTGCTCCTGCACCGAAGTCCACTCGTCCGTGTTAGCCGAGTTGATCGTCGCCGCGTGCACACCGAGCCGCGCCGCCGCGCTGACCTGGTTGCGCATCAACGCGAGCAGCGGCGACACGATGACCGTCGGCCCCTCACCCAGCTCGCGCAGCAACGCCGTCGCGATGAAGTACACGGCCGACTTGCCCCACCCGGTGCGCTGCACGACCAGCGCGCGGCGGCGTTGCGCGACGAGGGCGTGGATCGCCGTCCACTGGTCCTCGCGCAGGGTCGCCTCCGGACCCGCGAGGGCCCGCAGGCGTTCTTCGGCCAGTTCCCGCAAAGCGATGTCGTCCACGTGGCCCACCATGCCACGGGGCACCGACAGTTTCTGATTGGCGTGGGGTCGTAGGCTGGAGGACGTGACTGACGACCTGCGCGAACAGGTGCACGCCGCCGCCCGCCGTGCCCGCGTCGCCGCCGACGAGCTCGTCCTGGCCACCCGCGAGCGCAAGGACACCGCGCTGCACGAGATGGCCGCCGCGCTGCGCTCCCGCGCCCCGGAGATCCTCGAGGCCAACGCGAAGGACATCGAGGCGGGCAGGGCAGCAGGCCTCCCAGAAGGCATCCTCGACCGCCTCGCTCTCAGCGAAACCAGGATCGAAGGCGTCGCCAAGGGCTTGGAAACCGTTGCGGGACTTGCGGATCCAGTGGGTGAGGTGCTCCGCGGCTCGATCCTGCCGAACGGGCTGGAGCTGCGTCAGGTCCGCGTCCCGATGGGCGTGGTCGGCATGGTCTACGAAGCGCGTCCGAACGTCACGGTCGACGCGGCGGGCCTCGCGCTGAAGTCCGGCAACGCCGCGCTGCTGCGCGGATCGAGCACCGCCGAGCACTCCAACACCGCGCTCGTCGAGGTGCTGCGCGACGCGCTCGACAAGGCAGGCCTGCCCGCGGACTGCGTGCAGCTCCTGCCGTGCCACGACCGCGCGAGCGTCACGCATCTCATCACCGCGCGCGGCCTGGTGGACCTCGTCATCCCGCGCGGCGGCGCCGGACTGATCAACGCCGTCGTCGAGCAGGCCACCGTGCCCACCATCGAGACCGGCGTCGGCAACTGCCACGTGTACGTCGACGCGCACGCCGACCTCGACATGGCCGAGAGCATCGTCCTCAACTCCAAGACCCGGCGAACCAGCGTCTGCAACGCGGCCGAGTCGCTGCTGGTGCACGCGGACGTCGCGGAGGCGTTCGTCCCGCGCATCACGAAGGCGCTGCAGAACGCCGAGGTCACGATCCACGGCGACGAGCAGTTCACGAGGCAACAGGGCGTCGTGCCCGCCACGGACGAGGACTGGGGCACCGAGTACCTGTCGCTCGACATCTCCGCCCGCGTGGTCGACTCGCTCGACGAGGCCGTGCGGCACATCGCGCGGCACGGCTCCGGCCACACCGAGGCGATCGTGACGGACGACGTGCGCGCCGCGCGCCGGTTCACCGCGCGAGTGGACGCGGCGGCGGTGTTCGTCAACGCCTCCACGGCGTGGACGGACGGCGCCGAGTTCGGCATGGGCGCGGAGATCGGCATCTCCACCCAGAAGCTGCACGCACGCGGTCCGATGGGCCTGTCCGAGCTGACCTCGTCCAAGTGGGTGGCGTGGGGCGAGGGGCATGTCCGCCCGCGTGCGTGAGACGTGACGTCGGCGCATGTGGTCAGTTGCGCTCCACGTGACCTGGTGACATGACTAACGTCGGTGGCATGCCGAGGACCTATCCCTTCAGCGAGAACGATGGTCTCAAGCACGACCCCCGGTACGCGGAGCTGCGCCAGGGGGAACCGGTCTGCCGCATCACCGCCCCGTTCGGCGGTGACGGCTGGCTCGTCACCAGGTACGAGGACGTGCGGACGGTACTGGCCGACCCGAGGTTCAGCCGGGCGGCCGCGGTCGGCGCGGACGTGCCCAGGATGACGCCCAACACCGCGCGCGGCGGTTCGATCCTCGCGATGGACGCGCCGGAGCACACCCGGCTGCGCAGGCTGGTGTCCAAGGCGTTCACGGTGCGCCGCATGGAGGAGCTGCGGCCGCGGGCGCAGGAGATCACCGACCGGCTGATCGACGGGTTCGACAACCCCGTCGACCTGGTCGAGAACCTCGCGCTGCCGTTGCCGATCACGATCATCTGCGACCTCCTGGGCGTCCCGTACGCCGACCACGGCGACTTCCGCCGGTGGTCCGAGCAGCTCATGACGACCGGCGCGTACACGGCCGAGGAGAGCGCCGACGGCCTCACCAAGCTGGTCGAGTACTTCGCCGGCCTCGTCGCCCAGCGCCGCGAACAGCCGACCGACGACCTCTTCAGCGCGCTCGTGCTCGCCCGCGACGAGGGCGACCAGCTCGCCGAGCACGAGCTGGTCGTCTTCGGCGTCACGCTGCTGGTCGCGGGCCACGAGACGACCTCGAACCAGATCGGCAACGTCGTCGCCACCCTGTTCGACCACCCGGACCAGCTGGCGGCGTTGCGCGCCGACCCGGACCTGCTGCCGTCCGCACTCGAAGAGCTGCTCAGGTTCATCCCGCTGGGTGCGGCCGGCGGGTTCGCCCGTGTCGCGCTGGAGGACGTCGAGCTCGGCGGCGTGACCATCCCCGCGGGCGACACGGTGCTGGTCAGCATGGCGTCGGGCAACCGCGACGAGTCCGTGTTCGACCACGCCGACCGGCTCGACCTGCACCGCAAGGTCGGTCACCACCTGGCGTTCGGGCACGGCATCCACTTCTGCCTCGGCGCCCAGCTGGCGCGGGTGGAACTGCAGGTCGCGGTGGGCACGTTGCTGCGACGGCTGCCCGGACTGCGGCTCGCCGAGCCCGTCGAGTTCCGCACCGGGACGCTCGTGCGCGGCCCGCGGCGGCTCGTCGTGACGTGGTGAGGAAAAGTTCGCGGATTCACGTCATGCGCGCGTGACACGGCCGTTCCTCGGGTACGCGGCTCCGCTTCGGGGTGGGCCGCGACCCGTACGGTCCATCCTCCCCCCGGACCGTCCGGTGTGATCAAGGCGCGACGGGTGGCGGCCATGGGAGCGGCCGCTGCCCGTCTACGCTGATCAGCTATGCGCATCGGCGTCATGGGTGGCACCTTCGACCCCATCCACCACGGCCACCTGGTCGCAGCGAGCGAAGTGCAGGCCAGGTTCGAGCTCGACCAGGTCATCTTCGTGCCCACCGGCCAGCCGTGGCAGAAGACCTCCCGCGTGGTCAGCCCCGCCGAGGACAGATACCTGATGACGGTCATCGCGACCGCGTCCAACCCGCGTTTCTCGGTCAGCAGGGTCGACGTCGACCGCGACGGCCCCACCTACACGGTCGACACGCTGACCGATCTCAAGGCGAAGCACCCCGACGCGGAGCTGTTCTTCATCACCGGCGCGGACGCGCTCGAGCAGATCCTGTCGTGGCGCCGCGCGGCGGACGCGTTCGCGCTCGCGCACTTCATCGGCGTCACCCGACCGGGGTACACGCTGAACGACCACCACCTCCCACCTGGGGCGGTGTCGCTGGTGGAGGTGCCCGCGATGGCCATCTCGTCCACGGACTGCCGCGCGCGCAACGCCGCAGGTCTGCCCGTCTGGTACCTCGTGCCGGACGGTGTCGTGCAGTACATCTCGAAGACCGGGCTGTACAGCGAACCTGACGCTTGACCCACGTTCGGGTGGATTTCGGTCGCGCTTCGGCCCCAAGAGGGTCAGAATCGACCAGTTGTTGGCGGTTGGTGAAAGGCAAGACTTTGGCTACAGGCATCGTGAAGTGGTTCAACTCCGAGAAGGGGTTCGGGTTCATCGCCCCGGACGACGGTAGTGCGGACGTGTTCGTCCACTACTCCGAGATCCAGAGTGGTGGTTTCCGCAGCCTGGAGGAGAACCAGAAGGTCGAGTTCGAGATCGGGCAGGGCCAGAAGGGGCCGCAGGCCCAGCAGGTCAAGCCGCTCTAGGCAGCAGCTTTCGCCGAAGCCCACCTCCGAACGGGGGTGGGCTTCGTCATGTCCTGGAAATCCAGGAAAGTACCTGCTGGCCGTCGCCGGTACCCTCATTAACTCGTGTGGGCGCATCAGCGCTCGCCGGAAGTTAGAGGAGTGACGTGGCAGCCACCGACGAGGCACGACGGCTGGCGCTGGTCGCCGCGAACGCGGCGTCCGACAAGAAGGCGCACGACGTGATGGTGCTCGACGTCTCCGACCAACTGGTGATCACGGACTGCTTCGTGATCGCGTCCGCTCCCAACGAGCGGCAGGTCGGGGCGATCGTCGACAACATCGAGGAGAAGATGCGGGAGTCCGGCACCAAGCCGGTTCGCCGCGAGGGTGCGCGCGAAGGCCGCTGGGTGCTGCTGGACTTCGTCGACGTGGTGGTGCACGTGCAGCACGTCGAGGAGCGCAGCTTCTACGGTCTCGAGCGGCTCTGGAAGGACTGCCCGCGGATCGAGTTCGAGGCCTCCGCCGAAGCAGCGTCTTCCGCGGAAGCGTGAGGTAGAAGATGACCCTGAGCCGGCTCGTGCTGTGGCGGCACGGTGAAACCGAATACAACGCGACCGGTCGCATGCAGGGTCACCTGGACTCGATGCTCACCGAGACGGGGATGAACCAGGCCAGGTTCGCCGTCCCGGTGCTCACCGGGTTCGGCTCGGAGGTCGTCGTGGCCTCGGACCTGCGCCGCGCGCGGGACACCGCGACGGTGTTCACGTCGGCCGTCGGCATCCCGCTGCGCATCGACGAGCGGCTGCGGGAGACGCACCTCGGCAAGTGGCAGGGCCTGACCCTCGACGAGGTCGAGGCCGAGTGGCCGGGCGCGGTCGACGTGTGGCGGTCCGACGCGACGTTCACGCCGCCGGACGGCGAGAGCCGGGTCGAGGTCGCCGAACGCGCCGTCCAGGTCGTCAACGAGGTCGACGCGGAGTTCTCCGGCACCGCGATGCTGTGCGCGCACGGTGGCCTGATCAGCTCGCTGACCGGGCGGATGCTCGACCTGCCGGTGGAGGCGTGGTCGCAGCTCGCCGGGATCAGCAACTGCCACTGGACCGTGTTCACCCGGCGTGCGGGCCGGTGGCGGCTGTCGTCCTACAACGCGGGCACCACCCGTTGAGACTGCTCGTACTGGCCGACTCGCTGGCCTTCCACGGGCCTGACGGACCGCTCCCCGCCGATCACCCGCGGCTGTGGCACAACATCGCGGCCGCGTCACTGGGCGGGCACGCCGAGCTGGCGGCCGGGTTCGGCTGGACCGCGCGGGACGCCTGGTGGGCGTTGACCGGTGACCCGCGCGTGTGGTCGTTGCTGCCGCGCACGGACGTCATCGTGTTCGCGGTGGGCAGCATGGACACGCTGCCGTCGCCGCTGCCGACCTACCTGCGGCTCGGGCTGCGGTACCTGCGGCCGGACGGTCTGCGCAGGTGGGTGCGTCAGTCGTACGTGTCGGCGCAGCCTCACCTCGCGCGGCTGCTGGGCGGTTGGCCGGTGGCGTTGCCGCCGCACCTGACCGTCCGGTACCTGTCGGACTCGCTGCGGTCGGTGCGCAACCTCGAGTACGACATGCCGATCGTGGGGATCGTGCCGTCGGTGCACCGGGCGTCGTCGTACGGCGGCGTGCACACGGGCCACGCGGCGGCCGTGCGCGCGGTGCGGGCGTGGGGTGCGCGAGACTCGGTTCCGCTGCTGGACCTGCCGTCCGTGATCGGCTCGCACGTGCGCGACGGTCGGGGCAACCCCGACGGCATGCACTGGGGCTGGGAGGGACACGAGCTGGTCGGTTCGGCGATGGCTGAACTGATCAGGTCCGTGGCGGTCAGTCACTCCGACGGGTGAGGGCCGTAGGCTCGTCGATCGTGCGCATCACCATCGTCACCGACTCCACGGCGTACCTGCCGGAGGGGTTCGCGCAGCGCCATTCGATCACCGTGGTGCCGCTGCACGTGGCGGTGGACGGCGACGGGCGCCTCGACGGCGTCGACTTCGGTCCGGCCGAGCTCGCGCTCGCGCTCGGCGAGCACCGCAGGGTCACCACGTCGCGGCCGACACCGGGCGAGCTGGCCGGCGTCTACCGGTCGCTGTTGGCGTCCGACACGGACGCGATCGTGTCCGTGCACCTGTCCCGCGACCTGTCCGGCACGTGGGAGGCCGCGCGGCTGGCGGCCGAGGAGGTCGATCCCGCTCGCGTGCGGGTCGTCGACTCGCGGTCGACCGGGATGGGGCTCGGGTTCGCGGTGCTCGCGGCCTGTGCCGCCGCGTCGCGCGGTGAGTCGCTCGACGGCGTGTTCGACGCGGCCGCCGGCGTGCGGACGCGGATGTTCTTCTGCGTGGAGACGCTGGACTTCCTGCGGCGCGGTGGGCGGATCGGTACCGCGGCGGCTCTCGTGGGTACCGCGCTGGCGGTGAAACCGTTGCTGCACATGGACGACGGCCGGATCGTGCCGCTGGAGAAGGTGCGCACGATGGGGCGTGCCGTCGGGCGTCTGGTGGATCTCGCGGTGTCGGCGGCGGGGCCCGGACCGGTGGGGCTCGCGGTGCACCACCTGGCCGCGCCCGACCGCGCGGCGGAGCTGGCGACCAGGCTGGACGAGCGGCTGAACGGGTCGGCCGGGTGCGTCATCTCCGAGGTCGGCGCCGTGATCGGCGCGCACACGGGACCGGGCGTGCTGGGCGTCGTGGTGCTGCCGGGCGGTCTTCCCGCGATCGCGGGCTGATACCACACCCCACCGACAACCCCGCGCCACCGAGGTGCGGCTGAGGGTGACTTGTCCACACCCGCGGACCTGTCCACATCTGGATCATCACCGCCCCCGCCCCGCCATCCCCCGCCCTAGCGTCGTCCCCATGTTCCCCCGCCACCCCCAGGCCGACCTGCCCCGAGCCCGCCTGGCCGCACTGGCCGACGAGGCCACCAGCAACCCCTCCGTCGTGTTCGCCAAGTCCGAGGACGCCGAAGAGCACGGCCGCGCCCGTCGCCGCCTGCCGCGGCTGCCCCGCCGAGGCCTGCTCGCCTGGGCCGTCGCCGCGGTCGGCCTGGTCGTCGGGCTGGGCGCGTGGTGGCAACGCCCGCCCGTCGAGCACCCGCCCGAACTGGCGGTCGTGTCCAGTTCCGCGCCCGAGCGGCTCGTCGTGAACGTCGTCGGCGCCGTGCCGCGCCCCGGCCTGGTGACGGTGACGAGCGGTGCCCGCGTCGCCGACGCGGTGGACGCCGCGGGTGGTCCGGTCGCGGGCACGGATCTGCACGGCCTCAACCTGGCGCGCAAGGTCACCGACGGCGAGCAGATCGCCGTCGGCGTGCCACCGCCGCCCGGTGGTGGTGCGACCGACCAGAAGCTCGACCTGAACACCGCCACGCAGGCCCAGCTCGACGAGTTGCCGGGCGTGGGACCGGTGACGGCGCAGCGCATCGTCGACTGGCGCACCCGGCACGGCCCGTTCGCGTCCGTCGAGCAGCTCCGCGAGGTGGACGGCATCGGCGACAGCAAGCTGGCGAAGCTCTCCGATCGACTCCGCACATGACGACCAGACACGACTTCCGCCTGGTCCCGGCCTCGCTGGCGGTGTGGGGAGTGGCTCTGGCCGGCCTCCTGCTGAGCTGGCAGGTCGCCCTGGTCGCCGGCGCCGTGGCTGGCCTGGCCGGCCTGACGTGCCTCCGCCGCGGCTGGACGGGCCGGGCGTGCGCTCTGGCGCTCATGGTCTGCGGCCCGGTGGTGGCGATGTGGATCGGCACTCAGGTCCACCGGGCCGAGTCCCACCCGCTGCGCTTCGCGGCGGACCGGGGCGACCAGGTCACCGTGCGGGCGGAGATCACCGACCGTCCGCGAGGCGTGCGCTCGGAAGGCTTCGGCTCACGGCAGGGCGGTATCGCCCAGGTCGTCATGGGCGCTCAGGTGCACGGCGCCCGCGTGATCCTGCTGGCTCCCGCCGAACGCTGGCGCGACCTCCTGCCGGGCCAACCGGTACTCGTGAAAGGCACCCTGGCGCCACCACGCGGCGGCGACCTGACGGTGGCCCTCCTGAGAGTGCGCGGCCCGCCGCAGCTCCTCGGCGCCGCGCCGGTCTGGCAACGCGGCGCCGAAAGCCTGCGCGCCGGCCTGCGCTCGGCGAGCCAGGTGCTGGCCCCCGAGTCGGCGGGCCTGCTGCCCGCGCTGGTCGTCGGTGACACCGAGGGCATGTCGCCACGGGTCGTGGACGAGTTCCGCACCGCGGGCCTGTCCCATCTGCTCGCGGTGAGCGGCGCGAATCTGGCGATCTTGTGCGGTGCGGTCCTGTTGCTGCTCCGTGCGCTCCACGCGGGGCCCAAGCTCTGCGCGGCAGGCTGCCTGGCCGCCCTGATCGGGTTCGTCCTGCTGGCCGGACCGGAACCGAGCGTCCTGCGTGCCGCGGCGATGGCGGCGGTAGCGCTGCTCGCACTGGTCTTGGGCCGTGAACGCTCCGCCTTGTCCGCTCTGGCCTTCGCGGTGCTGTGCCTCGTCCTGTACGACCCGGCACTGGCCACCGAACCGGGCTTCGCGCTCTCGGTGGTGGCAACAGCGTCCCTGGTGCTGCTGGCACCGCGCTGGGCCCGCGCCCTTCGGGACCGCGGTGTGCCGGTCGGTCTGGCTGAGGCGCTGGTGGTGCCGGTGGCGGCGAACCTGGCCACCGCACCGCTGGTGGCCGGTCTGTCCGGCGAGGTGAGCCTGGTGGCGGTGGCCGCGAACCTGGCTGCCGCACCGGTTGTGGCACCGGCAACGGTGCTGGGCGTGCTGGCCGCGGTGGTAGCGCCGCTGCACCGGTGGACCGCCGAACTGCTGGTGCGGATCGCGGGCCCGGAGGTCGACTGGCTGATCGCCGTGGGCAGACACGCGGCCGCTGTGCCAGGAGCGTCCGTGTCCTGGCCGGAGGGCTGGCTGGGCGCACTGCTCCTGCTGGTCGTGATCGCCACGGCCGCGGCACTGCTCCGCCTGCGCCGCACGCGGGTGCTGGTGGTCGCGTTCCTGGTCGGTGGCTTCATCGCTTTGGTGCCGCTGAAGGGAATCGCACCAGGCTGGCCACCACCGGGCTGGTCGGTGGTCGCCTGCGACGTGTCCCAGGGCGACGCCGTCGTCCTGGCGACCGCGGACCCAGGCCGCGCCGTCCTGGTCGACACCGGCCCGGATCCCGGCGCGGTGGCCAAGTGCCTGCGGTCGTTGCACGTCAAGGAAATCCCGCTGCTGGTGCTCACCCACCTCCACGCCGACCACGTGGGTGGCGGCCTGTCGTCGGTGCTGGCGGACCGGGCTGTCGGCGCGATCGCGGTGGGCCCGCTGCGTCAGCCCGCATGGGCGTGGCGGGAGGTGGAACGCCAAGCACGCACTCGTGGCGTGCGCGTAGTCGAACCCGTTGCCGGCCAACGCTTCACGTGGCCCGGCCTGGAACTGGAGGTGATCGGCCCACGCCGCACACCGGTGGCCACCGGTGACGACGAGAACACCGCGGTGAACGACCAGTCCCTGGTGCTGCGCGCTCACACCCCAGCAGGCCGAGTGCTGCTGACCGGCGACGTGGAACTCGCGGGCCAGGCCGCACTGCTGGGCCGCCCGGACCTGCAGGCCGAGGTCCTGAAGGTCCCGCACCACGGCTCGCGCTACTCGCTTCCAGCGTTCCTGACCCGCGTGCGCCCGCGGGTGGCGCTGGTGAGCGTCGGCGCCGACAACCGCTACGGCCACCCGAGCAAACACGTCATCGACGTGCTGACAGCGAACGGCGCGCTAGTTCTGCGCACCGATCGCGATGGAGATCTGGCAGTGCTGCCGGGCGTCCGAATCGTCCGGCGCAAACAAGGAAGGAACCCGAGATGGACCAGGTGTGGATCAGGCTGAACAACGGCTGGGCCCCGACCGCTGACGGCGGCTACGGCTTCGGCTGGGCCCTGTGGCAGCCCAAGTACAACGCGACCCACTGGCCGCACGACGACCTCGAAACCGGCTTCGCGTACTACGTCTGCGAACGGAACAAGCCGGGCGGCAGAGTCGTGACCGCCAGGGCAACCGTCGAAGACGCTGTGCCACCAACAGAAGTGGCGTCCCCCGAGGAGGCTTACCGCCTGGTCGCCGAACACCTCTTCGACGGCAAGTTCTCCATCCGCCGCGAGGAGTGGCACGCCCACCACTACAACCTGGCCAAGGCGAACTCCCCGTGGCCACAACTGGTCACGGCGTGGCGCAGCACCATCGAACCGGTGGGCCCCTACGCCCTCAAGTGCCTGGATCGCTTCCCCCGAACCGGCTGGCTCCGCACCGAGGAGATCGCCATGTAACCGCCGACCTTTCGCGCAACCGGCACGCAGTCCAACCGCACGGCGCCCCCGTGGGGTGTGCGCCTGGATGCAGCCCGCACCCTTGCCGCACACCCCCGAACACGGGATTGCGGCCGCGCGGCCGGTGTGGGCGGGCGGCGATACCGCCTGCTGGCCACGCCTGCCCCCAGCCGCTCGTGCGTTTGGTGCCCCGCCCGCTGGTGGGCGGACGGGTGAGGGCCGCCGTGTGCGCGCTGGGCGGGCCGCAGTCGACTCGCCGCTCCGCCTGCTGGCCAGACGCCGCCTCGCCCTCCGCCGAGGTGTCTGCGGTCGTGGGGTGGCGGGCGCTGGCCGGCGATCACCACTTGTCGTCGAGTCTCGCCACCCGGTGTCGGAACTCGCGAGCGTCGCGGGGTGGCAGTGCGGCGGCGACGGCGGCGAGCACAGCCCTGAGCTCAGCCGGGTCTGGGCAGCATTCCCAGACACCGCAACCGAACTCGGTCCGCCACAACCGCCGCATCGGGTCCCGGACGAAGATCGCCCAGGACCGGTAGGCAGTGGCCCCGTTGCCGGGAGTCCAGCCACGGGAGCGTTCGAGCCGCGAGACAGCGAGCCTGCCGCGAGCGGACAGCCAGGCGATCTCGTCGCACTGGCGAGGAGCGAATCGAAGGTGGGCGCGCACGCGCGCCGGAGACCTACGCGCCATGTCCCTTTCGGGTCGTCATGGCGGCGAGCGTAGCAACGAGGAGAACAAGGTGAACGATGTGTGGATCAGGCTGAACAGCGGGCGGGCCCAGTTCGCCCAGTGCGGCATCGGTTTCGGCTGGGCCATCTGGCAACCGAGGTACGTCCCGGCCCCGTGGCCGCACGACGAGCTGAAACCCGACTTCGCGTACTACGTCTGCGAGGACACCGATCCCGGCCGCAGAGCCATCACCGCGAGAGTGACCGTCGAGGCGGCCCTGCCGCGGACCGAGGTGGCGTCCGCCGCGGACGCCTACCGGATCGTGGCGGACCACCTGTTCGACGACGAGTTCACGATCGACCAGGTCACCTGGTGGGCCAACGACTACAACCAGATCAAGGCGAAGGCGCCCTGGCCGCAGTTCGTCACCGCGTGGCGCGGTCTCGTCGAGCCGGTGGGTCCGTACGTGCCGGACGTCGGCCGGTTCCCGAGCACCTGCTGGCGGCGAGCAGACGAGATCCCCTTGCTCCGGGTCGGCTGAGCGACGCGCTCGGCTGACGTGCCGAGGCCCGAGCAGGGGCCAGAGCTGGTGCCGCGCGGGTGCGCGGCACCGTCCGGGGCGACTACTTCAGTGCGTTGATCACGGCTTCGGCCGACGCGGGCACCGTGGCGCGCGGGCCGATGGTGTCGCCGAGCGCGTCGAGGGTCTTGAGGCCGTCGCCGGTGATGAGCAGGACGGTCTCACCGTCGGGGTCGAGCTGGCCGGTCTCGATCAGCTTCTTGGCCGTCGCCACGGTCACGCCACCGGCCGTCTCGGCGAAGATGCCCTCGGTGCGGGCGAGGAGCTTGATGCCCTCGACGACCTCTTCGTCGGTGACGTCCTCGATGGCGCCGTTGGTGCGGCGGACGGCGTCGAGGACGTAGGGGCCGTCGGCGGGGGCACCGATCGCCAGTGAGCGGGCGATGGTGTCCGGGCGGACCGGGCGGACCACGTCGTGGCCTTCCTTGAAGGCGGCCGAGACGGGAGAGCAGCCGGTGGCCTGTGCGCCGAACACGCGGTACGGGGTCTGCTCGACGAGGTCGAGCTGGCCGAGTTCGCGGAACGACTTGTCGACCTTGGTCAGCTGGGAGCCGGAGGCGATCGGGACGACGATCTGGTCGGGCAGGCGCCAGCCGAGCTGCTCGGCGACCTCGTAGCCGAGGGTCTTGGAGCCCTCGGCGTAGTAGGGGCGGACGTTGACGTTCACGAACGCCCAGTCCTCGTGCTCGGCGGCCAGTTCCTGGGCGAGGCGGTTGACGTCGTCGTAGTTGCCGTCGACGGCGATCAGCGCGCCTTCGTACACGGCCGTCATGAGGATCTTGGCGCGCTCGAGAGAGGAGGGAACGAGGACAACCGACTGCCAGCCCGCGCGGGCGGCCGCCGCGGCCACCGCGTTCGCCAGGTTGCCCGTCGACGGGCAGGCGAGCACCTTGAAGCCGAGCTCGCGGGCTGCCGCGAGTGCGACGCCGACGACGCGGTCCTTGAAGGAGTGGGTGGGGTTGCCGGTGTCGTCCTTCACCCACACCTTGCGGACGCCGAGCGCCTTCGCGAGGCGGTCGGCCTCGACCAGGCGGGTGCCGCCGGGGTTCGTGTTCGGGTGCTGGTCCACAGTGGACGGGACCGGGAGAAGGCCGCGGTAGCGCCAGATCGACCGGGGGCCGGATTCGATGTCCTCGCGGCGAATCCTGCCGAAGTCGTAGGCCACTTCCAGCGGCCCGAAACACTCGAGACAGGCGTACTCGGGGGCGAGAGGCGTCTCGTTGCCGCATTCGCGACACAGCAGGGCGCGCGCGGGGCCGAGATCGAAGGTGGTGCTCGGGGGCACAGTGACAGCAGTCATCGCGAGGTATCTCCTCATCTTTCCCGCGAACGGGTCGGAATTGGCACCGTGATCGTCACGAAATAACGGCGTGACGCCGGTTGCCGGGGCTTCGTCGGGCCGATCCCTCTGCCCCTCTGGATGAGCGGTGTTCAGTTGTGCCATCCAAGCTACGGCAAGATCTCGCGGATCAGCCACCGGCGTCCACGAGATGGGATGTCGGTGCTCCGTGGGAGGATCGCCCTCGTGAGTGCACCGGATCCACTGCACCTCGTCGTCGGCGAGGAGGAGCTGCTGGTCGAACGGGCCGTCAAGGTCGCGCTGGACGAGGCGAGGGCGGCCGATCCGCAGGCTGACCTGACGCGGGTCCAAGTGAGCGACCTCACCCCTCCGGAGCTGGCCGAACTGGTCAGCCCGTCGCTGTTCGCCGAGGGGCGCGTGATCGTTCTGCAGGGTGCGCAGGACATCGGCAAGGAGATCGCGGACGCGGTGCTCGCCTACGTCAAGGCGCCCGCGGACGGCATCACGCTGGTCGTCACGCACACCGGCGGCGGCCGCAGCAAGGCCGCCAAGGACCTGCCCGGCGCGCTCAAGAAGGCCAAGGCCCGCGTCACCGAGTGCGCCAAGATCACCAAGCCGGCGGACCGCGAGGCGTTCGTCCGCAACGAGGTGCGCCAGGCGGGCGGCAAGATCGACGGTGAGGCCGTGGCGACGCTCATCGACGCGGTCGGGTCGAACCTGCGTGAGCTGGCCGCGGCCAGCTCACAGCTGGTCGCGGACACCGACGGCAAGGTGACGGTCGACGAGATCCGGCGCTACCACCAGGGCAAGGCCGAGGTCACCGGCTTCGCGGTCGCAGAGAAGGCCGTCGTCGGTGACCGGGCGGGTGCGCTGGAGGCGTTGCGCTGGGCCATGCAGCTCGGCGTGGCGCACGTGCTGGTCGCGGACGCGCTGGCGGACGCCGTGCGCACGGTCTCGCGCGTGGCAGCGGTCGGCCGGGCGGACCCGTTCAGCCTGGCCGGTCAGCTCGGCATGCCGCCGTGGAAGATCAAGAAGGCGCAGCAGCAGTCCCGAGGCTGGGACGCGGCGGGCCTCGCGGATGCCATGCAGGTGGTTGCCGGCCTGAACGCCGACGTCAAGGGCGTGGCGGCGGACGCCGACTACGCGCTCGAACGCGCCGTGCTGCGCATCGTCGCAGCCCACGGCCGCCGCTGACAGTCGCCGAACGCCTGAGAAACGCCGAAGGGCGCCACCCCCGACCAGGAGTGACGCCCTTCGAAAGCTCACCCGCGCGCGGTGACCCTTGAGGGGGTCCGGGGGCTTGCCCCCGGCGCGGGGTGTGGGGGCTCGGCCCCCACAAGACACGTGATTCGCGAGATGGTCTGCGCTTTCCGCAGACACACCTCACCCAAGAAGTCGAATCACAGCTGGTTGACGCGCAGCGCCATGGCCGACTTCTTGTTGGCAGCCTGGTTGGCGTGGATGACGCCCTTGGTGGCGGCCTTGTCGAGCTGGCGGGACGCGACCTGCAGCAGCTCGAGCGCCTTCGCCTTGTCACCGGCCTCGGCAGCCTCGCGGAACTTGCGGATCGCGGTCTTGAGGGACGACTTCACGGACTTGTTCCGCAGTCGCGCCTTCTCGTTGGTCTTGATCCGCTTGAGCTGGGACTTGATGTTCGCCATGCGAATACCCTTGTCTGTTCGAAACCGGAGTTGTCGTACCGCGCTTGTGGTCGGCACCACCCGCGAAGGGCGGTTCTCCTCCATGACGGAGCGCCGCACGGCACGACGAGAAAGGGTATCAGGCCAGCTCAGCGCACCGTGAATCCGGCCTTCCCTGCGCCGACGACGACCTCGTAGGCGCTGCGGGCCACCTCACGCCTGCCGTCGCCGTCCACGTCGCCCGCGGTCACGGCCAGCTGCCGCGTGGAGAAGGTCACCTCGGCGGCCCGGCTCTCACCCGGCTGCAGGTCCACCCGCGCGTATCCGACCAGGCGTTTCTCCGGCACCGCCACCGGGCTGACCGGCTGGTGCACGTACACCGGGACCACGACCGAGCCCGCCCGCGAGCCGGTGTTGGCCACCGTGAACCGCGCGACGACCTGGTCGCGTGAGAGCGACGCGGTCAGGCCCGTTGTGACGAACGTCGTGTACGAGAGGCCGTGGCCGAAGGCGTAGGCCGGGTCGTACTTGGACGTCGCCGACGTGTTGGCGCCGGGCAGCTGGTCGTAGGACAGCGGCTGGTCGCCGACGAGCTTCGGCCACGACACCGGCAGCCGCCCGCTCGGGTTGACCGCGCCGAACAGGACGTCGGCGATGGCGCGGCCGCCCTCGCTGCCCGGCAGCCAGCCAGCGACCAGCGCGTTCGCGTCGGCCACCGAACCCAGCACCTGCGGACGGCCGGTCAGCAGCACCACGACCACCGGCTTGCCGGTCGCCTGCACCGCGTCCACCCACGCCTGCTGCTCGGCGGTCAGCGCGGGTGTCTCGGTGTCGGCAGGACCTTCGGCGCCCGGCTTCTCGCCGAGCACGACGACCACCGCGTCGGCGTCCGCCGAAGCCGCGACGGCCGAGGCCACGTCCGGCGCGTGCACCACGGACCCGGCTGCTTCGCGCAGGCCGGTCAGCACGGTCGCGGTCGGCGGGAGCGGGTAGTCGTCCGGCACGCCCTGCCACTCGACGGTCCAGCCGCCGAGCTGGCGGCGGACGTCGTCGGCGGTCTCACCGGTCACGACGATCTTGCGCGCGCCCGGCGACAGCGGCAGCACGCCGTCGTTCTTCAGCAGCACGGTTCCCGCCGAAGCGGCCTGGCGAGCGAGAGCGCGGTCCGCGCCGTTGACGATCGCGTCGGCCTTCGCGGGGTCCACGAACGGCTTCTCGAACAGGCCCAGGTCGAACTTCAGCGTCAGGATCCGCCGCACCGCCTGGTCGATCCGCCCGCGCGACACCGCACCGCTGCGCACGTTCTCCAGCAGCAACGTGGTGAACTCGCCCGCGTTCGACGGCTCCATCGCCATGTCCACACCGGCGTTGACGGACTGGGCGATCGCGGCGCGGTAGTCCGGTGCCACGTGGTACCGGTCGACCAGGTAGCGCATGTCCTGCCAGTCGCTGATCGCGACGCCCTTGAACCCCATCCGCTCGCGCAGCTGCGTCTGCAGCATGAAGCGGGACGCGTGCACCGGCACGCCGTTGATCGCGCCGGAATTGATCATCACGGTGCGCACACCCGCGTCGAACTGCGCCTGGAACGACGGCAGCACGGTGTCCTGCAACAGCCGCACCGGCAGCTGCGCGGGGGAGCGGTCGTGGCCGTTCAACGGCTGCGAGTAGCCGGCGAAGTGCTTGGCGGTGGCGGTCAGCTGAGCCGTGTCGTCCACACGGGACTGTTGCCCCCGGACGTTTCCGGCGGCCAGAGAGCCTGCCAGGTAAGGGTCTTCGCTGTAGGTCTCGTAGTAGCGTCCCCACCGCGTGTCGCGCGAGATGTCGGACACCGGCGCGAAGTTCCAGAACACGCCCGTCGCGCGCATCGCCCGCGACGTCGACTGGCCGAGCTTCTCCTGCAGCGCCGGATCCCACGTGGCGCCGAGGCCGATCTGGTGCGGGAACATCGTCGCGCTGACGACGTTCGAGTGGCCGTGCACGCCGTCGGCGCCGTACAGGACGGGAATCTTGAGCCTGCCGTGGTCCAGCGCGTACCTCTGGATCCCGTTGGTCATCTCCGCCCACGCCCGAGGCGTGTTCTCCACCGGGAAATCGCCACCGCCGGACAGGATCGACCCGACGTGCGCGTCGGACAGCACGGTCTTCATGCAGTCGTCGCGCAACGGGCCGTTGGCGAAGTTGCAGTCACCGCGCAGCTTGCCCACGCGGATCTGGGTCATCTGGCCGACCTTCTCCTCCAGCGTCATCCGCCGGAGCAGGTCCTCGACCCGCCGGTCGACCGACGCCGACGAGTCGCGGTAGGTCTCCAGTCCCGACGCCAGGCTTCCGGCCTGTGTCAGCGAGGTGATCAGGGCAGCAACACCGAGCGCGCCGAGAACGGCACGCTTGCGGGAAAACATCGACGGAACTCCTCCACGCTCACTGCGCCCGCAGCCACCTTCGCGTGCCGGCGAAGCCGCCGACAGAGCCGAAAGACATCCCAGGAGCTTGAATGTCAAGCAGCAGCCTTCTCGACACGATGCGACCAGGCGGTCGCCTCGTCGTAGTGCGTGCGGGTTTTGAGGCAGCCATGCAGGATGCCGACGCACCGG
>NZ_VOBR01000025.1:42939-141938 GCF_007845675.1 Lentzea tibetensis | reverse complement strand
GGGCCTTGACATGGGGCCCCTCGCGGCGTGGTGGGCCGGCTCCGCCGGCAGGGAAGGGAACCTGCCGGCCGTTGAGGTGTACCACGCCGCACCCCATGTCAAGGCCCAATCGCGCGGTGCCCACCACGAGGTGACTGCGGATACGCACACTCCTTGCCTGATCACACCGGCCCGCCTGCCGCCGGGCCCGCCAGCCCGGCCCACCTGCGGCTGGGCCTGCCTTCCGCCCGATGCGACACACCCCTGGCCCTGCCGGGCCGCCGCTCGCGGCCGCGAGTGTGCTCACGCGGGCGTCCCCCCGCACCCGAGAACCCCCCGAACCGATGCTGCCAGCCAACACCGACAATCCCCGGCCCCACCGGCAAGTCAGCCGCGAAAACCGGGGGTGCGACAGCCCGCAACATCCACAGCGCAGCGTGGACCCGGCGAGCGAAGCGACGCCGGCACACCAAGCAGCCCACCACGAAACCGGCAGCAACGAAGGCGGGCCACACCCCGACCGGCAGGTACCAAAGAAAGAGCGCCCGCCGCACTCCCAACCCCCGCACTGCCAACCGAGCGCGGCCCCCGAACACAAACCGGCAGCCGAACAATCCCAAGCATCCGGACGGCCGGGGGTGGGGAGGGGCTCGCGGATCAGGCGCAGCCTTGCCATATTTTCGGTTGGGGGTCAAGACGTCTTTTTGTCTTGACCCCCAACCGAAAATATGGCCACCGTGAGGTGATCCGCGGGCCCCTCCCCACCCCACACCGCAAAGCCCCGACGCTCAAAAAGACCGCCGCAACACCAGATCCACCTCAGCAGCGGGAACAGGCCGCCCCACGAGATACCCCTGAGCCTGGTCGCACTTCAACCCGCGCAGGATGTCGAGCTGGAACTCCTGCTCAACCCCTTCAGCCACCACGGTCAGATCAACGGCGTGGGCCATCGCGATGATGCTGGTGACAATCGCTTTGGCGTCCTCGGACTCGCCGAGCCCGGCGATGAACGACCGGTCGATCTTGAGCATGTCCAACGGCAACGTGAGCAACTGGGCGAGCGACGAGTACCCGGTACCGAAGTCGTCGATCGCGAGCTGCACACCGAGCTCGCGCAACGCGGCGAGCGTGCGCCCGGCGACCACGGGGTCTCGCATGAGTGCGCTTTCGGTGATCTCCAGGCACACGGCCTGAGCGGGCAGGCCGGTGGACCGCAGCACGTTGCGCACGGTGTGCACCAGCAGGGGATCGTCGAGCTGCCGGGCGGACAGGTTGACGGTGAGCTGGAGGTCGGGAAGTCCCGCGCGCAGGGCGACGATCTCGCACGCCGCGGTGTGCAGCATGTGGACGCCGATGCGGTTGATGAGGTCGCTCTCCTCGGCGATCGGGATGAACTCGGCCGGCGAGATCAGCCCGTGCTCGGGATGCGCCCAGCGGAGCAGGCCCTCGACGGTGGACGTGGTGCCCGTGCGCAGGTCGGTGATCGGCTGGTAGGCCATCCACAGCTGGCCGGTGCGCGGCGCCTCGCGCAGGTCCTGTTCGAGGCGCAGCCTGCGGTGGGTGCGTTCGCGCAGGTCGACGTCGAAGAACGCGTGGCGTCCGCGGCCCTGGGTCTTCGCCTGGTACATGGCCAGGTCGGCGTCGCGCAGCAGGTCGGCGCCGTCGCGGGTGTCGTGCTGGTCGGCGATCACGATGCCGATGCTCGCGTCGACGTAGAGGTTGCGGCCGTCGGCGCTGATGGGCTTGTTCAGCTCGCTGCGGATGTGGTCGGCGAGCGCGGTGGCCTCGTCGGTGGTGGTGATGCCGTACGCGACGACGACGAACTCGTCGCCGCCGAGTCTGCCGACCACGTCGCCGCGGCGCGCGCTGTTGCTCAACCGGGTGCCGACGACCTTCAGCACCTCGTCGCCCGCGCTGTGGCCGAGCGAGTCGTTGATGACCTTGAACTTGTCCAGGTCGATGAACAGCACGGCGGTGTGGCCCGAGCGGTGGCCGCGGGCGGTCGGGCTGAGCCGGTCGATGGTGACGGTGCGGTTGAACAACCCGGTGAGCGCGTCGTGCGTCGCCTCGTGCTCCAGTTGCCCGTCGATCATGCGGCGCTCGGTGATGTCGGTGAACGACACGACCACGGCCGTCGGTGGCGTGCCGTCGGCGTTGATGGCGCGGCTGCTCACCGAGAGCCAGATGCTGGGCTTGTGCGCCCGGTCGACGCGGACGATCCGGCCGTGCTGCGGCTCGCCGGTGAGCCGGGTGTGCGCCGACGGGTAGTCCGCCTCCGGGATGCGGCCACCGGCCTCGTCGAAGAACTGCGCGGCGGTGATGGGCGTGCCGACCGCGACGTGCTCCTGGATGGTGAGGATCCGCTCGGCGGCCGGGTTGACGGACTCGACCAGGCCGCTGGGCCCGATCACCATGACGCCCTCTTCGATGGCCGCGACCACCGCGGTGAAGTGCTGCTCGGCACGTCTGCGCGCGGTCTCGTCCGCGCAGATCAGCACGTACCCGTCGGTCATCGGGGCCACCGACACCCGCACCGCGAGCGCGCTGCCGTCGGATCTGTAGTGCACGGCCTGCGCCACGCCGCCGGACTCGAGGATGGCCGCCGGGTCGAGTGACGCGCCGACGGCGTGCTGGATCGGCTGGCCGATCGCGTCCGCCGCCGAGCGGCTGTAGACCGTCTCCGCGCTCGGGTTCCAGCTGGTGACGACGCCGTCCGCGGTGGTCGCGATCAACGCGTCGCTGACGTGCGCGACCAGCGTGGCCTGGTAGTTCACCGCCGCGGCGGCGGCCTTCTGCTCGGTGACGTCCCGCATGATCACCTGGAACGCGGGACGACCCTCCCAGGTGGTGCGGACGGACACGGACTCGACCTCGACCGTGCCGCCGTCGAACCGCAGCAGGACCGCGTCGGCGGGTTCGCTCGCCGCGCCCGGCTCGCCCAGCTCCGCGATGCGGCGCTGCATCGCGATCACCGAGTCCGGGTGCACGAAGTCCGTGATGGGACGGTGCAGGATCTCGGCGTCCGACGACGCGCGCACGAACCGGACCGCGGCGGGGTTCGCGTAGACGACGCGCCCGGCTTCGTGGACCACGATCGCGTCGGGGGACAGGTCGACGAGCAACCGGTACCGGTCGGCCAGGTCCGTCATGGCCTGTTGCTGGAGGTGCTGGCCCGTCACGTCTATCGCGACGCCGACGAGGCTGCGGCCGCCGTTCTGCTCGGAGACGCGGGCCCGCAGCTGGATCCAGCGGATGTCACCGGTGGCGAGCCGGCACGGTTGTTCGAGCTCGAAGTCCTGCCACACGGGCGCCGCCTGCGCGGCGACGGTCAGCGGAGCGATCAGCTCCGCGATGCTGCTGCGCAGCTGTTCCTCGTCCGCACCGGCCATGCCCAGCATCTGGTCCAGACCGGACAACCAGGCGAAATTGCCGGTGGCGAAGTCGAACCACCACACGACAGCTGCCCCGACCGACAGCGCGAGGTCGACCACCAACTCGTGGTCGAACTCGGCGTCGCCCATGAGCTCCTTCACGACGACAGGTCCGTTTCGCGGTGGCGCCACCGTGGAGTCCTACTACATCTGCGACGTAATTCCCACCCGTCTGATGCACACACGGTGTGCCGTTATATCGGATCACGTCCACCGTGGACCATGTTTCGATCCTGTTACCCGGTGGCGGCGGAAGGCGGTTTCCGCAGCAGATCCGCCCATTACGATGGTGGTGCCGCTGTCGTGACTCGGCTCTCGAGTTGGAGGGGAGCGAAAATATGGCTGCGAAAGGCGTGGCGATCTGCGGGATCGGCGTCGTCAGCGGGTACGGCTGGGGCCGCGAAGCCTTGTGGGACGGGCTGATGAGCGGTAAACCAGCCGCCACGGTGGTGTCCGGGCTCGGGCAGCACCCCGGTGACGAGGTCTGGGCCGCGTGCGTGTCGGACGCGGGCAACCCCGCGGACGGACCCAGCAGATTCGCCAGAGCCATGCGCGCGGCCGCCCGCGAGGCGATCGGTGACGCCGGCGACCGCGGCTGGCAGCCGGGTCGCCGAGTCGGTCTGCTGCACGCCGTTGTACTGGGCGAAGTCGACCTGTGGCGCGACTTCTACCGGGCCCGCGGCGGTGCGCTGCCGATGCGCGACTACCTCGCGATGATGCCGTCCACGCCGATGTCGACGGTGATGCAGGAATACGGTTTCCACGGCCCTGCGATGAACGTTTCGGCCATGTGCGCGTCCGGGAACGCGGGGTTGATCACCGCGAAGTCCTGGCTGGACGCGGGCATCGTCGACGACGTCGTGTTCGTGGCGACCGACCTGTCGCTCACGCCCGAGAACGTCTCGCACTTCGTCCGGCTCGGCGTCGCGATCGTCGACGCGGAACCGCTGGACGCGTGCCGTCCGTTCCAAAGCGGCAGCAGGGGCTTCATCATGGGTGAAGCGTCTGTGGCATTCGTACTGTCCTCCAGGGCCGAACGGCCGTACGCGCTGACGCTCGGTGGCGCCATGTCGCACGACGCGTACCACGTGACGTCCATCGACCCGGACCTCGGACAGATCACCGGCTGCTTCCAGGACGCACTGGCCAACGCGGGCGTCCCCGCCTCCGCCGTGCGCTACCTCAACGCGCACGGACCGGGCACCGTGCAGTGCGACCGCGCCGAAGCCGCGGTGCTCGACCACCTGTTCCCGGCGAACACCGAGGTGTACTCGGTGAAACCGCTCACCGGGCACTGCCAGGGCGCGGCGTCCGCGGTGGAGGTGGCGGTGACCGCACTGGGCTACGACCGCGGTCTGGTGCCCGCACCACCCGTGGTCGCGACCGGCCACCCGCGGCTGCTGGACGGCCCCTCCCGGATCACCGACGGCATCACCATCAAGTCGTCGCTGGGCATGGGCGGGCACAACTCGGCGGTGGTGCTCGCACCGCCCGCATGAGTCCGATGTGGACGGTCAGCGCGGGCTGCGCGTCCGCTGGGTGAGGAGCGCGCGGACCTCCGCGGTTTCGGGTGCGCCGATGTCGGCGAACAGGTCGAGCGCGTCGCGGAACCGCGCACAGGCGGTGGCGGGATCGGCCTTGCCCAGCACCACGAGCGTGCGCGCCTCGCCGAGGCGGTGCCCGGTCTCGCGGTGGATCGCGAGCGCCAGCCGCGCGTCGTGGATCGCCTCGTCCACCCGGTTCAGCGCGAGCCGCAGCCGGGCGAGCGCGGTGAGCGCCTGGCCCTTCAGCAGCAGGTAGCCGTGCTGGCAGGCCATCGCGACCGCCTGTTCGGCGTGACAGACGGCGCTGTCGAACGACCTCAGGTGCCCGTGCGCGACCGCGAGTCCGATCATCGCCTCGATCTGCGGGTCGGGCGCACCGATGTGCCTGCCGATCCGCAACGCCCGCGTGGCCTGCTCCACCGCCTGCTCGTGCTGCCCCAGGTGGTCGTGGATGGTCGCCGCCGTCGCGAGTGCGATGGCCTCGAGCAACCGGTTGCCGGTCTCGCGGGTCAGCGGCAGTGCCGCGCGCGCCGCGTCCAGCGCGTCGGCGTAGCGGCCGGCGTCGCGGTGGACCACCGCGAGCTGGCGCAGCGTGGCGCCCTCCAGGTGCCTGTTGCCGAGCGCGCGCTGGATCGCCAGCCCCTCGGTGTGCAGGGCGAGCGCGGTGTCGAGCCGCCCTCGCAGGCACGCGACCAGGCCGATGTGGACCAGGTCGACGCCTTCGCTGGCGTGCATCCCGAGCTCCCGGTCCATCGCCAGCGCCCTGGTGAACAGCTCCTCGGCCCGCTCGAACCGCCCGAGCTGCCGGTACGTGAGGCCCAGGTTGCTCAGCTTCGACGCGTACCCGGCGCGCCATCCGTGCCGTTGGTCGATCTCGGCCGCGCGGGTGAAGTGCTCGGCGGCGCGTTCGAGGCAGCCCATCTCCCAGTGCGTGACGCCCAGGTTCCCGAGCGCGGCCGCTTCGCCTTCCAGCCAGCCGGTCTGCCCGCTCAGCGCGATCGAGCGGGTGTAGAGCTCGACGGCACGCGGGTAGACGTTGCGGCACCGGTACGCGTCGGCCAGACCGAAGTACGCGCACGCCATCGCTTGCCGGTCACCGGTCGCTTCGGCGGCGGCGAGGCCGGCCTCTGCGGTCGTCATCCAGTCCGCCCGGTGGCCGCAACCCCAGAAGTAGCCGCGCAGCGCGTCGGCCAGCTGCCACGCGTTGACCAGTGGCCCGTGGGCGGCGGCGTGCCGGATCGCGGCGACGAGGCACGCCCGCTCGGCGTCCAGCCAGCGCACCGCTGCCGAGTCGTCGGCGAACGAGGTCACCGGTAGCGCGGCGGTGTCGATCGCGGGCAGCGGCACGCGCAGCTTCTCGGGGTACAGCTGGTGGGCCGCGCGATCGGCGGTGACCAGGTACCAGTCGTGCAGGCGCTGGAGCGTGGCGCGCCGCTCGGCGGCAGGCAGGCACGCCTCGGCGCGTTCGGCGGCGTAGGCGCGCAGCAGGTCGTGGAACGCGTACCTGCCCGCGGTGTGCTCCTCGACGAGGTGCGCGGCGGTGAGCCGGTGCAGCAGCAGGCGTGCGTCGCCGATGGTGGTGCCCGCGATCGCGGCCGCCGACTCGACGGTCACCTCGGGGCCGGGCACCAGGCCGAGCAGGCAGAACATCCGCCGCGCCTGCGGGGCGAGCGCGGCGCAGGACAGGTCGAACGTGGCGCGCACCCCGGTCTGCTCGTCACCGTCCACGGCGAGCGAGCTCAACCGGTCGGCGCCGGTGAGAGTCGTGACGTACCAGGCGATCGGGCGGTGCGGCGCGTCGGTGACGGCCGCGGCGGCGATGCGCAGCGCCAGCGGCAGCCACCCGCACGCCCGGCCCAGCTCGGTCGCGGGCTCGCGTTCGGCGCGCACCCGTCGCGTGCCGACGACCTGTTCGAGCAACGTCATCGCCTCGTCCGGCGTGAGCACGCCGAGGGTCAGCCTGCGGGCCCCGTCGCGGGCGACCAGCCCGCTCAGCCGGTCCCGGCTGGTGACCAGCACCAGGCAGCCGGGTCCGGCCGGGAGCAGCGGCCGGACCTGCTCGGCGGTGGCCGCGTTGTCCAGCAGGACCAGCATCCGCCGATCGGCCAGCAGGCTCCGGTACTGACAGGCCGCTTGGTCGGCGTCGAGCGGGAGCTGCCGCGCGGGCACCCCGAGCGCCCGGAGGAACCCGGTGAGCGCCTCGATCGGGCTCACCGGCCGGCACGGCGCGAAGCCGCGCAGGTTGAGGTACAGCTGGCCGTCGGGGAACCGCTCACGCACCCGGTGCGCCCACCGGACGGCCAGCGCGGTCTTGCCGACCCCGGCCATCCCGTCGATGAGGGTGACCACCGGACTCGGGTCGCGCAGCCGCGCGTCCAGCTCCTCCAGGTGCTCGTCGCGGCCGGTGAACGCGGCCACCATCGCGGGCAGCTGGGCGGGTGCGATCGGCGCGGCGGCGTCGTGCGCCGACCGGTACGCCTCCATCGCGTCGCCGCCCGCGAGTATCGCGCTCTCGATGCCGCGCAGCGTGGCGTTGGGCTCGACGCCGAGCTGGTCGACCAGCGTGGCCCTGAGCTCGCGGTACGCCGCCAGCGCGTCCGCCTGCCGGTCGGCGCCGTGCAGCGCCAGCATCAGCTGCGCCCACGGTCGTTCCCGCAGCGGATGCGCCCGGACGTGCGCGCGCAGCTCACCGACGAGCTCCGCGTGGCGGCCGCGGAGCAGGTCGACGTCGACGCGGTCCTCGAGCACCGCCTGCCTGCGTTCGTCCCAGCGCCGCGCGTGCGTCTGGCAGGTGTCCGTGCCGATGCCGTCCAGCGCGGGTCCCCGCCACAGCGCCAGCGCGTCGGCCAGCAGCACGGCGGCCTGCTCGAGCGCGCCGGCGGAATGCTTGCCCAGCAACGGCTCCGCGTCGGCCACGAGCTCGTCGAACCGGTCGGCGTCCAGCTCGCCGGGGCGCACCTCCAGCAGGTAGCCGGGTGGGCGCGTGACGAGCGGCTGGCGCTCACCGGCCAGCGCGCGGCGCAGCCGGACCACGCAGCCCTGGAGCAGCCTGCGCGCCGCGGGTGGCGGCTCGTCGCTCCACAGCTCGCTCATCAGCCGATCCGCTGACACCACGTGGTTCGCGTTGAGCAACAGCACCGCGAGCAGCGCGCGCTGCTGCGGCCCCCCGACGGCCACCGGCCTGCCGTCGTCCCAGACCTCGAGAGGTCCGAGGATCCCGAAACGCATCGGGCCGAGTATTCAGCACCGTTCCGGGCTCATGTACCTGCTTTCGCAGGCATGCGACGCCTACCCGCGAACCGGGTTCCAGCTTTGTTCCAGCCGTCTTCCAACAGGAGGTCGGTTGACTCCCGCCCGACATCGCCACATCAGGTGGAGGACTCAACATGAGGTTCAGGAAGCTCACCGCAGTCGCGAGTGCCGCCGTCGGCATCGCGGCGTGCGTGCTCGTGGCGCCGGCGGCGAACGCGGCGCCGCCGGTGGCCGCTGCCGGATCCGGCGCGTTCGTCATCTGGCGCGACACCAACTTCACGGGGCTGTCCGCCAGCATGAACAACCACCTGCCCCGCTACGGCAACCTCGTCTACGCGGGCACGTCCGTCAAGATCGACGACAGCGCCAGCAGTGCCGCGAACTACGCCCCGGACTTCGTGCTCATGGCGTTCCGCGACGGGTTGGACGCCTGCGACCACACCGCGCCGCTGCTGCTGTTCTTGCGCCAGGGGCAGGTCAGCGCACAGGAGAGCTGGTTCTACGCGAACCTCGGGTCCAAGGGGTTCGACAACAAGATCAGCGGCCACTGCTTCCGCGGCTGACGGATGCGGGGGTGGTCCGGCGGTGCCCGGACCACCCCTGGAGGAGGTGGACATGACGACCGTCCGGTGGTGCGGCGTGCTGCTGGTGCTCACCGCGTGCGCTTCCGGCTCAGCCGAGCCGCCGGTCGGCGCGATCCCGGTGGTGCGCACCGGCGCCGACATCGTGCTCCCGCTGGACCGGTTCCAGCAGACCAGCGACCGCCGCGAGTTGTTGTCCAAGGCGGTCGACGTCGTCGGTGACCGGTGCATGCGGCGGTTCGGTCTCGAGTGGAAGAGCGACCCGGCTCCTCAGCCGTCCCTCTCCAACACCGGCCGGTACACCAACCTGGATCCCGCGGTCGCGTCGGCCGACGGCTACCACTCGCGTGCCGCCGGTGGCCCGCCTCCGTCGGCGCTGCCCGCCGACGCCAAGGCGGTGTGGCTGGGCGAGGGCGTGACCGCCTATCGCGGTGTGCCCGTGCCCAGCGGTGGCTGCGTCGGCGAGGCGATGCGTCAGCTGAAACCGGGGATCGAGCAGATCGAGGCCGGGCTGCCGCAGAAGCTGCAGTGGCAGTCGTTCGCACTCACCAGGCAGGACAGCCGGGTCACCGCGGCCTTCGCCAGGTGGGCGTCGTGCATGCAGGACAAGGGTTTCCGCTACCCCGACCCGCCCACCGCCGCGAACGACCCGCGCTGGCGGACCGAACGGCCGAGCCCGCAGGAGACCGCGACCGCAGTCGCCGACGTCGACTGCAAGCTGCGGACCAACGTGGCCGGCGTGATGCTCGCCGTGGAAACCGCCTACCAGCAGCGCTTGGCCGACGAGAACGCCGGCGCGCTCGCCGCCGTGATGGCGTACGCCGACCGGGAACTCGCGATCGCCCGGCAGGTCGTCCAGGGTTGAATGGCGGCATGACCACGCACCTCCGCGAGATCACCGACGCCAACCGCGACGCGGTGTGCGCGTTGCGCGTTCGCCCCGACCAGGAGCAGTTCGTCGCCTCCGTGGCCAAGTCGCTCGAGCACGCCGCCACGACGCCCGAGGGCGAGCCCTGGTACCGGGCCGTGTACTCGGGCGACGAGCCGGTCGGGTTCGTGATGCTCAGCTGGAACGTGCCGCCCGGCCGTCCCGGCATCCTCGGGCCGTTCTTCCTGTGGCGGCTGCTCATCGACGAACGCCACCAGGGCCGCGGGTTCGGCCGGGAGGTGGTCGCGCTGGTCGTCGACCTCATCCGCGCGGACGGCGCCACCGAGCTGCTCACCAGCTACCACCCCGGCGAAGGTGAGCCCTGGCCGTTCTACCGGGGGCTCGGGTTCGAGCCCACCGGCGAGATCGAGGACGGCGAGATCGTCCTGCGGCTCGCGCTCAGCGGTCGTGAGTGATCAGGAGGCCTATGGCACACCAAATCACTCACGACCTCTGACCAGCGGCTCCCGCTCAGCCGAGCAGGTAGCTCATCGCCCTCTGCATCACCTGGTTGCGCGTAGCCGCGTCACTGATGCCCTCGAAGCCGAACCCGAAGTAGAGGGTGTCGTCGGTCTTGACGACCGCGCCCTCCGGGAACCCGGCCGCGGTGGTGCGCACCCAGTCGTTGGGGTTCGGCGGGCTGCCCGCAGGCGGCCCGGCGACCGTCCAACCATCCAAACCGGACTCGAAGGACGTGGACCCCTCGCCGGTGGTCACGACGACGTCGTCCACGAACACACCGAGCCCCTGCACGGCCCAGTCGCTCGCGTAGGCGATCGACACCTCGACCTGCTTGCCCGCGTAGGCGGCCAGGTTCACCGACCACTGCTGCCAGCCGCCGGACCCGCCGGACGCCGCGTTCCACACGCCGGTGGTACCGGTCGCCGTGCACGTGTTGTCCGGGTTGAGGGTCTGGTAGTGGTCGAGGTGCGGGTGCAGATCGCGCCAGCCGGCCGCGCAGCTGTCGCCGGGCGTCGTCGTGGTGTTGCCGTTCTGGTCGGGCAGCGTCGTCCAGTCGGCGCCGCCCGCCGTGCGCGCCTCCACGAACAGGTGGTCCCACGCGGGTTCGGTGTCGTAGGACGTCCAGAACGACATCTGGGCGCCGCCTGCCGGGACGGTGATCGTCCTGGTCAGCCGCTTGTACGCCACGTCACCGATCTGCGAGTACGCGTAGTATTCGCCGGTGTGCGGTGCGAACGGGCCGCCAGGGCGGTCCCATGCGCCGGCGACGGAGCTCTCGAACTGCGGGTACACCGCGACCGGTAGCAGGCCGCTGGTCGTCAGGAACGACGCGCTGTGGTCCTGGTTCTGCGCGCTGTCCGCACCGTTGAAGCCCCACGACATCCCGCCGTACGGTGCCGCGAGTCCGTTGACGTCGAACAGGTCTCCGTTCTCGTCGGTGCCCGAGTCCTCGCTGACGACCCCGGCGCCGAACCAGTACTCGATGACGTCGTTGACGTTGTCACCGGAACCGCTGAGCGGACGGCACCGCGCCGTGATGGCCGGATCGCTGCACTGCTTGTTCTCGAACGGGTCGTAGAGCTGCGTGCCGTGGCCCGTGGCGTACTGGTGCCCGGCGTACTTGCCGGTGTAGAGCACCTTTCCGCCCTCGTTGAGGTAGTCGCGGACCTCGAACAGCTCGGTCTGCGCGAGGCTGGAGGCGTTGCCCGGACCCCAGCCCGCTTCGCGCGTGACGACGTCGTCGCCGGTGTACCAGACGACCGCCTGGTAGTGGCTGAGCACGCCGAGTGCGTCGGGTGCCTTGCGGCCGTTGGCATCCACGTCGTAGACGTCGTGGCTCACGCCGGCCGCGGTCAGCGCGTTCGTGTAGTACGACAGGTACTTCGGCGCAGTCACGCCGGGCATCGCGGGCGACGCGCCGGTGTAGTCCTCCGCGGAGAGCACGAGCACCTTGTCGCCGGTGTCGGAGACGGCCTTGTACGTGAACGAGCTGCTGGTCTGGCCGCCGCCCTCGAACCACACCTTGACCGTGTCACCGGGTTGCGTCCCGGTCACCACGCCGCTGACGACGTGGTAGTAGTTCGAGTTGCCGACGCCGTACCGCTCGCCGCCCTGCCACTCCTTCGTCGACGTGCTCTGCACCGGCCCGGTGCCGATCTGCCACTTGGCCTGCACCGCGCCGAGCGACTTCTTCGCCAGCACGCGGACCTCCTGCGGGTCACCGTAGGAGACGTCGAAGGTGAAGTCCATCATGGACAGAGGGCTGTTCTCCTGGTCCAGGTCGGCCTGGTCGAGGTAGAACGGCTTGACGGTGATGCCGACCGCGGACTTCGGGTTCGCCGGGTCGGTCGCGGACCGCGCGAGCGACAGCGAGAACGGCAGCGTCTTCTGGAACTCGGCCTCGACGAGCGCCTCGTCGTCGGGGAACACGAAGCCGCAGCCGTCGCAGCCCTCGCTGAGCTCCGGCGTCATCGACACGGTCCCGTTGCGCGCGTCGGCGTAGTCGGTGGTCTCACCGTTGGTCACGTACAGCTCGTCGGAGCTGATGCCGGGGTCGAACCCGGCGATCGCGGGCGTGGCGTCCGTGCCCGCCAGCGCGACGTAGATCGGGTTGTCCGCCTCGGGCGACCCGGTCTGCCAGCCCTGCGGGTAGAGGATCCACTGACCCGCGGAGTGCCAGTTGGACTGGAACTTCGGCTTGATCCGGTCCAGCAGGCCCTGCATGGCCCTGGTCTCCGGCTCGGACGTCGCGCCGGGCCCGCGGTAGGTGTCGCTGGCGGCCGCCGACGACGAGCCCTCGTTGTCGTAGTTGAAGTGCTCGTCGAAGTTGCGGTTCGGGTCGACGCCATCGCCGACGTTGGCCTGGCCGTTGCCGTCGTTGTCGCGGAGGTTCTTGCGCCACAGCCGTTCCGCGTCGAACGTGTACTGGTAGCCGTCCGGGTTGGCGACCAGCACGAACCACAGCTCGGTGTCCTTGAGCAGGTTCTTGATCTCCTTGTCGCCCGCCTTGAAGCGGTCGACGTAGTGGTTCAGCAGCCGCCGGTTGACCTCGGTGCTGATCCACTCCCGCGCGTGCTGCGTCGACGAGTACAGGACTGCGGGCCTGCTGCCGTCCCGGACGCCGTTCGCGCCCTGCGTCACCTTGACCGCGATGATCTCGCGCCCCTGCCCGGTCTTGCCGAGCACCTCCAGCTTGACGAGGTTCCTGTTGTCGCGCGCCAGCGCGTACAGCTGGTCCCTGATTCCGCCCGCCTCGTCGTATGATCGCCACACGGTGAACCCGTTGACGGCCTGGTCGGCCGCGAGTTGCCTGGTCGTCTTGCCGTCCTTGGTGCGCTTGAGCTTCGCGTCCACCCCGCGTCCGGCGAGCGTGGCGCGTTCGGTCTCGGACAGGACGAGCTCGACCTGGACCTGATCACCGACCGTTCTGCTCTCGACGACGTCAACGCCTTGTCTGGACAGCTCACCAGCCTTCTCCGGGGTCACCTCGGCGATGTAGACGTCGAGCGGATCGGCGCTCGGAGCGGCCTGGGCGGGCGACACCACCACGCCGGCGAGCACGAGTGCCAAAGAGGACAGGACTGCTGCGGACCGCTTCATGGCGTTCCTCCGGGACGTGCGTGGTCAACGCAAGACGGCAGAGGACGTTACGCCGATCGGCCGTTACATCCACGGGCCATTAGGCCTGACATTCATACGTGGAACGCATGAACGGCGCGTCACCGAACAGACGCATCAAGTTAGCATTGGACGTAGTCGTTCCGATGTCGTGCCGCCGAAGGACAGGAACTGCATAAGATCCGCCGATGGACTTGGTGACAGCCGTATCCCGGCGTCGCGCCGACATCGCCGTGGTGCGGCGGTTGCTGGACGAGGGCGCGGATCCCGGCCAGTCCCGAGAGGACGGTGCGCCGGTGCTCACGATCGCCGCGGGCCACTTCAACGCGGAGCTCGTCGAGCTGCTGCTCGCCCGGCTCCCCTCGACGCCGCCCGACGGTCCGGTCGTGAAGCTGACCGAGGACCGGTTCCTGGTGCGGGGAGACCTCGCCGACTGGGTGTGGGTGCTGCGTCAGGCGTTCGGGCGGTGGGGCGACATCTCCTTCGAGGACATGTGCGGGCTGCTGCCCGACGGGCTCCCCCTGCTCGCCGAGCGGTTCGAGCGCGCGGGCGGCTCGATCGTCATCGACGACGAGGACCTCGCGATGGCCTACTCCGCCGCCGGGTACCTGGCCTCGGTCGCGCACGTGCAGGACCCGCGGGTCGACCTGGTGCACGACGCGATCGAACCGATCGACTGAGCTGTCCCGCGATGGACTCTGCGATGGACTCTGCGATGGACTCTGCGATGGACTCCGTGCTGACGGCCGAACTGGTGGTCGACGGGCTGGTGCCGAAGGTGCCTCGGGTGTCCCCGGACGGCCGTTGGGTGGCGTACGTGACGGCTCCCGTCGGGCACGCGGGGGAGCGGCCCACCGGGGACCTGTGGGTCGTGCCCGGTGCCGGTGGTGAGGCCCGGAAGCTGGCTTCGGGCAACGACCTGGGCTCGCCGCGGTGGGCTCCGGACTCGCGGTCCGTCTACTACCTCGTCGGTGCGCAGGTGCATCGCGCCGGTGTGCTCGGTGGTGCGCCCGAGGTGCTCACCTCGTGGTCGGGCGGGGTGGACGAGTGCCTCCCGCTCGACGCCGGCCGCGTTGTCGTGATCGCGCCCGACGGGCCGACCGAGGAGGACCGGCGCCGGGAAGCGGAACGCGACGACGCCGGGGTGCGGGGCGAACGGGCGCGGCTGTCCCGGTTGCGCACGCTCGACCCGCGGACCGGGGAGATCCGCACGCCGGACGTGCTCGGCGGCAGGCACGTCGTGGAGGTGGCCGCGCGGAGCGACGGGCTGCTGGCGGTCGTGACGTGGCCGGTGCCCGACCTGGATCCCGGTGTGCTGCACCCCGAGCTGCACGTCGTGGACCTGGCGGGCGGAACGGTGCGGGACCTCGGCAGCGCCGCGGTGGAGGCACGCAGGCCGGTGTGGTGGCGGGGCGACGACGGCTGGCACGTGAGCTACCTCGGCGTGGTGCCACCCGGTCTCGTCGGCGGGTGCGCGGTGTTCGACGTGACCGAAGACGGTGTGCACCGCGACCTGACCACCGGTATGACGAGCTGTCCCGCCGACCTGGCGACCGGTCCGCTCGCACTGTTCGCGGACGGGCTCGACACCGTGCTGCGCCAACTCGACCCGGCGACGCTCGAGTTCGTCGAGGTGTCCCGGATCGAAGGGCAGGCCGAGTCGTTGTCCGTCAGCCGAAACGGTGACGTCGTGGCCGCGGTCGTCAGCACCGCGTACGAGCCGAAGAACATCCACATCGGACAACCGGGTGGGCTCGCACAGGTCACGGACACGAGGCCCGAGCTGCGTGGTGTGCGATGGGGCGTTCAGGAACGCCTCGCGCACCAGGCGGATGACGGTCTGGCATTGGACGGTCTGCTGGTGCTGCCGCCGGGAAGGACGCGGGAGGACGGGCCTTTCCCGTTGGTGACCCTGGTGCACGGCGGACCTTACGACAGACACGCGGACCGGTTGATGCTCGACTGGTACCCGTCCGCGCAGTGGCTGGCCGCCGCCGGGCTCGCCGTCTTTCTGCCGAACGCCCGTGGCGGCAAGGGGCACGGCCACGACTTCGCCGCGTGCGTGGCCGGAGCGGTCGGCCTGGACGAGTGGACGGACGTCCTCGCAGGCCTGGATCTCCTGGTGGCACAAGGGGTTGCCGATCCGGAGCGGCTGGGAATCGGCGGCTGGAGCCACGGCGGTTTCGTGGCGGCGTGGGCGGTCGGGCAGACGGATCGCTTCCAGGCGGCCGTGATGGGAGCGGGTGTGAGCGACTGGGGCATGCTCGCCGCCACCGGCGAAAGCGGGCCGTTCGAGGCGGCGCTCGGCGGCAGCGCGGGCTGGGAGGGCATCGGCCCGCACCCGCACGACCGGCTCAGCCCGATCTCGTTCGCCGCCAACGTCCGCACCCCGGTGCTGATGCTGCACGGAGCGGACGACACCAACGTTCCGCTGTCCCAGTCGGAGGCGTTCCACCGCGCGCTGCGCCGGTTCGGTGCGATGCACGAGTTCGTCGTCTACCCGCGTGAGGGTCACTCCATCCGGGAGCGGAACCACCAGCTCGACGTGCTCAGGCGCACGCGCGACTGGTTCTGCCGGTGGTTGTAGCCGGAAGTCGTTCCTCTTCCTGAAATTCGCTACAGGCCTCGAACCGGCTTTTGTGGTCATACTGCGCCACAGGGGAAGCCGAAGGGGGTCGGTGTGATCAGGATTTGTGCTGCCGCGGTGCTGCTCGTGCTGTCCGGACAGGTGCCTGCGTTCGCCGCGCCGAAGGAGTACGAGCCACCGCCGTTGCCCGCGAACGCGCAGTTGCCGCCGCGGGGAACGGAAGGCGCGCCCGCGCCGGACGTGCCGTACGTGAGCAACGGCCAGCAGTGCATCGGGTCGAGCGCCAAGGGCAAGACCGTCGAGGACATCCCGTACGGGCAGCTGCGGCTGAACCTCGAGCAGGCACACAGGTTCGCGACCGGCAAGGGGGTGAAGGTCGCGGTCATCGACACCGGTGTCGTCGAGCACCCGCTGCTCAAGGGGCGAGTGGCCGGTGGCGGTGACTTCGTCGAGAGGTCCAACGGCAAGGTGGACTGCGACGGTCACGGCACCGAGGTCGCCGGTGTGCTCGCGTCGAGCGAGGACGCGAGCGGTTTCGTCGGCGCGGCACCGGAAGCGGAGATCCTGTCGATCCGGCACACCAGCGACCGCTTCGAGTTCAAGGGCACCGCCTCCGAACCGGCACGCCCCAGGGCGGGCAATCTCAGCACGCTGGCGAAGGCGATCGTGCACGCGGCCAGGTCCGGCGCCGAGGTCATCAACATCTCGGTGACGAACTGCGTTGCCCCGCAAGAGTTCTCGGCCAACGACCAGATGCTGCAGGCGGCGATCCGGTTCGCCGTGGACAAAGAGGACGTCGTGATCGTGACGGCTGCGGGCAACCTCGGCCCGACCGGGTGCCCCGACCAGAACGACAATCCGGATCCGCGGGACGTGAAGGTCGTCGCGTCGCCGCCCTTGTTCGCCGACGACGTGCTGTCGGTGGCGTCGATCGGGGAGAACGGGACCGTGTCGCAGTTCAGCGTGTGGGGGCCGTGGGTGAGCATCGCCGGGCCGGGCGAGGGCATCGTGACCCTGGACCCCGGCGGCCCCGGACTGGTCAACGCCGGCATCAGCCCGGAGGCCAAGGAGCAGCAGCCGATCGTCGGCACGAGCTTCGCGTCGCCGTACGTCGCGGGCGTGGCCGCGCTCGTGCGCGAGCGGTTCCCGGCGCTGACCGCGCGGCAGGTCATGGCGCGGCTGAAGGCGACCGCGCAGCACCCCGGCAACACCGACGGGCGTGACCACAAGGTCGGGCACGGCATGGTCAACCCGGTCGCCGCGCTGACCGCCGTGATCCCGGCCGAACGACCGGGCGCGACGCCGCCGAGGATCACGCCGATCCACACCGTGGTCAACCCGCCCGCCGAGAGGAACTGGCGGTCGCTGGGGTTCGCGCTGGGCGGCGCGGGGACGGGTTTCGCGCTCCTGCTGTTCACCCTGTTCGTGGTGCACGCGGTGCGTCGCAGCAGGGCGCAAGCCTGACGAGGGAGTCACCCGGTCCGGTGGCGATCCGTCCTGAAAGGACCGAACCGGCTGCTGACGCACGACACTCGATGTCGTGCTGCTGGATCAACGCGCTGAGACGACGGAAGTCACCGCACGCCGCTGGCTGGTGATCGCGATCGCCGCCGCGGCGGTGGCGGTGCTGGTGTACGTGCTGGCGGTGTGGACGACCGCGGGCCAGCAACTGGAGAACGCGGCCCTGCGCGGCGCGGACGAGGCGAACGCGGGCGAGTCCGGGCAGGCCTGGCACGCGCTGGGGCAGATCACGGTCTACTCGCTCGCGCTGGCCGTGGTGGCGGTGGCGCTCGTCGGCGTGCTGCGCAGGCGGTGGGACCTGGCCCTCGCCGCGGTGGGGGTCGTGGTCGGCGGGCAGGTGGTCGTGCAGGTGCTCAAGCGGTTCGTGCTCGTGCGGCCGCACCTCGTCGAGGTCACCGGCGACTACGCGCACAACAGCCTGCCCAGCGGGCACACCACGATCGCGATGACGGTGCTGTTCGCCGCGCTGATCGTGGTGCCGTACCGGTGGCGCGGCGTGCTCCTGTTCTTCGTGCTGCCGTGGGCGGTCGGCATCGGGCAGTACACGCTGACCGCGAAGTGGCACCGGCTCAGCGACACGCTCGCGGCCGACGCCATCGCGCTCGCGCTGGCCGCGCTGGCGTCGTGGTGGCTGGCCCGGCGCGGCGCGCTGCACCGGCACACCGGGCGCAGGCGCACGGGCCGGGTCGTGCTCATCGTGTTCTGGGCGTGCTCCGGCGTGCTCACGTTCGCGCTCGGCGTGTTCCTCTGCCTCGTGCCGCTGTTCCGGGAAGGGCTGGGCGCGGTGAGCGGCTACGAGTGGGTGATCTACCTGGGCGCCGGGTCGCTGGCCTCCGCGGGGTCGATCTGCGCGGCACTGGTGTTCACGGCCAGCTGGCGACGAGTGGACACCGAGGCCGTGTAGTGCACGCCGGAGAACTGCCTGCGCCACGCGCTGACGTCCGCGGTTACCTCCAGCGGCTCCACCAGACCGCGGGCGACGAACCCGGCCAGGTCGGGCATGTCCTGCGGCTTCATCCCGATGCGGACGATCTCCGGGGTGCCGAGGCGCAGACCGTTCACGTCGCCGTCGACCGACGGTGCGGGCAGACCGATGCCGCACGTCAGGATGTTGGCCTCGCGCAACGTGCGCGCGGCGTGCTGCCCGCCGCCCCACCGCTGGGCGCTCAGCGCGAACTGGTGTGACGTCGTGCCGCCGTACAGCGGCAGGCCCAGCGCGGCCAGCTCGTCGGCTAGGCGTGCGGCGGTCTCGACCATCGCGGCCGCGTAGGCGCGTCCCGCGACCTGCCAGTCGATCATCGTGACGGCCAGCGCCGCGGACTTGGCGACGTCGAAGTTCGCGGTCAGGCCGGGGAACGCGATGCGGTCGACGCGTTCGGCGAGCTCGGCGTCGTTCGTGACGACGGCACCGCCCGCCGGTCCGCCGAGGCTCTTGTAGGTGCTGAACGTCATCAGGTGTGCGCCCTCCTCCAGCGGCTGCTGCCACGCGTGCCCGGCGATCAGGCCGCACAGGTGCGCCGCGTCGAACAGGACCTTCGCGCCCACCTCGTCGGCGATCTCGCGGATCTTCGAGACGGGATGCGGAACCAGGTTCAGGCTGCTGCCGATCGTGATCAGCTTCGGCCGCACCTCGTGCGCCAGCACGCGCAGCGCGTCCACGTCGACGGTGTAGCGGTGCGGGTCGACGGGCGCGGGAACGGTGTTCAGCCGGTACTGCCCCGCCGAGCCGCCGGTGTGGTGGGTGACGTGCCCGCCGATCGACGGCGGGGGCGCGATGATCGTGTCGCCGGGCTCGCACGTCGCCATGAACGCGTAGAGGTTGGCGACCGCGCCGGACGGCACCCGGATCTCGGCGTAGCGGGCGCCGAAGACCTCGGCGACCAGCTCGGCGGCGATGACCTCGATCTGCTCGATCGCCTCGAGGCCCATCTCGTACTTGTCGCCGGGGTGCCCGAGCGACGGCCGCGAGCCCAGCCCGGCGGACAGCATGGCCTCGGCGCGCGGGTTCATCACGTTCGTCGCCGGGTTCAGGTTGACCGAGTCGACGTCGTGGATGCGGCGGTTCTCCGTGACCAGCCGGTCCAGCTCCGCGAGCTGGGCCGCCGGCGTTCGCTGGGCCGTTGCCGCCGCGATGGCGCGCACGCGGTGCTCGGACGGCTCGGCGACCCAGGGGCGGTGAGCGAGTGCGGCCATCAGGTGCTCCTCCGGTGACGTGGTGCGAGAACGGTAGGCACTCCGGCCGCACGCCCGCACCGGTCGAACGCTCGGACTGGCGCCCCGCGTCTCGTACATTTGTCGGAGTGGTGCTCGAACAGGTCCAGCAGGAGCTCGACGCGCTCGCCGTGCGGCTGGGACGCAGCCTCACGATCGACGGCGTGCACGGCGACCTCATCGCCTACAGCACGCAGCGCGACGACGTCGACGCGGCGCGCGTCTCCACGATCCTGCTGCGCCGGGTCGCCCCCGAGATCAGGGAGTGGGAGCAGCGGCACGTCGCCGCCGACGCCACCGACCCGGTCCCGGTGCCCGCGAACCCGCGGCTCGGCCTGTCCGCCCGCTTCTGCCTGCCGCTGCGCAGGCGCGGCCGTCACCTCGGCTACCTGTGGATTCTCGGGTCCGAGCTGTCTGGCGAAGATCGGGATGCCTTGCGGCGAGCTGATGCGCTGGCCGACCTGCTGGACGTCCGGTCACGCGTCGGCTCCGCACCCGGCCGGGAGGTCGACGAACTGGTCGGGCGGCTGTTCGGCGAGAGCCGGACCGAGGCCGGTGCGCAGCTCGCGGCCGCGGTGCCGGGGCTGGTCGACGGGACGATCACCGTGGTGGCGGCCGTCGCGGCACGGCCGGGGCGCGGTGGTGCGCGGCCGTTGAGCGCGGCGGAGTTCAGCGCGCTGGCCGGTGCACTGACGCCCGTCCTCCGCGCCGAGACCGCCTACGTCGGTGCACACGTCACGCCCGCCCACGCGATGGTCGTTCTGCACCGGCGGGGGCTGCTCGGCGAGATCGACGAGGTGGTGGGGAAGTGCCTCGCGGGCGAGGTCGTGCTGGGGGTGAGCGAGCCCCGGCCGTTGGACGCGGCTCTCGAAGCTCGCGACCAGGCGCTCGCCGCCGCCGAGCTCGCCGCGCTCGACCCGGCGCTCGACCGGCACTGCGACTGGTCGGGGCTCGGGCCCTATCGGGGGTTGATCGGCGGCCAGGACGATCCGCTGGCGCCGCTGGACACCCCGATGCTCGTCGAGACGCTGGAGACCTACCTCGACCTGGGCGGGGACGTGCAGGCCACGTCGGCGCGGCTGAACCTGCACCGGAGCAGCCTGTACTACCGGCTCGACCGGATCTCCCGGCTGCTCGGGCGCGACCTGTCCGACGGATTGGTGCGGCTCGACCTGCACCTCGCGCTCAAGATCAGACGGCTGCGCCGACGCTGACCACTACGGGCACGGTGGCTGGAAGTCCAGGTCGGGGAAGTGCTCCGCCCACTCGGCCTCGGTCATCCGCGGCGGAGGCAGCGCGCACACCGATGCCGCCCCCTTGTCCGGGTCGAGGTCCTGGATCTGCGCCGTCCGGTCGGTGCTGGACGTGGCGAGCCGGGTGCCGTCCGGGCTGAACCGCACGGACTGCACCGACCCGCTGTGCCCGGTGATCACGGCGCGCACCACGGCGTGCGCGGGGTCGGACACGTGCCACAGCCGCGCGGTGCTGTCGTCCGCGCCGCTGGCCAGCGTGCGGCTGTCCGGGCTGAACCCGACGGCCATGACCACGGCACCGTGCCCGGTGAGCGTGGTGAGCAGCTTGGGGGCGGCGCGGTCGGTCACGTCCCACAGCCGGATCGTGCGGTCGTCGCTGCCGGTCGCGAGCAGCTTGCCGTCCGGGCTGAACGTCAGCGACGGGACCATGTCCGAGTGGCCGGTCTTCAGCACCGTGACCAGCTTGGTCTGCCGCGGGTTCGTGGTGTCCCACAGGTGCACCGTGCGGTCGTCGGCCCCGGCCGCGAACGTCCGGCCGTCGGGGCTGAACGCGACCTGCTTGACGATGGACCCGTAGTCGGTGAGGTGGGCGATTTCCGTTGGGGCGGAAAGGGTGCTGACGTCCCACAGCCGGGAAGTCTGGTCGTAGCTGCCCGAACCCAGCGTCCTGCCGTCCGGGCTGAACGCGACGGAGTAGACGACGTTGGTGTGACCGGTCAGTGAGGTGATCTTGCGCGGGGCGCGCGGGTCGGTGATGTCCCACAGCTGCACGGTGCGGTCGACGCCCGCGGTGGCGAACGTCCTGCCGTCGGGGCTGATCGCGACCCCGTACACGGCGCCGGTCTGCGCGGTCGCGAGCTCGACCGGCTCGGCGGGATCGTTGACGTCCCACGTCTTCACGGTCTTGTCCGCGCTTCCGGTGACGAGCAGGCGCCCGTCGGGTGCGTAGACCGCGGCGTTGACGGTGCCGGTGTGCGCGGTGATCGGGTGGGCGAGGACGCTGAGCAGGCTGTCGCGCGCCTCGGCCGTGGGGGAGAGGCGGTACGCGGCGAGGCTCAGCTGCGCGGCCAGCGGGCGGTTCACCGTGCGCAGTGCGACCGCCTCGGCGCTGACCTTCTGCGACAGCACGGCGTTGCGCTGCACGGTCATCTGGCTGCTCGCGCGTCCCGCGTAGACGGTCGCGACCGTGCTGACCACGAGCAGCACCACCAGCAACGCGGTCAGGTACCGCGACCGCCGGACGCGCCGCTTGCCGGCCGCCACGCTGGCGTCGAGGAACGCGCGTTCCCGGCGGCTCAGGTGTGCGGGCGGGATCTCGCGCGCGAGGTCGAGCCGGGTGCCCCGGTACAGCGCGCCCTGGTCGTGGTCGAGCGACTCCCACGCGGTGGTGGCCTCGGTGAGCTGGCGGTGGCGGCACAGGTTCTCGCGGTCGTCGTCGAGCCAGCCGCGCAGCTGCGGCCAGCAGCGGATGAGCGCCTCGTGGGTGATCTCGACGGTGTCGCGGTCGAGCGTGACCAGCCTGGCCCCGGCGAGCTGCTCCAGCACCGGCTCGACCTCGGGATCGAGCTCGGCGCGCTGGACGCGGCGCTTGGTGTCCTCGGTGCCCTCGCCGAGCTCGCACAGCCGCACGAAGACCTCGCGCGCCAGCCGTCGCTGGTCTTCGTTCAGCGCGTCGTAGACACCCTCGGCGGTGTGGGCGATGGCCTGCGCCATCCCGCCCGCCGCCTCGTACCCGGCGAGCGTCATGGTCGAGCCGCGCCGTCGCCGCCACGTCTCCAGCAGCGCGTGCGACATCAGCGGCAGCACACCCGGCCTGCCGGTCGCGTCCGCCACCACCTGCGACACCAGCTCGGCCTCCGCCTGGCCGCCCACCCGCAGCGCCGGTTCGGTGACGGCGCTGCGCAGCTCCGCCGTGGTCATCGGGCCGACGACGACCTGGGCGTCGCGCAGCACCCCGACCAGCTCGTGGTGCTGGGCGCAGTGCGCGTAGAAGTCGGCGCGCACGCCGATGACGATCCGCACCTTCGCGGCGGTGTCGAGGAGGCTGAGGAACCGGGCGCGCTCGGCCGCGTCGCGGCAGACGGTGAACAGCTCCTCGAACTGGTCGATCACCAGCAGCAGGCCGTCCGGGGCAGGCAGCACGCCGTCGTTCCTCAGCTCGGCGAGCACCGCGGCCGCGGAACCTCCGCTGAGCCTGGCCAGCCGGATCGCCAGCTCTTCCAACGGGTGCGCACCTGGCGCCATGACCAGCACCGGACCGGTCGCCAGCCCGCGCAGCCCTGTGGCGCGGGCGTGCAGCAGCCCGGCGCGCAGCAGCGACGACTTGCCCGAGCCCGACGGCCCGACCACGGCGACGAACCGGTGTTCGCGCACCCGCTCGCACAGCTCGTCGACGAGCCGGTCCCGGCCGAAGAACCACTCGGCGTCCTCTTCGCCGAACGCCGCCAGCCCGGCGTACGGGCCCTCGTCCGGCGCCTCGGCGACCTCCGGTGCGTTGATCTCCCCGACGACCTCGTGCCAGCGGCTCTCCCACTCGTCCACGTCGCCTTCGCAGGCGCGCACGTACGCTAGCGCCACGGGCAACGTCGGCAGCTTGCGCCCGGCTGCGGCGTCGGACAGCGCCCCGCTCGAGTAGTGCGCTCGCTTGCTCAGCTCGCGGTACGGCGGGGTGCCCGCCTTCTGCCGCAGTTTCCGCAGGTCCTCCGCGAACCGGAGAACTGGGCCGTCCTCGCCGTCCAGCGGACGTTCGGTACGCGCCACGTGACACCTCCCCCGACAACCACACCTCCCCAGGTGGGTGCGGGTCCCATCATGCCCAACGGCGGTGTGCGACCGCGCAACGAGATCCGCGCGCCGGGCGTTGAGGAACCGGACGAGGGGCCTGTGAAGATCGCGTTGGTGCTCGCGCTGTTCGCCTGCTTCGTGACGAACGTGGCCCGCCGCGGCCAGCAGCCCGAACGCGCTGTCCCGCCCAGCGGGGCGCGGACCCGCCGCGCGTAGGTTCGTCGGCATGCGCGTGTTGTTCGCCAGCCTGGCGTCGGTCGGCCACACCTACCCGCTGATCCCGCTCGCGGTCGCCGCGCGCGAGGCCGGGCACGAGGTGCACTTCGCCGCGGGCGAGAACGTGCACGCCCCGCTCGCCGCGAACGGGCTGCGGCCGTTCCGGCCCGCCGACTCGTTCTACGAGATCTACGCCGAGGACCTCGAACCCGAGCTGGCGCGGCTGCGGCCCGACCTCGTCGTGCACGAGTGGGGTCTGCCGGGCGCGGCCGTCGCGGCGCGGCGGGCCGGGATTCCCGGTGTGTGGCACGGGTTCGGACGCATGATCCCCGCCGGCATCGGGCTCGAGCTGCCCGCGCTGGACGTGCCGCACATCGACATCTGCCCGTCTTCGTTGCAGGACGAGAACTTTCTCCCGGCAGTCCGCATCGGACTCCGGCCGGTGCCGTTCTCCCCGCCCGGTGAGCTGCCCGCACTGGGCGCTCCGCTCGTCTACCTGACGCTCGGCACCGCGTTCGGCACGCCGGAACTGCTCGCCACGGCCATCCGGGGCCTGGCGGGTGTGGGACGCGTGGTGGTCGCCGCCGGACGGGTGCCGCTCGCCGAGCTCGGCGACGTGCCGGCGAACGTCACCGTGCACGAGTGGGTGCCGCAGGCGGAACTGCTGCCGCACGCGGACCTGGTCGTGCACCACGGCGGCAGCGGCACCACGCTCGGCGCGCTGGCCGTCGGCGCCCCGCAGCTGGTGCTGCCGCAGGGCGCCGACCAGTTCGCCAACGCGGACGCCGTGTGCGCCGCCGGTGCCGGCCTGCGGCTCGACGACCCGAGCGCGGACGCCATCACCGAGCAGGCCCGGAAGTTGCTGGCGCACAACGGACATCGCGACGCGGCCCGTGCGATCGCGGACGAGATCGCCCGGATGCCCGCGCCGGACGAGGTCGCCCGCCGCCTGCCCGACTTCGCCTAGACCTCAGCCGTTCCTGCTGAGCGCCGACCACAGCTCGACCGCGATCCGCCGGGCCCTGGGGTCGGGAGCGGGTGCGGCCCCCGGTTTCTCACCGGGATCGCCGGCCATCCGCACCAGCTCGGCAGCCAGCGCGTCCGGCCGCACATCAGCCCGCAGCCCGATGTCGTGCAACAACCGTCCGGCGGTGACGGGGTCGGTCCGGCACAGGCTCATGACGATCCCGGTCGCCTGCTGCACGTCGTCGCGTGACTGGAGGATCGCGAGCGCCCGCCCGGTCCGGCGCGGCGGTCCGGTGAACGCGGACGTGGTGACGATGGCGGAGGCCACCAGCCGCTCGTAGCGCGACAGGATGGAAACCGCGCCCGTCCCCGGTGCCTCGGCGAGGTAGGCGGACAGCACGACGACGCTTCCGTTGTCGTGCAACCCAGGGAGCGAGACCACGCCGCGCGTCTCGTGCAGTACCCGTGACTGGTCGGGGAACTGGGTGCAGGCCTGTTTGAGCCGCAGTTCCGGCCATCGCTCGTCGTGCCACAGGTCCTCGCTCACCACCGGGCCGTCCGCTGTCGCGGCCACCCGGATCGGGCCGCGCACCGCGCGCAGCTGGATCTCGTGCAACGTCAGCGAGACGCCGTGCGCCGCGAGCACCACCGGGCTGTGGTGCGGCTGGCGCGGGCGCAGGGCGGCGATGTCCGTGCCGAGCAGGCCCGGCAGGTCGCGCGCCACGCCGCGCACGACCATGCCGAGGAACTCGTCCAGTGAGAAGTGCTGTGCTGTCATGGGTTCTCCCTGATCAGATGAGTCCGCGCTGGCGCGCCACGATCACGGCGTCACGCCGCTGGTTGACGCCGAGCTTGCGGTAGATGCCGCGCAGGTGGGTCTTGACGGTGTTGACGGACACGAAGAGCGAGTCGGCGATCTCCTCAGTCGTCCGCATGGACGGCAGCTCCACCAGCAGGTCCCGCTCGCGGGTCGTCAGCACGTCGGTCGACGTCGTGGACGTGGCGGGCAGGGCGGTCATCGTGGCCGTCGCGAACGGGTCGAGCCTGCCGAACCGGCCCGCGCCGCGGGCCAGCAGATCGCGGATCGGCTTGCCCGCGTTGAGGAACGGGCGGATGGCGTCGATCGGCTCCGCCGCGGCCAGCGCCTGGCAGATGGCGTGGTGCGCCTGCTGCGCGCTGCCCGCCCGGTCGACCAGCGTCGCCTCCACCAGCCACGCGTCGACGACGGTGTTGGCCACCACCGCGCGCAGCTCGCCGGTCAGGATCGGCGCGACGAGCTTGCGCGCCTGACCCGCGCGGGCGTGGTGCATGTGCACGACCGCCCGCAGGAGCGCCGGTTCCGCGCACGTGCCGAGCACCTTGTCCACGTGCTCGGCCATCTCCGCCGCCCACTGCTGCTCGCCGACGTGCAACGCCATCCGTTGCGCGGTTGGCGTCACGAACGCCACCAACGGCGGCGCGACCTGCCGCCGGTCCAGCTCCCGCAAACGTTTCCACATCGCCCCGACGACGGCGTGCGGCTCGTCGGTCTCGCCGAACGTCACGATGGCGTCCAAACAGGACGCGGCCAGTTCGGTCGTGGGATCCGTCCGCCTGGTCAGCACCTCGACCGCCCGTGACGCCAGTGCGCGCGCCTGGTCGTCCTCCATGCGCTGGTACGCGTGGACACCGAGCAACGCGTACGCGAGCGAGCACTCCGGCTTCGACTCCCAGCCGCGTTCCGCGGCGAACTCGAGCGCCGCGGTGGCGCGGTGGTGCATGGCGCGGTGATCACCGCACCCGGTTTCCAGCGCGGCGAGGTGCACCTGGCAGTCCAGCACCGCGTGGTCGAAACCCTCGTGCCGCGCCAGGTCGGACGCGCGCGACAGATCCGCCTCCGCCGTGCGGTGGTCACCGCGCCACAGCGCCGCGATGCCCCGGTTCATCAACGCCGCGCCGTCCAGGTCCGCCGCGCCGGTGCGGCCCGCGGTCGTTCGGCTCAGGTTGCGCAACGACTCGCCGAGGTCGCCGTCGAACCGCGCGCGGTGCACGAGGACCGTGGCGTGCAGCGCGCGGAGCTCGTCCGATCTCAACGGGTGCGCCGACCGGTTCACCTGGTCGAGCAACTGGTCGGCGGTGGCCGGGTCACCGGCGTCGAGCGCGGCCAGCGCGGCGACGAGCCCGATGACCGGCCGGGCGAGCAGGTGGTGCGGCACGGTGGTGAGCAGTTCGTGCAGTCGTTCGCCGCCGCTGCTCAGGATCTCCCGCAGCCCAGCTCCCTCGACGAGCTCGGCCGTCAGCTCACCCTGTTCGGCGTGGATCGCGTGCTCGAGCGCGGCGACGGGCATGCCGCGCTCGGAGTACCAGCGCGCGGCCGTGCGGTGCAGTCCGCGCTGCCGTTTCGGCCACGTGCGGCCCAGCTCGGCCCGCAGGTGGCCGCGCAGGATCGGGTGGAAGCGGTACCACTCGTCGAGCCGGGTCACGAACGAGTTCGTGCGCTCCAACAGGTCCAGCACCTCACCCGCGTTGGGGTGCTCGGACACCGCGGCGGCGAGATCCGCGCTGAGCACGTCGCAGATGCTGGTGGACACCAGGAACCGGCGGACGTCGTCGGGGTGCTGCGCCAGCACCTCCTCGTTGAGGTAGGCGGACGCGATCTCGTCGTGACCGGTGAACAACGGCAGCTCGGCGGGCGACGTCGTCGTGCCCGCCATGGCCATCGCGGCGAACCGCAGCCCGCCGATCCACCCCCCGGTCTGCCGCAGCAGCACACCGATTCCGTCCGGGGTGAGCTGAATTCGCTGCTGTGCGAACAGGGCTTCGGCCTCGGTGCGGGTGAACGCCAGCTCGGTCGTGCCGATCTCGCGCAGCCTTCCCTCCAGCCGGAGGCGGGACAGGTGCAGCCCAGGGGTGAACCGGCCTGCCAGCACCAAGCGCAACCGCTCCGGCAAGTGGCGGACGAGGATGTCCAATGTTCGCAAGACTTCCGCGGCGCGCAGCTCGTGGACGTTGTCGAGCACGAGGCACACCGGCGCGGTCGCGTGGTCGAACGCGGCGACGACGTCCACCGCGAACGCGGGTGCCTGCAACGTCACCGATTCCAGGCGAGCGGGGTCGGTCCACCCACCGCTGAGCAGCAACGCGTCCCGAATGGCCGTCCACAGGTACGCGGGTGTGTTGTCGTGCGCGTCCAGGGTGATCCAGGCGATCCTCGGCGCGTTCTGGCCCCTTGCGCATCGTCTCGCCCATTCCGCGAGCACCGTCGTCTTTCCTGTTCCCGCTGGTCCGCTGACCAATGTCACCGCTGGTGGTGACGCGCCGACCATGTTGTCCAATGTGGATAGCAGTCGATCGCGTGGCACGAGTGGCACGGCCGAGACGGGGACGCGCAGCTTCGACGGCACGACGGGCGACTCGCCGTCAGCTGGCTCCTGGCTGTCGGGCATGTGAGGCATCTCCTGTTTTCGGATCACGATTCTGCGTGGGCGTCAGATGTGCTCCGATAGCAGTGACTCGCGGGACGAACCAGGAGTGGGCGATCCGTTGGCACGCGGGCCATCGGTGGGCGCAACGCCCGAGGGCCGAACCGCGCAGTGTGGCTCTGTCGCGTCGAATGGCTTGGACAGGAACAGGAGTGCGCGGACGAACGGCGCCAGCAACCGCGGCACACCCAGCGGCGCGAGTACGGCCGCGGCGAGCACTCCGGTGTCCGCTTCACACGGATCGTCGTCCGCGGTGGACGCGATGAGCATCAGGGTGAGGCAGACGAGTACGACTCGTCGTGATCTCCGCCGATCGGGTTGCCGGCTCATGTGGTCTGCCTCCTCTGCTGGCCCCGTCGATCGTCTCGGGTGGAGGCGCGCCGCCACTTCCTCCGCGTCGGGCGAGTGACGTCCAGCCGTGGCAGCGAGTTCACCTGAGCTGGGTGACGTCGCGCACGTGATCCGGTCGGCAGTCTGCTGGAGCCCCGTTGAGTGAAGGGAGTCCCATGCCCGTGCGCACAACACCGCTGGTCGGTCTGCGCGACCTCGTGGAGGTCCTGCGTCCGCCGCACCCGGTCGCGTCCGTCTACATAGGATCAGGTCCGGCGAGCGCCTGGCCTGCCCGCTGGCGTCGTCTCGTCGACCAGCTGCGGTGCGACGGCGCGGATCCGGCCACGATCAGGGAGGTCGACCTCGCGCTGCTCGCGGCACCGGCGATCACCCAGGCCGGACGCACCGCCGAGCTCGTCGTGTTCGCAGGTCCAGGCCTGTCCCCGCGGGTGTTCCGCACGCCGGGACTGGGCCACCTGGACCTGGCCTGGTTCACCGCGCCCGCGCACGTGCTGCCGCTGCTGGCGTGGTTCCAGGACCGTCCGCCGTGCGTCGTCGTGGTGGCCGAGCGGTCCGGTGCGGACGTCCACATGGCGCCCGGCGGGAACAACACGATCAGCCGCGCGCAGCTGCGCTTCGGGGAGGAGTCGTGGGAGCGCAACACCAGGACCGTCGCGAAGGCCTGCGAGGCGGCGCTCGCGCAGATCGGCGCGCGCCTGCTGGTGATCGCGGGCGAGCCGGACACGGCGCGGGTGCTGCGCGAAGGACTGACACCCGCGACGCGCGCGAAGGTGACCATCCGGCGGCTGCGCGGCACCCGGACGACCGAGGTGCCGATCGTCTCGCTCGCCTCGTCCAGCGCGCAGCTGTGGACGGCCGAGGTGCTGTCCGACTTCACCGAGCGCTGCCGGGAACGAGGGCTCGGCGTCGAAGGCGCCCACGAGACTTTGGCCGCGCTCTCACGGGGACGGGTGGAGCAGCTGCTGGTGGAGCATCCGGAGGACGTCAGCGCCACCGCGTGGTTCGGCCCTCAGCCGACCGACGTCATCCCCGGCGACCGGGTGCCGCCGTTCGCCTGGTCCGCACGGCATTCCGGTCTGCTGGCTGACGTCGCGGTGCGCGCGGCGCTGCTGAGCGGCGGTCGCGTCCGGGTGGTCTCGCCGGGTGCGCCCGGTGCGCCGGACGGCGGGATCGGCGGGGTGTGCCGGTCGGACCTGGCGGTGGTGCGGCCGTGACCGCCGAGCTGGTGCCGCTGCGGACCGGGTTCGACCTCGCGTGGACCGGATTCCGGCGCGACCAGGTGCGGCACTACGTGCGGCACGTGGAAGAGGAGCTGCGGATCCTGGCCGTGGACAGGGACGCCGCGCGGTCGGAGGCGGCCAGCCTGGTGGCCCAGCTGGAAGGCGCGCGCACGGAGAACCGCCGGTTGCGCGCGCGGATCGACCGCGTGTGCCGCACACCGATCACGGTCGACGGTGCAGGCGAACGTTTGCGGCACATGGTGGATCTCGCGCACGCCGAGGCCGAGGAGGTCGTCGTGCGGGCGCGGGCGCTGGGGGAGCAGAGCTGGCACGCGGCCCGCGTGGCGGAGGCGGGCCTGCGACGCAGGCACTCCTGGCTCGTCGGCGAGGTCGAGGCCAGGCACCGCGAGATGCGCGCCGAGCACGAGGAGCTGATGCGCGAGGCGCACGAGCGGGTCGCCGAGCTGGTCGGCCAGGCGGAGACCAGGCGCCGCGAGCTGGACGAAGAGGCGGCGCGGCAACGGCAACGCGTGCTCGCGGACTTCGAGCTCGCCATGACCACCCGCAGGGCCGAGGCCACCCGCCGGTTGGCGGAACAGGAGTCGGCCGCGCGGGACCGGGTCGCGCGGATGATCGGCGACGCGACACGTCGAGTGGAAATCCTGTGCGAGCACCGGGACCGGGTGGCCGACGTGCTGCGCACCGTGCAGGAACTGCTGACCCGCGCGGCGGGGCACGTTGGGTTGCCGCCGGTTCCCGAGCAGCGCGCCTTCGTTCGTGGCGGAACTGCTGATCCGCGCTGTGCGCCTTCGCCCGCCGCGGATGAAGACCGTCCCGTCGCCGGCGTGGAACGGTTCTGGCCACACCGAAATGGAGGCAGAGATGGTCGAGGAGGAACATCGCCGCAGGAACCAGTGGGACAGCCCGGTTCGCGGTCGTGACGTCACGGCGTGGGTGGGCTGGATCTGGTTCGCGGGCGTCATGATGATCGTCATGGGCTCGTTCAACGCGATCGAGGGCCTGGTCGCGTTGTTCCGCAGCGACGTTTACGTCGCGGCGCCGGGGTCACTGCTCGTGTTCGATCTGACCGGGTGGGGCTGGATCACGCTGCTGCTCGGCGTTCTGGTGGCGCTCGCCGGGATCGCGCTGTTCTCCGGTGCGGCGTGGGCGCGGGTGGTCGCGGTGCTGCTGGCGGTCGTGAACGCGGTCGCGCAGCTGGCGTTCGTCACCGTGCACCCGATCTGGTCGACGATAGTGATCGCACTGTGCGTCGTCGTGATCTGGGCCGTCGTCGTCCACGGCGCGGAGGCCGCCGAGGCGCAGGAGCTGTCCCACCGCTGAAAAACGGCCACTCGCCGTGCACCCGCGTGGCAGCGAATACTGCGGTCATGACGACCGCGTTCGTGCTCGCCGGTGGAGGCAGTCTCGGTGCGGTCGAGGTCGGCATGCTGGCCGCGCTGGAGGACGCGGACGTGCGGCCGGACCTGGTCGTCGGTACCTCGGTCGGTGCGGTGAACGCCGCCTGGCTGGGATCGGGCGCCGCGGTCGGCGGGCTCATCGAGGTGTGGAACTCGTTGTCCCGCAACGACATCTTCCCGATCCGCCCGGTGCGCGGGCTGCTGGGGTTCGTCGGACTGCGCGACCACCTGGTGCCGAACACCGGGCTGCGCAGGCTGCTGCGGCGGAACCTGTCGTACGAGCGCCTGGAGGACGCCGTGATCGGAGTGCACGTGGGTGCGGCCGACGTGCTCTCCGGCGCCGAGGTGCTGCTCTCCACCGGCGACGCGATCGAGGCGGTGCTCGCCAGCACCGCGGTGCCCGGCGTGTTCCCGCCGGTGCTCATCGACGACCGCCACCTGGTCGACGGTGGCGCGGTGAACAACACGCCCGTCTCGCACGCGGTGGCGCTCGGCGCGGACCCGGTGTGGGTGCTGCCGACCGGCTACGCGTGCGCGCTGCCCGCACCGCCGTCCAGCGCGCTGGGGATGGCGTTGCAGGCGTTGACGTTGCTGGTGAACCACCGGCTCGCGCTCGACGTCGAGCGGTACGCCGACGCGGTCACCCTGCGGGTGGTGCCGACGCTGTGCCCGCTGCACACGTCACCCGCGGACTTCAGCCAGTCCCGCGAGCTGATCGACCGGGCGCGGGAGCAGACGCGGGAGTGGCTGGCGGCGGGCGCGGACCCCGTTGGGGCGCACCGGCATTCGTGACGCTCAGGCCGTTTCGAGGGCCGCTTCGAGCAGCCGGGCGACCTCATCGGGGTGCGCGGCCGGGCCCGCCGAGCGCGTGCCGGAGGTCCACCCGAGGTCCTCGCGCCACCGCAGCACGGGGCCGCGGCCGGTCATGAGCTGGCCGCGCATCGGCTCGGCGGGAGAGAGGTCGATGGCGACGGAGTCGACGCTGATGCCGGAGCGGACGAGCTGGTCGACGACCTCGTCGAAGTAGCGGGTCACGCGGATGGCGGAGCAGCGAGCGGCGGTGCGAGGCACGGAATGCCTTCCGTTCGGCGGCGTGTGCCTCCACTGTGCGGGTGCCCGCCGTCCGGCTCCAGGGACCGAGGTCCCGCCGAGGGTCCTTTCCGGACGGCCCACAGGTCCCGTGCTCAGTGGCCCTTCTGCCGGGCCGAGTAGGCCCGCGCCTTCGCCCGGTTCCCGCACACGCGCATGGTGCACCAGCGCCTGCTGTGGTTGCGCGAGACGTCCCAGAACACCCAGCCGCAGGTGTCGTCCGCGCAGCGCTTCAGCCGCTGCGCCTCGCCGGTCACCACGAGCGCCGACCACGCGATCGCCAGTTCGGCCAGCGCGCGGTGCACGGGGGAGAGCGCGGGTGACGGCGTCAGCACGCGGCCGCTGAAGCTCACGAGCACCGGCAACTCGTCGAGCACGCCAGCTTCGGGAACGCCAGCGAGCGCCGCGCGCAGCCCGGTCCGCAGGCCGAGCAGCTTGCCGTGATCGTCATCGCCGAGCCGTACCCGGTCGCCGATCAGGCCACTGGTCCGCAGCCACGTCGTGGCGTCCGCGGCCGTGGCCAGCGCGTCGGTCTCGTCCTCGAGGTCGACGGTGTTGGCGAACGCCTCGACCAGCTTCGCCTCGGCTGAGGGCTCGATCATCTGCTCACCGGCTAATCCGTTTGATGGTTACGTCGGCTATCGTACATCCTGCCGGTAACCGGCTATCGCTTTAGACGGTTTGGGGAGCGAATGACCGCAGTCGTCGACACGACGAGCAGGAACACCGCCGTGCTGGTGGCGTTCACGGCCGTCACGAACCTCGCGGACGGCGTCACCAAGGTGGCGCTGCCGCTGATGGCGACCGCGCTGACCAGCTCACCGCTGCAGATCTCGGGCGTCTCGCTGACGCTGACGCTGCCGTGGCTGCTGGTCGCGCTGCACGTCGGCGTGCTCGTCGACCGGGTCGACCGGCGCGTGCTGCTGTGGGTCGCGAACGGCATGCGCCTCGCGGTCATCGTCGGGCTGCTGTGCGTCGGCGCGCCCAGCCTCGGGCTCCTGTACCTCAGCGGCGCGACGCTCGGCGTCGCCGAGGTGATCGCGCTGACCGCGGCGTCCGCGCTCCTGCCCGACGCCATCGCGCCCGCCGGCCGGGAGCGGGCCAATGCGTGGATGACGGGTGCGGAGACCGTCTGCAACGAGTTCTGCGGTCCGTTCGTCGGCGGTCTGCTCGTCGCGGCCGGTGCGTCGGTCGCGCTCGGTGCCACGGCCGCCGGCTACGTGCTCGGCGTCGTCGTGCTGCTGTTCCTGGTCGGACGGTTCCGCGTGGCACGTGCCACCGCCGAGCCGGTTTCGGTGCACGCGGACATCGCCGAGGGCCTGAAGCTGTTGTGGCGCAACGACGTGCTGCGGCTGATGGCGCTGGTGCTGACCGTGCTGTGCGCGTGCTGGGGCGCGTGGCTGGCGCTGATGCCGCTGGTCGCGACCGGCGCGATGGGGATGGACGCCGAGGGCTACGGCGTGCTGCTCAGCGCGCTGGGCGTCGGCGGGCTGGTCGGGGCGGTGAGCGTGACGACGCTGAACCGGGTGTTCGGGCGGCGTGCCGTCATGTTCGCCGACATCGTCGGCACGCTCGCGATGGTGGCCGTGCCGGTGGTCACCGGGAACCTGGTCGCGGTGGCGTTCGCGGCGTTCCTCGGCGGGCTCGGCGGTACTTTGTGGTCGGTCAACGCGCGCACGATCGCCCAGCAGCTGGTGCCCGCCGAGATGATGGGCCGGTTCACTGCCGCGGCCAAGCTGTTCAGCTGGGGCGCGTTGCCGATCGGTGCGGCGGTCGTCGGACTGCTGGCCGAGTGGTTCGGCTACCGGCTCGCGTTCGGCGTCTTCGCGGTCGCCACCGCGCTGCTGGTCGTCCCGTTCCTGCGGACGTTCACGCCCGCCATGGTGGTGGGCATGGACCGGCGGTGATCAGTACAGCTCGTCGAGCAGTGCGAGATCCGGCGGCACCAGCGTGGTCGACAGCACGAGCTCCTTGAGCAGGTTGTCGTTGAGCGCGTTGCCGACGGGCTCGCCGACCTCCTCGCGCAGCAACCCGTGCACGCCCGCCGCGGAGAGCCGGGCCCGCACGTCCGCGATCATGTGCTCGACCCGCTTGATGCCCCACGTGCTGTCCGGTTGCAGCTCGGCCATCATCTCCGCGACCTGCTGGCGCGCAACCGGTTGCGGGTTCGACTCGTGCAGCAGGTAGCGCCTGCCGAGCGCCACGAGCAGCAGCCGCTCGTCCTCGGTGAGCCGCCACCGCTTCGGCGGCTGCGTCACCGCGCTGTGCCGCATCGCGGGCCTGCCGCCGTCCTCACCGGCCACGTACACCTCCAGCAGGTGCTCGCGGTCGTGGGAGCCGCGGACGAACAGCGGCGAGTAGCCGTCCGGCAGCGGCACCGGCTCCTCGTCCCTGAACAGCAGCCGGGTCTTCGGCAACCGGATCGGCAGCTGCCCGGTGTTGCTGACCCACCAGTGGCCGCTGCGGCGGGTGAGCACGCCGTGCTGGCGGCTGACCCGCAGGTCGGTCTCGCCGACGCAGATGTCCACCTCGGGGCGGTTGCGGCCGAAGCGGATCGTCCTGCCCTCCACCGGGTCCACGCTGATCTGCCCGGTGACGGCGAGCGCGACCACCGCACCCGGTGCGGTGCCGGGCACGCCGCGCGCCAGGCTCTCGTGGTTCATGCCGGCTCCTCTCGAAGTCGCGGTGCCGGACCAGTCTGACCGGGGTCGCGCGGGACCCCTCCCGGACGGTGCTCGGCGGTGCGGCTTCCGAGCCGGCTACGGCTTGCGGCCCACGGCACCGAACCCGTTGAACCGGTGGGCGTCCTCGCCCACGTCGTCCAGCGACTCGGGGTGCCACAGCGGCAGCCGCGTCACGCCGGGTTCGACGAGCTCGAACCCCTCGAAGAACGCCGTGATCTCCGCGCTGCTGCGGAACGACATCTGCGTGACCTGACGGCTGTAGTGCTCACGGGCCTCGCGAGCACCGGCGGACTCGTCCCCGTCCTCGAACCCGCCCTGCGAGATCGCCAGGTAGCTGCCGGACGGCAACCCGTTGCGGTACCCGCCCACGATCTTGCGCGGCTCGTCCGAGTCCGGCACGAAGTGCAGCAGCGCGATCATCAGCACCGCGATCGGCTGGTCGAAGTCGAGCGTCCCGGTCACCTCGGGCGCGCGCAGCACCGAGTCCACGTCGCGGATGTCCTTCTGCACCACGTTGACCTGAGGATGGTCGACGAGGATCGTCCGGCTGTGCGCCACCGCGACGGGGTCGATGTCGACGTAAACGACGCGCGCGTCCGGATCGGTCTGCAGCGCGATCTCGTGGACGTTCCCCACCGTGGGAATGCCGGACCCGAGGTCGAGGAACTGCCGCACCCCGGCCGCGAGCAGGTGGTTCACCACCCGCCGCAGGAAGCTCCGGTTGGTCCGGATCACGTGCCGCAGCTCGGGCATCGTCTCGAGCGCCTTGGCCCCGACCTCCCGGTCGACGGCGAAGTTGTGCGCCCCGCCGAGCCAGTAGTCGTAGATCCGAGCAGGGCTCGGGCTCGTGGCGTCGATGTCCCCAGGTGCCCAGTTCGGCCGGTCCACGTGCTCACCTCGTCCTCGTCAGGATCGGCGGTCTGGACCATCATGGCCCACACCCGTGCGGCCCGCCCTCACCCCGCCTGCTCCATCAGCCAGCCGCGGTCCGCCGCCCGCACACCCGCCTGGAACCTGCTGCGCGCCCCGAGCCGGTCCATCAGCACCGCCACCATGCGCCGCACGGTGCGCACGGACACGCCGAGCCGCGCGGCGGCCGACTCGTCCGTGCTGCCCGTGCACAGCAACGACAACAGCTCGCGTTCGCGCGTGCAGAGCTCAGCCGGGCAGCCGGACTCCAGCGGCACACCGGTCGGCCACACGCGTTCGAACAGCTCGACGGCCGTGGCGACCACGCCGCGCAGCCGCAGCACCGCGACGCCGGACCCGGACGGGAGCAGCGCCAGCGCGCCGTCGACGACCAGCACGTCGGACGGCACGGACGGCACGGTGCGCGCGTCGGCGCCCGCCAGCGCGAGCACCCCCAGGTCGGTGCGCGCGGCGTGCGACAACAGGACGCGGTAGCGCACGCCGCGGCGCAGGTTCAGGTGGTCGACCCGCCGCATCGCGCCCGGCAGGCGGGTCATCACCAGCACCTCGTTCCGCGCGCCCGCGAGCAGGCTGTCGGCCGTTGTGCGGGGTGTGATCATCCTGAACACCTCCGAGACGCGATCACCGCTGAGTGTCGGGCGCCGCGTTCGGGAGGGGTCCCTGCTCGGCGGCCACGCGCCCGGCCTCGCACGGAGGAGGGCGACTGCGGCGCTGGTCGTGCCAGGTGACCGGTGCGGGCAGGCGCGCTGCGGGGACGGCGATCGCGGCGTCGAGATCGCCGGCGGTCAGCTCGTCGAGCAACGCGCGCTGGCCGACCAGCCGGTCGCGCAGCCGGGCGATGATCGGGTCGGAACCGGCGGCCAGCCGACCCGCGACGACGCTCAACGCGAGCGGCAGCCGTCCGCACAACGAGGCGCTCGCCGCGTCCTCACTGCCGGCCGCGTCGAGCAGCATGGTGGCGGCATCGCGTTCGTCCAGCGCGGGAACGACGTGGCGCGCGGCGTCGCGCAACGCCGCCAGCGAGCGCCGGGACGTGATCAGCAGCGTCGAGCCGGGGTAGCCGGGGAGCAGCGGCTGGATCTGCTGCGCGGACGCGGCGTCGTCCAGCAGCACGAGCACACGCCGGGACGCGAGCAACGTCCGGTAGGTGGCCGTCCGCTCGTCCGCATCCGCGGGCACGTCGGACGGAGCGACGCCCAGCGCACGCAGGAAACGGCCGAGCACGTCGAAAGCGGTGGTGTGCGAGAGGTCCGCGTAGAGCTGGCCGCCGGGGTAGCGCGCCGCGAGCTGGTGCGCGACGTGTGCGGCGAGCGCCGACTTGCCCGCACCGTCCGGCCCGCTCAGCACGACCGGGCCGTCGGTGAGGTCGGCGGAGATCTGCTCCACCAGCTCGGCACGTCCACGCAGGTCACGCGGTGCGGGCGGCAGCTGGCGGGGGATCAGGTGCTCGGCGGCGGGCGCGGCGCTGAGCGCGGGGTCCTGGCGCAGGATGCGTTCGTAGAGGTCGCGCACCGGCTGGCCGGGTTCGACGCCCAGTTCCTCGTCGAGCAGCGTGCGCAGCCGGTGGTAGGCGGCGAGCGCGTCGGCCTGGCGGCCGGCGAGGTAGTGGGCGCGCATGAGGTGGGCGACCAGTCCTTCCCGGAACGGGTGCTGCTCGGCCACTGCGCTCACCTCCTCCAGCACGTCGGCGCCGCCGTTCAGGTCGATCTCCAGCCCGAACCGGCGTTCCAGCGCGGTGAGCCGCCGCTCGTCGAGCACGCGGGCCGCGGTCCGCAGCGGCTCGCTGCGCAGGCCGTTCAACGCGGGGCCGCGCCACAGCGCGAGCGCGTGGCACAGCTCGACCAGTGCGTCGGGGCCGGTCAGGTGCTGGGCGGTGGCGAGGCGCTGCTCGAACGCGCTGACGTCCGACCAGCAGTCGGTCAGGTCGAGCAGGAAGCCGGGGCCGCCGGCGGTGATCACGCTCGCCGGTGCGCCCTGTGCGACGAGGTCGCGGCGCAGCTCGGTCGTGGTGTTGCGGATCTGCCGGGCCGCGGTGGCGGGCGGGTCCAGCTCCCACACCGCATCGACCAGCTGGTCGACGGTGACCACGCGCCCCGCGTTGAGCACCAGCGACGCGAGGATCTTCTGCTTGCGGGGACCCCGCGGCGTGCACAGGCCGTCTGCCTGCACTTCCAGCGAACCGAGTACCCGAAACCGCACGGTCGCGGACCGTAGCAGCGGCGATGCACAGACGGTGCACACGTGATGCACACCGCCTGCACCCTCCCCTTGTGCGTTGCTGCCTACAGGCTGCGGAACCCGCGGAACGTCTTGTCGCTCATCGTGCCGCCCATGTTCCGCCAGTAGCCGCTGTGCTCGACGATCTTCTCGCCGCCCTCGTTGCCGCCGATCCACGTGATCGCACGGGTCGAGGTGTTCACGTACGTGACGATCGCGACGTGGCCGCCGCCCGCGCCCCGGTTCGTCCACACGATCGCGTCACCGGCCTTCGGGAGCGCCCCAGCCGCGCTGAACGCGTGGAAGCGGCTGCCGTTGAGCCAGTTCTGCGAGCCGGGGTAGCCCGACGGCACGGCCGGGTTGGGGTTCGCGCCGCCCAGCGTCCACATGAAGCGGACGAAGTGGCCGCACCACTCGTCACCGTTGTAGCCGTTGTAGATGTTGCAGTTGGCGTTCGACCCGTTGCGGCTCAGGTTGTTCGACCGCGGCGAGGTCTTGTGCGGCACGCTCTGGTAGATCGTCGCGCCACTCGTGCACGACGTCTTGAACCCCCGCGGGTTCGTGAGGTTCCAGTTGGCCGCGTTGACGATCTGCGCGCGGGTCGGCACCGGCTTGGCCGCCTCGTCGGCCTGTGCGGTCGTTCCGGCGAATCCCGCGGTGACGGTGAGCGCCGCCAGAGTCAGCGTCAGTCCCGTGGCGAGTTTGCGAACCAGTGAAGAGGCCTTGGCATGCATTCCGATTTCCTTTCCGAGCTGTCCTGGCAGAAGGCTGGCAGTGGCGGGGTTCGCGTCGCTACGAGGGAAAACCCTCGGGTGCCCCTGGTGGGCAGGTCGGGTGAGGAGGCGGTGCTCGAGGGGTGCATCGCGTCCGGGACCGGCGTCGTGGCGGTGTCCGGTGATCCCGGCATGGGCAAGTCGACGCTGCTCGCGTGGGCCGCGGAACGTGCGGCCGCCGCGGGGATGACGGTGCTGGCCGGCCGGGTCGGCGAGTTCGAGCGGAGCATCCCGTTCGGCGTGTTCGCCGACGCGCTCGCCGACCACTGGACCGCCGGTGCCGACCTGTCCGCGGCTGGGCGGCACGCGCTGCACCGCGAGGTCCGCGCACTGCTCGAACGGCTCGGCGCGGACGGCGGCCTGCTGCTCGTGCTGGACGACCTGCACTGGGCGGACACCGCGTCGATCGAGCTGGTGCACCACCTGGTGCGCCATCGGCCGCGCGGCGTGCTCGTCGCGTGCGCCTACCGGCCTCGCCAGCTGCGGCTGGACTGCGCGTCGGTCGTGCACATCGAACTGGGCCCGCTCGCATTGGACGACGCGGCCGCGTTGCTCGGCGTGCCCGCAGGCCAGTGCGGTGCGCTGTTCGAGGCGGCCGGCGGCAACCCGTTCTACCTGGAGGCGTTGTCGGGCGGGTCGGCGTCGGTGGACGCGGCGCTGCGCGGTGAGATGGACGCGTTGAGACCCCAGACGCGCAGGCTGCTGCAGATCGCGGCGGTCACCGCCGACCCGTTCGAACCGGACCTGGTGGCCGAGGTCGCGAACCTCAGCGTCGAGGAAACCCTTGGCGCACTGGACGAACTGATGACCGCGGACCTGGTGCGCCCGGAGAACGACCTGCGCACCTACCGGTTCCGCCATCCGACCGTGCGCAACGTCGCGTACCACTCGGCGCCCGCGGCCGTCCGGCACAGCACGCACTCGCGCGCAGCGCTGGTGCTCGAACGCCTTGGCGCGCCTGCGGAAACGCGGGCGCACCACGTGGAGCACGCCGCTCGCCGCGGTGATCACGGCGCGGTGGCGGTGTTGTCGTCGGCCGCGCACGACGTCGTGCACCGCGCGCCCGCCACGGCGGCACACTGGTTCGCGACCGCGCTGGAACTGAGCGACGAGGAGCGCTGGGAGCTGCGCTGGGGCCACGCCCGCGCGCTCGGGCTTTCCGGCAGGCTGCCGGAAAGCCGTGCGGCGCTGCACGGTTTGCTCGCGGTGCTGCCCGCCGACCACCCTGATCGACTGCGCGTCGTGGCGTTCTGCGCGCACGTCGAACGCGCGCTCGGCAAGCACGCCGAGGTGCGCGCGCTGGCCGCGCGCGAGCTGGCGATCATGACGCACGACACCGCGTCCGCCGCCGTGCTGAAGCTCGTGCTCGCCGTGTCGCTGCTGCAGGTGCTCGAGTCGGCGGACGTGATCACGACGCTGCTCGACGACGTCCGCGCGCAGGCCCGCGCGTCCGGCGACACCGTGCTCGAAGCGGGCGCGAACGGCGTGACCGCGCTGGTCGGTGGCGACGCTCGCCACCTCGGCCCGGCCGCTTCGGCCGTGGACGGCGCGACCGACCAGGCCGTCGCGGAACGCCTGGAGTCGGTGGTGTGGGTGGCGTGGAGCGAGCTGCGCCTCGGCCGCAACCGCGATGCCTTGCGCCACTACGAACGCGCTTTGTCCGTCGCGCTGTCGACCGGCCAGCACCACATGCTCGGCAACCTGCTGCTGGGCCGCGCGAACTCGTTGCGGTGGCTGGGATGTCTCGCCGAGGCCGAGGCGGGCGCCGAGGAGTCGGCCGAGGTCGCGTACCTCAGCGGCAGCGCCGACCTGCACGCGTTGACGCTCGCCGTGCACTCGTGGCTGTTGACCCTGCGTGGTGACCACGTGCGCGGGCTGGAGGTCGCGCGGCAGGCGGTGGACGTGGCGCGCGCGTTCGAGGGCTGGCACCCGACCATCGCCCGCCTGCGCGTCGGTCACGCGCTGCTGGCCGCGGGCTCGCACGAGGCCGCGTTGTTCGAGCTGACCTCGGCGGGCGGCGGCCTCGAGCTGCCACGGGTTCCGCTCGCGTACCGGCCGGAGATGTACGAGCTGATCGTGCGGGCCGCGATCGGTGCGGGTGAGGACGCGGTTCCGTGGGCGACTCAGGCTTCCGTCGCCGCGGAGTCGTTGGGGCTGCCCGGTTGTCTCGGGTTCGCCGACCTCGCGTGGGCGCACGTGCACGCGGCGCGCGGCGAGTCGGCTACTGCGCGCGCCTCCGCTGCGGTTTCCCGGTTTTCCTCTGCGGGACAACGGCTTGAGGAAGCGCAGGCGTACCTCGCGCTCGGCGGTGAGGCCGGTGCGCGGCGGGCGCGGGCGTTGTTCGCCGAATGTGGAGTCGCGGTCTTGCCGGTGGGTGATGGGCTGGGGACGTTGACGAAGCGCGAGCGGCAGGTCGCCGAGCTGGTCGGGGAGGGGCTGACCAACCGGCAGGTGGCGCGGCAGCTGCGGATGGCGGAGAAGACCGTCGAGGGCCACCTGTCGCGGATCTTCGCGAAGCTGGAGGTGCGGTCCCGCGCCGGGGTGGCGCGGGTCCTCGCCTCGGTTGACCGGTGATCTACCGGTGGTTCGCGCGGACGTTGCGCTCGGCGAGCTCGACCGTCTGCGTGATCCTCTTCTGCCTGGTCTCCGGCTTCTTCGCGGTCGCGATCCACTCCAGGATCAGCCGCTTCGACGACGGCGGGAAGCGGTCGAAGTTCGAGCTCGCGGTGTTGTTGTTTGCGAGCAGGTCGCGTAGTTCCGCAGGCATGGTCGCGTCGACCTCCCAGGTGCCCTTCGCCTTGGCCAGGTCGATCGTGGCCTGACCGGCGTCGGTCATCAGCCCCTGCTCGGTCATCCGCCGCGCGCGTTCCCGGTTCACCGCGCTCCAGCTGCTGCGCGGGGTGCGCGGCGTGAACCGGAGCTGCGAGCTGTGCTCGTCGCGCTTCCGGTGGAGCCCGTCGATCCAGCCGAAGCACAGCGCGTGCTCGATGGCCTCGTGGTAGCGCGGGCTGGGCGTCGGGCTGTCGGCGTGGTGGATGATCAGCCAGATCTCCTCTGCCTCCTGGCCGTTCTGCTCCAGCCACGTTCGCCATTCGTCCGTTGTGCGTGCGTGGAACGTGATCACTTCCGGCCTCCGAGCACGTCGAGGTAGTGCTGGTTGAACATGACGCCGAGCACGTTGCCGAACGGGTCGACCACGGACGCGGTGGTGAAACCGGGCCCGCGCTCGGTCGGCTCGTCGTGGACGGTCGCACCGAGCCCGATCAGCCGGTCGAACTCGGCCTGGACGTCGTCGACGGCCCAGTAGACGACCGCGCCGCCCGTCGTGCCGGTGGGGTGCGGGCAGAACCGGTTGTCGAGGATGCCGAACTCGTGCTGGTAGTCGCCGACCCGGAACTCGACGTACGCGGGGGTGCCTTCGACGGGCCGCTGGAAGTAGGGCTCGGCGCCGAACACCTGCGTGTACCAGGCGACCGCGGCCGGGACGTCGTCGGCGAAGAAGGTGACGGTGGTGAGTCCTCGCAACATCGTGGGCTCCTCTGCTCTGTTGTTGTCTCCATCCTCCGGCCTAAAGTGCTCATCAACTGAGCACTTTTACGGAGAAACTTCCTGACATGCGCGCAGACCGTCTAGTCGCCGCCCTCCTGCTGATGCAGGCGCGCGGCCGGGTGACCGCCGCCGAGCTGGCGGACGAGCTGGAGGTGTCCGTCGCGACGGCCCGCCGCGACCTGGAGGCGCTGTCCGCGGCGGGCATCCCGGTGTACCCGCAGCCTGGGCGCGGCGGCGGGTGGTCGCTGGTCGGCGGTGCCCGGACCGACCTGAGCGGGTTGTCTTCCACCGAGGCGCAGGCGTTGTTCCTGCTGGTCGGCCCGGCCGCGGCCGTGCCCGGTGAGGCCAAGGCGGCTCTGCGCAAACTCGTGCGCGCTCTGCCGCAGACGCTGCGCGCGGACGCCGAGGCCGCCGCGGGCGCCACGATGATCGACCCGACCCGGTGGGGCGAACGCGATCGCCGGCGCCCCGAGATGGTCGACCTGCTGCAGGACGCGGTGATCCGCAGGCGCCAGGTCGAACTCGTCTACACCAGCGGCGCACGCGAACAGTCCACGCGGCTCGTCGACCCGTGGGGGCTCGTCGACAAGGACGACATCTGGTACCTGATCGCCGGGACCGCGCGCGGGCAGCGCACCTTTCGCGTGGACCGGATCGTGTCCGCCTCGGTTACTTCTGGGACGTTCTCGCGGCCGTCGTCTTTCGCGTTGAACGAGGCTTGGGAGACGGTTGTCGGCGAGGTCGAGGAGCGGCGGTCGCGGACGTGGGCTGTTGTGCTGCTGGATGCGCGGTTCGAGCGGGTGCTGCGTGATCAGTTCGGGCGGCATTGCTCTACTGAGGAGTCGCTGGCTGATGGGCGGGTGCGGGTGCGGGTCGGCGCGCCTACGCCGTTGGACATCGCGCGGCACCTCGCCGGGTGGGGTGGGATGGTCGAGGTGGTGGAGCCTGCCGCGGTTCAGGCGCAGTTGGGGCGGATCGGTGCTGAGCTTTCGGCGCGGTACGCGGAGTGAAGGCCGCGCGTCAGGGCTCGTGCCTGTGGACAACTGGCTCGTGAAGGCCCGAAATTGTCGGTGCTCGCTGGGAAAATGGAATCAGGGTGCCCCTGGGCGGGGACCCTTGCGTGAGCACGCCAGTCAGTCGGGACGACCGGACCCCGGTGCCAAGCCACCCAAGAATTCGGTACGAGTGACGCCGACGGAGGAGGCATCACTCGTGGTCCGGGCGAAGCCCGGCAACCCCGCACACCACAGTGAGCAGGGAAAGAGCCACAACGGCAACCAGGGTCCCGAGAAAGCAAGGCCAAGCCCAGCCACCGCCCGCCAACCACGGGCCCAACGCGACCAGAAAAACGAAAGATGACCGCCGGATCGGGACCCCGGCGCGAAGCCACCCAAGAATTCGGTACGAGTGACGCCGACGGAGGAGGCATCACTCGTGGTCCGAGCGAAGCCCGGCAACCCCGCACCCTCAGTCGGGCCGGAGCGCCCGCCGCAGCCGCGTCTCGGCAACCGGCTGCCTGGGGTCGCAAGCGGGCAGCACGCGGACCAGCCGCTCGAGCACCTCAGCATCCTCACCGGTCTGAGCCAACGACCACAACGCATCCACATCGCCACGGGTGAGCGCAGCACGCCGAACCCCGACGGCCAACTCCTCCCGCTCAGCCAGCACGACCGGCGCCTCGGACGCGGGCAGCAGCGGCCCCCGGTAAGCAAAGGCAGCGACGAGCGGGTCACCGGAACGGAGAGCGGACCGCACGGTCAGGAAGTCCGCACGCACGTCAGCCCCGAGCCGGTAGGGCTTGGTGAGCAGCACGTCACCGAGCTGAGCCCGCAGCCGGTGCAGCTCGGCGCGCACGGTCACCGGGTTGCCGCGCTCGCCGTAGAGCAGCAGCGCCAGCTGGTCGGCGGTCAGCCCGGACGGGTGCAACGCCAGCGCGGTCAACACCTCGGCATGCCGCAAGGTCAACGACAGCGGCCGACCGTCCACAGCAGCCGCAACGCCACCCAGGAAGCGCAGTGACACCACCGGCAACCCGCGCGCGGCCAGCCGCAGCAGGTAGCCGGACTCCAACGGCTCCAGCACGCCGCACGGCGCCAGCACGTCCACCCGGCTACCGATGTCCACAGTGGACGCCAGAACGCGCCCGGTCGGGCTGAGCAGAGCGCCTGGCGCGCCGCGCAACGCCGTCAGGTGGTGCATGTTCGCCGAGCGCAGACGTTCGTCGGCGGCCGCGAGCCGCGCGAACAGGAGGCCTTCCGCCAGCTGTGCGGAGGCCGACACCAGGCCGACCACGGCGGGGTGCAGTGCGGTGACCGGTCCGCTCACGTCGACGACGCCGATGATGCGGCCGGTGTCCGGGTCGCGCACGGGGCTCGCCGCGCACGTCCAGCCGTGGTAGGTCCGCACCAGGTGCTCGGCGGAGTGCACGGTGACCGGGCGGCCGGTGGCCAAGGCGGTGCCCATGGCGTTCGTGCCGATGGCGTCCTCGCTCCACCGCGAGCCCTCGGTGAGGTGCACGCGTTCGGCGCGGCCGCGGATCGGGGCGGCTCCCTCGCACCACAGGATGTGGCCGTCCGCGTCGGTGACGATCATGATGTGGGACGCCTCGTCGGCGATGCTGACCAGCGTCGAGCGCAGCGTGGGCATGGTCGCGGCGAGCGGGTGGGTTTCGCGGCGGAACGCGACCTCGTCCGGTGCGAACACGACCGGCGCCTCGTGGCCGTCGGGGTTGACGCGGGCGGCGAGCGAGCGTCGCCACGACTCGACGATCAGCGGGCGTGCGCCCGGCGTGCCGTCGACCACCGCCTCGCGCGGATCCATCTGGACAGGGTGACCGCATCTCGTTGCTTTGGCAACTAGTGCCGTGACCGCCAGCCTTCGCCGCGTCTTCGACGCTCAGCAGGGCGCCTCGCGGCACCGGCCCCACGCCCACAGCCAAACAGGATGAGGACGCGGGGCCGGCACCGCGACGCACCCGTCTGACGGCCGAATACGGGGCGAAGGCTGACGGCCACGGCACTAGTCCGATCGCGTGCAACGTCGGTGAAACCCGCAGGTATCTACGTTGCGGTCCATCCAAAGCGGGAGGTTAGACATGGCGAAGTACGCGGCGCCCGGACAGCCCGGCAGCCTGGTGACGTACCGCGATCGGTACGACCACTTCATCGGCGGCGACTACGTCCGACCGGCCAAGGGCGAGTACTTCGCCAACCCGACCCCGGTCACCGGCGAGGTGTTCACCGAGGTCGCGCGCGGCACGGCGGAGGACGTCGAGCGGGCGCTGGACGCGGCGCACGGCGCGTCCGCGGCGTGGGGGCGGACGCCGGTCGCGCAGCGCGCGAACGTGCTGAACGAGATCGCGGACCGCATCGAGGACAACCTCGAGCTGCTGGCCGTCGCGGAGACGTGGGAGAACGGCAAGCCGATCCGCGAGACGCTCGCCGCCGACCTGCCGCTCGCGGTCGACCACTTCCGCTACTTCGCGGGCGTGATCCGGGCGCAGGAGGGCGGCATCTCGCAGATCAGCGACGACCTCGTCGCCTACCACTTCCAGGAGCCGCTGGGCGTGGTCGCCCAGATCATCCCGTGGAACTTCCCGCTGCTCATGGCGACGTGGAAGCTCGCGCCGGCGCTGGCCGCAGGCAACGCGGTCGTGCTCAAGCCCGCCGAGCAGACGCCCGCGTCGATCCACGTGCTGATGGAGCTCATCGCGGACCTGCTGCCGCCCGGCGTGGTCAACGTCGTGAACGGCTTCGGCGTGGAGGCGGGCAAGCCGCTGGCGTCGAGCAGCCGGGTCGCGAAGGTCGCGTTCACCGGTGAGACGACCACCGGCAGACTGATCATGCAGTACGCCAGCGAGAACATCATCCCGGTGACGCTGGAGCTGGGCGGCAAGAGCCCGAACGTCTTCTTCAGCGACGTCGCCGCGCACCAGGACGCCTTCTACGACAAGGCGTTGGAGGGCTTCACGATGTTCGCTCTCAACCAGGGCGAGGTGTGCACGTGCCCGTCCCGCGCGTTGATCCAGAGCGGCATCTACGACCGCTTCCTGAGCGACGCGACCGAGCGCACCAAGGCGATCCGGCAGGGTCATCCGCTCGACACCGACACGATGATCGGCGCGCAGGCCAGCAACGACCAGCTGGAGAAGATCCTGGCGTACATCGACATCGGCAAGCGGGAAGGTGCCCGCCTCGTCACCGGTGGCGAACGCGCCGACCTCGGCGGCGAGTTGTCCGGCGGCTACTACGTCACGCCGACGATCTTCGAGGGCGACAACAAGATGCGGATCTTCCAGGAGGAGATCTTCGGGCCGGTCGTGTCGGTGACCAGGTTCGACTCGTACGACGACGCCATGAAGATCGCGAACGACACGCTCTACGGGCTCGGCGCCGGCGTGTGGTCGAGGGACGGTGGCGTGGCGTACCGGGCGGGCCGCGACATCCAGGCCGGGCGGGTGTGGGTGAACAACTACCACGCCTATCCCGCGCACGCCGCGTTCGGCGGGTACAAGAACTCCGGCATCGGGCGCGAGAACCACCGCATGATGCTCGACCACTACCAGCAGACGAAGAACCTGCTCGTCAGCTACGGGCAGGACGCGCAGGGCTTCTTCTGATGGAGCGGGTCGCACTGACGGACGAGGCGGCGGACCTGATCCGCCGCCTCGTCGCCGACCACGGACCGCTGATGTTCCACCAGTCCGGCGGCTGCTGCGACGGCAGCGCGCCGATGTGCTTCCCCGCAGGGGAGTTCCGCACCGGAGCGTCCGACGTCCACCTCGGGGACCTGGTCGTCGACGACCTCGCGGTGCCGGTGTGGATGTCGGCGGCGCAGTTCGAGTACTGGCGGCACACGCACCTGACGATCGACGTGGTGCTGGGGCGGGGGAGCGGGTTCTCCCTGGAGGCACCGCTGGGTGTGCGGTTCCTCGTGCGGTCGCGGCTGCTCTAGTGCGGTGATCACTAACCCTTGCCGTGCCATTTCGTGTCCAGGCCCCCTGGGCGCGGAATTGCCGGTGAGGATTGTGGTCACCGCACTGGGTCCGCTGGCCGGAATCCCGGTGCGGGTGCCCGGCCGTTCTCGGCTGTAGTGGTGGGATGCGCGTTCTGTTCACCGCACTGCCCATCCGGTCCCACGTCGTACCCGCACTGGTGCCCGCGGCGCTGGCGTTGCAACGCGCTGGGCACAGGGTCGTTCTCGCCACCGGGCCCGCGGTGGCCGACGAGGTGTCGCGGCTCGGGCTGCCGGTGCTGGTGCTGCCCGACGTGCCGTCGCCGGGAGACATGTCGGCCATGGGGTGGCGGCCCGAGGTGACGGGGCAGCTGCCTCTCCCGCTCTTCGTCGGTGCGTTCACCGGCGGGTTCGCGGACGCCCTGCTGCACGTGGCTCGTGCCTGGCAGCCGGACCTGATCGTGCGGGAGAACAACGAGTACGGCGGCCAGCTCGTGGCCGAGGCCCTTGGCGTGCCGCACGGCGTGCTCGACATCGCGCCGTTGCTCACGCCGCTGATACCGGACTTGGCGGCGCAGCTGGATGTGCTGCGCTCCGGGGCGGCTTCCGCGCCGGTGTTCACGGCCGGGTTGCTGCCCGAGCGGTGGTATCCGCCGGAGCTGCGCACCCCCGCGCACCACTACTTCCGCGTGGGGGTTCCTCCGGCCGGTGGGTCCGACGTGCCGCTGGTGCTGGCCTCGTTCGGATCGAACGTGCACGCCATGCTGGCTACGTCGTCCCGCCTGCTGCACATCACTGTCGAGGCGTTGGGGTCGTTGCCCGTGCGCGCGGTGGTCGTGGTGGGCGACGTCGCTTCGTGGGACGGCCCGCGTCCGTCCACTGTGGAGCTCGTTGCCACTGTGCCGCAACAGGAGTTGCTGGGAGCTTGTTCGGTGTTCGTGACCCATGCCGGGTACAGCGGGGTGCGCGAGTCGCTGTCGGCCGGTGTGCCGGTGGTGGCCGTTCCGCTGTTCGCCGACCAGCCGCCGAACGCGGATCGCGTGGCGGAGCTCGGGCTGGGGGTTCAGGTCGAGGTGGCCGGGCTGACGGCGGAGGCGCTCGCCGCTGCCGTCTCACGCGTACTCGCTGGCAAGTCCTTCCGTTGCGCCGCAACGGACTTCCGGCAGGACGTGCTGGACCTCCCGCCGCTGTCCGCGCTGGCGGAGGTCATCTGAGCTCGGTCGGCACGGCGAACACGTCGACCATCGCACCGTGCCGCAGCACGGTCACCGGCAGTGGGACGCCGATCGCCTCGGCGAGCATCTGCCGCTGGATGCCCTGCGCGTCGGTGACCTGCCTGCGTCCGACGGTGAGGACGAGGTCGTGCGCGTGCAGCCCGGCCCGGTCCGCGGGACCGCCGGGAATCACCTCGACGAGCCGCACCCCGGCGCGCTGACCGGTGCGGTCGGCGACCTGGTCCGGCAACGGCGCGGGCACGCCGACGATGCCGAGGTACGCCCAGCGCACCCGGCCCTCGGTGTGCAACGCCTCGATGATCTGCCGCGTCGTGCTGTTGACCGGCACCGCGAGCCCGACCCCGATCCCCGCGACGGCCGTGTTGATCCCGACGACCCGGCCGGCCGAGTCCGCGAGTGCGCCGCCGGAGTTGCCGGGGTTGAGCGCGGCGTCGGTCTGGATGACGTCCTCGATCATCCTGGTCGCCCGGCCCCGCCCGGCGGGCAACGCCCGGCCCAGCGCGCTGATGACACCCGCGGTGACCGTGCCCGCGAGCCCGAGCGGACTTCCGACGGCGACGACGAGCTGCCCGACGACGAGCTTGTCCGCGTCGCCGAGCTCGGCGGGGTCGGGTGTGGTCTGCGCTGCGAGCACGGCCAGGTCCGACAGCGGGTCCGAGCCCTTGACCTCGAACGACGCGTCCGAGCCGTCGGAGTACGTCAGCCTGCCGCTGCGCGCCTCGCCGACCACGTGCGCGTTCGTGAGGAGCAGTCCTGCTTCGAACACCACGGCCGACCCACCGCCCGTCAGCGTGCGCACGCTCGCCACGTGTGGCGTGACCGTGCGCGCCACCGTGCTGACGACACGCGAGTACGCGTCGAGCGGTTCCTCCGGCACATCAGTAGAAGGCCTAGGCCGACGGCGGTATTCCGGTCTTGAACTTGTCGAGCACCCGCCGCTCCCGCTTGGTCGGCCTGCCCGCTCCTCGGTCCCGCCGGGCCACCGGGATCGCGGCGTCGGGCGGCGGCTTGGGCGTCCGGTCGATGAAGCACGTCGCGGCGTCCGGCGCACCCACCCGCTTCTGGATGACCCGGACGACCTCGACGGTCTTCGTGGTGTCACCGACCCTGGCCCGCACCTGGTCGCCGGGCACCACCGTGGTGGCGGGCTTGGCAGGCCGGTCGTTGACGCGCACGTGCCCGCCCCGGCACGCCGCGGCGGCGTCCGAGCGGGTCTTGGTCAGCCGGACCGCCCACAGCCAGCGGTCCACACGGGTGGACTCCACCCCTACATCATGCACGGTGCCGTCCGGGCCACATCAACGGTCGTTGATGTGGCCCGGACGGGTTTCTCAGTTGATGCGGATCAGCCCTGCCTTGCCGCTGGACGCCAGGTAACGACCGTCCTCAGTGGACGTCACCTTGTACCCGAGCGACAGCAGCGCGGGCAGCGAGGTGATCACGCCGCGGCACACCGCGACACCGTTGGCGTCGGTCTTGCTGACGCACAACCGCTGCCCGTTGTTGGCGGTGAACGTCAGGTCCCGCCCCACCACCGGCTTGCCGGTGTCCGTGCGCGTCAGCGTCGCGGACAGCTCACCGATGTACACGTGCACTCCGAGGTCCGGCCCGATCCGCACGGTCGCGGTGGCAGGCCTGGCCGCGATGGCCGTCGGTGCCTTGATGACGGCTGTCGTCACCGCCGCCGCGTTGTTCTCCGCCACCGGGTCCGTTCCGTCGAACGTGACGGAGGCGCGGTCGGTCAGCGAAGGCGCCACGCCGGTGTCCGTGACCACGGTCGTCACGGTGGCGGTGCGCGTCTCGCCGGGAGCCAGCGCACCCGGCCACGTGCAGCCGAGATCGCCGGACGGGGTGAGCGCGCAGGTGCCGCCGTCGGACGCGGTCGCGCCGGTGAACGCGCCCTCGGCCGGGTCGGGCAGGTCGTCGGTGACGGCGACCTCGCCCGCCACCGACGGACCCGTGCTGCCGACGGTGATCGTGTACTTCACCGCGTCACCCGCGGTGCCGGACGGCCGGTCGGCCGTCTTGGTCACCGAGAGGTCGGCGATCGCGATCACCCGCGTCGACGCCGACGCGGTGTCGTTGGCGGGAACCAGGTCCGGGCCGTCGTGCCCGACCTTCGCCGACGACGTGATGTCGAGCGGCCCGCCGTTGTCACTGACGAGCGACGCGGGGACGTTGACGGTGACCGTGCGGGACACCGACTGCCCCGGCGCCAGCTCACCGAGCTGGCAGGTCACGGTGCCGCCCGCCGACGAGCACCCGGCGGACGCCGATGCGAACGTCACCTGCGACGGCAACGTCTGCGTCAGCACCGTCTTGTGCGCGGAGTTGATCGGCGCGTGGTTGGTGACCGAGAGCATGTAGGTGAGCTGCGTGCCCGCGCCGACCGGGTCGGGCGAGTCCGTCACACCGACGCTCAGGTCCGCGACGCTCATCGCGGCACGCACCTGCTTGGTGACGTAGTCGGCGTTCTCCTTCGTCGTCTCGTGGTCCGACGGAACGCCCGCGCTCGGCGGCAGCAGCGGGCCCTTGAACTTCAGGTTCGCCCAGTCGTGGTGACCGGTGAGCGCCTGACCGGGTGACGCGTTCGGACATCCCTGGTCACCGCTGATGCTCATCGCGTTGATGTCGGCCGAGATCCCGGTCTGCTCGATGGTTCCGTTGTCGTTCCAGTCGATGGGAGTGCCGCCCCTCGCACGCTTCCACGGCGTCGCGGAGTTGTTGTCGCCGTCCCAGAAGAACTCCTCGCCGTGCCCGGCGACGCCGATGCTCTCGTGCAGGTCGTTCTCGTTGAGCGTGAAGTCCTGGTTGCGGGAGTAGTCCAGCCGCAGCTTGTCCCGGTTGTCGACGAGGCCGTCCCCGTTCAGGTCGACGGTCGGGGCGGGCAGGAAGTCGTCCGGCAGACCGGTGGTCTGGTAGACGTAGCTCATCACCGAGCGGTAGTTCGGCTTGCAGTTGATGCCCTGGTCACCGCCGTGCCCGAGGCCGAGCGCGTGGCCGAGCTCGTGCGCGAAGGTGCCGGACTGCTCGCGGGTCGTGCCGACGCCGCCCGTCCACGAGCCGAGGCTCACCAGCACGTCCTTGCCGCTGTTCGAGCAGCAGAACCCGGAGCTCGTGTTGACCCCGGTCGCGGTGTTCGGCTGGTTGTGGTTCCACAGCGAGTAGTGGAAGTACGGCCGCAGCTTCGCGTCGAAGTTCGCGTTGCGGATCGCCTCGCCGGTCATCGGACCCGAGTCCCAGTCCACTCCGTCGGTCAACGGAAGCAGGTCGTCCCTGACCATGATCAGCTGCGCGCCGGTGCGCGTGTCGCCGCCGAGGTAGGGGCAGCGCGGTGCGTCCGCTCCCAGCTCGCCGTTGTCGAACATGGTGGTCAGCTCGGCGACCGCCGCGTCGGACGGGCGGTGGTTGTAGTCCGGGTTGCCGTCACCGTTGGCGTCCGGGCCGTTCATGAAGTCGACCTCGACCAGGATCGTGGGGCGGCAGGGGTTGCTGCCCAACGCGCGCAGGTCGCCGAACTGCGGGAAGTTGCCCGCCTTGTCGATGGCGACGCCGGACCGTTCGAGCCCGTCGTGCAGCCCGTCGCGGTCGAAGTCGGTGGTCTCGCCGAACGTCACGGTGAAGAAGATCGCCGCCGAGTCGTCGCCGCTGCCCGTGGCGTAGCCGATGTTCGGCCTCGGCACGTCACCGGAGAAGTCGCCGTTGCGCGGGTTGAGGTTGATGTCCAGGTTCGAGTCACCCGGCGCGATGTCGATCAGGTCGTCGCCGCTCGTGCTGTCGTGGTCCCACAGCTGGATGCGGATCGGCACCGTCGCGAGGTCGCGGTCGATGTTCGCCGACAGCTGCCAGTTCGGCTCGACATCGGTCCGGTCGTCGGGTGCCCGCGGGGACACCTGCTCGGAGCCGGGGAAGAAGACCTTGGCGTAGTAGTCGTTGCCGCAGCTGTCGCCGAGAACGCCGTCGTTGTCGTCGCAGTTCACCTCCCAGATGTTGTGGATCGTCACGGTCGCCTTGACCAGGACGACGGCGTGCGCGGGTGCTACCACGGCCAGAGCCGCGGCCAGAGCCGTGAGCAGGGACAACGCGAGCACGCGTCTCATGCCCCGTGTACTTGATCGTCGTTTCAACATGGCGGCGCCTCCGGTGCCGTTCGTGGTTCGGCAAACAAGAAGCGCGAACTGTCGCGACAGATACAGGTTCGTCGGGAAACGTCCTAGAATCCGTTCGTGCGTGGCCGCGTGATCGCAGAGCGTTATGAGCTCGAGGAACGGGTCGGCGCCGGGGGGATGGGCGTGGTGTGGCGCGCTCTTGATCGTGACCTCGGCAGGCCGGTCGCTCTCAAACAGTCGCACGCGGGGGACAACGGGCAGATCAGGCGGGAGGCGCGGATCGGTGCCGGCCTGCACCACCCGAACATCGTGACCGTGTTCGACGTGGTCGTCGACGCCGACGAGCGGTGGCTGGTGATGGAGTACCTGCCGTCGCGCAGCCTGTCCGAGGTCGTGGCGGCCGACGGGCCGGTGCACCCGCGGCTGGCCGCGCGGATCGGGGTGCAGCTCGCGAGCGCGCTGGCGGCCATGCACGCGAAGGGCATGGTGCACCGGGACGTCAAGCCGGGCAACGTGCTGGTGACCGACGACGGCACGGCGAAGCTCAGCGACCTCGGCATCGCCAGGTGGTCCGAGGTGACGCGCACCGGCGGCGGCGAGATCGCGGGCACGCCCGGCTACCTCGCGCCCGAGGTCGCCGACGGCCGGGAGGCGCTCGCCGCCGCAGACGTGTTCGCGCTCGGCGCCACCCTGTTCGCCGCGACCACCGGCGGCTCGCCGTGGGGCTCGTCAGGGCCTTCGGTCCAGTTCCGCCGGGCCCTCGCGTTCGAGCTGGAGCAGGTCGAGGGTGAGCTGGCGCCGGTGCTCGGCGAGCTGATGCGACGGCAGCCTGCCGCCCGGCCGGCGGCACAGCGCGCGGCCGAGCTGCTCGGCGAGATCATCGGCGAGACCCCGCCCGTGGCCGTGCGCCGCCGTTCGCGCCGGGGACTCGTGATCGGTGCGGCCGCCGCGGTCGCGCTGCTGGTCGCCGGCGCCGCGGTGTACGCCGTCGCGTCACGGCCGGACTACATCGGCGACGCGGCCACGATGGACCCGTGCGCGCTGCTCGACCCGGCCGCGCTCCGCCGCTACACCGAGCTCCCCGTGGAGATCGTCCGCGACCACGAGTTCTTCAACCGGTGCGACCTCTGGGTGCCGCTCGGCGCCGGCGAGAACGACGCGGTGCGGGTGGAGCTGAAGGTCCAGCAGCCGGCCCTGTTCGGTGAGCTGCCACCGAGGCCGGACGACGTCGAGACCAAGCGCTACCCGCTCGGCGACGGCAAGTGCTCGACCGACCTGCTCCTCCCGGACGGCAACTTCGTTCAGATCACGTCGAGCCACGTCGACGCCAAGCCCGTCGACCTGTGCGGGATGACGTCGGACGTGAGCAACGAGGCCCAGCGCGTGCTGATGAAGAACCACGAGATCCCGCGGCGCCAGCAGCCCTACCCATCGCAGTCCCTCGCGCACGTCGACGCCTGCGCCCTGCTGCGGGGTCCGGACATCTTCAAGGCCGTCGGCGCCGAGGTGCCCGCGTACCCGGAGATGGGTGGCTGGGGCTGCTCGTGGGACACCGGCAGGCGGGAGGTGACCATCGAGTTCATGCGGGAGCCGCCACTGGATCCGGCCCGCAACGGACGCCGGATCACCGCGGGGGACCGCGAGGCGTACGTCAAGGCGGGCATCGAGAACTGGCCGGACGCGTGTTCGGCGCGCATCGTGCACCGCCGGTACCAGGACACCCCGCCCATGATCGAGTCGCTGCGGGTGTACCTCGAGGAGGACAAGATCGCCGATCCGGGCACCCTGTGCGACGGTGCCGCCGCACTAGCGCAGGCGGTCGCGGGCAGGCTGCCCGCGCCCTAGCGTGTCGCCGTGGACATCACGTTGCGCCCGGCCGCTCCCGCCGACGACGAGTGGTGCTTCCAGCTGCACAAGGCCGCGCTGGGGGACGTCGTCGCCGCCACGTGGGGCTGGGACGACGACGTCCAGCGGGACCACCACGCGAAGTCGTTCCGCCCAGGCGCCTGGCAGATCATCGTCGTCGACGGGCAGGACGCAGGCGTGCTGATCGTCGAACGCCGTCCGGCCGAGGTGTGCCTCGCGCGCATCGAGATCCACCCCGGCCACCAGGGACGCGGCGTCGGCACCCGGCTCGTGGAGGACCTGCTCGCCGAGGCGCGACACCGCGACCAGCCGCTCGTGCTGGAGGTGATCGAGGCGAACCACCGCGCCCAGGCTCTCTACGAGCGGCTCGGATTCGTCGAGACCGGCAGGCGCGGCGTCAAGGTGCTCATGAGCGCAGGAAGGCCAGCAGCTCCGCGTTGAACGTCTCCGCGTGCGTGACGTTGAACCCGTGCGGCGCGTCCTGCACCAGCACCAGCTTGCTGTCCGGGATCGCCTCCGCGGTGCGCTTCCCGCTGACCTCGAACGGCACGATCGCGTCGGAGTCGCCGTGGATGACCAGCGTCGGGATGTCGAACGCCTTGAGGTCGTCGCGGAAGTCCGTGGTGGAGAAGGCGGTCGTGCAGTCGAGCGTGCCCTTCGGTGACGCCGCGGTGGCGATCGCGACGTTGTAGTGCCGTTGTGCGTCGCTGATCAGGTCCGTGCGGCCGCGCACGGAGAAGAAGTTCGTCAGGAACTGGTCGACGAACGCGACGCGGTCGGCGCGGAGGCCGTCGTGGAAACCGTTCACCGCGGCCTGGTCCAACCCGCCTTCGGGGTTGTCGTGCGCCTTGAACAGGTACGGCGGCACGGCGCCCGCGAAGACGGCGCGCCGCACCCGGTCCGTGCCGTAGCGGCCGACGTACCTGGCGACCTCGCCACCGCCCATCGAGAAGCCGGCGAGCGTGACGTCGGTCAGGTCGAGCTCCTGGAGCAGGGCGTGCAGGTCGGCGGCGAACGTGTCGTAGTCGTAGCCGCTCCACGGCTGGGACGAGGCACCGAAGCCGCGGCGGTCGTAGGTGATCACCCGGTAACCGTCGTCGACCAGTGCGGGCACCTGCTTCTCCCACGAGCGGCCGGACAGCGGCCAGCCGTGGATCAGCACGACGGGACGGCCGGAACCGAAGTCCTCGAAGTGAATCTCGACGGGGTACCCGTTCTCCTCGCCGACGGTGACGCGTGGCATGGCATGGGTCCTTTCCTCGATTCGTCCCCCTCAGCCATCCTCGTCCCGCCCCGCGGGGTGGACCATCACGCCGAGAGTTGAATCGACACCGCCGGTTGCGCCTTCCGTCGTTACCCGTCCGGGCCGCTGCCCATGCGCATCAGGGCGAGGCCGATGTCGGGGAGGATGTCGAACACGGCGTCCAGTCCGGTGATCGACATCGGTAGCAGAACCGGGCGGGCGCGTGCGACCAGGCACACCCTGAGTCCCGCCGCCAGCGCCGCGTCCCTGACGGTGACGAGGACGGTGAGGCCTGCCGCGCCGAGGAAGGTGACCGCGGTGAGATCGATGACCAGGTGCGGACCGCCGGACCGCACGTGTTCGAGGAGGCGATCGCGCAGCGGCCTGCCGGTGCACGTGTCCACCTCACCGCGCACCGCCAGCACGACCACATCTGGCTGGAGCGGGTGCGCCGTGACGATCGGGGCGGGTTGGGCGGCGGCCGCGCGTGCGGGATGGTTCGGCAACACGCGGTGGAGGATGGCGGTCATGGGGTCTTGTTCTCCTTGGTAGGGGCGGCGTGTTGTGCCGCTCAGAGTCGCTGGCAGTCCTATTCGGACTGATTGTGAACGCCTCTGGAGCGCGGTCGCTCCTGGACAGTCCACTCAGGACTCTTGTCGAATGGTTGACAGGCGCGTGGCGCTGACAGAAACCGTTCGCGAGAACATGACTACGGCCTCCTTGACGCGTCTGCGGATCTACGCGTGCGCCGCCAAGGTCCGGGGCGATGCCCGACCCACCACGATCCCCGTCCGCCGAACCTGCGCAGGCTCAACGGAGCAGTGCGACCGGGTAGTGCTCCCTCAATGTAGCCCTCCGCGGGGGTGCCGGACAGGGCTGATGCGAGACCGGTACCGCTGGGTCGGCACCCGGCGGTGAGCGTCGACGGCCGGGCTCGGGGCGCGGTGGCTCCAGATGTCGCGCAGAACGACCTGGATGATGCCCGCGGCGGGTATGGCGAGCAGTGCGCCGAGTACGCCGGCGAGCTCGGTCGCCAGCAGCAGCGCGACCAGCACGGTCAACGGGTTGAGCCGGACCGTCCGGGAGAAGATCACCGGCTGCAGCAGGTGGTTCTCCAGCTGCTGGTAGACCACGAAGAAGATGACCACGGTGATGGCCGCTGGCACGGAGTGGATGAGCGCGGCGACACTCGCGACCACCGCGCCGATGGTGGCGCCCACGAGCGGGATCAGGTCGGCGATGGCGACGAAGACCGCGATCAGCTCGGCGAACTGCACCCCGAAGATCTTCAGCACGATGTAGGTGAGCACACCGCAGATCGCGCTGATGAGCAGGTTGCCCGAGATGTAGCCGGTGATGGTCTTCGTGCACTCGCGGCCAACCCGGCGGATGCGGTCCGCGCGGCGGGGCGGGAACAGCGCGAGCGTCCCCTCGACCACCTTGGGGCCCTGCAACACCGCGAGGTAGGACAGCACGAAGATGGAGATGGTCGCGATGATCCCGGTGACCGCGCTGCGGAGCAGGTTCAGCGCGGGAGTGCCGAGTCCGGTCGCGAACTGCCGGATGCGCTCCTCGTTGTCGCGGGCGAACTCCAGCGCGTTGGTGCGGTCCAGCAGGGTGCCGACCGGGCCTCGGCCGCCGCGTGCGTCCGCGATCATCTCCGGCAGCCGCGTCGCCAGCTGCGTGCCCTGGTCGGCGAGGGGCACGGCGAAGAGCGTGAGCACGCCGCCGACCACCAGCACGACCGCGAGGAACACGACCAGCGTCGCCAGGGCACGGCGGCACCACCGGACGTGGTCCTCCAGCCAGTCCACCGCCGGGTAGAGCGCGACGGTGAAGACGACCGCGATGAGCATCCACACCAGCACGCGCTGGACGTGCATCACGAACACCACGGCCACGACCGTGGCCAGCGTCAGCCCGATGGCCGCCAGGATGGTCCGCACGGGGACCGCGTGAGAGCGTTTGCCCGACATCACGCCGGACCTCCCGTCCGGCCGTCGGACGACCGTTCTCAGGGAAAGCCGAGGACGGCGCCGGTTCTGCTTCCGGCGCACGAAATGCTCTCGGCACCATCGAAGTTACGCCGCCGGGCCGGGTGGCGCCTCTCTACGGACGCGACCGCGGCCGTTGGACCCTCGTCAGCTCGGCGACCTCCGGTGATCGCGCGATCACCTGTTGTGCGACGTCCGACAGGAACTGGTTGGTGTTGCGGGCGTAGTTCCGCATCAGCGTGAACGCGTCGGCGATCCCGATCTGCATGCGTTCGGTCAGAATGCCCTTCGCCTGCTCGATCATGATGCGGCTGTTGAGCGCGTTCTGGAGTTGTTCCGCGACCATCTCGCTGTGCCGCAGCGCGCGAACCTGCAGGATGCTGATCGTCGCGACGTTGGCGAAGGACTGCGCCAGCGCGATCGCGTCCGCGGGGATGACGCCGGGGGAGGTCCGGAAGAGGTTCAGCGCGCCGACGACCTGCTCGCGCAGCCGCATCGGCACCGCGTGGACGGCGGCGAACCCCTGTTCGCGCGCCGCGACCGTGAACGCCGGCCAGCGCTGCGGCTCCTCGGCCAGGTCAGCGCACCCCACGGGCTGGCCGGTGTTGAAGCAGTCCAGGCACGGTCCCTCCTCGGCCTGCAGCTGGAACAGCTCCAGCAGTCGTGCCTGCTCGGTGGACGCGGCCACCAGGTTCAGCGCTCCCCGCTGGTCGGCCAGCAGGATCCCGACCGCGTCGACGTCCATCAGCTCGACGCAGCGCTCGGTCAGGGTGTGCAGGAAGTCGATGGCGTCGAACCCCAGCACGAGCGTGTCCGCCAGGTCGACGAAGGTCTGAGCGATCCGCCGGTCCAACACGTGGCTCACCTCTACTTCTCATGGTTGGTATCCGGGGCGAATCTCAGTGTGCGCGCGACCACGTCCGTCGCCACATCCGAGAGGCGCCGACCGGTCAGGTAGGAGTGCGCGCGCAGCCGGAGGAACGCCTCACCGAGGTCTGCGCCCAGCTGCACCGACACCATGCCGGTCGCCTGGTGCACCACGCCCCAGCGTCGTTCCGGCTCGGTGCGCGACAGGTCGCCGCTGTCCGGCACCGTCGACGTCGCGGCCCGGTGGAGCAACAGCGTTGTCGCCGCGTCCGCGAACAGCAGTGCGTCCGCGAGCTCGTCCGGGGACAGAACTCCGTCGACGTCCCGGCAGATCTCCAGTGCGCCCAACGTGATTCCTCCCAGCGCCAGCGGGATCACGAACACCGCGGCCACACCCGCCGCGATCGCGGCGGACGCGAAAACGGGCCAGCGCCTGGCGTTCCAGTCGTCCGCCAGGTCGGCCGCGAACACCGGCCTGTTCTGCCGCAACGACTCCGAGACCGGTCCCTCGCCCACCATGACCTGGAGCTCGGCGAACTCGTCCCCGGCTGCTCCGACGACCTCGAGCGGCTGGGCCGTCCCGGCCAGGTACACCCCGACGCTGATCGCGTTCAGCCCGATCCGGCAGGCGAGGCAGACGTGACGGACACCGACGGGCTCGCGGTCGGCCCTGGCGGTCTCGTTGATCAGCTGCGCCACGTCCAAGTGCCGATTCGTGCCCATGTCGGTCACTCCTCGCCGCTGTGCTCTCGTGAACCGACCCTAGCCCCAGGCTTCACCGCTGTCCGGCGCGGCGACGTAGGCCGCGATTCGCGCGGTGAGTTCCCGTGCGCCCGCGTGGGAACGGTGTCGCTCCGCGTACCGGCCGAGCGGGCGGATGCGGTCGCGGACGCGCGCCGATGCCAGGCACTCGGCGGATGCCAGCGCGCGGAACCCGACGTCGACGCCGTGGTCGAGGTCCTGCTCGATCAGGTGGTCGATCGACAGCAGGATGAGGCTGAACGCGCGGCTGCGGGCCATGTCGTTGTCGTAGTGGTCGGTCGCGTCGACGAGCAGTGGAATCGCGGTCTTGGCGTGCCGCGGATCCGCGGTGCGGGCCAGATCCGTGTGGATGGCGCCGATCGCGGCCGACAGGTCCGTGTCGGTGAAGAACCTCGCCCAGTCGGGCACATGGGTGCGGTCGGCAGCCGCGAACAGGTCTTTGCCGCGCTCGATCTCGGCGTGCGCGAGTGCCGCGTCCCCGCGCTTGGCGTGGGTCCACGCCGAGTTCACGGTGAGGATGCTGGCCGCGATCTCGTTGCCCGGCAGGGTCGCGGCGAGCAGGCCGAGCTGGAAGTGGTCATCGGCTTCGCCGAGTTCCTCGTGGTGCAGACCCATGCGGCCGAGCCGGTAGCAGATGTTGGCGACCAGCCCGTCGTGGTGGCCGAGCCGGGCCAGTTCGAGCGCCTGGGTGAAGTGCGCGCGGGCGGGACCGGGCTGCCCGGCGTCGAAGCACACCCAGCCGGCGAGGTTGTGCAGGTCGGCCAGCGCGACGTGCAACTGCTGCCGCACCGATTCGGAGGCCGACGCCTCGAGCATCAGCTGCCCGGTCCGCAACCTGGTGCGAACGGCGTCGAGACAGGCGTCCCCGCCCAGCCGGTAGTCCAAGGCGCGCAAAGAGTGTGTGTCGGCCTCCAGTCGAACGACGTCGGAGACGCCGATCGATCTCGGTGGACGGTCAGCGGCGGAAAAGGAATCGGGGGCGGCCATGACGGCACTCCTGACAGCGGGACTGGAGAAGTGGCCGCCGGGGTCCGGGGCGAGCCGATGAGCACGTCGAGCTGGCTCGACTGCTGGTGACGTTAGCCGAGCCCCGCCAGTGACGGTGCCGCGAACAGGGTGTCAGTCGCCGCTGATGTTGAGCGGCTGGAGCGCCTTCGGCGCCGCCTGGTCGAGGTCGGCCACCCGGAGGCGGAACACCTGCAGTTCGATGCCGTAGTACTTGGTGGTCTCGCCGACCCAGTGCATGCCGTTGTTCCGGACGGTCGCCGCGGCGCGGCCGTTGCCGGGCCGGATGACGGCGAAGACCTCGTCGACGTTCTGGCTGAACGCCCAGCCGGCGATGGCGTGGGCGGTCTCGGTGGCGTAGCCGTTGCCCCAGACGTCGGGGCGCAGCTGCCAGCCGATCTCCAGGTCCTCGTCGCCGGGCGGCAGCGGGAGCAGGATCGCGCCGCCGATCACCTGGTCGTCGGTGTTCCGCTGGATCGCCCATCGGCCCGCCGGTGCCCGCAGCCGGGCGCATTCCGCGATCCACTGCTGCAGCCACAACCGCATGGCCGCCAGGTCCGGCACCCGGTCCATGTCGGGGCTGAGCCAGCGCGTCACCTCGGCTTGGCCGTAGACGTCCAGCGCGGCCTGTGCGTCGTCGATCCGCCATGGCCGCAGGGTCAGTCGCTCGGTGGTCAACACTCGGGCCGTGGGGGGCGACGTGCTCACATCGTGCTCCGTTTCCTCCAGGTCGTTTCGAAAAGGCTGATGTGTTCAGGCTACGCGCCAACTCAATATTTGCGTTGATTCAGGTGACGTCTGAGAATTGGCTGTGAGTATTTGCACGTGACATTTTCTGATACCTTTTCGGTCGATCATGCCTGAATGCGTGTAGGGTTCGAGCTCTCCAGGACACCTGCGCAAATGGGCGATCAAGCTGATTTCTCCGGCCTGTGCGGAAATCTTCTGCGCCCGTGTCCTGACGATCACGCGCGAACGATCGCCGGCCCGCCCTTCAGTCGACCCGAAAGGGCCCTGCTTCATGGTTCGCACTTACGGTTTTCTGAGCACGTATCCGCCCACGCACTGCGGGCTCGCCACCTTCACGGCCTCTCTCCTGCGCCACCTCACCGAGGTCACGCCGGGCAGCTGGGGCTGTGTCGTCCGCGTCCTCGAGGATGAGGACCGCGACACGGCCGTCGCCGCGGGATCGCCCGTGGTGCACCAGATGGCTCCCGGCGAGGTCGAGGCCGCGGCCGCGGCGCTCAACCGCTGCGACGTGGTCGTCGTGCAGCACGAGTACGGCATCTACGCCGGCCGGGACGGCGCCGACGTGCTCGGCGTGCTCGCCCGGCTCCGGGTCCCGGTGATCGTCGTCCTGCACACGGTGCTCACCGCGCCCACGCCCGGTCAGCGCCAGGTGCTCGAGGAAGTCGTCGGGTACGCCGACGCCGTGGTGACCATGTCCGAGGCCGCTCGGCGCCGGCTCGTGGCCGGTTACACCATCGGGCGACCCGATGAGGTCGTCGTGATCCCGCACGGTGCGCTTCCCGTCGAGCCGCCCGCCCACGGTCCGTCCACCGGCAGGCCGGTGATCCTGACGTGGGGCTTGCTGGGACGAGGTAAGGGCATCGAGTGGGGCATCTCGGCGCTGGGCGCGTTGCGCGACCTGAAGCCGCGCTACCTGGTGGCCGGCCAGACCCATCCCAAGGTGCTGGCGCACGAGGGCGAGATCTACCGCAGGAACCTGCGCAACCGCGCCGCCGCGTTCGGCGTCGGGAACATGGTCGAGTTCGACCCGACCTACCGGGAAGTCGGTGCGCTGGCGGAGCTGGTCGGCCAGGCCGACGTCGTGCTGCTGCCCTACGACTCGTCCGAACAGGTCACCTCCGGGGTGCTGATCGAGGCACTGGCCGCTCGGCGGCCGGTGGTCGCGACCGAGTTCCCCCACGCGGCAGAGCTGCTGGCGGACGGGGTGGGACTGCTGGTGCCGCACCGCGATCCGGCTGCCATCGCCGTGGCGCTGCGGCGCGTGCTGACCGAGCCGGGGCTCGCCGCCGCGATGGGGGACCGGGCGGCCAGGCTGGCACCCGGCCTCAGCTGGTCTGCCGTCGCGCACCACTACCGGGACCTGGCGGACAGCCTGCTGGCCGCGCCCGTCGCGGTCTCCACGTGACCGGCCCGAGCTTCGCCCACCTGGCGCGCCTGAGCGATGACACGGGTCTGCACGAGCACGCCCGCGGGCCGTTGCCGCGCCGTGAACACGGCTACTGCCTGGACGACGTCGCCCGCGGTCTGGTCGTGCTCTGCCGAGAGCCGGAACTGCCTGCCGACCTGGTCGTGCTGGTGGAGCGCTACCTCGCGTTCACCGCCCACGCGCAGGCGGGCGACGGGCGATTCCACAACCGGCTCGGTCCCGACCGGCGATGGCAGGACGAGCCGGGGCTCGGCGACTGGTGGGGACGCGCGCTGTGGGGCCTGGGCACCGCCGCGGCCCGATGCCCGGCGCCGTGGATCCGGACGGCCGCGCTCGCCTGTTTCGACACGAGCGCCCATCACCGGCCGCCGTCGGTGCGCTCGATGGCGTTCGCCGCGCTCGGCGCGGCCGAGGTGCTGACCGCTGCCCCCGACCACGCACTCGCGGCCAAGCTGCTCGGCGACGTCGCGGCGTACGTGGGCGAGCCGAGCCAGGTCCCGGACTGGCCGTGGCCGGAGCGGCGGCTCTTCTACGCCAACGCCGCGTTGCCCGAGGCGCTGATCGCCGCGGGCGACCTCCTCGCCGACCGCACGGTCCGCGACGACGGCCTGCGGTTGCTGACCTGGCTGCTGACGGTCGAGTCCCGCGACGGTCACCTCTCGCCGACCCCGGCCGGTGGCTGGCGCGTGGGTGAAGCCCGCCCCGCGTTCGGCCAGCAACCCATCGAGGTCGCGGCGCTCGCGGACGCCTGCGCCCGCGCCCACCGGGTGACCGGCGACCGGGAGTGGCTCATCGGCGTCCGCCGCGCGGTCGCGTGGTTCGGCGGCGACAACGACATCGGCGAGCCGCTGCACGACCCGGAGACCGGTGGCGGCCGCGACGGACTGGAGCGCGACGGGTGCAGCCGCAACCAGGGCGCCGAGTCGACGCTGGCGCTGATCTCCACGCTGCAGCACGGTCGCGCACTGCTGGGCAGCGCTGGATGAACGCCATCGTTCATCGCACCTCCCTGCGGTTGCGGCCGGACCCGCGCCGGGTGGTCACGAAGCTCTTCGTACCGGGCGAGGAACGGCCCGAGCACGAGTCGCGTTCCGCGGCGGTGATCCGGCGGGTGATGGCACTGGACGAGGAGACCGTGTGCGCGGCGCTGACCCGCACGGTCCACCTGTTCGCGGGACGGCACCGCGACGTCCGGGCGACCTTCGCCGACCACTTCGCGAGCGTCAGCCACCGCCTCGCCGTCGGCGCCGAGCTGACCGAGTCGCGCAGGCTGCTCATCGGCGCGTACTTCACGCACGAGTACGCCATCGAGGGTGCCGCGCTGTGCAACCCGTCGATGGTCGCGCATCCCGACCAGACCGGGGTGCCGCCGGGGCACCTGCGGTTCCTGCTGAGCGTGCGCGGCATCGGCGAGGGCCACCTGTCGTCGGTGGGCTTCCGCACCGGGATGCTCGCTCCCGGCGGCGTGCTCACCGTCGATCCACCCCCGGCCGTCGTCACCACCGGGGTGCGCAGTGACGTGGTGCACGAGAAGAGCCTCTTCCAGGGCAAGCTCGCCGAGTTCGGTCACGGCGACGAGGTCTCCGCCGTGCTGAACCGCTGGCTGCCCGAGCGGTTCACCACCGGTGAGCTGGACCGGCTGCTGGCCGACCTGCATCCGCAGCTGGTCGCCCGCCAGGAGGCCCACCGGACCATCGAGCTGATCCGGTGGATCGCGGCGTGCAACTACGCGTCGGAGTTCCCCGAGGACACCGTCGTCAGCGGGCGGGTGCTCTGGCCGACCGGCCCGTCCGAGCGGCAGGGCATGGAGGACGCCAGGTTCGTGCGCTTCACCGACGACGACGGCGATCAGACCTACTACGCCACCTACACCGCGTACGACGGTGTCGACGTCGCGCCACAGCTGTTGCAGACCAACGACTTCCGCACGTTCCAGGTCTCGCAGACGACCGGTTCGGCCGCGCGCAACAAGGGAATGGCCCTGTTCCCCAGGCGGATCGGTGGCCGGTTCGCGGCGCTGTCGCGCGGTGACGGGGAGAGCACGGCCGTGGTGACCTCCGACGACATCAGGACCTGGAACGGGGCGCGTCCCGTGGAGGTACCCGCGAGGGACTGGGACCTCGTCCAGGTCGGCAACTGCGGCTCACCGATCGAAACCCCCGAAGGCTGGCTCGTGCTGACCCACGGCGTCGGCCCGATGCGGGTCTACTCGATGGGCGCGATCCTGCTCGACCTCGAACACCCCGAGCGGGTGCTGGCCACCCTGTCCGAACCGCTGCTGCTGCCCGCCGCCACCGAACGCGACGGGTACGTGCCCAACGTCGTGTACTCCTGCGGCAGCCTGCTGCACGACGACACCCTGGTGATCCCCTACGGCGCGAGCGACTCGACCATCGCGCTGGCGACCGCGTCCGTGCGCGAGGTACTCGGCGCCATGGTCCGGATCGCGGCGTAGCGCTGCGGTTGGTGCGCGAGGGGGTTGCGCGAGCAGCACACAACCCGCGGCGAACGGTCTCGGCTGGTCACAGCGCTCATCGCGCCTCGCCGCAGGGACGGGCTGGTCGACAGCCGCACCCGCGGCTCGGCCGGTGCCGGCGCGGCCGTGCACGGTCGTGCTCACGCAGAGGTCCCCGCCAGGGGGTCCCCTGCTTTCATTCTCCCAGCGAGCACTGACAATTTCGGGCCCGAAGGCGCACTTGTCCACAAGTCACCGAACATCCGCGCGCGACGTCAAAGGCTCACGACACCCCGGTGCGCGATGACCGCCGGACCGGCGGCGGCCGTCCGGCGGTCACCCCACCAGTTCTACCGAGCGGCGAGCGGGACCGGTCCCGCTCGCCGCGACGACAACGCCGTCAGAGCGTGCGCTGCAGCCGGTCCGACAGCAGCCGCACGAACCGCGACGGGTCGGTCAGCTCGCCGCCTTCGGCCAGCAAAGCCATGCCGTACAACAGTTCCACGGTGTCGGACAGCTCGGTGTGGTCCGAGCGCGAGCCGAACGCCTCGTGCAGGCTCGTGACGAGCGGGTGCGTGGGGTTCAGCTCGAGGATGCGCTTGATCTGCGGCAGCTCCTGGCCCATCGCGCGGTACATCTTCTCGAGCGTCGGCGTCAGGTCGTGCTGGTCGCCGACGATGCACGCCGCGGACGTGGTGAGCCGCGAGGACAGCCGCACCTGCTTGACGTGCTCGCTCAGCGACGTCGTCATCCACGCCAGCAGGTCGGCGAAGTCCTTCTCGCGCTCGGACGTCGCGGACTTCTCCTCCTCGGTCTCCAGGTCCACCTGGCCCTTGGCGATCGACTGGAACTGCCTGCCCTCGAACTGCGGGACCGCCTCGACCCACATCTCGTCGATCGCGTCGGTCAGGATCAGGACCTCGAAACCCTTGGCGCGCAACGCCTCCAGGTGCGGCGAGTTCTCGATCGTGGCGCGTGAGTCGCCGGTCATGAAGTAGATGTGCTGCTGGTCGTCCTTCATGCGCTCGACGTACTGCTTGAGCGTCGTCAGGTCGTCCGGCGAGTTCGTCGACGCGAACGACGAGATGGCGAGGATCGACTCGCGGTTCTCGACGTCGCTGAGCAGGCCCTCCTTGACCGCACCGCCGAGCTCGCGCCAGAACGTCGCGTAGTTGTCGGGCTTCTCGGTCATCATCGTCTTGACCGTCGACAGGACCTTCTTGACCAGGCGGCGGCGCATCAGCTGGATCTGCCGGTCCTGCTGGAGGATCTCGCGCGACACGTTCAGCGACAGGTCCTGCGCGTCGACGACGCCCTTCACGAAGCGCAGGTACTCCGGCATCAGCGCTTCGCAGTCGTCCATGATGAAGACGCGCTTCACGTACAGCTGCACGCCGCGCTTGCGCTCGCGCATGAACAGGTCCATCGGCGCCTGTGACGGGATGAACAGCAGCGCCTGGTACTCGAACGTGCCCTCCGCCTGCATGCGGAACGTCTCGAGCGGGCTGTTCCAGTCGTGGCTGATGTGCCGGTAGAACTCGGCGTACTCCTCGTCGGTCACGTCGCTCGACGACCGCGCCCACAACGCCTTGCGCGAGTTGATCGTCTCCTCACCGAGCCGCACCGGCCAGGTGATGAAGTCCGAGTACCGCTTGACGATCTCGGTGATCTTGCCCTTGGCCGTGTAGTCGGGGAGCTGGTCATCGGCGTCGACGGGCTTCAGGTGCAGGGTGACCGAGGTGCCCTGCGGCGCGTCCGCGACCGCGTCGATCGTGTACGTGCTCTCGCCGCTCGACTCCCAGCGCACGCCTTCCGCCGCGTGCGGGTGCCGCGTCACGAGGGTGACCTTGTCGGCGACCATGAAGGTCGAGTAGAAGCCGATGCCGAACTGGCCGATCAGGTCCTGCTGCTGGTCGGACTCCTTCAGCTTGCGCAGGAACTCGGCCGTCCCCGACTTCGCGATCGTGCCGATCAGCTCGACGACCTCGTCGCGCGTCATGCCGATGCCGTTGTCGCGCACGGTGAGCGTGTGCTGCTCCTCGTCGGCCTCGATCGCGATGTGCAGGTCGGAGATATCCGCGGTCAGGTCCTTGTCGCGGAACGTCTCCAGGCGCAGCTTGTCCAACGCGTCGGAGGCGTTCGACACCAGCTCGCGCAGGAACGTGTCCTTGTTCGAGTAGATCGAATGGATCATCAGCTGCAACAGCTGACGGGCCTCGGACTGGAACTCGAGCGTCTCCACGTGCATCCCTCTCTGCCTACTCCTCGCAGCCGCGAATCGTACCGATCAGCGGATATCGTCTTGCGGGTGGAACCGACCCAGTGGCGCGGACGCCCCGGCAGGCTCGAGGTCTGGTACACGACGCTGACCGACCCGGCGTCCGGCACCGGCGTGTGGCTGCACCACGAACTGGTGGCGCCGGTGTCCGGCGACCCGTACACGCACGGCTGGGCGGCGGTGTTCCCGCCGGACGGCCCGCCCGTGCACAGCAGGTTCGGCCCGCACCCCTACACCGACGGCCTGTTCACGGCGGGCGACGTGCTGATGGCCCCGCACCGCCTGACCGGCCGCGCGGGCGACGTGACCTGGAACCTGCGCTGCTCACCCGGTGGCGAGCCGCTGTACACGTTCCCGAAGTGGGCCTGGCGCCACCACCTGCTGCCCGCCGCGCACATGGTGCCCGCGCCGACCTCGACGTTCTCCGGCACGCTGACCTGGGGTTCGTCGGTCCTGGACCTCGCGGCGGCACCGGGCGCGTCCGCCCGGATCTACGGCCACGGCAACGCGCGCCGCTGGGCGTGGCTGCACGCCGACCTGGGCGGCGGCGACGTGCTGGAGGTGGTGGCCGCGGTGTCGCAACGCCCGCTGTTCCGCCTGCTGCCACCGCTGACGTTCCTGCGGCTGCGCGTCGGCGGCCGTGAATACCCCCGCCGCGACCCGCTGCTGGCGTCGTTCGGCTACAAAGCCGATCTCACGTTCCCGACGTGGTCCGTGGCCGGCCGCGGCCTGCGCGTCGACGTGACCCTGCCCGAGCACCAGACGCTCGCGCTGAACTACACCAACCCCGACGGCACGACGGCCGTCTGCCGCAACTCGGAGCGCGCGAGCTGCGTGCTCACCGTCGGCGACCGCCGCTGGCAGCTGGACGGCACCGCGCACGCCGAGGTCGGCATCAGCTGACGAGCACGCCGGGGTTCAGCACGTGCGCCGGGTCCAGCGCCTTCTTGGCCGCCTTGAACGCCTCCGCGAACACGTCCGGCCGCTGCCGGTCGTACCAGGGCCGATGGTCGCGCCCGACGGCGTGGTGGTGCGTGATCGTGCCGCCGTTGCCGGCGATCGCCTCCGACACGCGGGCCTTGATCTCGTCCCACTCCCGCGTCCCACCCGGCGCGTAGACGCCGTAGTAGGGCGCGGGCCCGTCCGGGTAGACGTGCGTGAAGCGGCACGTGACCAGGCTCTTCGCTGCTTGCGTGATGGCCGCGTGCAGTTGCTCGAACCGGTCCCACGTGCACGCCGTCTCGAACGTCTCCGCGATCATCCCGTGCTGCACCATCGCGTCGCGCAGGTACGGCATCCGCAGGAACGACCGCCGCCACGTCCCGGCCGTCTCCTCGTCCGGCACGCCGCCGTGGTCCCGGCACAGCTCGACGGCCCGCTCCAGCCACACGTCAACGGGATGATCAGCCGATTCGAAGGCGAGCACCAGCACCGACTGCGTGCTGCCCGCGTTGAGGAACGCCTCGGCGGGATCGAGCAGCCGGCAGTTGGCCGGGAACAACCCGGACTGCGCGACCGCCCGCGTGGCCGCGACGGCCCGCCCCCAGTCGTCGAACCGCACGGACGTGCCCGCCCGCCAGCGCGGCGGCGCCTGCAGCCGCATCCACGCCTCGGTGATGACCCCGAGCGCGCCCTCCGAGCCGAGGAACATCCGGTCGGGCGACGGCCCCGCACCGGAGCCCGGGAGCCGCCGCGACTCGCTGATTCCCTTCGGTGTCACCACTCTCATCGACTCGGTCAGGTCGTCGATGTGCGTGTAGAGGGTCGCGAAGTGCCCGCCCGCGCGAGTCGCCAGCCAGCCGCCGAGCGTGGAGAACTCGAACGACTGCGGGAAGTGGCGCAGCGTCAGTCCGTGCGGCTTCAGCTGTTGTTCGAGGTGCGGCCCCAGCACACCGCCCTGGATCCGGGCCGCCCTGCTGACCGGGTCGACCTCGACCACCTGGTCGAGCGCCATGGTGTCCAGGGTGACGACGCCGTCGTAGTCGTTGGCGCAGCGAGGTTCCACGCCCGCCACCACGCTCGAGCCGCCGCCGTACGGGATGACCGCGTAGCCGTTGGTGGTGCACCAGTCGAGGACGTCCACCACGTCCTGCTCGGTGCGCGGGCGCGCGATCTGGTCCGGTACCGGGCCCACCTCTCCGGCCAGGTTCCTGGCCACGTCGCGGAACGCCTTGCCCCTGGCGTGGGCCAGCCGGTCCACCTGGTCGTCCGCGCAGAGCGCCGCCAGTGCGGGTGGTGGCTGGATTCGGCTCGCCGGGACTTCGAGCTCGCGCGGGTCCGGCGGTGCGCGGAAGGTCAGGTCCGCGGTGGGGAGCAGTCCTCGGACGCGCTTGACGAGGTTGTCGCGTTCCTCCTGCGTGACCGCGTCCTCGACGTAGCCCCAGCCCCACCACGACCGCATCCTGATCGTCATGCGACAGCACCCTAGTTCGCGGATAACGCCGGCGGGACCCGTCGCGATGGACCCGGTGCCGTGCACGACGCCGACGATCGGGGCGATCATGACCTTCGACCCGCACCACGTGATGGCACGCCTGGCCGTGCAGAGAACGATCTTCCACTCGGAGGCCGACTTCCAGCACGCGCTCGCCTGGCAGATCCAGTGTGAACATCCGGACGCTCGGGTCAGGTTGCACACGCGGCCAACGCGCGAGATTCGCCTGGATCTGCTGGTGCACCTCGACGGCGTGCGCATCGCCATCGAGCTCAAGCACCTCGCCGCGGCGTTCAGCGGCGTGGTCGCTGGCGAGAACTTCGAACTGCTGAACCAGGCGGCGCAGGACATCGCCCGGCACGACGTGATCAAGGACGTCGTGCGGCTGGAACGTCTGGTCGCCGACGGCCTGGCGGACGTGGGCTGGTCGGTGACGTTGTCCAACGACCACACCTTCTGGCGCCCCGCGCGCAAGGTCGACCCGATCGACGCCGCCTTCCGGCTGCACGAAGGGCGGCAGCTGTCGGGCACGCTCGGGTGGGCGGCCAACGCGGGCAAGGGCACCACGGTCAAGCGCGACGTGCCGCACGTGCTCGCCGGGCACTACCAGTGCAACTGGCGCGACTACTCGACGGTCATCGACTCGAGTGGGCGCCCGCGCGACTTCCGTTACCTCTGCTTCGCGGTGGCAGGCGTGCCGCGGGTTCCGGGCAGTCGCCTGGCCGAGACACCGGTCGTCGCCCCAGCTCCGCGGCTCACCGCTGTCACCGCACGGGACGAGATCCTCGAGGCGGCGCGGACGCTGGCGAATCGCAGTGCGGACAAGACGTTCAGCGTCCACGAGATCGTCGATCAGCTCAGGCGGCAGGGCAGCCGCTACGCCGAGAACACCGTGCGCACGCACGTCGTTTCACGCATGTGCGTCAACGCGCCGGACCACCACGCGACGGTCTTCGCCGACCTGGAGCGGGTGGGGGCGGGGCGCTACCGGCTCGTCTGAAGGCTCATCCGTCGCACCGCAGGCGGGCGTGGACGTGCACGTCATGCCACCCGTCGGCGTGCTGCAACGACTTGCGCTGCGTCCCCTCGAGAAGGAACGAAGCCCGCTCAGCCACCCGGCACGAAGCGAGGTTCGCGGTCGAGTGCAGGAGGGACAACCGGTTCAACTGCAAGGTGTCGAAGCACCACCGGCTCAGCAACCGGGCGGCCCGCCAGGCGATCCCGGCCCCACGAGCCGAGGGCAGCACCCAGTAGGACACCTGCGCGGACGCCTCGAACAGGGAGATGGTGCGCAGCCCGACCTGGCCGACGACGGCACCACCGGACGTGATCGCCCAGCTGGCGTCGGTCTCCGCGTCCCAGCGCACCGGCCACCCGAGTATCCACGCGAGCGACTCGTCGGTGTCGGCCATGGTGCGCACGTGCCACCGCTGGATGTCCGGGCACGAGAACGCCGAGAGCACGACCGGGGCGTCCGCGGTCGTCCACGGGCGCAACACCAGAGACGTACCGAGAACGGGCTGCGGCAGCGACCGCAGTGCACCGGAGGCAATGGCGGGAGAGACCAGCAACGGCATGTCAGTTACCGCCCAACCACGACTTGGCGTCCAGGGAAATCCGTGCGACGTAACGGTCGATGCCCGGCGCCGGGCCGTCGCACCCGCGTGAAACGGTGCCGGAGGGGCAGAAGTGGATGTCGTCCGAGTCGGCGTGCACGCGCGTCGTGCCGGACGGTTCGGTGCACGAGGGCGTCCCCAGTTCCGCGGGAGTGCAGGGCACGAAACGGGTGAACGCGTATCGGTCACCCGAAACGACAGTCGCGCCGGCGTCGGAGACACGATCGCCCGACAGCTCGGCGACGTAGGAGTAGATCTCGTTGAGCCTGCGGGGAATCTCGCGGTCCGGTGACGGTGCCTGCAACACCCACAGCATCGCGGGGCGGGGGATGCCCGCGGCGTCGGCGGCCGCGGAGATCTCGCGACGGGCGGACAGCGCGTTCCAGAAGTAGCGGTCGTAGAAGGCATCTGTGCCGCGCCGGGTGTCGTTCGCGCACGGCGACCAGAAGTCGTTGCCCCAGAACTGGAGCACGACGAGGTCGGGTCGCAGGGTGCGGATCGCGGTGTCCAGTTTGGCCGACGGTGGCAGCCACGTCGGGCTGTCGGCCAGGTAGTCGCAGATCGCGGTGCCGCCCAGCGTCAGGTCGTGGAACGTCGCGGGCGTCAGCGCGGCGGCCAGCGCGGGAGCGTTCTGGGCGCCGACGGAGTCGCCGATGTAGACGACGACGGGAGAAGGGCTGGTCAGCGTCGAGAGAGTCAACGCGACCGCGAGCACCAACCGCATGGCCGCACCGTAACAGTGCGACAGTGGACCCGTGCAGACATGGGACGGCGACGCGTACCAGCGCAGGTTCGACGAGCTCGCCAGGACGAAGGACGTGCACGGCGAGGCGGCGTTCGTGCGGGCCCACCAGCCCGAGAGCGTCCTCGACGCCGGGTGCGGCACCGGGCGGGTCGCCATCGAGCTGAAGCGGCACGGGATCGAGGTCGTGGGCGTCGACGTGGACGCGTCGATGCTGGCCACCGCGCGCAAGCGAGAACCCGGTGTCGAGTGGATCGAGTCAGACCTCGCCTGCCTCGACCTGAAGCGCACCTTCGACGTGGTGGTCATGGCGGGCAACGTCCCGCTGTTCACGCCGCCCGGCACGCAGGCGGCGCTGGTGAAGGGCGTTGCGAGGCACGTCGGGCGGTTGCTGGTCGCCGGGTTCAGCCTCGGCCGCGGCTACGGGATCGCCGAGTACGACGAGCACGCGGCCGCCGCCGGACTCACCCTCGTCGAGCGCTTCTCGACCTGGGACCGCGCGCCTTTCGGTGACGACCAGTACGCGGTTTCGGTGCACACCACCGGAACGCGGGATGGTGAGGGGAGCTTTGGGGGTTGAAGCTCCCCTCACCTGGTCTAGTTGCCGGCGAGCTGCCAGCCGCCGAACGGGGCGTCCGGGCCGACGGCCGTCTGCCTGCGCTCGTGCAGGCGGCAGTCGGCGCCGACGACGAACACGCGCACCAGGCCCATGGCGTCCAGCACCGGTGCGGGACCGACCTCGAAGTAGCCGCCCAGGTCCTCCCACGGACCGAACGCGCCGGTGGGCCCCTGCCGCACGACACTGAGTCCGTAGTCGTTGTTGCGCGCGAACGCGAGCACACGCGGAGTGGCGCCGCCGGACGTGACGGCGGTGACCGGGCCGGTGCCGCCCACGCCGCCGAGGTTCGTGACGGTCGTCTGCCACGAGCCGTTCGGCGACGACTCGGCCAGCGTGCCGACGGAGCCGTCGTTCGGCTTGCGGGTGAAGACGCGCACCTTGCCCGCGTCCAGCGCCACACCCGGCGTGTACGTGCAGTCGGCGCTGGTGGTCAGCGCCTGGTACAGCGTGGCGCCGCCGGGGTTCTGGTACCAGTGGAACGCCTTGCCGTTGCCGTCGGCGAAGACGTGCATGCGGCCGCCCGGCGCGGTGAACGCGACCGGCGGTGACATGGCCTTGCCGTTGCCGCCGGAGACCGTGTACCACCCGCTGAAACCCGTGCCCTGCTGGAACTTGTTGCCCAGCGTCCCGGCGCGGTTCACGACGAACAGCTCCAGCAGACCCGAGCTCACGCCGAAGCACGGCGTGCCGTACGCGGCGGTGTTGTTGTTGGGGTTGCCGAGTGACGTCCACGCACCGAAGCCGCCGCCGGGTGCCGTCTGCGTCGCCGTGCGGATCGCCGCGGTGTCGAGGTCGAGCACCGCGATCTGGATCTTGTTGTCGCCGCGCATCGCCAGCGCGACACCGGGTGCGAACGTGCCGGCGAGGAGGTTCGTCGGGCCGACCCACGCGCCGCCGTTGGGCTGGCGCCACCACATCAGCGCGTCACCGGCCACGACGAACGCGTGCAGCGTGCCGGAGGCGTCGAGCATCGCCCACGGCTGGGTCACCGGCCAGCGCTCGTAGTTGCGGGACAGGTTCGCGTTGAACGTGTCGCCGGTCAGCGGGTCGCGGTCGGCGTACTTGTTGTACGCGGTGGTCTTCGCCGTGCGCAGCGCGGACGGCACGTTCGCGGGCGCCTTCTGCGTGTTGTAGCAGCGGTACCGGGTGAGCAGCGCGAACGGCCTGCCGTCCGGGCCCTCGTAGGCCTTCATGGCCTTCTGCGCGAACTTCGCGGCGGCGATGTGGTCCCAGTGCTCCGGCAGCGAACCGCCGTAGCGCGCGTCGTCCGGGTACGGGTCCTGCGCGCGGATCGTCGTCGGCTGGAACTGGCGCAGCAGCCCCAGCAGCACGGCGTCCACATCGGCCTGCTTGTAGCGCTGCACCCGGCCGATCGGGCTGCCCTTCGGCAGGATCGTGTCGGTCGAGTAGCTCGTGCTGTTCCACAGGTTCGTCAGCGCGTCGAGGTGCAGGTCGTCACCCGCGTCCGGCAGGCCGAGGTAGATCAGCTGCACCTGGGGCGCACCGCTCAGGGTGTCGACGCCGACTATCTTGCCGGCCACGGTCATCGTGCCGCGGCTCCACGTGTTCGGCTTGCCCGCGAGTGACGCGTACGCCGCGCGCTGACCGGACTGCAGCTGCGCGGACAGCTCCTCGCGGCTCATGTCGTCCGTACCGTTGAACTCGTCCGCGGTCAGGATGATCGTCCGAACCGGACATCCCGAGAGGATCGCCGGCTGGATGTCCGGGTTGATGAACAGGAGGTCGTCATCCGAGTGCGCGACGATCTGCACGAAGCTCGCCCCGCTCGGCAACGCGTGCGCCGTCCCGGAACCGACGCCGATCGCCGTCGTCACCGCGGCGGTGGTGCCCGCTACGAGGACTGTTCGTCTGCTGACCTTGGGCATGTAGGAACCTCCCACCAATCTTTGACGGGGATTCGGTTGGCAATGAATCTTTGTTACGGAGCGCTCCAGTTCCGATGCCAAGTCGTCACTCGAATAGCCCAACTATCGCAATGGGTGAACGCGGTGAGTAACGTTGCGGCCCATGGGGAGTGAGGATCCGGGTTGGAGCGACTGGAGGCGTCCAGCGCCCACGCCGACCCAGCAGCGGAACGACGCGTGGCTCGCGCTCGCCGTCCTGTGCGGTGCGCTGGTGATGATCGTGCTCGTCAACAGCGTGGGCGCGTTCGCCTTCGGTGACGCACCCTCGCTCGCCGAGCAGTTCGCGTGGGGCGCGGGCGTGACGGCCCCGTTGGTGGTGCGGCGCAGGTACCCGCTCGTGGTGCTGTTCGTCGTCGGCGCGCTGTTCATCGCGGCGCAGGTGCGGCACGTCGGCGACAACTTCGTGCCGTCGATGGCGCTCTTCATCGCGATCTACACCGTCGGCGCGTGGGAGCAGCGGCGGATGGTCGCGCGCTGGGCGCGCATCGGCGTGGTCGTGGTGATGTTCGGCTGGCTCGGGTTCGGCCTGGTGCGGTTCCTGATCGGGCCGGAGCAGAAGTTCGAGAACGCGGCGGGCCCGCTCGACCCGGTGCTCGCGTCCGTCCTCTACGGCATCGGGTTCAACCTGTTGTACTTCCTGTCCGCCTACTTCATCGGCGACCTGGCGTGGCTGTCCGCGCGCAGGCAGGCCGAGCTGGAGGACCGCGCCGAGCAGCTGCGGCAGTCGCAGGAGCAGAACACCCGCGGCGCGATCGTCGCCGAACGCATGCGCATCGCGCGCGACCTGCACGACGTCGTCGCGCACCACGTGTCCGTCATGGGCATCCAGGCCGCCGCGGCACGCCGGGTGCTCGAGACCGACCCCGACCTGGCCCGCTCGGCGCTGCAGCTGGTCGAGCAGACCGCGCGCAGCTCCGTCGGCGAGCTGCGCGGGCTGCTCGGCGTGCTGCGGACGTCCGACGAGGGCGAGGGCGCGGACCGCCCGGCGCCCGGTCTCGACGAGTTGCCCGAGCTGGTGGACAACGCGCGGTCGGCGGGACTTGTAGTGGAGCACGGGACGTACGGCGAGCCGCGGCCCGTGCCCGCCGGCGTCGCTCTGTCCGCCTACCGGGTGGTGCAGGAGGCGCTGACGAACGTCGTGAAGCACGCCGAGGCGCGCACGGTCGACGTGCGCGTGCGGTTCCTCGACACCGCGCTGGAGGTCGAGGTCAGCGACGACGGCAGGGGCAGGGCGACCGACAACGGGGGAGGGTTCGGGCTGGTGGGCATGCGTGAGCGAGTAGCGGTGCACGGCGGTGAGTTCGAGGCGGGTCCGAGGCGTGGCACCGGTTATCTGGTGCGCGCGACGCTGCCGACGACGGTCCAGAAGGAGACGCGGTGACGCTGCGGGTGGTGCTCGCCGACGACCAGGACCTGGTGCGGGCGGGCTTCCGGGTGATACTCGGGACGGAGGACGGCATCGAGGTCGTCGGCGAGGCCGGTGACGGCGAGCAGGCCGTCGAGCTCGTCGAACGGCTGCGGCCGGACGTCGTGCTGATGGACGTGCAAATGCCGAGGGTCGACGGGCTGGAGGCGACCAGGCGCATCCTCCGCGCGCACGACGACGTCAAGGTCGTCATCCTCACGACGTTCGACCGCGAGGACTACCTCTTCGAGGCGCTGCGGGCCGGTGCGAGCGGCTTCCTGCTGAAGAACGCCTCGCCGGAGGACCTGATCGAGTCCGTCCGGATCGTCGCGCGCGGCGACGCGCTGCTGTCGCCGGAGGTCACCCGCCGGGTGATCGCGCGCTTCAACCAGCCCGCCGAGGTCGTGCCGCTGCGGCCGTCGGAGCTGACCGACCGCGAGTTCGAGGTGCTGGTCGAGCTCGCGCGCGGGTCGAGCAACGCGGAGATCGCGAAGGCGCTGCACCTGGGGGAGACGACGGTCAAGACGCACGTGTCGCGCGTGCTCAACAAGCTCGGCCTGCGCGACCGCACGCACGCCGTCGTGTTCGCCTACGAACGGGGCATCGTTCGGCCGCGCGGATGACCTCCGGGGTGGGTCTCGCGCAGGACGCGCTCGAAGGGGTTCCGGCATAGCGTTCTGCGCATGTTGACGGTGACATCGATCAGCCGGACCTTCGGCGAGAAGTGGGTTCTGGACGACGTCTCGTTCGACGTCCGGCCGGGGCGGATGACCGGGTTCCTCGGCGCGAACGGCGCCGGGAAGACGACCATGATGCGGATCATCCTGGGGGTGCTCGCCGCGCACCGCGGCACCGTGACGTGGCAGGGCGTGCCGGTCACCGCGTCCACGCGGCCGAGCTTCGGCTACATGCCGGAGGAACGCGGGCTCTACCCGAAGATGAAGGTGGCCGAGCAGATCACCTGGCTCGGGCGCCTGCACGGGATGGACCGCGCCACCGCGCAGCGCAACACGGACCTGCTGCTGTCCGAACTGGACCTGACCGAGCGCGCGGGCGACAAGCTGGAGGCGTTGTCGCTCGGCAACCAGCAGCGCGTGCAGATAGCCGCCGCGCTCGTGCACGAACCGGAGGTGCTGGTACTCGACGAGCCGTTCTCCGGGCTCGACCCGATCGCCGTCGACACGGTGCTGGACGTGCTGCGCAAGCGCGCCGCGAACGGCGTGCCGGTGCTGTTCTCCAGCCACCAGCTCGCGGTGGTCGAGCAGCTGTGCGACGACGTGGTGATCATCTCCGGCGGCGCGATCACGGCCAGCGGCACGCGTGACGAGCTGCGCGCCCAGTACGCCACACCGCGCTTCGAGCTGGTCGTCGAGTCCGACGCGGGCTGGGTGCGCGACGTGCCCGGCATCGAGGTCGTCGAGCTGGACGGCCCGCGCGTCGTGTTCGACCTGACCTCCGCGTCCGACCAGCAGGTGCTGCGCGCCGCACTCGACCGCGGCGCGGTCCGCAGCTTCACCCCGGTCGTCCCGACCCTCGGCGAGATCTTCAAGGAGGCTGCCTGATGTCCGAGTCGAGCAGCAACGCGTCGTTCGCAGCGGCGACCAGGCTGGTCGCCGAGCGCGAGATGAGCACTTTCCTGCGCAGCAAGGGTTTCTGGGTCGGCTTCGGGGTCACCGTGCTGGCGCTGTTCGCGATCGCCGTGCTGCCGTCGCTGCTCGCGGGCGGACCGCCGAAGGTCGCCGTCGTCGGCTCCGTGTCGCTGTCCGGCGCGGACCTCGACGTGCGGCAGGTCAACGACCTCGCGGCCGCCGAGCAGCTGGTGCGCTCGGACGAGGTCGAGGCGGCCATCGTGGCCGAGGGCACCGGTGTGCGCGTGATCGGGCTGACCAACCCGCCGTCCGACGTGATGTCCGCGCTGGCGACCGAGCCACCGGTGTCCCTGCTGGAGCCCGCCGACGTGAGTCCGGGCGTGCGCCAGCTCGTGATCACCGTGTTCGCGTTCGTGTTCCTCATGTTCGGCATGGGCGGCGCGGCGATCGCGCAGAGCACCGTCACCGAGAAGCAGACCCGGATCGTGGAGATCCTGGTGTCCACGATCCCCGTGCGCGCGCTGCTCGCGGGCAAGATCGCCGGGCACGCGGTGCTGACCATCGGCCAGGTGCTGGTGCTCGCACTGGCCGCACCGATCGCGCTGCGCATCGGCGGTCACGCCGACCTGCTCGGCGTGGTGCTGCCCGCGCTCGGCTGGTTCGTGCCGTTCCTGGTGCTCGGCTTCGTGCTGCTCGCCGCGGTGTGGGCGGTCGCGGGGTCGCTCGTGAGCAGGCAGGAGGACCTCGGGTCCAGCATGACCCTGGTCATGATGCTGGTGATGGGCCCGTACTTCGGCGTCATGTTCTTCTTCGACCAGCCCGTTGTCATGACCGTGTTGTCGTACGTGCCGTTCTCCGCGGCCGTCGCGATGCCCGTGCGGATCTTCGCCGGGGAGGCGCAGGTGTGGGAAGGGCTGTTGTCGCTCGGGCTGCTCGCCGGCTCCGTCGTCGTGATCGTGCTGCTCGCCAGCCGGCTCTACTCGGGGTCGTTGTTGCAGACCGGCGGCAAGGTCGCGTTGCGCAAGGCGTGGCAGCACGCCGAATCCTGAACTGGCCATTAACTGGCCTAATCCTGCCGATACGACTTCATCCGCAGATGTGATGTGATGTACTCGAAGTAGGTGCCGACGAACATGCAGTGAATTCACTCGAATGGTCGCTTGGAGCGAATTGACGAGGGTGGGTGACTTCTGGGATCTCCTGGACGACGTCGAGCCGGAGCTCGGCTCGTTGCCGGTCGCCGACCTGGTGCGACTGGTGGAGAACCCGAAGCAGGACAACGAGTTGGACGATCCGGTGTCGGTTGTCGAACGGGCGTTGGACCGCCCGCTGACGCTCGAGGAGCGGGGATTGGTGATGCTGAAGGTGTTGGCACCGCGAGATGTGGGGGCACCTTCCGAAGCACTCCGCTATTCCTTCGCCCGCGCCGCTGAACAGGAAGAACCCTGGGCAGCCGCGATCTCGGTCGGCGCACTGGGTGCGTGAGGATGAGCGACGCCGCCGCCGAGGAACCCGCTGCGCCCTGGTCACGATCCGTCGAGGTGCTGAATCACGTGACCGGGAGTCGCGTCGGTGCCGCTGTGCGGATATTGCGCGCGCAGATTCGCGCGTTCACCGCGAATTTCCCTGAATGGCGGCTCAACCGCGCGAACCGCGAGGAGTGGGTCGAGCGCACGGCTGTCCTGCTGGTGCTCGGCCTGGTCAGCGGACGGTGCGGGTGCGGTCACCACGCCCGGATCTGCCGGCCGCGGCAGACGCGGTGCGCGTGCTGCGTTCGCGGGCACGCGCTCAGGTCGTGGGTGCCCGGCGAGATGTCGCTCGGCGAGTTCGTCTCGATCGCCGTGCACGGCAGCCCCGAGCTGCGCGGTGCGGTGTGGGGGGACGTGTTCGGCCGCAGCATGCTCCGGCCCGTGCTCGACCGGGCAGGCCTGGAGCCGCTGGTCATCGCGGACGCCGAGGTGCGCCGGTGCGCGGCGTGCGGGCGGCGGTTCGAAGGAGCTGACACCTGCGGCGAGTGCGGGACGCCCGACGACCCGGCGGTCAACCGGCGCGAGGTCGCGCGGCACGTGCTGCTCTACCCGCGCGCCGGCGGGTACCGGAAGGTGCGGCGGGTGCTGTGCCACTCGTGCGGCGGGTACTTCGACACCGCGCGGGTCGACGCCGGTGAGGGATGTCCGCTGGAGGCCTGCGGCTCCAAGCTGCAGATGCGGTGCGGGACGCGCGGGTGCGGGCGGTGGCGTGCGGTCGACGAGCTGACCGTCCCTTGTGCCGGGTGCGATGAGCTGTTCTCCGTGCGATGCCACGAATGCGACGCGAGCCGCGTTGCAGGGGAGGACTGCGGGCACGGGTTGGGGGACGCCATCGACGAACGCCGGTTGCGGTTGTGCCGGACCCAGGAGGTGTGGGTGCGATGACGCGTCCGTTCGTCGCGGAGAGCCGCGGTCTGCTGTCCACCGCCCCGGTGCGGCTGCCCGGTCGTGAGCTCCGCACGTCCGACACCGCGTGGATCGACCTGCTCGGCCGCGCCGACTCGCTGATGGTGACGGTCTTCCCCCTCGACGACGGCCAGGACTTCGACGGCCTGTGGGTGGTGGCCGCGCAACCGGGTGGCCGTTGCCACTACGAACGTCTCGACCGCAACGGCCAGTGCGTCGTGCGCGGCCTGCGTCCCGGCAGCTGGGACGTCGGGCTGCTGGAAGCCGAACACGAGCCGCAGGTCGCGACGACCGCTCCGGCTCCTGAGTTCGGCACGCTGCTCGACGCGATCTCCGACGAGGACCCGATCGCCTGCTGCGAAGCACTCGACGCGCTGCGGGACGCGGCGCGCGGTGAGACGTGGTCGGCGATCGACATCGAGCCGGTCGTGGCGCAGCTCAGTGCCAACGGCGAGGCGATCGTGCGCAAAGCGGCTGCCGAGCTGTTGGGCGAGGTCGGCGGGCCGTCCGCGGCGCCACCGTTGCTGGCGGCCGTCGACGACCCGGTGTGGTTCGTGCAGCACGCGGCCGTCGTGAGCCTCGGACTGGTCGGCGCGGCGGAGATCTCCTCGACGCTGCAGGACGTTCGCGGTGACGCGGGTCGCGACCCGGCGGTGCGCGAGGCGGCCGAGGAGGTGCTGGCCCGCCTCGGCCAGGTCGTGCACAGCGGGTGGGAGGTGCACCGGCCGTCCGCGGACCCGGTGTTCGCCGACCCGCCCGCGCCGGTGCACCCCGCGCGGACGGCGGCGGCCGCGGCGCGGTTGCTGCACCGGATCGACCTGCCGGCCGGTGTCGTCGTCGAACAGGACGGCGTCGCGCTGCTGGTGAACCCGCACCCGTCCGATCGCGGCACGGTCGTGGTCGCGGTGCGGCCGGGTGACGAGGTGGCCGGGCTGATCGGCTCGCTGTGGTCGCTCGGGCCCGACGCGCACGTGCACTCGGGGCGCTTCGACGAGCTCGCCCAGCTCCGGCTGCCCGGTGTCGCCGCGACGATGGGGTACGACCTGCGGATCATGGGGGAGCGCAGCACCAGGAGCGTCCACGATCTCGTCGCTAGCTCCGCGCCCGTGACGGTGCGCAACGCCGCGGGTGACGCGGAACCGGCCACGCTGCTCGTGGTGTCCGATCAGGACGGTCGCACCGTCACGATCCGGCGCACCGGTGGGGACGTGGTCGTCGCCGAGGTCGACGGGCTGGGCATCACCGACCGCAGGATGGTGGCCAGGCTGCCGATCCGGACCGCCGCACACCACCTGCTGCTGGCTCCGTTGCGCTGGAACCACCGGACCGACCGCTGCGAGGCGCGGCTGCGGCTGCTCGACAGCGACGTCGTCGTCGGTGACTGCTGCCTGGAGGTCTGGGGACCAGGCGACCTCGAACCCGAGCTGGCCGACAACGTCACCGCGTCGGTCCCGCGCGCCGACCCCGACACCGCGGCGGTGTGGACGGCGCTGGCCGCGGAACCCGGACTGCACCCGCGCATCACCACGGCCATCCGCACGGCGCCGCGGGGGGACTGGTGAGCGAGCCGCACGCGGAAGCACTCCGCCTGCTCGAACGCGACGACCGCGAGCACGCGGTCGAGCTGCTCGTCGACGCGCACCGCACCGACCCAGCCGACTTCCGGGTCACCCACGCGCTGGCACTGATGACGTTGTGGCAGCTGGTGAACGGCGGCGAGGACGACTGGCGGCTGTGCATCGGGCTGTGGGCGAACCTGCTGGCGGACTCCGGTTTCTGGGCGTGGTTCACGACGGACGCCGCCCGCCGCTACCGCACGGAGGTGCCGTCGGCGGAGGTCGATGCCGTGCGCGACCGGCTGGAGCACTGGCTGCACGACACCGTGACGCGCGGCGCGAACAGCGGCACGGCCGCGCTGCTCGCACTGGAGGTGCGCGCGGCCCGGCTGGTCGCCGTGCGCGGCGGAATCCCCGCTGGGGCGACGAAGAAGAAGATCCCTTGTGGACCGTTGCTCATCGACCACCTCGAGCTGCACGACGAGTGCCGCGAGCTCGTCGCCCGGCTGAACGCCTCACGTGACGAGCGGAACCGGCGCACCGCCAAGTACTTCTCGCAGCTCGGTCCGGCGCGGATGCTGCTCGACCAGGGTGCGCCGCTGGCCGCGCTGACCAGCCTGGAGGACCTGCGGTGCGCGGACTGCCCCGCGTCCGGTGAGCCGCCCCGGCTGTGCCGCACCGGTTGCCCGGCGTTCGCGCGGCAGAACCCGGCGTACGCGCACGCGGTCGGTGGCCGCAAGAAGCTGCGCGCCGAGGCCGTCGCGATGACGGTCGAGGCGCACCTGAGCGTCGCGGAGACCGCGGTCACCGCGCCGGAACCGGATCTGCGCACCGCCGGTCAGCACTGGACGGCGGCCATCCGGCAGGGCGCGGACGAGCAGTTCCGCTGCCACGTCACGGACATCGTGCTCCCGCGGGCGCGGTTCTTCCTGCAGAAGCGGCGTTACGACGACGCGATCGACGTGCTCACCGCGGTACCGGTCGGTACGGCCGAGGCGGTGTTCGGCGCTGATTTCGGTGAGGTGACGCGCATGCTGAGCGAGCTGCTGGCGCAGCGCGGTGTCCAGCGCGCCGACCCGGACGCCCTGTCCGCGCTCGCGGACCTGCGCCGGGCGGCCGAGCTGAACCCGTTGTCCTGGTACGCGTGCCGCAATCTGGTCGTCCTGCTGCAGAACGCGGCGACGCAGAGCATCCCGGCCGATCCCGCCGACGCCGACTTCGGGCACGCACTCGTGCTGATGGACGAGGCGCGGACGGTGCTCCGCGCGTTCCCCCGCGCGGGCAAGGACACCGAGATCGGCGAGCTGATGGAGCAGCTGGCGAGCGCCATCGGCGGCATGCACAACGCGCAGGCGCTCAACGCGCACGAGCGGGGCGACCACGACCACGCGCTGGAGGTCATCGGCCGAGCGCTGACGGAACGGCCGGGTGACTCCACGATGCTGATGAGCCAGGCCATGATCAAGCAGGCGAAGGCGTTCCAGAACCGCGCACGGCAGGCGACCGCGCGCCTGCAGCCGCCGGTCGTCCGGCCGGCTGAGGTCCAACGCCCCGCGCCCCGGCCGAAGCAGAGCTGGTGGCGGAAGACCTGGGCGAAGATCAGGTACTGGGTGTTCGGGGCCGCCAGGTGAACGAGTACGAAGAGCTCCGCATCCGCGTCTCCGAGATCGGCCGCAACCGCTACCTCGTGCTGGCGAACGGCCCGTCGTCGGCGGCCGCGGTGACGCGCGTGCCACGCGACAACGGGTTCCGCGCGTCGTTCGAACGCCTGCTGGACGAGGAGTTCCGCCGCGTCGAACGCGCGGAGCTCTCGGTGCACCAACGGGTTCGCGAGCTGGGGGAGCGGCTGTTCGGCGTGCTGTTCCCCGAACCGGTCGCGGCGTGCCTGTTCGAGAGCGCGCGCCGGGCCGAGGAGCACCGCCGGTCGCTGCGGGTGCGGTTCGAGCTGCCGTCCGCGCTCGCGGACCTGCCGATCGAGGTGCTCTGCCCGCCGCTGCCGTACCGCAGGCTGGCAGGCGACACGCGGTTCTCGCTCACCAGGTCACTGCCCGGCGGCGGGTTGTCGCCCGGCCGGTTGCCGACGCCGTCGAGCAGGCCGTCGCGGTTCCGCGTGCTGGTCGTGGTCGCCGAGCCGCAGGACGGGTCGCTCGACCTCGGCGCGGAGGTGTCCGCGTTGCAGGAGACCATGTTGCGCGGCGCGCACCCGGCCGCGGTGGTGACCGAGGTGCTCGGCTGGGCGCCCGACCGCAAGCGGCGCACCAGGCCGACGCTCGCGAACCTGCGCGCCGCGCTGGCCAAGCACACCGAGATGCCCGCGGCGGTCGTCGTGCTCGGGCACGGCACCGGTGGCGACGGCACCCGCGGCGGCCGGGTGTTCCTGGAGAACAAGGACGGCTCGCCGGACCCGATCGCGGGCGACCGGCTCGCCGCCGAGCTCGCGGCCGCGCAGAACGTGCGCCTGGTCGTGCTGAACCTCTGCGCGGGCGCGGAAGGCGCACCGGCCGCACCCGCGGTCGCGGACGAGCTGATCGCCGGTGGTGTGCCCGCCGTGGTGGCGATGCAGGCGGACGTCAGCAACGTCGCCGCCGCGCGGTTCACGCCGTCGCTCTTCGCCGCGCTGGCCACGAACGGCTCGCTCGACGAGGCGGTCGCACAGGCCCGCAACGACATGGTCAACGTGCTCGACGACACCACGATGGAGTGGGCGACGCCGGTGCTGTCGCTGCACCAGCAGTGCCGCCACACGTGGCTGTTCAAGGCGGTCAAGGTCGTCAACCAGGGCGTCGTGCCGCACGACCCGCTCGCACGCGGCCACCAGGCGATGTCCGATGTGGACGATCCGACGGACGGGGTCGTCCGCCTGGAGTCGCTGGTCGAGGCGAGCCGGTTCGCGCGGCTGCGCGGTGACTGGAACCAGGTCGTCCGCTACGCCGACATGGGCCGCGACGACCACCCGGAGCCGTTGGAGTGGCTGGCCCAGGAGGGACGGCTGGAGCAGGTCGCCGACCGGTTCAAGATGATCGGCGAGCTGCTCGGGCGCAACGACGTCACCGCGGCGGAGTCGTTGCTCGACGGTGTGCAGCACGCGGTGCCGGAGCAGGTGTTCGACTGCGTGGCGACCGAGGTCGGGCTGGCGGCGAAGGCGGCCACCGCGCTGCGTGCCGCCGGGCAGGCCGCTGAGGCGTGCGCGTGGGAGTCGGTGATCGCGTACTGCGACGAGATCACCGCGGACCTGCCGGACGGCTACCGGGACGCGGTGGCGTTGCGCGAGCGGGCGCTCGACGAGCAGAACCTGGCCGTGCTGTTCGAGCGCGCGTCCGAGCACCGCGACGCCGGTGACTGGGCCGCCGCGGCGGCCGCGTTCGACGCGGTGCTGCACACCCGGCCGGACGGCTACCGCGACGCCGGGCCGTGGCGCGCCTACTGCCACGGCCGCGTCCGCGAGGCGGTGAAGGACGTGGCCGGCGCGATCGAGGCGTACGCGTCGGCCGGTGACGTCGCGGACGCGATCGGGCGCGAGGCGCTGTGCCGCGGGCACCAGGCCGACGGGACGTGGGCGGCCGCGGTGGAGTGCTACGAGACCGCCGCCGACCGCGGTGTGGACGCCGGGCTGGCGCTGCCGTACGCACGGGGCAGGGCCGCCGCCGATCGCGGTGACTTCGCCGACGCGGCGAAGATCTTCCACGAGCTGCCCGACCAGTACCGCGACGTGCGCGTGCACGTGCGGTTCGCTGACGGCAGGGTCGCGTTCGACGCCGGGCTGTGGCCGTCTGTGCTGGACGCGTTGCACCTGCTGCCACCGGGTTTCCAGCACGGCGAGGTGAGCCGCATGCGCGGGCTCGCCCGTGCCCGCATCGCCGAGGAACGAAGCGACTGGCAGGCCGTCGTCGAGGCGCTGCACGGACTCGACGATGACGACGAGATCGCGCTGCTGCGCGCCATCGCGCTCGGCCGCGCCGCCGACGCGCGCGACGACCACCGCGCGTTGGTCGACGCCTACCGCTCGATCCCGCCGCCCACCGAGGAGCTGGCTGGACTGTTCGGCTACGCGACGGGCCGGGTCGCCGAGAACGACGGCGACCTCCCGGCCGCGCTGGAGGCTTACGAACGGGTTCCGGACGGCGTCAAGGACGTCGTGTCGAGGCGGGACCTGGTGCGCGGCCGGATGGCGGAGGACGCGGGCGACTGGCCCGAGGCCGAGCGCTGGTTCGCCGGACTGCCCGCCGGTCTCGCCGAGTCCGGTCCGCGAGCCGGGTACGCGGTCGTTCGCGCGGCGCTCGACCGCGAGGACTGGGTCGCCGCCGCGACGGCAGCCGAGGCGCTCGGCGGGTTCCGCGACGCGAAAGCGCTTGCGCGGTACGCCGGAGCGCGCATCTCCGAGTCCACTGAGGACTGGGCGGCAGCCGTCGAGCTGTACACCGGCTGCCACCACGCGGACGCCGACGTCCGGCTCGGCTACGCGCGGGCGCGGGCGCTGGAGACCGGCGGCCGCTGGGACGAGGCGCTGGAGAGCTACGGGCAGCTGCCCGACGACCACGCCGACGTGCCCGCGCGACGCGCGCTGCTCACCGAGCTGATGGCGTCGTTCGGCTGGACGCGGCGCCTGCGCGAGGCCTCGCTGGTGCCGGACCCGAGCGCCGAGGTGGAGGAGGACTTCCCGTACCGGGTGCTCGCGCCGCTCGGCATCGGGCCGGACGCGTCCATGCCGGAGATCAAGGACGTCGAGATGCGGGCGATGCGGGAGAACGTGGCCGCCGCCATCGGTGTCGCGGCGACGTTCCGGTCGTGGGACAAGCGGCTCCCGGTCGACGCCGACCTCTACCCGATCCGCGACGCGGAGACGTTGCGCCGCGCGTTCGGCGCGTTGACCGAGGGCGAGCCGTCGAACCTGTTCGAGCGGCTGTGCGCGGCGGCGCCGAGCGACGCGCCGCTGCTGACGCTGCTGCACGTCGGACGTCACCAGGCGATCACCGCCTGGGAGGAGCTGCTGCGCGCGGACCCGGCGGACACCGTCACCGCGCACTGCCTCGCGATCGCACATCGGTGGGCGGCAAGGGATCTCGATCGCGCGGAGGCGTGGGAGCACGGCCGCCAGGCGTGGCAGCGGTGCATCGGGATGTGGGTCACGACGCTCGGCGACGAGGAGTACTGGGAGCGCTGGCGGCAGGGGCGCTCGCTGCGCTACCGCTTCATGGTGCCGGTGCTGGAGATCCGCGCGCTGCGCCGCCGGATGCTCGAGCACCTGACCGGCGAGCTGCACGCCGCGGCCGAGAAGCACGACCGGGACGGCCGTCCGGCGCTGGCCGCGCACTACCGCGCGCTCGGCCTCACGGTGCGGGTGGAGCGGCTGGGCAGGGACGTGCTCGCCGAGCTGGCGGAGCGGACGACGGTGGCCGGAGTGCTCGGCGGGCCTGCGTTCCAGCGCGTCGCCGGGCTGTCGGACGCACTGGCCAGGCTGGCCGCGGACCTGGTGCGGCGGGCCGATCGCACACCGTCCGAAGAGGACGGTGAGGCGGTGTCCGCCGAGCTGGTCACGCGGTTGTGCGCGGCGTTCTCCCGACTCGCGCCCGCGCGGGCATTGCTGGAGGACGGCCGTCCGGAGCGGGCGCTCGCGATGCTGCCGGAACGGCCCAAGGCGGGTTTCGCCGAGGCGAACCGGAGCTGCGGCTGCACCGGCGGCGAATGCGAGACGTGCCGGGCGTTCCTCGACACGGACCCCGCCTACACCTACCTCGGCGGCCGGGAGGCGCGGCTGTGGCAGGACTCCGCGCGCATCGCGGTGCGCTGCCACATCGACATCGCCCGCGCAGCGGTGGCGGGCGAAGAGGAGTCCGGTGTGGACACCGCCGTCCGGTCGCTGCGCACCGCTTTGCAGATGGCGGGAAGCGCCGGCCTCGCCGCGCGCGCCCGCCGGGAGATCGCCGAGTTCGTGGACGCGTCCGTGGAGGCGATGACCCCTCCGGGACCGGGCCGCGTGCAACGGCCGCAGCGCGCGGTCGAGCTGGTCGAACGGGTCCGCGAGATCCCCGGCCTGCGCACGGACGACCTGCTCCGGCGCGCGCACGCCGAGGCCCTGTACCGGCGGGCGCAGGCGATCATGCTGGAGGTCGTCGACCTCGCGTTCGACTTCTCGTTCGACTACGACCAGGCGATCGACGACCTGCGGCTGGCGATCGAGCTGAACCCGGCGACGATGATGGCGCGCGTCGGCCTCGCGCACACGCTGGTGCAGCGGTCGATGGACCGGCCGTGGGCGGGCGGGCACGCGGTGGCGCTCGCCGAGGCGCTGACCGTGCTGACCGGTGGCCTGCGCTCGGCGCCGGGCATGATCCAGTTGCTGGAGGCACTGGAGACCGCGGCCGACCAGGTGCGTTCGGTGATCTACGGAACGATGACGCCGGACGAGCTGATGCGGCTCGAACCGGGTGCGCACCGGCCGGACGAGGCCCGCTCGGTGACGGCGGTCCGGCTCGCGAAGAGCGCGCTCGCCGAGGCGGACCTGATGTCCGCGCTGCTGCTCGCGGTGGACGCCGTCGCCGCCGACCCCAAGGAGATCTTCGCCCAGCGCACGCTCACCGAGCTCGTGCGGCGCTGGGCCGCGAGCCAGTCCGATGGGAGCACACCGTGAAAGATCCACTCACCGCGTGGGACGGGCCGTTCCCGTACGACGTGTTCGCGGACATCGGCATCACGCCGGAGTCGTCGCACGCGGAGGTGCAGAACGCGTCGTTCAAGCTGCTGCGGGACAACAGGTTCACCCACGAGGCGCGGGTGGCGTGGGACGAGCTGAGGCTGCGCGACCGCAGGCTCTTCGTCGACCTGTTCGTGTTCCCGGGAGGTGACCGGTGACCGACGAGTACAGCAGGCTGGCGCGCGGGATGCTGGAGCGCCTCGAGCTGCGCGACGAGCTGGAAGAGCTGCTGCAGTCGCTGATACCGGTGCTCGACTCGTTCGACCGGATCGACGCGCACGCGCGCGGCGGGTGGTCGCCGGACAACCCGGCCGCGCTGCTCACGACCGTGGGGCGGCTCGGCAGCCAGCTCAGGGGCGCGCTGGGGGAGGCGGGGCTGGTGGTGTTCGGCGAACCGGGCGACACCGTCGACCTCAGCCGCTACGAAGTCGTTGGTGTCGCACGAGATTCTGACGCCGCGAAGGACACCGTCGTCGAGGTGGTGCGCCGGGGCTACCAGCGGGACGGCAGGGTCTTCCGGCCCGCCGAGGTGATCGTCGCGGGACAGGAAGAGGAGCCACGTCCATGAAGGCAATCGGCATCGACCTCGGGACCACCAACTCGGTGGCGGCCGTCCACTACCCGGACCGCAAGACGACAGAAGTCCTGCAGGTGGACGCGAAACCGCACACACCGTCCGTGGTCGGCGTGCGCACGCGCAAGAACGGCGACGAGTACGCCGTCGTCGGCGAGGACGCGGTGCACGGCGCGAAGGACTCGACCACGACGGTGTTCTCCGTCAAGCGGCTGATGGGCCGGACGGTCGGCGAGCCGCAGGTCGCCGAGGTGAGCAAGCGGTTCGACTACGAGATCGTCCCGGCGTCCGAGACGGACCCGACGGCCGCGATCCGGATGGGCAAGGAGGTCCGGACGCCCACCGAGATCTCCAGCCTGATCCTGCACAAGATCAAGCAGGACGTCGGCAGGGGACTCGGCACCGAGGTCACGCACGCGGTGATCACCGTGCCCGCCTACTTCGAGATCGCCCAGCGCGCGGCGACCAGGCAGGCGGCCGAGGCGGCGGGCCTGGTGGTGAAGCGGCTGATCGACGAGCCGACCGCGGCGGCGATCGCGTACGGCGTGCGCGAGGTGGGGACGACCGGCAAGCGCGTGCTGGTCTACGACCTGGGTGGCGGCACGTTCGACATCTCGCTGCTGCAGATGGTGCAGGACGGCGACGGCCGCAACCACCTCCAGGTCGCCGGTGCCGCCGGCGACAACTGGCTCGGCGGCGACGACTTCGACCACCTGATCGTCGACCACGTGCTCGACCAGATCCGCGCCGAGTACGGCGAGCCGATGCTGGACCAGAAGTTCCGCAGGCTGCTCAAGGAGAGCGCGGAGCAGGTGAAGCGCAGGCTGGGGCAGAGCGAGTTCGCCGAGGTGAACATCCCCGGCGCGTTCCGCACCTCGCCGGACGGGCCGCTGGTGGACGTGTTCTACGAGGTCACCAGGGAAGAGGTCAAGCGGCTCATCGCGCCGCTCGTGGCGCGGACCATGGCGCTGGTGGACAGCGTGCTCGCGGAGGGCAACTTCACGCCGGAGGACATCACCGACGTGCTGCTGGTCGGCGGGTCGACGCTCACCACGTCCGTCCGCGAGGCCGTCGTCAGCCGGTTCGGCGCGGACAAGGTGCGGATGGACAAGCCGATGGAGTGCGTCGCGCTCGGTGCGGCGATCCTCGCCGACGCGGTGAGCGGCCTCGAGTGCCCGTCGTGCGGGACCGTCAACGACGACGAGTCCGAGAACTGCTCGAAGTGCAAGAACTCCTTGCACGGCGCGATGTCCGCGTCCGGGCTGGTGATCTACGAGCAGACGACGATGGCGCTGGGCATCGCGGCCGTCGACGGCGACAACCCGGATGCGTTCGTCGAGATCATCCCGAAGGGCACGCAGTACCCGCTGACGAAGCCGATGACGAAGGTGTTCACCGCGGCGGGCCGTCAGGTGCGCGTGCCGGTGCACGAGGGCGTGCACAAGATCGCCAGCAAGAACCGCGTGCAGGGCGTCATCGAGGTCGAGCTGCCGGAGGGCCTCGAGCCCAACAGCGACGTCGAGGTGAGCTTCAACTACGACGGCGACCGCGTCGTCACCGTCGTGGTCCGCGTGCCGGGGACGACGTTCGTGCAGTCGGCGACGTTGCACCCGAAGGCGGTGGAGAACGGCTCGCCAGCACCTCAGGAGGAGTCAACGGAGGAGCTGGAGCGGGCCATCGACATCGTCGAGATGTTCGTCGCCAAGTACGACTCCTACATCGAGCCGTGGCACCGCGACCGGATCAAGTCGCGGCTGCACAACGCGAAGGACGCGTTCCGCAGGCAGGACGACAAGGAGCAGCGCCGCTACGCCGGCCTGCTCTACCGCGACCTGGACACGAGCGGCCTCGCGACCACGTTGTACTACGCGGACATCGTCGCCGAACGCGCCGAGCCCGCCGAGTGCGAGAACATCCGCCGCAAGGCGCAGGAGGTGCGGCAGGCGCACGAGCAGAAGAACGACGCGCGGCGCGCGTTGTCCGAGAAGGTGCTGGGTGAGCTGATCCAGCGGGAGCTGCGCAAGCAGAGCGGTGGCGCGCTGGCCGACCCCAGCGACCTGCTCCGGACGAAGAACCCTTCTGCTCGATGAACGCAGTCGCTGGTATCGACGTCGGCAGCCTCGGGCTGCGGGTCGCGTGGTCCGGTCAGGACGGCGCGCCGGTGGATCTCGCCGTGCCGTCGGACGAACCGTGGGTCGTCGCGCGGCTGAGGCCCGGCGCGGTCGACTTCGTCCCGGTCAAGCAGCAGCGCTCACCGGAGGCGGTGCGGCAGCTGGTCACCGCTCTGGTGTCGGTGCGGGAGCGCGTCGTCGCGGAGTCCGGAATGGACGTTCGCCGTGCCGTGCTGACCGTGCCCGCCCGGATGGACTCGCGGGACCGCGGCGCGCTGCGCGAGGCGGCGCGGTCGGCCGGGTTCCCGGAAGTGCACCTGATCAACGACTCGGTCGCGGCGGTGCTCGCCTCGGAGGGCTCGGGCGCGCGGACCGTGCTCGTGTACTCCATGGGGCACAGCGGTTTCGAGGTCGGCCTGGTCCGGGTCGCCAGGAGCCAGGTGCGGGTGCTCGGCCACATCGGCGCGGACACGCCGAGCGGCGACCACTTCGACCGGCAGCTGCTGACCGCGTGGCTGCAGGCGCTGCGCGGGTCCGAGTTAGCCGCGATCCAGCTGTGGGACGCCGACGAGTGGACGCGGCAGCGGTACGTTGCCGCGCGGGTGAAGGAACAGCTCGCCGCGGGCACGGAGGTGTCCGGCTGGCCGTCACCCGCCGACTTCCTCGCCTTGGTGGCCGACCTGGTAGGCAAGACGGCCGCGCGCGTCCGCGAAGTCCTCTCGGAGACGGACCTCCTGGTCCGCGACATCGACACGGTGCTGCTCGTCGGCGGGTCGACCGCCCTGTCCGCGGTACCCGCTGTGCTGCACGCGGAGGTCGGCCAGCCGGGAGTGCCGACATCGGCCTTCCACCTCGCGCGCGGAGCCGCGGTGTACGGGGCTCAGCTGGGTGACGCGCCTGCGGCCGTGCCGCAGGACTCGGAGTTCATCGACACCGAGCCGTCGCAGAGCGCGGCGGTGGCACTGCCCGTTCCGCGCACGGATCCGCTGTCCGCGGCCAGGAGCCTGTGGTCGGCGGGCAACGCGGCCGAGGCCCGCCGCGTGCTGACGGACCTGATCGACGAGGCCGTCCGCCTGCGCGCCGAGATAGACGCCGCCCCCGCGGTGAAGTCGAACAGCGCACACCGCACGCTGGAACGCGCCGGCCGCCTGCTGGAGAACGGCAGCCTGGCCAAGGCCGTGCAGGACTCCCACCTGGCGTGGCAGATGGCAGCGGACGACAACGACGTGTTCCGCCAGATGATCGACATCCACCTGCGCGCGGCCCGCGCTGCCGCCGGTCCCCAGGGCTATCCGGCAGCACGTGAATGGCTGAAGTGCGCGGAGAGCCACGCCCGGTTCAACGAGGAGGTCGTCACCGAGCTGTTCGAGCGCAACCTGGCTCAGGCCCGCTTCCTGCACTCACGCGGCCACCGCGCGGACGCCGCCGAGCTGCTGGAGGAGTGCCGCAAGTTCAAACCGGACGATCCTGGTGTGGTGGCGCTGGACGCGGAGATGGCGGTGTGACCGCGTTTCTCGCTCTGGTGAACGTGATGCCCGCGATGACGAGCGCCGCGCCCACGGCGGTGTGCCAGCCGAGTGGTTCGCCGAGGAAGGCGAAGCCGAAGAAGGTCGACCACAGCGGGAACGTGGCGCTGTGTCAGGCCGTGCGCCGCACATTGGTCACGCCGTGCATTTCACGTGGTGCGGCCTGCGGCTCGCTGAAGGTGCCGGTTTTGTCGGTGCCGGTGGCCAGGCTGGATTCGGGGGCGTCGCGATCTCGCCGCTGGAAGTGAGCAGACCCCCGAATGCAAGCGTACTCAGGGGTACCGACAAGTCTCGCGATCGTTTGCTCAGACGGCGTCTGGCACGCGACGGTTCTGGTCGCACCGCTTGAACAGGTAGTGGCACAGCGCCCACCCCTGCTGCGCGTAGTGCGTGACGACAGACCCGGTCAACAGGTCCCACCCCTCGCGGCAGACGGCGTTCAGGTCGTACCCGGTCATGATCACGAGCTCGAGCACGAGGTCGCCGCGGTCGTACGCCATGCGGGCATAGCCTGCGGGCGACTCGTAGAAGGCGCGTTGCGCGTCCTGGGCCTGCCTGGCCAGTTCTTCTTGCCGCCTGAGCTCGATCTCCTCAGCGCTCGGGTTGTACCGCTTGTGCCAATCCGCCCAGAACTCCTCGGAAGCCTTCTCGTGCGCCGCTTCCTCTTCGGCTGACCGCTTCTGAAACCACGCCACGTGGGCCTCCCGCGAACTCGCTGGTCTGCATGTCGTCGGAGACCGTCCATCCGCTACACCGGCGCGACGCCGATCAGCCCGTTGCGCGTCACGAGCCCGGCCAGCCGCTCCTCATCCCAGCCCTCAGTCCCACCGGGCCGCATGGGCAACACCATGTACCGAGTCTCGGCGTTGGCGTCCCACACCGCGATCTCCCCGTCAGGCGAGAACCCGAACGACTCGAGCACCCCACGAGGATCCCGAACCACCTGAGCCCGATAAGCCGGACTCTTGTACCAGGTGGGCGAGGGCCCCAGCAGCGCAATGGGATAGCAGGAGCACAGGGTGCAAACCACGACGTTGTGCACCGCAGGAGTGTTCTCCACGACGCAAAGCCGCTGCACCTGCAACCCGCCACCCATGGACAACCCGACGTCCGCCAACGCGGCCCCGGCATCGTCCAGCAACCGTGCCCGGAACTCGTCGGACACCCACGCCCGAGCGACGATCCGAGCCCCGTTCGCCGGAGAAGCCCGCGCGAGGAACGCCTCCAACGCCCGATCGAGCTCGACGGGATCGACCAGCCCGCGCGACTCGAGCAACGCCTCGACGTGCCGGACCCGAGCGGCGAGAGGAGAGCTGGAATGCGTCACGTCAGGTACTCCTCCCACATCGACAACGTCACCGAGTGCGACCCGGCGCCGAACAACTCGGAGGCGGAGAACCGCACGGTGTAGACGGGCTGCACCACCACAGCCCCCTGAGCTCGAGCGTCGGCCAGCGGCCACCTGCCCTCGACACCGACGACCGTGCCCGCACACCCGCGCGCATACGCGGGCAGCCGGGTGTGATGAGGAACCGCGGCAGCAGAGGTCCGCACCCGATCACCCACCTGGAACATGGTCCACCTCGTCAGCGCTCAACACGCCCTTGCGCACCAGCAGAGCGCACATGGCGTTGAACCAGTTCTCGTAGTAGGACGAGGTCAGGTAGCCGGGCAGCTGCTCGACCGCGTCGCGGAACTCGTCGAGGTTGTAGACGCCGCCCGCGACCAGGGCGCGGTTCATGGCGAACACGTGTGCTTCCCAGTCGGAGTGGAACGGCGGCTCGTCCGGCTCCTCCACGATCGGGCCGAAGCCGTCCGCTCCGCCGACGTCGTGCATTCGGCTCATGCCCCAGCTTCCCACACCCGCGGCTAGTGCGATTGGTCTATACCCATTGACACGCAACGCCATCGGGTTTCACGCTGAAGCCCCAGGCCGCCTCCCTGTGCAGGAGGTTTCGGCGTGCGCAAGAAACTACTCGCTCTGCTCGCGCTGCTCGTCGCACTCACCGGCCTGGTCGTCATCTCGGAGCGGCCCTCCAGTGCGGCTGGCCACGAGGACTGCAGACCGGACGGCCTGTACCGCACTCCGGGCGTGGACGTCCCGTACTGCACCGCCTACGACACGAACGGGCGGGAGCTGTTGGGCGCCAACCGTTCCCGGCGCGTCATCGGGTACTTCACCAGCTGGCGCACGGGCAAGAACGGGGCGCCCGCGTACCTGCCAAAGGACATCCCGTGGTCCAAGGTCACGCACCTCAACTACGCGTTCGCGCACATCGACGCGCAGAACCGGATCTCGGTCGGCACCGCGGGCCCGAACAACGAGTCGATCGGCATGGAGTGGCCGGGCGTGCCCGGCGCCGAGATGGACCCGAGCCTGTCCTACAAGGGTCACTTCAACCAGCTGACCAAGTTCAAGAAGCAGAACCCGAGCGTGAAGACGCTGATCTCGATCGGCGGCTGGGCCGAGACGGGCGGCGTGCTCAACCCGGACGGCACGCGCACGGCGACCGGCGGGTTCTACAAGATGGCGCAGAGCCAGGCGTCGATCAACACGTTCGCCGACTCGGTCGTGACGTTCCTGCGCACGTACGGCTTCAACGGCGCGGACATCGACTACGAGTACGCCACGTCGAACAACTACGCGGGCAACCCGGACGACTTCTGGATCTCCAACCCCAACCGCGGCAACCTGTGGCAGGGCTACGAGAACCTGATGCGCACGCTGCGCGACAAGCTCGACCGGGCTGGCGCGGCGGACGGCAAGCACTACCTGCTCACCGCGGCGGTGCCCGCGTCCGGGTGGCTGCTGCGCGGCCAGGAGGTCTACGGCGTCACCCGCTACCTCGACTACGTCAACGCCATGAGCTACGACCTGCACGGGTCGTGGAACCACTTCGTCGGCCCGAACGCCGCGCTGTACGACAACGGCCAGGACGCCGAGCTCGCGCACTGGCAGGTGTACACGACGCCGCAGTACGACGGGCAGGGCTACCTCAACACCGACTGGGCGTACCACTACTTCCGCGGCGCGATGCCCGCGGGCCGGATCAACATCGGCGTGCCGTTTTACACGCGCGGCTGGCAGGGCGTCACCGGTGGCACGAACGGGTTGTGGGGCCGCTCGGCCCTGCCCAACCAGTCGCAGTGCCCGCCGGGGACCGGCGGCACGGTGGGCTCGACGGTGCCGTGCGGCAACGGCGCCATCGGCATCGACAACCTGTGGCACGACTACACCGCGGGCGGGCTCGAGGTGCCGAGCGGCGTGAACCCCATGTGGCACGCCAAGAACCTGGAGAACAAGATCCAGGGCGACTACCTCACCGCGTACGGCCTCGACCCGGTCAACGACCCGACCGACCGGCTCACCGGCACCTACGCCCGCAACTACAACAGCACGATGGTCACGCCGTGGCTGTGGAACAACGACAAGAAGGTCTACCTGTCCACTGAGGACGACGTGTCCATCGCGGCGAAGGCGAAGTACGTGGCGGACAAGGGTCTCGGCGGCATCATGATCTGGGAGCTCGCCGGCGACTACGCGTTCAACAGCACCAAGGGCCAGTACTTCATGGGCGACACGCTGCTCACGAAGATCAACGACGGCCTGCGCGGCGCCGCGCCGTACGGCAACCTCAAGGCCGGTCGCACGATGCCGACGGCCACGCTCGACGTCAGCGTCGGCGTCTCCGGGTTCGCGCTGGGCGACAACAACTACCCGATCAACCCGAAGATGCGGATCACCAACAACTCCACCACCACGATCCCCGGCGGCACGCGCGTCGAGTTCGACTACGGCACCAGCGCGCCGGGCAGCATGACCGACCAGTCCGGCTTCGGGCTGGCCGTCACCGCCAAGGGCCACAGCGGCAGCAACTCCGGCGGCCTGCGCGGCGACTTCCAGCACGTGACCGTGACGCTGCCCAGCTGGCAGTCGCTCGCACCGGGCGCGAGCGTCGACATCGCGCTGAACTACTACATGCCGATCTCCACGCCGTCGAACTTCACGTTCACCTTCGGCGGCACGAGCTACCGGATCACCGCGGACCTGCCGCGCGGCAGCACCGGCACCCCGCCGACCTCGACGTCGACGTCCACCTCAACCACAACAACAACCACAACCACGACGACAACGACGACCACCACTCCTCCCAGTGGCGGCGCGTGGGCCCCGAACACGGCGTACGCGACCGGCGCGCGGGTGACCTACAACGGGCTCGCCTACCGCTGCAGGCAGGCCCACACGTCCCTGGTCGGCTGGGAACCCCCGAACGTCCCGGCACTCTGGGAACGCGTCTGAGTCAGATCTCCAGCCTGACGAGGGCGAACGTCGCGTTGCCCCACGTCTCGACGTCGATCGCGGGTGCGATGCCGTTCTCGTCAGGCTGGGGACCGGACGCGGGCAGCCCGTCGGAACGGTCCGCGACGCGCATCCGCACCGGCGTGGTGGCGACGTCGAGCTCGAGCCGGAAACCCTGCTCTGGCACGGCGTGCAGCCACAGGTCCCACACCTCACCGGGCGCGCCCGTCTTGGCCTGTTCGGCGGTGACGGCGTGTCCGTCGACGGCCCAGCGCAGCACGCCGCCGTCCGGGACGGAGATCGACATCTGCCGCGCGCCCCTGGGTGAGCGGATCTCCAGCGACACCCGCCGGTGGTGGCCGATCGGCTGTTCGGCCACCACCCGGACGACCGGTGCTGGCAGGTCCAGCACCGGGGCGGGAGCGTGCAGCAGCTCCCGCTTCCAGCCGGGGAAGTACTCGGGCAGCCGGGCGCTGACCGGGTGGTCGCCGAGCGCGTCGCGCGTCCACTCGGCCGGTTTCGCGTCGCTGCTCAGCCACAGCGCGGTTCCTTTGTCGGCGTCGAGCAGGTAGCTGAGCGTGGCGGGACGCGGTCGCGCCTCGCCCGGCAGCACCGCCCGGACGGCGAGTGCGGCGCCGGTGGCCGCGGCGGCCACCGCGAGCGATCTCCTGATCCCGCGCGGCAGTCTGCCGATCACGGGGGCCGCCTGTTCGCCCAGCAGCTGCAGGACGATCGCCGACGTGCCCGCCATGCGCGGCGTCAGGCCCTGGAACAGCAGGCGGGACAACGGAGCCAGCACGAGCGCGCCGCCGACCGGACCGCCGAGCAGCGGCCACACCGCGAGATAGCTGGCACCGGGAAGCATCTTGGCGAGCACGACGGACGCCACCGCCAGCGGCAGGCGCGTGGCGGCTCCACGCCTGCGGTGGGCACCGCCGAGGAGGCTGCCCGCGGCCGACAACGCGACGACGGCGCCGTAGACCTTGCCGGAGTCGTGGAAGTCGCCGCCGCGACGGAACTCCGGGCTGGCCTTGCCGAGCAGCCAGGTGAGGCCGGTCGCGCCGAGAGCACCGGCGGCGAGCCGTGCGGCGAGCGCGCCGATTCCCTTGAACTTCGGTCTGCTGGTCAGTGCGGTGCACACGGCCAGCGGTAGCGCGGCGGCCACCGGGTAGCGCACCATGGTTCCGTTGCCCACGGAGAAGAACACGTCGTTTCCACCGGTCCGCTGGCCGGGTTCGTCCAACGCCCTGACGAGGCCGAGCGCGAGGTCGCCGTGCTGCCGGAGCACGCGGCGGTCGACGTTGCCGATGTGGTCCAGCGGACCGTGGTAGTGCACGAACCCGCCGATGTGCGCGAAGTTGAGGCCGGGGACGCCGTGTTCCTTGCTGACCGCGAAGTCCGTGGAGTTGTACATGCGCTGGTAGACCTCGTCGAACAACGAGCTCGCCACCACCGGCAGCCGCGTGCCCGCCAGCTTCCTGATCAGCGGCCGGCTGCCCGGTGAGGTCTCGAACATCAGCACCGGCCCGCGGTCACCGCGCGCCTCGAAGTTCAGCACCACGTCGATCGTGCGCGCGAGCGGGTGCTCGGCGAAGAACGCCCGCGCGCCGAGCAGCCCGGCCTCCTCGCCGTCGGTGAGCACGACGAGCACGTCCCGGCGCGGCGGGTCCTCGGTCAGCACGCGGACCGCCTCGAGGATCGCGCACACCGGAACGCCCGCGTCGTTGGCGCCAGGTCCCTGCGCGACGGAGTCGTAGTGCGACATCAGGGCGACCGCCCCGCGTTCGGTGCCCTCGAGCCGCGCGACGATGTTGCGGACCCGGCCCGCGCCCAGGTACCTGGGCCCGTACGGGGTGGGCACGCTGTGCCCCATCCCGACGGTGTCCTGCACCTCGACGTCGAGGCCCATCGAGGTCAGCTGCTCGACCAAGTAGTCGCGCACCTCGTCGTGGGGGGCCCCGCCCCCCGGGGGGCGGGGGCGGGGGGAGGCCTGCACGGGCGCGGGCCCC
>NZ_VOBR01000025.1:0-42929 GCF_007845675.1 Lentzea tibetensis | reverse complement strand
TGCACCTCGCCGTCGAGGCCAAGCGTGTCCCGCTGCCCGACACCTTGGTCGCGCACCTCGTCGTTCGCGACCGAGCCGCAGGGGTGCGGCTCGGTCGCGATGCCGTGCAGGTGCCGGAACGCGCGCTCGGTGTCGAACCTGCTCATGGCCCGACTCTGCACTCCGTTGCTGGAGTCCGCCTCGGGGCGTTACCCGACCACTTGCGCCAGTCTTCTTGCCGCGATCTCCGTGCCGTCGGTCGTGATGGTGATGGACTTGTCGGTGTGGAGTGCCTGCTCGAGCGCTGTCTTCAGGTCCTCGTGCTGGGTGCCGATGCCGAGCCGCTGGACCTGTCGCGCCCAGTGGTGCTGGTCGTACATGTGCGGCACGACGACCTGCGGCGCTCCGGCCAGCGCCGCCGCGGTCGTGGTCCCCGCACCGCCGTGGTGGACGACCGCGGCGACCCGCTTGAACAGCTTCTGCTGGTTGACCTCGCCGATGAGGATGCAGTCCGGTGCTTCCGGTCCGTCCAGCTCGGCCCAGCCGCGCAGCACGACCGAGCGTCGTCCCAGCTCACGGGCCGTGCGGACCATCTCCTCGCCCAGTTCCCTCGGGTTGTTCATGCTGCCGAAGCCGAAGTAGACGGGCGCCGGTCCGTCGTCGAGGAACTCTTCCAGCTCGGGTGCCAGCGGTCGCTCGTCGGGCAGGATCCACGCACCCGTCTGCACCACGTCCGCGGGGCCCGGCCACGGGTCGAGCACCGGGTCGGTGGCCAGCCACGGCTGGTCGGTGAAGAGGTGGCCGCGCACGTCGTCGACCGGTGCCTGGCCGGACTTCGCGCGGTGCTCGTTGAGCACTGGCCCGAACATCGCGTTGAGATGCTCCGCGTCCTTCTCCCACTGGGTGCTCGGGTCCGCGTCCTTCGGTATCCACGGCAGCCCAGGTGGCGAGTGGTGCGGGGACGGCAGCGTGTTCGAGCTGTAGCTGACGTACACGTACGGGACGCCCTGTCGCTCAGCGATGGAACGTGCCGCGATCTGCAACGCGCCGGCGCCGACGATGACGTCGCACCCCGTCGCGGCCGTCGTGATGGTCTCGAACTGGGTGGCCACCGTCCCCTCGATCTGCCGCCGGATGTGCTCCGGCGTGGGCCGTTCGGTGTGCGGTTTGCGCACTTCCGGGCCCAGCGGGGTGAAGCGGACGCCCAGCGACGTCAGCCAGTCACCGAAGTCGGGCGGCGCGCACACGCGGGCCTCGTGGCCGTCGGCAATCAGCCGGGTCGCCAGCGCCGCCACCGGCTGGACCTCGCCGCGTGACCCGATCGTGGACAGCAGTGCTCGCATCTGTGGTTCCCCCGTTGGTTCGGCTGGTGTTTCTGCTGGTGAGAGACGAATTGTGGAGGTGGACCGGGGTCTTGCGGCAAGACCCCCTGTGCGCTATACGTTGAAGTGGGAGGAAGGCCGTGTCCCCTGTGGACGCTCGGTTTTGCCGTGAACGGGCCGTTGACGACGCCGGTCAGGGGATTCGCGGAACGAACCGGGTTCGCCGATCGTTGCGACAGAGGAAGCGCGCGGGGGAGCGGAGGTCCGCAGCGCCCTGTGCCGGCGAGCTGCACGATCCCGAGACGGTGATGTGATCATCGGGGCCGTGATCACCGGCGGTGCAGGTGCTGAGGCCGCGGTGCAGGTGCTGAGGCAGGGTGAGCGTGCTGAGGCAGGGGTGAGCCGGCGTCGGTGACCAGTGGTTACCATGCCCGCGTGATCTCCGTGCTGCCGACCGTGCTGACCATCGTGGCGCTCCTCGGCACCACCTGGGCGGTCATGCTGATGGTCAGGAAGACGCCGCTGCTCCCGCCGACCGCGCTTTCGTGGGGCCTCGTGGGCTTGCTGACGCTGCTCGAGCTCGGCCTGCTCGTGCAGGCGATCATCGGGATCGTGCAGCTCGCCGGCACCGACCGCCAGCTCAGCGGCGTGACGTTCGTCGGCTACCTCGTAGCCCCTGTGCTGATCTTGCCCGTCGCGTTCGTGTGGGGCGCCTCCGACCGCAGCCGCTGGAGCGGTGGCGTGGTGCTGGTGGCGTGCATGAGCGTGCCGGTGATGATCGTCCGCATGCAGCAGATCTGGGCCGGCCATGGGTGACGCGCGGACCCGCACCGGCCCCGGCCGGCTGCTGATCGCGGTCTACGGGATCTTCGCGCTGGCGGCGACCTCGCGGTCGGCCGTGCAGATCGCGACGCGCTTCGACGAAGCCCCGGTCGCGTACCTGTTGTCCGCGCTGGCGGCCGTGGTCTACGTGCTCGCGACCGTCGCGCTGGCGTTGAGCAGCCGCACGTCGCGCAAGGTCGCGTTGGTCGCGTGCACGGTCGAGCTGGTGGGCGTGGTGACGGTCGGCGCAGTCAGTTTGCTGGTGCCGCAAGCGTTTCCGGACGCCACCGTGTGGTCGACGTTCGGCATCGGGTACGGGTTCATCCCGCTCGTGCTGCCGGTGCTCGGCCTGTGGTGGATCAAGAAGACGTCCTAGCGGTTCGTACGCCAGCAGGATCACCTTCTGCCAAGCTCTGAGAGGGTCCGCAACGCGGCGTCGGTGTCCAGCCGCCAGAGAGTGGTGCCGTGGTCGGCACCCAATGTGATCAGTTCGTTGCTGCGGGGACTCCACGCCACGTGTTCGACGGGTCCCGAGCGGCCCGCCAGCGTCGCCCATTTCTCCCAACCCCCGGTGTCCCACAAGGTAGTCGTGGTGTCCGCGCTTCCGCTCGCGAGCTTGCTTCCGTCAGGGCTGAACGCCAGCGATGTGACGGCCCCCGTGTGTCCGCTCAACTCGGTGATCTTCTGGCGACTGGCAACGTCCCACAGGATGATCACGCCCTCTTCGTTGCCGGTGGCGATCCGTGTGCCATCGGGACTGAGTGCAAGCGCGATCACTTTTCCTGCGTCTCCGAGCAGGACTCCGGTGGTGCGTCCGGTCGCCACCTCGTGAAAGATCACGTTGCTGCTGCGGGACCCGAGAACGATGTGACGCTTGTCAGGAAGGAAAACCGCAGCGGTACGCACCTCGTGGCGCTCGCGGCCGACGACCGTGGGCCGGTCGGGATGCTCCAGCGACCACACGAGATCTGGGCCGTCGGAGCCGATCGCCAGCACCGAACGGGAGTCCGCGCTGAAAACCACCGAGGTCGGTGGCTGGTGTGCCGGCGTCTGGAGATCAGTCACATGCCGGCCGCTGGATGTCTCCCACACGGAGATGGGCGCGTTGGGTGTGGTCGTGGCCACGAGTGTGCGGTCGGCGCTGAACCACCCGACGACGCCGCTCTGGTTCGAGCCGAGAGAATGGCTTTGTGCGATGCGCTGTGGGCCGGTCCCCCATTTGGTCAGCGTCCCGCTGCCCCTCACTGCGAGCAAGTCGTTGCCCGAGCCGAACTCGACGGCACGTACCTCGGACCTGTCCGCGAGGAGGAACTGGTCGGCGTTCCAGCGCAGGGCCGTGGAGCCGGTCATCGCCACGAGCGAGTTGTCGACGAAGGTGAGGCCGAACAGGCCGAGATAATCTCCAGGGCCGAAGTCCGCAGGCCCCGGCGTGAAGCGCGCCATGTTCACTCGCTGCTCGACATCCCACAGGTTGATCGAGCCGTCTGCTCCGGCCGACGCGAGCACCTTTCCGTCCCGGCGGAAGGCGACAGCGGATGCGCCGCCCTCGTGTCGTGCGGCAGTCGTGATCAACTTTCCGGTCGTCGTGTCCCACAGCGTGACGTCGCCTGCAGCGTCGGCCGCAGCGAGAAGATCACCATTCGATGCGAACACCACGTCGTGGATCTCGACCGCATGCGATGCGAGGTCGACGTTGTGCGTCAGTGTCCGCACGTCCCACAGTTCCACTTTGCCGAGTTCACCCACGACAGCGAGTGTCTTGTTGTCAGGGGCGAAAGCCACCGTGCGGTGTCGGGCAGACACGACCAAGCTGGCTACTTTTTTCTGAGTTGTGGTGTCCCACACGGTGATGGTCGGGCCAATGGTCGCCAGCATCGTGCTGTCCGGACTGAACACCACGTACCAGAACTGGTCCCGACTGGACAGAAGCTTTCGTGATCTGCGCGATGTGTCCCACAGAAACGTTTGGTCCAAACGGTTCGACACGACGAGCAGCCGGCCGTCGGGGCTGAACGTGGGAACGGTGTGGAAAGCGCCCAACGGCACGGACAGTTCAGCGGTCTTCGCCAGCGTGGCGGTGCTCAATACTTGCAGACCGCTGTTCGAGGTGACTGCCATTCGTGTGCCGTCTGGGCTGATGGAGGCGTACGGTAACCACCTGCCGGCATGGGCGGCGGCACTGAGCAGCTGGCTTCGGGCCTCGACCGTCGGGTAGGTCTGGTATGCCTGGACCGCGCTGCGGATGCATTGCTCGTCATCGCGTCCGGAGTACGCGGCCGCCAACGCGGCGAGTTGGTGGGACTGGGTCATCAGGCTTGCGGCTGCCACCGCGTCACGTTGCTGGATTGCGACACTCATGCCTGCCACCGCATGAATCAGAAGGACAGCCAGTAGTGCCGCCACCCAGCGCAGTTGGCGGGCACGTCTGCGTGAGGCCTGGCGTTCGCGGCGGTCGGCGGCGATGCTTTCGTCGAGGAAGGCGCGTTCGCGGGCTGTGAGTGAAGGGCTGTCACGGGTCGCCCATTCGACCGTGAGGGTCAAGCGGGTGCCGCGGTACAGGGTGCCGGGGTCGCGGCCCAACTCGTCCCACCCCTTGGCGGCCTCGGTGAGCTGGCGATGGGTGCGCAGGCCGTCGCGATTCTCGGACAGCCAGCTCTGAAGTTTGGGCCATGCTCGGAACAGGGCCTCGTGCGTGATCTCGACCGTGTTCTCGCCGAGTGTGATGAGGCGGGCTCCTGCGAGCAGTTGGAGGACGGTGTCGGTGCCGTTGTCGGTGTCGAGCTCGTCCCTGGTGATGCGACGTTTGGTGTCCTCAGTACCTTCACCAAGTGCGGTGAGGCGCAGGAAGAGTTGGCGGGCAAGGGATTGTTGGTCGACGGTGAGGCCGTCGAACACAGCGTCGGCGGTCTGGGCCAGCGCGCTGCTGATGCCGCCGGCGGCGTGGTAACCGGACAGCGTGAGGGTGTTGCCGCGCCGACGCCGCCATGTCTCCAACAGGGCGTGTGACACGAAGGGGAGCGCACCTGTGCGGCCTCCCGCGTCGCCAACCACAGCGGCGACCAGCGCGGTCTCGACCGCGCAGTCAGCGGCGACCGCGGGACGGATGATCGCCTGGCGCAGATCTTCGGTGGTCATCGCGCCGAGCAGGAGTTGGGCGTCGGTCAGCGCGCGGACGAGTTCCGGGTGCCGCGCGCAGTGCGGATAGAAGTCAGCCCGCACGCCCAGCACGACTCGTGCCCGGCTGGTCTCCGTCTGCGCCGCTGTGAGCAGCATGGTGACGAACGCGGATCGTTCCTCTTTGTCTTGGCAGAGGGTGAAGATCTCCTCGAATTGGTCAACGATCATCAACAGCTCGCCGTGGTCGACGGTGTGGCGGATCAAGCGGTGCAGGTTGCGTGGATCCGTGCACAGGTCGGTGTACAGGCTGCCCGGTGTGCGCTGGGTCAACGCCGCGAGTCGGATCGCGCACTCCTCGATCGGACTCGGGCCGGGAGTGAACAACACTGCTGGCTTCGGCCGGATCGCGGGCAGCAGGCCAGCCCGCAACACCGAGGATTTTCCCTCACCGGATGCGCCGAACAACGCGACGAATCGCTGGCGTTCCAATCGCGCGAGCATCGCCTCGACCACAGTGTCCCGGCCGAAGAACAGCTTGGCGTCCTCGGGCTGGAAAGCGGACAGGCCGACGTAGGGAGCGGCTCCGGAACTGTCGGCGGGCGCTGGTCGCGACCGGACCACTTCGGCAGCGACCTCATGCCAGCGGCGTCGCCACTCCTCCTCGTCACCTCTGCAACCGCGCACATAGGCCAGCGTGACGTCGAGCGTGGGGAGCTTCCGCCCGCCCGCCGCGTCCGACAGCGTCGTCGTCGAGTAGTGGCTGCGGGCGGCCAGCTCCCGATAGCTCACCTGACCAGCGCCTGCGCGCAACCGCCGCAGGTCAGCGGCGAACCTCAGTAGTGCGCTGTCCCCATATTCCAATGGACGCTCGCCACGAGGCACCGTCCCCACCTCCGAGCAAACATTGTCCGGCATTCGTTGTCCGGCAGTCCAGCCATCGACACCGGACAACGCCGAAGACGTAGAACTTGGTTTCACGAACGTGAACGAGGGAGGGATTGTGCGAACGAAAACGAAAACGTTGAGCATGTGCGGGGTCGCCGGATTCTTGGCGATTGTGGCGAGCCTTGCGCTCTGGAACAGCCCCGCCGCGATCAGCTCGCCCGCGGAGGCCAAGACCGCGGCTGTTGTGGTGTCACCGCGGGTTGTAGCCGGTCAGACGTACCCTGGTGGCGGATGGCAGACCTATACGGGTACGGATGGGCCTGGCATCTGGATTCAGGTCGACACCACATCGGCCGGATTCACGAGAACACCGACGTATGTGACCTCCGTCGGCGGAAACTTCTGGCACTGGCGGATCACCGGAGCCAGTTCTGTCTATCCTCCGGACGCGACACTCGGGGGAGATCTTCGCAGGGGCTTCCGCATTTACCTGCGTTTCTCTGATGGTCGTGCGATCGATCCTGTTCAGGCGTTGAACAGCGGCTGGTACGTCAACTGGATCGGGGCCGAGTGAACTAGTCCTTGAGTTCAAGTGGTGACTGAAAGACCGCGGCTCACCTAAGGGCAGTTGACGCGCTTGGTCTTCATCTCGGCCCGGTACTCGTAATCGACGGTCACCGCCCTGCACCGCACGAGGTCCGGCTGCGAGGTCTTGGGCAGGTACCAGCTCTTGTACCCGAACCGCAGCCGGACCACCGCGTGTGAGGGTCGAGATCCGCTCGTCGATCGCGTTCATCACGTTGGCCTCCCCGAGCAGCTCCTCGTCGGGCAGGTACGTGATGCCGAAGCGGATCGGGTCGCGGAGCACGACGTAGCAGGTCACCACCAGAGCGACCACGACAGACGCGACGACGAGGTGCCAGCGAGCGATCACGAGTTGACCGGAGGGCAGTCGACGCGCTTGCTGCTCACGTCGATGCCGGAGTCGGCGACCACGGTCACCGCGCGGCAACGCACGAGGTTCGCGTCGGACCCGCTGGCGAGGAGCAGGGGCTGGCGCCCGAACTTCAGCCGCACGACCGCGTCGACCCGGCCGCGGTGGTTCGCGCCGGGGTGGACCTGCGAGGAGACGAGCTCGGACTGCCATCGCTCACCCATGGGGCCGTGCAGCGTCATGGTCAGCGCGGGCGGGACGTCGCTCATGTCGAAATTCGGGCCGTAGTAGGGACCCGCGGTGTTCTCGACCTGCTCCGCCACCTCGTCCATCGCGCGAGCTTCGCCGAGGTCGGCCTCGTCGAGCACGAACGGCAAGCCGAGGCCGTAGCGGATCGGGTCCTGCAGCAGGACGTAGCCGATCGCGACCACGACGGCCACGACCGAAGCCGTGACGGCGTACCGACGAGTGATCACCATGGTGTGATCGTCGCCGACGTGCCGCCGTCACGGCATCGGTGGTTCTACTCAGCCGAGGCCGAGCGAGATCCGGTCGAGGTCCGGCGCACCGTCCTTGTCGTTGAACAACTTGATGGTGTTGGCACCGGCGTTCAGCGTGACGGGCAAGGTGGTGGTGTACGGCGTGTTGTTGCCGACGCCGTCCGTCTTCACCTCGACCGGCGCCCCGCCGTTGACCGACACGAAGTACGACCGCGGCCCGTTGACGGTGAAGTCGACGTACAGCGTGTACTGCCGTGCCGCATCGACGGTCACGTTCTCGAACAGCACGAACGCGTCCGGGGAACCGCCGATGTTGCGCACCTTCTCGCCACCCGAGCACGGGCCGCAGCCGGTGAGACCGGCGTTGCCGATCTTGTTCACCGAGTCCTCGGCCTCGCGCACGAACACGCGGTCAGCCGGCCGGATGCGCACCGGCACGGAGCTCGACACCTGCTTCGCGCGGCCGAGCACCTGGAACGACGCGGTCACCGGTGCGGTGACCGTGCTGATGTCGGTGCCCGCCGGTGAGGTGAGCGTCCACGAGCCGGTCAGCTCCTGGCCGATCCTCATCAGCGCCGCCGTGGCCGGGTCGCCCTGAATCGTCCAGCCCGCCGGTGCGGTGGGCACCAGCTTCACCTGGTCGAGCTGGTCCTCGGCGTCGAGGCGCAGCTTCGCCGTCACCTTCACCGACTGCTGGCCGGGCCCGACCCATTGCAGGCCATGGGGTTCCACGGTCAGCGTCGTCTTCGGCACGTACGACTCGGCGGGCAGCGGCGACACCGCGATGCGGTCGACCGCGGGTCCGCGAGCCGCCTTGCTGTACAGCTTCACGGTGTTCTTGCCGGCTTTCAGAGACGCCACGACCGCGGTGCTGGACGGCGCGTCCGGCCGGTCAGCGGCCACCGCGAAGTCGGTCGGCGCGGCGCCGTTGACGCTGACGGACAACGACGTCGCCGCGGACGACGTGTGGTCGACCTGAAGGCGGTAGGTGCCGTCAGCTGCCACGGAGACATCGCGGTACTCGACCGAGTTCCGCGCGCCACCACCGAGTCCGGTCACCTGCGCACCGCCGGAGCAGCCCTCGCACCAGCCGGTGTGCGCGCGGCCGTCGCGGTCGTTGCGCCACGACTCGGCCTCGAGCGGCAGGTCGGTGCCCCACGAGCGCTGGTAGCCGTGCGCCACCTTGATCTCGTCGATCTGGAGCTCCTTGAAGAACCGCGGGGCCTGCGGGCCGCCCCACGTGTTCAGCACCTCGAGCTTGAGGTAGCGGGAGTTCTGCTCACCGATGTCGATGAACTGCGTGCCGCGCGCACTGGCCATCGCACCGCTGCGCACCAGGTCCCAACGCCGGTTGTCGTTCGACGCGTAGACCTTGTAGTCCTTGATGCGCGTCGAGTCCTCCGGCCGTCCGAACGACACGCGCGCGTGCGTCGGCGACGACTCGCGCTGGTTGATCGCGAGGTACGTGGACTCCTTGCGGCGGCCGAGGTCGAGCGTGATCGACACGGGCTGCTGGGCGTTGGAGTCCCAGTACTTCTCGAAGCTGCCGTCGGTGAGGTTGCTCGCCGGGAAGCCGTCGCGCGACGACGACGCGGTCGCCTTCACGCCGCTGTGGAAGAACTGCTGCCCCGAAGTGTCCACTTTGAACACCGTGTCGTAGGTGTCCCAGTTCTTGACGCCCAGGATCGTCAGGTAGCCACCGGACTGCGTGAACCTCATCCGCTCACCGGTCCGCAGGTCGCTGACCGAGTTGACGCGATAACCGTTGTCCCGCAAGCGAACGTAGTCCGTGCGCGGCCGCGTGACGACGTGCACGTACTGCTTCTTCGTCTTCGGGTTGATCGTGATCACGCCGTGCGCGCCGTCGTTCCAGAAGCCGGGCTGCATGCCGCCGTACAGGTAGCCGCCGCCTTCGGTGCCGGTCAGCGACTCCTTGATCGGCGGAACCCAGCTGGCCATCAGGTTGTTGAAGGCCTCCTGCTGCGGCGGCATCTTGCCGTTGAGCATGGGGGTTTCGGCCATCAACGACTTCATCGACGAGCCCGCGTTGGTGATGTACCGGCCGGTGTTGAGCCGGGTGTCGACCTCGTGGGTGCCGCCGGTGTACCACCAGTCGCCGGTGTTCGGCAGCTTGTAGCACGCCTCGGTCAGCCGCGGCATGGGCGTGAACGCGGCCTGCGGGTAGTCGTACGACGGGATCATGCCGGTCTTCTGCTCGTTGCTGACCGTGTCCATGATCGGCGTGTCCTCGTTGTTGTTGCTCAACAACCAGGTCGGCCGCTTCTCCCGGATCTGCTCGTACAGCCGGTTCTGCTCCCAGTAGGCGTTGTCGTTGTCGATCCAGAACCCGGACAGGTCGGCGTAGTTCTCCATGACCTCGAAGAAGAGGTCGTAGCTGTACCTGCCGAACCCGTCGCGCGTGGTCAGGTCGACCTGCTGACCCTTGTAGTCCGAGTAAGCCTTCGAGTTGAGCGTCTGCACGCCCTGCTCGCTGTGCCACTGCGGGTCGTCCGTCATGTACAGGATGATCTGGACGCCCTTGGCTTTGCCCGCCTTGACGAGCTCACCGAGCAGGTCGCGCTTCGTGGCGCAGCTGCCGGGGATCTTCGACGGCCACGGCCGGGCGTAGCCGAGCCTGCTGTGGAACGTGGCGAGCACGATGTACGAGGCACCGAGCTTGCGCGCCTCGTCGACCCAGTAGTCGGGGGTCCAGCCGCCCCCGGTGACGTCGCGCTCCCACTCCTCGCAGTTGAGGTGCTTCGGCGCGGTGAACATGCCCCAGTGCAGGAAGAGTCCGGCCGTGGACGCGCGCATCCACTCCTGACGCGGGTGCTGCACCTCCGCTCCGGCTGGAACGCTGATCAAACTCGCCATCAGTGCGATGACGATGGCAATGCAGAGTCGAAGTCGCATGACCGTCGCTCTCTGGTACGGGCTGGCTGGGCGGCGAAGCCAACGAGCGCGTGTAAGAGGTCCGATGATTACAACCGGACTGTCTGCGGTCAAGACTGCGTTACTTCTGCTCCTGCAGGATCCATCGGATGATTCAGCGCGTGTAGCGCAGCAGGACGACACCGTTGCTGAACGTCCTGGTCTCGGCGAGGGTCAGCTGCTGCAGCGACCCGTGCTTGAACAGCGGGTTGCCCGCGCCGATCAGGACCGGGGTCACGTACAGGTGGTACTCGTCGATCAGATCCAGATCCCGGAAAGCGCTTGCCAGGTCCGCGCCGCCGACGACCATGTCGCCGCCGGGTTGCCGCTTCAGCTCGTTGATCTCGTCCGGGTCCACCTCGCGCTTGACGGTCGTGTTCCAGTCCGCGGTGTCGTCGAGCGTCTTGGAGTACACGTGCTTCGGCATGTCGCGCCAGATGCCGGCGAAGTCCTTCGTCCAACGGCCGGCCTCCGGGTCCTGGTCGGCGGTGGGCCAGTAGGCGGCCATCAGCTCGTGCGTCACGCGACCCTGGTGGAACATGCTCATGGCTCGCAGCACGTTGTTGATGTACTCGTGGTACTCGTCGTTGACCATGTGCCAGTCGATCTCCCGGTTCGGGCCTTCGATGAAGCCGTCGAGCGAGATCGAGATCGAGAGGATCAGCTTCCGCATGGGGTCAGTGTGCACCCAAGAGTCTTGTTGGTGCAGACCGGGAAATCGCTCTCACAATCGAATCTGTCATAGTTCGAATTCGAACAGGCCGACTCTGTAGATATGTTTGCTACGTGAAGCATTTGTCGCTCCGGAGTGACTCTTCGACCCGTCGAGCCTGGTCAGTACGCTGTACGTAAAAATGCTGTGGAAACGCAGCGATACTGTCAGCCGCGAGTGCGGGACTGTTTCGTCGGCCACGCCACCGGCATCCCAGACAGATTCCCCAGGAGTTGGAAATGTCCTTTCCCGACTTATCGCGCCTGCATCGAGTCGACGAGCAAGCCATCCGCTTCGCAGGCCGGGCGGGCGTCCCGCTGCTGCGACTGGGCCTCGGCGTCGTCTACCTGTGGTTCGGTGCCCTGAAGCTGATCCCTTCGGGCAGCCCCGTCGTCGACCTCGTCGAACGCACGGTCTCCGCACTCACGTTCGGCCTGATCACCGGCACGTTCGCGGTGGTGGTCGCGGGCGTCAGCGAGGTGCTGATCGCACTCGTGCTGCTGTCGAACCGCCTGCCGCGCATCACCGCGATCCTGTTGCTGTCCCACGTGGTCCTCGTGTCGGCGCCGCTCGCGTTGTTCCCCGCCGAGATGTGGAACGCGCCCATGCAGGCCACCCTCGAAGCCCAGTACATCCTCAAGAACGTGGTCACCGTGGCGGCGGCCGTCGTCATCGCCGCCAGCGCCTCGGCCCGCGCCACGCTGGTGTCGCTGCCCGTGCCGCGGCGGGAGCGGGACGACGTCCGCACTCCGGTGGCCAGCTGAACCTCGTCCGACGTGCGCCGCGACGCGTGACCCTCGCGCGTCGCGGTTGCTAGTTCCCGGCGGTGAGTTCCCAAGCCTTGTTCGCCAGTCGGTCGATCTGACCGAGGAGTTCCTTCGGCGGAACGTCGAGGTCCAACGGGTACTCGTGGAGCGTGATCTGAGTACATCGGATGTTGCGAGTCACCTCGCCTTGCGTTCCACGTGCGTAGACCAGCCAGGCGTGGTGGACGTTGAGGGCCGTGCAGTAGGCGAGCATCTGGTACTGGTCAGAGTTCGGATACCTGCCGCTCGCGCTTTCCAACTTGTACTTCGCGTCAACGACTATGCGCGTCTTTGTGCCCTCCCTGTGCACGACGTCGGGTTTCATCGAGAGCTGTTTCCCCTCGTCCAGCGTGGTCGAGAACTGACCTTCGGTCGTGCCGGGACGCGACTTCCACGCTTCCTTGAGTGCGACGGTCACGAAGTTCTCGAACACTTTCTCCATGTTGATCACGAACGACGCCGTTGGCAGCCCGCCCGCACCTGCCTCGAACGAGAGGTTCCGCAGGACGAGTTCGGCGATGCGGAGAGCCGGCTCGTACCTGGCGTTCAACCGATGCGACTGCCAGGTGGGCAGGGGAGCGCCCCGCGACAGACTGGACACGCCGGTCAACTGGTTGCCGATGTGGCGCAGGCGATCGCACATCTTCGGTGAAACGCCGGGGACCGCGAGCATCTTGCGGACGGCGGCGCGAAGCAGCCGGTTCTCGACTGTGTCGATCGAGTATTCGTCGTAGGTGATCTCCATGGGCATCATGCGGCCAGGTCGCCGGGCGATCTGGTCACCAACCCGAACGCGTCCGCGAAGCACGGTGCTGCCCGTGTGCTCGGTGGCATAGCCCTGGAGCACCCCGCCCTCGAGCGCTCGTGTTGCGTGGCGGCACAACGTTTCCGCGACTGCGGGCCACAGGTCGGCAGCTTCGACTCCGGCGACCTCGCCTTCCGGGAATCCGGGCTTGGTCGCGTACCCGAGCATGAACAGCACCCGTGCGATTTTGATCTTGGGCTGCACGACCACGGCCACGCCATCACCGAGGTGCACGGCGCCGACCGTTCGCTTGGGCTTCAGCTCGAACTTCTCGAGGCCTCGGACGGAGATATTGACCAGATCGGTCTTCCGCAGCCGTTCGATCTGTCTGTCGGTGAGGTTCACGGTCTTGCCGGCCCCAGCCTCGTCAAGAACGATCATTGGCCGGTCTCTTGCTGAGGCGCGCGGATGGCTTTCAAGCCGAACCTCTCGCGCACGGCTTCGCGAGTCATGCGGTCGTAGTAGTGCTCCTCGAGCAGCGGCAGGATCGAGTGCTCCCAGATGAGGTCCAGCCCGTCGGCGTGGTCCGCGTCCGGCTTCATCAGGTACGACGGGCCGATCTTGAAGTCCCTGTCGGCTGCTTCGATCTTCGCGTTCAGCCTGTCCAGCAGGGTTGCCCGGTCGTCGTTCTTCTTGTGCGTCGAGGACCAGCGAGCAAGCATGCCTCGCACCGGAGGCTGATCCGGGTGGAGCTCTAGGAATGCGAACCGGCGCCGCATCGCCGCGTCCACGCCGGCGACCGAGCGGTCAGCGGTGTTCATCGTGCCGATGAAGAAGATGTTCGACGGCAGTTTGAAGCGGTCGCCGGGCGAGTACTGGAGGTCGATCTTCTCGTCCCGGTACTCGAGCAGGAAGTAGAGCTCACCGAACACCTTCGCCAGGTTCGCCCGGTTGATCTCATCGATGATGAGCACGTACGGCCGTCCCTTGTCGGCCTCGGCGCGGGCGGCCAGCTGGCGCAGCGGCCCCGGTACCAGCTCGAACCCGGCAGCGTCGCCCTTGGCGCGTGGGCGGAACCCCTCGAAGAAGTCCTCGTAGGAGTACGACGGATGGAACTGCACGAGCCGCACGGCATCCTGATCGGTGATGTGGCGTGAGATCCTTCTTGCGAGATAAGTCTTTCCCGTTCCTGGAGGTCCGTAGAGCACCACCTGTTTGCGGTCCTGCAGCACAGTCGTCAGCTTCTGCAGCCAGTTCTGATCGAAGTGCAGGTCGTCAGCGAGTTGCTTTGTAGCCGCAGGAAGCTGCACCGGACCGGTCGGCTGTGATGCCGCAGTTGTGTCGCTCGCTCCGGTGAGGTCCTTCAGGTACTCGATCGTGCCGGTGATGTCGACGACTGTTCCGTCCTGGCCGAGTTCGTCACGCAGCGGTCCGCCGTGAACGTGGGTAGTCATCGTCCAGGAGACAGGCCGTCGCAGCACCGACACGTCGTCGTTGGAGTACTCGGGGTCCCCGGTGACGACACCGATGTGCAGGTCGCCGCCAATCTCCGTGGTGACGAGGTCGTCGGCTTTCATGGTGAAGAGGAAGTTGTAGTAGTCGTTGGCGATCGCAAGGCGCTGGGCGTAGTCGAGGTGCTTGTATCCGTTCTCCACCGCGGCGTTGAGCTCATCACGCGACATGTCGGGGTTGAACCCGGTGAAGTGTTCGGCCGCAAGTGCCACGAACCCGGTATTCGGGTTCGTAGCCTTGTCGCGAATCAGCCAGGCCCGAGCCGCTTTGTCAGAGGTCTTGCCCTTGTCCCAGACCGAACGCCAGGGTGGTTGGTAGTAGTCGACCCGCTTGTTGCCTGCTTGCTCGCGGTGGGCGGCATGGATCTTGAACAGATCGCGGTCGATGGTCACCGGGTCGTCGCCGGTTGTGCCACCGATCGCCTCGGCGAACGCATTGCGGATCGCGACCTTGTCGGGCTGCCGGACAATGGGTAGGAAGACGTCCGGAAAGGCCAAGTACAGCAGCGAGTTGCGGATGGCGACCTGGCCGGTGTCCAGGTTGTGCACCAGCTCGCGGAACGTCCATGGCTCCTTGAGCGCTGCGTTGCGGCCTGCCTCGTCGAGGGTGTGCCACCGCTCGACGAAGGTGAGCAGCCAGGCCAGCTGGTTCCAGATCTGGACGTTGAAACCGACACCGCCGTTGAGCACCCCAGGCCCATCGAGTGCTTCACACAGGTCGGCAGGCAGTACGGCCGGTGGTTGCATCCAGGACAGCACCGCGTCCACGCGTCCGACCTTCTTCGGTCCGCGCACGTTGCTCAGCGGGAGCACGTGCAAGGCGAGGAGTTCGGCGGTGAGCAGGTACGTCGCGCGCGGCGCACCCTGCAGTTCCGCGCGGAGCTTGTCCATGAAGGGGATGCCACTGGAGTCCGCGCTGCTGACGACCCGAGCGCGAAGGTCAGCGGTGGTCTCGCTGCTCCAGGCCGGCACGTCGGGTTCGATCACCGAGCGGCCCTCGCCGAGGCCAGCGTCGATGATCCGGCGTGCAGGGCGTTCGATCCTGGCCAGGCCCCATCGGTCGTCATCGAATTCGTAGGTCATCCCCACGGCCTCCTCTGGTCGACACTTCACCATCGCCGGTGGCCGCATCTGGGTTACGTCGGACTCCTGCGCATTTGGGTGTTTCGGGTACGCTGCGAAACATCGGAGGACCGCCGCCCCCGCTCAACGAGGAGGGTGTCGGTTCACATGATGCGAGCCTTGGCGGTACTGGTGTTGCTGGCTGGAGGCATGTCGGTGGCCTCGCCGGCGTCCGCGCTGGAGAACGGGCTGGCGCGCACACCTCCGATGGGCTTCAACAACTGGAACGCGGTCCGGTGCAACGTCAACGAGGCGTTCATGAAGAAGACCGCGGACTTCATCCACACCCGCAAGATCAACGGCAAGACGTTGCAGGAGCTGGGGTACAGCTACATCAACATCGACGACTGCTGGGCGTTGCCGAAGCGGGCCGCCGACGGCAACCTCGTCGTCAACAAGGAGAAGTTCCCCAGCGGTATCGACGGCATGGCGAGCTACGTGCACGCGCAGGGGTTGAAGCTCGGCGTCTACGCGGACTCGGGCAGTCGCACCTGCGACAAGGCCGGGTTCCCCGGCTCGTTCGGGTTCGAGAAGATCGACGCCTTGCAGTGGGCGAAGTGGAAAGTCGATCTGATGAAGTACGACAACTGCAACCAGCCCGCCGACGACAACTTCGACCGGACGGTCGCGCGGTACAAGGCGATGGGTGACGCGTTGCTGGCCGCGGAGAAGCAGACCGGGCAGAAGATCCTCTACAGCATCTGCCAGAAGGGCGACCGGGGGATCTCGCCGTTCCCGTGGTCGCCCGAGGTCGGCAACATCTGGCGCACCACCAGCGACATCCGGCCCAACTGGGCGCGGGTCAAGCAGCTCACGGCGAAGAACATCCCGCTGCACAAGTACGCCAAGCCCGGCGCGTTCAACGACCCGGACATGCTCGAGATCGGCAACGGCGAGCTGACGCAGACCGAAGAGCAGACGCAGATGAGCATGTGGTCGATCATGGCGTCGCCGCTGCTGATCGGCACGGACCTGACCAAGGCCAGTGAGGCGGACCTGCAGATCCTCGCGAACCCCGACGCCATCGCGGTCAACCAGGACCCGCTCGGCAAGCAGGGTGAGCAGGTCAGCAACAAGGGCGGGCTGCGGGTGCTCTCCAAGCCGTTGAAGAACGGTGACACGGCCATCGCGCTCTACAACGAGACCGACGCCGCGGCCACGATCTCCACCAACGCCGCGCAGGCCGGGCTCCTGTCCGTGGCGCGGTACGAGGTGACGGACCTGTGGACCAAGAAGGTCACCACGACCTCGGGCACGATCAGCGCCAAGGTGCCCGCGCACGGCACGGTGCTCTACCGGGTGCGCGCGGTCGGGTAGAGCACCTGCTCGATCGTCCGTGCAGCGATCCCGGCCAGCACCGGGTTCGTGAACCGGTAGTAGGGCAACGCGATCAGGGCCATCGACAGGGCCCAGCCGCGGCCGCGCTCCCAGGCGGCGTCGTCGAACGGGAGCGCGGCGCGGAACGCGTCACGACCCGCGCTGTCCAGGAACGTCCACGCCACCATCAGGTCGCACGCCGGGTCTCCGACGCACAGGCAGCCGAAGTCGATCACGGCGCTCAACCGGCCGTGCGAGGTCAGCAGGTTCGCGCCGTGCAGGTCGCCGTGCAGCCAGAGCGGCGGGCCGTCCCACGCTGGGGCGGCCAGAGCCGACTCCCACGCGGCTGCCGCCGCATCCACGTCGATCGTGCCGGACAGTGCGACCAGAGCGGCTCGCACGTGGGGATCGCGCGGAGCGAGCGGGCCACCTCGGCCTCGGGCCGGCATGGCGTCGGTGGTGTCGATCCCCTGCAGTGCCAGCAGGAACGACGCCAGCGACGATGCCGCATCCGGTGTCAGGACGTCGGCTGAGCCGTCCAGCCAGCGGTACACCGACCACGTGAACGGGTAGCCGAACGACGGCGAGCCCAGAGCCAGCGGACGCGGGATCGTCAGCGGTAGGTGCGGCGCCAGCACAGGGAGCCAGCGCATCTCCATCTCGGACTGGCCGACCGCGCTGGAGATGCGCGGCAGGCGCACCACCATGTCCGCGCCCAGGCGGTACAGCGCGTTGTCCGTTCCGCCGGAAGCGACCGGGGACAGCGGCAGATCGGTCCACTGTGGAAACTGCGCGGAAACGAGACGGGACACCAGCGAAAGGGAGATTTCCACCTCGTCGGCGTGCATCTTCGTCATGAATCAGTCTCCGAACTCGATCGTGCCGTCGCGCCTGCCTCGTTCCGCCAACCTTCGCAGCAGCCATCCCGCCACGACAAGCCAAATAGCGGCGGTCAGCACCGCGTACCCCAGGTGCGGCAGCACGTCGAAGCCACCGGAGGCCAGCTCCCGCACCGCGCGCAGGCCGTGGGTGACCGGAAGAGCGTTGACCGCCCAGCCGATCCACGACGGCCAGAACGACACGGGCACGACGGCGCCGCAGAACGCGGTGATCAGCGCGCCGATGACGTTCGCGACGATGTTGCGCAGGTCCATCGCGTTCAGCACCGCAGCGCCTGGCACCAAAGCGAAGCAGTAGGTCGTCGCGGCGGTCACGAAGAGCACGACGACCAACAGCAACGCACTCGGAACAGACCACGTCACACCGAACAGCGGCCCCACGCACAGCAGGCACACCGACGACGTCGCCAGCGAACTCGGCACCCACTGGATGCTGCGGCCCGCGAACACCGCCAGCAGCGAGCCCGGCGAGGCCACCAGCAGCGGCAACGTGCCCGCGCGGCGTTCCCACGTGCTGGACGCGCACGCGAACAGCACCTCGCCGACGATCGCCATCACGGCCGCGCCGACCAGCAGGAAGCGTTGCTGTTCAGGCGATCCGAGCAGCGTGCCGATCAGGGTGAAGAACACGACCTGCGCGATGATCCTGCCCAGCCACGCGAACGTCCACGTGCGCACGGTGTACGTCGCGGCGAAGTCGGCGAAGGCGTTCAGGGTGCCCGCCTGGAAGACCCGGATGAAGTGCATGCCGGCCTCTCAGGCGTAGGTGAGGGTGCCGAGCGAGCGAACCCGCCTGAGCACGGCCGACAACAGGTAGGCGCCCAGCCCGCCACCGGCCAACGCCAGCAGGAGCAACACGAGCAGCCGGAACCCGAAGTCCTGGACAGGAGCGGGATTCAGCGCGTCGCGCAACAGATCCGAGCTCCACGACAGGAACACCACGTTCGTCAGCGGGCGCAGCCAGTCCGGCAGGTACGACACCGGCACGATCACGCCACCCAACACGAAGAACGGGAACCCCAGCGCGTTCTGGAAGATCCGCGCCGACCGCGCCAGCACGAACACCGACGCCATCACACCCGCCCAGCACGCCATCGCGAGACCGGTCGCGAGCATCGACACCACGAACACACCGAGGTGCGGCACTGAGATCGACACGTCGAAGAACACCAGCGCCACGAAGTAGGACTCGACGAACGCGAACAGGCTCGCCGTCACCACCACGACGATCCGGCCCGTCAGCAGCGGCAGCATCCGCGCGGGCACGGCGACCAGTGCCTCCAGCGTGCCGCCCCAGCGTTCGGCGTCGATCAGCTCGCCGCACGTGACCAGCGAGATCGCCCACAACGCCATCAGGCCCGGCGCGAGCACCGCGTGGCCTGCCAGGTCGGGGCGGTCGGCGTGCTGCATGATCGCGAGGAACACGGTTGTGTTGACCGGCACCACGAACAGCGCCATCAGGTCGGCGGGGGAGCGGCGGAGCACCAGCAGCTGGTACCAGCACCCGATGAGCAGCGTCCTCATCGGCGCACCGCCATGCCGTTCCCGCCGAACACGTGCAGGTAGACCTCTTCCAGCGACGGCTTCGACGTCGTCACCGTCGTGACTCCGGCCTCGACCAGTGAGCGGACCAGTTGTGCCGCAACGCCTTCCTCGGTCGTCTCGAACCTCGTGCGCCCGTCGTCCGAAGTGGACACCGAGCCCACGCCGGGCAGGGTGCGCAGCCGCGAGACCAACTCGGGTGGCACCAGAGCGTCCACGCGCTCGAAGCGGGTGATCCACTCGCTGAGCGCGTTCGGCGACTCGGTGGCCAGGATGCGGCCCGAGTCGATGAGCGACACGCGGTCGCACACCTGCTCGGCCTCGACCATGTCGTGCGTGGTGATCAGCACGGTCCGCCGCTCGGCGCGCAGCTCGCCCACCAACGCGCGGAAGTCCTTGGCCGCCACGGGATCCATGCCCGTCGTCGGCTCGTCCAGCAGCAACAGCGCCGGGTCGCCGACCATGCCGCGCGCCAGGTGCACCCGCTGCTTCATACCGCGCGAGAACGCCTCCACCCGGTCATCGGCGCGGTCGCGCAGACCCACGCGGTCCAGGAGCGCGTCCACTCGCGTGCGCAACTGCTTGCCGTGCAACCCGTGCAGCGCGCCCCAGAACTTCAGGTTCTGCCGCGCGGTGAGCCTGCCGTACAGGCCGCGCTCGCCACCGAACACGATGCCCATCGACGTGCGCACCTGCGCGGTGTGCGTGACGACGTCGTGGCCCAGCACCTTCGCCATGCCGCCGGACGGCAGCAGCACCGTCGACAGGATCTTGCAGAGCGTCGTCTTGCCCGCCCCGTTCGGGCCGAGCAGGCCGTGCACTTCGCCCGCGTCGACGACCAGGTCGACGCCGTCGAGAGCGACGTGCTCCGGGCCTCGTTTCCGCAGTCCCTTGCCTCCGGCGAACACCCGCCGCAACGCGGTCACCTCGACCGCAGGCGCAACTTGTTTGATCAAAACGAACCTCCCCAGGTGATCTCGAACCTAGGGTGTTCGTGGGGCCGGCGCAACTATGTCCTGGGGACATACAGGCCGCTGACCTGCTACTTTCGGGCGGACTTTTGGCGCCGTACGTCTATTTTGGGCACGGCTGGTAATAGCGTGCAAGCCATGACGTCACGCCGATCGACGGCGCGCAGCCGCGACATCGGGCAGGAGCTCCTGGCCATTCGGGAGAAGGCCGGTTTCGACGGGGTTGGGCTCGCGGACCGGCTCGGGTGGGACCAGAGCAAGGTGTCGCGGATCGAGGGCGGCAAGCAGGCGATCGACGAGGTGGACCTGATCCACTGGCTCAGCTCATGTGGAGTGAAGGGTGCCCGGCTGCGCAAGCTCGTCGACCACAACCGCGAGGCGACCAAGGAGACCTGGGTTCTCCCGTACGGGCCTGGATCGGCCGACTCGCGCAACGTCGTCGCCGAGGAGCGAGAAGCGAAGGCGATCACGACCTACAACTGCGTGCTGATCCCAGGCCTGTTGCAGACGCCCGAGTACGCACGGGCGATAGCGAGGGTGTTCCACGACGACGAGGAGGTGGTGGAGAAGCTGGTCGCATTGCGGACGAAGCGGCAGGAGGTGCTCAGAGGGGAGAAGGCACCCAAGGTGACCTTCTTCGTCGAGGAGGCGGTGCTGCGCAAGTGCATCGGGAGTCCGCAGGTGATGCACGACCAGTTGATGCACCTGATGTTCATGGCTGATTGGAAGAACGTGTGCCTCCGCGTCATCCCTGAGGATGCTGGTGCGCACATGGCGGGTGATGGCGCTTTCGTGCTGATCGAGCGGCGGGACAAGCGGTGGGTCGCCTACGTGAACACGCGCGCGACCACGGTCATTCTGGAGGCAGATGATCACATCGCCTCGTACGAGGAGACGATCAAGGGGCTGGAGCGCCTGGCACTGGATGCGGGAGAATCGCGTCGGTTCATCGCCGAGCTGGCTGGTGGCCAGGACCGACGGAGAGAGGCCCCCGATGACCGACCAGGCGACCTGGCGTAAGAGCTCTCGCAGCAATGGCCAGGACGAAACCAGCGACTGCGTCGAGCTGGCGCCGGGGAAGGTGCGGGACTCCAAGAACCAGAGCGGCCCGGTCCTCGACTTCGAACCGGGCGCACTGGGGTCGTTCCTCGCCGGCCTGAAGGCCGGGCGCTTCGCGCGTTGATCAGCCCTGCTGCGCGACGACGTTGACCATCCACGGCACACCGAACTGGTCGACGCACATGCCGAACTCGTCGCCCCACATCTGCTTCTCCATCGGGACCTGCACGGTGCCGCCCTTGCCGGACAGCTGCTCCCAGTAGCCGCGCAGCTCGTCGGCGTCGTCGCCGGAGAGGCTGACGGCCGAGTTGGGGACCGCGGCCCCCTGGTCCGGTGCCATGTCTGACGCCATCAGGGTGTAGCCGCTCGGCGTCTCGAGCTGGCTGTGCATGACGTTGTTCGCGATCTCGCCCTCGGTGTTGCCGAAGTCGGCGAAGGTGTTGACGTTCAACTCGCCACCGAAGACTTCCTTGTAGAACTCCATCGCCTGCCGCGCGTTGCCGGCGAAGCTGAGGTAGGGGTTGAGGCGAGAGGCCACCGGGATCCTCCTAATTTGGCGTTGGAGCCGCAGTCTTGCACTCCGATCGCCCGCTCGCACTCGGTGACGAGAGACCCGGCCGGCTGGAGGACGCGTACGCCCATCCGAGGTAGGCGCTGCGTGACGCGTAGTTCACTGACGCGCTGTCAGCGAACAGGCACCCAAACGAGTGCATGTTCATCGACTATCGCGAAAGAGCGCTTAACCTGCCACCGGATGAGCCGGGGGGCGTAGCTGAGCATGGTCGGATCACTGCCCGCCGAGGGCACGAGTTTCGTCGACAGGCGAGAGGAGCTGGCGGTTGCCAAACAGGTGTTGTCGACGACTCGCCTGCTGACGCTGACGGGACCCGGCGGGGTCGGCAAGTCGCGGCTCGCGCTGCGGCTCGCCAACCAGGTGAAACGGGCGTTCGCCGACGGCGTGTGGATGGTGCCGCTCGCGGCCATCGAGGACGAGGCGCTGGTCGCCGTCGCGGTGGCGCACGCGTTGCGGATCGACGACTTCGCTGACCTCCCACCGGAGAAGGTGCTCGTCGAACGGCTCCGCGACCGCAGGCTGCTGGTGGTGCTGGACAACGCCGAGCACGTGATCGACGCGTGCGGGCGGCTGGTCGCGACGCTGCTGCGGCACGTGCCCGCGATGAGGTTCGTGGTGACGAGCAGGCACCGCCTCGGGCTCACCGAGGAACACCTGCTGGAGGTGGGACCGCTGAAGACGAACCGCGACGAGGACTCGGCGCTCAGCCTGTTCGTCGAACGCGCCGCCGCGGTCGCCCCCGGATTCCGGCTCACCACCGAGAACCGGAACGCCGTCGCCGGCCTGTGCCGGACGCTCGACGGGCTGCCGCTCGCGATCGAGCTGGCCGCCGTCGGCATGCGCGAACAGGGGATCGAGCAGCTCGCCGAGCGGCTGGCCGACGGCACCGGCGGGCTCACCCGGCACGAGGCGCTGCGGTCGACCGTCGAGTGGAGCTACGGGCTGTGCACGCCGGCCGAGCAGCTGGTGTGGGCGCGGGCCTCGGTGTTCGCGGGCGGGTTCGAGCTCGAAGCCGCGGAGGCCGTCTGCGAAGGACCGGACGTACCGGTCGAGGACGTGCTCGACGCGGTGGCCGGGCTCGTCGACAAGTCCGTTCTGGTGCGGGAGCGCAACAGCGACCGGTTGCGGTACCGGATGCTCGAGACGATCCGGCACTACGGCAGGGAGAAGCTCGGCGCCGACGAGCCGGTGATCCGGCGCAGGCACCGCGACTGGTTCCTCGAGCTGGCGCTGAACTGCGAGCGGACGTGGTTCGGGCCGGGCCAGCGGGACACGGTGCACCTGCTGCGCGCCGAGCAGGACAACATCCGCGGCGCGCTCGACTACTGCCTCACGACAGAAGGTGAGGCGCGCAAAGGACTCGAGCTCGCCGGGTGCCTCTGGTTCTACTGGCACGGCTGCACCGCGCGCATGGAAGGCCGGTACTGGCTCGACCTGACGCTGGAGGCGAACCCCGCGCCGACCCGTGAACGCGCGCGCGGGCTGTGGGTCGCCGGGCTGCTCGCGAACTGCGTCGAGGACCTGACCAGGGGCACCGGGCTGGCGCTCGAGTCGAAGGAGCTGGCACTCCAGCTCGGCGACGCGGCCGAGGCGGCGCACGCGGAGCACGTGGTGGGGCTCATGACGTTGTTCCGCGACAACCTCGCCGAGGCGCGCACGCTGTTCGAGGAAGCCGTCGCAAGACCGCGCGTGCCCGGTCAGCTGCCGAGCCTGGCCGCGCTGGACCTGGTCGAGCTGGCCGCGGCGCTCGCGTTCGACGGCAATCCCGACTGGGCGATCGTGGTGTGCGACAAGGCGCGTCTGACATGCGAGGCACACCACGAGGAATGGGTGCTGTCCTACGTCCTGCGGGTGCGCGCCCTGGCGCACACTGTGAAGGACGAATGGGAGACCGCGGAGGCGTACGCGCGGGAAGCCCTCGCGCTCAAGCACGCGCTGCACGACATGGTGGGCACCGGACTCACACTCGACCTGCTGGCGGTGATCGCGTCGAACCGGCAGCGCGACGAACGCGCGGCCGTGCTGCTCGGCGTGGCCGACGGCGTGTGGCGCGACATCGACATCAACCGCTTCGGCTCCAAGCACTACAACGCGTCCCAGCGGCTCCGCGCGGGCGACCGGGCGTTCGAGCTGGCCTACCGACGCGGCCGCACGCGCGGGCTGGACGCGGGCGTCGCGTACGCGCTGGAGCAGCAGACCGAGGAGCACGCGGAACACACCGACAGGGAGTCCGCGCTCACCAGGCGCGAGTCCGAGGTCGCGTCGCTGGTCGCCGAAGGGCTCAGCAACCAGGAGATCGCCGACCGGCTGGTGATCGCCAGGCGCACGGCCGAAGGCCACGTGGAACGCATCCTCGGCAAGCTCGGGTTCAGCTCGCGCAGCCAGATAGCCACGTGGGTCGCGGGTCAGCGCTTCGGCGACAGAGAGGAGTACACATGAGTGCGAAACCGGACGGGGCCTTCGACCACCGGATCGCGGTGCACGGTTCCGACGAGGAGTTCGTCGCGACGTCCGTGCCGTTCCTGCTGGAGGGCTTGGCGGCCGACGGCGAACCACCGCCGCTGGTGGTGACCACGCCCGCCAAGATCGACATGGTGCGCGACGCGTTGGGCCGTGATCACCGGCTGGTCGAGTTCGTCTCGTCCGCCGACTGGTACGACGGCTCCGCGCCGAACACGCTCGCCAAGGCAGCCGGGTACATCGCCGCGAACGCCGGGCCGCGCGGGCAGATCCACGCGATCGCCGAACCGGACTGGTCGGGGCGCGCGGGGAGCTCCTCGCGCGAGTCCGCCGAGTGGGTGCGGTACGAGGCGATGCTGAACGTGTTGCTGGCGCCGTTCGAGGTGACCGCGATGTGCCCGTACGACACGCGGGTCGCGTCGCCGTCGATCGTGGAGGCGGCGCTGCGCACGCACCCCACGTCGATGCACGGGGTGGAGCGGCGGGTCAGCACGTGGTACGAGAACCCGATGGCGTTGATCGCACGGCTGGACTCCACGCCGTTGCCGCCGCGCCCGTCGGACGCCGCGGTGGTGTCCTCGGACGGCGACGTGGACGGGTTCGTGGTGGCGCAGGCGACGGCGCACGGGCTGTCGTCCGTCGACGCGGGCGTGTTCTCGTCCGCCGTCGCCGAGGTCGTGGCCCTCGCTCGGGCCGGGCTCGTCTACGCGTGGCCGGTGGCGGGTGCCTCCGTGTGCGAGGTGGTCTCGGCCGCCGGGGACATGGACGACCTGCTGATCGGGTTCCGGCCGCCCGCCGCGGCGGAGCCCGCGCCCGGCCAGGGACTGTGGTTCACCCGGCAGGTCTGCTCCTACGTGGACGTCCGGCCGTCGGATCCGGGGTGGGTCGTCCGCGTGCAGTCGTGAGGTGTCACGGGCTCGTTCACCTGGTGAACCAGCTCGTGACCACCCCGGTGCCGTCGTCCGCGGTGATCTTGAGCCGGACCGTCGCCGCTTCCGGGATGTCGGCGGTGAACCAGCCGCGCTCGTCGAGCTCGGCCTCGGTGGTGCCGCCGGGTGTCTCGATCGTGACGGTGCCTCGCGCGCCGGTGACGAGGCCGCGGAGCCGGTCGTCGATCTCGATCTCGATCCCCACGGCACCCGCGCGGAACGACAGCATCCGGATGTCGCTCGCGTCGCGGACGAGTTGAGGTGTGTGCTCGGCGGAGTCGGCGATGAGCTCGGCGAGCTCCTCGTCGAGCCGGCGCGTGCCCAGTGCCGCTTCGGCGGCCAGGTTCACGTGGTCGGGCACACCATCCACTTCGGACGCGACGGCCCGGAGTCGCTGCAGCAGCTCGTCTTCGTTCACGGCAGCTTCTCCACTTGCTTGCGCAGCTTGTCGAGGCAGCGGATCCGGTTCGGACCGATGCTGCCCACCGGCATGCCGAGCATCTCGGCGACGTCGGCGTAGCTCGGCGGCGGGTCGGCCATGAGCACGCGGATCAGCTGGTAGCACTTGTCCGACAAGCGCTGCACCGCTTGCCACAGCGCGTGGTCGCGTTCGTCGACGAGGAGGGAGGTGTCCACTTCGGGCGCTGGGTCCCTCAGCTCGGGGAGCTCCTCGACGGTGGTGGTCTTCGTGTTGCGCTTGAGCAGCTGGAGGCATTCTCTTCGCGCGCTGGTGCCGAGCCACGCCGCGAGCCGGTCGGGCTGGTTGATGCGGTCGAGGTTCTCGACGAGCCGCAGCCACGTGTTCTGCACGACGTCCGACGCGTCCTCGGTGCTCAGCCGGAAGCCGCGGGCGATCGACCAGAGCAGGGCGTTGTACTTGCGGACGAGTTCGTTCCACGAAGCCTGGTCACCGCGCGCGGCGGCGGCCAGCAGCACTCCGTTGTCGTCGGACACGAGTCCGAATTGTGCCGCAATCATGGTCATGTCAACCAGAGAACTCACTCGACCGCCGTGATGCACTGTCTTGGTGAGCGCTTCCGAGGCCTTGGCACTGGTGGGGACCTCGCCCCGCCTCGCACTCGCACGCGCCGACGCGGCCGCCGTCTCGTCACCCGATGAGGCGTCGGCGGCTCATCGTGCCGCTTCCCTGGCGTTGCGCGAGCTGGGTGACCTGGCGTCGGCGCAGCGTCGCGGGCGACTGGCCGTGCGGGTGGCGTCGGCGGGGAGCGTGGCGGAGGCCGAGGCGCGAATGTCACTCGCGTTCGTGTTGCTGGAACGCGGACAGGTCGCCGCGGCGTTGCGTTCGGCCGATGCGGCGGCCGTCGGGTTGCGCGGGGCGCAGGCGGCGCGGCTGCAGTCGCAGCGGGCGTTGATCCTGCAGCGCGCCGGTCGGCTGGACGAGGCGCTGTCGGCTTTCGGTGTCGCGGTGCGGGCGTTGCGGCGCAGCGGGGACGCGTTGTGGGAGGCGCGGGCGTTGAACAACCGCGGGTTGCTGCACGCCTACCGCGGGTCGCTGTCGCTGGCTTCCGCCGACCTGGAACGGGCGCGTTCGCTCCACCTGGGACTCGGGTACGGGAAGTTCGCGGCGGACGTGTCGTGGAACCTCGGGTTCGTGGCGGCCCGGCGTGGCGACGCGCCCGCCGCCCTGTCGTTGTTCGGATCGGCCGAGGCCGAGTTGCGGGCTCACGGGGCCGTGCATCCCGCGTTGCTCGTGGACCACGCCGAGGTGTTGCTGTCCGTCGGGTTGGTGGGGGAGGCGCGGGAGTTGGTGTCCCGTGCCGTGGCGGACATGCGGGCTTCCGGTGCTCGGGCTGATCTCGCCGAGGGGCAGGTGCTCCTGGCACGGGTGGCCTTGGCTTCGTCGGACTTCGCCCTGGCTCAGGCTTCCGCGCAGGCGGCTCGGGCCTCGTTCCGGCGGCAGGGGAGACAGGGGTGGGCGCTGCACGCCCGGTTCCTGGGGCTTCGGGCTTCGTCGGAGTCGGTCCTGGCATCGGGACTCGGCGGCTCGGAGGGCGGGCGCACGACTCGTGCGATCTACCAGCGGGCGGTCGGGTGTGCCGAGGAGCTGGCTCGGGCCGGGTGGCGGAGCACCGAGCTGGATGCTCGGCTCACGGCCGCCAACGCGGCGTTGATCAGCGGGCGGGTCGGGGCTGCTCGGGAGCAGTTGAGGCTGGCGGCTGGGGCTCGGCGGGCCGCTTCGGCCGGGCTCAGGGTGCGGGCGTGGCACGCGGAGGCGTTGCTGCGGTCCGTCGACGGCGACCGCCGGGGTGCGTTGGCCGCATTGCGGGCCGGGTTGAGCGTGGTCGACCAGCGGCAGGCGGCGCTCGGGGCGACCGAGTTCCGGGTGCACGTCGCGGCGCACGGTCGCCGGCTCGCCGCGATGGGGCTGGAGATGGCCCTCGACGGGGGTGACCCGAGAGCCGTGCTGGCGTGGGCCGAACGGTTCCGCGCGCGGTCGTTGCGGTTGCCGCCCGCGCAGCCACCCGACGAGCCCGAGCTGGCTCTCGGTCTGGCGGACGTGCGCCGGTTGTCTCTCGAGCTCCAGGATGCGTTGCTCGCCGGTCGTTCGGTCGTCCGGACACGGCGTGAGCTCAGAGCGGCCGAGGCCAGGGTGCTCAAGGCGAGCCGGAGCGCGCGCAGCACGTTGCACCGGCCGGTGACCCGGCCACCCTCGGTCGCGGAGCTCGGCGTCGCACTCGGCGCGGGGGCCTTGGTCGAGTACGTCGACCACGCCGGGTCGCTGCTCGCGGTGACGGTGAGCAGCGGGCGGTGCCGGCTGCACCGCCTCGGGTCCGTCGCCGAGGTCGCCGAACGCGTCGAGGCCGCCCACTTCGGACTGCGCAGGCTCGCCGCCGGGTTCGGTGACCTGGCGCGGATGCGTGAGGTGGTGCGGGAGACCGGTGCCGCGCTCGACGCTCTGCTGATCACGCCGCTCGGGCTCGACGGGCCGCTGGTCGTCGTGCCGACCGGCGTGTTGCACCCGGCGCCGTGGGGGCTGCTGCCGAGCCTGCGCGGACGCGCGGTGCGGGTCGCGCCGTCGGCCGCCGGCTGGCTGCACGCCCGTTCGCGAGACGCTCGCGGTGGTGGCGTCGTCCTCGTCGCCGGGCCCGGACTGCCCGGTGCGGCGGCGGAGGTCGACGCGTTGGGCGACGCCTATCCCGGCGGCGTCGTCCTGACCGGGGAGCAGGCGACCGGCAAGGCCGTGCTGCACGCGGTGGACGGTGCCGGGATCGCGCACATCGCCGCGCACGGCGACCTGCGCACCGACAACCCGCTGTTCTCGTCGCTGCGGCTCGCCGACGGGCCGCTCACCGTCTACGACCTCGAACGGCTCGCCCGCCCGCCGGAGCTGGTGGTGCTGTCGGCGTGCCAGTCCGGGCGGACGGCCGTGCGCGCGGGCGACGAGCTGATGGGGCTCTCGTCGGCGTTGCTCGCGCTGGGCACGCGCACGGTGATCGCCGCGGTGACGCCCGTGCCCGATGCCGAGACCGCCCGGTTCGTCGGCGACCTGCACGCCCACCTGCGCGCGGGTTCCAGCCCCGCCGAAGCGCTGGCCGAGGCTGCCGAGCCCCGGTTCATCTGCCTAGGTGCTTGAGGGCAGTCCGCCGCGCGGCACGGTCAGGTCGACCTGCGGCTGGTAGATGAGGCCCAGCTCGTCCGGCCACGGCGACTCTTCGAGCGACGCCAGGAACTCGTAGGCGACCTGACGAGGTGAGCGGCTGGAGTCGCGCACGCGGCGGGCGATCTCGGCGGCCACGAGAGGCGCGGCGAACGACGTGCCGCTCCACCCGGCCCCGTCGCCCAGCTCGAGCGGAAGCCCGTTCACCGGCGGCCAGTTGCCGGGGAAGAACGTGCTCCCCAGATCTTGACCGGGCGCGCACACGTCGACCCACGTCCCGTGGTTGGAGAACGACGTCTTCGCCACGCCGCCGCCGCGCGAGTCGTACGCGGCCACCGCGATGACGCCCTTCAAGGCCGCCGGCCAGAACGGGCGCGGCGAGTTGTTGTTGCCCGCCGCGGCGACCACGACGCGGTCGTGCCCGAGCCGGGCGAGCGCCCGTGCGAGTGCCTGCGGCGGGCGGTTGCGATACGTGTAGCCGCCCAGCGACAGGTTGATGACCTTGGCCTGCGTCTCCAGCAGCTCAGCGGTGATGGTCGCGTCGTCGCCGACGCCGGTCGTGTCGATCACCTTGCCCGGATCGATCACCAGGCCGGGTGCCACCCGCTGCACGAGGCCGCAGATGAACAGGCCGTGGCCCGAGTGGGTCGCGAGGAACCCGCCGATGCCGGGGAGCCGGTGGTCGTCTTCATCCGGCAGCAGCACCCGGTCCAGCTCCTCGTGCACCGACGCCCAGGTGAAGGGCAGGCCCGTGTCGAGCACGGCGAGGTCCGGGGTACCGGTGATCATCGACGGACCCAGCGTGAGCGCCGGGCGAGTCGCCGGGAACGGCGGCCCACCCGGTCCGCCCTGGTAGATCGGCTCACCGAAGAACACCTGGTTGGCGCCCACCCCGGACGGGTCGTCGTCCTCGCCGCCGAAGCGCGTGCGCAGCAGGGCGTCCAGGCTGCCGACCACGTCCAGCACGTCGTTCGTCCGCAGGGTCAGCAGCGTCGTGTCCACAGTGGTCAGCGTCGAGTTCAGGTCGCGCGACTCACGGGCCAGCTTGCTCGTCTCCCGCCAGTGGGCCGGGTCGGAGCCGCTCGCGTACGGCGCCGCCTGGTACTTGGCCAGCTCGTCCGACAGCCGCTGGAACGCGAGACCAGTGGTCAGCAGCTCGTTCGGACGGAAGTACGACCCCTGGCTCTCCACGACCGGCGACCAGTTGAAGGCGTCGGCCCGCGCCGCCATGTCCTCCGCTCGGCGCTGCCTGATCTGCTCTCGCTCGTCCACGTCCGGCTCCCCTCGGAAACGACGGCCCCGATGATGATGTCCACATCGGGGACCGAAACGTTTCCTCGGAGGTCAGCGCGCGACGAACGTGGCGAGCAGCGCCTGCACCTCGTAGACGTCGACGCCCTTGCCGAACTGCTTCTGGATCGGTGTGGACGAGCCGGACAGGTAGATCTTCAGCTCGGCGTCCAGGTCGAACGTGCCCGCCGTCTCCACGCTGAAGTGCGTGATCGCCCGGTACGGGATCGTGTGGTACTCGACCTTGCGGCCGGTCATCCCCTGCTTGTCGACCAGGATCAGCCGCCGGTCGGTGAACAGGAACGAGTCGCGCACCAGCTGATAGGCGGCGTGCACCTGCTCCCCCTGAGCCAGCAGCCTGCCGAACTCCTTCACGGCCGCGGCCGGGTCGATGCGCGACGCGTTGCCCATGATTCCGTCGAGTAGCCCCATACTGCACGGTACCCGGTTCACTAGGGTCGGCCGCATGCTCGAGCTCTTCCGGCAGGTGGCGTCGACCGTTCCCGCGTACCGCTCGCTGCTGCGCGAGCACGGCATCGACCCGGCGTCGATCCGGACCCTCGACGACTTCCAGCGCCTGCCCGTGCTCACCAAGGACAACTACCACCGCCGCCACCCGTTGCCCGACCTGTGCCGCGACGGACGGCTGGGCGACATGATCGCGGTGTCGTCCGGGTCGTCGGGCTCGCCGACCATCTGGCCGCGTTCGCTGGCCGACGAGGTCGCCGTGACCGCCAGGTTCGCGCAGGTGCTGGTGGACGGGTTTCGCGCGGACGTCCGCCGCACACTGGCCGTCGTGTGCTTCCCGCTCGGCACGTGGGTCGGCGGCCTGTACACGCTGGCGTGCCTGCGGCAGCTGTCCGCCGCGGGGCATCCGATCACCAGCGTCGCGCCCGGCAACAACAAGGCCGAGATCCTGCGCGTGCTGCCGCTGCTGGCGCCGCACGTCGACCAGGTCGTGCTGCTCGGCTACCCGCCGTTCATCAAGGACGTGATCGACACCGCCGATTTCGACTGGGGCGCCTACGACATCAAGCTCGTGCTCGCCGGCGAGGTGTTCAGCGAGGAGTGGCGCACGCTCGTCGGCGCACGCGCCGGGATGGGCGATCCCCTGCGCTCGTCCGCGTCGCTGTACGGCACGGCGGACGCCGGTGTGCTCGGCAACGAGACGCCCACCAGCGTGTCGATCCGGCGGTTCCTCGCTTCGAATCCTGGTGTGGCGCAGTCACTCTTCGGCTCGCCACGGCTGCCGACGCTCGTGCAGTACGACCCCGCGCACCGGTACTTCGAGGCGCACGAAGGCACGCTGATGTTCAGCGGGGACAACGGGATCCCGCTCATCCGCTACGACATCGCCGACGAGGGCGGTGTGGTTCCTCACGCGGAGATGATGGAGTTCTGCGCTCGTCACGGTTTCACGCCGGAGCCCGGTCCTGAGCAGCCGTTCGTGTACGTGTTCGGGCGGTCGTTGTTCACCGTGTCGTTCTTCGGTGCCAACATCTACCCGGAGAACGTGACCGTCGGGCTGGAGCAGTCACCCGTCAGCGCGTGGGTGACGGGGAAGTTCGTGCTGGAGACCGTCGAGGACGCCGACCGCGACACGTCGTTGCGCGTCACGGTCGAGCTGGCGCCCGGTCAGACCGGCGACGCGGCCGTGATCGCTTCGTCCATCCGCACGCAGCTCCTCCGGTTGAACAGCGAGTTCGCCCACTACGTGCCTCCGGATCGCCAGCTGCCGCACGTCGCGCTGCGGCCTGCTGGCGACCCGGAGTACTTCCCGGTCGGCGTGAAGCACCGCTACACCAGGTCAGGGAGCCGCTAGCGCCTCGGTCGGGGTGAGCCGCGAGGCGCGGACCGCCGGGTAGACGCCGGCCAGGACGCCCGTCGCGATGGAGGCACCGAGTCCGATGAGGACGGTGTCCAGCGGGATCACGGTCGGCCAGCCGTGCCCGGCCGCGTAGCCGGACGTGCCGAGCAGGCCCAGCAGCACACCCGCGAGACCGCCCAGCACGCACAGCACGACGGACTCGGTGAGGAACTGCGCCCGCACCTGCCCGCGGTTCGCGCCCAGCGCGCGCCGCAACCCGATCTCGCGCTTGCGCTCCAGCACGGAGATCACCATCGTGTTCGCGACCCCGATGCCGCCGACCAGCAGTGCGACGCCGGCCAGTCCGAGCATCAACGCGGAGAAGGTGTTCTGCGTCAGCCGTTTCGCGATCAGCGCGTCGGACGGGCGGCTCACCCGCACCTGCGACGGCCGTTGCGGGTGCAGCGTCGCGGGCAGCACCGCGCGCACGTCGTCGATCGCGGACTCGGTGGCGCGCAGGTAGATCACGGTCGGCCGCTCGTCGAAGCCCAGCTCGTCGCGCGCGGCCTGCCAGCCGACGAGCACGGCGCGCTCCACCTCCGGCGCCAGCGGCATCGGGGCCAGCACACCGATCACGGTGAACCACCGGTCGTTGATCCGCACCTGCGGCGCGCCGGTCACGTCGGTGACACCGAGCCGCGTGGCGGCGACGTTGCCGAGCACGACCGTCGGGAACCGCTCGGTGGCCTCGGTGAGGAACGTGCCGGTGTGCACCTGGCCGTTGAGCGTGTCGAGCAGGTTCAACGACGACGCGAGGACGGTCAGCCCGGACGTCTCCGAGTCCGCGATCTGGTCGGAGCGCCGCACGATCGCATGCGTGTTCGCGACCGCGCCGACCTGCTCCGCCGGGCCGATCCGCTTCGCCATCGCGACCGAGTCCGACGGCATCGACGCGTCTGCGCCGGACGTCTGGCCGGGGGTGGCCTCGGCGCGCAGCAGGTTCGTGCCGAGCGCGGCGAACTCGTCCATCAGCGCCTGTCTGCTGGACGCCGGGATGCCGGTCACCACGACCAGCGTCGCGATGCCGATCGAGATGCCGAGTGCTGAGAGCACCGCGCGCAGCGGTCTGGTGCGCAACGGGAAGAGGCCGAGCAGGAGGAGGTCGGTCGGGCTCACGCGGGGTGGTGTGGTCATGTGCGTGTGTCCGATCGGATTTTGCCGTCGCGGATCTCGACGCGGCGCGGTAGTCGGGCGGCGACCTCGCGGTGGTGTGTGTTCGCGGCGTGGGTGGTGTGGTTGTTGTGCAGGTCGAGCACGGTGTTGCCGGTTGACATGCCGCGTGCTGAGAGCACGGCGCGCAGTGGCCTGGTGCGCAAGGGGAAGAGGCCGAGTTGGAGGAGGTCGGTCGGGCTCACGCGGGGTGGTGTGGTCATGTGCGTGTGTCCGATCGGATTTTGCCGTCGCGGATCTCGACGCGGCGCGGTAGCCGGGCGGCGACCTCGCGGTCGTGCGTGATCACGGCCAGCGTGGTGCCGTCGCCGTGCAGGTCGACGAGCAGGTCCAGCACGGCGTCACCGGTCGCGGTGTCCAGCGCGCCGGTCGGCTCGTCGGCCAGCACCAGCCGAGGCCGGTTGACGAGGGCGCGGGCGATCGCGACGCGCTGCTTCTCGCCGCCGGACAGCTCGTGCGGGCGGTGCTCGACGCGGTGCCCGAGGCCGACCCTGGTCAGCGCCTCGACGGCCATCGCCTTGCGCCACTTGCGCTTCACGCCCGCGTACATCAGTCCAGTGGCGACGTTGTCGACCGCGCTGAGCCCGTCCGTGAGGTGGAACTGCTGGAACACGAACCCGATCTGGCGGCCGCGCAACGCCGACAGCCTGCGGTCCGGCAGCGACGACACGTCCACGCCGTTCAGCTCGACCGTGCCGCTGGACGGCCGGTCGAGCGTGCCGAGCAGGTTGAGCAGCGTCGACTTCCCCGAACCGGACGGGCCGACGATCGCGACCGCCTCGCCGGACGACAGCGTCAGCGAGACGTCGTCGAGTGCGCGGACACCGCCGGCGTACTCCTTGACGGCGTTGGTGATCCGCAGGACCGGTGTCATGACGTCGTCACCACCTTCAGGCCCTCGCGCAGGCCGCCGCCGCTGATCTCCACCAGGCCACCGGCGAACAGGCCGGTCTTCACCGCGAGCATCGACCCGTCCTCGGCCTGCACGGCGTAGCCGCCCTCGCGCAGCGCCAGCAGCGCCGTCACGGGCACCGCGAGCACGCCCTGCTTCGCGGCGCGGGAGATCTTGATCCGCACCGGTCCGGAGTCGAGCCCGCTGACCGCCGCGAGGTCGTCGAGGCCGATGTCGACGGCCGTCTTCGCGGTCGACTTCTCGCCGTTCTTCTCCTCGACGACGTTCGAGCTCACCGAGCGGACCGTGCCGGGCGTTTCGGTGCCGCTGGGCAGAATGATCGTCACCTTGGCGTCCTTCGCGAACACCTCGACCTGCGACGTCTCGACCGACGCGGACACCGCCTTGCCCGGCGCGGTCACCGACATCAGCTCGCCGTCACCCGGCGACGACAGCCGCGCCGTGACGGTCTGCACGCGCACCTTGCCGGGCAGCACCACCACGTCACCGGCGTCGACCACGCCGGTCTCCTCGGCCTTCGCCGCTTTCTGCCACCGCTTGACCGCGTCGATCGCGCCCTGCGTCCACTCGTCACCCGCGCCGCCGCTCTTGTACCCGAGCGCGGCCAGGTTGTCCCGGACGAGCTTCACGTCCGGGCCCTTGATGCCCACCTTGTCCAGCTTGCGCCACAAGGGGGTGTCACCGAGGAACAGCGGCACCGCCCCGTTGTCCACTTTGTACAGCGGCTGACCGCGGTCGATCTCCGCGCCGGGCGCGGGCAGCCAGGTGACCGTGCCGGGCCTGCGTCCCCTGACCGGCTGCGCGGCACCGAAACCCAGTTCCCCCTTGAACTCCTGGCTGTCGGCGAGGTCGGTCTTGACCACCGCGACCGTCTTCGGTGTGGCGGGTGGCTGGACAGGTGGTGGTTCGGCGCGGGTGGTCAGGGTGAACGCGAGCGCACCGCCCGCGGCCAGCACCGCGACGGCGGTGATGGGGACCCACTTCCTCACTTGCGGCCCCCGAAGACCTCTTGCTGGCACTCGTTCTCGATCTTGGTGCGTTCCTCGGCGCTCAGCGTCTGCTCGCCGTCGTAGGTCCAGCTGCCCGGTTCGGTCTCGATGACCTTCATGCCCCTGCTGTTGAGGCACTGCACGTTCTTGTGCCAGTTGTCCGCGAACGTCGGGTTCTTGGAGTCCATCTCCCACGGCGGCAGCGGCCACTTCGAGGCGCACGCCTTCCACGCCTCTTCGTTGTACTGGCGCTGGCCCGCAGGACCGGGACCGTTGCCGGTGCCCTTCGGGTCCTTCTCCTTCAGGCACGCGGTGTGCGCCTCGAACAGCCGGTTCTTCTCCTCGTCGGACATGTCCATCCGCAGCCGGGGCTGCTCGGTGCTGCCGCTGGTGGCAGTGGCGCTCGACGGTGCCGACGCGCCGGAGCTGTTCAGTGAGGCCACGTTCGCCGTGGACGCGGCGGGCTGAGAGCACGCCGCCAGCAGCAACAGGGAGGCGGCGGCGACCAGTTTGGGGATCATGCCGGGGATCGTGCCGAGCAGTTGTGAGGAAAATGTGCGGACGGTGTTCGCTCAGCTTGCCGGTAGCTCGATGGTGAACTTCGTCCCATGACCAACGGTGCTCGCGACGCTGATCGTGCCGTCGTGCGCCCGCACGAGACCGTGCACGATCGCCAGCCCGAGCCCGCTGCCACCGGTTTCCCTGGTGCGCGACCGGTCGGCGCGCCAGAACCGGTCGAACACGTGCGGCAGGTCGTCGGCGGCGATGCCGATGCCGGTGTCGGCGACCTCGATCCGCACCCGGTCGCCGATCCGTTGCGCGGACAGCCGGACCGTGCCGCCGGGTGGCGTGTAGCGCAGCGCGTTGGTGACCAGGTTCGCGAGGATCTGCCGCAGCCGCACCGGATCCGCTCGCACGCGTCCGCCGCCGGACGCGGTGACCGCGGGGTGCGCGGCGACCAGCTGCTCGAACACGTCGCGCAGCTCGACCGGTTCGGGGTGCAGGCGCAGCTCGCCCGCGTCCACCATCGCCAGGTCCTGCAGGTCGTCGACCAGGTGCTGGAGCACGAGCGCCTCGTTCAGCAGCGCGTCCAGCTGGGCCCGGTCCAGCTCGACGACACCGTCGCGCGCGCCCTCCAGCCAGCTGCGGATGGTGCCGAGCGGGTTGCGCAGTTCGTGCGAGACGTCGCTGGTCATGGCCTTGCGCTGGGCCTCGGTGCGGGCGCGGTGCTCGGCCATGTCGTTGAACGCCCGCGCCAGCTGCCCGATCTCGCCGCGCGAGCGGATCTCGACCGGCTCGTTCTCGCCGCTCCGCATGCGTTCGGCGGCAGCGGTGAGCGTGCCGAGCGGACGGATCAGCCGCAGCCCGACCAGCACGCTCACGCCCACGGTCAGCAGCAGCACCACGGCCGCGACCAGCACGGTCCGGCTGACGTCGATCGAGAACACGGTGGACTGCGTGGTCCTGCCCGCCGGGTCGGTGACGAACAGGAGCGCGGTCGGCGCCACGAACGGCTTGAGCTGCGTGCGACGGGCCTCGCCGAGACAGTCGGTGTCGTCCGACGACGGCTCCCACGATCCGGTGAGGCCGAGCTCGGCCGGTGGCCTGCCGCGTTGCGTGCGGCAGGCGTTGAACAGGTCCTCGAGCTGCGCGAACGCCGCCGACTCCCCGGCGGTCGTCGTGGTCAGCCTGGTCGCCGCCTCGATGCAGGCCGGGGTCAGCTCGGCGGAGACCGTTCGGTCGATCTCGACGATCGGGCGGCCGTTCGCCGCGTGCGGCAGCGGCCCGGCCGCCCGCGGCCCGACGCAGCGGGAGAGGTACAGCTGGGCGTCCTCGTTCAGCGCCGCCTGCTGCTCGGTGGTCAGCGCGAAGGGGCCCACCACCCTGGGATCGACGCGATCGGCCGGCACCTCGGGGCCGAGCTTGGCGTCGACCGCGAGCGGCGTGATCACCGCGGACGGCGTCTGCGGCAGCTCGGCGGTGTTCGCGCGGCCACCGGAGTCCGCGATGAGCCGCCGGTCCTCGGTGGTGAGGACGATCCGGGCCTCGGCGAGGCCCGTGACCGGCACGCCGTCCCACGTCCGGTGCTCGACCGCCCAGGTCAGCAGCGACTGGTAGGTGCGGGAGTCGCTCGCCACCGCGTTGCCGAGCTCCTGGCGGATGGCCGTCGACGTGCTCTGCGCGACGAGCCACGCGGTCGCCGTGACCGAGCAGATCGCGACCAGCACCGACGCGGCCAGCATCCGGCCGAGCAGGCTGTGCCGCAGCGGGGCCCTACCGGCCACTGCCGTCGACGAGCTTGTAGCCGACACCGTGCACGGTCAGCAGGTAGACCGGCTGGCGCGGGGTCGTCTCGATCTTCTTGCGCAGGTTCATGACGTGCGCGTCGATGGTGCGCTCGGTGATGAACCCGTCCAGCCCGTGCACCGCGGAGAGCAGCTGGGCGCGGCTGAACACGCGGCCCGGCGCCTCGGCCATGGTCTGCAGGATCCGGAACTCCGACGCCGTGCACTCGAGGAGCTGCCCGGCCATTCGCACCTCGTGGCCGTACAGGTCGACGACCAGCTCACCGACCGTGAGCGCGGTGGACGCGGCGTGCCGCTGGACGCGCCGCAGCAGCGTGCGCACCCTGGCCATGAGCTCCCGCGGGCTGTAGGGCTTGGTGACGTAGTCGTCCGCGCCGAGGTCGAGCCCGTGCAGCAGGTCGTCCTCTGTGGACTTCGCGGTGAGCATGAGCATCGGGATCCCGGTCTCCGCGCGCAGCACGCGCACGACGTCGAGCCCGTCCACCTTCGGCATCATCACGTCCAGTATCAACAGGTCCGGCGCGTTCCTGCGCACCTCGTCGATCGCTGAACGTCCATCGTGGACGATGCGGACCTGGTAGCCCTCCTGGCGCAGGTAGCGGCCGAGCATGTCGGCCTGCATCACGTTGTCCTCCGCGACGAGGACGGAGTTGCCCATGATCCGGACTCTAACAGCGGGGCTGATCGGTGCTCGGCAGGTTTAACGCCTCCGTACGGCGGGTAATCCTTCCCCCGACCGGTGGAACCTGCGGCGAAGGGGTGATGGTGCGGCGCGAAGCAGCAGCCCGCGTTGAACAAGAGCTGTCGCTCGGTCGCCACCGGCCGTCTCTGTCGGAGGTGCGCCGGTGGGCACGAGTGCAGCTCGCTGCCGAGCCGCCCGAGTGCGTCGACGACGTGCTGCTCGTGGTGAACGAGCTGGTCAGCAACGCATACCGGTACACGGCTGACCCGTCGCGCCTGCGGCTGGCCAGCACCCGCGACGGCATCAGGGTCGAGGTCGTGCACGATGCCCGCACCCGCCAGGTCGCTCGCCACTCGACCGCCAGCCCGCGCAAGGGCGGCGGGTTGATGCTGGTCGCACGCTTGGCGGACCGCTGGGGCGTCGACCGCAGGCACGGCGGCACCACGGTGTGGGCGGACATCCCCAGAGCCAGCTGAGCCGAACGGGTTACGGTGGGACATGTGAACGCGCGCAGGCTCAGCACTCCGGCACTGCTAGTAGTGCTGGCCACCGGCGCGCTGGTCGCGGCACTGCTCTACACGCCGACCGTCGTGTCCGGTCGAGGTGGTGCTGCGCCAGGTGTGTCGCTGCCCACGTCTTCTTCGTCTTCTCCTAGCGCGACGGCCGCGGCGCCTCCGGTGGACAAGTGCGCGGCCCCGATCGCCGCGTTGACGCCCCGTGCCCGCCTCGCGCAGCTCGTGATGGTCGGCGTGAACCCCACCGGACCCGCCGACTCGCTGGCGCTGGTGACGGGGGAGCAGATCGGCGGCATCTTCATCGGCGGCGACGACCCCGGCCTGCTGTCCAACGGCGCTCTGCAGGCCGTGCACGCCGCGGCCAAGGTGCCGCTGACCGTCGCGGTCGACGACGAGGGCGGCCGCGTGCAGCGCATCGAGATGCTCGACGGCCAGATCCCCAGCGCCCGGCGGATGACCGCCACCATGGCGCCGCCCGCCGTGCAGGAACTGGCCCGCAAGCGCGGCGAGGCGCTGAAGGCCCGCGGTGTCACCATGGACCTCGCGCCCGTGCTCGACACCAGCCCGCAGCCCGACAACACGGTGATCGGCGACCGCTCGTTCTCCGCGGACCCGGCCGTGGTGCGCACCTACGCCTCGGCGTTCGCCGCCGGGTTGCGCGCGTCCGGCGTCGCGCCCGTGCTCAAGCACTTCCCCGGACACGGCAACGCCAGCGGTGACTCGCACCAGGGAACGGTCACCACGCCGCCGCTGGAGCAGTTGCGCGGCAACGACCTCGTGCCCTACCGCGACATCGCGGCCTACGGGCCCGCCGCGGTGATGGTCGGGCACCTGGTGGTGCCGGGGCTGACCGGTGACCTGCCCGCCACGCTGAGTCAGTCGACCTACGAGTTGCTGCGCAAGGAGTTCGCCTTCTCCGGGCTCGTGATGACCGACGACCTCGGTGCCATGAAGGCCGTCAGCGCGCGGTTCCCGTTGCCCGAGGCCGTGTTGCGGGCCTTGACGTCCGGGGCGGACATCGCTTTGTGGTCGTCCGGTGGGCACGTGACCGAGGTGCTCACCCGGCTCGAGCAGGCGCTCGCATCGGGTGAGCTGCCCGCGGCCCGGATGGATCAGGCCCTGCGGCACGTGCTGACGTCGAAGGGCGTGTGCTGACGCGCGTCCTCGGTGAGCTGAGCCGCGAAAGGTGAGCGGCGGATCGGACCACCGCACTGCCGCGGCAGATGGCTCGGTACGAGGCGCCCCGACGGAGGAGGGACGCCTCGTGTCGGGCGGAGCCCGGAACAAGGTGGCCCAGACGGGAGGTTCCCAGGCCGCGGACGTCAAGGTGAGATGCGATCGAACGGTCTGCTCCGCCAAGCCTCATGTGCCCAGGTCGGCAGCTGCTCAGTTCACGACGGCTATCCGCCGATCGCGGTGGTGGCAGAAGAACTCCACGCTCACGCTCCCGTGACGCCGTCGATGCCCTCGCGCAGGAAGTCGGCGTGCCCGTTGTGCCGCGCGTACTCGTGGATCAGGTGCAGCATCACCAGCCGCAGGGACACATCGGCCTCCCACCGGGGGAAATACCCGGTCACGTCCAGCGAAGGCGCCTCGAGCTCGATCCGCCGCGACCGCTCGACCTCGGCCTCCCAGGCCGCGAACGCCTCGGACCGCGTGGCGCCTTCGGCGTTGTAAGCCTCCTGGAAGTCGCCCACGGCGGACCAGACGAACGGCACGTCCTCGGCGTTGATGACGCGGCGGAACCAGGTGCGCTCGACCTCGGCCATGTGCCGCACGAGTCCCAGCAGCGACAGGGTCGACGGTGGCATGGACTGCCGCCGAAGGTCCTCATCGGACAGACCGTCGCACTTCATGGCCAGCGTGGCGCGGTGGAAGTCGAGGAACTTGCGCAGCATCTCGCGTTCGTCGGCGATCAGCGGTGGCGGGATTCGTTCAGTGGTCACGCGAGTATTCTGACCGTGATTGGGGGATCAGATGAAGGCATTCAAGGTAGTCATCATCGCGGCGGGGTTGTTCATCGTGGCCACCGGACTGCTGGAAGTCGTACTGGGGCCGGCCGCGTTGCCGGGGAACGAGAGCGCGACACCCAGTGCGGACAGCAACTACCGGTTCTTCGCCGTGTCGTGGCTGGCGCTGGGGCTGGTGCTGCTGAGCGCGGTGCCGAAGGTGCGCGAGGCGAAGCTGGTGGTGCGCGGCGTGTCGGCTGTGGTGTTCGCGGGCGGGATCGCGCGGCTCATCTCGCTGGTCGCGGCCGGAACGCCGCACCCCATGATCTTCGGGTTGCTCGGCGTCGAGCTGGTCGTGCCGCCGCTACTCGTCGGGTGGCACAACCGGCTCATCAGGGACTGACCCGTCGCGGTCGGCCCACTCCAGCAAAGGCTCCAGCGAGAACACGGCCTCGTCGATGCCCGCGTGGAGGTCGCCCAGAGCCGCGTACCGGGCGGGCACGGTCGCGATCGTGAAGTCGTCGGGCTCGACGTCGTCGATCTCGTCCCAGCGGATCGGCGTCGAGACGGTGCCCATCGGGTTGCCGCGCACCGAGTACGCGGCGGCGATGGTGTGGTCGCGGGCGTTCTGGTTGTAGTCGACGAACAGAGCGCTCGGATCGCGGTCGCGGCGCCACCACTCGGTGGTCACCAGGTCGGGCGCGCGGCGTTCCACCTCGCGGGCGAACGCCAGCGCGGCGCGCCGCACGTCCTGGAACCCCCACGAAGGCTCGATGCGCACGTAGATGTGCATGCCGCGGCCACCGGAGGTCTTCGGCCAGCCGACCGCACCGAGATCCGACAACACCTCGTGCGCCACGTGCGCGACGCGTTGCACCGTCGACCACGGGCAGTCGGGCATCGGGTCCAGGTCGATGCGCCACTCGTCGGGTTTCTCGGTGTCCGCGCGGCGCGAGTTCCACGGGTGGAACTCCACTGTGGACATCTGCACGGCCCAGATCACGTCGGCGGGGTGCGTGACGGTCAGCTCGTCGGCGTGCCGGTTGTACCGGGGAAAGTGCACGCGCACGGTCTGCACCCACGGCGGTGCGCCGTGCGGCAGGCGCTTCTGGTGCACCTTCTCGCCGGTGACGCCGGTGGGGAAGCGGTGCAGCATGCACGGCCGTTCGCGCAACGCGTTCACGATGCCGTCCGCGACGGACAGGTAGTAGTTCGCGAGGTCGAGCTTCGTCTCGCCGCGCTTCGGGAAGTACACCCGGTCCGGGTTGGAGATCCGCACCGTGCGGTCCTCCACCTCCAGCTCGATGGCGGGACTCTTCGAACCAGGGCTCATGACTCCGCCTCACGGGCGCGCTTGCGGCGTTTGCCCTCGTGCATCGCGACGACCCGTGCGACGGGAATGGTGTGGCCTTCCTCGACGAGGTCGGCCGGCAGCTTCTGGTTGGCGGGCATCAGGTCCGCCCACGAAGGCGCCGAGTCCAGTGGTGCCGTGCGCAGCGTGAAGTCGGCGGGCGTCACGTCGTCGAGCGACTCCCACGGCACCGGGAACGACACCGGCACACCGGGGCGCAACCGGGGGCTGTACGCGGCGACGACCGTCGCGCCGTACGCGCGGGTGGAGTCGAGGAAGACCTTTCCTTCGCGTTCTTCCTTGATGTACGCGGTGGTCGCGATCGACGGGTCGAGCCGTTCCGCGCGAACGGCGATCGCGCGCGTGGCGGCGGCGACGTCGTCCGGTGCCTGCGGCTCGAGCGGCACGAAGATGTGGACTCCCTTGGAGCCGCTGGTCTTCACCGCGCTGTCCAGCCCGTCGGCGGTCAACGCCTGACGGACCAGGTGCGCCGCGCGCACGACCGCGGAGAAGTCCGAGCCCTCCGGCGGGTCGAGGTCCATGATCAGGTGGGTCTGGTAGTCCATCCGGTCCACCCGGAACAGCTGCGGGTGGTACTCGACCGCGCGCTGGTTGCCGAACCACAGCAACGTGCGCCGGTCGTCGCACAGCGCGTACTTCACCTCGCGATGGGACGACTCGGCCCACATCGCGACGGTCCGCACGAAGTCCGGCGTGTACTTGGGGACGTTCTTCTGCATGAACGGCCCCTGCCCGCGCAGCACCCGCATGACCGACAGCGGGCGGTCGCGCAGCTCGGGCAGGAACAGCGCGCTGACCTTGTCGAGGTAGTCGACCAGGTCGCGCTTCGTCGCCCCCTCGAAGAGAGGTTGGTCGAGGTTGGTCAGCGGCACCCCGTCCAGTTCCATGTGATCACCCTCACCCGGAATCCGGCCGGGGTCAACTCGATGTCGGGCTTCAGGTGATGGTTGACGTTCTGGCTACACCTGATCCTCGACTTCGAGCCTCGGGGATCTAGTTGTGATGTCCAGGGACGTTGTCCCGGTTTGGGCGGGTGACGGCCTGTCGTGAAGACAGGTGAAGGCCTCTGGTTGTGAAGTGGAGCTGTCGAGGAACCGCTTCACATGTCCGGAGGCCTTCG
>NZ_VOBR01000024.1 GCF_007845675.1 Lentzea tibetensis | reverse complement strand
GGACACGAAGGCCTCCGGACATGTGAAGCGGTTCCTCGACAGCTCCACTTCACAACCAGAGGCCTTCACCTGTCTTCACGACAGGCCGTCACCCGCCCAAACCGGGACAACGTCCCTGGACATCACAACTAGGTGGAGTGGCCGTGGACCTCGACCGGATCTGGCCGGCGATCAACGCCCAGCGGGCGCGGACCGCGGAACTGCTCGAACAGCTCTCCGACGACGAGTGGGCCCGGCCGTCCCTCTGCTCCGGCTGGACGGTGCGGGACGTCGCGGGCCACCTCGCCTGGCAGTGCACTCCCGACGTCGGCCGGTCCCTGGTCGTGCTGCTCAAGGCTCGAGGCGACGTGAACCGGCTCATCCACCTCACGGCGGTCGAGCACGCCACCCGGCCGACCACGCAGCTCGTCGCCGAGATCCGCGCACTGATCGGGACGCACAAGCACCCGCCGGGTGTCGGCGCGGCAGAGGTGCTGATCGACAACCTGGTGCACAGCCAGGACATCGCGGTCCCGCTGGACCGGCCGCTGCCACTGGCTCAGGACGCGGCCGCGGCGGCCGCCGACCGCGTGTGGTCGCGCGGCTGGCCGTTCCACGCGCGGAAGAAGTTCGCCGGGTACCGGCTGTCCGCGACCGACTGCGACTGGTCGGCAGGCACGGGCGCAGAGGTCCGGGGACCGATGGAGGCTCTGCTCATGGTGCTGACCGGCCGCTTGACAGCCCTCTCGCGTCTGCACGGCGAGGGCGCGGCAGGCCTCACGACCCAGCTGGCGTGACAGCCCGCGACGTGCATCTTTCAGCGCCACGACATAAACGAAGACACCCTGCTCGCACATTCTGCGAACAGGGTGTCTTCATGTCTGGTGGCGGGTAGAGGATTCGAACCTCTGTAGCTTTCGCGACGGATTTACAGTCCGCTCCCATTGGCCGCTCGGGCAACCCGCCCCACACCGCTAGCGGCGGTGCGGGGAGAAGAATACATAACCCCTCTGGGGGCCAACAAACGGGTATCCCCTCGGTAGCATCCACGCAGGTTCTGACCCCGATCGTGGAGGAGTGAGCACGTGGCGGACCCGTCGTTCGACGTGGTGAGCAAGGTGGACCGGCAGGAGGTCGACAACGCGCTCAACCAGGCGTCCAAGGAGCTGGGCACGCGCTTCGACTTCCGCGGCACGGACACCACGGTCGCCTGGGCAGGTGAGGAGGCGATCACCTTCACCTCCGGGACCGAGGAGCGCTGCAAGGCTGCCATCGACGTCTTCCAGGAGAAGCTGATCAAGCGCGGCATCTCGATGAAGGCGTTCGAGATCGGTGAGCCCGCGGTGTCGGGCAAGGTCTTCAAGGTCACCGGCAACCTGGTGCAGGGCATCACCAGCGAGAAGGCCAAGGAGATCGCCAAGAAGATCCGCGACGAGGCGCCGAAGGGCGTGCAGGCGCAGATCCAGGGTGACCAGCTGCGGGTGTCGGGCAAGAAGAAGGACCACCTGCAGGACGTCATCTCCCTGCTGAAGGGCTCCGACTTCGGCATCGCTCTCCAGTTCACCAACTACCGGTGAAGGGCGTCGTCCTCGCCGGTGGCAGCGGTACGCGGCTGCACCCGATCACGCAGGCCGTCTCGAAGCAGCTGCTGCCGGTCTTCGACAAGCCGATGATCTACTACCCGTTGTCCGTGCTCATGCTGGCGGGCATCAGGGAGATCCTGGTCATCTCGACGCCGACGGACCTGCCGCTGTTCAAGCGGCTGCTGGGCAGCGGTGAGCAGTTCGGGGTGACGTTCGAGTACGCGGAGCAGGCGGCGCCGAACGGGCTGGCCGAGGCGTTCGTCATCGGCAAGGACTTCATCGGCGAGGACGACGTCGCGCTCGTGCTGGGCGACAACATCTTCTACGGCCAGGGCTTCTCGAAGACGTTGCAGCAGAAGGCGACCGAGCTCGATGGTTGCGTGCTGTTCGGGTACCCGGTGAAGGACCCGGAGCGGTACGGCGTCGGCGAGGTCGACGCGAGCGGCAAGCTGCTGTCGATCGAGGAGAAGCCGGAGACGCCGAAGTCGAACAAGGCGATCACCGGGCTCTACTTCTACGACAACGAGGTCGTGGACATCGCGGCGAACCTGAAGCCGTCGAAGCGCGGTGAGCTGGAGATCACGGACGTCAACCTGACGTACCTGAAGCAGGGACGTGCCGAGCTGGTCGAGCTGACCCGCGGCTTCGCGTGGCTGGACACCGGGACGCACGACTCGCTGCTCGAGGCCGGGCAGTTCGTGCAGGTGCTCGAGCACCGGCAGGGCGTGCGAATCGCATGTCTCGAGGAAATCGCGCTGCGTATGGGATTCATCACAGCGGACGAGTGCTATGCGCTCGGGGAGAAGCTGGCGAAGTCCGGTTATGGCGAATACGTCATGGCCGTGGCCAAGGGCCAGATCTAGCCATTTCCTCGAGTCGCTGAATCCGGTCGGACATGGGCGGGTGCGTGGAGAACCACTTCGCGTACTGCTCACCCGGCCGGAACGGGTTGGCGATCATCAGGTGGGACTGCGACACCACCTGCGGTTCGGGTGCGAGCGGCGCGGCTCGCGTGCCGTGCTCGAGCTTGCGCAGCGCGGACGCCAGCGCCAGCGGGTCGCCGGTCAGCTCGGCGCCGGACGCGTCGGCCTGGAACTCGCGCGAGCGGCTCACGGCCAACTGCACCACAGTCGCCGCGACCGGGCCGAGCAGTGCGATCAGCAGCAGGCCGACGAAGCCGGGGCCGTCGTCGTCATCGCCGCCGAAGATGCCCGCGAACAGGGCCAGGTTGGCGAGCATCGTGACGACGCCCGCCAGCGCGCCCGCGACGCACGAGATGAGGATGTCGCGGTTGTAGACGTGCGAGAGCTCGTGGCCGAGGACGGCGCGCAGCTCGCGCTCGTCGAGCAGCTCGAGGATGCCGGTGGTGCAGCACACGGCGGCGTTGCGCGGGTTGCGGCCGGTGGCGAAGGCGTTCGGGGCGTGCGTCGGGCTGAGGTAGAGCCTCGGCATCGGCTGCCTGGCCTTCATCGACAGCTCGCGCACGATGCGGTGCAGCATCGGTTGCTCGACCTCGGAGACCGGCCACGCGCGCATCGCGCGCAACGCGATCCGATCCGAGTTGAAGTAGGCGTACAGGTTCACGCCAAGCGCCACCAACAGGCCGATGACCAGTGCGGTTCGCCCGAAGAGCGAGCTGATCGCGATGATCAGCGCGCTCATGAGGCCGAGCAGCAACGCCGTCTTCAACCCGTTGTAGTGCTTGTGCACGTTGTTCGCCTCCGGGTTTTCCTACGTCCTTCCCCTCAACGAACCGGGCCTCCGGCCGGTTCCGGTCGCCGTCTCGGGTGCGGCTTCCGCGCCCGCGTCCAGCGGCGGGGGCGGCGGCACCTGGTCGACCCACGTGGCGAGCACGTCGCGTTCGTGGACGAGCTCCGCGACGGCACCGTCACCGTCGAGCGAGCCGGTGCCGGGGTAGCCGAACTCGGGGGCCCAGTGCAGGGCGTCGAACGGGCAGACCTCGACGCAGATGCCGCAGTAGAGGCACTGGCCGTAGTCGATGGCGAAGCGGTCCAGGACGTTGCGGCTGCGGGGCCGCGCCGAACCGGGCTGCTGCTCGACCTCGGTGTGCGACGTGATGTGGATGCACCAGTCCGGGCACTCGCGCGCGCAGATCATGCAGACCGTGCAGTTGGCATCGAGCAGCGCGATGACGCCACAGGTACGGGGTGGGAGCTCCATCAGGCGTCTTCCTCTTCGCGGCGCGGTCCCCACGAGGGGTCCGGAACTCCGGGCGGTGCGGTGCGGCGGCGGCTGGGGGCCGAGGTGTTGTCCTCACCGGGCTCCAGCCGTCCCGGCCACGGGCGGACGACGCGCGACGCGAGCACGAAGTCCTTGCGCAGCGGGTGGCCTTCGAAGCTGTCCGGGAGCAGCAGGTGTTCGGCGGGCACGTCGAGGCGGATGCCGAACATCTCGGCCAGCTCCCGCTCGTGCCACGCGGCGCCCGCCCACAGGTGCGCGACGCTGGGCAGCGGCTCGTCGCCGACCTCGGTGCGCAGCATCCGGCGCTCACGGGTGTCGGGGTTGATGACGTGCAGGAACACGGCGTGCGTGGTGCCGGCCGCGCCGGGACGTCCCGCGTCCTCGGCGCCGAGCCAGTCGAACATCACGAAGCCCTCGCCGTGGACCTGCGTCGCCGCGGCGAGCCAGTCGCTCTCGACGTGGAGGATCGTCTGCCCGAATGCGGTCTTGGGGATCACGAGCTCACCAGCTCGTGCAGCGCGCGCATGCCTTCGAGCAGCGCTTCAGGGCGCGGCGGGCAGCCGGGGACGGCGACGTGAACGGGTAGCGCCTGGTCGATGCCCTTGGTGACGCTGTACGAGTCCCAGTACGGGCCGCCGGTGTTGCTGCACGCCCCGACGGAGATCACGTAGCGGGGTTCGGGCATCTCCTCGTACGAGGCGAGGACAGCGGGCAACATGGCGTCCGTGACGGTGCCGGAGACGATGAGCACGTGCGCTTCGCCCGCCCCTTCGACAGCGGTGACTCCGAGATCGGGAAGGCGGTCCAGAGCGGCCATCACCTCTACGCCGCAGCAGGCGAGTCCGAGCTCGAGCACGGTGACCTGGTAGGTGGTACCCCAATCCAGGCGAGCAGAAAGCATCACAACGTTCGAGGGTAATACTTGGGGGCCCGCCCAGCTTGCGCCTGGGCGGGCCCCCACCCCCCATGATTCCCCCCGGAATCGACCCCCACGCGGGAGAGCCGGGAGTAGTTTCATACATCCCCCAGACGTGTGTCCAGCCGTTTAGCGACAAGATCTCCAGATAATTTGGCAATGAAATGTGGTCAAGTTCAGTAGAACTGATCGGTAGAACACTTGAGAGGTGTGCATGTCCGGCTCGACCCAGCTGCTCCTCCCCACGGGGACCCCGCTCAGCAGGGTGTTGAACGCGCCGAACGCGTTGCTGGACACCACGATGGACCAGCTCAGGACACTGCTGGCGGTGTACGAGACCAAGTCCGCGCTGCGTGCGGCACGGGCGTTGGGACGTGAGCAGTCGAGCGTGCAGAAGCAGCTGGACACGCTGAACAGGAACTTCAAGGAGCTGTGCGGAGAACCGCTGGTCGTGAAGCAGGGCCGCGGAAAAGATGTGCTGTTCACGCCCACCGGGGAGTCGCTGGTGGAATTGGCGCGCAGCACCCTCGGGCACTGGATGGACGGAATTCACGAGTGCCGCCGCAAGCTCGGCAACACGCTCACCGTCGGCACGACCCGGTTCATGCTGGACACGCTCGCCCGCGCGTGGCGGCACGTCGAGGACGACTTCCGCGCACGCGACGTCGACCTGAAGGTCGTGCACATCCGCACCAAGGACATCTGGACCAAGCTGGAGACGCGCGAGGTCGACATCGTGTGCGGCAGCGTCGTCACGCCCGCGGGCCAGTCGTGGGACCCGGCCGAGTTCGACGTGATCGAGTGGCGCCGCGGCGGTCTCGCGCTGCTGACCAACCTGCCGGACGGCGTGCTCGGCTCACGCGTGCGCACGCGTCAGCTGCCCGCGCTGCCACTGGTCGTGCCGGCGGCGGGGCTGATCGCGGAGTTCCTGCGCGGCTGGTTCGGGCCGGACTACCGCAACACGCTGGACATCGCCGCCGAGATCGACGAGATCCAGTACGGCATGTCGTTGCTGCGGTCGAACCTCGTGCAGGGCTGCATGATCGTGACGTCCGGACTCGGCGTGGTCGCGTCGAACGGGGAGCTGCGAGAGGGCGACGGACTGCGCGTCGTGGACCTGGTCGACGACGCCAAGCCCGCGCTGGAACGGCTGGTCGGGGTGTTCACCCGCTCAGACGAGCGCGCGAAACACCCCGCTGACCACCCGTTGAACCTCCTCTGGGCCGCGTTCGAGTCCGAAGCGCCTGTCTAGGCCTTGCTCGGTGTGGGTGTCGCAGTGTCGCGCTCAGCTCGGCGTTGCTGGGCTTGGGCCATCTTGGCCAGCCAGTTCGTCGCCTCCGAGCGGATCTTCGCCAGCTCGTCGTCGCGTGCCTGCTGCTCGTTCATCGGCCACTCCCTGCGTGTCGGGATGCCTCGATAGGAGCACTACCGGGTCTTCGCTCGCTAGGCCCACCAGTCTTGTGGGTGAACCCGGTTGACGCAGAACGATCATGGATGACGTGGCCATCGACGATCTGCTGCACGCGGGCGCGAGCGCGGAGCCTGATCCAGGGCACGACGACCTGGGACGGCAGCGGGCCGCGCACCCGTCCGCTACCCGAACTGCGTGCCCGCACCACATGGGCTCGCAACGCGCTCCGCCCGGAGCTCGCCGCACGGTCCGACGTACCGCCGCGTGTCATGCGGGTCGTGCACCCGTGGCGCGCCGACGAGGCCGACCTGACGCCGATCTCCTACCGATACCGCGTGGACGTGTGACCATGCGCAGGTGATTCGTGCGGTGATCTTCTCGGTGCTCGGCGGCCTGGCCATCGGCGCCGTGACGAACGTGCTGCAGGGCGTGCTGCCCGGCGGCTACAACTCGATCGCCAACTCGGGATCGGTGTGGGTCGTCGGCGCGTTCGTCGCGGGCGCGCTCAGCACGCGGCTGGCGCCTCTGCTGGGCCTGCTGACGCAGGTGTTCGCCGTCGTGGGGTACTACGCCTACGCGGAGCTCGTCCGGGACGGCATGGGCGACTGGCACGCGCCGGGCGTGTGGCTGGGGCTCGCGTTCGTCGCGGGGCCGATCTTCGGCCTCGCCGGGACGTGGTGGCGGCGTGGCGCGGGCAGGCGGCCGATCCTGGGCGCGGGCATGCTCGGCGGCGTCTTCGGCATGGACGGGCTGTGGCACCTCACGGTGCTGCACTACGTCGACACCGGCATCGCGTTCTGCGTCGCGGCCGTGGTGGTCACGCTGGCGCTGGGCCGGACGTGGCGCGAGCGGCTGCTCGGGCTCCTGGTCGCGGCGATGCTCGCGCCGCTGGCCGTGACCGCGTTCAGCATCATCGCGGCCATCACCGGGCTGTAGCGGGCACACTCGATCTCATGAGTGAGAACAAGTGGAGTGCGCTGCCCGACCGGACGAAGCCCGAGGAGTGGGTGACCGAGAAGGACACCAACCCCGCACTGCCGGGGGCGCTGCAGGAGGCCGAGGCCAACCGCGAGTCCCTGGAGGCGCGGACCGTGTTCGAGCGGGGAGCCGGGCTCTAGTAGCCCTTGTAGCCGCTGCCGACGCTGAGCGAGACCAGGCCGGGGTGGTTGTGGAAGCCGCCGTAGCGCGCGTAGGTGTAGCGGACACCGGCGATGATGTTGTCCACCGGGTCGACGATGTTGCCGTGGCCCGGCAGCATGTACGCGTTGAACGTCGGCTGGATGCACTGCATCAGGCCCTTGGAGGGGGTGCCGCGGGCGGCGTTGGAGTCCCAGTTGTTGACGGCGTTCGGGTTGCCGTTCGACTCCTTGATGATGATCGTGTAGATCTCGTCGACGCTGCTCTCGTCGATGTTCGTGCCGTTGGCCTGGAGGATCTTGATGGCCTCCTTGATCCAGCCTTCGATCTCGCGCTGCTTCGCGGGCTTGCGCATCTCGGCCTGGCGGGCGGCCTCCTGCTCGGCGGCCACCTTGCGGGCGTTGAAGCCGTCCGAGGCGACCTTCGACGCGGCCTCGAAGTTCTGCATCGCGTAGAGCTGCTGGTGCTGCAGGAGACGGCCGACCTCGGACGCGGGGTTGACCGCGTGGATCGTCTTCGTCTCGACCTGCTCGGGGAGCTCGGCGATGCCGCCGAGGTCGGCGCCCGCGGCGAGCGGAGCCGTCTTCGCGCTGGCGACGTGCGCGATTGCTGCGGTACCGGCGGCGACACCTGCGGCGACGAGGATCGCGGACACGCGGTGGGCGAGCGGAACGCGGTCGTCGTCCTTCATGCGGTGCGCGCCGTGTTTGGCGGCGGAATCGGACAGCACCGTGTACACGGTGCGCCCGGCAGCCTTGCTGTGGCGGGACAAGGGGGAGCCTCCTGCATCGGGGAGCCCGGTCAGGACACCTGGCGGGGGATCCAGGCTGAGTTGCTGCGGGAAGCAACTCCGTGTCCTTGCGGTGACCGAACCGTTATCTGGCGGGCAGGAACGTAACCTCGTGTCACGAGCGCAGGCAAGGCTGGGCGCTCTGGGGGTGACCCTTGTCACGTTTTATGCGACGCGCGACTACTCGCTGCAACGGGAACCGGAGCGTGCAGTTATTTAGCGCATGAGGCGCAACTAGTGTCTGGTCGTAAGTTCATCGTCGCCTCCTGATGAACCGGACGAAGCTGTCTCGTACGTCGGTTCGGCGTTCTCGGACGTTATGGGGTCGTGGATCAACCACTCGACCGTGTGACGAACGTGGTCGCGTGGTGACGTTGAGCAATCAGCTTGTGCGGCTGCATGAGGGCATACGGCCAGCTAGGCGATGTGGTTCGAGTGCGTCGCGACCAGTTCTTCCGCGGTCTTCTCCCGGATGCCCGGATTGCTCGCGGCGGCGGTGACGAGTCCGTACTCCTCCGCCTCCAGCAGCGCGATGACGTGGTCTGCCGGCAGCGCCGGGTTGGCGGCCGCCGCGAGGCGGGTCTGCCGGTCCTCGTTCGCGGTGAGCCTGACAGCGGTGGCCGGCGCCAGGTTGGGGCTGAGCGCGGCGACCGCCCTGAGCACGGGGTCTTCGGACGCGGCGAACGCCTCGAGCTGTTCGGCCGTGAGCGCGGGGTGCTTCGCCAGCTCCCACTTCGTCCTGCCGACCTCGGGGATCAGCGCGGCCACGACGGCGCCGGGGACGGTGTCGTTGTTCTGCGCGAGCAGCAGGCGGACGCCGAAGTCCTCGTCCGCGGCCAGCCGGTCGATCACGTCCTGCGGCAGGTCGGACGAGCACGCGATGGCCCGCCGGAAGAACACGAAGTCCGAGTCGACGTGCTTCAGGCGTTCCTCGAGCGTGGCCTCGTAGAGCCACCTGGCGTTGTCGTACCAGTTCGGCCGCACCGACGCCACCACGCGTGCGCGCACCTCATCCGGCAGCGCGGGGTGGAGCATGATCTCTCTGCGCACCGACTCCACTTCGTCTTCCGCGAGCTTCTCGAGCAGCGGCAGCGGCAGGTCCGGGTTGCCGGCCACGGCCTTGCGCACCTCGGCGTCCTCGTCCTCGACGAGCTCCTCGGCCGAGGTGGCCCAGCGGGCGGCGTGCGGCCGGGTCTCCTGGTCGGCCAGCAGCGCTTCCATCAGGTCGGCCGGAGGCGGCGTCAGCATCAACGCCGCCTGGCGCACCCTGGCCTCGGGATCAGCCAGGAGCAGGCGCTGGACGGGCTCGGTGTGCTGCCCCCAGGCGAGCATTTCCCGCACGTGCGGTTCCGGGTCCTGCGCCAGCAGCGTCGCCACGCGTTCCGACACCTCCAGGCGGCGGGCCGCCGAGGCACGCACCTGTTCGTCCTCGTCGTGCGCCAGGAGCCACATCGCCGGCTCGGGCAGGGGGTGGTCTCGTGAGGGCCAGTAGTCGTAGCGGTTGCCGATCGCGAGGTGGCGGCGCACCTCTTCTTCGGGGCTGTCGGCGAGGAGCGAGGCCCACGCGTACTTGGCCGCGGCCTGGTTGCCCGCCAGCTTCGTCCTGACCATCACGTCCGGGTGCGCGGACAGCGTCTCGGCCGCTTCGGCCGTGATGTCCTCTCGTCGGGCCAGGTTCCACGCGGTTTCGCGGTCCGGGCTGTCGAGCAGCGGGCGGACCACGTGGAAGCGCAGACCTGTGTTGGCGGCGAGTCCCCTCAGGACCGCGTGTGAGCGTTCCCCCATGCGACGCACCTTATTACTGGGGGGGGCGCGCCGCGGCCTCGGTCAGACGGGTGTTGCCTACGCTGGGGCGATGGCCGTCAACCAGAGCCGCAAGGCCAGGCTCGCCCGCAAGCGCAAGCGCCGCATGGATCGCGTCGAGCACGATCTCAGCGACGCGCAGTGGGCCGCGCTCGTCGAGGCGTGGGGAGGCTGCGCGTACTGCGGCGCGACGGGCGTGCCGTTGCAGCGCGACTGCATCCTGGCGATCTCGCGCGGCGGGCGGTACACGCTCGACAACATCGCGCCCGCCTGCGGTTCGTGCAACGCCAGCAAGTGCAACGCCGAGGTCACCGGCTGGCTGCGGCGCAAGCGGTTCGACGAGCGCGCCTTCCTGACCCGCCACGTCGAGATCAGGCAGGCGCTCGCCGCGCAGTTCCCGGCGGGCTAGGCGTCCTCCCGGTACTCGCTGACCTCGATCCGCTCGAGCCCGGCGTCCCGCATGGACTCGGGCACCTTGGCCGCCCATGACCAGTCGCTGCCGCCCTTGGTCACCAAGGTGCGCAACGCCGCGTTGAACCTGCGGACCAGCGAGGCCGAGCGCTCGTCGGGCGCCCGGAGCACCAGGTCGTCGCTCGGGCCCAGGAACTCGCCGAGCACCAGCACGCCTCCTGGCTTGAGAGCGCCGACGAGCCTGCGCAGCACCGCCAGCCCGCGCCGACACCGGTGCTCGCCAGCCTGGTGCTCATAGGAGAACGCCCCCAGCAATGATCTTGCTGGGGGCGTTGCTCGTTCCGGTGATCAGCCCCGGAGTTCCATCGTGCAGCACTTGGGGCCGCCGCCCGACTTGCGGAGCTCCGAGATGTCGACGAGCACGGGCTCGAAGCCGCGCCGCGCGACCTGCTCGGCCAGGTTGGTCGCCTCGACCGGCATGACGACGTGCCTGCCATCGGACACCGCGTTGAGGCCGAGGCAGACGGCGTCGTCGTCGTTGGCGATGACGGCGTCGGGGAACAGGCGGCGCAGGACGCGCTGCGAGCCCGGCGAGAAGGCCTCGGGGTAGTAGGCCACGAGCGGGCGCTCGGACTGGTCGTCGAGCATGAACAGCGCGACGTCGAGGTGGTAGAAGCGCGGGTCGACCAGTTGGAGTGAGACGACCGGCACGCCGAGGACCTCCTGGGCCTCGGAGTGGGCGCCGGGGTCGGTGCGGAAGCCGGTGCCCGCCAGCAGGAGCTGGCCGGTCCAGGTGAAGTCGCCCTCCGCCTCGTTGACGGCGGTCGGCATCACCACGGCCTTGTAGCCGGACTCGAGGAACCAGCGGCGGAAGTGGTCGGCCTCGGCCGCGCGCTGTTCTGCGCGGAAGCGGGAGCCGAGCACGCGGCCGTCGATGACGGTGCCCGAGTTGGCGGCGAACACCATGTCCGGGAGGCCCTGCTGGGGCTCGATGACGGAGACGTCGTGGCCGAGGCGCTCGTAGGTGTCCTTCAGCGCCGTCCACTGCTCCATGGCGAGCTCGGTGCTGGTCGGCTGGCTGGGGTCCATCCACGGGTTGATCGCGTACTCGACGGTGAAGTACCGCGGCGGGCACATGAGGTACCGGCGCGTGGTCGACACGCGCGCGGGCGCGAAGGGCTGCGCGATGTCGAGCGTGATCGGCTCGTCCGCGGGCCCGAAGATGGATACCGAGGTCATGGATCGAAATGTAGATGGCACAACGACCATCGCTCAACGCCGCATCGCTGCGTGTTTTGGTGCAGAATGTTGCGTGTGGACAGCATCGACCATCGAATCATTTCGTGCCTGATGTCCAACGCCCGATCCAGCTACGCGGAGATCGGCAAGGAGGTCGGGCTGAGCGCCCCCGCGGTCAAGCGGAGGGTGGACAAACTGCTGGACACCGGGGTGTTGAGGGGCTTCACCGCGGTCGTCGACCCCGAGGCTCTCGGGTGGGGTACCGAGGCGTTCGTCGAGGTGCACTGCCGGGGCAACGTCGCGCCCCACGACATCCACCACCGGCTGGAACCGATGGCCGAGGTGCGGGCCGCGTACACGGTGTCGGGAGCCGCGGACGCGATCGTGCACCTGCGGGCCGCGGACATCCACCACCTGGAGACCGCGCTCGAGCGGCTGCGGGCCATCGAGATCATCGACCGGACCGTGTCGACGGTGGTCCTGTCCCGCCTCCTGGATCGGCCGCCAGCTCCGTAAAACGTAAAGTGCCGCGCATGGTGCTGCTCGACGTCCAGGACAAGATCGCCGTCATCACGATCGACGACCCCGACCGGCGCAACGCACTGACGCTGGACATCTCGGCCCGGCTCGTCGACGCCGTGGAGCGCTGCGAGCAGGACGAGGACGTGCACGCCGTCGTGGTGACGGGCGCGCCGCCCGCCTTCTGCGCGGGCGCGGACCTGACGCAGCTGGGTGCGGCGAAGGCCGACGGGCTGCGGCGGATCTACGCGGGCTTCCTCGCAGTGGCGAACTGCACACTGCCCACGATCGCGGCCGTCAACGGCGCCGCGGTCGGCGCCGGGCTCAACCTCGCGCTCGCGTGCGACGTCCGCGTCGCGGGGCCGAAGGCTCGTTTCGACGCTCGTTTCCTCCAGCTCGGCATCCACCCCGGCGGCGGCATGACGTGGATGCTGCAGCGGCTCGTCGGTCCGCAGACCGCGTCGGCGATGACCTTGCTCGGCCGGATTCTCGGCGCCGACGAGGCCGTGCGCACGGGTCTGGCCTACCAGACCGCCGAAGACCCACTGGCGGTAGCACGGGAGCTGGCCAGGGCTTCCGCCGAAGCGCCGAGGCCACTCGTGCGGACCATCAAGCGGACGATGCGCGCTACCGATGTTCTTGACGACCACGCGACCGCCGTCGAGGCGGAACTGGTCCCCCAGGTTGCTTCGATCGATTCTCCGGAGTTCGCTGCCAGGCTTGCAGCGATGAAGGCGAAGATCAGCAACCGATAGGTGTAACCTCAAGTAACAGTTACTTGGAGTACGACGATCCGTGTGACGTGTGCCGCACTCACGTATCGACGCCCGATGCTGTGCTTACCGTCAAGTTAAGACGGAGGTGCTGTTTTGGGACGGATCGTCCCGCCTACTGATACGAGTGCGGACTCGCACGCAACCGGGACGACTACCCTCGCGAGTGTGTAAGGGCCACCCGTGAAGAGAGGGATCGGCGTAGGAATGAGCACTGAGACCCGGAAGCTGGATCGCGTCGTGATCCGCTTCGCCGGCGACTCCGGTGATGGCATGCAGCTCACCGGAGATCGGTTCACGTCCGAGGCAGCCGCGTTCGGCAACGACCTCGCGACCCAGCCCAACTTCCCGGCTGAGATCCGCGCGCCACAAGGCACCCTGCCCGGCGTCTCGTCGTTCCAGCTGCACTTCGCGGACTACGACATCCTGACCCCCGGTGACCGCCCCGACGTGCTCGTGGCGATGAACCCGGCCGCGCTCAAGGCGAACATCGGTGACCTGCCCAAGGGCGGCATCCTGATCGTCAACACCGACGAGTTCACCAAGCGCAACCTGACGAAGGTCGGCTACGACGCCGACCCGCTCGGGGACGCCTCGCTGGAGAACTTCCAGGTGCACAAGGTCGCGATGGCCACGCTGACCATCGGCGCCGTCGAGAGCACCGGGCTGGGCAAGAAGGACGCCGAACGCGCCAAGAACATGTTCGCGCTCGGTCTGCTGTCGTGGATGTACCACCGGCCGACCGAGGGCACGGAACGGTTCCTGCGCGAGAAGTTCGCGAAGAAGCCGGACATCGCCGAGGCCAACGTCCTCGCGTTCCGCGCAGGCTGGAACTACGGCGAGACGACCGAGTCGTTCGCCGTCACGTACGAGGTCGCACCGGCCAAGCTGAACACCGGTACCTACCGGCAGATCACCGGGAACACCGCGCTGGCGTACGGGATCGTGGCCGCCGGGCAGCAGTCGAAGCTGCCGGTCGTGCTGGGCACGTACCCGATCACCCCGGCGTCGGACATCCTGCACGAGCTGTCGCGGCACAAGAACTTCGGCATCACCACGGTCCAGGCCGAGGACGAGATCGCGGGCATCGGCATCGCGCTGGGCGCCGCGTACGGCGGCGCGCTCGGCGTGACGTCGACGTCCGGTCCCGGTGTGGCGCTGAAGTCCGAGACCATCGGGCTCGCGGTGATGACCGAGCTGCCGCTGCTCGTCATCGACGTGCAGCGCGGCGGGCCGTCCACCGGCCTGCCGACCAAGACCGAGCAGGCGGACCTGCTGCAGGCGATGTTCGGCCGCAACGGCGAGTCGCCGGTGCCGATCGTGGCGCCGCAGTCCCCCGCCGACTGCTTCGACGCCGCGCTCGACGCGGCGCGGATCGCGCTCAAGTACCGCACGCCGGTGCTGCTGCTGTCCGACGGCGCGATCGCCAACGGCTCCGAGCCGTGGATGATCCCGGACGTCGCCGAGCTGCCGGACCTGACCGTCGAGTTCGCGACCGACCCCGAGGGCTTCGAGCCGTACTCGCGCGACCCGGAGACGCTGGCCCGCCCGTGGGCCGTACCGGGCACTCCCGGCCTGCAGCACCGCATCGGTGGCCTGGAGAAGCAGCACGGTTCGGGCAACATCTCCTACGACCCGGCCAACCACGACTTCATGGTGCGGCTGCGGCAGCAGAAGATCGACGGCATCGAGGTGCCGGACGTCGTCGTCGACGACCCGTCCGGTGAGGCGCGCGTGCTGGTCGTCGGCTGGGGTTCGTCCTACGGCCCGATCGGTGCCGCGGCACGGCGGGTGCGCAAGCTGGGCATGCAGGTCGCGCACGCGCACCTGCGCCATCTCAACCCGTTCCCGAAGAACCTGGGTGACGTGCTCGCCCGGTACGACAAGGTGATCGTGCCGGAAATGAACCTGGGTCAGCTGGCGTTGCTGTTGAGGGCCAAGTACTTGGTCGACGCGGTGTCCTACACCAAGGTGCAGGGCCTGCCGTTCAAGGCCGAAGAGCTCCAGGACGTGCTGGCTGACGTGATCAAGGGGGTGCCGGCATGACGGCCATCGATCTCGGACTGCCGGGTCTGAGTGGTGTCCCGACCACCGACGAGAAGCAGACCGCCAAGGACTACAAGTCCGACCAGGAAGTGCGCTGGTGCCCCGGCTGCGGCGACTACGTGGTGCTCAACGCCGTGCAGTCGTTCCTGCCGTCGCTGGGGCTGAAGCGCGAGAACATCGTGTTCGTGTCGGGCATCGGGTGTTCGTCCCGGTTCCCGTACTACATGAACACCTACGGGATGCACTCCATCCACGGCCGCGCCCCGGCCATCGCGACCGGCCTCGCCGTCGCGCGGCCGGACCTGTCGGTGTGGGTGGTGACCGGTGACGGCGACGCGCTGTCCATCGGTGGCAACCACCTGATCCACACGTTGCGGCGCAACGTGAACCTCAAGATCCTGCTGTTCAACAACCGGATCTACGGCCTCACCAAGGGCCAGTACTCCCCGACGTCCGAAGAGGGCAAGGTCACCAAGTCGACGCCATCCGGTTCGCTCGACCACCCGTTCAACCCGGTGTCGCTGGCACTGGGCGCGGAGGCGTCGTTCATCGGACGCGCGGTGGACTCGGATCGCAAGGGCCTCACCGACGTGCTGCGGCAGGCCGCCGAGCACCGCGGTTCGGCGCTCGTGGAGATCTACCAGAACTGCCCGATCTTCAACGACGGCGCGTTCGACGTGCTGAAGGACGCCGACGAGGCCGCGCGACGGATCATCAACGTCGTCGACGGCCAGCCGATCACCTTCGGGCGCGAGGGCGAGTACTGCGTCGTGCGCGAGGGGTTCGGGCTCGCGGTCGCCAAGGCCGCGGACGTCGACTCCTCGGAGATCGTCGTGCACGACGCCACGGACCTGAACCTCGCGTTCGCGCTGTCGCGGCTGTCGGCTCAGGACCTGTCGCACACCATCACCGGTGTGTTCCGACGGGTCGACCGGGCCACGTACGACGACTCGGCACGTGCTCAGGTCATGGAGGCCACCGCGGCCAAGCCCGCCGACCTGGGAGCTTTGCTGCGCGGCAAGGACACCTGGACCGTCGCGGGCTGATTCGCCTGACGCAGAAGGGCCCCTCCTGGTTTCAGGAGGGGCCCTTCTGCTCGCTCTTGTCAGGGTGCCGGGCGGAAGCCGGCCTTCTGCGCGTCGGCGACGGTGCGGAACCAGACGTCCGCGCGCGTCTCGACGAAGTTCGCCGACTCGGGCGTGTAGTAGCGGCGACCGGTGAGCGTCGCCTTGACGCCGAAGTCCTCCGCCGGGGCGAGACCGTCGGACTTGGGCAGCACGGAGCCCGGCCCGAACGGCGAGCGCGGGTTGAAGCCCTCCGGCTGCTTGTAGCGCGTCGTCTCGGGGCCGATGCTGCGGCCGCCGGTGGACGGGCTGAAGCCGACCGGACGCGGCCGCGGCGGGCGCACCTGCGACGGCGGGGCCGTCGGCGCGGGCTGCGGGGCGGCCGGTGCCTGCGTCTGGAACGGGCGCGGCGGCGTCGACCGGCGCGCCTCGCGACGGGGCAGGCCCGCCGGGGTCTCGCGGTGCGGCAGGTCCGTCTCCGGTGCGGGCGGGGCGACCTCGACCTGCTGCTCGCTCAGCGGCGGACCGGGCACGAACTTCGGGACGAACGGCTGGTCCTGCGACGCGGGCGGCTCGGGCCGCTTCGTCTCCGTCAGCGGCGGGGCGTCGTCCGCCTCGAGGATCGGCTCGAAGAGCGACCTCGGGCGTTCCACGACCGGAGCCTCGACCTTCGGCGGTTCGGGGACGTCCGGCTTGACGCCGTTGGTCGGGGCGAACGCCTCCGCGGCCGGGTCCACCGGAGTGACCGCGGCGAACGGGTCGAACACCGAGGACGCCGCGGGCTGACCGGGGGTGGCGAACGGTTCGTAGCTGACGTGACCGTCCGCGCTCGGCTTGGCGAAGGCGTTGAAGCCCTGGGGCTCCCTGACCTGATCGAGCTGGCTGACCTGCGGCTCGGCGAAGGCCACCGGCTCCGGCTCGGCCTGCTGCTCGGGCTGCGTGTCCGGCTCGAGGTGGTCGAGCCAGTCGGCCTGCGGGGCCGCGAACGCCGTCTGCCCGGCCTGGGCGGGAGCGTCCTGCTCCTGGTCAGGTGCGGTGAACGAGTCGGCGTAGGCCTCCTCGTGCTCCGACTCGACCGAATCCTGCTCGGTGTGCGCCGCCGGCTGCTCGGTGTCTTCGAGTGACCCCTGGTGCGGGTCGGCGAAAACCTGCTCGTGCTCCGCGTAGGCGGCCTCGTCCTCCGGGTCGGCCGTGTCCGGAGCCGTGAAGCCCTGCTGCTCGGGTGCGGCCGCCTGGGCCGACTCGACGAGCTGCTCGTACTCGTCGGCCTCGACCTGGCCCGCCTGCGCGAGGTGGGCGGCGTAGGCCTCGTCGGCCTCCGCGGCCTGGAGGCGTGCGGCGGCCTGGTCGGCCTCCGCCGCGTCCGGCTCCTCGAAGTCCGCGGGCGCTGCGACCGGCTCCTCGAAGTCGGCCCGCTCGAAGTCCGCCTGCTCGAAATCGGCCGGGCCCGCGGGCTCGACGTCTGCGGGCGCCTCGTGGTCGGCGGCCGGGCGGTAGGCGGCGCCTGGACGCCAGCCCGCCTGCTGCTGCTCGTAGGCGTCCGGATCGATCGGGGCCTGGATCAGGGTCTGCTCGGCGGCGGTCTCGTCGCCGCGGTCGGCGGGCTCGACCGGGAGCTGGATCAGCGTCTGCTCTGCGGGCGACTCGACCGGCTCGTGGATCGCGGTGCGCTCGGACGCCGTCGCGGCGTCGGCCTGGGCGTGGAAGGCGTCCAGGCGGGCCTGCTCGTCGTCCTCCTCGGACGCGACGGGCTCCATGAACGTGGTCTCGGCGACGGCCTCGTCGCCCGACAGGCGGCCCGCGATCTGGTCCTGCAGGCCGGCGTACTCGCCGGTCAGGTCGTTCGACGGCCACTCGCTGTCGGCTGCCTGCTCGGGCGAAGCCGAAGCGGAGACGTCGTAGGAGTCGTCGTCCTCCTGCTCGGCGGCCTCGTCGAGGAACGTCTCCTGCTCGGCCCACACCTCGCGCGGCTGGTAGATGAAGTCGTCCGGCGGGCCGTCGACCTCGGGTGGCGCCATGGGCTCGTGGTCGACGTGCACGACCTCAGCGGGTGGGGCGTACGGAGGGGCTACGCGGGGCTCTTCGGGGGCGAGGCGTTCGTGCAGGGAACGGGGGCGGTCGTCGCTCAGCTCGTCGACGCGGGGTGACGAGACGAGTACCTCGTCGGCCAGCGACGGAGCCGGTTCCCACTCGTCGACGACGAACTCGTCCTCGACCTTGGCCGGCGCGACCGGAGGCGGCAGCGGAACCGAACGAGCCTCAAGAAGTTGATCTTCGAGGTCGGCCACCTGCTTGCGGACGGGTCGCACCAGGATCAACCAGGTGAGCAGCACACCCGCCACGAACGAAAGCAGACTCCACAGCCAGACCTGCCCGAAGATGGACACGGGTAAGCCCCTTCTATTTCCCACCCCGACTCGCTCACCCAGAAGTGTGAGCGTAGCCAAAAGTACAGTGCCGTCGTCGATGCTCCGTCACTACGCCGTTCAGCGCAAACGTCCACGTAAAACGGCAGCGTAGAGTGGCGGAATGTGCCTCCTTTGACCAACTCCACCGCGACTTCGGCAGATCTTCACACACGTAGAGGCATCGCGTACGGCACGAGTGCTTACATCATTTGGGGAGCTTTCCCCGCCTACTGGCCACTCCTCGTGCCCGCCACGCCGACCGAGATCCTGGCACACCGAGTCGCCTGGTCGCTGGGCTTGATGCTGATCGTGATCTCTTTGCTCGGGCGGTGGCGGGCCATCATCGGCCTTTCGCGGGGGAGCTGGCTGGCGATCGGCGCAGCGTCGGTCCTCATCTCGATCAACTGGGGCGTCTACATCTACGCCGTCAACAGCCAGCACGTCGTGGAGTCGGCGCTCGGGTACTTCATCACCCCGCTGATCAGCGTCCTGCTGGGTGTCGTGGTCCTGCGGGAACGGCTCGGCAAGGCGCAGCTGGTGGCGATCGCGGTCGCGGCGGTCGCGGTCGTCGTGCTGACCGTCGACTACGGGCGGCTGCCGTGGATCTCGCTGGTGCTGGCGGGCGCGTTCGGGTTCTACGCGCTGATCAAGAAGATGGTGCCGCTGGACGCCACGTCCAGCCTCGCCGCGGAGAGCATGGTCATCGGGCCCATCGCCATCGGCTACCTGCTGATCCAGGGCACCACGTTCACCACGCACGGCACCGGGCACGCGCTGCTGCTCGCCGGGACCGGGGTGATCACGGTGGTCCCGCTGTGGCTGTTCGGCGCCGGTGCCCGGCGGGTGCCGCTCGCCACCATGGGCATGCTCCAGTACCTCGCGCCGATCCTGCAGTTCGCGTGGGGCGTGTTCGTGGTGCACGAGCCGATGCCCGCGAGCCGGTGGATCGGGTTCGGCCTGGTCTGGGTGGCCCTGGCGATCTTCACGGTCGACGCCATCAGGCGAAACCGGCGCCGGCAGCTGCTGGCGCCGGTCGAGTAGTCAGCTGGTCAGCGGGAGCGTTCCACGCAGTACGTGGCGAGCTCTTCGAGCGCGTCGCGCGCTGGGCAGGCCGGGAGCTTGCCCAGCTCGGTGCGAGCGCGGTCCGCGTACTCGTCGAGCGTGTCGCGGGCGCGGTCCATGCCGGACGACTTGCGCAGCAGGTCCAGTGCCTCGTCGACCAGGTCGTCGTCGTGGATCGGACCGGCCAGCAGCTCGGCCAGCCTGGTCTCGGACGGGTCGGCCAGCGCGTACAGCATCGGCAGCGTCTTCACGCCCTCGCGCAGGTCCGTGCCGGGCGTCTTGCCCGACTCGAGCGACGGCGACGCGATGTCGATGACGTCGTCGGAGATCTGGAACGCCGCGCCGATCACGTCGGCGTAGCGGCGCAGCGCGTCGACCTCTTCCTCGGTCGCGTCGGAGAACATGCCGCCGAAGCGGGCCGCGGTGGCGATGAGCACACCGGTCTTCTCCTCGATGACCCTGAGGTAGTGCGCGATCGGGTCCTCGCCGTTCTGCGGGCCCATGGTCTCGCGCATCTGGCCGGTCACCAGGACGCTGAACGTCTCGGCGATGATCCGCGCCGCGTCCGTGCCGAGGTCCGCCGTCAGCCGCGAGGCGTGCGCGAACAGGTAGTCGCCGGTGAGGATCGCGATGCTGTTGTCCCACTTGGCGTTGGCCGACTCGGCACCGCGCCGCATGGTGGCCTCGTCCATGACGTCGTCGTGGTACAGCGTCGCGAGGTGGGTGAGCTCCACCACAGCGGCGGCCGTGACGACGTGGTCGCGGTCGTACGTGGAGCCGAACTGCGATGCGAGCAGGGTGAACAGCGGGCGGATTCGCTTCCCGCCCGCCTCCACCAAGTGCAACGAGGTCTCCATCACCGGACGGAAGTCGCTCCGCACGACCTCGTGCAGGATCTGCTCCACCTCGGCCAGGCCCTCTTGGACAACCTGAGTGAGCACGGGGTCCACCAAAGAGAACCCCGTCCCCTCGCGCTCGCTACTGGTCACACCCTGAAGCCTACGTACACCTAGAAGATGAACGCGCCAGCACCCGCCCAATCGAGTACGAAGTCGGGCCACAGACCGAGCGCCAGCGTGACCGCGGCACCCAGCGTGATCGCGATCGTCGTGAACGCTCCGGGCACGGTGACCGTCGGGCCGTCCGGCGCGGGCTCGCTGAAGTACATCAGCACGATCACCCGCAGGTAGAAGAACGCCGCCACGGCCGAGGCCACGAGAGCGATCACCACCAGCGGCGTGAGACCCGCGTCGATCGCGGCCGTGAACACCACGAACTTGCCGATGAACCCGCTGGTCAGCGGGATACCGGCCAGTGCGAGCAACAGGAACGTGAACACCCCGGCCACGACGGGCGACCGCTTCGCGAGCCCCGCCCACTGGGACAGGTGCGTCGCCTCGCCGTCGGCGTTGCGGACCAGGCTGATCACGCCGAACACCGCGATCGTGGTGAAGCCGTAGGCCACCAGGTAGAACATCGTGCCGCTGAGACCGGACGGCGACAGCGCGATCGACCCGATCAGCAGGAAGCCCGCGTGTGCCACCGACGAGTACGCGACCATGCGCTTCACGTCGGTCTGCGTGAGACCGAGCACAGCGCCGATGACCATCGACACGACGGCGACGGCCCACAGGACGCCGCGCCACTCCCACTGGGTGTCCGCGAACGCGCCGGTCAGCACCCGCAGGATGCCGCCGAACGCGGCGACCTTGGTGCAGGCGGCCATGAACGCGGTGATCGGGGTCGGCGCGCCCTGGTAGACGTCCGGGGTCCACGCGTGGAACGGACCGACCGACGCCTTGAACAGCAGGCCCACCACCAGCAGGCCGAAGCCCGCGAACAGCAGCGTGTCCGAGCGGTTCGTGCCCGCGGTGGCGTTCGCGATGTCCGACAGGCGGACCGAGCCCGCGTAGCCGTAGAGCAGCGCGAGGCCGTACAGGAAGAACGCCGACGCGAACGCGCCGAGCAGGAAGTACTTCACCGCGGCCTCCTGCGACAGCAGGCGGCGACGGCGGGCGAGGCCGCACATCAGGTAGAGCGGCAGCGACAGCACTTCCAGCGCGATGAACATCGTCAGCAGGTCGTTCGCCGCGACGAAGACCATCATGCCGCTGAGCGCGAACAGCGTGAGCGGGAACACCTCGGTCTGCATGCCGGTCTTCGCGACCTGCGCGCGGTCCTGCACGGTGCCCGGCCGGATCGCGGCCTGCGCGACGAACGCGCCGCCCGGCTCGACCGAGCGGTCCGCGATCAGCAGGATCGCGCCGAACGTCAGCACGAGCAGCGTGGCCCACAGGAAGATCGCGGGCTTGTCGACCGCGATCGTGCCCGCCAGCGTGATCTGGCCCTGCGGCGGGAAACCGTCACCGACGGCGGTCGCGATCAGCGAGCCGCCCGCACCGACGATCGTGAGCAGCGACAGCAGCAGCTGCGCGGTCCACCTCTGGTGCTTGGGCAGGAAGGCCTCGAGCAGCACGCTGACGCACGCCGCTCCGAGGACGATCAGCACGGGCGCGATCAGCCCGTACGCGATCTCCGGCGGAGTGATCTTCTCCACCTGGGCGAGGAACGAAGTCACGTCACTTGCCTTCCTGCACCGGGTCGGTCACGCCGACCTCGCTCAACGTCGCCCCCACGGACGGGGTGACGACGTCCAGAACCGGCTGCGGGTAGAAACCCAGCAGCAGCACCAGCGCCACGAGCGGCGCCAGCACGGCGATCTCACGCTTGTTCAGATCCGTGATGGGGGCCTTCTCCGGGTCGACCGTCGCGCCGGGTCCACCGGTGGACAGCAGAGCCGTACCGCGCAGCGGGCCGGTCATGACCCGCTGGTAGAGCCACAGCACGTACAGCGCGGCGAGCACCATGCCCAGCGTGGCCAGGATCGTGTAGACCGGCTGCGTCGGGTACGAGCCGATGAGCACGAGGAACTCGCTCACGAACGAGTTGGTGCCCGGCAGCGACAACGTCGTGAGGCCGGACAGCAGCAGCATTCCGGCGAGCAGCGGCGCCACCTTCGACATGCCGCCGTAGTCCGCGATGGACGTCGAGCCGCCGCGCGCGATCACCATGCCGATCACCAGGATCAGCATGCCGGTCGAGATGCTGTGGTTGAGCATGTACGACACGGAGCCCACGCCGGCCTGCGACGTGAACGAGAAGATGCCGAGCGCGATGAAGCCGAAGTGCGCGATCGACACGTACGCCAGGAACCGCTTCATGTCCCGCTGCCCGGTCGCGAGCAGCGATCCGTAGAGGACACCGGCGACCGCGAGGACCAGCACCACCGGCGCGAGCGCCTTCGAGGCCTCCGGGAACATCGGCAGGTTGTAGCGCAGCATGCCGAACGTGCCGACCTTGTCCAGGATGCCGACGACGATGACCGTGACGCCGATGGGCGCCTCGGCGGCCGCGTCGGGCAGCCAGGTGTGGAACGGCACGAGCGGCGCCTTGATCGCGAACGCGAGGAAGAAGCCGAGGAACAGCCAGATCTGCGTGGAGGTGTCCGCCTCGCGGACCACGGTCACAAGGGTCGCCCAGTCGAACGTGCCCTTGCCGATCTTGTCCTGCGCGAGCACGTAGCACCCGATCGCCGACGCCAGCATGATCAGGCCGCCGAGGAACGAGTACAGGAAGAACTTCACCGCCGCGTACTGCCTGCGCGCGCCGCCGTAGCCGCCGATCAGGAAGTACATCGGGATGAGCATGACCTCGAAGAGGACGTAGAACAGGAAGACGTCGGTCGCCGCGAACACCGCGACGGTGATGGCCTCCTGCAACAGGATCAGCCCGAGGTAGCCACCGGCACTGCGGCCGGACGGCAGCTTCTCCGCCCAGCCGGCGCCGATCACCAGCGGGATCAGCACCGCGATGACCGCGATCATCACGAGCGCGATGCCGTCGACGCCGAACGACAGGTGCACGCCGAAGCCCGCGATCCAGTCGACCGAGCTCGTCAGCTGGAGGCGGGGACCGCCCGGCTCGTAGGTGATCCACAGCACGACCGCGAGCAGCAGCTCGGCGACCGAGAACGCCAGTGCGACGAGCTTCGCCTTCGCGTCGTCACGACGCAGGAAGGGCAACGACACCACGAGTGCGCCGACGAGCGGCAGCACGAGCAGTGCGATCAAGACCCAGCTCACGAGTACCTCACCACCAGGAGCGCTCCGAGCACGAAGAACGTGCCCAGGAGCATGGACAGTGCGTAGGAGCGGACGAACCCGGTCTGCAGCCTGCGCAACCGGCCGGAGCTACCGCCGAGCAGCGCCGCGGTCCCGTTCACCAGACCGTCGACGCCCTTCATGTCGATGAACACCAGCGCGCGGGTGAGCCAGGTGCCCGGCCGCGCGAAGAGCGTCTCGTTCAGTGCGTTGCCGTACAGGTCGGCACGGGCGGCGCGGACCGGGAAGGAGACCCGGAGCGGGCGTTCGACCGGCTGGGTGCCGCGTCCGAAGAGGACGAACGCGAGCCCGGCGCCGACGAACGAGATGGCGACGGTCAGGATCCCGACCGTGCCGTGCGACAGCAGGCCGTGCTCCTCCCGCAGCTCGCCGAGCGTAGGTGCGAGCCACTCCGCGAGCCGGTTGTCGGTGGCGAACCACCAACCGGCGCCGACGGAGCCGATCGCCAGCACGATCATCGGCGCCGTCATCGACACCGGCGACTCGTGCGGGTGGTACTCGCGACCGTCCTCGGACTTCAGGTCCTTCCACCGCGGCTTGCCGAGGAAGACGAGGATCAGCAGGCGCGTCATGTAGAACGCGGTGAGCCCGGCGCCGAGCAGCGCCACGCCGCCGAACACGTAGCCCTGCCAGCCGTGCGCCGAGAAGGCCGCGGCGATGATCGCGTCCTTCGAGAAGTAGCCGGACAGGAACGGGAAGCCGATCAGCGCCAGGTACCCGAGCGTCCAGGTGACGAACGTGATCGGGAGGTGCTTGGCGAGACCGCCCATGCGGCGGATGTCGCCCTCGTCGTTCATGCCGTGCATGACCGAGCCGGCACCGAGGAACAGCCCGGCCTTGAAGAAGCCGTGCGTCAGCAGGTGCATGATGCCCAGCGCGTAGCCGACCGGGCCGAGCCCGACCGCCAGGATCATGTAGCCGATCTGGCTGACCGTCGAGTACGCGAGGACCTTCTTGAAGTCGTCGTAGGCGCAACCGATGATGCAGCCGATCAGCAGCGTGACCGCACCGATGATCATGACGACCAGCCGGCCGGACTCGCTGAGGTTGTAGATCGGGTTGGACCGGGCGATCAGGTACACGCCCGCGGTGACCATCGTTGCCGCGTGGATGAGCGCGGACACCGGGGTCGGACCGGCCATGGCGTCCGGCAACCACGCCTGGAGCGGGAACTGACCGGACTTGCCGCAGGCACCGAGGAGCAGCAGCAACGTGATCGCGAGGATCTCACCCGAGGAGAACTCGCCGACCCGGCTGAAGACCTCGGTGTACTGCGTGGTCCCGAGCTGGTTGAACATCATGAAGATCGCGATCGCCAGACCGAGGTCGCCGACGCGGTTCATGAGGAACGCCTTCTTGGCCGCGGACGCGGCTTCCGGCTTGTGCTGGTACCAGCCGATCAGCAGGTACGAGGCGAGACCGACGCCCTCCCAGCCGAAGTACAGGGTCACGAAACCGTTGCCCAGCACCAGGAGCAGCATGGCCGCGACGAAGAGGTTCAGGTAGCCGAAGAACTTCCGGCGGCCTTCCTCGTGCGCCATGTAGCCGATCGAGTAAATGTGGATCAGCGAGCCCACACCGGTGATCAGCAGCACGAACGTCAGCGACAGCGGGTCGAGCCGCAGCGCGAAGTCCACGGTCAGCGCGTTCACGTCGATCCACGTGAACAGCTTCAGCTCGCTGGTCCGCTCCCCCGTCTGACCGAGGGTGGAGAAGAACAGCGCCGCGCCGTAGACGAACGCGCCGATGATCGTGGCGCAGCCGAGCAGGTGTCCCCACTTGTCCGTGCGCTTGCCACCGATCAGCAGCACAGCCGCGCCGAACGCGGGCAGCGCCAGCAGCAACCAGGCGAGACTGCCGATCCCGCTGGCGACAACAGGTTCCGTCACCGGTGACCTCTCAGTACTTCAGCAGGTTCGAGTCGTCGACCGAGGCCGAGCGACGCGTCCGGAAGATCGACATGATGATCGCGAGGCCGACGACGACCTCGGCGGCGGCGACGACCATCACGAAGAAGGCCATCACCTGCCCGTTGAGGGAGCCGTTGATCCGCGCGAACGTCACCAGGCTCAGGTTCACCGCGTTGAGCATCAGCTCGACGCACATGAACACCACGATGGCGTTGCGGCGCACCAGCACTCCGACCGCGCCGATGCTGAACAGCAGCGCGGACAACAGGAGGTAGTAGGTGGGGGTCACGACTCGCCTCCCTTGAGCGCGTGCGCGTCAGCCTCGTGCCCGGTGCCCGCGACCTCGGCGACGTCGTCGTCCAGCGTCTCCTTGGCCGTGGCCTCGATGAGCTCGGACAACGACTCCGGTGCGACGGAACCGTCGGGCAGCAGTGCGGGCGTCGCCACCGAGTTCGCGGTGGCGAAGACACCGGGACCGGGCAGCGAGCCGACGCGGGTGGTCTTGAACCGCTCCTCGACGAGCTGCTTCTGCGTCTTCTTGCCCGCCTTCCCGTGGCGGTCGGAGAACGCGAGGATCATCGCGCCGATCGCGGCCGTGATCAGCAGCGCCGACGTGAGCTCGAACGGGAACAGCCAGTCGGTGAACAGCGACGCGCCGATGTTGGCCACGTTGCCGCCGTTGACCGTGTTCTGCTCGACCAGGCCGACCGGCTGCACCTCGGTGAGCGCGCGGGCCAGCGAGCCGACGACGAGGCCGGCGAAACCGACGCCGAGCACCGCCGCGGCGAGCCGCTGTCCTCTGAGGACCTCGACGACCGAGTCCGAGCTGTCCCTGCCGACCATCATCAGTACGAACAGGAACAGCATCATGATCGCGCCGGTGTAGACGATGATCTGCACGAAGCCGAGGAACGGCGCCTGCTGGACCATGTACAGCACACCGAGGCTGAGCATCGTGAGCACCAGCCACAGCGCGGAGTGCACGGCGTTCTTCGCGAACAGCATGCCGAGCGCACCGGCGAGAGCCAGCGGGCCGAGCACCCAGAACGCGATGGCCTCACCGGTCGTCACCACGTCCGGGACGCGCTCGGCGGTGGCCGGGTCGGGCTGCAGCGCCAGGAGCGTGCTGAGGACGGCGCTCACTTCTGCGCCTCCTTGGCCAGCTCAGGACCGTTGACGTAGTAGTCCTGCTCGTTGTCGCCGAGCCGCATGGGGTGCGGCGGCTGCTCCATGCCGGGCAGCAGCGGAGCGAGCAGGTCCTCCTTGGTGAAGATGAGGTCCTGGCGGTTGTCGTCGGCGAGCTCGAACTCGTTCGTCATGGTGAGCGAGCGGGTCGGGCACGCCTCGATGCACAGGCCGCAGCCGATGCACCGCAGGTAGTTGATCTGGTAGTCGGCGCCGTAGCGCTCACCGGGCGAGTAGCGCTCTTCCTCGGTGTTGTCGCCACCCTCGACGAAGATCGCGTCCGCGGGGCAGGCCCACGCGCACAGCTCGCAGCCGACGCACTTCTCCAGGCCGTCCGGGTGCCGGTTCAGCTGGTGCCGTCCGTGGAACCGCGGCGCGGTGACCTTCTTGACCTCGGGGTACTCCTCGGTCACCACCTTCTTGAACATCGTCGCGAAGGTGACTCCGAAGCCCTTGACGGGATCAAGCATTCCCATCGCCGGCCTCCTTCCCACTGGTTACCGCAGCCTTTTCCTTGGGCAGCTTGGCCGCCTTGACCGACTTCTTCGGGCCGGCCTTCGGGACCTTGAGATCCAGCGGCGGCACCGGGTAGCCCCAGCCCGCGAGCGGGACCGCGTTCTGGTCGACCGGCTTCTTGTCCGGCAGCAGCACCGAGACGAGCAGCAGGATGCCGACCACCACGCCGAACACGATCAGCAGCTGCTGGGTCGTGAAACCGCCCTCGGTCTTCCACGCGCGAACGGTGGCGACGAGCACGATCCAGATGAGGCTGGCCGGGACGAGCACCTTCCAGCCGAGGCGCATGAACTGGTCGTAGCGCAGGCGGGGCAGCGTGCCGCGCAGCCAGATGAAGATGAACAGGAAGAACAGCGTCTTCCCGACGAACCAGAGGAGCGGCCACCAGCCGGTGTTCAGCATGCCGTCGCCGATCGCGGACAGCGGCCACGGTGCGCGCCAGCCGCCGAGGAACAGCGTCGTGGCGAGCGCGGAGACCGTCACCATGTTCACGTACTCGGCGAGGAAGAACAGCGCGAACTTGAGCGAGCTGTACTCGGTGTGGAAACCACCGACCAACTCGGACTCGGCCTCGGGGAGGTCGAACGGCGCGCGGTTCGTCTCGCCGACCATCGAGATCACGTAGATCAGGAAGCTCGGGAACAGCAGCCAGCCGAACCAGCCGGACTCCTGCGCCTTCACGATCTCGGCGGTGGACAGCGAGTGCGAGTACATGACGACCGCGACGATCGACAGACCCATCGCGATCTCGTACGAGATCACCTGCGCCGCCGAGCGCAGCGCGCCGAGCAGCGGGTACGGCGAGCCGGACGCCCAGCCCGACAGCACGATGCCGTAGACGCCGAGCGAGGAGCAGGCGAGCACGACCAGCACGCCGACCGGGAGGTCGACCAGCTGCAGCGCGGTCTTCTCGCCGAACATGGTGACCTCGCCGCCGAGCGGGATCACCGAGAACGCGAGGAACGCGGGGATGCAGGAGATCACCGGGGCGAGGAAGAACACCCACTTGTCCGCGAGGACCGGGCGGATGTCCTCCTTGAACGCGAGCTTCAGACCGTCCGCGAGCGACTGGAGCCAGCCGTTCGGGCCGACCCGGTTCGGGCCGGGCCGGTGCTGCATGCGCGCGACGACCTTGCGCTCCCAGTTGATCATGAACAGGGTCATGACGACGAGGAAGGCGAAGATCCCGACGACCTTGATCAGGATGAGCCAGATCGGGTCGTCAGCGAGGAGTTCCTGGGTGGTCATGCCTTCCCTCCACTGACGGAGACCACGGAGCCGTGACCGGCCGCGAGGTTGCGTCGCACCGTGACGTCACCGGAGTTGGCCGGCACCCAGACGACGCCGTCCGGCAGGTCGTCCGCCTCGACCGGCAGCGTCACGGACCCGCGTGCCGTGGAGACCGTGATCTCGCCGCCCAGCTCGATGCCGAGGTGCCCGGCGGTCGCCTCAGACACCTTCGCCACGACCGGGCGGGCGGTGCCAGCCAGGTGCGGCTCGCCGTCCTGCAGCGACCCGTTGTCGATCAGCCGGCGCCAGGTCGCCAGCACCGCCTGTCCCGCCTTGGGCGGGGACAGCAGCGGGGCGGGCACGTTCGGCGCGGCGGCCGCGCTGACGTTGTCGCCGAGGCGGGCGAGGTCTGCCGCGGACGCGGCCGGGGTCTGCGTGAACAGGTCCGCGTCCATCTCCACCGCGAGGGTGTCGAGCACGCGGCAGTCCGGCAGCGCGCCGGTGCCTTCGAGCGTGGTGCCGAAGACGCGGTGGCGGCCTTCCCAGTTGAGGTAGCTGCCGGACTTCTCGACCGCGGGGGCGATCGGGAGCACGACGTTCGCGTGCGCGGTGACCGCGCTCGGCCGCAGCTCCAGGCTGACGATGAAGGACGCCTTGCTCAGCGCCTTCTCGGCCAGCTCCGGGTCCGGCAGGTCGAACGGGTCGACGCCGCCGACCACGAGGCCGTCCAGCTCGCCGGCGACGAGCGCGGTGAGGATGCCGGTGGTGTCGCGCCCCGGCTTGGCCGAGATCACGCCCTCCTCGACACCCCAGGTCCGCTCGACCTCGGTGCGGGCGGCCGCGTCGGTGACGAGCCGGCCACCGGGCAGCAGGTTCGGCGTCGCGCCGACCGCGAGCGCACCCCGTTCACCCGCGCGACGCGGGATCCAGGCGACCTTGGCGCCGGTGCGCTCGGCGAGCTTCACGACGGCCGTGAAGGCGCCGGGGATCTCGGCGGCGCGCTCGCCGACGAGGATCACCGCGCCGGGCTTCGACAGCTCGTCGACGACGTCGGAGGCGTGCTCCGGCAGGCCGTGCAGCGCGGCGGCCTCGCCACCGGGCACGCACGCGAGGAGCGTGCCGAACGTCTTCTCCACCGCGGGGGTGGTGAACTGGCCGAGGTGGAAGACCTTCGTCTTCTTGTTGCGGGCCGCCTTGCGCAGCCGCAGGAAGACGATCGGCGCCTCCTCCTCGGGCTCGAACGCGACGAGCAGCGCGGCCGGTGCGGCCTCGATGCCCTTGAACGTCACGCCGTTGTCCGGGTTGGTGCCGACGACCGAGCTGGTCAGGAAGTCCAGCTCCTCCGCGGAGTGCGGGCGGGCGCGGAAGTCGATGTCGTTGGTGCGCAGTGCGATCCGGGCGAACTTCGAGTACGCGTAGGCGTCCTCGACGGTCAGCCTGCCGCCGGTGAGCACGCCGACGCCGTTCGCGTCCCGCGTCTCCGCGAGACCGGCCGCCGCGATCTGCAGTGCCTCGGTCCACGACGACTCGCGCAGCTCGCCGCTCTCCGCGTCGCGCACCATCGGCCGCGTGAAGCGGTCGTCGGCGGTGGCGTAGCGGAACGCGAAGCGGCCCTTGTCGCAGATCCACTCCTCGTTGACCTCGGGGTCGTCGCCCGCGAGCTTGCGCTGCACCTTGCCGCGCCGCCAGTCCGTGCGCTCGGCACAGCCCGACGAGCACTGCTCGCAGACGCTCGGCGTCGACACCAGGTCGAACGGGCGGGCGCGGAACCGGTACGCGGCACTCGTCAGAGCGCCCACCGGGCAGATCTGGATGGTGTTGCCGGAGAAGTAGGACTGGAACGGCTTGTCCTTCGCCACACCGATCTGCTGCTGCGAGCCGCGCTCGAGCAGCTCGATGAACGGGTCACCGGCGATCTGCGCGGAGAACCGGGTGCAGCGCTGGCAGAGCACGCAGCGCTCGCGGTCGAGCAGCACCTGCGTGGAGATGCTGATCGGCTTCGGGAACGTCCGCTTGTGCTCGTGGAACCGCGAGTCCGAGCGGCCGTGCGCGAGCGCCTGGTTCTGCAGCGGGCACTCGCCGCCCTTGTCGCAGATCGGGCAGTCCAGCGGGTGGTTGATGAGCAGCAGCTCCATCACACCCGCCTGCGCCTTGTCCGCGACCGGCGAGGTCAGCTGCGTCTTGACGACCATGCCGTCGGCGACGGTCATCGTGCAGGACGCCTGCGGCTTCGGCATGGGCCTGCCGCCCATCTCCACCTCGACGAGGCACTGGCGGCACGCGCCCGCCGGGTCGAGGAGGGGGTGGTCGCAGAACCGCGGGATGACGATGCCGAGTCGTTCCGCCGTGCGGATCAGCAGCTCGCCCTTGGGCGCGACGACCTCGAGGCCGTCGATGACGAGCTTCACGTGCCCTTCGGGGACGACGATCTCGGTCGACTTGTCGGTGGTCTTGTCAGGGGCGATGGTCATGCGCTTGCTCCTGCCAAAGCCTTGGAGTTCTGGTCGCACAGCGCGAGGAACTCGTCCTTGAAGTACTTGATGCCGCTGGTGATCGGGCTGACCGCGCCGTCACCGAGCGCGCAGAACGAGCGGCCGAGGATGTTGTCGCAGACGTCGAGCAAGGTGTCGATGTCGCCCGCGGTGCCCTCGCCGCGCACCATGCGCTGCAGGATCTGCACGAGCCAGTACGTGCCCTCGCGGCACGGCGTGCACTTGCCGCACGACTCGTGCTTGTAGAACTCCGTCCACTTCATGACGGCCCACGGCACGGACACGGTCTCGTTGAAGATCTGCAGCGCGGTCGTGCCGAGCATCGAGCCGGCCTCGGCGCAGCCCTCGAAGTCCAGCGGGACGTCGAGGTGCTCGGCGGTGAACAGCGGCGTGGACGAGCCACCCGGCGTCCAGAACTTGATCGGGATGCCGTCCTTCATGCCACCGGCCATGTCCAGCAGCTCACGCAGGGTCGTGCCCATCGGCGCCTCGTACTGGCCGGGGTTCGTGACGTGGCCGGACAGCGAGAAGATCTTCGGGCCGGGCGAGCGCTCGCGGCCCATCTCGCGGAACCAGTCCGCGCCGCCGTTGACGATGAACGGGACGCTGGCGATGGTCTCGACGTTGTTCACGACCGTCGGCGCGGCGTAGAGCCCTGCCGTCGCGGGGAAGGGCGGCTTCAGCCTCGGCTGGCCGCGCTTGCCCTCCAGCGAGTCGAGCAGTGCCGTCTCCTCGCCGCAGATGTACGCGCCCGCGCCGGCGTGGATCACCACGTCGAGGTCGAAGCCGCTGCCGAGGATGTCCTTGCCGAGGTAGCCCTTGGCGTAGGCCTCCTTGACCGCCGCGTTGAGCCTGCGGATGCAGTGCAGGACCTCACCGCGCACGTAGATCGCGGCGAAGTTCGCGCGGATCGCGTACGACGTGATGATGACGCCCTCGATGAGCGAGTGCGGGTCCGCCATCATCAGCGGGATGTCCTTGCAGGTGCCCGGCTCGCCCTCGTCGGCGTTGATGACGAGGTAGTGCGGCTTGCCGTCGCCCTGCGGGATGAAGCCCCACTTCATGCCGGTGGGGAAGCCGGCGCCGCCGCGGCCGCGCAGCCCTGAGTCCTTGCACTGCTGGATGAGCTGGTCCGGGTGGGCCGTCAACGCCTTGCGCAGCGCGGTGTAGCCGTCGGTGCGCTCGTACGTCTCGATGGTCCAGGACCTGGGCTCGGTCCAGCGCTTGGTGAGAACGGGAGTCAGTGGGCTAACCATGTTCGGTGTCCCCTACTTCTTTTCCGGGAGCGGCGGGAACTCCGCGTTGTCCGGCGTGGACGGTGCGGTCCAGCCGCGCTCGGCGGCGATCGTGGCCCCGCGCAGGGTTTCCTCGGCGGCGGAGGGTCCGTCGAGGTCCGCGTCGCGGCCCTCGAAGAACCCGGCGAGCTGGAGCTCCGCCTGCTTGAAGTCGGTGAGCGGCGCACCGCGGGTGGGGGCGGGCTTCTCCCCCTCCTGCAACGCCTTCACGAGTTCCAGCGCCTTCTCCGGCGTCTGGTTGTCGTAGAACTCGTAGTTCACCTGGAGAACCGGGCCGAGGTCGCACGCGGCGAGGCACTCGGCGTGCTCCAGCGTGATCGAGCCCGGCTCGCCCGGCTCGCCCGCGGTCTCCTCGTGGCCCACCTTGAGGTGGTCCTTGAGGGTCGCGTAGATCGCGTCGCCGCCCAGTGCCGCGCACAGCGTGTTCGTGCAGACGCTCACCAGGTGCTCGCCGCACGGGCGGCGCTTGTACATGGTGTAGAACGTCGCAACCGCGCTGACCTCGGCCTCGCTCAGGTCGAGCTGCGCCGCGCAGAACCGGATGCCGTCCTGGCTGACGTAGCCCTGCACCGACTGCACGAGGTGCAGCATCGGCAGCAGCGCGGACCTGGACTGCGGGTAGCGGGCGATGATCGCCTGAGCCTTCTCCGCGATGTCCTTGTCGAAGGTTTGGTCGAACGTCTGGGTCATCGGTCGCAACCACCCATCACCGGGTCGATCGAGGCGACGGCGGCGATGACGTCGGCGACCATGCCGCCTTCGCACATCGCGGGCATCGACTGGAGGTTCACGAAGCTTGGTTCCCGCACGTGCACGCGCATCGGACGCGTGCCGCCGTCGGACACGATGTGGTAGCCGAGTTCGCCGCGCGGCGACTCGATCGGCACGTACACCTGGCCCGCGGGAACGCTGAAGCCCTCGGTCACCAGCTTGAAGTGGTGGATCAGGGACTCCATGGACTGGCCCATGATCTTGCGGACGTGCTCGAGCGAGTTGCCCATGCCGTCCGAGCCGATCGTGAGCTGCGCGGGCCACGCGATCTTGGCGTCGGAGACCATGACCGGCCCCGGCTTGGCAAGCCGGTCGGCCGCCTGCTTGATGATGCGCAGCGACTGGTGCATCTCCTCGACGCGCAGCAGGTAGCGGCCGAAGCCGTCCGCCGTGTTCGTCGTGGGGACGTCGAAGTCGTAGGTCTCGTAACCGCAGTACGGCTCGATCTTGCGCAGGTCCCACGGCAGGCCCGCGGACCGCAGGATCGGGCCGGTGATGCCGAGCGCGAGGCACGCGTCGACGGGCAGGTAGCCGATGCCCGCGAGGCGGTTCTTCCAGATCGGCTGGCCCGTGAGCAGCTTGTCGTAGTCCGGCAGCCGCTTGTTCATCAGCTTGATGAAGTCGCGGATCTTCTCGACCGAGCCGTCCGGCAGGTCCTGCGCCACACCGCCGGGCCGGATGAACGCGTGGTTCATGCGGAGACCGGTGAGGAACTCCAGCAGGTGCAGCACTTCCTCGCGCTCGCGGAAGCCTGAGGTCATGCCGGTGAGCGCGCCGAGCTCCATGCCGCCGGTGGCGAGCGCGACGAGGTGCGAGCTGATCCGGTTGAGCTCCATGAGGAGCACCCGGATCACCTGCGCGCGTTCCGGCACGGTGACGCCGAGGAGCTTCTCGACGGCCATGCAGTACGCGGCCTCGTTGTGCAGCGGCGCCAGGTAGTCCATGCGGGTCACGAAGGTGACGCCCTGCACCCAGTTGCGGTACTCGACGTTCTTCTCGATGCCCGTGTGCAGGTAGCCGATGACGCTGCGGGCGTGGGTGACCGTCTCGCCCTCGAGCTCGAGGACGAGGCGCAGCACGCCGTGCGTCGACGGGTGCTGCGGGCCGAGGTTCATGATGATGCGCTCGTCACCCGCCGCCTCGTCGAGCACCTCGTCCCAGTCGCCTCCGGAGACGGTGTAGACCGTGCCCTCGGTGGTCTCGCGCGACGGCGCGGTGTCCATCTGCTCGCTCATGAGTAGGACCGCCTCTGGTCCGGCGGAGGGATCTCCGCGCCCTTGTACTCGACCGGGATCCCGCCGAGCGGGTAGTCCTTGCGCTGGGGGTGCCCGTCCCAGTCGTCCGGCATGAGGATGCGGGTCAGCGACGGGTGGCCGTCGTAGATGATCCCGAACATGTCCCACGCCTCCCGCTCCTGCCAGTCGGCCGTCGGGTAGACCTCGACGACGCTGGGGATGTGCGGGCTTTCGACGTCGACGGCGACCTCGAGCCGGATGCGGCGGCGGAAGGTCATCGACGTCAGGTGGTAGACCGAGTGCAGCCGTTGCGGCACGTCCGCGCCGTAGTCCACACCGGACACCGAGCTGCACAGCTCGAAGCGCAGCGTGGGCTCGTCGCGGGTGATCCGGCAGACCTCGAGCAGCTGGTCCGGGCGCACGTAGAAGGTGATCTCGCCGCGGTCGACGGTCACCTGCTGCACGGTGTCGGCCGGCAGGCCCTTGTCGGTGATCGCGGAGAACAGCTCGTCCGCGACCTCGTCGAACCAGCCGCCGTACGGCCGCTCGCTCGGCGCCGCGACGTGCGCGGGCAGGCGCAACCCGCCGAAGCCCGACGTGTCACCGGAGCCTGCGACGCCGAACATGCCCTTGCGGGCGTGGCCGGCGGCGACGGGCGCCTTGGCTCGGGCGTCAGTGGTTTCGAGGCCTTCGACAGCGCGGTCGGCGCTGGAGCCCTCGTCTCCTGGCTTGGTCACTTCTTCCTCGCAAAGCGCTCGGAGGACGGGATGAGATCCGTGCTGTAACCGGACTCGGCGAGCGCCTTGGCCCTGACCGCGTTCAGCGGCTCGTCCATGATCTTGGCGTGGATCTTGAGGATCGCGTCCATGAGCATCTCCGGACGCGGCGGGCAGCCGGGCAGGTACATGTCGACCGGCACCACGTGGTCGACGCCCTGCACGACGGCGTAGTTGTTGAACATGCCGCCGGTGCTCGCGCAGACGCCCATGGCCAGCACCCAGCGCGGCTCGGGCATCTGGTCGTAGATCTGCCGCAGCACCGGTGCCATCTTGTTGGTCACCCGGCCCGCGACGATCATCAGGTCGGCCTGCCGCGGCGATGCGCGGAAGACCTCCATGCCGAAGCGCGCCAGGTCGTACCGCGGTCCGCCGGTCGTCATCATCTCGATGGCGCAGCAGGCCAGGCCGAAGGTGGCAGGCCAGAGCGAGGACTTGCGGGTCCAGTTGACCAGCTTCTCGACGCTGGCCAGCAGGACGCCGTTCGGGAGCTTCTCCTCGAGACCCATGACTTCCTCAGTTCCAGTCCAGGCCGCCGCGACGCCACACGTAGGCGTACGCGAAGCCGACCGTGGCGATGAACAGGGCGATCTCCACCAGCCCGAAGAGGCCGAGCTTGTCCGCCGCGACGGCGAACGGGTAGAGGAACACCATTTCGATGTCGAACAGGATGAAGAGCATCGCCGTCAGGTAGTACGCGACCGGCATGCGGCCGCCACCCACGATCGGCTGCGGGCTCGGCTCGATGCCGCACTCGTACGCGTCCAGCTTGGCGCGGTTGTAGCGGCGGGGTCCGATGTACGGGGCCGCCGTCACCGAGAACAGGGCGAACGCCCCGGCGAGGGCGAACATCAATACGAGGGGGAGGTAAGGGTCCAGCACTCTCCGTCGTCCTTTCCTCGCGGTCGTCCGCACCCTAAGGGGGCCTGGTGCGGCTCTCGTTTGTTAGGCGGACCTAACAAACGCTTGTGAAACACTTCACAAGCCTGTTCAGCATGTTGTGAAGTGATTCACAAGGCCGTCGGCCAGTGTAGAACCCGCTCAAATGGCGTACGTCACAGGGTCTGACCTGGGACTTTGACCGTTCGGACATATACGAAACGTTCTCGACTCGTATTAACCCGCTCGACTGGACTTTCCGGGCCTCGCAAATGGCCGTTTTTCACCTGTGAACAACGTGTCGCAACAAGGTCGACAGCCCCCCGACCTGCTGCTACGTTCGAAGGACCGTCGCCACCGCAAGTGATGACGCACTGGGGAAACTGGGGGACAAATGAATAAGGCGCTCAGCGCCCTCTTAGGCGCGGCCACAGCCGGGTCTTTGCTAATGGGAATGGCCCCGCACTCGATGGCGGAGCCGGTGCTGACCGACGAGCAGAAGAAGGAGGTCGCCGGCCTCGCGCAGCAGTACCTGCAGGAGCGGGCGGAACGCCTCGTCGTCGGCACGGTCAGGGCACAGCAGTCGATGACGTCCGTGCGGACCAGCTCCGCGCTGTCCGAGCGCTTCGCCGCCGAGGCACGCGGACTGGACGAACGCCGCGAGAAGTCCAGGCAGGCCAACGGGGGCAAGAAGGCGGCGGCGGTCGATCTGCAGGACGTGAAGTGGTCCGGCGACAGCACCAACGTCCAGCTGGACGCGACCGAGAGCACGAAGCTGTTCTTCGTCCAGCACGGACCGGGGGCTCCTGACCACGAGCAGTTCTGGTTGGAACACACGTTCATCTTCGTGCGCGGTCAGGGCGGCTGGACGATGTCCAGGGCCACGCCGCACCTGCAGGCGGGACCAGCCCCGTCGACCCAAGTGGCGTCGGGCAGGCCCCCGGTCGCGTCCGAGCCGAAGACCGACCAGCTGCCGCTGTGGTCCGACACGGACCGGTCGCACCCGACTACTGCCGCCGTCAGCCGGAAGGTGCTCAGCGGTGAGGTGGGAGCGGCTGGTCCGCCGTACGACTACTACCGGATGGTCAACTACGCCAGGGTCTGGGCGTACGGCCGCAACCCCGAGTACCGCGACTACCCGGACAACGACTGCACCAACTTCATCTCGCAGGTCATGCGGTCCGGAGGCTGGGACTTCAACGGCAGCGGCATCTTCGAGCGCGACGACCCCGACAAGTGGTTCTACGGCGGCGGGCCTGGTGAGACGTTCCTGACCAGCTACTCGTGGGCGGGCGCGCACAACTGGGGCGTCTTCGCCCAGATCTACTCGAAGCGGACCTCGGGTCTGGAGAACGTGTGGCTCATGGACCTCGCGGACGTGCTCCAGGTGGACTGGTTCCACGACGACGGCGCCAACATCATCGACCACTCCATGGTCGTGACCTGGCGTGACGACAGCGGTGGGCCGTACGCGCAGGAGCTGTACCTGACCTACCACACGGCCAACAACCGCGACAAGAAACTGACTGATCTCCTCGCGGAGAACAGCAACCCCGCACACACGTGGTACGCCCACCGGACCTGATCCGGTTCGCCGCTGAACGGTTGCTGCCGCGGCTTCTCGCTGCGGCAGCAACCGCCGGGGTAGGAATCAGGCGCTCGGTGCCAGCTTCGTCGCCGCCGTGATGATGCGGTCCATCGAGTCGCCGTCCTTCGGGTCGTAGAGACCCGCGAGGAGCTTGAGCACCAGCTTCATCAGGGTCTTGCGCGGCATGCCGTACTTGGTGGCGGTGCGCATGATCGTGGGGTTGCCGATGAGCTTCGAGAAGACGTTGCCGAGCCGGTAGTAGCTGCCCAGCGCCTGCTCGATCCGCACCGGGTACCCGTGCAGCGCCTGCTCGCGGTTGTAACCGGTGCGCGCCATGGCCTGCACGATGCTCTCCGCCGCGATCTTGGCGGACTCCATGGCGTAGCCGATGCCCTCGCCGTTGAACGGGTTGACCATGCCGCCCGCGTCGCCGACCAGCACCAGCCCGTTGCGGTAGTGCGGCTTGCGGTTGAGGCCCATGGGGAGCGCGGCGCCGCCGATGCGGCTGGTCGCGTTCTCCTCGCGGAAGCCCCACTCCTCGGGCGTGTTGTCGAGCCAGCTCCTGAGGAGTGCCCGGTAGTCCGTGGTGCCGTAGGCCTTGGAGGTGCTGAGGATGCCGAGGCCGACGTTCACGCTGCCGTCGCCCATGCCGAAGATCCAGCCGTAGCCGGGCAGCAGGTTGCCGTCGTTGCCCCACAGCTCGAGGTGCGACTCGAGGTAGTCGTCCTTGGTGCGCGGCGACGCGTAGTAGCGGCGGACCGCTACGCCCATGGGCTTGGCGTCGTCCTTCTGCAGGCCGACGGACAGGGCCAGGCGTGCGGAGACGCCGTCGCAGCCCACGATGATCGGGGCGCGGTAGGTGCGCAGCTCCTTGTCGGGGCCGACCTTCGCCTCGACGCCCACGACGCGGCCGTTCTCGACCACGGCCTTCGTCACCGTGGTGTTCTCCTGCAGGCGGGCGCCCGCGGCGACCGCGGTGTCGGCGAGCAGGGAGTCGAAGTCCTGGCGGGGGCGGACGACGCCGTAGTTCGGGAACGTCGCCAGGTCCGGCCAGTCCAGCTCGAGGGTGACGCCGCCGCCGACCACGCGCAGGCCCTTGTTGTGCAGCCAGCCCGCCTCTTCGCGGGTGTCGACGCCCAGGTCGATGAGCTGCTTCACGCCGCGCGGGGTCAGGCCGTCGCCGCACACCTTCTCGCGCGGGAACGTGCTCTTCTCCAGCAGCAACACGTCCAGGCCCGCGCGCGCCAGGTAGGTGGCCGCCGTCGAACCCGCGGGTCCGGCGCCGACGACAATGACCTCGGCGTCCTCGTTGGCTGCGCGCCTGCTCATCCCCGACTCCTTGTGCATCAGTTCACAAAGTATTCGGGGACGAGTCTAGATGGCGCTCGCTGAGGGTTTGGTCGCTCGGTGCAGGGCGACCATGCCACCGGTCAGGTTGAACCAGGCCACGTCTTCCCAGCCTGCCTCCGAGATGAGCTCGCCGAGGGTGCGCTGGTCCGGCCACGCGCGCATGGACTCGGCCAGGTACTCGTAGGCCTCCGGGTTCGACGACACGAACCTGCCGATGAACGGCAGCAGCCGCAGCAGGTAGCGCATGTAGACGAAGCGGAACGGCCTGAAGACCGGGGTCGACACCTCGCAGATCACGAGCCTGCCGCCGGGGCGGACGACCCGCGCCATCTCCCGCAGCGCGGCCACGGTGTCGTTGAAGTTGCGCAGGCCGAAGGACACGGTGGCCGCGTCGAAGACGCCGTCGCGGAACGGCAGGCGGAGGGCGTCCGCTGCGACTTTGGGCACAGCGCGGTGAGCGCCGCCGCGCAGCATGCCGAGCGAGAAGTCGGCAGCGACGCACCAGGCGCCGGACTCGGCGTACTCGACCGTCGACACCGCGGTGCCCGCGGCGAGGTCGAGCACCTTCTCGCCGGGCCTGGCGTCGAGCACGCGCCTGCTCCACTCCCGCCAGCGCCGGTCGAACCCGAGGGTCATGACCGAGTTCGTGCGGTCGTAGCCCTTGGCCACGCCGTCGAACATCGAGGCGACCTCGCGCGGGTTCTTGTCAAGACCTGCTCGGGACATGCCCGAATGCTAGGTGACGCGCAAAACGGCCAGCATCCCGTCCACCGCCGCCTCCCACGGGTACTCCTCCGCGCGCGCCCGCGCGGCCTCCCTGCTGCTCCTGCCCAGCAGGTCCGACACGGCCGTCGCGAACGCGGGCGCGTGGTCGGCGACCGCGGCCCCGCAGGCCGGGCGGACGATCTCCTTCAAAGCGGACGACTCGGACACCACGACCGGTGTGCCGCTCGCGAGCGCCTCCAGTGCGGCGAGTCCGAACGTCTCGTGCGGGCCCGGCGCGAGCGACACGTCGGCCGACGCGAGCAGCGACGCCACCTCGGTCCGCGACTTGAGGAAGCCGAGGAACGTCACCGGCAGACCCACGGCCCGCTTCTCCAGAGCAGCCCGCCGCGGCCCGTCACCCGCGATCACCAGCCGCGCGGACACACCGGACGAGTGCAGCGACGCCAGCGTGTCCACCGAGCGCTCGACGTGCTTCTCCGGCGACAGACGTCCACAGTGGACCAAAAGTGATTCCTTGCCCTGCAACAACGTCGAGCGCAGTTCGCGATCGTGGTTCAACGGCGTGAACGTGCGCAGGTCCACCCCGAGCGGCACCTGCGCGACGTTGCGCACGCCGATCCGGTCGAACTCCTCGCGCGCGAACGACGTCGTGCACACGACCGTGTCGTACGAGGCGGCCATGCGGGCGTTGGCCCAGTCCGCGCCGTGCCGGGCGGGCGCCGGTGGCATGACGAACGACAGCAGCCGGTCGAGCCGTTCGTGCGAGATCACCACGCCGGGGATGCCGCGTTCCCGCGCCCAGTGGCCCATTCCGCGCAGCGTCAGCCGGTCGGACACCTCGAGCCGGTCCGGCCGGTGCCGCTCCAGCAACGTCTTGACGCGCCACGGGTCCACGACCCGGTAGCCGCCGGTGCCGGGGATCTTGACGGCGGGCAGCGTGATCCGGCGGACGCCGCTGGGCAGCACCTCGTCGGCACGCGCGGCACCGGGCACGACGAGCACCACGTCGTGCCCCGCGGCGACGTACCCGGCTCCGAGGTGGTGCAGCGCGGTGCGCAGACCACCCGAACGCGGGCCGTAGAAGTTGGCGAGCTGGACGATTCTCATGCAGCCCGATGCTCCGCGGGAACGTCGACGAGCTCGGCGTAGTGCCCCATCAGCTCGTCGCAGATCCTCGGCCACGTCCGGCCCGCGACGGACCGCCGGGCGGCGAGGCCGAACTGCTTGCGCAGCAACGGGTCCCGCAGCCGTTCCACGCCTTCGCGCAACGTGATCCGGTCGCCGAACAGGAACCCGGTGCGGCCGTGCCGGACGAGGTCGCGCGGACCGCCCGCGTCCGGCGCGAGCACCGGCACGCCCGAGGCGAGCGCTTCCTGGACGGCCTGGCAGAACGTCTCGTGCGGTCCGGTGTGGACGAACACGTCGAGCGACGCGTAGGCCTCGGCGAGCTCCTCGCCCTTGCGGAACCCGAGGAACTCGGCGTTCGGCAGCTGCTGGCGCAGCATCGGCAGGTCCGGTCCGTCACCGACGATCCGCAGCTTCACACCCGGCACGTCCGCGAGCTCGGTGAGCCGCGAGACCTGCTTCTCCGGCGCGAGCCTGCCGACGTAGCCGACGACGAGCTCACCGGAGTCGCCCGCATCGCGCCGGGACGGGTGGAACAGCTCGGTGTCCACACCGCGCGCCCACCGGTGCACGCGCGGCACACCGTGCTTGCGCAGCGCCTCGACGGCCCAGGTCGACGGGGCGAGGGTCCGGTCGGCCAGCGTGTGGAGACGTCTCGTCCAGCGCCACGCGGCGCGCGCGGTGAGCCCGAGGCCGTAGTTGCCCGCGAACCCGGCGACGTCGGTCTGGTACACCGCGACGGTCGGCAGCCCGAGCTTGCGCGCCGCGGACAACCCGCGCGCACCCAGCACGAACGGCGAGGCGAGGTGCACGACGTCCGGCCGGAAGTCGGCCAGCGCCTTCAGCACCTTCCGCGTCGGCACGCCGACCGGCAGGCTCGTCACTCTCGGGAGGTCGACCGCCGGAACTCTGACCACCGGCGTGCCCTCGTGGGTGTCCTCACCGGCTCCTGGCGCGATCACCAGCGCCTGGTAGCCGAGTCTCTTCAGGTGCTCCAGAACGCGGAGCACCGAGTTGGTCACCCCGTTCACCTGGGGCAGGAAGCTCTCGGTCACGATCGCGACGCGCACACCGCAGACGGTGCACGCCGAAGGACACCACCACGTGACCGCGTGAAGAACGCGTTTTGAACACCACCCGTCGTGACCAGGAGATCGCCAGAGCGTCATCTCGTAGTCGTGTCACGGTCACCCGGTGCGGTGAAACTAGGTCGGCATGACCGTCTTGTCGTCCCGGCCAGCGCACCCAGTCGATCCAGGCTTGGTGTCGATCGCGCTCGAGGTGGCCGGCCGACTCGCCAACGACGCCTCCGACGTCATCATGGCAACGGCCGGTCGCGGTGTCCGCCCCACCGAGGACGAGTCGCCCTTCGACTGGGTGACCGACACCGACCACACCCTCGAGAGACACACCCGGCGGGTGCTGACCGCCGAGTTCCCCGACATCCCCGTGTACTGCGAGAACACCGACCTCGACGTGCCCGGCGACTCCGAGTTCCGCTGGGTCGTCGACCCCGTCGACGGCACGGCCAACTACACGGCGGGCATGCCGTGGTGCGCCTACAGCCTGGCGCTGATCGACCGCTGGGGCCCGGTCGTCGGCGTCGTCGCGGACCCGTACCGCGCCCAGATCTACGCCGCCGCGCGCGGCCGGGGCATGCGCGCCAACGGCACGCCCGTGAAGCTGACCGAACGGCAGGGCGACAGCCTCGTCGTGTGCACCGAGATGACCCGCTCCGGGCCGTGGCCGGGCATGGGGACGTTCATCACCACGGCCGCCGTCGCGGGAACCGGTGTGCGCGTGCTCGGCTCGAAGGCGCTGGCCGTCGCGCAGGTCGCGCTGGGCCACGTCGCCGCTGCCGTGCTGCACGGGTACCACGAGTGGGACGTGGCGGGCGCGGTGTCGCTGGCGGTCGAGTCCGGCGCGGTCGTGCTGGACCGGCGGGGCGCGGGTGCCCAGCTGCCGCTCGACGGTCTGCTGGTCGCGGCGCCGGACGCGGCGGACGAGGTGCTGGGCTGGTGGCAGTCCGCGCTGTCAGCCGCTTAGCTGCGGCAGCTGCTGCTCCAGGAACTCCAGGTCGGTGCGCACCTGGTCCAGCTCGGGGTGGTCGAACATCTTGAGCGCGACCGTCGCGACCTGGTTCTCGAACGCGGTGAAGTCGCGCACCGCGGCCTCGAGTCGCTGGTAGACGGGGTGCTGCGCGTCCACGGCTCCCAGCGCGCGGCCCAGCTGCGCGATGCCGCGGACGTCGTCCAGCTCCTTCTTCAGGTCCTGGGCGATGCGCTCCATCCAGTCACGCGCGAGCGACTCGGGGACCGTCGTGACGGCTGCCGCGACCCGGCGCGTGGACTCGGCGCAGCGGTCGACCAGCACGGACCACATGTCGACGGGCTGGGGTGCGGCGTACGGGAGCGGTCTCGGCTGCGCGGCCCGGCGGACCAGGCCCACGACGGTGCCGACGACCAGACCGGGAACGCCGCCGAAGATCACCCCGAACACCGGGATGCTCAGCGCCAGCAGCCACACCGGGGAGTTGTTCTCGCCGAGCACCACCGCCACGACCGCGACCAGTGCGGCGCACGCAGACCCGTAGAACAACCCGCCGAGCACCGAACGTCCGACAACCCCCATGGCTGGCGATCGTGCCAGATCTCGGCCCGATCCACCGGCGAGCCCACAACGTCGCGGCGGCGAACAACATGTACTGACAAGTTTGAACGGTCGATGAACACCCTCCTGGTTCATTGACGAAAACCTTTGCTACCAAGAAATCTGCTTGTCATGACAAGAGCACTCACCCTGCTGGTGCTGATGGTGCCCCTGCTGGTCACGCCGCCTGTCGCGGCCGCTCCCGCCCCGCCGCCGAAGGTCCTGGTGATCGGACTCGACGGCGCGCGCTACGACAAGCTGATGGCCGCGAACACGCCGAACCTGCACGCGCTCGCGCTACGCGGTTACGCCGCCCCGAGCGCGCTCTACGGCTCGGGCATGGCGACCACGTCGAGCGGCCCCGGCTGGTCGACGATCCTCACCGGCGTCTGGCCGGACAAGCACAAGGTCAAGGACAACTCGTTCAGCGGCAACGCGCTGGCGTCCTACCCGAGCTGGCTGGAACGCGCCGAGAAGGCGCGGCCCTCGCTCGCCACGTACGCGGCGGTGGACTGGAAGCCGATCGGCGACCGGATCCTGCGGACCGGCCAGGACCGCAAGTACGTGCTCGACGGCGACACCGCGGGCTACGGCCCGTCCGACGCGAAGATCGCCGCCGACGCCGAGCAGCAGCTGCGCACCGGCTCGGCCGACGCGTCGTTCGTCTACTTCGGCGAGATCGACATCGCGGGTCACTCGCACGGCGCGAACTCGCCGCAGTACGACCAGGCGATGCGCACGAGCGACGCGCACATCGGCCGGGTGCTGCGCGCGGTCGAGTCGCGGCCGTCCTACGCCGACGAGAACTGGCTGATCGTGGTGACCACCGACCACGGCCACACCGCCGCGGGCGGGCACGGCGGTGACACGCCGGAGGAGCGGATGACGTTCGTGGTGTCGACCGGCGCCGCGCGTCCACCCGTCGCACCGAAGCTCGTGGACGTCGCCGCGACGGCACTGGGCCACCTCGGCGTGCCGGCCGCGCTCGACGGCTACCCGATCGGCTCCGCGCCGCGCGACGCGTTCGACGGCGTGACGCTCAAGCCGCGGCAGGACGAGACCGGCGTGCCGTCGTCGGTGCTCGGCTGGACGCACCAGGGCCCGGCGGGCTGGTCGGTGCGCAACGCCACGGCGATGCCCGCCGGGGTGGCCGAGTGGCAGGGCTGGTCGTTCACCACCGACGACTTCTGGACGCGGACGGCGCCGGCGCAAGAGCGCGAGGCGAACGTGCGGGCGCGCGGCGTGTTCGCGGTGGCGGACCCGGACGAGTGGGACGACAAGGGCTCGCCGTCGTCATCGGGCCGGTTCGACTCGACGCTGGTCTCTCCCGGCTTCGACGTCTCGGGCGCGACCACCGCGCGCCTCGAGTACGTGTCGCACTACCGGCAGGACGGCTCGCAGCGCGCCACCGTGTCGGTGTCGTTCGACGGCGGGCCGGAGAAGGTCGTGCAGACGTTGACCGCGGACGGGCTCGCCAAGCAGATCTCGCTCGACGTCGCGGTGCCCGCGGGTGCGCGCAGCGCGGTCGTCTCGTGGCGGCTCTCCGAGGCGGGCAACGACTGGTACTGGGCGGTCGACGCGCCTCAGTTCACGAAGCGCTGACCGGACAGGGGTTATGACGGGGGCGGGCTCGTGCGGCACGAGCCCGCTCGCCTCGGTCACAAAGTGGAAGACGAGGGTGTCGAACCCTCCCCGACGATCTTGCAAGGATCGTCTGCGCGCCGGCGCGTCCCCCAATTGCACTGCGCACCGGCGGAAGGAGTCGAACCCTCGGGAAACTGTTTTGGAGGCAGTTCCGCTTCCGAAGCTCACCGGTAAGGAATTAAATGGGGACACCAAACAAAGAAAGCCGCCCTGATCGGTTTCCCGATGGGCGGCTCCCAGGCTTGACGTCCTACGTCATAGCGGGGAGCCGCGGTGCAGCAGCAGCTGCAGGCGCCAGGCGAGCAAGCGCGCGGCAATGGCGGCGAGTTGCCGCATCCCCGCAATCTGCTTGTTCGTCATGACCGCTCCTCTGCTCGGTGTGTGCACACATAATTACCCACACCGCGAGGTACGTCAATCTTTATTCACGCGTCGAAGTCGACGGTCACTTCCGAAGAAGTGGGAACGGCCTGGCAGGTGAGCACGAATCCGGCTTCGACCTCGCTGGGGTCCAACGCGTAGTTGCGGCGCATCTCCACCGAACCATCGGTCACCAATGCCCGGCAGGTGCCGCAGACGCCGCCCTTGCAGGCGAACGGGAGGTCGGCGCGCACGCGCTGGGCCGCGTCCAGGATCGGCTCGTCCGGCGGCAGGTCGAGGGTGGTCGACTTGCCGTCCAGCACGACCGTCACGGACGCCGCGGACTCCAGGCGCTCCTCGACCCGGCGCGGCGGGGGCGGCGGCTCGTCGACGTAGAACAGCTCGTGGTGCACGGACTCAGGAGCCACGCCGCGCGCGGACAGCACCGCCGTGGCCTCGGTGACCAGGCCGTACGGACCGCACAGCCACCACTGGTCGATGTCGTCGACCGGCACGACCGTCGAGAAGAGCGCCTCGAGCTTGGCGCCGTCCAGCCTGCCGGAGAACAGCTCGACGTCGCGCGGCTCGCGGGACAGGACGTGGATCAGCTGGAACGTCGACGGGTAGCGGTCCTTCAGGTCGGCCAGCTCGTCGGCGAACATCACGGTGTCGGTGCGGCGGTTGCCGTAGAGCAGGGTCACGCGCGCGCCCGTGGCGAGCACGGTGGACGCGATGGACAGCGCGGGCGTGATGCCCGAGCCTGCGACCACGAAGCCGTGGTGGGTGCCCTCGGCGGACGGGGTGAACTTGCCCAGCGGCGGCAGCACCTCGACCACGTCACCGGGCGCGAGGCGGTCGACCAGCCACGTCGAGAACAGGCCGTCGGTGACCCGGCGGACGCCGATGCGCGGCGCGGTGCCGGAGGGCGCGCAGATCGAGTACGAGCGGCGCTCGTCGCCGTTGCGCAGGGTCAGGTACTGACCCGCGGAGAACGCGAAGTCCTCGGACACACCGGTGGGGACGTCGAAGGTGACCGCGACCGCGTCGTCGCACAGCCGGTCGACCTTCGACACCGTCAGCTTGTGGAACTCCGCCCGGCGCGACACTCAGATCTCCTTGACGTGCTCGAAGGGCTCGAGGCAGTCCGCGCAGCGGCGCAGCGCCTTGCAGGCGGTCGAACCGAAGCGGGACACCTCCTCGGTGCGCGGCGACGAGCAGCGCGGGCACAGCACGCGGCGCGACGGCGGCGTCAGGTTCAGCGGCACCGGGCCGACGGCCTGCGGGCCCAGCTTCGACGGCGGCGCGATGCCCGCCTCCTGCAGCTTGCGACGGCCCTCGTCGGTGATCCAGTCCGTCGTCCACGCCGGCGACAGCGCCGTGCGCACCTCGACCGACGAGTAGCCGGCGGCGACCAGCGAACGCCGCAGGTCGGCGCCCATCTCGTCGAGCGCGGGACAGCCCGTGTACGTGGGCGTGATGGTCACGACGACGCTGCCGTCCGACGACTCGGAGACCGACCGCAGCACGCCGAGATCCGCCAGCGTCAGCACCGGCAGCTCCGGGTCCCTGACGCGGGAGGCGATCTCCAGCGCGGTCGTCACCACGTCGCACCCGGCAGGGAGCGGTGCAGGTGCTGCATCTCGGCGAGCAGGAAGCCCATGGCCTCGGTGTGCACGCCGTCGCGACCGGCCATCCCGGCCACCCGCGCGGTCGGGACGTCAGCGGGACGCGTCAAGCCGGAAGCCGAGAACACGGCCTCCAGCACACCTTCCACTTCGGACCGCAGTTCGGCGGACGGCACCGCGACACCGGACAGCTTCGCCTCGACGGGGTGCGCGAGGAACAGCTCGTCGACGAACGGCCAGACGCGCTCCAGACCGGCCTGCATGCGCCGGTGCGACTCGTCGGTGCCGTCACCGAGGCGAACAGCCCACTGGGCCGCGTGGTCGCGGTGGTAGGCCAGCTCCTTGAGGCCCTTCTCCGCGATCGCCGCCAAGACGGGGTCGGCGGAGCCGCGCAACCGGGAGAACAACGCCAGCCGCCACGACGAGAACACCAGCAGGCGCGCGATGGTCGTGCCGAAGTCGCCGCCAGGACCGGGACCGCAGTCGATCTCGACCAGGTGCACGTTGCGGAACTCGCGCTCGTCGCGCAGGAACGCCAGCGAGTCCTCGTCGCGCTCCAGCACCTCGCCCGCGCGGGTCAGCAGCAGCCGCGCCTGGCCGAGCAGGTCCAGCGCGATGTTCGACAGCGCGATGTCCTCCTCGAGCTCAGGGGCGCGCGAGCACCACTCGGCGAGGCGCTGCGCCATGATCAGCGCGTCGTCACCGAGCATCAGGCAGTACGCCGCGATGTCCGCACGGTCCACAGTGGATGGGAACTCGCGGTTGACGCCGACCAGCGCCTCGGCGAAGCCGGTGCCGAAGGCCCAATGCGCGTCCTCGTGCCCGAGCAGCGACTCGTAAGCGTTGTCGAAACTCATGGCCCCTCCGCGGGGAGAAGTACGTCGGGGCGACTCATAGGTGCGGCACGTCCTCGGGAATCGCGTAGAACGTCGGGTGCCGGTAGACCTTGTCGCCCGACGGCGCGAAGAACGGGTCCTTCTCGTCCGGCGACGAAGCGGTGATGTCGTCGGCCTTCACAACCCAGATCGACACGCCCTCGTTGCGCCGCGTGTAGACGTCACGCGCGTTGCGCAGCGCCATCTCGGCGTCCGGTGCGTGCAGCGAACCCACGTGCACGTGGTTCAGCCCGCGCTTGCCGCGGACGAACACTTCCCAGAGGGGCCACGAAGAGCTCACGCGCTCTGTCCAATCATCTTGGCTTCCTTTGAGACCTGACGAGCAGCGTGGGCCTCGGCAGCCTCACGAACCCACGCGCCGTCCTCGTGCGCCTTGCGCCGGTGCGCGATGCGCTGCGCGTTGCACACGCCGTTGCCCTTGACGACCTGCCAGAACTCGTCCCAGTCCGGCTGGCCGAAGTCGTGGTGCCCGCGCTCTTCGTTCCACCTCAGCTCGGGGTCGGGGAACGTCACCCCGAGGTGCGCGGCCTGCGGCACGGACATGTCGACGAACTTCTGCCGCAGCTCGTCGTTGGTGTTGCGCTTGATCCGCCACGCCATCGACTGCTCGGTGTTGGACGACTCGGCGTCCGGTGGGCCGAACATCATCAGCGACGGCCACCACCAGCGGTTCACCGCGTCCTGCACCATGTCCCGCTGCGCCTGCGTGCCGCTCATCATCGTCATGAGCAGCTCGTAGCCCTGCCGCTGGTGGAAGGACTCCTCCTTGCAGATGCGGATCATGGCACGCGCGTACGGGCCGTAGGAGGTGCGGCAGAGCGGCACCTGGTTGCAGATCGCGGCGCCGTCGACGAGCCAGCCGATCACGCCCATGTCCGCGAACGTCAGCGTCGGGTAGTTGAAGATCGACGAGTACTTCTGCCTGCCCTCGATGAGCTTCACCGTCAGGTCCGTGCGGTCCGCACCCAGCGTCTCGGTGGCCGAGTACAGGTACAGGCCGTGACCGGCCTCGTCCTGCACCTTCGCCAGCAGGATCGCCTTGCGGCGCAGCGACGGCGCGCGGCTGATCCAGTTGCCCTCCGGCTGCATCCCGATGATCTCGGAGTGCGCGTGCTGGGCGATCTGCCTGATCAGCGTGTTGCGATACCCGTCGGGCATCCAGTCGCGAGGCTCGATGCGCGCCTCGGACCGCACCGTGCGCTCGAACGCGAGATCCAGCTCATCCGCCATGCCTCGATGTTACACCTGGCGGCGGAATCTGCGAAGTAGTGTAACAACCAGTCCTATGACGACCCAGACAGCCAGCAGGAACGTGCTGACCGGCAAGAACGACAACGACGCCGTGCGTCCGGCGACCCGCGTCAGCTCCGGGTTGGTCACGTCGTACTCGACCTTCACGCGCTGTCCGGGTTCGAGCCCCTCCGGGTAGAGCACGCCGAGCGCCGGGATGATCACGCGGCCGTCCGGTGTGACATACCGCACTACCGTCCGGTTGAAGGAGACCGACACGACCTCGGCCGCGGCCGAGCCCATCCGGCTCTCGATCGCCACGTCACCACGCCAGCAGGCGATCGGTAGCAGCACGCAGACCAGCGTGACCACGCCTCCGACCACCAGAAGAACCCGGCTCACCACCCGGCGGACGCGTACGCCGGCCGGCGGCTTCAGCACTGCGTCGTCCACCACAACTGAGAAGTCTAGAGCTGGGTCAGGGCGCGATCTTCAGCTTCGGCTTCATACCCTCGGGGCGTGACATCAGCACCCACGTCGCGAGCTCGACAACGCTTGCGCGTCCTCACGAGGCGCGACGACGCCGAGGACCTGCTCGCCAGGCTGCCCGACCCGGACCACGCGCTGGCCTGGGTGCGGGACGGATCCGGCCTGGTCGGATGGGGTGAGGCCGCGCGGCTGGAAGTGCGAGGACCTGATCGTTTCGAGCAGGCCGACCGCTGGTGGCGGGAGTTCGTGGAGCACCTGGACGTCGAGGACGAGCTGGGTGTGCCCGGCAGCGGTCCGGTGGCGTTCGTCTCCATGGCGTTCGCCGACGAACCCGGCGACTCGGTGCTGATCGTGCCCGAGGTCGTCATCGGCAGGCGCAACGGTGACACCTGGGTCACCACCATCGGCTCGTCCGAGGCCGAGCCCGCGGTGGCACCGATGCGGCGTCCGGCGACCGTCCGGTACGCGAACGGGCAGCTGCCGGTGACCGCGTACCGCGAGGCCGTGCGCGAGGCCGTCGCGCGGATGCGGCAGGGCGAGCTGGACAAGGTGGTGCTCGCGCACGACCTGGTCGCGGTGACGGACAAGCGGCTCGACCAGCGGTTCGTGCTGCGCGGGCTGGCGCGGCGCTACCCGGAATGCTGGACGTACGCGGTGGACGGCCTGGTGGGTGCCACGCCGGAGCTGCTGCTGCGGCGCACCGGCTCGGTCGTCGACTCGCGGGTGCTGGCCGGCACGACGTGGCCGCACGACGGCATGTCCGACCAGGAGCTCGCGGACTCGCTGATGTCGTCCGACAAGGACCTCGAGGAGCACAACTACGCGGTGACGTCGCTGGCGGACACGCTGCGGCCGTACTGCACGACGATGTCCGTCGATGGCCCGTCCGTGCTGCGGCTGCCGAACGTGTCGCACCTGTCCAGCGACGTGATCGGCACGCTCGGGTCGTCCGCGTCGCTGCTGCGGCTCGGTGCCGCCGTGCACCCCACGGCGGCCGTGGGCGGCACGCCGACGCTCGACGCGACGATGCTCATCAGCCAGCTGGAGGGCATGGACCGGGGCCGCTACGCGGGGCCGGTCGGGTGGATCGACGGCAACGGTGACGGCGAGCTGGGCATCGCGCTGCGCTGCGCCCAGATCGAGGGCTCCACCGCGCGCCTTTTCGCAGGTTGCGGCGTCGTGGCGGACTCAGATCCGGACACCGAGGTCCAGGAGGCCCACGCCAAGATGCTGCCCATGCGCGAGGCGCTCGAAGGCCTGTGAACGCGAAGCGGGGCCCCGCCCGAAGGCGAGGCCCCGCGTTCGTGCGTGCCTAGTGCTTGTTGGCGTCCAGGAGCTCGTGCGTGAGCTTGATCTTCTGGTGCGCCTTCGGCTCGGCCGTCACGGACTTCGCCGCGACACCGACCGACGCGCGGCCGGGAGCCTCGGCGGGCTTGCCCTTGGTGAACAGCCACGTGTTGAACAGCTCGTCCAGCGGCTGACCGGAGATCTCCTCGGCGTGCGCGATGAACTCCTCGATCGTCGCGTCGCTGTACCGCTTCTTGGCGGTCCACGTCTTGAGGATCTCGAAGAACTTCGCGTCACCGACGGCGACGCGCAGCGCGTGCACGGTCAGCGCGCCGCGGTCGTACACGGCACCGTCGAACACCTTGTCCGCACCGGGGTCGCCGGGCAGGACCTGCCAGAACGGGCTGTCCGCCGGGTAGGAGTCGTAGGTGAAGTCGGCGTTCTCCTGCGCCGTGCCCTCACCGACGTGCTCGGACCAGAGGAACTCCATGTACGAGGCAAAGCCCTCGTTCAGCCAGATGTCCCTCCAGTGGTGCACCGACACGGAGTCGCCGAACCACTGGTGCCCCAGCTCGTGCGCGACCACGTAGGTGTTCGCACCGCGCCGGAAGAACGCGGTGTCGTACGTCGGGCGCGTCTGGTTCTCCAGCGCGTAGCCGAGGTCCGGCGTCACGACGCCGCCCTGCGCCTCGAACGCGTACGGGCCGACGTTCTGCTCGAGGAACTCGATGACCTCGGGCGTGCGCTCGATGCTGGCCTTGGCCGCGTCACCGTTCTCGCCGAGGCGCTCGGAGTACGCGTTCACCACCGGCTGGCCGTTCGGCGCCGTCGACTGACGGATCTCGAACTGGCCGATCGCGACGAACGTCAGGTACGTGGCCTGCGGCTTGGTGCTGCGCCAGTTCCACCGGCTCCAGCCGTTGATCTGCCTGGTCTGGCCGAGGAACCGGCCGTTGGACAGCACCTCGACGCCGTCCGGCACCGCGACGGACACGTCGAACGTGGCCTTGTCGGTCGGGTGGTCGTTGCTCGGGAACCACCAGGCGGCGATCTCCGGCTCACCGATGCCGATGGCACCGTCCGCCGTCTTCTCCCACGCCGCGAAGCCGTTCTGGTCCTTCACCGCGGACGGCACGTCGTCGTACGTGACGACGACGGTGAGGTCCTGCCCCTTGCGCAGGCCGCCGCGCGGCGTGACGACCAGCTCGCCGTCGGCCTGGCTGTAGGAGGCGACGGCGTTGTTCACGCGGATCGACTTCACCTTGAGGCGGAAGTCGAGGTTGAACTGCGTGATGTCCTCGGTCGCCTTCGCGAGGATCGTCGTCGTGCCGGAGAGCTTGTCGCCCGCCGGCTGGTAGTTGAGCCTGATGTCGTAGTGCGACACGTCGTACCCGCCGTTCCCGTAAGACGGGAAGTACGGGTCCCCCACGCCGGGCGCGCCAGGCGCCGCAGCGAAAGCTGTTCCGGCGAACAGCGTCACCGCCGCCGCGGTTGCGACCGCGGCAGTTGCCTTGGATCTGATCGACATGCCCGGAAACTAGCCCCGCGATCGAACGTCTGATACCCCCGTACGTATGTTCCTAGCGGGCGAGAACGGTTGACACCGTCGCCTTGAGACGCTGGTGCAGGCCCCTGAGCACGGCGCGGTCCGCGCGGACCTCCACCACTCGGATGCCATGGGGCAGCGCGAGTGCAGCACGGAACTGCTCCGGTGTGTCCACAAGGGAATGTGGAATCCGGTAGCCGGCGCACAAAGCGGCCATATCGGCGTGGTGCGGTGTGCCGAACACGCGCTCGAAGCTCGCTTCGTGTTCTTCGGCCCCTTGTTCCAGCAACGAGAAGATCCCGCCGCCGTCGTCGTTGAGCACGACGATGGTGAGATCCGGACGCTCCTCGTCCGGGCCGATCAGCAGACCGTTCAGGTCGTGCAGGAACGTGAGGTCGCCGAGCAGCGCGTACGTCGGGCCGTTGACGAGCGCGAGCCCGGCCGCCGTCGAGACGCTGCCGTCGATGCCCGCGACGCCGCGGTTGGCGTGCACGTGCGCGCGCGGCACGGCGACCAGGTCGACGTCGCGGATCGGGTTGGACGAGCCGAGGAACAGGTTCGCGTCGGCGGGGATGGCGTCGACGAGCTCGCGCGCGACGTGCAGGCCGGTCGGCCACGGCTCGTCGGCGAGCAGGTCGTCGACCGCGACCGCGGTGGCCTTGTCCGCGGTCAGCCACTCCTCGGCCCAGTCGTGGTCGACGGTCTCCGGCCTCGGCAGCCAGGTGGTGGCGTGCGTGGCGTTGAACTGCGGGTCCGGCCACTCGTGCTCGCCGACGACGTGCACGGTCGGGGTCTGCGCGAGCAGCCGCGAGACGCCGCGCGAGAGCGTCGCGCGGCCGACGACCACCAGCGCCTCAGGGACGAGGTGCTCCGGCAGGCCCGCGTTGACCATGAGCGTGCCGTGGCGGAGCGCGTCGGAGCCCGCGGTCGGCTCGGCGATCACCGGCCAGCCGAGGTGCTGTGCGGCTTCTGTGCGCTCGGGCCGGTCGTCACCGATGATCACGAGCGTGCGAGGGCTGAGGTGGGCGGCGGAGCCGTAGGTGACCTGCCAGGGGTCCTCGCTGCGGGTCCACGCCTCGCGGCCGTCGTCCGGCCAGGTGTCCTCGTCCGGCACCAGCGGCTCGCGGAACGGGACGTTGACGTGCACCGGGCCGCGACGGGACTCGGCGACCGCGCGGCAGACGAGCGAGCGCCACATCGGGTGCTGGCCGTCGCGCTGCTCGGCGACCGGGACGTGCAGCGTGCCGACGCCGAGGACGTCGTGCTGGTCGACGGTCTGGCTGGCGCCCGTGCGGTACAGCTCGACCGGGCGGTCCGCGGTGAGCGCGATCAGCGGCACCCGCGAGTGCTGCGCCTCCAGCACCGCCGGGTGCAGGTTCGCGACGGCCGTTCCCGACGTGCAGCTGACGATCACCGGCCTGCCCGAGCCCTTGGCCAGGCCGAGCGCGAGGAAACCGGCACCGCGCTCGTCGATGCGGACGTGCAGCGTGAGCCGTCCGGCCAGCGACGCCTCGTGGAAGGCGAAGGACAGCGGGGCGTTGCGCGAGCCGGGGCACAGCACGACGTGCTCGACGCCGTTGCGGATCAGCTCGTCGACCAGGACCCTGGCCTGCGCGGTGGACGGATTCACGTGACCGATTGTCCCAGGTGTCGAGAACGGTCCTCAGCTCGGAGCGCCTATTGTCACGGCCGTGGCTGACGTTTCCGAGCTGTTCGACCCCGCTGCGTGGAAGCCGGTGGAGGGGTTCGACTTCACCGACATCACGTACCACCGCGCCGTCGACCAGGGCACCGTGCGCATCGCGTTCAACCGGCCGGAGGTGCGCAACGCGTTCCGCCCGCACACGGTCGACGAGCTGTACCGCGCGCTCGACCACGCGCGGATGAGCTCGGACGTGGGGTGCGTGCTGCTCACCGGCAACGGCCCGTCCGCGAAGGACGGCGGCTGGGCGTTCTGCTCGGGCGGTGACCAGCGCATCCGCGGCCGCAGCGGCTACCAGTACGCGTCCGGTGAGACGGCGGAGACCGTCGACCCCGCGCGGGCCGGGCGGTTGCACATCCTCGAGTGCCAGCGGCTGATCCGGTTCATGCCGAAGCCCGTGATCGCGGTGGTCAACGGTTGGGCCGCAGGCGGCGGGCACAGCCTGCACGTCGTGTGCGACCTCACGCTGGCGTCGGCCGAGCACGCCCGCTTCAAGCAGACCGACGCGGACGTCGGTTCGTTCGACGGCGGCTACGGCTCCGCCTACCTGGCCCGTCAGGTCGGCCAGAAGTTCGCGCGCGAGATCTTCTTCCTCGGCCGGACCTACTCCGCCGAGGACATGTTCAAGATGGGCGCCGTGAACGCGGTCGTGCCGCACGCGTCGCTCGAGGCAACGGCTCTGGAGTGGGCGCGCGAGATCAACGGCAAGTCGCCGACCGCGCAGCGCATGCTCAAGTACTCGTTCAACCTGATCGACGACGGCCTGGTCGGCCAGCAGATCTTCGCCGGTGAGGCGACGCGCCTCGCGTACATGACCGACGAGGCGGTCGAGGGCAGGGACGCGTTCCTGGAGAAACGCGACCCGGACTGGTCCAACTACCCGCACTACTTCTGATGAACCTCGACCAGCTCCGCGACGCGCTCGCCGGTGGCCTGCCGCTGGTGGAGGCGCCGCTGCGCGGCTGGGAGACGCGGGCCGCGCTGGGCGTCACGACGTCCGGCTCGACCGGTGCGCCGAAGACCGTGCTGCTGTCGGCTTCGGCGCTCCTGGCGTCGGCTGAGGCCACGCACGCGCGGCTCGGCGGGCCCGGCACGTGGCTGCTCGCCCTGCCGACGACGCACATCGCGGGCATCCAGGTGCTGGTCCGCTCGATCGTCGCCGGGACGACACCCGTCGCGATGGACCTGGCGGCTGGCTTCCGGCCGATGGGCTTCGCGGTCGACGCGCGGCCGGTGCTGGCCGCTCCCGGACGGCACTACACCGCACTGGTGCCCACCCAGCTCGCCCGGATCGTGGCGGGCGAGGGGCCTGGGCTGGCCGCTCTGCGCTCGTTCGACGCGGTGCTGATCGGTGGTGCGGCGACGCCCGCGCCGCTGCTGGAGCACGCGCGGTCGTTGGGTGTGCGGGTCGTGACGACGTACGGGATGACCGAGACCGCGGGTGGGTGCGTGTACGACGGCGTGCCGCTGGACGGCGTCGAGGTGAGCACCGACGGCGTGATCTCGCTCGCCGGGCCGATGCTGGCCCTGGGCTATCTGGGCGGGCCCCAGTTCGGCACGTGGTTCCGCACCGGTGATCTGGGTCGATTCGCGGACGGCCGCCTTTCGGTTCTGGGGCGGGCGGACGACGTGATCGTCACCGGTGGCGCGAACGTCGCTCCGACGCTGGTCGAGCAGGCGCTGATCGGGGTGGACGGCGTGCGCGAGGCGTGCGTCGTCGGCGTGCCCGACGAGGAGTGGGGCCAGGCCGTCGTCGCCGCGGTCGTCGGCTCGGCGTCCGAGGACGTGCTGCGCGAGGCCGTGCGCTCGCTGGTCGGCCGCGAAGCCGTGCCGAAGCGGCTGGCATTCGTGTCGTCACTCCCCTTGCGCGGACCGGGAAAGGTCGACCGGGCAGCCGTCGCCGCCAGCTTTAGGTGAACCTTTACCGGGCCTGAGGAGGCTGCCGCGCAGAGCGCGCGGACCCTGCCGCGTGCGCAGCGATGGGGGTTCTCATGCGCTTCCTCTTACCTCTGGTCGTCGCGGCCGTCTCGGTGGTCGGGCTCGCTCCGGCGGCTTCGGCCGGCTCCGACGACTGGTCGGCCGACCTGTCCTCCGCCGCCGTGACGTGGGGCGGCTCGCCCCGCATGGGCACGGTGGACCTGGCGCCGCACCAGCTCTCGTCCGCCGCGAACGCGGTGTCCGCGTCCGTCGACGGCTCCGGTGTGGAGATCGACGTGCGCGGCCAGATCGGCGACGACGAGTGGACGGAGTGGCGCACCGCGGACGCGTCGTCTCCGGCCGCGCTGGACAAGGCCGTGTCCGTGGTGCAGGTGCGGGTCGTCTACTCACCCGGTAGTTCGGTGGGGCTGATTCGTTTCAAGGCATCGTCCGTTCCCGTCGCGTCCGATGTGGAGGCGATGGCACCGGGCCGCGCGTACCGCGTGTACGCCACCCGCGAGGGCCTGGTCGGCGGCACGACCGCGAACGGCCACGTGATCAAGTCCCGCGACCACTTCGTCGCACTGCCGTCGCGCCGCGGCCTGGCGGGCAACAACAGCGGCAACTACACCGTCCAGGTGTGCGCGTCGAACGGCCGCTGCGAGTGGGCGCCGGTGTGGGACGTCGGCCCGTGGAACACGAAGGACGACTACTGGAACCCGTCCGCCACGCGTGAGATGTGGAAGAACCTGCCGCAGGGCAAGCCCGAGGCGCAGGCCGCGTACTCCGAGGGTTACAACGGCGGCAAGGACCAGTACGGCCGCAAGGTCGCGAACCCGGCGGGCATCGACCTGGCCGACGGCACGTTCTGGGACGGCCTGAAGCTGACCACCAACTCGTACGTCACCGTGACCTACCTGTGGACCGGCTCCGGTCCGCTCGCGACGGTCCACACCGCGGCCGACCCGCTGAACGTCCGGAGTGGAACCTCGTCCGCGACCTCTCAGGTCGGTTTGGCCGCGAACCACGCCCAGGTGCGCGTTCTGTGCCAAACCACCGGACAGAGCGTGACCGGCTCGCAGGGCACGTCGAACATCTGGTTCCGCATCGCCGCGGGCAAGTACGTGGCGAAGGCTTACGTGTCGGGCGTCACCGGCGCCACGGCCTGCTGATTTTTCGCCCCGGAGGGCGGGTCCCCGGCGTCCATACCGGAAGATGGAGGCATGGCCTCAGTCGTCCAGTGGATCGAGGGGACCCGCCCCCGCACGCTGCCGAACTCCATCGCGCCCGTACTCGTCGGCGCGGGAGCCGCCCACCACATCGAGGCTTTCTCGCTGCCCTGGGCACTGCTGGCGCTGCTCGTGTCCGTGGCGCTGCAGATCGGCGTGAACTACGCCAACGACTACTCGGACGGCATCCGCGGCACGGACGCCAATCGTGTGGGTCCGTTCCGCCTGGTCGGCTCCGGCGCGGCGTCTGCGTCGTCGGTTCGTTTGGCCGCGTTCATCTCTCTTGGCGTGGCAGCCGTTGCCGGTCTGGTGTTGGTGGCCCTGTCCGGCCGCTGGTGGATGATTCTTTTCGGTGCCGTGTGCATCGCTGCCGCCTGGTTCTACACCGGCGGCCGCAGGCCCTACGGCTACGCGGGCTTCGGCGAACTGGCCGTGTTCGTCTTCTTCGGACCGGCCGCCGTGCTCGGCACGCTGTACGTCATGTCCGGCGAGATCACCGGCATCGGCATCGGCAGCGCCATCGCGGTCGGCTCCTTCTCCACCGCCGTCATGGTCGGCAACTCGCTGCGCGACATCCCCACCGACGTCTCGGCCGGCAAGCGCACGCTCGCCGTGATCCTGGGCGACAAGGACACCCGCCGGTTCTACCTGGCGCTCGTGTTCGTGCCGTTCCTGATCGCTCTCGGGATGGCCGTGCGGGTGCCCTACTCGCTGCTCGGCTTCCTCGCGGCGCCCGTCCTGCTGCCCGCGGTGCGGCGGGTGGCGGGTGGCCGCACCGGGCGGGAGCTGATCCCGGTACTGCAGTTCACGGGGCTCGCGATGCTGGCTTGGTCCGTGCTGGTGACCACCGCGCTGGTGCTCGACTGACCTCGGGTACGCTGTGCACGCAACCTGGTCCGGGTGGCGGAATGGCAGACGCGCTAGCTTGAGGTGCTAGTCCCCGAAAGGGGGTGGGGGTTCAAGTCCCCCCTCGGACACGTTCTTTATCCCTACCGACAGGGCGGATGCTCCCATCGAGCGTCCGCCCTGCTGCGTTGGGCCGATCTCTGCGTTCAACTCTCGTACAGTCTTTGCAGCTCGCCTGCGCTTCTCAGCCTGATCGCCTTCTTCGCGTCGCCTGACGAACCAACCATGACGTAGATCTCGGCGACGCCCCGTGCGACGGGCTACGCCGCCCCGCTCAGCTCGGCCTGAGTCGCAGTTGGCCACCCCACCGCATCCTCCAGACGCCAACACACGACGGCGCCTGCAACTGACCCACTTTACTTGTCGACCGACAAGCCGTATAGCATACGGTCGACAAGTCTTGACTTGTCGACCATCAATACGAATAGGCAACCTAATGAGGGACTTGATGAACCTCGTCGCAAATGAGGCGAGGCGTCAGGGCTTCACCGTCTTTAACTCGAAAGATACCGACGTCTGGACGTTCAAACACAAAGGAAAGAGGCTGAGCGTACCGACTCCTAAAAAGCCGCTCCACTACATGGAACTCCGAGATGCACTGACAAGAATGGGCATGATCTGGCCCTTCTGAAGGGGGCGCCTTAGAGGCGTCGGGAGTCGCACCTCACTGCAGGTGCGACTCCCCAAGCCCCTAAGCTGTCCAACAGTCTAGGAGCAACAGGCGAGGAGGTGAGAAATGAGAGATTGGTATGTAAGCATAGTCCTGAATGTTCTAGCGAGCGATGATCAGGCAGATTTTATCGCCCAGCAGATCGGGTCCACGTTTGTAGACCCAGAACACAATCGGACAAGGGTGACCGCATACACCACTGCAGCCAGCGCCCGACAGGCAGTGAGCGATTGCCTCGAGCGCGTCAACGTAGCAGCATCGAAAGCCGGTTTCCAGGCAATCGTCGTTGAAATCGTCGCCAAAACGGAGGAAGACCGCATCGCCGAACTGTCCGCCTCCGGAATACCGGAGGTAGTTGGTGTGTCCGAGATTCAAGGGATCTTGCACATCAACACACGGCAGCAGGTGAGCCAACTGGCCGAGAGGCCGGACTTTCCGCAACCAGTAGCAGAGCTGCGGGCCGGGCGGATTTGGCTGCGATCCGACATAGACGACTTCCACAGAAGGTGGCAAAGAAAAACCAGACGAACTTCAGGCAAATAGCCAACAACACCACGGAAGGAACCCACGAACATGCACTTTCGGGCGACAGCATTCCCTCCAGCTAAATGGACCGCACACTACCTAATTCTTACTTGGGCGATAGTTGTCACACTGCCAGATGTCGTGGCCACCGTCGTTCGATTCGCCGTCGGCAACCTCGTGCGCCCTCGACGCGATGCTTCGAGCACATCTATTCATCTAAACTAACCAGGAAATACCTTCAAGAAGCGAAGGAGATGACCCAAATGGGTCGTCCCTTCGCTTCTGCTATGCAGTAACCAGAGCCTCGAGATCAGGCGGCCGATCTCGCCGAGGCAATCCAGGATTTCAAAAGCTCATGACCTCATCCATCACCACCTCCTTCACCCTTGGCACTGCACTGCGACCCCGTTTCGATCTGGCACATCTCAACAACGACGAAAATGGAACACCGCTGCTCAACGGTTACTGCGGCGACCTGCGCAAGTTGCGGAGCAAGCTGAGGGCGAGCTACGAAGATCCCCAAGCGGTTCAAGAGGTGCCGTGGCTGAGCCGGGAGGGAGCCGACATCTACTTCTCGAGATCCAGCAGGTGTCGCGAGCACACGTTGCCCGCCCCAGTCAGCGCAGGACGTGCAACACTAGAGATCGTCAAGCTGTCGTAGCACCTGTTCGGCCTCATCGGCGCGACCCTGCGCACGGTAGAGCGCAAGTGAGTGCCGCCAGGCGACACGTGCGTGCTCGCGCTGCCCGAGGGTGACGTAGGTCCGGGCGATGTTATCCAATGTCGTTGGCTGCGCATAGACGATGCCGTCGTCCTCGATGATCGCCATTGCCTGTCGATAGTACTCAAGCGCATCGGCGTATCTGCCAGAATGGTGTGCAATGAGGCCCAGACTGTCAAGTGTGGCGCTTTCTCCCATGCGGTAGTGCTGGCTGCGGAAGAGTTTCAGTGCGAGTTGACAGTTAGCGGCACCCTCAGCATGATCACCCAGGTAGCTCTGATATTGCCCTATCAAGTTGAGTGCCGTGGCTTCCTGCACGGGTTCGTCTAGCGTCCGTGAGAGATCACGCGCGCGAATCGCGTGCGCGAGGGCTTGCTTGTGGTCGTCGCTGTACACGCCATACGCTGCCGCAAGGTCTCGGTGTGCGTAGCTCTGTTCACGCAGATCCTCAATGTCCACAAAGATCGCGAGGGCGCGGTGTAGATGGTCCATGGCCATCTTGCGGTTCTGGTCAGTGATGAATGCGATACCGAGACACTGGTGTGCCATGCCGACAAAGTAGGCCCCCAGCTGCTTGGCGGCGGACAACGCTCGTTCCCACGCCAAGGTCATATCATGCAGATGTGCCCGCTTCCTGAACGTGTTGTTTGCCGACTGGGCGATGTGCCACACGACCGCATGCCACTGTTGTTCAACTGCAAGTTCCTGAACCGCGAGCAGGTTCAGGTGTTCTACGTCGAACCACGCTGACGCGGCTTCCTCGTCTGGCAGCGGACACATGATCACGTCGTGTGCGGGCGTAGGAGGCGTGACGGAACGGAACTGTGGGAACTGCAGGCGGTTGCCCGCATGTGCAGTGTGCAGGTAGAAGTCGGCCAGCCGACGCTGCGCGACGGAGTCTCGCGAGCTTTGCTGCGCGGCAAATAGGCGAACCAGGTCATGCATGCGGTATCGGCCGGGAAGATGCTCATCGAGCAAGGACATGCGCTCCAAGGCCCGCAATACCGTACGGGTCCTCGCGACGTGCGACCCTGTCAGGTTTGCGGCCGCGACGATGCTGAGGTCGGTGCTCGGTGTTTGGCCGAGAAGTTCGAACACCCTGGTTTGTTCGGCGTTCATTCCTGCGCACGACCACGACAGGACAGCAGTGACGTCGGCTACTAGATCGCCCATATCCAGCGACTGCAGTCGCGCTTGCCTTAGTTCATCGGCAAGTGCGGCGAGTGGGAAGTCAGGATGAGCGGCGGCACGACCAGCGACGATGCCCAGTGCCAATGGCAGCCCTGCGCAGTAGCCAAGCAGGTCGGTGACGGCGTCCGGCTCGCGCTCGAGACGTCCCACACCAAGATGCCGGGCAAGCAGATCGCGTGCCTCCTGATCAGACAGCGCGTCGAGCTTCAGTGTCCGCGCACCGCGAGTCGTGCTGAGACTATGCATGCGGTCGCGGCTGGTGATCAGGACCGTACACGTGGACGAGCCTGGCAGCAGCGGGATCACCTGCGCGGCGTCGCGCGCGTTGTCCAACACGATCAACATCCGCCGGTCCGCGACCAACGTGCGGTACAAGGCAGTCTGCGCATGCGGATCAATCGGTATAGCCGCCGGATCAACCCCAAGGGCAACGAGGAAACCGCGTACCGCGACCTCAGGCGCCATCGATCGTCCTAATGGATCGAATCCATTGAGATCCACGAAGAGCTGACCGTCCGGATAGTACTCCGCGGCACGATGAGCCCAGTGCAGGGCGAGCCAAGTCTTGCCGACTCCGCCCATTCCACCGATCGCGGAAATCACCGTCACGTCCGCGCCTGGTCCAGCAGGAAGCAGCTCCAGCTCCTGCACGCGTCCGGTGAAGGTCGCCGGGGAGGGTGGTAGCTGGCGTGGCGGCATGTGCACCACCATCGCGGCACCCGTGCCGTGCACGATGTGCACCCCGCCTTCGATCACGCCTGCCTGCACCACTGTCCCCGTAATGTCACCGTCCACTGCATTGACCACGACAGCTGACACATGACGGGTGTCGGGCTCAGTTCGCAACTCCGGCTCTGTATTCATCCGTCGTGTCAACCTCCGCTTGCCGCCACCGTTCAATGCCTGGTCGCGCCCTCGTAGGTCAGTTGTGGGCCAGTAGCTGCTCTAGCCGCCGGCGTCCTGCACGAGGTTTGACCATGCTAGAGACATCGGTCGCTGAACCTTCGTTGCAACAAGGCCGATTCATGCCTGGCGACATGGAAAGTGTGGCCCGGTGACGGATCCTCGGAAGGCCACGTGGCTGACCACACAAAATGGTATTCAATCCTCGACGGCCACTGTCCGCACCTGGCTCTCACCGACAGAGCGGCAGCGACGTCGTCCGGGTCGAGAAGTCCGCCCCCAGGTGCCGGTCCGCTAGTCGGACGTCATGTACGCGACGGATCACGCACCACCTCAAAGCTCGAGGGGCGGGCATCCGCGTGAGGCGCCCAGCCAGTAGCACCAGCCCGCCATCACTAGGTAGGCAGACGGCGAGTCACATCGAGCCATATGGTTAGCGAGCAAGTCCCCCTCGGACATACGCAGTAACCCCACGGCCCGCGAGATTGATGATCACATCAGCCTCGCGGGCCGGGTTCGTTCCTGGACCTGACTACCCGGTGCAGCCGGGCACCGCGGGGACGCTGCCCACGCAGTTGTTCGGCGTGTTGGCGCTGATCGGCGAGTTGGTGGTGGTCATGGTTCCGTTCACGCGGTAGACGCCGCCCGCGCTCAGCAGGGCGTTGTTCGCTGTCACGGCGGTCTGGGTCATGGTGGTCGCGGTCGAGTTGGCGGCCGCGATGCCGCCCCCCTGCGATCCGGTGTTGCCGGTGACGAACATCGGGCTGCCGGAGACGCCGGTGGTGGTCAGCGTGCCGCGCAAGCCGTTGTAGATGCCGCCGCCCTGCAGCAGTGCGGAGTTGCCGGACACCGGGCTCCTGGTGAACGTCGCCGCGGGTGCGGTGCCGGAAGGCGTGTCGGCGTTGGCCAGGCCACCGCCGTTGAGGGTCGCGACGTTGCCGCTCAAGCTGCTGTTGGTGAGCGTCACGGCGCCGTGGTTGAGGATGCCGCCACCGTTGCCGACGGCGCTGCCGTTGGTGATCGCGACCGATGTGGTGAGGGTGAGGCTGCCGGTCGGGCTGACCTCAGCGATGCGGAACGGCAGCAGCGAGGTGCGGGTGATGGTCGCCGGACCGATCATCTCGATGGGGGTGGTGATCACCGGCAGCCCGTTGGTCAGACCGCCGTGGGGCGAGGTGAGACCGTACGTGCAGCCGCCCGCCAGCACGAGGGTGTCGGCGGCGGAGGTGGAGTTGGCGAGGTCGACCGCGGCGACGAGAGCGGTCTCGCTGCACGCCACGGGGATGGTGATGGCCTGCGCCGCCGGCATGGCGATGGCCATGCTCCCGGCGACGACGGTGACCCCGATCAGGGCATGGATGATCGTGCGGAATTTTCGCATGACGACTTCTATTCCTGAAACATAATTGTGCACGAAAAAGGACCTCGGGCAGCGTCTTTCTGAGCCACCGAGGTCCTGGGTAACAACACACAACTTACTACTTTGCGGCGCCACTGCATACCACCATGCCCCAAATGGCCCTATTTCCGTCAGGATTTGCGGCCATCGATATTCCAGACAATTACAAGAATTTGCCCGGCGCTGAATGGAGTTCCGGTCCGCATCGGCAATTCAGGCGGTCACAGCCATCGGCGAGGGCTGTGCGCTTCGAGCGCGGGGTCCTGCACGAGAACGGCCTGCCGCAGTCGACGCAGCGCCGTGGCGGGTTCGGTGTCCAGCTCACGACGCAGATTTGCGCTGAGCCGTTCATAAGCGGCCAACGTGTCAGCACGCCGGCGGCAGCGGTACAGCGCCACCATGAGCAGACCGTGAACGCGTTCGTCGAAGGGGTGCGTGGCTGCCAGGTACTCGAGCTCGGGTATCGCCACGAGGTGGTTCCCGAGCTCGAGGTCCGCCTCGATGCGCATGATCGTGGCGAAGTGGTGCATCGCTTCCCAGCGGACGACGCAAGCGCGCAGGGTAGGGACTCCGTCCAGCTCCATCAGAGCAGGGCCGCGCCACAGCGCGAGTGCGCCGGACAGGGTCGTGGTCGCGGCGGTGAAGTCGCCGCGCAGCAGGAGATCGCGGCCGCGGGCGACCTGGTGTTCGAAGTGCAGCAGGTCCAGTTGTTCTACTCCGACGCTGAGCAGGTAGCCGGACGACCGCGTGAGCAGTAGCTGCGGAGCACCCCAGCGGGCGCGGTCGGGCTCGAGGACGCGGCGCAGGCGCGACACGTGTGCCTGCAGGACCGTGACCGCGCTCGGGGGCGGCGGGTGGTCCGGCCACAGCCAGTCCAGCAACCGTGCGACCGACACCGCGACGTTGGCGTGGCTGAGCAACGCGACGACCAGCCTGCGCTGCGTCGGCCCGCCGAACTTCACCAGGCTGCCGTCGATGCGGACCTCGAGCGGACCGAGAACGCGGAACTGCATGGTGCGCTCATGGTGGCGCAGCGCGACGGGCCATCGAAATGGCAACTTATCCCTAATGGGCGCAAGTTCTTCGCAAGTCGTTCGCAAGCCGGGACCTGCACACTGTGCGACGTCACGGGCGCGCACAGTTCAATACGAGGACGGCTCAGATGACCACGACCGTCATGCTCACCGTACCCGCACACGACCAGCACTGCGTCGCCGCCGCGCAGGCCATGGCCGACAAGCTCTCCGGCATCTCCGACGCCAGCTTCGTCATCACGCCGCACCGGCCACCGGTCGACGCCCGCGCCGTGTACGACGCGGAAGACACGGGCCGACTGGACGACCGCGTGCGGCCGGATCTGGTGATCCCGTTCGGCCACAACCCTGTCCACAGTGGACTTTGGTCGACGTTCAAGTCCTTCTACAGCGACCCGATCGCGTGGGTGGCGCTGCTGATCACCTCCGTGCTGCTCTGTTACGGCGGTGGCGCGGCCATGTTCTACGTGCACTCCATCCACTTCCGCGAGGGCGGGCCCGCGGTCAGTCCGTACGTGCACTGGGCGCTGGATTCGACGTTCGGGTGGTTCGGGCTGACCCCGGTGATCGCGGTGCTGCTCCCCCTCGCGGTGCGGCTGTGCCGCGGACTGCCGGGGTGGGCCTTCGTGCTGACCGTGGGTTTCCTGTTCGCGATCATCACGACGCCGGGGCCGCTGGCGCACGACTTGATCGTCGCGCGTGGCACGCCGGTCGCGAACGTCGTCACGCAGTTGCTCGGCGACCCGTCCGTCGTCCTGCAGCCGCCGGTGCACTACCCGCCGTTGACGAAGATGGCGCACCAGCTCGTCGCGGGGCTGCCGGTGTACGTCCTGCTGTCGGCCATTTCCTACGCGTTCGTCAGGCTCGGGTTGAAGGTGGGCGCATCGACCAGGTGAGCCGGTGGATCGGCGCCCGGCCCGCGATGCGCGTTGCTCGTAGGCTGACTCCCGACGTGATGGACGGGAGGCTGAGGTGGCCGAGACGACGGTGGCCGAGGTGATGGCCGAGCTGGCCGCGCTCGAGGACCCGAAGGCACGCGTGGTGAACGAGAAGCACGGTGACGACCACGGGGTGAACCTCGGCAAGCTGCGCGCGGTCGCGAAGCGGCTGAAGACGCAGCAGGAGCTCGCGCGCGAGCTCTGGAATACCGACGACACCGCGGCCAGGCTGCTGGCGCTGCTGATCTGCCGCCCGAAGGCGTTCGAGCGCGACGAGCTGGACGCCATGTTGCGCGAGGCGCGCACCCCCAAGGTGCACGACTGGCTCGTGAACTACGTGGTGAAGAAGAACCCGCACGCCGAGGAGCTGCGTCTGGCCTGGTTCGCCGATCCGGATCCGGTGGTCGCGAGTGCCGGTTGGGCGTTGACCACCGAACGTGTGGTGAAGAAGCCCGATGGCCTCGACCTCGTGGGACTGCTGGACGTCATCGAGGCGGAGATGAAGGACGCCCCGGATCGGCTGCAGTGGGCGATGAACCACAGCCTGGCGCAGATCGGGATCGAGCACGCCGAGCACCGCGCCCGTGCGATCGACATCGGTGAACGCCTGCAGGTGCTCAAGGACTACCCGACTCCCCCGAACTGCACGTCCCCGTTCGCGCCCATCTGGATCACCGAGATGGTGCGCCGACAGCACGGCGGGTGAGCGCGTTGGTGGAGCTGGCTCCACCACGAACCGGGGTGACCGTGCTACCGCGCGGACAGGTGCGTTCTTGACAGGGTTCCTCTCGTCACCAGCGACTGGAGGAACGATGAAGACGAAGCTGCTCGCCCCGGTGCTCGCCGCGGCGCTCGCCTGCGGCCTGGCCGCCGCGCCTGCGGGTGCGACCCCGGACCGCGCGGAGGTGCAACAGAGCCTGGACAGCTTGGTGCGCAAGGAGAAGTTCCCCGCCGCGCTGGCCGCCGTGCAAGCCAAGGGACGGTCCACTTCGTACACCTCGGGTACCGGCGAACTGGGCAAGTCGACGCCGGTACCCCGCGACGGACAGGTGCGCGTGGGCAGCAACACCAAGACGTTCGTCGCCGTCGTGGTCCTGCAACTCGTCGGCGAGGGCAAGGTCGAGCTGGACGCGCCGATCGAGCGCTACCTGCCCGGTCTCGTTCGCGGACAAGGGATCGACGGCCGGGCCATCACGGTCCGGCAGCTGCTGCAGCACACGAGCGGACTGCCGAACTACACGGCCTACATCGGACTCGAGAAGTTCGAGAACGTCCAGCACGTCTACGTCCAGCCGCGTGAGCTGCTCGACCGGGCGCTCGCGCACCCGGCCGACTTCGCGCCGGGGGCGAAGTGGGAGTACAGCAACACCAACTACCTGCTCGCGGGTCTGCTGATCGAGCGCGTGACCGGACGTCCGGTCGCGGAACAGGTGACCGAGCGGGTGATCGACCGCATCGGCCTGCGCGACACCTACTGGCCCGAGGTGGGCGACCAGACCATCGACGGCCGCCACCCGCACGGGTACGTCTTGGCGGACGACGTGTCCGATCGGGTCGTGGACGCGACCGAGCTGGACCCGTCCTGGGGTTGGGCGGCCGGCGCGATGATCTCGACTCCGAGCGACCTGAACAGGTTCTTCAGCGCGCTGCTCGGCGGCCGGCTGCTGGGCGCCGCCCAGCTCGCCCAGATGCGGACGACCGTCGAGGCGGCGACGTGGCCCGGCGCGCGGTACGGCCTCGGGCTGGTGAGCACGCCGTTGAGCTGCGGCGGCGTGTACTGGGGTCATGGCGGCGACATCCACGGGTTCGAGACGCGCGGTGGTGTCACCGAGGACGGCCGAGGCGCTGCGGTCGCGGTCACCGCGTTGCCCGGCACGTTCGACAAGGGGAACGCTGAGCGGGCGGCGCTGGCGGTGTTGTCCACTGTGGACACCGCGTTGTGCACCAGCCGATGACGTGTCGTCGACCTAGCTGTACTCGGCCAGGTACGTCAGCACGGCCAGCACCCTGCGGTGCTCCTCCATGTTGGCGGCCAGCCCCAGCTTGGCCATGATGCTGCCGACGTGGGTCTCGACGGTGCGTTCGTTGAGCCAGAGCCGCCGCGCGATCCCGACGTTGGTGCACCCCTCGGCCATGAGACCGAGCACCTCGCGTTCGCGCGGGGTGAGCGTGCCCGTGGTGGGTCGGCCGAGGAGCCGGCCCACCACTTCGGGGTCGAGGGCCGAGCCTCCTGAGGCGACGCGCGCGATCGACTCGAGGAAGTCGTCGACGTCGAGCACGCGGTCCTTGAGCAGGTAGCCGAAGCCGCCTTGGCTGACGAGCTCGACGGAGTGCCGGGTCTCGACGTGTTGGGAGAGCAGCAGGATGGCCACCTCGGGCTGGGCGGACCGGATCTGGCGCGCCGCGCGGGCGCCGTCGTCGGTGAAGTCCGGGGGCATGCGGATGTCGACGATGGCCAGGTCCGGCTGGGCATCGGCGACCACGCTCACCAGGGTCGACGCGTCGGCGGCGCGACCCACGATGTCGTGGCCCGCGTGGGACAGCAGGCTCGCGAGGCCTTCGCGGAACAACGTCGAGTCCTCGCCGATCACGATTCGCACGGCAGCACCGCCTGGATCGTCGTGCCGACGCCCTGCCGGCTGTTCAGGAGCAGTGACCCTCCCAGTGCCGCTACGCGATCGGCCAGGCCGGACAACCCCGAGCCCGCACGGGGGTCGGCGCCGCCGCAGCCGTCGTCCTGCACGCACACGCTCACCTCGTCGGCCTCCTGGGTGACGCGGACCGTGATGGCGCTGGCGTTGGCGTGCTTCGCGGCGTTGGTGATCGCCTCGGCGGCGACGAAGTAGGCGGTGGTCGCGATGTTGTCGGCCAGGGGCTCGGACATGATCTCCAGCCGCACCGGGACGGGCAGCTTGTTCGTCAGTGCGGAGAGTGCGGAGTGCAGGCCGTCGTCGAGGCTCGTGGGGCGCAGGCCGTGTGCGATCTGCCTGAGCTCGGCGATGGCGGTGGCCAGTTCGGCGACGCCCTGGTCGAGCACGGCGTGCACGTCGACCGATCCGGTGGGCAGCTGGCGCTGCGCCAGTCGCATCGCCATGCCCAGTGACACCAGTCGTTGCTGGGCGCCGTCGTGCAGGTCTCGCTCGAGCCTGCGGCGCTCGGCGTCGCCGACCTGGACCAGACGGGTGCGGCTGGCCTCGACCTCGCGCAGGGCGTTGGCGAGCTCCGCGCGGAGGCGGGAGACCTCGACGAGGCTGGCCGCGGCGGAGGCCACGACCCTGAGCACGGCCGGGGTGGTGACGGACGAGGCGAGCACGCCGATCTGGGTGCCGCCGAGCGTGATCGGGACGAGGCCGGTGTCGGCCACCGGTGCGCCCTCCGCGTCGACGAAGCCCGTCGACCTGGGGATCAGCAGGCCCACCCGCAAAGACGGGTCGCGCAACGCCGTGCGCAGGGTGGACTCGAGCTCCTCCGGCTGAGCGCCCAGGGTGTGCACGCGTCGTTGCAGGTCGTCGATGGCCTGCAGCGCCGCCTTCCGCGGCGGGAACAGCCGGCGGTCCACCGCGCGCTGCAGGTGTCTGCGGACCGGCGCGAGCAGCACGGCGCAGACCGCGGTGGCGCCGGCCGCGGCGGCCGGAGAGCCGTCGCCCACCACGAGTCCGAGTGCGAGAGCCGAGACGGCGTACGCGCCGATGAGGACCAGGAGCACGACCGTGTAGCTGACGGCGTCGGCGAGCACGCGGTCCACGTCGTAGAGGTCGTGGCGCAGCATGGCCACGGCCACCGAGCAGAACAACGCGATGATCGTGACGACGCCGAAGACCAGGGCCACGACGCCGCTGCTGCCGGTGACGACGATCTCGGCGAGGCACACGACCGGGTACGCCATCGCGGCCAGACCGGCGAACGCGAGCCACTTCAGCTGGGCCCGGACCACGCCGGTGGATCGGCGGAACCGCAGCACCAGCGAAACGCCGGACATGAGGAACGCGACGATCAGGCCGATGTTCACCGCCATGCCGAGAGCGAACACAGCATCCGACGGCGGACCCCAGGGATGGGCGAGCCCCTCCATGGGCTGGGTGAACGGTTCCCGCGGCACCATGCCGAAGCCCTGCTGTGCGAGCGCGAGGACGACGATCAGCGGTGGGAGCGTCCGCCACCTGCGGCCGGGCACCGCGCCGTCCGGGAAGTGCAGCAACAGCAACGCCACGGCGGCGAGCAGCCACCAGCCGCTCTCGTTGAGGAACGCGACCACGCGCGGGTCCAGTGGGACCGCGGAAGGGTCGTTGAGCCAGCTCCCGTAGTACACGTCGCGCGCGGTCAGGAAGACCACGATCGAGCCGACCCACGCGAGCAGGGCGCCGACCGCGTTGGCACGCACGCGAAACGCGATGACGACGCCGAGAGCCGTCATCGCCAGCCCGAGAGTCGCGAAGCCGACGAACGCCGCGGCCAGGTCACCACCCGGTCGCAAGCGGAAGAGGAGCCAGCTGCCGCCGATCGTCATGACGACGGCGAGTCCCAGCAGGCCCAGTCCCACCGACCGCGGCCACTTCATCGCCCCAGGGTAGGACCGCGACGGCGCTGCGGCCTCCGTGTCAGCACGGAGAACGACTTCCGCGCCCGCACCGATGTGACCAGCACCTTCCCGGAGGTTCCCTGGAGCGACCTCACCCCCAAGGAAGGCGGAGACCATGTCCATCGACCTCACCGCGGCGCACGACACGGCCGCGACCTCCACGCGTGGACGCGTCGCCGTCCTCGCGGCCGTACTGGCTGTCACATCAGTCGCCGCGACCGTCGGCGGACTGTTCTGGCCCGAACCGGCCGGCGGCGGCGAGACCTACTCGTACGCCGACATCGCCGCGCACCGCGACCTCTGGTGGGGACTGCTCACGGGTCTCGCGGCCATGCAGGTCCTCAACGTGCCGCTGCAGGCGCTGGCGGCCATGGTCGTCGTCCGGCGCCGCGGCAGCACGTGGGCGACCTGCGGGGCCGTGCTCATGTGGCTCGGCGGCGGACTGCAGGCCGCGGGGGTCGCGGGCTGGGCGGCGGCCTACTTCTTCCCGACCGACCCCGGTGTCGGCCGCGCGGCCGGCGAGGCGGTGATCCAGGCGGCCAACAACGACACCGGCCACCTCTTCGCGCTGATGATTCCCGGCGCCGCACTGGTGATGCTGGGCACCGTGCTGCAGTGCATCGGCCTCTTCCGCTCGCACGCCGTGCCGAAGTGGGTGCCCATCACCGCGCTCACCGTCGTGCTCACCTTCGTGATCCCCGGCAACGGGATCGCCGGACTCCTGACGGCCGTCCCGATGGCGGCCGGTGCGATCGGCCTCGGCTACTTCGCTTGGCGCTCGGCCGAATAGGGCTGATACATCGGATGTGTATGTCCTAATTCGCGTGCTGCCAGCAGGATTCGGCAGGTTGGCGCATTGACCCATCGGGTCGGTGGTGCTTATGTGACCCCGAACACAGGAGATCGCATGGCATCCAACGAGCCTGGTGTCAGTGGGGGTGGATCCGTGGACGGCCACTTGTCCAGACGGGGTTTCTTCGGGCAGGCGGCGGCGGTCTCCGCCGGAGTCGCGCTGGTTCCACCGGCGGCGGCGGTGGCGGCCGCTCAGCCGGTGGAGGCAGCGGCGAACGCGGGCCTGGTCGACGTGGCGTTCAAGGTCAACGGCGAGCCGAAGAAGCTCAGCATCGACCCGAGGGTGACGCTGCTCGACGCGCTGCGGGAACGGCTCGGCCTCACCGGCACGAAGAAGGGCTGCGACCGGGGCCAGTGCGGGGCGTGCACGGTGCACGTCGAGAACAGGCGGGTGCTGCCGTGCCTGACGCTGGCGGTTTCCCTGCAGGACAAGGCAGTCACGACGATCGAGGGAATCGCCGACGGCGAGACGCTGCACCCGGTGCAGCAGGCGTTCATCGACCACGACGGGTTCCAGTGCGGGTTCTGCACCTCGGGTCAGATCATGTCGGCCGTCGCGGTGGTCCGGGAGGGCGCGGCGCGGACCGACGACCAGATCCGGGAGGCGATGTCCGGCAACCTCTGCCGCTGCGGCGCCTACCCGAACATCCTCGACGCGATCAAGCAGGTCCAGGCAGGTGATCGGTGATGCGCGCCTTCGACTACGCGGCACCGTCGAGCGTCGACGAGGCGTTGCGACTCACGAAGCCCGGTTCCGCGTTCCTCGCGGGCGGTACCACCCTCGTCGACCTGATGAAGCTCGACGTGCTGACGCCGGACCACGTGATCGACGTCAACCGGTTGCCGTTGAACGGAATCCGGCTGAGCGACGGCCACCTGCGGATCGGTGCTCTCGAGCGGATGAGCGCCGTGGCCGCGCATCCGACCGTCATGGTGCACTTCCCGGTGATCTCCCGCGCGCTGCTGCTCAGCGCGTCGGGTCAGCTGCGCAACATGGCCAGCATCGGCGGGAACCTGTTGCAGCGCACGCGATGCGACTACTTCCGGGACGTGACGGCGCCGTGCAACAAGCGGCAGCCGGGCTCCGGGTGCCCCGCGCAGACAGGCGTGAACCGCACGCACGCGATCCTGGGTTCCAGCAGCTCCTGCGCGGCCACCCACGCCAGCGACGTCGCCGTCGCGTTCGTCGCGTTGGAGGCGATGGTCGTGGTGCGCGGACGGGGCGGCGACCGGATCGTGCCGCTGGAGGACTTCTACCTGCTGCCGGGGAACACGCCCCAGGTCGAGAACCAGCTGGGGCCGGACGAGCTGATCGTCGAGGTGCGGGTGCCGGTGTCGCCGCTGGCGCGTCAGTCGACCTACCTCAAGATCCGGGACCGGCAGTCGTACGAGTTCGCGCTCACCTCCGTCGCCGTGGCGCTGAGCCTCCGGCGCGGGGTGGTGCTCGACGCCCGGATCGCCGCGGGCGGGGTGGGCACGAAACCGTGGCGGCTGCGCGCCGTCGAAGACGCGCTCAAGGGCAACCCGGCCATGGAGAAGACCTTCAGCGACGCCGCTGAGTCCGCTGTGGATGGAGCACGTCCGTTGGCGCAGAACGCTTTCAAGGTGACGTTGCTGAAGCGGACCATCGTTCGCGCGCTGATCGACGTGGCAGGTGTGCGATGAGGGCCACGCCGATCGGGCAGCCGGTCGACCGGGTCGACGGCCGCATCAAGGTCACCGGAGCGGCGGTCTACGCCGCCGACAACAAACCGGCCGGTCTCACATACGGCTACATCGTCACGAGCACCATCGGCCGCGGCGTGATCACCGGCATGGACACGGCCGCGGCGCTCGCCTCCCCCGGCGTGCTCGCCGTGTACACGCCGTTCAACCCGCTGAAGCTGTTCGCCTACGTCCAGAACCAGAACGACGAGAGTGCACCTCCGTTGCAGGACAAGGAGGTCCGCTTCCACGGGCAGACCATCGGCTTCGTCGTCGCCGAGACGTGGGAACAGGCGAGGGACGCCGCCTCGCTGATCAGGACGACCTATCAGCAACAGCCCCCGGTGACCGCGTTCCCCGGCCCGCCCGCGGCGATGGAGAAGGCGGACACCGACGCCGAAGGCCCGGACACCGTGCTGGCCACCGGAGTGGCGTCCGTCGCCCAGGCCGTGGCCGCCGGCGAGGTCACGTTCACCGCGAGCTACTCCACGCCGGTGCAACACCACTGCGCGATGGAACCGCACGCCACGGTGGCGACCTGGAACGGCGACCACCTGACCGCCTACACCGTCACCCAGGGGGCGGTGCTCTCGGTGCGGCGGCTGTCCGAAACGCTGGGCGTGGACGCGGCGAAGATCCACGTCATCAGCCCGCACGTCGGTGGCGGGTTCGGCGGCAAGTGGGGCAACTGGGCCCAGGTGCCGCTGGCCTGCGCAGCTGCCAAAGCGCTGGGGCGGCCGGTCAAGGCGGTGCTGACCCGCGAGCAGGTGTTCACCCTCGCCGGGCACCGGCCGTTGACGGTGCAGAACCTCAAGATGGCCTGCACGGCCGACGGCAAGCTCACCGCGATCACCAACGACGGCATCACCAGCAGGGGTTTCGCCGGCAGCTGGTCCGAGTCGGTCGCCAACTGGACGCTCACCACCTACGCCAGCCCCAGCATCCAGGTCACCAAGACCATCGTGCCGCTGAACCTGGGCGCGGCGACCGTGATGCGGGCACCGGGCGAGGCGAACGGCTCGTTCGCGCTGGAGAGCGCGATGGACGAGCTGGCCGAGCGGCTGGGCCTCGACCCGCTCGAGATGCGGATGAAGAACTACGCGACCTTCGTGCCCAACACCGGAAAACCGTGGTCCAGCAAGCACCTCGACGAGTGCTACCGGCGCGGCGCCGAGGAGTTCGGCTGGTCGAAGCGGCCGAAGAAGGTGCGCGCGACCGTCGACGGCGACTGGCTCGTCGGCACCGGCATGGGTACCGCGACCTACGGCGCGTCCCGCGGCCTGGCGTCCATCAAGGTGCGGTTGAGCGCGGACGGCACCGCGTCGGTGTCGGGCACCGCGGCCGACCTGGGCACCGGGCAGTACACCGTGTTCGCCATCCTCGCCGCGGACGTGCTGGGCATCCCGGTCGACCGGGTGCGGCCCGAGCTGGGCGACTCCACGTCGCCGACCGCGGCGAACGCGGGCGGCTCGAACTCGACGTGCACCAACGGGCCCGCCGTGCAGGTCGCGGCCAAGGCGGTGCAGACGGAGCTGGTCGCGCTGGCGGTGACCAACCCGAAGTCGCCGTTCCACGGCAAGGATCCGGCGGAGGTGGTCTACCGGGACGGCAGCGTGTCGTCCGGCGGCCTCACGATGAGCTTCGGCACCCTGCTCACCACGTGCGACGTCGGGAGCGTCGAAGCGGTCGGCACCTCGCCGCGGCTCGTCGACCCGGAGCACGGGTTCCGGTCGTTCGGCGTGCACTTCTGCGAGGTCCGGGTGCACCGGTGGACCGGCGAGCCGAGGGTGACCCGGTGGCTGTCCGTCATGGACGCCGGCACGATCATCAACGTCAAGGCGGCCCGCAGCCAGATCCAGGGCGCGGTGGTCATGGGCATCGGGCAGGCGCTGCTCGAGGCGACCGAGGTCGACCAGGGCACCGGGCGCTTCGCCAACGGCAACCTCGCCTCGTACCTCGTGCCGGTGCACGCCGACATCCCGCCGATCGACGTGCGTTTCCTCGACCACCCGGACCCGTTGATCAGTGGACTCGGCGCGAAGGGCATCGGTGAGCTCGGCATCGTCGGAGTGGCCGGGGCGATCGGGAACGCGGTGCACCACGCCACCGGTGTCCGGGTTCGGGAGCTGCCGATCACGTTGGAGAAGCTGCTCGGGTCGTGACGACCACCTTGGCCCGTGCGTGCTCGATCTCCACGTGCCGGATGGCTTTGGCCGCCTCGCTCAGCGGGTACGTCGCCTCGATCACCGGGACGAGCGTGCCGGCCTCGGCGAGCTCCCGCAGCGCGTCGAGGTTCTGCTTGCTCTGGTGTGCCGCCACGAAGACCACCCGGTGCCGGATGAAGCTCGCCACCACCCTGGCCTTCAGGAACAACCCGTACGGGCCGAAGAACGACCCGCCGTTCGAGGTGCCTCCGCCGGACAGCGCGAGCGTCCCGTCCGGCGTCAGGACGCGGCGGAGGTCGGTCAGCGACCGGTTGCCCACGAGGTCGAAGACCAGGTCGTACCGCCGGGCGTCGCGGGCGAAGTCCTCCTGGGTGTAGTCGACGACGTGGTCCGCGCCGAGCGACCGGACGAGGTCGACGTTCCGCGTGCTGCACACACCGGTCACCTCGGCACCCTGCGCCTTCGCGAGCTGCACGGCCATCGTGCCCACGCCGCCGGACGCGCCGTTGATCAGCACCCGCTGCCCGGCGCCCACGTCGCGCAGGCCGATCAGCGCGGTGTTGGCGGCCAGCGGCAGTGCCGCGGCCTGCTCGAACGTCAGGTTGGCCGGTTTCCGCGCCACCGCGTTGTCCGGCACGCACACGTACTCGGCGAACGTCCCGTCCACCTCGCCGTACACCTCGTCGCCGGGCACCAGGCCGGTCACCCGCGCGCCGACGGCCTCCACCACGCCCGCGCAGTCACGGCCGCGGATCCTGGCCTTCGGGCCGCCCAGCCCCATGATCATCCGCGCGAAGTACGGGTCGCCGCGCATGAAGTGCCAGTCGTAGGCGTTGACCGACGCCGCGCGCACCCGCACCAGCACCTCGTCGTCACCGGGCACCGGCCGCTCGATCTCTCTGAGCTCCAGCACGTCCACCGAGCCGTACCGATCCTGCACGATCGCCTTCATCGCGGACCTCCCTCTGCCCGCGAAGGTAAGCGGCGCAAGGGGTTCTCCACATCAGGGACCGCACCTAGGTGAGGAGGCTGTCCGCGAGGAGGTCTAGTCGACGGCGACGTAGGTCAGCGCGATCATCGACGCCCCGATGAGCACCTTCAGCACGCCGTCGATCGCCCAGAACACCTGGAAGTTGATCGACGTCCTGAGGCCGATCACCGCGTTGATCATGCACGCGACCGCCAGGACGCCGCACAGCGGACCGTGGGAGAACGTGAGGATCAGGAAGTGGGCCGCCACGACGATCAGCATCCACATCCAGAACTCGCGGGTGCCGAACTCGTTCCGGTCCGAGACCAGGTAGACGAGGTAGCCCTCGACCAGGAACGCGACGCCGAGCACGATCCACTGGTACAGCGGGGGTGACCCCAGACCGGCGAAGATGAGCTTGGTCGCGCCTCCGACGGCCATGATGACCACGCCGAGCGCGGCGCCCGCGGCGAGTGCCGGTGCTAGCCACGAACGCGGGCCGATGCCGCCTACGACGATGCCGAGGCCGATCGCCACGAGGAACATCCCGCCGCCGCGCATCAGCGGAAAGGTCATCACCAGGTCAGTCACGGTGCCCATTCAACGCCGGTTCCCTGACGCACCCCTGACGCCCGCCAGCACCCCCAGCAACACGCCCACCCCGGCCAGGCCCCGCACCACGCGCTGACGAGCCGCGCCCGCCGGGTTGATCTCGCCCGCCGGCTGCTGGGACACCAGCACCCAGCTGAAGGACGAACGGATCTCCACCGACCTGGCCGCGACCACCGAACGTCCATCGGGGGACACGTGCGCCCCCGACCTGCCGGCGAACGCTTCCCGCGCGGCGGTCTCCACGACCGGATCGAGCGCGGACAGCCCGTGCGCGGACGCGAGGACGTGCATGTCCTTGTCGACGAGGTGCACGTCTCCCGGCAGCCTCCGCAGCGTGGTGGCGACGTACTCGGTGTCGATCTCGGTGACGACGGTCAGGTCGGCGCCCTCCGTCCAGCTGAACGAGAACAACACGGGAGTCAGGCCGTCCTGCCACCGGAGGTCGGCGCTGACCGGCAGCGGGCCGGGTGTGCGCAACGCGGGCTCACCGACGGTCAGCAGGGGCGTCCCGGCCCGGTCGATGATCGAGATGGTGCGGTAGCGGTCCTGCGCGACCAGTTGCTCCAGCACGGGGCGCAGCGCGCCGAGGTCGTTCGCGTTGGCCGCGACGCCACCGATGTCCGGGCCGCCGTTGACGGGACGAGGCCGGGCCACTCCGCCACCAGGCCTTCCTTCACCGCCTTGGTCGCCGAGACCACCGTGAAGCGCGTCAGGTGCGTGGACGTGACGGGCGCGTGCCCGACGACGGTCACCTGGCCGGCCCTGCTGCCGATCGACGGTTCGTTCGCCGCGATCTCCAGCAGCGGCTGGTCCTCGGGCGGCACGGCGGTGCCGCGCTTGGCGACGACACCACTCCGGTCGAGCAGCACCAGGCCCTCGGCGCGCCTGCTGTCGAGCGGTGCGAACGGGAGTTCCACCGGCACCGACGCGACGAGCAACCGGCCGTCCGGCGCCTCGACCGCCACGAGCAGCCGAAAGTCCTTGTCCCGCAACGGGGTGACGGACACATCCGTGGTCGGCGGCAGCTTGTCGAGCGGCAGCGCCTCACCGACCGCGGAGATCGGTGCGCGGGTGGCGCCGTCGACCAGCGCGACCCCGGCACGGCCGACCTTCAGGCGCGCGGGGTCGACATCGGGGCATCGCGGCGCGACGCGGAGATCGCGGACGGTGGCGTCGACGGTGTCGCTCGTCGACCGCGCCACCTCGGCCGCGAGCTGTTCCTGCGTGTTCAGCACCGCCCGCGGCACGACCGATCATCGGCAGGTTGACCAAAACGTGTCGTACTTCCGGCCGGTGTGGTTACAAAAGTGGCAGGGAAATACCCGCTGAAATGCCGATCGCGACGCCTTCAGCGAATCCGTAGCGTGCTTCGCGGGAGGCCGTCTTGCCGAAAAACGAAAAACCAGGCGCAATACATCGCGCCCTGCTGATGGACGTCGCGCTGTACCTCGGTTTCGCGGTTTTCGCGCGGGCGACCGTGCTGACGTCCGAGTTCCACGGGTTCCGGGTGTGGGGCAATTTCGCCGTCGCCGCTTATCTGCTGGCGGCCGCGCACGCATTGGTGTTGTTGTTGGCCGGTGCGTGGTTGCCGTCGTGGCTGCGGTCGCGGGCGCTGCCGATCTGGCTCGTGGGCGTGGTCGGCACGGCGGCCCCGCTGGGCGTGCTGACGGCGACCAGGCAGAGTGCCGAGAACTTCTCGAACACGCCGTGGACCTGGAGCGCACAGCCCAACGTCTGGGTGATCGAGCGGTCCGCGAAACTGCTTCTCGCGCACGGCACTCCGTACGTGGACGTCACCGCGCTCGGGCGGCCGCCGGACGTCAACGACTACACCCCGTACGGCCCGATGATGACCATTTTCGGGCTGCCCAGAGCGTTGTTCGGCGATGTGCCGTTCACCGACGCGCGGGTCATGTTCGCGATCATCGCCATCGCGGCCACCGCGGTGGCACTGCGGCTGCTGGCGTGGCCGAAGGTTCCCGTGCGGGCCATGCAGATCGCGGCAGCGGGCCCGTTGACGGTGCTCACCACGACCACGGCAGGCGAGGACCTGGCGGTCATCGCGTTGCTGGGGCTGATGGCCGCGCTGGTCGTCCGGGAGAAGCCGGGTTGGGCGGCCGCGGTGGCGGCGACCGCGGTCAGCATCAAGCTGATCGCACTGCCCGCCGCGGTCGTCCTCACCGTGTTCCTGCTCGTCAGGCTCGGCAGACCGGCTCGGTTCGCCGCGATCTTCGCGGGCGTGTGCGCGGCGCTCAGCCTGCCCGTGCTGCTGGTCGACCCCGGCGCGTTCGTCGAGCACGCGATCCGGTTCCCCACCGGCACGGCGCACGTCCAGTCGCCCGCCGCGAGCCCGTTCCCCGGTCACCTGCTCACCGAGCTCGGCCAGACCGGCCACGCGGTGGCGCTGGGACTGCTGGTGGCGGGCGGTCTGGCCAACCTGATCTGGCTGGTGCTGCGCCCGCCCGCCACCGCGGCCGACGCCATGCGACGGATCGTCGCCGGAATGGGGACGGCCATTCTGCTGATGCCCGCGAGCCGGTTCGGTTACCTCGTCTACCCGCTGGTGTTCTTCGGACTGGCGCTGTTCTTCCGTTCGCTGGAAAGGGTTTACGCTCAGCCGCAGTGGACCATGCCGGTGTCGCGGATGGCCATCTCGTCGTAGTAGTACGTGATGGCGCGGATGTTGACGCACTTGCCCTTCGCGTACACCTTCACGGGACCCGCGTAGTACTGGAACTTCCCACCATCGGTGTCGTTGTTGTAGCCGGGACGGTTGTTGTCGTCCTCGCGGAAGTCCTCGTTGTACATGTTGATGCTGGCTTCGTGCTTGAACTGCGAGTAGTACGCGGTCTTCACGTTCGACGCGCAGTTGTAGCCGGTGCTCGCGTTGTAGTAGAGCCGGATGTGGCTCAGCGTGTTGCCGACGCGGGACTTCACCGCGTAGGTGTCGACGAGCGTGCCGGTGCAGCCGTACTCGGCCGCGCTGGCCGTTCCCGGCGCGGTGACCGCGAACGCGCCCGCCATCAGAACCCCGGCCAGCACTCCGGCCTGTCGCAAACGTGTCATGACGACGATGCTCGGCGCGTCCGGTTAAGCGACGGCTAATCAGCGGTTAGCCGAATGGCCGCTACCATTCCGCTGGTGACCGCCTACGACGATCTTGACGACCTGGACACCTCGACGCTGCCGTCCCGGCAGCAGCACATCCTGGCCATGATCCGGGACTGGGTGGTCCGGTACGGGTACTCGCCGAGCACCCGCGAGATCGGTGACGCGGTCGGCCTGCGCTCCTCGTCGTCGGTGTCGAAGCACCTGGCCGCGTTGGAGGACAAGGGTTTTCTGCGACGCAGCTCCTCGATGTCGCGGCCGATCGACGTGCGGCTCTTCCTGCAGTCGGAACCAGCCAAGCCGTCGGACGACGCGGTGCCGGTGCCGGTCGTCGGCCACATCGCCGCGGGCGCGCCCATCTCGGCCGAGGAGCACGTCGACGACATCCTCACGCTGCCGCGCGAGCTCACCGGGCGCGGCAACGTGTTCGGGCTGCGGGTGCGCGGTGACTCGATGATCGACGCCGCGATCTGCGACGGCGACATCGTGGTGGTGCGGCAGCAGCACGAGGCCCACTCGGGTCAGATCGTCGCCGCGATGATCGACGACGAGGCGACCGTCAAGGTGTACCGCCGCCGCAACGGCCACGTCTTCCTCGAGCCCCGCAACCCGGACTACGACGTGATCGACGGTGACAACGCCGTCGTGCTGGGTGCCGTCGTCTCGGTGCTGCGCAGCGTCTGAACTAGGCCTCCTCGGCGAGGCGCTTGATGCGCGCGAGCCGCCGGTCCCACTCGGTCGCGAGCCCCGCCATCCACCGCGCCGTGGCGTTCAGCGCTTCGGGCCGCACCGCGTACCGCACCTCGCGTCCGGCGCGGCTGCGGGACACCAGCCCGGCCGCGTCGAGCACCGCGAGGTGCTTCACCACCGCCTGCCGTGAGACGGGCAGCGCTTCGGCGAGCGTCGTCGCGGTGACCTCACCCCGCGCCGCCATCAGGTCCAGCAACTGACGGCGGGTCGGGTCGGCCAGCGCGACGATGACGCCACCCGGTTCGTCGATCACATCTCGGCGCGCTTCTTGAAGGCGTCGAACACCTGCGGCCAGCCGCTGCTGTTGTCCTTGAACGCCCCGCTGCGCAGCTCGTCCGACCCCGCCAGTGCGGCGAACCCGCTCTCGACCACGCGCAGCCGCACCTGGTCGCCCTCCTGGGTCAGGGTGAACTCGATCAGCGTGCTGTTGTCCTCGCGCAGTTCCTCGCCGGCGAACGCGCTGGCCCACCGGTACGCCAGGTACGTCGGCGGCTCGACCTTCTCCACGCGCACCGGGAACTCGCCGTACTCGGTGTTCTTCGCGATCACCGTCTCGCCCGCCACGGCGACGGTGCCGGACACCGCGCCTTCGTCCGCCACCCAGAAACCCGGCTCGGCGATCAGGGACCAGACCCGCTCCAGCGGTGCCGCGATCAGCGTTTCGCGCTCGATCCTGTCCTCGTTCACGAGGATCTCCTTCCGATTGTGTGCAACCTCAGAGTTGCACATTGGTCCAACGAAGCGCAACCCCAGAGTTGCACTTGGTGCTACTCGGACGCGGCGAGCATGCGTTGGGCGATGGCGCGTGCGGACTGCTTGAGCTCCGGGCACCGCACGATCCGGTAGGGCACCGGGATCACCGCGAGCTCCTCGGCGTACCAGACCGGGTTGCTCGTGCTGCCGACCAACTTGGACGTCCCGGCGTCGACCGGTTCGACGAGGCCGAGCGCCCGTGGCAGCCAGCGCGCGACGGTCTCGGCCGGCGCATCGACGAGGACCTCGATGTCGTACTCCCAGCCGACGGCGAGGTGTTCCTCCAGCACGGCGACCGGGTCGAGATCCGGTGGCGGGACGAAGGAATCGGGCAACGGCGAGACGGACCGGACCCGGTCGATCCGGTACGCCCGGCGCGCGTCCGACTTGTGCGACCAGCACAGCAGGTACCAGCGGCCGTGCCGCACGACGACGGCCCACGGGTCGACCTCGGCGATCCACTCCGAACCTGCCTCGGAGCGGTAGCCGAGCCGCACGCGGCGGTGGGTGGAGCAGGCCTCGACGAGCGCGGTGGTGATCTCGGGTTCGGGGCGAGCAGCGGAACGGTCGGGCGCGGGAGCGGTGGTGCGGCGGACGGCCTCCGCCTGCGCGGCCACCGGCGCCGGGAGTGCGCGCACGATCTTGCCGAGCGCACTGCCCACCGGCCCGGAGGGGTCACCGGCGTCGTGGTGGCCGTCGAGCACGGCCATGACCAGGCCGAGTGCCTCGGTGGCGCTGAACATCAACGGCGGGAGGCGCAGGCCGCGGCCGACGCGGTAGCCGCCATAAGGGCCTCGGGTGGACTCGACGGGAACACCCGCTTCGCGCAGGATGCCGACGTAGCGGCGGGCGGCGCGTTCGGTGACGCCGAGCTTGCCCGCCAGGCGGTCCGCGGTGATGCCGGGTGTGGACTGGAGCAGTTCGAGCGCGAGCAGGGCTCGTGCCGTGGGGCTCGTGGTCACCGTGTTGGCCTCCGTTCCGGCAGCAGAACGTCCGGAATCGTACTTAGCATGCGGGGCGTGACCCCGATCCGCACCGAGCAGCTGACCGTCGTCCCCGCCAACGAGGCGTCGTGGACCGACCTCGCGGCGATCTTCGGCACCAGCGACCCCGGCCGGTGCCAGTGCCAGCGGTTCAAGGTGCGCGGCTGGATCTGGCGCGACTCCACGCAGGAGGAGCGGACCGCGATGCTCCGCGAGCAGACCGGCTGCGACGAACCGGGCGCGCCGAACACCAGCGGGCTCGTGGCCTACGTCGACGGCGAACCGGCGGGCTGGGTGGCCGTCGAGCCGCGGACGGCGTACCCGAAGCTGCGCTCGAAGCCGATGCTGTGGCGCGGGCGGGACGAGGACAGGGACGACGACGGCGTCTGGGCGATCACGTGCTTCGTCGTGCGCAAGGGCTTTCGCGGGCGCGGGCTCACGTACCTGCTGGCCGAGGCGACGATCGACTACGCCCGATCCAGAGGCGCGGCAGCGCTCGAGGGCTACCCGATGATCGCGCCACCCGGCAAGAAGATCACGTGGGGTGAGATGCACGTCGGGGCGCGCCAGGTGTTCGAGGACGCCGGGTTCACCGAGATCACGCACCCCACGCTGCGGCGCGTGGTCATGCGGATCGACTTCCGCGAAACCGCGCCGTAACACTGCTAAAAGTTAAAGTCCTAAAAGGACGTAGTCGTCAGTCAGGATTCCTCCACCCTGCATGGAGGAACACACAATGTCTGAAGTTGCGAAGCGCGCACTCGCCGCCGGCGTGCTGGTGGCCGCGGCGTTCACCCTGACCGGCGCCGCATCGGCCGGTGACGTGGACACGACGGCCGCGCGCCAGTCCGACTGCGTCGACACCCACTCGCTCGCCCGCGGCAAGCCCGGCACCCAGGGCCAGGACCGCAACGAGATCTCCCAGGCGATGGCCGCCGTCATGAACGCGGACCTGCGCCAGAAGGTCGCCGCATCAAGCGGGCAGTTCACCGCGATGGCGGGCGGCACGATCAACGTCGTGTTCCACGTCGTCACCGGCACCGGTGGCGTGGGCTCGATGTCCGACGCGACCATCGCGGAGCAGATCAAGGTGCTCAACACGGGCTTCGCGGGCGCCGAGGCACCGGGTGTCGCGGCGAAGACCGGGTTCAAGTTCGTGCTGCAGCAGACCAAGCGCTGGTCCAACAACACCTGGTTCACCAAGACCGACACCGCGAGCACCGAGAAGGCGATGAAGAGCGCCACCCGCGTCGGCGGCGCGAGCACGCTCAACGTGTGGTCGGTGAACATCGACGGGCTCGGCTTCGCGACGTTCCCGACCTGGTACACCAGCAGCCCGAAGCTCGACGGCGTGGTGATCGACTACACCAGCGTGCCCGGCGGCAGCGCCACGAACTTCAACCTCGGCAAGACGCTGACCCACGAGACGGGTCACTGGATGGGCCTGTGGCACACCTTCCAGGGCGGCTGCACGTCGACCAACGACGAGGTCTCCGACACCCCGGCGCAGTCGAGCTCCACGTCGGGCTGCCCTGCGGGCCGCAACTCATGCTCGCTGCCCGGCCTGGACCCGATCCACAACTACATGGACTACTCCTACGACGACTGCTACAACCAGTTCACCCCCGACCAGAACACCCGCATGCAGAACGCGTGGACGGCGTACCGCGCCGGTAAGTAGCTCCCCCGCGGTTGGCCGGGTCGGTCCCCTGATCGGCTCGGCCAACCGGAACCCATGCACTTTCCGTCTCCTCACCATGAGGGGGAACATCGTGCGTTGGTTCGTGGTGATCGCCGTCGTGCTGGCCGGGTGCGGGGCGCAGGCTCCGCCGATGCCGGAGGGTCTCGCGTTCCGGACGCAGAAGCTCGTCGGCATGCCCCATCCCAACCCGGCCGCGCTGCCGGAGTTCAGCCTCTACGGGGACGGGACGGTGCTCCGGCCCGGTCCCGCGGCCGGCGCGCTGCAGACCGCCGAGTCAGTCCACATAGGACAGGACAGGGCGGAGGAGTTCTACCAGGACGCGCACGACGCCGGGCTGGCGAAGAACCAGCTGATCGAGAACACGCACGTCATAGACGGGTATGCACAGGTGTTCGTGCTGAACTCCGGCGGACAGCGGTTCGTCACCACGGCCGTCAACCCGGAGGACTCGGAGCTCCTCGACTTCCAGGATTCGCTGCACGTGGATGGGCCCGCCACCCCGTACCGGCCGACGAAGATCGCCGCCGTCGGCTGGGCACCGGACTCGTCGCAGCAGGGCCGCCCGTGGCCGTTCGCCGCGCTGGACCAGCGGACGAAGGAGGGGAACTGCGTCGTGCTGGACGCGGCGAAGGCCGAGACGATCGCGCGCGAGACGCCCAAGGGCACGCGGTGGCGCAGCGGCGAGGGGAGTTACGTCGTCGTGTTCCGGCCGCTGCTGCCGGACGAGTCCACGTGCGCCGACCTGGACGTGTGATGGCTTGCCGTTAGGGGCACCCTTGCGACGCCAAGTGTCCCAAGGGTGCCCCTAACGTCCCGAGGGGCCGAGCGAGGGTCGATCACCACGCGTCTTCGGTGAACGACTGCGGCTCGTCGTCGTCCCGCCGGAGCGGTTTGCGCGGCTGCGGCGGTCGCACCGGCTCACCATGGATCAGCTCGTCGAGCCGGGAGCGGTTCTCCTCCAGCGCCTTGCGCACCAACGGGTCGTGCGACGCCTCGCCGGTGAGCACCTGGCGCCAGCTGAGGCCACCGCGCGCGATGCGGTCGGCCAGCGACCGCATCGCGTTCGACGCCTCGGTGGACTTGGCGAACTGCACGACGCGCCGTATGTCCTCTGTGGACGGTTCGCGGCCGCGCAGCTGGGCGGCCTCGCGCATCGCCTTCTCGACGGACGCGACGGCGGCGGTGAGGCCGTCCTCGGCCGCCAGCACGTCCGCGGTCCGCCAGGTCACCACGCGTCTTCCCGGAAGTCCGACGGCCCTTCGTCATCGTCGTCGCCACCGCGCGGCCTGCGCTGGGCGTCCATGATCTCGTCCGCGGTCATGCCCTCGGACAGCATCTGGAACGCCTGGCGCATCTTGGCCATGTTCGCCTGCTGCATCTGCTGCACGTCCGGGTCGGCCGCCGCCCGGCCGCCCACGACGTCGTCCCAGCTGAAGTCGCCCGCGTCGACCTTGCGCTTCAACGCCTTCAGCTCGGCCGGCGCGTCGCGCTCACTGGCGGCCCGCTCGACCTGCTCCGCGATCGCGGCCGTGTCGAGCGGCGGGAGCGGCGGCAGCTGCTGCGACTGCAGGCGGGCGGCCAACTGCTGGGCCTCGCCCAGTCTCGCGTCGACCTGCGCCTCGGCGGCACGCAGTTCCGGGGACTTCCAGCTGTCGTTCGGGGTGCTCATCGCTTCACTTCCAGATCAGTTGGCGCTGAAGAGTCCACGCGGCAGTGCACGCGTCTCGTCTCTGACGTCGGTCAGCTCCGCGCGCGGCGCGACGGTGCGCCACTGGCGGTAGTCGACCTCGGTCAGCCCGAGCTGCGCCGCGACCTCGTAGTTCTCGCCGAGGAAGTTGAGCACCGCGTGGTCACCGCTGACGTCGAGCAGCTCGAACTCGGCGCCGCGCCACGTGCAACGCTTGCGCAGCACCGCGATCTCGTCGACCGCGACGTCGGGGACCTGCAGGAAGCGCGCCCCGTCCTTCTCAGCGAAGTCCTGCGGCGCCTGCTGACCAGGCAGCGGGTGCAGCACCAGCTCGCCCGGCCGGTTGGCGAAGTCCGCGTCGAAGTCGCGCCCCTGGTAGCGCGCGATCAGTCCACGTCGGACGGTCATGCGCAACGTCGCGGGCGCGGGCCAGAAGCGGCTCGGGCCGAACGCGACGTCGTCCGTCGGCACCCAGCCGATCTGCCGGTGCACGTAGAACCCGACGCTCTTCGCCTCGCCGCTCGGCTCGACGCGCCACAGCTCCGCGCCGCTGGGGAGCTCGGTGAGCTCCATGAAGTACTCGGGGATCGGGTTGCTGCTCGGCGTGTACCCGGTGCCGAGGAAGGGCGCCGGGTAGACCGTGCTCGTGCCCATCTTGTGCGCGCTGTCGAGCGTCCGGCCGCCGAACGTCGTCGTGAAGAGCGTGGTGGTGTGCGCGTAGAACCGCAGCAGGTACTGGGTGCCCTTGGGCCAGCCCGGCACCTTGTCGACGCCGAACGCCTCCGTGAACGCGTCCGCGGTGCCCTCCGGGAAGTCCTGCCCCCTGGTGACGAACCCGCCCGCCCGGTGCGCCTCGAAGCGCGCCGGCACGGTCACGTTGCCCAGGTACAGCGCGGCCAGCGCCGGGTGGACGATCTTTTGCACGATCGTCTGCGGCCCGATACCGGCCGGCTTGCGCACGTCGGTGGCTTCTGGGGTGCTCATCCCGCGTGCTTCTCCTTCCAGCGCGCCAGTAGATCGGTGCGCTCGACCTTCAGGTCGACCTCGTCGAGTGGGAACGTGCCGCCGAAACCGCTGTACTGGTCCCCGTCGAGGCCGAGCTCCTTGCCCTTGCTCAGATCCAGCCCCGTGTGGCTGCCGGTGACCCGGCCGCCCTCGATCTTCACGGCGTCGAACGGCTCACCGCGCCAGGTGAACACGGCCCGGTCGACGTACCAGGACTCCAGCTGCTCCGGGCTGACGTGGTCGTCGCCGGGGCTGAGCCGGACGAGCCCCTTGCCGAGGCGCGAGTTCAGCACCTCGTAGAGCTTGCCCTGGTAGACGGCGACCTGCCGGCCGTTGTGCTCGGGGATCACGATCCGACCGGCTTCCACGACCCGTTGTCCCGCGTGTAGTAGGCGAACATCTCTTCGGAGCCATCCTTGTTGACCCGCCACATCTCGGCGCGGTCACCCATGTTCTCACCGTTCGCCCGCCACTCCGGCACACCGCCACCGGTGTGCCCGGTGCCCGTGTACGGCGCGTCGCCGCGCACCGGATCGCTGCCGGTGACGTTGCGCATCATGTCGGCCGTCCCGTCCTGACCCCACTGCGCGCCGAACGCGACCGGCATCCGGCCGGCGTCGGGCTGCACGGCCCACCGCAGCTGGATCGCGGAGTCCTGGTTGCGGTCCGGGATCGGGGACCAGCCCTGCTCGCCCTTCGCACGGGTCGGCGAGTCGTCGAGCGCGAGCCCGTCGTGCAGCCCGGACGGCGTGTTGATCGGCGCGACGTCCTGGCCGCGGGCGACGAACCCGCGGACGCTGTCCGCCGCGTACTCGCCCTTGAAGTACTTGTCGACGTCCTCCGGCCGCAGCGCCTTCGTCATGACCGAGCCGTCGTCAGCTGTCATCTGGCTGCGGACGTCCACGATCCGGCGCGCCTGGTCCTCCGTCAGCTCGTGCGACGGCCTGCGCGTCATCTCCTCGTACTCACGACGCTCGGCCTCGTTCGGGATGAGGTCGTTCAGCTGCTCGTGGTAGTTCGGACCGCCGTCGCGCATGGCCTGGTTGTCGAACTGGCCCTTTTCATCGTCGTGTCCGCCCGTGTGGTGCTCGGCTGGGGGCGGGGTGTCGCCGCCGTGGTCTCCCGTTGGGCTGCTCGGGGTGCTCGGGTCGTGGTGGTCGCCGGTGGCCGGGGTGTCCGGGTGGGCCGGGGTGTCGTGGGGCTTCGTGTCGTGCGGGGTGTCGTGCGGGGTGTCGTGGGTGTCGGTGCCGCTCGACGGGGTTGAGTCGGTGTCCGGCTTCGTCGGGTGGTCCGGCTTCGTGGACTCGTGGGTCGCGTCCGGGTGGGACGGGGTCGACTCGTGGGTGCCTGGGGTGTGCGGCGTTGTGCCGGGTGCGTGGGGCGTGGTGCCCGGCGCGTGCGGGGTTGAGCCGCTCTCCGGCGCGTGCGGGGTCGTGCCCGGCGCATGCGGCGTGGTGCCTGGCGTGTGGGGCGTCGTGCCGGTCGGCGAGCCCGGCGTGGAGCCGGTCGTCGAGGAGTGCGGCGTGGTGCCCTGGGAACCAGGGGTGTGCGGGGTTGAACCCTGCGCACCCGGAGTGGTGCCGGTGGTTGGGGAATGCGGCGTCGTGCCCTGCGAACCAGGAGTCGAACCCGGCGCGTGCGGCGTCGAGCCACCCGTCGGCGAGCCCGGCGTGGAGCCCGAGGTCGGGGAGTGTGGGGTCGAGCCCTGCGAGCCAGGAGTGTGCGGGGTCGTGCCCGGCGCGCCCGGCGACGTACCGGTCGTCGGCGAGTGCGGGGTTGAGCCACCCGTCGGCGAGTGCGGGGTCGAGCCCTGCGAGCCAGGAGTGTGCGGGGTTGAGCCCTGCGAGCCTGGCGTGGTGCCGGTGTGCGCCGATGAAGTCGGCGTGGAGCCGGAGGACGGCGCGTGCGGAGCCGAGCCCTGTGAGCCGGGGGTGTGCGGAGCCGAGCCCTGCGAACCCGGCGCGTGCGGCGTGGAGCTCGGCGAGCTTGGGGCGTGCGGGGTCGAGCCCGGCGTGTGCGGGGTCGCGGTCGGCGTGCGGGGCGGCGCGGTGGCCGAGGTGCCCGTCGAGTCGCCCGGCCGAGGCGTCGGCGCGTGCTGCTGAGGAGTCTGGGCGTGCTGAGGAGCGTGCTGGGGGCCCGCGGTCGGCGTCGGCGTGTGGGACGCGGTCGGCGTGGGCGCCGGGCCAGCCGGGGTCGGGTGCTGGGCCACGGGGGTCGACGTCTGGGCGTGCGTCGTGTCGCCGCGGTTCGCCGGAGGCGGCGTGTGCGTCGGGCCGCCGGACGGAGCCGGGGCCGACGAGGACGGGCCGCCGGAGCCGTGCACGGGGGGCGGGGTGTGGGCCGGGCCGCCGGACGGGGCCGGACCAGAAGAAGAAGGCGTGCCGTCGGAGCTGTGCATCGAAGGCGGAGCGGACACGGCGGGACCGCTCTGCGAGGTCACGGCAGAGGTGCCGGTGGCGTCAGAGCCGCCAGAGGGCTTCTGGTAGTCGCGGGCGGAGCTGTGGATGTCCTGGCCGCGGTCGCGAATCTCGGTCGCGCTGTCCTTGACGGACTGGACGCCGTCCTTGATGTCGTTGACCGAGTTGCGAACGTCGCGGACGCCCTCGGCGACCTCCTGGGTCGCGTTCATGGCCTCGGCCAGGCTGTCGGCGTCCTTCAGCTTGCCGAGAGCGGAAGCGATGTTGCCGACGGCGTCGAAGAGGGCCTTCACGTCGGTGATCAGCTTCTGGATGGTCTCGATGATGTCCATGACGCGCTGGTAGATCTGGTACGCGTTCCAGACCATCTCGGCGGCCTTGACCCAGCCCGCGACCGGGATCCACACGGTCGCTGCGGCCTGGACGAGCTTCTTGACCAGGTAGTCCAGCAGGCGAGCGGCCTGCTTGCCCAGGGCCTCGGCGCCCTCGGCGACGGTGTCGAAGCCCTTGGCGATGACGTGGGCGATGCCCATCTCCGCCAGGAGGCCCGCCTTCCAGCCCAGCGCGATGTAGCGCTCGTGGGCCTTGGCCGCCTCGCCGTCCCAGCTGTCGCGCAGCTGAGCGACGTTGTGGGTCAGGTTGTACGACATGTCGTTCATGGCGGTGCCGACGTTGCGCCACGCGTCGCCGTCCGCGCGGATCTTCGACCAGTCGCCGGTGATCGGGGTGATGATCGTCGCGACGAGGCTGTTGCCGGTCACCTGTTCGAAGATCCAGTTGACGGCCTGGAGCTCCCAGCCGCAGTCCTCGAGGACGTCGTTCAGCGACGCCTTGTCGATCTCCGGGGGCTGCAGTGCGTCTGCGATCGGACGGGGGTCCGCGAAACCCGTGCTCATCGCAGGATCCCCTCGAACATCTTCTTGTGCGCCTGCTCGATCTTGTCGTAGTCGTCGGCGGTGGCGTCGATCGCCGACGCGGCACCCTCCAACTTGGACTTGCCGAAGTCGAGGGTCTCGTCGAACAGCGCGCGCACGAGGTCGACACCCGGCTGCAGCAGCGTCAGGAGACCGGTGAACCCGCTCTTGTCGCACGCCGTGTCCCGCACGTAGCCGCGGATGGTCTCGAACTCGCCCGCCTCGGTGCGCAGGTACTCGGCGTACCCGCGCAGCTCGGCGGGGTCGGTGTACAGCAAGGACACGACGCCGTCCCCCTCGATTGAGCTGCTTGATTCCACGCTGTGACGCAGCTCGCCAGCGTACGGTTCCGGCCTACCACTTACCCGTCGAATGGAAATCCTGGAGCTTGCCCAGGAAAGGCGTCAGGTCCATGCCCTGACCGGTGACCCAGGCGTCGTCGTAGTAGGTGTGCGCATAACGCTCACCGCCGTCGCACAGCAGCGTCACGACGCTGCCGCGCGTCCGGGACAGGCGCATCTCCGAGATGATCTGGAACGCGCCCCACAGGTTCGTGCCGGTCGACCCGCCCACCCGGCGACCCAGCAACGTCTCGACGAAACGAATGGTCGCGATCGACGCCGCGTCCGGCACCTTGATCATCCGGTCGATGACCTGGCCGACGAACGACGGCTCCACGCGCGGGCGGCCGATGCCCTCGATGCGTGAACCCCGCGCGCCGATGAGGGACGGGTCCGAGTTGTTCCAGGCGTCGAAGAACACCGAGTGTTCCGGGTCGACGACGGCCAGGCGCGTGTTGAGCTTGCGGTAGTGGATGTAGCGGCCGATGGTCGCCGACGTGCCGCCGGTGCCCGCGCCGACCACGACCCAGTCCGGCTCGGGCGACGCCTCCAGCTTCATCTGGTCGAAAATGGACTCGGCGATGTTGTTGTTGCCGCGCCAGTCCGTCGCGCGCTCGGCGTGCGTGAACTGGTCCATGAAGTGGCCGCCCAGCTCGGACGCCAGCCGCCGCGACTCGTCGTAGATCGCGCTCGGCGAGTCGACGAAGTGACATCGGCCGCCCTCGCGCTCGATCAGCGCGACCTTCTCCTCGCTCGTCGAACGCGGCATCACCGCGATGAACGGCAACCCGAGCAGCCGCGCGAAGTACGCCTCGGACACGGCCGTCGAACCCGACGACGCCTCGATCACGGGCGTGCCACCGGCGACCCAGCCGTTGCAGATCGAGTACAGGAACAGCGAGCGCGCCAGCCGGTGCTTCAGCGAACCGGTCGGGTGCGTCGACTCGTCCTTCAGGTAGAGGTCGATGCCCCAGTCCGGCGGCAGCGGGAACCGCAGCAGGTGGGTGTCCGCGCTCCGGTTCGCGTCCGCCTCGATGATCTTGACGGCCTCGCACACCCAGTGACGCGTTCTGCTGCAACTGCGGTCCACGGAAGTACTCACGCGGGCACCATAACTTCCGTGGAGAACTTTCTCGGATCGCTGCTCGCGGGCGCGGTCGGCGACGCGCTCGGAGCACCCATCGAGTTCAACCGGATCGGTGACATCCGGGCCCGCTACGGCCCGTCCGGACTCACCGACTACGCACCCGCCTTCGACGGCCTCGGCTCGATCACCGACGACACCCAGATGACGTTGTTCACCCTGGAGGGTCTGATCTTGGCCCGCCGCAACGGAATCGATCCCATGCTCACCGTCCGCGCCGCCTACGGTCGCTGGCTGCAGACGCAACAGGGCCCGGAGACCACCCACGACGGCTGGCTCATCGACGTCCCGGAGTTGCACTCGCTGCGCGCGCCCGGCAACACGTGCCTCACGGCGCTGCGCAAGGACGCCAACAACAACTCCAAGGGCTGCGGCGGCGTGATGAGGGTCGCGCCGTGCGCGCTCTGGTCGGACGACCCGGCCGAGGTGTTCGCGCTCGCGGCCGGGTGCGCTCGGCTCACGCACGGCCACCCGAGCGGCTACCTGTCGGCGGGCGTGCTCGCGGTGATCGTGCACCAGGTGCTGCGCGGCGCGGACGTCGTCACGGCCACCGGACTCGCCCGCCAGATCCTGGTCGGCCACCAGGGACACGAGGAGCAGACGGCACTGCTCGACAAGGTCGCCGGCCTCGGACGGCCCACGCCCGAGCTGATCGAGTCCGAGCTGGGCGGCGGCTGGGTCGGCGAGGAGGCGCTCGCGATCTCACTGCTGTGCGCGATCCACGCGGACAACCTGGCCGACGGACTGCTCCTCGCGGTCAACCACTCCGGCGACAGCGACTCGACCGGTGCCATCTGCGGAAACATCCTCGGCGCGCGCGACGGCGCCGGCGCCATTCCTTCGCACTGGCTGGAGCCGCTGGAGCTCCGCGAAGTGATCGAACGGCTGGGCAAAGAAGGCCTTGAGGCGCTCAGCGGCTGACGAACTCCCGCCACGCTTCCGGCGAGAAGGTCAGGGTGGGACCGGTGGTGTTCTTCGAGTCACGCACGCGCACAGCCTCGGAGAACGCCACCTCGACGCAGTTGTCGTCCACGGTGGCACCGCTATAGCTGCTCTTCCGCCACGAGTCCTGGAGCATCGCGTTCCTCTCGCGAAATGATCACGAGCTTCGACAGCTCGCGTCGCGATTGTCCCGCATCCAAAGCCACGGCATCCAGCCGCTGAAAGATCGACTTGACCGTGGCGACAGCGGCCGGATCCTGCGCGAACACCTTCGCGATGTCGTTGGAGGTGAAGGCGACCGGCGCTGTCCTCTCGTACTCCCAGAGCACGTAGCTCGCCGAGAACGGGATCGCGACAGATGCCGGGATGAGGCGCACGGTGTGGGTGTTGTGGAGCATCCGCCTGATCTGCCGTGCCATCAGCTCATCGCCGCCGACCTTCATCTGCAGCACGTTCTCGTGGATGAAGAACGTGGCGGTGGGCCGATCGAACCGCCGCAGAATGGCCTGGCGATCCATGCGATTGCGGATACCCGCCTCGATCTCCTCATCCGACGCGAGCCCTCCCAACCTAAAGAGCTCTCGCGTGTACTCCTCAAGCTGGAGCAAACCCGGAATCGCCACGTTGTCGTAGCTGGTGATCGCGGAGGCCGACGTCTCGGCCATCACCATCGTGCGCAGGTTCTGCGGCACCTGCACGAAGTAGAGGTTGAAGGCGTCGCGGTACCGCTCCAGGAACGCGTTGATGAAGTCGCGGTCCTTGCCGCACGCGGTGAGGAACTGGACGAGGTCGATCTCGCTGGCGTGGACCTTGCCGTTCTCGATGTTGGAGACCTTGCTCTGGTCCCAGTTCAAGGCGGTGGCGAAGCACCTGCCGTTGTACCGGGTCCCCGTTTCGCGCAGTCGGCGCAGCTCATCGCCGAGATCCCGGCTGTATGGCGTGGAGGCAATGCAGGTCATACGGCCGAAGCTAGGCTATGGATTGGGGCCAAACACCTTGCCCGATCGGTGGTGTCTCAGGCGTCCCCGCGCAGCTCGGCACGCAGCTTCGCGCGTTCGACCTGACGCTCGTTGAGGCCCTCGGCGACGCGCTGGCGCAGTCCGCGGAACAGGAACAGCGACACCGGCAGCGCGACGACGACACCGACGGCCAGCGCGACCACGAGCGGCACCTCGACGAGCAGCAGACCGCCCGCCACGAGGGCGACGAGGCCCAGCCGGGCGAGGACGTAGAGCGTCACATCACGACCAAGGTGCACGTCACCAGGTTACTCGGACGTGTTCGGGCGTCCTTCGAAGCGTGTCGACAGCACGACCGTCGTGCGGGTGCGCGCGACACCGGGGATGCGGCGCAGGCGGCCGAGAGACCGCTCCAGGTCGTCGACCGTGGCGACGCGCACCTTCACGATGAACGACTCGTCGCCTGCGACCCGGTAGCAGGACTCGACCTCGATGAGCTCGGCCAGCGAGTCGGCCAGGTCGTTGTCGTCGGCGGTGTCGGTGGGGTGGATGCCGATCAGCGCGGTGACCCCGAGTCCGACGGCACTCGGGTCCACGACCGCGTGATATCCGACGATCACGCCGGTAGCTTCGAGCTTGCCGACCCGTTCGTGCACCGCGGAGGCGGACAACCCCACCTGGCGGCCGAGATCGGCGTAGGTGGCGCGCCCGTTGGCGCGCAAGGCGGCGATGATCTGACGATCAAGGGCATCCACCCGCGACAGCTTAGAGGGCTGGGGATGGATGTCCGAAAGCAGACTTTTCGTCCCTTACTTCCTCTTTACCTTCAGACAAGTGTTCGAGTACCTGCCGGGTGAGATGACACGATGCGGGCGGTACGTCTGATCTGAGGAGGACGAGTGACCGCGTCCGAACGTCTGCTCACCCCTGGGGAAGTCGCCAACCTGTTCCGGGTCGACCCGAAGACCGTGACACGCTGGGCGACAGCGGGCCGCATCGGCTCCATCCGCACACCGGGCGGCCACCGCCGGTTCCGCGAGACGGAGGTCAAGGCGCTGCTCAACGAGTTGACGACCGAGGCCACTGAACCCGTTCGCCACTGAACCCGTAGTACCCCTGTGCCGCGAGTAATGTCGTGGCAAAGGAGGTGTGGCGTCCGTGATCTACCTACTCGCCGCGATCGGTGCGCTCACCGTGGCAGTGCTGGTGTGGCGTGCTTTCGCCCCGCAGCAAACGGAGTTCACGCCGGGGCGGAAGACCATCGCGCCCGACGACGATCCAGAGTTCCTGCGCAAGCTCGACGAGAAGCGCCGCAAGGGCAACGAGGAGTGACCTGAAAATGGGCCCCGCGAAAATTCGTGGGGCCCATTTCGCACCTCCAGCTAGCTGGGGAAGTCGTCCGCCACGACGGCGGCGAGCTCCAGCATGGCGAGCCGGGTGTCCGGCGCGAGCTTGTTCAGGTCGATCTCCGCGCCCTCTTCGAGGTGCTCGTCGAACGGGATCCGGACGACCGCGCGGCAGCGGGACGCGAAGTGCGCGGCCAGCTTGTCCAGGTCGACCTTGCCGGACTTCGGGCGCACCGAGTTGATCACCGCGACGGACTTGGCGACGAGGTCGCGGTAGCCGTGCGCCTCCAGCCAGTCCAGCGTGGCGGCCGAGGTCTGCGCGCCGTCGACCGAGCCGGACGACACGAGGACCAGTGAGTCCGCCTGGTCCAGCACGCCCTTCATGGCCGAGTGCATGAGTCCGGTGCCGCAGTCCGTGAGCACGATGTTGTAGAAGTGCTCGAGCAGCGCGACCGTGCGCAGGTAGTCCTTGTCGCTGAACGCCTCGGACACCGCCGGGTCTTGCTCGGACGCCAGCACCTCGAGGCGGCTGGGCGACTGCGAGGTGTAGCGGCGGACGTCGCTGTACTTCGTGATCGCCGACGCGTCGCGCAGCAGGTGCCGCACCGTCGCCGTGGTCTCCCGCGGGATCTTCAACGCGAGGGTGCCGCGGTCCGGGTTCGCGTCGACCGCGATGACCCGGTCGCCGCGCAACGACGAGAACGTCGAGCCGAGCGTGGTCGTCGTCGTCGTCTTGCCGACGCCGCCCTTCAGCGACAGCATCGCGATCTTGTAGCACCCGCGCAGCGGCTGGTTGATGCGCGTGATCAGCTCACGGCGCCGCAGGTCAGCGGGGCTCTCGCCCAGGTTGACCAGCCCGCCGGACGCCGAGTGCAGCGTCTTGCGCCAGCCCGAGGACGGCGGCCGCTTCTCCTGCTTGATCAGCTGCTGCGACGAGACGTCCTGCGCGCGCGGCGGCACGCCTGCCTGGTACTGCCGCTGCGGGAAGTTGTTCGGGTAAGGAGTCTGGTACGGCCCCGACTGCGACGGGTCCACCTGGTACGGGCCCGACTGTCCCCCACCCACGTGGTACGGGCCGGATTGCCCGCCGCTCACGTGGTACGGACCTGACTGTCCACCGCTGACCTGGTACGGGCCCGACTGGGCACCACCGACGTGATACGGGCCCGACTGCCCACCGCTCACGGGGTACGGCCCGGACACGTGCTGCGGGCCGGACTGCTGAGCCGGATCGTTCTGGGCGCGGTCGATGAAATCGGTCGTCGGGTCCACGTACTGCGGGCCGGAGCCCGGTTCCTCACCCGGTGGTTGCCATGTCACCGTGTGGCCTCCTGAGCAAGGCGGATCGAGACCTCCCCGACCCCCACGTTGCGACGGTACGCAACGTGCGACGGTTCCCACGACCTGGGGTGAGAAGTCGCTACAACCCGGCGTACGAATGCAACCCGCTCGTCACCAAGTTGATGAAGAACAGGTTGAACACGGTGAACGCGAAGCCGAGCGAGTTGATCCACGCCGCGCCGGAACCGCGCCAGCCCGCCGTCGCGCGCGCGTGCAGATACGCGGCGTACACGACCCACGAGACGAACGCGACCGTCTCCTTGGGATCCCAGCCCCAGAACCGGCCCCACGCGGCCTCGGCCCAGATCGCTCCGCAGATGATCCCGGCCGTGAACAGCGGGAACGCGACCACGGTGCTGCGGTAGGCGATGCGGTCCAGCACGTCGGCGGACGGCAGCTTGGGGAACTTCTCCGGATTCTTGTTCTTGATCAGGAACAGGATGCTGGCGACACCGGGGATGAGCAGCATGCCGGAGCTGATCGAGATCACCGAGACGTGGATCACCAGCCAGTACGACTGGAGCGCCGGCATCACGGGCGCGGCCTCGGCGTACAGCACGGTGCCGCCGAGGAACATCAGCACCACGATCGGCGCGAGCACGTACCCGCCGAGCTTGCGGATCGGGAACTTGGTCATCAAGACGACCCACGTCACCACGGCCGCGAGGCACAGCAGCGACATGTACTCGTACATGTTGCCCCAGGGCGCGCGGCCGGTCGCGACACCGCGCAGCACCAGCGACGCGAGGTGCAGACCCGCGCCGAGCACGGTCAGCGCGGCGCCCATGCGACCGAAGCGCTCGGAGCGGGTGAGCTCCTGCTTCGGCGGTTTCGGCTGCTCGACGAGGCCGGGGATCCGGCCCGCGGCGACGGCCTCCTTGCGCGGAGCACGTGTGAAGGCCTGCTCGACCAGGTACAGCATGATCGCGAAGACGTAGACGCCGGCGGCGCTGTTGTACGTCCAGTCGCTGTACGTCGACAGCGTCTCGTTGACCGGCATCACGTCTCCTTGCTCAACAGCACCGCGGCCAGGCGGGTGAACTCCTCGCCGTACCCGGCCTGGTCGGTTCTCGCGAGGCCGCCGACCTCGACCAATGTACGACCGTCGTCCTGACGGGTCGCGCGCACCCAGAAGCGGCGGCGCTTGACGGTGAGGGACACCCCGAGTCCCAGGATGATCAGGATGGCGAAGATCAGCACCCACACCTGGGACGGGTCGTGGGACACCTGCAGCGACACCCAGTCGTTGACGCCGTCGAAGCGGACCTTCGTGCCGTCGTCGAGCGCCACCTCCTCGCCGACCGCGAGGTTCTTGCGGGCGACCTTCTTGAGTCGTCCCTGCTCGACCATGCCCTGGTCGATCGAGAAGATCGACTGGCCCCGGCCGTCGTCAACACCCAGGTCACCGCGGTAGACGTCGATCGCAACCATCGGGTCGTTCAGCGCCGGGAAGCGCGAGGTGAGGATCGTGCCGTGCATCGCGGGGCTCGGCGCCAGCAGGCCGGTGACCGCGATCTGGTTCTTGCGGCGCTCCTCCGCGTCCGTGAGCGGCGGGTCGAACTTCGTCGCCCCCTCGGACGCGAGCGTGAACTGGTCGACCGGCACCCACTGGGTCGCGTTGGTGCGCTGCACGCCGTTCGGGAAGGTCACCGTGAACTTCGGCGTGTAGCCGTGGCCGAGCAGGTAGACCCGGTCGCCCTCGGTGCGCAGCGGCTTGTTGACCTGGACGTTGAACGGCCGCCAGGTGCCGGCATCCAGGTCCGCACCGGACTGGTACTCGATGTCCGCCTGGTAGCTCTTGGCCTGCCCGTTGTCGAGGTACTCGGCTTTGAAGCCGTCGACCTTGACGCAGAACGGGGTGAGGTCGCTGCCGTCGACGCGGAGGCCGGGGCGGAAGGTGTCGAAGTTGAGGATGCCGCCGTTGCAGAACTGGCCGCCGTTGGCCTGCACGATGACCTGGCCCTCGTAGCCGACCATCTTGCCGGTGGCGAACGACACGAGCAGGCCGAGCAGCGCGAAGTGGAAGACGAGGTTGCCGGTCTCGCGGAGGAACCCGCGTTCGGCGCTGATCGTGGCGTCGCCGGTGTTCTTGCGCCAGCCGCCGAGCAGCTTCCCAGCGCGTGCGATCACCTCGTCCGGCGACTCGTCCGTCTCGGCCTGCGCGTGGTGCGGCAGCCGGGACAGGTTGCGCGGCGTGAGCACCGGCTTCGCCCTGGCCTGCTTGAAGTACTCCCAGGTGCGCGGCAGCAGGCAGCCGCAGAGCGAGACGAACAGCAGCAGGTAGATCGCGGCGAACCACGGGGTCGCGTAGACCTCGAAGAAGCCCAGCTTCAGCAGGAACCGGCCCCACCAGCCGTGCTGCGCGACGTACTCGTCGACCTTCTGGGCGTTGAGCGAGAGCTGCGGCAGCAACGCGCCCGGCATCGCGGCGAGCGCGAGCAGGAACAGCAGGATGAGCGCGGTGCGCATCGACGTGAGGCCGCGCCAGGTGTTGCGGAGGAAGGCGGTCACTAGAGCGGCAACTCCACGTCGTTGACGACCACGATGCGCAGCCAGCCGACGAAGTCACCCCAGAGCCCGGTGACGAGCGCGACACCGACGAGCACCAGCATGACGCCGCCGAAGATCTGCACCTGACGGGTGTGCGCGCGCAGCCAGCCGGTCATCTTGAGCGCCCAGCGCGCGCCGAGCGCGATGAGCACGAACGGCACGCCGAGGCCGAGGCAGTAGGCGAGGATCAGCACGATCCCGCGGCCCGCCGCGCTGCCGACCTCGGTGCTGCGCGCCATGGCGAGCACACCGGCGAGCGTGGGACCGACGCACGGCGCCCAGCCGAACCCGAAGACCGCGCCGAGCAGCGGTGCGCCGAGCAGCCCCGCCTTCGGCTTCGTGTGCAGGCGAACGTCCTTCTGCAACATCGGGACGAGTCCGATGAAGACCAGTCCCATCGCGATCGTGATGACGCCGCCGATGCGCTGGAACGTCGCCTCGTTGAACCACAGCAACTCGGTGGCGCCGAGCACCGCGACGGACGTCAGCGCGAAGACGACGGTGAAGCCGAGCACGAAGAGCAGCGCCGCACCGGCGACGCGCCACCGGCCGGCCTTGGCCGGTTCGCCGGTGCTCACCGCGGGCGCTTCGGCACCGACCAGCCCGGCGAGGTACGCCAGGTAGCCGGGTACGAGCGGCACCACGCACGGTGACGCGAACGAGACGAGGCCTGCGAGCAGTGCTACCCCGGTGGCCAGCAGCAATGGTCCGCTGGTGGCCAGTTGAGTGGGATCCACACAGTTCAGAGTAGGTAGTTGCCCAGATCACGTGACGACCGGTCCTGGACTTCGGTCATCGGTCACACTCGAAAGTACCTACGAACGCAGCCTTGTGGGTGATAGGGCGGTTCCCTAGCGTCATCGCATGCGCCCTTCCAGGCTGATCTTGCCGGTGTTGACCGTCGCCGCCGCGGCCCTCTTCGCCCCGGTGCCCAGTGGCGCCGTGGAAGGTCCGCCCACGGACCGCGAGTGGCGCGAGGTGTTCTCCCAGGACGGTTCGATCACCAAGAAGCTGGTGATCGCCGCCCCAAAAGTCGAAGTGACGCTCAGATCGGCGCTCGTCGCAGCTGACGTCATCCCCATCCAGGTCACCGGTGCGTCCGACGCGCGGTTCGACCTGGTTTTCGTCGGTGACGGCTACACGGCCAACGACCTGGACGCCTACAAGCAGGACGTCCTGTCCAAGTGGAACGAGCTGTCGGCCGTCGAGCCCTTCCTGTCGTACAAGAAGTACTTCAACGTGTGGCAGGTCAACGTCGTCTCCCCCGAATCCGGTGTGGACAACGACCCAGGGCTCGGCGTCGACCGCGTCACCGCGCTGGACATGGGCTTCTGGTGCCAGGGCCGCGACCCGAACACCGAGCGCCTGCTGTGCGTCAACGAGGCCAAGGCCAAGCAGTTCGCGGCACTCGCACCCGGTGTCGACCAGGTGATCGCGCTCGGCCACACCACCAAGTACGGCGGCGCGGGTGGCAGCGTCGCGACGGCGGCAGGCGGCAACGCCCAGTCCGGCCAGATCGCCGTGCACGAGCTGGGCCACTCGATCGGCGGGCTCGCCGACGAGTACGAGTACCCGTACAACCAGTACACCGGTGGCGAGCCCAGCGAGCCGAACGTCACCAAGAACCCGAACGGGACCAAGTGGTCCGCGTACCTCGGCAAGGACTCGCCCGACGGTGGGCAGATCGGTGCCTTCGAGGGTGCCCGCTACTACAAGCTCGGGCTCTACCGGCCGACGTCGAACTCGATCATGCGCACGCTGGGCAAGCAGTTCAACCTGATCGGCCGGGACGCGATGATCAAGGCGTTCGAGGCCAAGATCAAGATGGACGAGCCGAGCTCTCCGCAGCCAGCTCAGCGATGATCGGTTCCAGGTCGGAGGCCAGCACTCCGACCAGGAACACCGCCGCGACGCGGTGCTGCTCGTCCAGGATGAAGGTGGACGGCACCGCGTTCGGCGAAAGGCCCTTGAACGCCAGCAGCGAACGGCCCGACGGGTCGTAGATCGACGGGTAGTTCAGGCCGCGGTCGACGAGGAAGTCCTTGCCGTGGTCCGGCGAGGTCTCCTTCACGTCCAGCCCCAGCACCTGTGCCGTGCCCGCGTCCTGGATCTTCTGCAGCTCGGGTGCCTCGGTGCGGCAGGGCGGGCACCACGAGCCCCAGATGTTGACCACGACGATCTTGCCGGCGTAGTCGCCGAGGTTGACCGTCTTGCCGGGCTCCAGCAGCGACTCGCCGGAGAGCGCCTGCAACGGCTTGCGCTCGGCGACGGGGTAGCGCAGCTTGACCTGCCCGCCCGGTGCGACGAGCTGGAACTCGCCGCCCGCGATCGGCGCCGCGTCGTCGCCGGTGGAGCAGGCGCCGATGAGCAGGACCAGCGCGAGGGCGAGCCGCTTCATGCCCCGGTCACCCTCGGGTTCGTCGCGCCGACCGGCTCGGAGTAGACGACCTTCACGAAGCGCTCGTCCTCGAAGACCAGCGACGTGAGCGACGCCAGCGAGCACTCGCGGCGGCGCGGGTCGTGCCACATCCGCTTGCCCTCGAGGTACAGCCGCAGCGTCCAGATCGGCAGCTGGTGCGACACGCAGACGGCCTCGTGGCCCTCGGCGGCGGCACGGGCGCGCTGCGCGGCCGCGAGCATGCGGTGCGCGATCTCGATGTACGGCTCGCCCCACGACGGCTTGAACGGGTTGATCAGCTTCGGCCAGTGCTTCGGCGAGCGCAGCGCACCGTCCCCGACGGACACCCGCAGGCCCTCGAACTGGTTGTCCGCCTCGATCAGGTCCGGGTCGGTCGCCAGATCGAGGCGGTGCGACGACGCGATCGGCGACGCGGTCTGCTGAGCACGGTCCAAAGGGGACGCGACGACGTGCACGATGTCGTTCTCCGCCAGCGTCTCCGCGACGGTCAGCGCCTGCTTCTGCCCGCGCTCGGACAGCTTGAAGCCGGGGATGCGGCCGTACAGGATGCCGGTCGGGTTGTGCACCTCACCGTGGCGCAGCATGTGGACGACGGTGCGGGTGGTCACTGACGAGCCTCCTTGGCGGCGCGGGCCGCGTGCGGCAGCGCGTCGGCGATGATCGAGAACTCTTCCTCGCCCATGGCGGCGTTGACGAACCACGCCTCGAACGCCGACGGCGGCGCGTACACGCCGCGCTCCAGCAGCGCGTGGAAGAACGGCGGGAAGCGCCACGTCTCGGCGGCCTGGGCGCCCGCGTAGTCGTGCACCTCGTCGGCCGTGAAGAAGACCGACACCAGGTTGCCCGCGAACTGCACGCGGTGCTCGACACCGGCCGTGGTCAGCGCGTCCTTGAACAGCCCGCCCAGGCGTGCGGCGTTGCGGTCCAGCGCCTCGTACACCTCGTCGGTGGCCGCGCGCAGGGTCGCGAGACCCGAGGCGACGGCGACGGGGTTACCGGACAGCGTGCCCGCCTGGTAGACGGGACCGGACGGCGCCAGCTTGGCCATCACGTCGGTGCGGCCGCCGAACGCGGCCGCCGGGAGCCCGCCGGACATGACCTTGCCGAACGTGTAGAGGTCGCCCTGGACGCGCTCGAGGCCGTACCAGCCGGCCCGCGAGACGCGGAACCCGGTCATCACCTCGTCCATGATCAGCAGCGCGCCGTTCGCGTGGCACAGCTCACGCAGCTCGGCGTTGAACGTCTTCTTCGGCGCGACGGCGCCCATGTTGCCCGCGGCGGCCTCGGTGATCACGCAGGCGATCTCGCCGTCGTTCTCGGCGAACGCCTTCCGCACGGCCTCGATGTCGTTGTACGGCAGGACGATCGTGTCCGCGGCCTGCGCGCCCGTGACGCCGGGCGAGGTCGGCAGCCCCAGCGTCGCGACGCCCGAGCCCGCCTGGGCGAGCAGCGCGTCGACGTGGCCGTGGTAGCAGCCGGCGAACTTGACGATCTTGCGGCGCTCGGTGAAGCCGCGGGCGAGGCGGATGGCGCTCATCGTCGCCTCGGTGCCCGAGTTGACCAGGCGCACCTGGTGCACCGGCTCGACCCGGTTGATGATCTCCTCAGCGAGGAGGATCTCGCCCTCGGTCGGCGTGCCGAACGACAGGCCGTCGACGGCGGCCTTCTGGACGGCGCCGACCACGTCGGGGTGCGCGTGCCCGAGGATCATCGGCCCCCACGACGACACCAGGTCGACGTACCGGTTGCCGTCGGCGTCCCACAGGTGCGGGCCCTCGCCGCGCACCATGAACCGCGGCGTGCCGCCGACGGAGTGGAACGCCCGCACCGGTGAGTTGACCCCGCCTGGGGTCACGACCGACGCGCGCTCGAACAACGCCTGGGATCGACTCGCAGTCACGTACCCCAGTCTCACACGTCCGGTTCGGCGTCCTTCTCGGCGGGCGCCTTGCGTGGCCTGGCTCTCACCGCCAGCACGGTCTGCCGGACCACGTCGAGCACGAGCACGGCGGCCAGCGTGACCAACGCGATCGCGCCGCCGATCCAGTTGCCGTGGTAGCGGGTGGACACGAGCGGTGCGCCGTTCTCGACCGGGTACTCGAGCCGGACGACGCCGCGCTGCCAGCACCAGTGGGCGGCGAAGCCGAGCAGCACGACCGCGGCCACCTCCCCGGCGGCGATCAACGCCCGCTTCGGCTGGTGCAGGCTGGGAACGGCTGCGGTCACGGCGGTCAGCCTCTCACGACCCCGCGAAGCGCACGCAGGAAGGCTTCGGGATCGCGCGCCCAGCCGAGCACGACCGTCCCGTCGGACAGCTGGAGCGGCACCCCGGTCGTGCCGCGCGGGGCCGTCCAGGCGCCGCCGAGCACCCGCGCCCCAGTCGGCAGGCCCACGTCCTCGAACTTCGCGATCTTCTCGACCGACAGCCGTTCCCGGCCCTGGAACAGGTCCTCGGCGGTGAGCCGGACCGACGAGATGCGGCGGCGTCCGTTGACCCACAGGACCGCGCCGAGCATCAGGCCGAGCCCGACGAACGACCACAGCGCGCCGCTGGCCGGCCCGGTCAGCAGCTCGAGCAGGTACCCGGCGACCGCGAAGGCAGGCCCCCACAGCACCGGCCACCAGCTGCTGCCGGGCTCGGAGTACACGACGTCGTCCACAGTCAGTGGAGGTTAGCGGCGAAGTAGCCGCGTGAGCCGGGCAGGAAGCTCAGCACGATCGCCACCGGCGGCAGCACGAGCCGGATCACTTGCAGCACAACGAGATCGGTGTCCGGGATCGCGCTGACGAGGAACGCGAACGCGAGGACCTCGAACAGCAGCGAGACGAGCGTCAGCACCAGCCGCGACTGGAAGCTGCCCTGGAGGAACCGCACGACCGGCCACGTCACCGCGGCCACGACGCACACCGTCAGGAACACGTTGGCGGTCCACCACAGCTTGTCCGCGTCGCCCTCAGCGAGCCGCACGACGATCCGGCCGAGCGGCCACGCGAGCGCGGCGAGCAGCCAGACCACCGCCGCGGCGACCACGGTCGGCGGCCGCACGATGCGGGTGTACGACGTCTGCACCTCGTTCATGCCGCCGTACTGCGGGACACCGGGCTGGTAGGGCTGCGCCTGGTATCTGCGGGGCTCCTCCGGCGGCTGCATCACCGGAAGTCCGACATCGACACGTAGGCGTTCGACGGCGGCAGGAACATCAGCACGATGCCCGCGATGGTGAGACCGGCCGTCGCGACCGCCATGACCACCCCGTACTGCCACTGGCCCGCCGCGAGCGACCCGGCGAACAGCGCCAGGTCGTAGATCAGCGTGACGCCACCGAGCACGGAGAGCATCACCCGCGGCCAGTTCTTGCCGGACCGGAGCCTGAGCGCGCCGATCACGAACGGGATCGACAGGACCAGCGCGCCGAACAGCGCCAGGAACACGAGGACGGTCACGGTGATCCGCGCCTCCTCCAGCGTCAACGGCTCCGGCTGGTGGCGCGAGTCCTCGAAGATGCTCGTCGCGATCGACTCAGAGTTGACCCACAGCAGCAACGGCATGGACAGCACGCCGAGCAGCGTCGCGGCGAGCCACACCCAGGACGCGGTGGTGAGCGTCGCGGGTCGTGGCGGCTTCAGCTCGTACGGCGTGACTGACGGCATCGGCACCGGGGCCCAGCCGTACCCCGGCTGCATCTGGGTGACCTGGTATCTCGACGGTTCCTGAGGTTCTGTCATTCCCCCACCTCCGCCATCCACTTTGCCGTACTCGGCTGCCACGTGAGCACGACTGCGACGGAGATGAGCACCAGAGTGACCAGGCTCGCGGCGCTGACACCCGTGACGAGCAGCCACAGCATGTGCACGACGCCGATCGCGGACAGCCCGATGCGCGCCCACTTCCGCGCCTGGTAGAGCTTCGAGGTCAGCCACACGTACGCGGCACCGAACGCCAGCGTCACGATCGTCAACGCGATCAGCACGCTCGTGACGTCACCGACCTGCACACCGGCCTGGCGGGCCAGGTCGTCGCGCAGCACCCAGATGCCGATCAGAGTGAGCACCGCGAAGACCGCGGTGGCGAGCCAGAGCCCCGCCGCGACGCGAACCGCCGTCGGCGGGGCGGTGGGCTCGGTCATCGACGCTGCTTCGCGGCGACGAAGAAGTCGTTCGCCGGCTTCAGGTACATCATGATGATGCCGCCGAACGCGGCGAACGCCGTCAGCAGACCCAGCGCCGAAAACCCGATCATGTTGAACAGGATGATCGCGATACCGGCGATCGTGAGCGAGATCCGCGCCCACGTGGCGCCGGTGCGCAGCTTCGTCGCGGTCCACCCGACGAACGCCGCGAGCACGACACCGACCAGCGACAGCACGATCGCGGCCAGCACCGACGCCGCTTCGAGCTGCTCGGGCGACATGCCCTGGACCTGTGAGTTGCGGGCCTGCTCCGCGGCGGTGTTCCGGCCGAAGAACAGGATCGCCGACGTGACGAAGATGAGCACGGCCGTCGCGATCCACAGCCAGAACGCCAGCTGCACCTCGCGTGGCTGCGCGGTGGCAGCCGGCTCGTCCAGCGGCGGGAGTGGTGGCGGTGCCGGGAAAGGTTCCCGGCCCTCGGGTTCCTGTGGAGTGGTCACGCCCGAACGCTAGGGCTGGTCAGGGACCCTGTCCACCAGGACACGCTGCCTGAAATGTCCGGCGGCCGCGGGCGGCGACGGGTCCGCCGGGTCTAGCGCGACCCTGGGCGCCCGCGACGCCGCTGGCGTGCGTGGGCTGGTGGTGTGCGGGCTGGTGGTGCGTGAGCAGTGTGGTGCGTGGGCTGGTGTGGTGCCTGATGCCTGGGCAGCGTCGGGCGCGAGCAGCGCGGTGCTCGAAGCCGCTGGCGTGCGTGGGCTGGTGGTGCGCGAAGCCGCTGGCGTGCGCGAGCAACGTCGTGCGCGAGCAGCGCGGTGCTCCAAGCCGCTGGCGTGCGCGATGCGCGGCGCGCGGCGCGGTGCGGTACGCAGTGCGGTGCGCGGCGGCCGCGGGCAGCAACGGGCCCGCGGGGTCCAGCGCGCCCCCGAGCGCAGCGGCGACGCTGGCGTGCATGGGTTGCGTCGTGCGCGAGCAGCGTCGTGCGCGGTGCGCGGAAACCTCCGGCTCGCCAGGAACCCGGTCCGCTGGCACACGCCGCCTGAGCGCGCGGCGGCTGCGGGCAGCTACGCGTTCGCCGGGTCCACCACGACCCGAGCAGGCGGCGACGCCGCTGCGGGCGTGGGCAACGTGGTGCCTGGTGCCTGGTGCCTGGTGCCTGGGCAGCGTCGTGCGCGAGCAGCATCGTGCGCGAAGCCGCTGGCGTGCGCGATGCGCGGCGCGCGGCGGCCGCGGGCAGCAACGGGTCCGCCGGGTCCAGCGCGACCCCGAGCTCAGCGGCGAGCTGGCGTGCGCGAGCAGCAAGCAGCGCGGTGCGCGGTGCGCGATGCGCGATGCGCGATGCGCGATGCGCGGAAACCTACGACTGGTCAGGAACCCGGTCCACCGCGACAGGCTGCCTGAAGTGCGCAGCGGCCGCGGGCAGGAACATCAGCACGATCGCTGTGCCGTCCAACCCGATCCCCGCCACCGTCAACGACGCGTCCACCGGGTCGAGCGCAACGCCGAACACAGCGGCGACCCCGCTGGCGTGCGCGAGCAGCTGAAGCAGCCCGAACCCCACGGACCCGGCGCCCAGCACGGTGAGCACGATGCGCGCCCAGTTGCGGCCCCACGCCATCCGGTTCGCGATCTTGACGTACACCAGCACGATCAGGCCGGCGATGAGCAGCGTGAAGAGCAGTCCGGCCTGGACGGCCGCGTCGATCTCGTCCTGGCTCATGCCCGGATCGCGCTTGCGGATCTCGGCGATCAGCGTGTCGCGGTCGGACAGGTCGACCATCACCTGCACCAGACCGAGCAGCGCGCTGGCGATCCACAGCCAGCGCGCCACGTCGAGCACCTTCGGTGGAGTTGTTACCGGTCGAGCCACCGGGCAGCTTCCCCGGCCCAGTAGGTCAGCACGATGTCCGCGCCCGCGCGCCGGATGCTCGTGAGCGACTCGAGAACGGAGCGCTCGCGGTCGATCCAGCCGTTGCGCGCGGCGGCCTCGATCATCGCGTACTCACCCGAGATCTGGTACGCCGCAACGGGAACGTCGGAGATCTTGGCGACCTCGGATAGCACGTCCAGGTAGAACATGGCTGGCTTGACCATGACCATGTCCGCGCCCTCTGCGAGGTCCAGCTCGACCTCGCGCAGCGCCTCGCGGGCGTTCGCCGGGTCCTGCTGGTAGGTCTTGCGGTCGCCCTTCAGCTGCGACTCGACCGCGTCGCGGAACGGGCCGTACAGCGCGGACGAGTACTTGGCGGAGTAGGCGAGGATGCCGGTGTCGATGTAGCCGGCCTCGTCCAGCGCGCTGCGGATGTGGCCGATCTGGCCGTCCATCATGCCGCTCGGGCCGACCACGTGCGCGCCCGCTTTCGCTTGCGCCACGGCCATTTCCGCGTACACCTCGAGCGTCGCGTCGTTGTCGACGGTGCCGTCGGCCGCGAGCACGCCGCAGTGGCCGTGGTCGGTGAACTCGTCGAGGCAGCAGTCCGACATGATCACGGTGCTGTCGCCGAGTTCTTGGCGCAGGTCCCGCAGGGCTACGTTGAGGATGCCGTCCGGGTCGGTGCCGCCGGAGCCGACCGCGTCGCGTTCGGACGGGACGCCGAACAGCATGATGCCGCCGATTCCCGCCTGGACGGCGTCGACGGCGGCTTTGCGCAGTGATTCACGGGTGTGCTGGTGGACGCCCGGCATGCTCGCGATCTCGGCGGGCTCGCTCAGGCCTTCTTTGACGAACATCGGCAGCACGAGCTGCCTGGGGCGAACGTCGGTCTCGGAGACCAGGCGACGCATTGCGGGCGTCGTGCGCAGACGCCGGGGCCGGTGTGATGGGAACACTGGCGGTACTCCCTGCCGTGGAGGCGTCGAAGGGGCCACCCGGAATCCGAGTGGCCCCAACGGCTTCAGTTAGGAACGGCGCAGACGCTTGGTCTTGCGCGGAGGGGGAAGGGCTCCCTCGGCGCGCAGGCGGGCGGCGTGCGCGGCCAGCGCGTCGACCAGCGCCGGGACGTTCGCCTCCTCCGGCTGCACGTCGACGCGGAGCCCGAACTCCCGCGCGGTCTCGGCGGTCTGCGGGCCGATGCACGCGACGAGCGTGCGGGCGTGCGGCTTGCCCGCGATGCCGACCAGGTTCCGGACGGTCGACGACGAGGTGAAGCACACCGCGTCGAAGCCACCGGACTTGATCATCTCGCGGGTGTCGGCGGGCGGCGGCGCCGCACGCACGGTGCGGTAGGCCGTCACGTCGTCGATCTCCCAGCCACGTTCACGCAGGCCGGCGGCCAGCGTCTCGGTGGCGATGTCGGCCCGCGGCAGGAGCACGCGGTCGACCGGGTCGAGGATGTCGTCGTACGGCGGGAAGTCGTTCAGCAGGCCTTCGCTGGACTGCTCACCGGACGGCACGAGCTCGGGGATGATGCCGAACGAACGCACCTTCGCGGCCGTGGCCTCGCCGACGCAGGCGATCTTCACGCCGGAGAACGCGCGGGCGTCCAGACCGAACTCGCGGAACTTCTCCCACACGGCGCGCACGGCGTTGGTCGAGGTGAAGACGACCCACTGGTAGCGGCCGTCGACCAGGCCCTTGACCGAGCGCTCCATCTGCGCGGGGCTGCGGGGCGGCTCGACCGAGATGGTCGGGACCTCCACCGCGATCGCTCCGTGGCTGTGCAGCCGGTCGCTCATCGCGCCCGCCTGCTCCTTGGTGCGCGGGACGAGCACTCGCCAGCCGTACAGCGCCCGCGACTCCCACCAGGAGAGCTTCGAGCGCGCCGCGGCTGCGGCACCGACCGTCACGACCAGCGGGCCGTTGAGGTCACCGGCGTCAGCGGCCGCCGACGCGAGCGTCGTGTCGATGGTGCGCTGCTGGAATCCGGTGCCCTCGGCGGTCACCGCGACCGGGGTCTGCGGTGCGAGGCCTGCCTCGACGAGGTTGGAAGCCGCCTCCGCGAGGTAGCTGCCGGTCGCGTGGAGCACCAGCGTGCCGGGTGCGGACGCGAGTCCGGCCCAGTCGGTCACGCCGCGGACGTCGGCCTCGGTGTGAACGGCACCCAGCGCGGCACCGGCGTATGCCGGAACCGCGGTACCGGAAGGCACACCGGGCACGACGTCGAACGGGATCGACGTCTTCGCGACGGCCTGCGCTTCCTTCACCACCGAGTCGAGCGTCAGCGGGTCACCGGCGACGAGCCGGACCACCGTGTGTCCGTTCTTCGCCTCGGCCACCAGGTCCTTCGCGACGTCGGCTGCCTCGCCGACGGCGGGTCGCACCTCGACGCCCTCGGGCACCGTCGCGACGACCTCAGCGGGGACGTCGGGGTCGGTGACCACGAGTTCCGCCCTGGTGAGCAAGTCGTGGGCCCGGACGGTGAGCAACCCGGTGTCGCCGGGGCCGGAGCCCACAAAAGCGATGCGGCCGGGGGTCTTTCGTGCGCGGGTCATCAGGGCACTCCCCATCGATTACGCCTCTGGGCCGCTGAGCACCGCGGCCCCGAGGTCGAGCAACTCGGCGGCCAGCGCCCGGCCGAGCTCCTCAGCTGCGGTCAAGTCACCGGTGGCGGATGCACGGAGAAGGTGGTTCTCCGGCGTCGCGGCGACCCCGCGCAACGAGAGGCGGTGAACAACCTTGCCCTCGTCGTCGAGATCTTCCACCACATCGGCCAGCGCGCCGACCGGCGCGCTGCAGCCCGCCTCGAGTGCGGCCAGCATGGCGCGCTCAGCGGTCACAGCGGCCCGGCTGGCCGGGTCGTCCAAAGTGGACTGAATCAGGTGCTCGGCGTCGACGTCGTCGACCCGGCACTCGACTGCCAACGCACCCTGGGCGGGTGCGGGAAGCATCTGGATCGGCTCCAGCGTCTCGGTGATCTCCGCAGCGCGACCGAGGCGCGCGATGCCGGCACGGGCCAGCACGACGGCGTCGAGCTCGCCGCTGGTGACCTTGCCGATGCGGGTGTCCACGTTGCCGCGCAGCGGAACCACGTTCAGACCGAGGCCGAGAGCCTCGAGCTGCGCGGCGCGGCGCGGCGAGCCGGTGCCCACGGTGGACTCGTTCGGCAGCTCGCCGAGCGTCAGTCCGTCACGGGCGACGAGCGCGTCACGCGGGTCCTCGCGCTGCGGCACGGCCGCGATCACGAGTCGCGGGTCCGGCGCGGTCGGCAGGTCCTTGTAGGAGTGCACGGCGACGTCGATCTCGTTGGCCGCCAACGCATCGCGCAACGCCGACGTGAAAACGCCGATGCCGATCTGCGCGATGGGCGCGTCCGACAGGTCGCCTGGGGTCTTGATCACGACGATCTCGACCTCGGCGCCCGCGCGCTTCAGCGCGTCGGCCACGGTCCCCGTCTGCGCCAGTGCGAGCGCACTGCCTCGGGTACCGATCCTGAGAGTGCGGTTCACCGCTTTTCACCGTCCACAGCGGATTGGGAAACTGCGGCCGGGGCCGCCGGGTTGAGTCCGAACAGTTCGCGGAGCGCCTCCGCGTACTCGGTGCCGCCGGGCGAGGAGGCGAGCTCCTTCACGCGCACGGTCGGCGTGTGCAGCAGCTTGTCGACGACGCGGCGCACCGTCTTCTGCAGCTCGCCGCGCACGGCGTCGTCCAGTTCGGGCAGGCGCGAGTCGAGCCGCAGCAGCTCGGCGTCAACGACCTCGGCGGCGCGCTTGCGCAGCGCCGTCACGGTCGGCGTGACACCGGCGGAGCGCTGGCTCGCCAGGTAGGTCTTGACCTCTTCGGCCACGATCAGCGCGGCGCGGCGGGTGTCCTGGCCCGCGGGGGCCTCGGTCAGCCTGCGCTGCAACGTCTCCAGGTCGACGACCCGCACGCCGGGCAGCTCGGCCGCGGCGGGGTCGACGTCCTTCGGCAGGCCGAGGTCGCACACGACCAGCGGCTTGGTGCGCGCGGTGATCGCGGACGCGGGCACGACCACGTCGATCGAGCCGGTGCACGCGAACAGCACGTCCGCCTGCGCGATCTCGTCGGCCAGGTCGCCGAGCCCGGTCGCCTTCGCGGGCACGCCCTCGGCGTGCATCGCGGCGGCCAGTCGCTCGCCGTTCGCGGGCGTGCGGTTGGCGATGACGACCTCGCCGATGTCCGCGCGCCGCAGGTACGCGGCGGCCAGGCCGCCCATCGCACCGGCGCCGACGAGCAGCGCGCGGCGGCCGATGAGCGTGCCGAGCTCAGCTTCCGCATCACCGAGCGCCTCGGACACGACCGACGCACCGGCGTGGTCGATGTCCGTCTCGCTGTGCACGCGCTTGCCGACGCGGAGAGCGTTCTGGGTGAGCTCGTGCATCGTCTTGCCGACGGTGCCCGCCTCGTCGGCGGCCGCGTAGGCGCCGCGGAGCTGGCCGATGATCTGCGTCTCGCCGACGACCATCGAGTCGAGGCCCGCCGCGACGGAGAAGAAGTGCTCGACGGCGGCGGCCGCGTAATGCACGTAAAAGTTCTCGTACAGCGCGGCGGGCTCGACCTGGGCGTGCCGCGCGAGGACGTCGACGACCTCGGACATGCCGCCGTGGAACGTCTCGACGACGGCGTAGACCTCGACCCGGTTGCAGGTCGACAGGACCATCGCCTCGGAGACGCTCGGGCTCTTGAGGAGCTGGTCGAGGACCTTGGGCAGGTCAGGGGCCGCCACGGTGACGCGTTCGAGTACCGGGACGGGTGCGGTGCGGTGCGAGAGACCGACGACGAGCACGCTCATGCTGTCACCACGTCTCCCGGAGCCATCCGGCTCACGCTCACGGGCGAATCACCATCCCGTCCACACCGATTCCGTTCACCAGGTCGTTCGCTGCTTCGTCGGCCCGGCGTGCCACGTGGAACGAGAGGATCTGCATCTCGACCGCCAAGTCGACCTTGCGCACCTCGACGTTGTCCGGAACCTGGAGGACAACGGGTGCGAAGTTCAGGATGCACTGGACGCCCGCAGATACCAAACGGTCGCAGACGGCCTGGGCGGCGGGGGGCGGCGTCGCGATGACGCCGATCGAGACCTCGCGCTCGGCGCACACCGTGGTGATGTCCTCGATGTGGTTGACCGGTATGCCTCCTACCGGCACACCCACTAGATCCTCGTCGACGTCGAAGAGCGCGGTGACCGGAAAACCACGGCCGGGGAAGCCGCCGTAGTTCGCGAGGGCGTGACCAAGGTTACCGATTCCGACGACCGCGACGGAGTGCTTGCGGGTCAGTCCGAGGATGCGCTCGATGTGACTCACGAGCACCTCGACGTCGTAACCGACGCCGCGCGTGCCGTACGAGCCGATGTAGCTGAGGTCCTTGCGGAGCTTCGCCGAGTTGACCCCGGCGGCCTGGCTCAGTTCCTCGCTGGAGATGGTGGTCACACCCTGGTCGACCATGCCGGACAGCACGCGGAGGTAGACGGCGAGCCTGGCGACGGCCGCCTCCGGGATGGCACGAGCCCGTTCCCGGTCGGCAGGCTCCAGTGGGGTGGTGGTCAGTTCACCTTCGCCCCGCTGTGATGCCACGCTGCCAGCTCCTCAGGGTGTGCTTGTCCGCAGGAGACGAGTTCCGCGGAGTGATGCTCACACCGTACCGCTTGTGAACGCATGCACAAAGTCGGCGGATCGCTGGTCACACACCGTGCTTGGGCTCGTCACGTACCGGGTGACACGCGAGAGCCCTACGCGCCGTCGCTCCAGCACGCAGGGCTCCTGTGTCGATTCGTCGCCGGTTCGTTCAGGCCGCGGGCGGCGTGAGCACCTTGCCGATCACGAACACCGTGGCGTTCTTCGTGGGGATGTTCCCGCAGAGCACCGGGGCCCCGTTGACGGTCAGCGAGTCACCGCTGCCGGCGATCTTGAGGTCGCCGCCGCTGAGCGCCTTGACGCTGCCCGCCTGCTCCAGGCCCTTGGCGTCGTAGCGCTTGCCGACCACGTGGTACTGCAGGATCGGCGCCAACTGGTTGGGGTTGGCGGCGAGCTCGGCGAACTTCGCGTCACCCAGCTCCGCGAACGCCGGGTCGGCCGGCGCGAACACGGTGATCGCCTCCTGCGAGTTCAGCGTGTCCACCAGGTTCGTGGCCTTCACCGCCGCCACCAGCTTCGTGAGCAGCGGGTTGTTGCTGGCGGCCGTCGCGACCGGGTCCATCGCCATGCCCGCCAGCGACCCCTTGTTCGCGGGGTCCTGAGGGACTCCGGCGCACCCGGCACCGAACACGTCGCTCGTCTTCGTCACACCGTCCGCGGCCGCTGTCGCGCTCGGCTTCGTGGTGGTCGGCGCCGGCGTGTTCGTGGCCGTGGACGCCATGTCGTTGCTGCTGCAGGCGCTGACGCCGAGTGCTGCCAGGGCGCCGAGAACCGCAAGGGTCTTCCGCACGGAGATCACTCCTTGGAATGTTTCGATGTTCACTGAGACATTCGAATTGAGAAGTGACCCGGTTCGGCTTTCACACGATCGGATTACTGCACCGTGAACGAGATCGAGTGCCACCCGGTCGCGCCGTCCGGAATGGGCGCGAGGCGCGCCTGGTCCTGCGTGTAGCCGGACTTGTCCGTGGCGCGGCACTCGACCGTGTGGCTGCCGGGCTGCAGTTCGACGTCCTTGCGCCACATCCGCCAGGTGCTGTCGCTGACGTCCGCGCCCAGCTCGGCGTCCTGCCACGGCCCGCCGTCGATCCGGATCTCGACCTTGGCGACGCCCTTCGGCTGCGCCCACGCGGTGCCCGCGACCGTGGTCTTCCCGTCGGTGCGGGAAAGCCCCTTCGGCCGGTCGATCCGGGACATGGTCTTGATCGGCGCTCGGACGCCCCAGCCGCGCGGAATCCAATAGCCCTGTTCTTTGTCGAACGTGGTGATGTTGAGGTCCGTGACCCACTTCGTCGCCGACACGTAGCCGTACAGGCCGGGGACCACCAGGCGCGCCGGGAACCCGTGCTCCTGCGGCAGCGCCTCGCCGTTCATGCCGATGGCGATCATGCCGCGTTCGAGCACGTAGTCGAGCGGGCTACCGGCCGTGAAGCCGTCGCTGGACGTGCTGAACAGCTGGTCGGGGCCGCTCTTGAGCTGGGCCTCGCGCAGCACGTCGCCGATCGGGATGCCGATGAACTTCGCCGTCGAGATGTACGGGCCGCCCACCTCGTTGGAGACGCAGGTCAGCGTGACCGTCTCCTCGACGAGCTCGCGCTTCATGATGTCGTCGAAGCGGAGGATGAACGGCTTCTCGACCATGCCGTGGATGCGCAGCGACCACTGCTCGGCGCGCAGGCGCGGGACCGTCAGCGCCGTGTCGATCCGGTAGAAGTCCTTGTTCGACGTGATGAAGGTGGGCGTGCCGTCCTTGGCGAAGTCCGCGGTCATCGGGATCTCGGGGGCGGGCTTGCTCGCCTTGATCGTGCCCACCGCTTCCCTGGAGCTCTGCACGTCGACCCGGTTGCCCAGCAGCTGACCTGCCGCTCCGGCCACCACCGCCGCTCCCGCGGTGATCAGGAACTCGCGCCTGCCGGTGACCTCGGGTTCCTCCACCGCCTTGCCGTGCAGCCAGCGGAACGTCCACAGGCCGACGAAGAGGCTGGCGATCGGGGCCACCACGCCGAGCTGGCCGACGTCCGGCCTGGTCAGCACCGCGCCGATGCCGACGAGGCCGAGCACGACGGCCATCACGGAGCCCGGAGTCGGGCTGGTCCGGCTCAGGATCCCGGCCGTGATCGCCAGGCCCAGGATGACCACGGCCATGCCGCTGAGCAGCACGAGCTTGTCGTACGTGCCGAACGTGGTGACCGCGAAGTCCTTCAGCCAGCTCGGCGTCAGGTCGATCGCGGTGTTGCCGACGGCCAGGTACGGGGAGGCGCTCAGGCCCACCAGTGCCGCGACCAGGTGACCCGCCGCCAAGGCGGCGATCACGGCGAGCACTCCGACCAGGGCAGCTTTCACGGGCCTCATGCCTCTAATTCGACACCCGGAGCCGTCCGGTTCGCGCGGTCCGTAAGCACCCGGTAATCAGACGAGGGCCGCGCGGAGGCGCTCTTCCTCGACTTTCCAGTACCCGTGCTCCCGTCCGTCGACCAGGAACACCGGCACCCGGTCCCCGTACTCGGCGCGCAGCTCGGGATCGGTGTCGACGTCCTCGACGGACCAGGTGGCCCCGACCGAGTCGCAGATCCGGGCCACCTCCTCCTTGGCCACGTCACACGCGTGGCAGGTGGCCCTGCTCATGATCGTCACGTGGTGCATCAGGCACCCAGCGGCTTGCGCAGGATGGCCCGTGCCAGCTTTCCGGTGGGCGAGTGCGGCAGGGCGGGAGCGAACTCCACGGCGGTCGGCACCTTGAACTTCGCCAGCCGCTCGGCGCAGTGCGCGATCACCTTCTCCGGGGTCAGCTCGGCACCGTCGTGCAGAACGAGCACGACCTTGACGGACTCGCCGGTCTTCTCGTCCGGGATGCCGACCGCGGCGGCCTCGACGACCTCGGACAGCTCGCCGATCACCTGCTCGACCTCGTGCGGGTACACGTTGAAGCCGTTGACGATGATCAGGTCGCCCGCCCGGTCGACCAGGTGCAGGTCGCCGTCCTCGTCGATGAAGCCCACGTCACCGGTGCGGAACCAGCCCTCCGCGTCCGGGCCGTGCGCGCCGTCCGGCCAGTAGCCGCTGAACAGGTTCGCGCCGCGCGCGGAGACCAGTCCGGTGCCCGGCTCGTCCTCGTCCAGGTCCAGCGGGCTGCCGTCGGTGTCGACGAGGCGGATCTCCACACCGGGGAGCGCCCTGCCGACCGATCCCGGCTTCGGGACGCCGCCGACCAGCGTGGACGTCAGGACCGGGCCGGTCTCGGTGAGGCCGTAACCCTCGTACACGGGGATGCCGATGGCGGTGCGCATCTCGTCGATGACCCCTGCCGGGAGCGGTGCCGCGCCCGACGTGAAGAGTCGGACCGTGGCCAGCTTCTCCCGCAGCACCTCGGTCGGCGCCGCGAGCAGCGCCCGGTACATGGGCGGGACGCCGACCATCGTGGTGATGCGGTGCGCCTCGATGACCTCGAGCGCGGCGGCCGGGTCGAAGCGCTCCAGCAGCACGGCCGTGGCGCCCGCGCCCGCGACCTGCAGCAGACCGGGGCCGAGGCCGTAGACGTGGAACAGCGGCAACGCCAGCAGCACGCGGTCGCCTGGGGTCACCGGGGCCGGGCGCAGCGACGCGCATTGCTCGACGTTTGACAGCAACGCGCGGTGCGACAGCATCACGCCACGCGCGCTCCCGGAGGTGCCGGACGTGTAGCCGAGCACCGCGAGATCCTCGCCACCGCGCACGGACTCGAACTCGGGCCCCTGCTCGCTCATCACCGGAGCAGCCAGCACGGACGCGTCCGAGCCCTCGCCGTCACCGACGACCAGCTCGGCGCCGCTGTCCGCGAGCAGCCGCTGCAGCTCACGGGCCGGCTGGCCGGTGCCGATCGGCACGACCACGCCACCCGCGCGCAGGACACCCCACACCGCAACCGCGAATTCGGGACAGGTTGGCATGCGTACGGCCACTCGGTCGCCGGGTTCCACGCCGGAATCCGCCAAACGGCGGGCGAAAGCGTCGACCGCACCGTCGATGGTTTCCCAGGTGTAACTCGCGCCACTCGCGACGTCGATAAGGGCTGCATGTTGGGGACCACGACGCGCCGAGGCACGAACAAGGTCAGCGACATTGCGAGCGGAAGTCAAAGTGGCCTCCTCATGAACAAATGGACGCGCGGGTCAGTCTTCCATGCGTGGCCAGCGTCACGAAGCGGCGTGGAGCCCGTCGCACATTCGAGACGTCCCGCCGCTACCTACTACGGAGTAACCACACGTATGCTGCCGCCACGGCGACTTGGTGGAGGTGCCGCCAGCCGATGACCGCCAGGGCTAAACCGACCACGATCAGGACCACCCGGAACATGACGGGAGGTCAGACCGACAACGCCGCAGACGAGCCGTGGCAGCTCGTTCAGGCCGCCCAGCAGGGTGACACCGACGCGTTCGGGCTGCTCTACGACCGGTACGTCGACATGGTGTTCCGCTACGTGCTGTTCCGCGTCGGCGGCGACCGGAGCCTGGCCGAGGACGTCACCAGCGAGACGTTCCTGCGCGCGCTGCGCAGCATCGCCAAGGTGAGCTACCAGGGGCGTGACGTCGGCGCGTGGTTCGTGACCATCGCCCGCAACATCGTTTTCGACCACGTGAAGTCCAGCAGGTACCGGCTGGAGATCACGACACCGGAGCTGGCCGACAACCGCGAGGTGACGGCAGGCCCCGAACAGGAGGTCATGGCTGAGGCGGCCAACGCGGAACTGCTCCGCTGCGTCCACCAACTGGGCGATGACCAGCGTGAATGCATTGTTCTGCGGTTCATCCAAGGGCTGTCCGTCTCGGAGACGGCCGAGCTGATGGGCCGGAACGAAGGCGCCGTCAAGGCGCTCCAGCACAGGGCGGTTCGCCGGCTCGCGCAGATCTTGCCGGGCTGGCTGCGTTAACCCATGCGGTGATCATCACCGCACTCGCGTAACCAGCGCGAGATCAACTTCGTTACTCGGGTCGAGATGGCAGGCAAGAGACAGACGCCTCGGTGGCGACAGAGGGAGCACGAGCGATTCGCCCGTGCGGTCGAAGGCGGTCCGCACTCCGACGAGTTGGCCGACGAACTGGCGGTCGTCGCGCTGCTCAGGAGCGTGCAGGCAGGTCCCGACCAGGCCACCAGAGATCGAATCAGGCAGCGCGTCCTCACCGCGCCGCCTCCCGTACCGGTAGCCCCGGTCCGGCGGATCAGCGCGCGTGCGCGATTAGCCGTCGCGGCCGCGGCCGTGCTGTGCCTGCTGATGTCGCTCGCCGGCATGAGCGTCCTGCTCAGCAGGGACGCGCTGCCCGGTGACGCGCTCTACGGCGTCAAGCGCACCGCGGAGTCGGCATCGCTCGGGTTCGTGTTCGACGAGGAGGGGCGCGCGCTCAAGCACCTCGAGTTCGCCGCGGCGCGGATCTCCGAGATGGAGGCGCTCGCCGATCGCGGCGCGCCCAGCGGTGACCACCTGAGAGCGTTGAACGACCTGGACGCCGACGCGACCGAGGGCTCGAACCGCCTCACCACGTACGGCGCGAACGCCGACGGCCGCGTGCTGCCGTCGCTGAGCGACTGGGCGACCGCGCAGCACACCAGGCTCACCGGACTGCGCCCCAGGCTGCCCGTGGACGTCGCCGAACGCACCGATGGTTCGCTGGCCCTGCTGACGGCCATCGCGCAGCGCGCCGACGACCTGGACGCCCGCGCGGGCTGTTCCCCGATCACGAGCGGCGAGACCGACGCGCTCGGCCCGCTGCCCGCTCAGGACTGCTCGAAGGTGATCGTCGACCCGAACTCGTCGTCGAGCCGGATCCCGTCCGGCCAGCCGACCCAGTCGACGCCGCCGTCCTCGGTGCCGGTGTCCCCGACCCAGCCGAGCCCACCGCAGCAGGCACAGCCCCCGTCACCGGGACTGCTGCCGACCGTGCCGGGGTTGCCGCCGGTCAGCAACCCGACGACCAAGCCGGGGATCACGATCCCGCTGCCGTTGCCCCTGCCCAGCATTTCCCTTCCCGGACTGCCCGGAATCAGTTTCGGGAACTGATCGCTAGGCTGGTCCCATGTCACGGAGGCGTGAGGTGGAGAGCGCGGCTGATCGCGACCTGGCGGCGAGGGTCGCCGGTGAGGCGTCGGCCGAGGCTGCCGTGGCAGCGGCGGCGGCACCAGAACTCGAGGCCTCGCTGACCGTGCCGACGGATCTGACCGCGGCGGCGTTCTTCGACGTCGACAACACGATGATGATGGGCGCGTCGATATTCCACTTCGCCCGCGGCCTCGCCGCGCGCAAGTACTTCACGACGTCCGACCTGGCGGGCTTCGTCTGGCAGCAGCTGAAGTTCCGCATCGGCGGCGCCGAGGACCCCGAGAGCGTCAAGGCCTCACGCGAACAGGCACTGTCCTTCGTGGCCGGCCGCTCCGTCGCCGAACTGGTGTCGCTGGGCGAGGAGATCTACGACGAGCTCATGGTCGACCGCATCTGGACGGGCACCCAGGCACTGGCGCAGATGCACCTGGACGCCGGCCAGCGCGTCTGGCTGGTCACCGCGACCCCGGTCGAGCTGGCGACGATCATCGCCAGGCGGCTGGGCCTGACCGGTGCACTGGGCACCGTTTCCGAGTCCGTCGACGGTGTCTACACCGGACGGCTCGTCGGGGACCTGTTGCACGGCAAGGCCAAGGCCCAGGCCGTGCGCTCGCTGGCGGCCAAGGAAGGGCTCAACCTCAAGCGGTGCACGGCCTACTCGGACTCGTCCAACGACGTGCCGATGCTCTCGGCCGTGGGGACCGCGGTCGCGGTGAACCCCGACTCGGCGCTGCGGGAGATCTCCCGCAAGCGCGGGTGGGAGATCCGCGACTTCCGCACCGGGCGCAAGGCGGCCAAGATCGGCGTGCCCTCGGTGCTGGGCGCGGGTGCCGTGGCCGGTGCCATCGCGGTGGGTCTCGCCTACCGCCGCAAGGGCCGCTAGCTTCAGTCCGCGTGTTCGAGGATGTTGATCACGACGCCGTGCGGGTCCCGGACGAAGAACCGGCGCACGCCCCACGGCTCCTGGGTGAGCGGGTGGACGATCTCGTAGCCGCGGCGTTGCGCCTCCGCGTAGGCGGCGTCGACGTCGGCCACGTGGATGCTGAGCGACGACTGCTCGGGTGCGGTGGCGTCGCCGGAGACGAGGGTCACCTGCACGCTCGGGTGCGTGGGTGAGCGGAAGCTTGCCACCCAGCCCATGTCGAACTGCTTCTTCAGGCCGAGGAAGTCCTCGTAGAAGTCGTGGCCCGTGGTCGCGTCGTCGACGTTGAGGTTCGGCACGATGCGGTGAGGAGTCATCGGTTGCTCCCGTGGTCGGTGGTCGCGGACGCGGAGGCTCATCCTGCCCCTCGGCCGTGCTCACGCAGGGGTCCCCGCCCAGGGGCACCCTGATTCCACTCTCCCAGCGAGCACCGACAATTCCTGGCCTGGGACCGCGAGCGAAGCGAAACCGGCAGGCAGCGAAGAAGGAGCGCCCGCCGCACCGGCGACCCCCGCACTGCCCAACGGGTGCGGCCCCACAACACAAACCGGCGGCCGAACGATCCCAAGCATCCGAAGGGCCGGGGTGGGGAGGGCCTCGCCGATCAAGCGAAGCCCTCCCCACCCAACCCCTCAGCCCAAGAACACGTTCCGCCGCTGCGTCAGCAACCGGTAGAGAGTCTGCTGGATCGTCTCCCGCACCTGGTCGGTGAGGTTGAAGACGAGCATCGGATCGTCAGCCGCGTTGTCCCCGAACGCGTCCGTCCGAATGGGCTCACCGAACTCGATGTACCACTTGGACGGCAGCGGAATGGCTCCGAGCGGACCGAGCAGCGGGAAGAACGGCGTCACGGGGAAGTAGGGGAACCCGAACAGCCGGGCGAGAGCCTTGATGTCGCCGAGCATGGGGTAGATCTCCTCGGCGCCCACGATCGAGCACGGAATGATCGGCACCCCGGTCTTCAGCGCGGCGGAGACGAACCCGCCGCGCCCGAACCGCTGCAGCTTGTAGCGGTCCTTGAACGGCTTGCCGATGCCCTTGAACCCCTCGGGCCACACGCCGACGAGCTCGCCGGACGAGAGGAGCCGCTCGGCGTCGGGGCTGCACGCCAGGGTCTGCCCGGACTTCCGCGCGAGAGCGCCGAGCATCGGCGTCCGGAACACCAGGTCCGCGCCGAGCATGCGCATGTGGCGCTCGTTGGGGTGCTCGGAGTGAATGCCGTAGGACGTCATCAGCGCGTCGAGCGGCAACGTGCCCGAGTGGTTGGCGACGATCAGTGCGCCGCCGGAGGACGGGATGTTGTGGATCCCGATCGTCTCGACGCGGAACCACTTCTCGTACAACGGCTTCAGCGGCGGCATCAGGACGTTGTCGGTCAGGTCCTGGTCGAACCCGAACTCGTCGACCTGGTACTCGCCCGCGATGCGGCGCCGGGCGAACGCGAGCACGTCGGCCAGCCTGCGCTCCCAGTCCGGAACAGCGGTCTCGGCAGGCTCCGGAGGAGGCACGACCTCCACCTGCGGTCTCGTGGCCCGGCGCTGGCGGGCCTGTTCGGCACCGCCGTGAATCGGGATAACGCGTGCTCCTGCCACAGCGTCCATCTCCTACAAATAGTCCGTCAGCGGAGCTTGGCGGCCGTGTCGAGCAGCGTGCGCTCGGCGGCGGCAACCGTCTCTGGATCGATGAGCGGGCGCAGTCCCCTGCCGCTCACGTAGTCGTCGAAGGCCTGCTGCGTGGTCCACCGCGGCGTGAACCCGAACTCGCTCTTCAGGCGACTTGTGTCGACCACCCTGCCCCAGTTGAGGAACCTCATCTGGTCGGGCGAGAAGTCGACGAGCCGGGCGCTGCGGAAGAAGCCCCCGACGGTCGGCACGGCGAAACTGGGCACCGGCAGGTTGACCCGACCGGCCCGGCGGATCGCCTGGGACAGCAGGAGTACCCCGTCTCCGCCGACGTTGAACACTCCGGGCAGGTCGTGCAGGGTCGCCCGTTCCAGCACGGCCAGGGCGTCCTCGGAGTGCAGCAGCTGCACCCTGGCGTCGTAGCCGAGCACCGTCGGGACGACGGGCAGGGCGAAGTACCTGGTGAGCACGGTGTCGATGCGCGGTCCGATGAAGTTCGTGAACCGCAGTGTGGTCACGTTCACGTCCGGCCTGCGGCGGCCGAACCCGCGGACGTAGCCCTCGACCTCGACGGCGTCCTTGGCGTAGCCGCTCGACGGCAGGTCCTTCGGGCCCATGCCCTCGGTGAACACCGCGGGGTCGCGCGAGCTGGTGCCGTAGACGGCCGAGGTGGACTTCACGACGAGCTTCTGCACCTTGGGCGACTTCTGGCACGCGGCCAGCAGCTGCATGGTGCCGATGACGTTCATCTCCTTCATCGCCGTCCGGCCGGTGGGCCCGGCCGGGTTGGCGGTGACCGAGGCGTGCACGACGGTGTCGACGCCCGCGGTGGAGATGACCTTGGCGATGAGCGGGTTGCGGATGTCCGCGCGGACGAACTCCGCGCGTCCCATCCGGCGGAGGAGATCACGTGGCGGCGGCTCGGTGTCCACACCGAGCACCCGCTCGATCTCGGGGTTGGCGGCGAACCGCGCGGCGAGATGGCCGCCGAGGAAGCGACTGACTCCGGTGACGAGGACGACCTTGGGCGTCATGCGGCTCCAAGCTCAGGTGCGTGGGACTGGTCGATGCTACAAGCCGAATTTGTGACTGAGGCGTTCCGGAACGCCCCCTTGACGCAGGTCACGCAGGCTTTACCGGCTAATCACCCGAACGGAGGCGACCGTTCCCGTGGTTCCCACGGGATGTCCCAAGGGGTGAAACAGTTGCCAAAACGCAACCGCCGCCGGCCCCGTCGGGACCGGCGGCGGTGAGAGCGCCAGCGGGCTTACTTGCCGCGCTTCCTACGCTGGACACGGGTCTTGCGCAGCAGCTTGCGGTGCTTCTTCTTAGACATGCGCTTGCGGCGCTTCTTGATGACCGAGCCCATGAAGGGTTCCTTAGCTCTAGACGTTGGTGGGTCTGACGCGCCTCCACAAGAAGGGTCATGTCAAGCACGACTCGCCGGTAGGCACGCAACGGCCTACCAGTTTACCCGCCTCGTCCGATCGACCCTAACCAGCGTCGTAGTAAGCGTTCTCGAGGTAGGAGTAGACCTCCTTCTCGGGAACCCTGAACGACTTGCCGACGCGCACCGCGGGCAGCTCTCCCGAGTGCACCAGGCGGTACACGGTCATCTTCGAGACACGCATCTTCGAGGCCACCTCGGCCACGGTCAGGAACTGGACCTGAGCGAGATCGTTCTCCTTCGCAGGCATGTATCACCGCATCCTTCGACACGTGTCGTGCCGTCGGTCTTCCCCACCGACGGTTCGACACGCACGTGCTGCTGTCGAGAGTAGCGGGACTGGTGTGACTCCTGCGACGTCCAAGTCGGGTCAGTCTTCGTGCTGTCGGCCCAGTTCGATCGAGCGGTCGCGCGCCGACTCGATGGCGGCCAGCATCGCCGCGCGCACGCCGTGCTTCTCCAGCTCGCGGATCGCCATGATCGTCGTTCCCGCAGGTGACGTGACCGCTTCACGCAGGATGACGGGGTGCTGGCCGCCCTCGGCGAGCATGGTCGCCGCGCCCACCGCGGACTGGATGATCAGCCTGCTCGCCAGGTCGCGCGGGATGCCGAGCAGGATGCCCGCGTCGATCATGGCCTCGACCAGGTAGAAGAAGTACGCGGGGCCGGAGCCGGAGAGCGCGGTCACCGCGTCCTGCTGGTTCTCCGGGACGCGCGCGACCTTGCCGACGGCGGTCAGCAGCTCCTCGACCGTGCTGAGGTGTTCCTCACCCGCGTTGCTGCCCGCTGAGATCGCGCTCATGGCCTCGCCGACCAGCATCGGCGTGTTGGGCATCACCCGCACCACCGGCGTGCTGTCCGGCAGCCTCCGCTCGAAGAGCTTCGTCGGCAGGCCCGCGCACAGCGAGACGACGAGCGTGCCGGGCCGGATGACGGGAGCCAGCTCGTCGAGCAGCGGCTCGATGTCCTGCGGCTTGACGGCCACGACGAGGACGTCCGCCTTGGCCGCCGCGCCCGCGACGTCCAGGCCCTCGACGCCGTACTGCTTCTCGAGCGCCTCGGCCCGTCCTGGGTGCTTCTCGGTGAACATCAGGTCGTCGGCGCTGCGGCCCGCGCTCAGCAGCCCGGACAGCAGCGCCTCACCGATCTTGCCCGCACCCAGCACGGCAATCTTCGTCATGGCCGTAAAGCTTGCCACGCCATCACGAGGCAGGCGTGAGCGCCAACTGCCTGGCCTGGCAGACGAGCCGCCCCGCCGAGTCGATCACGGTCGCGTCCTCGTCGAACCACTGGCCGTGCACCGCCTGGCACGTCACGTGGATCCGCAGCCACCCAGGAGCGGGCCGAGCCCGCAGCAACGCGGTGAGCTGCACCGTGGGCGACCAGCCGACCCGGCCGAGGTTGAACGTCACGGGCATCGAGAGGTCCCCGGCGACGAGCGCGAAGTACGGGTCCGGCTGCTCCTCGTGCGGACGAGCCCACAGGCGCAGCGTGAGCGGCCCGTCGGTCCGCCCGGTCAGGAACCCTGCCGACGCGGGGTCGACGCGCACGTCGCACGCGGAGCCGACCTTGTAGAACTGCGCCGACGGCAACGCCGACAGGTCGACCGCGCCGGGCGGCGGGGACGACGGCATCGACGGCAGGTCCGCGTAGTCGGCGCGCAGCTCGGGTATCCGGCCGACGGTGATCGACGACTCGACGCACACCTGCCCGCGCTGCTCCAGCGACGCGGCCACGACGGTCGCCGTGCGGCCCGCCTTGCGCACCGACGTGCGGATCAGCACCGGGCCGACCTCGGGCGCGCGGAGGAACTGCGCGGACACGGCGAGCGGGTCGCCGTCCCCCGCCTCGGACACCGCGGCACGGGTCATCCCCGCGAGCAGGAAGCCGCCGTGCGGCTTGGGACCGACGGTCCACTCCGCTGGCAACGACGCCGTGTAGGTGCCGTCACCGAGCGGGCGGACCGCGCTGGACTTGGTGAAGGTCATGAGCGGCTGACCAGTGACCGCAGGAAGAAGGTCACGTTGGCTGGTCGTTCCGCGAGTCGCCGCATGAGATATCCGTACCACTGCTCGCCATAGGGGACATAAACGCGGGCTCCAAGGCGACGTTGTTCGGCCTGCCGGATGCCGTACAGCATCTGGTATTCGTATGAGTCGCGCGCCCGGTCGTACCAGCGCGCCCGCTCGCCGATGATCTCGATCAGGCGCGGGTCGTGCGTCGCGAACATCGGGTAGCCGTCGCCCGCCATGAGAGCGTTCACGCAGCGGACGTAGCTCAGGTCGACCTCGTGCGGGTCGGTGTAGGCGACACTCGCCGGTTCGGCGTACGCACCCTTGCACAGCCGGACGCGGGAACCGTTGCCGGACAACGACTTGCAGTCGTCCAGCGTGCGGTGCAGGTACGCCTGGAGCACCGCGCCGACCCACGGCCACTGCTCGCGCAGCTCGGTCAGCACGCGCAGCGTCGAGTCCGTCGTCGTGTGGTCCTCCATGTCGAGGGTGACCGTGGTGCCGACCTGCCCGGCGGCCGCGCAGATGCGCGACGCGTTGGTCAGCGCGAGCGACTCGTCCAGCGCCTGACCGACGGCCGACAGCTTCACCGACACCTCGGCCTTCGACGCCAGCCCGGCGGCGTGCAACGCCTCCAGCAGTTCGAGGTAGGCGCGCACGACCTGCTCGGCCTGCGCCTCGTCCGTGGTGTCCTCGCCGAGGTAGTCCAGCGTCACCGGCAGGCCGAGCTCGCGCGTCACCGCGACCGCGTCCTGGGTGGTCTCGCCCGCGACGAAGCGGCGCACGACGTCTCTGCTGATGGGGGCGGACGCGACGAGCGAGCGCACCGCCTCGTTGCGAGCCGCGGCCATGATCAACGCGCGCAACGGGTTCACGGCCAGAACCTTAACCCTCGGCGGGCTGAGCGCCACGCAGACCTGCGGATTGGGTGGGCTGCGGCTGGTTGCGGCGGCGGATTGCGGTGGGTTGTGGCTGTTGCGGCGGGTTTGGCTGTGCGGCGGCTCGGCGTGCTGGCGCGGGCGTCCCCGCCCAGGGGACCCCCTGATTTGATTTTCCCAGCGGACACCGACAATTTCCGGCCCTCGCGGCGGGGTTCGGCCAACTTCGGGCCAAACCTCGGCAAACCGAGGCGCGCCCGCAGAGGGCGAAGCCGCGCTCACGCAGGCGTCCCCCGCCAGGGGAGCCCCTGACTTGATTCTCCCAGCCGACACCGACAATTCCGGTGCCTGAGCGGCAGTTGGGCCTGAATCAGCGCGAAATCAACCCAGCGCGTCAGCCCTCGACGGGCCAGTCCAGGTGCAGGCGAGCGAACAGCAGCGACTCGGCGAGCATCTCGGCGCGCTGCGCGGGACTGTTCGCACGCCGGGTGTTGACCTCCAGCACGACCTGACCGTCGAACCCGCCACGCGCCAGCGTCTCGCACAGTTCGGCACACGGCTGGGTGCCGCGGCCGGGCACCATGTGCTCGTCCTTGGGTGCGCCGCTGCCGTCCGCGAGGTGGATGTGCGTGAGGCCGTCACCCATGCGCTTCGCGAGCTCCAGCGCGTCCATGTGCGCGGCGGCCGCGTGCGACAGGTCGAGCGTGTAGTGGGCGTGGCCGACGTCGGTCGGGTCGATCGACGGGCGGAACGCGCTCACCTCGACGGAGCGGCCGCGGCCTAGTGGCCTGCGCACCGGGAACATGTTCTCGACCGCGATGTCGATGCCGCTGGCTTCCTCGAGGTCGGCGACCATCTGCGCGAAGCCGTCGGCGTAGCGGCGCTGCCAGCGGAACGGCGGGTGCAGCACGACTGTGCGCGCGCCGAGGTCCTGTGCGGCGCGGACGCTGCGGCGCAGGCGTTCCACCGGATCGGGTGACCACACGCGCTGGCTGATCAGCAGGCACGGCGCGTGCACCGCGAGCACGGGCACACCGCTGCGCTGCGAGAGCCGGTCGATCGCGCGCACGTCCTGGCTGACCGGGTCCGCCCACACCATCAGCTCGACGCCGTCGAAGCCCAGCTCGGAAGCCATCTCGAACGCGGCTCCGGCAGGCTGCGGGTACACCGACGCCGTGGACAGCCCGACCGGGATGCGGGGGATCAAGATTTCACCAGCAGCATGGCCGCTGGCGAAACGGTGACGATCAGACCGACCAGCACCGCGAGAATTGTTGTTTGCAGGTCGTCCGCACGGCGGATCTTCCGGACCAGAAGCACGAGTCCAACGGTAACGGCAAGCGCCACGACGAGTGCGGCCACGGCCGCCTCCCGCCACAGCCAGTTGAAGCCGAGCCACAGCGCGGCACCGCCGAGCACGCCGACGGCGAGCTGGGCGATCATGACCAGCCACTCCTTGCCGGGCGAGCGCGGCGCCTCGTCGGCGTCGTCCAGCTCGTCATCGGCGTCCAGGCCGGCCGGTTCCTCGTCGTCCGCGAGGTAGTCCTCTTCCGCCGCGTAGTTCGGCGTGTAGTTGTCGGCGTAGTCGTCCTCGTCGTCGTCGAGGTACGGGGCCGGATGCGCCTGGGTGTGCTCCATCGGCGAGAGCTGCGGGTCTTCGTCGTCGTCGCCGAACCAGTCCTCGGGGTTCTGGTCGGGCAGCGGCTCCGGCAGCCTCGGCGGCGCGGGCGGCACGATCAGGACCGACTCGGTCTCCAGCGACGCGATCTGGTCGACCGGCGCCTTCGCCGGGATGCGCGGCAGCACCTCCGTCATCGCCTCGCGCGGAGGCCCGGCGGGCGGCGGAGGCGTCGGCTTCGGCGGGCGCGCGATGTTCGACCGCGACGCGTCGGGACGCGGCACGTCGGAGCGCGACGGCGGGTCCAGCCTGGGCGGCGGACCGGGGTCGAGGCGGGACTTGACCGCGTTCGGGTCAGGACGCAGCGGGTCGACGCGCGTCGCCGCCGGGTCCGGACGCGGCAGGTCGGGACGGGACGGCTGGGCGTCCTTGAACGGCGGGACCTGCCTGGTCTCCTCCGCCCGGTTGGGTCTGCGGCCGGGCGGTGGGGGCTGGGGCTGGAAACCCGCGGGAGCCGGTGCCGGACGCGGCGGACCGGCCGCGGGTGGCGGAGGCGGCGGGGGCGCCGGGTGACCGTCGGCGGGCTCGTCCCTGATCGGCATGAGCCTGCCGCTGTCGGACAGCACCCGTTCGATGATCGTCTGCGGGGCGGTGGTCTCGGGCGACTCTTCTTCCTCGGCCGCGCGGCGGCGTCGCCGACGAGGCGCACCGTCCGGGCTGCCGCCGTACTGGGCGAGCAACTCCGCGACCGTGCGCTGCGTGTGCTCCGATCCGCTCTCTCGACTCATCAACTCCACCGTGCCCCGTGCTGGCCAGTCCGTCCAGTATCGCTCCGGTCCGTGCCATTAGTGTGGTCCAGCCGTCGAAGGATGACACCCTCCCGCAGCGCCCAGGGGCAAATCTCCAACTGCGTGAGTGACAGGGCTCGCATCGACGCCTCCGCGACGAGCGCGCCCGCGACGAGCTGATGAGCCCTGGAAGCGCTCACACCTTCCAGCTCAGCGAGGTCGTTCGCCGACATCCTGGAGATGAACGCGATCAGTTGCCGCAGGCCGGCGTCGGTGAGCACGCGACGAGCGCGTGGACCGGCGGACGAAGGCGCCGCGCCGGTGAGCCGGGCCAGCGTGCGGAAGGTCTTGGAGGTCGCAACCACCCGATCGGGTTCACCCGCTCGCTTGAGCTTGCGGGCGACCGGCGCGAGCTGGTCGGCGAGCCACTCCGTGGTCTCGCGGATGGCGGTGCGGCCGGGCGGGTCCTTGCGGAACCGCGTCCTGGTCAGCCTGCCCGCACCGAGCGGGACGGAGAACGCCAGCTCGGGGTCCTCGTCCTTGCCGATCGCGAGCTCGAGCGAGCCGCCACCGATGTCGAGGCAGAGCAGCTTGCCCGCGGACCAGCCGTACCAGCGGCGAACCGCGAGGAAAGTGAGCTTCGCCTCGTCGTCGCCGGAGAGGACCTGGAGATCGACGCCCGTCTCGCTGCGCACCCGGTCGAGCACGTCGGCCGAGTTGCTGGCCTCGCGCACCGCCGAGGTGGCGAAGGCCATCAGGTCCTCGCAGCCCGAGCGCTTGGCCGACGCCTTGGTCGCGGCGACGGCGCGGACCAGCTGGTCCGCGCCCGCCTTGGTGAGCTCTCCGTCACCGTTGAGCTGCTCCGCGAGGCGCAGCACGGTCTTCTCGGAGCTCATCGGGGTCGGGTGGGCACCACGGTGCGCGTCCACCACGAGTAGGTGGACGGTGTTGGAACCCACGTCGAGAACGCCCAGGCGCACGAGCTGAACGGTACCTGGTCGTGTCCGTTAGGACTCGAACTTGTAACCGAGGCCCCTCACGGTCACCAGGTGCCGCGGCGTCGACGGGTCCGGCTCGATCTTGGAACGGAGCCGCTTGACGTGAACGTCCAGCGTCTTCGTGTCGCCGACGTAGTCAGCGCCCCACACCCGGTCGATCAACTGACCGCGGGTGAGCACGCGTCCGACGTTGCGCAGCAGGTACTCCAGGAGGTCGAACTCCTTGAGCGGGAGGCTGATGTCCGTTCCGTTGACAGTTACCACGTGCCGCTCGACGTCCATGCGCACCGGACCGGCCTCGAGGATCTGGGGAAGGAGGTCCTCGGACTCACCGCCCCTGCGCAGCACGGCCCTTATGCGCGCGATGAGCTCGCGCGCCGAGTAGGGCTTCGTGACGTAGTCGTCCGCGCCCAGCTCCAGGCCGACGACCTTGTCGATCTCACTGTCCCGGGCGGTCACCATGATCACCGGCACGGCCGAGCGCTGGCGGAGCTGCTTGCACACGTCCGTCCCGCTCATGCCGGGCAGCATCAGGTCCAGCAGCACGATGTCCGCGCCGTTGCGGTCGAACTCCTCCAGCGCCTCCTGGCCGGTGGCGGCCAGCGCGGCGGTGAACCCCTCCTTGCGGAGCAGGAAGGCAAGCGGATCGGCGAAGGACTCCTCGTCCTCCACGATGAGCACTCTGGTCACAGCTCTCCTCCGTGATCACTCGCGCCGCTCGCGACGAGGTTGGGTTCCTGTGCCGCGGCCGGAAGCCGCAGCGTGAAGGTGGATCCCGTTCCTGGCAGGCTCCACAGCTTCACCTCGCCGCCGTGGTTGGCGGCGACGTGCTTCACGATCGCGAGACCGAGGCCGGTGCCTCCGGTCGCGCGCGATCGGGCCTTGTCCACCCGGTAGAACCGCTCGAACACCCTGACCTGCTGGTCGGCCGCGATGCCGATGCCGCGGTCGGTGACGGCGATCTCCACGTGCCCGTCGATCAGCCTGCGGCTGACGCTCACCGGGCTGCCGGGCGGGGAGTAGGCGACAGCGTTGTCGAGCAGATTGCTCAGCGCGGTGACCAGCAGCGTGCGGTCACCCGGCACGAGCAGGCCGCTCGGCTCGTCGGTGGCGATGTCGATGTTGACCGACTCAGCGGCCAGCTTGGAGCGGCTCAGCGCCTCGGAGATCACCACGTCGACCTCGACCTCGGTGAGCTCGGGCAGCTTCTCCGCACCCTGCAACCGGGAGAGCGCGATCAGCTCGGTCACGAGCGTGCCGAGCCGGGTCGCCTCCTGCATGATCTTCGCGCTGAACCGGCGGACCTCGTCCTGGTCGTCGCTCGCGTCCAGCACGGCCTCGGCGAGCAGCGCGAGCGCGCCGACCGGGGTCTTGAGCTCGTGGCTGACGTTGGCCACGAAGTCGCGTCTGGTCTTCTCCAGCCGCACGGCCTCGGACTCGTCCGTCGCGTCGACGACCGTGAAGCCGTCGGTCAGCTGGCGCACCTCGGCGTGCACGGCCTCCGGCTGGCGCCCCTTGGCCTCCAGCGGCGACAGGTCCACGTAGACGATCTCGTTGGTGTCCCGCACCGCCTGCGCGGCCTTGCGAGCCCGGTCGTCGACCCGGTTGTTGCGGACGACCCCGAGCTCCTCGGCGCGCGGGTTGTGCAGCACCACGTCGCCGAACGAGTTGAGCACCACGATGCCGTCGTGCGAGCCCTGCACGACCTTCTGCATCAGGTCCGCGACCGTCAGCCCTTCCGGCTGCCTCGGCGCTTTGGACGCGGTGGATCGGCCAATGAAAAATCCGCCGAGCGCGCAGATGAGCGCTACGCCCAGCGAAACAGCGAGGAAACCCGCAGCCGTCACAGGCGAATAGTAAGCAGCGCGTACGTGTCCTGGCCTAGTGCACGAGCGTGAACCGTGATACCCGCGACACCTGTTGACCAGGTTGTTCGTGCCCTGGTCAGACCTTGTTCACCCAGTCGTGTCCTGAGACGCGAAAAGCACGTTCAGATCCACTGAGGAGCTGAACGTGCTTTTCGCGTCAAACCGGTCAGCGACCCTGGTTCGCGACCGCTTCCGCGGCGATTCGAGCGGCCTCCGGGTCGAGGTATTCACCGCCCGGCTTGAGCGGCTTCAGCTCCTCGTCGAGGTCGTAGCGCAGCGGGATGCCGGTCGGGATGTTGAGGCCCGCGATGTCGGTGTCCGAGATGCCGTCGAGGTGCTTCACGAGCGCGCGCAGCGAGTTGCCGTGCGCGGCCACCAGGACCGTCTTGCCGGTGCGCAGATCGGGCACGATCGCGGACTCCCAGTACGGGACCATCCGCTTGACCACGTCGAGCAGGCACTCGGTCAGCGGCAGGTCGGGGCCGAGGTCCGCGTAGCGCGGGTCGGTGTCCTGGCTGAACTCGCTGCCGGGCTCGATGGGCGGCGGCGGGGTGTCGTAGGAGCGGCGCCAGAGCATGAACTGCTCCTCGCCGTACTGCTCCAGCGTCTGCTTCTTGTTCTTGCCCTGCAACGCGCCGTAGTGCCGCTCGTTGAGCCGCCAGTCGCGCCGGACCGGGATCCAGTGCCGGTCGCACGCGTCCAGCGCCAGGTTCGCCGTCGAGATGGCCCGCCGCATCAGCGACGTGTGCAGCACCTCCGGCAGCACGTCGGCGGCTTTGAGGAGCTCGCCACCGCGGCGCGCCTCGCGCTCGCCCTTCTCCGACAGGGGAACGTCCACCCATCCGGTGAACAGGTTCTCCGCGTTCCACGTGCTCTCGCCGTGGCGGAGCAGCACCAAGGTTCCGACAGCCATGCCGTTAGCCTGCCATGCTCATGAGCGCAGAGGTCACTCGCACACAGGTGCGTGACGCAGGGCACCGGCTGTTCGTCGCCAACGGTTACGCCGCGACTTCGATGGCGGCGGTCGCCGCGGACCTGGGAGTGTCCGAAGAGACCGTCCACACGCACTACCCCAGCAAGGCGGCCCTGTACCGGGACGCGCTGAACACGGCGATCGCGGGTCGGCCTGCCGAAACCCCACCCGCGCCCGTCTCCGACCGGGCGGACGCGACCGCCCTGCTGACCCCGTTGCGGGCCAACGACATCATCGAGACCACCGCCGCGGGGGCTGCGGCACTGCTCGGCCGCGCGGGCGCGTTGATCATGGTGGGCATCCAGTCGTCCGGGGCCGACCCGGAGATGATGGCCGTCGCCCACGAGGGCGAGGCCGCCCAGCGCGCCACGCTCGGCACCATCGCCAAGGCGCTCGTCGACACCGGCTCGGTCCGTCCCGACTTCAGCACGTCCGAGGTCGCGGACATCATCGTCGGGCTGTGCTCGCCGCACCTGCACCACCTGCTCGGCTGGCCGGAGGACCGCTACCGGTACTGGCTGACGAGCACGCTCTGCGCGTCACTGCTGCGCTGACACGCCACGAGGGGAGCTTTCCCAGCGGTCACAGCGCCGGGAAAGCTCCCCTCGTGGCAGTGCGAGCTACTTGGCGGCCTCGCGGGCGCGCAAGTCCTTGCGGAGGATCTTGCCCGAAGCGGACTTCGGGATCGCCTCGATGAACTCGACCACGCGGACCTTCTTGTGCGGCGCCACGTGCGCGGCGACGAACTCCATGATGTCGGCACCGGAGATCGACGACCCGGCCTGGAGCACGACGAACGCCTTGGGCACCTCCTCGCCGTCTTCGTCCCGCACCCCGACGACCGCCGCGTCGGCGATCTCGGGGTGGGTCAGCAGCACGGCCTCCAGCTCGGCGGGCGGCACCTGGTAGCCCTTGTACTTGATCAGCTCCTTGACCCGGTCGACGATCGACACGATGCCGTCCGCGTCGATCACCGCCACGTCACCGGTGTGCAGCCAGCCCTCGTCGTCGATGGTGGCCGCGGTGGCGTCCGGGTTGTTCAGGTAGCCCTTCATGATGTTGGGGCCCTTGCACCACAGCTCGCCGCGCTCGTCCACGCCGACGTCCTCGCCGGTGGCCGGGTCGACCAGCCTGCACTCCAGGTTCGGCACGATCAGGCCGACCGTGCCGACGGAGATGTCGTCGCGGCTGTCCGGGATCGCGTGCGAGACGGGCGACATCTCGGTCATGCCGTAGCCCTGCGACACGCGGCAGCCGAGGCGCTTGCGCACCGCGTCCGCGAGCTCGACGTCGAGCGGCGCGGCGCCGGAGAACAGGGTCTTCAGCGGCGACAGGTCGTACTGGTCGACCAGCGGGTGCTTCGCCAGCGCCACGGCGACCGGCGGCGCGATGTAGACGCGGTCGGTCCTGTGCTCGGCGATCACGCGCAGGAACTCGGCCAGGTCGAACCTCGGCATGGTCACGACGGTCGCGCCGACGTAGAGGCCGTTGTTCATCAGGACCTGCATGCCGTAGATGTGGAAGAACGGCAGCACCGCGAGGATGCGGGTGTCCTGGGTGAGGTTCAGCAGCGGCCCGCACTGCGCGAGGTTCGCGACCAGGTTGCGGTGCGTCAGCATCACGCCCTTGGGCAGCGCGGTCGTGCCGGACGAGTACGGCAGCACCGCGATGTCCTCGGCCGGATCGATCTCCACCGACGGCACGGGGTGGTCGTTGGCGAGCAGCTCGGCCAGCGACGGGTAGCCGTCGGCCTGGTCGAGCACGAAGACGTCGGTGACGCCGGCCTTGGCGGCGCCCGGAGCCGCGTTCGGCAGCAGCACGGACACGGTGAACAGCATCTTCGCGCCCGCGTCGTGCAGCTGGTGCGCGACCTCGTCCGGCGTGTAGAGGGCGTTGATCGTGGTCGCGGTGGCGCCCGCGCGCAGGATGCCGTGGAAGACCACGGCGTAGTAGGGCGTGTTCGGGCTGAGGATGCCGACCACATCGCCCTTGCCGATGCCGCGGGCGGCCAGTGCGGCGGCCAGCCGGTCGACGTAGGTGGCGAGTTGGCCGTAGGTCAGCGACGCGCCGGAGGCACCGTCGACGAGCGCGACGCGGTCGGCGCGGTCGCCGAGGTCGCCGAACAACAGCTCGTGGAGTGAGACATCGGGGATCTCGACGTCAGGGAACGAACTGCGAAAGACCATGCGGCTGCCTCATTCACTCGCTGTACACCAAGCTGGTCAGGCCATCGTGAGCCAGGCCACTCGACGCGGTCAAGGCAGTCCGGATCGCTACAGAGACGTTACTTATCGCGGCTAAGTACACACGAATGGAGTAACCAAACCCCTTGTGAGTGCAACGATGTTTCTGAGAAGTTGGCTAGGCCTCAACGGGCTGGCTCCCACGCACTCAAACAGCCCGTCAGGCGATGAACGCGGTTCGTCATCCCCCGTCGAACCGCGTGCACCCGCTCGGATCCAGGGCTCCCCCCGTCCACGGATCCGTCGTAGCGGGGACCTTTGACGCGGGCCGGCTCGATGCGACTCCCCCTCTCTCCCGAGCCGGACCCGCGCTCCCCAAGGTGACACGCCCCAGAAACTCTCAGTAGAAGCGGATCAGCTCGCCTCGCTCGACCGGGTGACACGCTTCCGGCGACGTGCGAACCAGATCGCCGCCGCGGTGGGGATGCCGAACACGACCGCGAACGGCAGCACCGCGCCGATCACGATGATGATCCAGCCGAGCCCCGTCACCAGCACGTCCCAGCCGACGAGCAGCGCGCCCAGGAACCCGTCGCGCTCCACCGGCACCGGCGCCGACTTCTGCGACACCGACACGGTCAGCGTGGCCATCGCGACCTGCCCCTTGAGCGAGTCGTGCCTGCGCTGCAGCGACTCCAGCTCCTGCTGCCGCTTGTTCAGCTCGCTCTCGATCTGGGTGATCTCCGACGTCGACGACGCCCGCTCCAGCAACCCCCGGACCCGGTCGACGGACGCCCGCTGCGACGCGAGCCGCCCCTCGACGTCGGCGACCTGCTCGGTCACGTCCTCGGCACGCACCTCGCGTCGCGTGACCTCACCGATCGACCCCAGCTCCTGCAGGATCCGGTCGAGCTCCTTCGACGGCACCTTCACCGTGACGTTCGCGAACGTCTTGGTGGCGTTCTCCTGCCCGGAGAACCCGCCCGCGTTCGACGCCTTCCCCTTGACCTCCGCGATCGCCTTGTCCACGTCGTCCGCGCGGATGTCGACCGTGGCGGTGCGGATCAGCTGCCGGTCGGCCTGCACCGACACGGCCTCGTTCTTGCTGTTCCCCGTGTTGTTCCCCGTGTTCCCCTCAGCGCGGTCAGCCTGCGCCGGAGCCGCGGCCTGTTCGCCGCCACCCGAACTCGTCTGCGACGCCGCACCGCACCCCGTGAGGAGGAACAGTGCGACGACGACCCATAACCAGCGTCTGCCCATGCCGTCTGGACGGAACGACCGGAAGATCGGGTTGGCGCCGAGTCGCTTCCGTGACCGGCTCTTAATCGACCAGATGCGCGAAGGCCTGGAGGTTGGCCAGCGACTCGCCCCGCGAGACGCGCCACGCCCACTCGCGCCGGATGGCGTCCGCGAAGCCGATCTCGAGCAGCGCGTTGAAGTCGCCGTCCGCCGCCTCGAGCACCTGGCCGAGCACGCGGTCGAGCTCGTCCGGCGTCACGGCGTGCAGGCCGATGCGGCCGACGAGGTAGATGTCGCCCTGCGCGTCGAGCGTGTAGTGCACCCCGTAGAGCCGCGCGTTGCGGCGCAGCAGGAAGCGGTACACCTCCTCGAACGACTGGTCCGGGCGGCGGCACACGAACGCCTCGACGAGCAGCGCGTGCCTGCCCGCCACCAGCCAGCAGTTCGTCTGCAGCTTCTTGGTGCCGGGCAGCGTGACGAAGAACTTGCCCTCGTCCGGCCGGTCGTACTTCAGCTCTCGTTCGTCCAAAGTGGACTTGATGATGGAGTCGATGCCGTCGGTCAAGCGAAGACCTCCCTGCGGAACGCTTCTGCCGCTTCCTGGTACCCGGTGAGCAGGGAATCAGTCGTGCGGTCCCAGGAGAAGCGTCGCGCATGCCCGACCGCGTTGCCCGCCAGCGTCTCCCGATAGGCGGGGTTCAGCGCGAGACGACCCAGCGCCGCGGCCCACTCGGCCGGGTCGTGCCCGTCGACGAGCGCGCCGGACACACCGTCGTGCACGGCCACCGGCAGGCCACCGACGGCAGCGGCGACGACCGGTGTCCCGCACGCCTGCGCTTCCAGCGCCACCAGGCCGAACGACTCGTTGTACGACGGCACGGCGACCAGGTCCGCCGCGCGGTACACCTGCGCCAGCGCGTCGCCGGGCTGCGGCGGCAGGAAGCGCACGACGTCGGCGATGCCGAGCTGCCCGGCCAGCTCCTCGAGCGCCTTCGGCTGCTCCAGTCCCGTCCCGGACGGTCCGCCCACGACCAGCACCACCAGCCTGCCGCGCAGACCGGGGTCGCGCACCAGCAGCTCGGCGGCCGCGCGCAGCAGCACGTCCGGCGCCTTCAACGGCTGGATGCGGCCGACGAACGCGAGCACCACGGCGTCCTCGGCGAGGCCGAAGCGCGCGCGTGCCTTCGAGCGGCTGCCGGGTGTGAAGCGTTCGAGGTCGACGCCGGGCGGGACGACCAGCACCTTCGCCGGGTCGGCGTCGTACAGCTTGATCAGCTCGGTCGCCTCGACGTCGGTGTTCGCGACGAGCCGGTCCGACTCGGCGACGACCTGCTCCTCGCCGATGACCCGCATGCGCGGCTCCGGGGTGTCGCCATCGGCGAGCGCGGCGTTCTTGACCTTGGCGAGCGTGTGGGCGGTGTGCACGAGCGGCACGCCCCAGCGTTCGCGGGCGAGCCAGCCGACCTGGCCGGACAGCCAGTAGTGCGAGTGGATCGCGTCGTAGTAGCCCGGCTCGTGGTGCGCCTCGGCGCGCAAGACGCCCGCGGTGAACGCGCAGAGCTGGCCGGGCAGCTCCTCCTTGCCGAGGCCCTCGAACGGCCCGGCGACGACGTGCCGCACGTGCACGCCCGGCGCCAGCTCGGCGACCGGCGGCAGGTCGGACGACGTGGCCCTGGTGAAGATCTCGACCTCGACGCCCCGCTGCGCCATGCGCGTGGCCGTCTGCACGATGTAGACGTTCATGCCGCCCGCGTCGCCAGTGCCGGGCTGCTCGAGCGGCGACGTGTGGACGCTCAGCACCGCGACGCGCTTCACCGGGCGATCCTCGCGAGGTCGCGCGCGAACTCCGCGGGCCGTTCGAGGAACGGCGCGTGCGCGGTGTCGTCGTACCAGCTCACCTGGGCTCCGGGGATGTTGGCCAGCGCGTAGTCGGCGGCGGAAGGCGCGACCACCTCGTCCGACTTGCCGTGGACGACGAGCGTCGGCACGTCGACGGCGGCGAGCACGTCGGCGCTGTTCACGTCCCTGCGGAACAGCTCGCCTCGAACTCTAGGTGGAACTTTCAGCGCGGTCGCTGTGAGCTGTCCGACCGTCTCAACTGGCAGGTGGGGCGCGAGCTTCGCCTGGAACTCGCGCATCGCGTCGTCGTCCTCGATGGCGGCGGGCAGCGCGGCCCGCATGACCGGCCCGGTCGCGCCACCCGGACGGTCGCGGCCGATCTCGGTGATGGCGCCGACGAGGACCAGGCCCGTGATGTTCCGGGTGCCGTGAACGCGCAGGTAGTCGGTGATGACCAGGCCGCCGTACGACCAGCCGACGACCGTGGCCGGGCCGGTGTGGTCGAGGACGGCCTTCAGATCAGCCGCCCACTGCGCGGAGTCGCGGTAGTCGCCGAAGTCGTCGGACAGGCCGTGTCCGCGCAGGTCGACGGCGTAGGTGTGGAAGTCCGGGAGATCCCAGACGGCGCCCGACTGGGCCCAGCCGTGGATCAGCACCACCGGCGGGGCTTCTGTCGGGCCTGCCTCACGGACGGCCAGCTGTCCCCCACCGGCCGACGTCACGTGTGTCAGCTGCACTCTCGGATCAACGAGTGCGCACGTGCGCACATTCCCTAGTCGTCGTCCTCGTCGCGGTTCCAGGCCACGACCTCCAGCACGTCGCTCGGCATGTGCAACAAGAGCTCCTCGCCGGATCGCAGGGCGTGCGCCAGTCCCGCGGCCGCCAGATCACGCGGCCGGTCCTGCTCGGACGGCTCGTCGAGCCACGCCTCGAGGTCCGGGTACCCCTCCGGCGGGACACCCCACTCGGCCTCGATCCGCACGGACAGCTCCGCGACTTCGAGCGGTCGCCGGACGGCGTCAGCCAGCACCCGGCGCACCGACCTGGAGTACGAGGAGAGCTGGTAGGACAGCTCGTCCAGCAGGTCAGCCACGTCGACGTCCAACGGCACTCGCATCCGGTCACCGTCGAGCTCCACGCGCTCCCACGGCAGTCCCGCTCGTTCGACGCCCTGCTGGACGTCGCCGAGCAGCATGAGGCCCTCGATCTCGACCGGCTCGCCGTCGGCGTCCACCGCACCGACCCACGGCGTCACCCACAACGTGCCGAGCCCGCTCGCCGCCGCCACCGCGAAGACGTCACCCGACCTGTACCGGAGCCCGTCGGGACCACTCGTGTACCAACCCATGACGCAGAAAGATCCCCTCCGGCCGCGCCGGCCGAAGGGGATCTTCGCGAAGTTGGGCTACTTGACCGCGGACTTCGACTTCCACTGGGCCCACGGGATCTGCCAGTCGTACCAGTCGAACTGGGCGGGCAGCGTGGTGATGGAGCCGGTGACCTCGACCGGGTCGCCGATCATCGCCGAGTCGTAGTACGCCTTGGCATCGGCTTCCAGCAGGTTGGCGCACCCGTGCGAGGTGTTGTTGCTGCCGATGTTGCCGGCGTTGTCGTTGTTCTCGTGGATGAACTCGCCGTGGTTGGAGAACCGCACGGCCCACTTCTTGACGACGTTGGTGTAGCCGTAGCGCGGGTTGTCGAAGCTGAAGGTGTCGTTCTTCGCCATCACGACGAACGTGCCGTTCGGCGTGGTCAGCTCCGGGTCGGCGTCCTTGCCGAACGACGCCGGGTAGGACGCGGCCTCCTTGCCGTCGCGGATCACGACGAGCCGGTGGGTCGGGTTGTCGATCTTCACGATCTGGCTGCGGCCGATGGTGAAGTCGCTGGTCACGTCGGCCTTGCCGAACGCACCGCCGCCGTAGTTGACGCCGTAGAGCTTCGCCTCGACCTTGACCTTGGTGTTCGCCGGCCAGTACTTCTCCGGCCGGAAGTGCACCTCCTGGTCGGTCAGCCAGGCCCAGGTGCCCTCGACGTTCGCCGAGTTGGTGACCTTCAGCGCCTTCTCGACGGTCGCCTTGTCCTGCACCGGCGCCTCGAACTTGACCATGATCGGGACGGCGATGCCGACGGTCTGGTCGTCGCTCGGGAACAGCGTCGCGCGGGTCTGCGAACCAGGCGCCAGCGTGCCGAACGAGCCCTTGATCTCGACGGACTTGCCGTCGGTACCGGTGACCTTGCCGGAGTAGGTGTAGGTCTTGCCGAAGCCGAGCGGCTCGGTCGAGGTCCAGCCCTTCTTGTCCTCGGTGACCTTGCCCGCGACGTCCTTGCCCTCCGGCGACTTCAACGCGACGGACTCGATCGTGCCGTCCGTGACGGTCACCTGCACGGGCGCGGTCACGGCGACGTCCTTCGCGCCGTCCGCGGGCTCCGTGGTGACCTTCGCGGTGGGTAGCGTGCTGTCCACCTTCGGGGTGCCGGACTCCACACTCGCGCAGCCGGTCAGCAGGACCAGCCCGACGAGCAGTGCACCCAGGGTTCGTTTCACGGTTAGACCTCCAACTAAGAGGACGTCCAGACCACCGCCCCGGTGCGAGTGACGTCGGTCACACATCAACAAAGCCTACGATCGACGATGTGAATCGACCTGTCGCAGTTGTGACCGGAGCAAGCGCGGGCATCGGCGAAGCCACCGCGCGGCATCTCGCCGCCAAGGGGTTCCACGTCGTGCTGGGGGCACGCCGACTGGACCGCCTCAACGTTATCGCGAAGGAGATCGACGGGACCGCGATCGAGTTGGACGTCACGGACACCGCGTCGGTGACCGCGTTCGCCGACGAGATCCCGGCCGCGAACGTCCTCGTCAACAACGCGGGCGGCGCTCGCGGCCTCTCGACCGTCGCGGACGGCGACGAGGAGGAGTGGCGGTGGATGTGGGAGACGAACGTCCTCGGCACGCTCAAGGTCACCAAGGCGCTGCTGCCGAAGCTGATCGCCTCCGGTGACGGGCACGTCGTCACGGTGACGTCCATCGCCGCGTTCGAGGCCTACGACAACGGCTCCGGCTACACGTCCGCCAAGCACGCGCAGAGCGCGCTGCACCGCACGCTGCGGGGTGAGCTGCTGGGCAAGCCGGTGCGGGTCACCGAGATCCTGCCGGGCATGGTCGAGACGGACTTCTCGGTCAACCGCTTCGACGGCGACGCCGAGCGCGCGGCCAAGGTCTACGAGGGCATCCAGCCGCTCACCGCGGACGACGTGGCGGACGTGATCGCGTTCGCGGTCACCCGGCCCGCACACGTCAACCTCGACTCGATCGTGCTCAAGCCGCGGGCTCAGGCTTCCGCGACTCGGGCACATCGGGAGTGAGCACGTCCACGTCGAGCTGGTCCAGCACGCGGTCGATGGGGTTCGCGAACCCCGTCGACCCGGACGCGGTGCCCGCGCAGTAGAGGCCCACCACCCGGTTCTCCACGTCCACCAGCACCGAGCCCGAGTCGCCGTGGTCGCCGAAGCGGCCCGCGCACGACTCGATCCGCAGCTGGTCGCGCAGCTTGCGCACGCCGATGCCGTCGCCGAAGTCGACGGCGATCGTCGCGTCGCCGGACACGACGACGCCGTGCGTCAACGCGGTGGTGCGGCCGCGTTTGCGCACCGGGGTGCCCACGGGAGCGGGAGCACTTCCGGTGACCGCACCGATGTCGAGAATCTCGGCCCGGCAGGGGCGCTGTGGGTCGAGAAGCACGGCAGCCGCGTTGACCGACCCCGACAGCGCGGCGCGGTTCAGCTCGCCGACGTCGTCGAGGTTCTGCACACCACCGTCCACTCTGGACGGGTGGACCATCCGGTCGCCGACCATCCACGCGTCGTCGACGCAGCCGACGTGGAAGTTGGTCAGCCCCATCACCAGCTTCTCGGTGCGCGACACGACGAGCGCGCCCAGCGTGCCGACGATGACGTAGTCGCCGGGCACCGAGACGTCCGGCGGCACCACGCGCACCGCGCGCGACGGGCCGATGCTGATGCCCCCGCGCAGCACCGCGTGCCGCTCCGCGACAACAGGTTGGTGCTCGTCCGGCGACAGCAGCGCGCGGTGCAGCACGATGCTCTCGGCGACGATGTCAGTCGGGATCCCCTCGACCGAGGCGGGGATCTGCTGCGGGTGGTGGGAGCCCTTCGCGCACACGTAGACGACGATCGCCGCCCGTCCCGTCGGACGGCCACCGGTGAACTTCTCGCCGATGTCGACACCGATCACGCCGGGCCGGGACAGGAACTCGTCCTCGACCATGCGCTTGATCGGCCTGATTACGGCCCGCTCGTGCTCATCGAGGTAGGCCATGGCGACCTCCGTGACATCCTTCTACCACCATGAAACACGGTTCGTAGGCAATTGGTCACATGGAGTCACCCGTTCGGCCGTTCAGAGTGAACAGCCGATGAACACCGGCTCGGGGTGCAGCTCGACACCGAACGCCGCACGTACCCCGTCACGGACCTCGCGGGCGAGGTCGAGCAGGTCCTCTGTCGTCGCGCCACCGCGATTCGTCAAAGCCAGGGTGTGCTTGCTCGACAGCGCCACTCGCCCGCCAGGTCCCACGTGCCCCTTGCGGAAGCCGGCGCGCTCGATGAGCCACGCGGCGGAGAGCTTGCGGTGTCCCTGACCGGCCGGGTAGGTCGGCACGTCGACGTCCGAGCCGAGCACCTGGGCGATCCGGATGAGCACGCCGGTGAACGTCGCGTCGTCGATGATCGGGTTCGTGAAGAACGAGCCGGCGCTCCACGTGTCGTGGTCCGCGGAGTCGAGCACCATCCCCTTGCCGCGCCGCAGTTCCAGCACGGCCTTGCGGGCCGCGTCCGCGGGCACCCGCTCGCCCTGGTCGACGCCCAGCGTGCGGGCCAGCTCGGCGTAGCGGATCGGGGCGGACATCCCACCGGCCGTCAGCGCGAACCTGGTGCGCAGCACGACCGCCTGGTCGGTGCCCTTCAGAACGCTGGTGCGGTAGGCGAGTCCGAGCTTCGCGGCGGGCACCTGGTGCACCTTGCCGCTGCGCCGGTCGAGCAGGTCGACGGACGTGAGCACCTGGGCGATCTCGACGCCGTACGCGCCGACGTTCTGCACCGGGGTCGCGCCGACCAGTCCGGGGATGCCGGACAGGCACTCCAGGCCACCCAGGCCCTGCGCGACGGCTTCGGCGACGACGCCGTCCCAGTCCTCGCCCGCCTCGACGGTGAACTGCACGATGCCGCCACCCAGCGGGTCCGCGCGCCAGCCCTTCGTCGCCACGTGGACGACGGTGCCGTCGAAACCTCTGTCGGCCACCACCAGGTTCGAGCCGCCGCCGAGCAGCAGCACGGGTTCGGTGGAGGCGTCGGCTGTTCGCACGGCTTCGACCAGCTCAGCTGCGGTGGTGGCGTGGACGAACCGCGCGGCCGGTCCACCGAGCCGGAGCGTGGTGCGCTCGCCGAGAGGCACGGACTGCGTGGTGGTCACGACCGTCAACGGTAGCCTCCGCGACATGGCACGCCGCATCGAGCACCACACCACGTCGCCCCATTCGGCCGAATTGGTCTTCGGCGCGATGGTCGACGAGACGTACCTGCGGGACCGTCTGGCCGCCATCGGCGGCAACAACGCCGAGCTCGTGACGTACTCGAGCGGCGGAGGCAAGACTTCCTACCAGCTCAAGCAGGGCGTGCCCGCGGAGCACCTGCCGTCGATGGCGAAGAGCCTGCTCGGCGGCGACCTGGTGATCCAGCGCGTCGAGTCGTGGACCGAGGCCGGGCACACCGGCACCGTCGAGGTCACGCTCAACGGCGTGCCCGGACGGCTGGACGGCACGTTCTCGCTCGTCGCCAACGGCTCCGGCAGCAAGCTCGTGCTGGACGGCCAGGTCAAGGTCAGCATCCCGCTGATGGGCGGCAAGCTGGAGAAGGTCATCGCCGAGCAGGTGATCGTGCTGCTCGACAAGGAGAGCGAGTTCACGTCGGAATGGCTCGCAAACCGCGCCTAGCCGCCGGCCGGGCGCGGGCGCTCGGGCTGCCCACGCGCGGCACGACCAACCCGAACCGGCTGCGCCGCGTCGACCGCTGGATGGCGGGCACGCTGGCTGGGTTCCTCGGTTCGTTCCCCGATCCGCTCGTCGTCGACCTCGGCTACGGCTCGTCGCCGATCACCACCGTCGAGATGGCCGCGCGGCTGCGCGCCGTGCTGCCGTCCGTGCGCGTGCTGGGGCTGGAGATCGACCAGGACCGCGTCGACGCGGGCAAGGCCGTCGCCGACCCGCCGCTGCTCGACTTCCGGCGCGGCGGCTTCGAGCTGGCAGGCGCGCGGCCGGTGTTGTTGCGGGCGTTCAACGTGCTGCGGCAGTACACCGAGGAGCAGGCCTTCGAGGCGTGGGACACGATGGTGTCCCGGCTCGCGCCAGGTGGGTTGCTGGTCGAGGGCACGTGCGACGAGATCGGGCGGCGGTGCTGCTGGGTGACGCTCTCGGTTGACGGGCCGCAGACGTTCACCCTCGCCTGCCTGCCCGCTGATCTCGACGTGCCCGGCGATCTCGCCGAGCGGTTGCCGAAGACGTTGATCCACCGCAACGTGCCGGGTGAGCGCGTGCACTCGTTGCTCGCCGAGCTGGACGCCTGCTGGGCCACCGCGGCGCCGTTCGCACCGTTCGGGCCTCGGGCCCGGTGGGTGGAGTCGGTCCGGCTGCTCGCTTCGCGCGGCTGGCCCGTCGTCGACGACCGGCGGCGGTGGCGGCTCGGGGAAATCTCCCTCGAATGGGCGGCCGTCGCGCCCTAGGTGTATCTGGCCATCAGGTTGGTGACAGTCGGCTGATGGGCGGGCAGCCTCCGAGCGCGCTGTGGCGGCGTCGAGTGTTGTAGTACTCGAGCCAGGGAGCAAGGGCGGCAGTGCGCTCGGT
>NZ_VOBR01000023.1 GCF_007845675.1 Lentzea tibetensis | reverse complement strand
CACTGTCAAGGCCCAATCGCTGCGCCGAAGGCGCGACCCAACCACCGACACCGAAACACCAAAGCCGCAGCAACCATCAGACCCCAGCCCCGGCGAAACCGGCGGCCAGGCAAAGAACCCAGCCCCGACGACAACCGGCAGCCAGGCAAAGACCCGAGCCCCGACGACAACCGGCAGCCAAGCAAGGAACCCCAGCTCCGACGGGACCGGCAGAGGCCAAGCCCCAACGGGCAGTAGGCACAGGACCCAACCCCGACGGGACCCGGCAGCCCCCTCACCCGTCTCAAATGAGAAACGCGACTTTCGTCCACCATCACCAATGCTGAACTCACCGCGTGCCCGCCTACACACCAGAGATGCTGGATTCCCTGCGCCACCAGGGAGATCCCGCTGCGGACGACGGCCCAGTAACCGTCGCACTCCCACCGTGGGCCAACCTGGACCGCACCACCCACGCCGCCAACTTCTTCGCCGACAACCGCCTGCACATAGGAATGACGCTCTCCCTGGGCTCACTGATCACGTGCTACGCGATCCCACGCGGCGCCCGTCTGCTGGCAGCGTCGGGCGGCCTCGACGCACCGCTGCAACGCGTGCACGCGACGGCGGCGTTCGTACTGGCGGCCGTACAACCACGCCCTGACGTAACCGCGGTCGCACAGGTGCGGCACACCCACGCGAGAGTCCGCCGAGCAGTCCTCCACAGTGGACACTGGAACACCGAGACCGACGGAGTGCCGCTCTGCCAGGAGGACCTGCTAGGCGCACTGATGCTGTTCTCGGCGTACGTGCTGCACCTGCTGCCACGCCTGGGCGTCCACCCGACCGAGCGCGACACCGAGGACTACCTGCACCTGTGGTGCGTGGTCGGCTCCATGCTCGGCCTGCCGGACGAAGTGCTGCCCGAGGACTTCGCTGAGGCCACGCGCCTGTGCGAACTGATGCAGGAGCGGCACATCGCCCCGTCCGACGAGGGCAAGGCACTGACCCGCACCCTGATCGGCAGCTACCAGAACATGCTGCCCGGCGTGCTGGGCGCCGCGATCCTCCCTGCCGTGCGGCACGTGCTCCCGCCGAGGGTCACCGAGTGCGTGGGCATCGCGCCCGCGCGGTGGGCCGCACCCGGCTTCCCGGCACGAATCCGGCTGCGCGGCCTGGAACACGCGCTGTTCGACTGGTTCCTGCGCGAGCTCAGCCCGCAGGACCTGGCCGCCTGACTCACCAGCTCGCCGCCAGTCGAGCGGCCGACGTGCCGAGGCCGCGCGGGCCGGTCGGCACGGTCACCGAGGCAGCCGTGTACCGCTTGCTCTGCAACGCCCACGCGTACGACCCGGCGAGCATCGTCTGGCAGGCGCGCACGTAGTCGACGACGCGACGGCAGGTGCGGGCGTCCAGGTCGCTCTCGTCCAGCACGGTCGGCAGGTCGCGGTCCGCGGCGGCGCACATCGTGCGGACCCGGCCGGTGATGACGTCGTCGATGACGTCGACGGCGGCCTGGAGCGAACATCCCTGTGCGCGTTGGAAGACGGTCACGCCGTTGAACTCGCCTTCGCCCAGCGAGACTTCACGCGCGTAGGACACGATGTCGTTCTGGAGGTCGATGGCGTCGCGGAAGGTGTCCAGCAGCGCCTTGAACGGGCGCGAGTCGTAGACGGCGGGCGGGATCTCCACGCCCGCGTCGTGCTCGAGCAGGCAGGTCATCATCATGCCGCCGCCGACCTCGCGGCGGAGCTCGACGAAGTCGAACAGGTCGGGTTCGCCGCGCACCGCGAGGTCGAACCAGCGGTGGCCCTCGCCGAACTTGCGGAACGCCCGCGTGTACCGCTCGCGCCAGACCGGGGTCATCGCGGGCGCGGTCTTCGCCCACAGGTCGAGAGCGGCGCGCTCGGCCGCGTTCTCCGGGACGGGAACGGGGCTCGGCAGCACGGGCATGAAGCTCATGAACCGGTCGACACCCCGCCGCAGTGACCACGGGTCGAGTTCGTACGCGGCCTGGAGCTGGTCGTCGACGAACCACATCAGCACGTACCAGCAGCACACCAGGTCCAGCTCGGCCGCGGACGCGTCCGGATGCGCGTACGCGGTGAACAGCGGGAAGTCGGCCCTCTCAAAAGCAGCCCGGCTCCACCGCTGGTCGGATGCCGCCTCGTGCGAGGGGTCGAGCAGCCCCATCGCCTCCGCCCACACCGGCACCCGTTCCCGGCACCCGTCCAGGTGGGGGTTCAGGCGTGCCTCGAAGGGCATGAAGAAGTCCGGCATCACGAAGGGGTTCACGGCTCCCGATCTTCGAGCGCGGCGCGCGCGGAGATCGAGAGCCGTAAGCGTGAATGACCGCTCCCGATAGGGGGACGTCAGAGCTTCAGCTGCGTGACGTCCACGTCGGCGGGCACCGTGAACCCGGCCGCGGCGACGTCGTCCACGAACTCCTGCGGCAGCCGCACGTGGTAGGTCCGGACGTAGTGCGCCACGTCACCCGGCCACACGTGCTTGCCGTCGGTCATGTAGTGCGGCGACGGGATGCGCGCGCCGCCGTTCAGCACGTCCTTGCCGAACCCCGGCGTCGCGATGTAGACGTGGCCCGCCTCGAGGTAGGCCGCCAGCTCCTCCTCGTACCTGCTCGGCTCACGGCCGGTCGAATCGGCCAGGCTCGGGTCCGACGGGTCGCCGTGCGGCATCTCGCTGAAGAAGCCGACCCTGATCAACTTGGTCACTCGTATCCCCTCACGTTCACTCTCGTCACCTTGGCCAGCAAGCACTTCGCGTCGTCCAGCCCGGCCTCGGCGGCCCGCTGCACGAGCGCGATGCCCGCGGCCAGCTCCTCCGGCGACCCGGCATCCCTGATGAACACGCCACCCAGGTCGTACGCGGCGTGCGAGCTGCCGAGCCGCATCGCCTCACCGAGCACCTCGATCGCCGCGACCGAGGCGTGGCACGCGTCGCACCCGTCCTCGTGGCACTCGAGGTCGCCGCACACGTCCTCACCGCAGTCGAGAAGTCCGCGGCCGAGGAAGTAGAGCCGCACCGCGCGCTCATCGGGATCTGTGAGCTCACGGGCCTCGGCGACGCGCCGGAGGATGAGCGCCACGTCGCCATCCCCGGTGCCCAGCAGCGGAATCCCGTCTTCGGTTGGTGCCATGGACACCAACCGTAGAAACGATCACCACACCGTCACCACATGCTGAACTGCGCCGGTCCCGAACGCCTGATTGATGGACCAGTTGAAGTAAGGGATCCTTCTCGGCGAGCCACCCCCTGCCCACTGGAGACCCGCCTGTGACCACGCTGTACGAGAAGGCAGCCCACCGAGCCGTCGAGTGGCTGCTGGACCACACCCCGCCGGAGGACGTCGCGGCGCACTACAAGGCGCCCGCGCTGTTCTGCCTGGCCGGGTACCCGCGTGAGGCGCAACGGCGGCTCGACTTCATCGAGTCCCGGTTCGGCACCGACGACGGCGACTTCGTCACCGAGCCGGGGATCAAGAGCCACAACGAGAACTTCCAGGAGTTCTGGTGCTACCCGAACGGCTGGATCGCGCTGGCCGCGCACCGGCGCGGCGCGTTCGTGCTGGCCCGCCGGGCGTACCGGCACCTGCTGACCTACGAGGCGCCCGCGGGCGGCTGCTGCGCGAACCGGCTCGGCATCCCGGACGCGCTGACCACCGCGCACCTCGGCTGCGTCGCGCTCCAGCTCGGTGACGTGACGACCGCGCGGGACGCCGGACGCTGGCTCAGCGCGTTGCTCGGCCAGCAGACCGGCCCCGAGTTCCGGGTCCGCGGCCTGCTGGAGGACACCAGCCTGCTGCACGTCGTGCGCCCGGACGTGCCGGACCAGGCGTACTTCATGCTCGGCTACCCGATGGCGTTCCTCGCGAAGCTGCACCAGGTGACCGGCGCGCCGGACGCGCTGGCCGCGGCGAAGGGCTACGCCGAGTACGCGTTCGCCTGCGGCGACAACCTGGTGACCTCGCTGCAGGCGCACAAGGTGGCGTGGGGCGCGGCCGTGCTCGCCAGGACCACCGGCGAACGGCGCTACGCCGAGCTGGCCACCGCCATCGCGGACAACCTGATGGCCACCCAGGCGGCCGACGGCTCGTGGTCACCGGACAAACCGCCCATCAACCACTTCGACGACACCGCCGAGGTCGCGCTGTGGCTGCTGGAGATCTCAGCGGACCTGGCCGACTGACGCGGCGAACTCGAAGGTTTCGTCGAGACTGCCCGGCCGCGGCGGCTGGTCGGGATCCCAGCCGAGGTCGCGGTCGGCCATCGCCTGCGCGATGAGCGGGCGCCACTTCGGGTCGAGGTGGTCCAGCGCCCACGCCAGCGCGCCGCGCTTGGACTCGACCTCCGCTGTCTTGATCGTGTAGAGCGCGCGGCAGACCGCCGACACCGCGTACCGCTGCGTCCACGCGACGTCGAACGACGCCCACGCGCGGATGTCGTCGATGACGGTCGGCAGCGCCGCGCGCATCTCGTCCCGCAGCACCTCGGGCGGCACCTCGTCGACGAGGCTCGCGATAGGCGGCCCGTCGACGACGATGCCCCTGTTGCGCAGGATCCAGCGGGCGTGCGGGGTGTTGCAGTGGGTGTCCCAGATCAGCTCGCGCAGCCCGTGGTCGCAGAACAGCCACGGCACGCCCATGCCGTCGACGGTCCTGAGCGACGCGACGTCCGCGTACGAACCTTCCATCTCCTTGGTCCACAAGCCTTCGCGCGTCGGGATCTCGTCGTGCAACTCACGGAGCCCGGCCTCCGCCGCGCCGGACGGCAGAACCGTGGTGGCGATGATGAAGTCGCAGTCGCTGTGCAGGTCGCCGGCGCCCAGCGCGAACGAGCCCTGCACGTACGTGCCGACGTAAGTGTCGCCGAGGATCTCGCGGGCCTCGCGGGCGAGGCGCGTCAGCACCCCGTCGAGCTCCTCGTACGGCGTCATGGTTCGCGAAAGTAGGTCTGCGGTCGAGGCGCGTCAAGCAGATAATTGAACCCTCACCGAAGGAGGTGGGAGGCATGAGCGAATGGGACCCGACTTCCGCCGACGGCAAGGGCACCATCCTCCGGGTGGTGCGCGAGGAAGCGAACCGGATGTTCGACCTCGCGGAGCCGACCGAGGCGTGGAAGGCACCGACGGCCTGCGCGGGGTGGTCGACCGCGGACGTCATCGGGCACATCGTCGACACCACCGAGGGCTACTTCGAGGCGTTCGACGCCGCACGCAGGGGCGAGGCGCGGGAGGCGTACGGCACGGCGGGCATGGGTGCCCGCGCGAACGAGCAGGCGCTGGCGTTCCGCAACCTCTCCCAGCACGAGATGATGGACCGCATCCGCGCGGACTTCGACCGCATGATGTCCACATTGGACTCTTTGAGCGACGACGAGTGGGAGAACTTCGTCGTCACGCACTTCTACATGGGCCCGGTGCCCGCGTGGTTCTACGCGGCGGGCCAGCTGATGGACTACGGGGTGCACTCGTGGGACATCCGTCAGGGCTCCGGCCGGGCGCACGGCCTGTCCGGTGACGTGGCCGATCTGCTGGCACCGCTGATGTTCCTGCTGTGGCAGTCGACCGTGCGGTCCGATGTGGACCGCTCGCCGTTCGAGCTGGGCATCACGGTCAGCGGCCGCAACGCCGCCGGCTACCGGATCAACGTGGACGCCGACGGCATGAGGTACGCGCAGGGCGCCGTCGACGACCTGCCCGCGGTCATCGACTTCGACGCGGGCAGCCTGGTGCTGACCGCGTTCGGCCGGTGCAACGCGGGCACCGTGCGCGGCGACGCGGCCGTGGCGGACCGCTTCCTCAACCTGTTCTACCGGATCTAACAGCTCGTGAGTGATCAGGAGCGCCATAGGCCTCCTAATCACTCACGAGCTCTGACCTGGTCGTAGATGGCCGGACCGGCCGGGTTCCGCAGTTCCTCCGCCAGGTGACCCAGCAGGCCCGCGGCACGGGCGAGCAGCGCGAACCCGCGCAGGATGCCGACGGGGAAGCCGAGGTCGGCCAGCGCGGCACCGCACACGCCCGCCCCGTTGAGCGGCAACGTCTTCCCGAGCACCTCGGGGTGCACCCGCCCCACCGCGTCGAACAGCCGGAGGTGCGGCCCCAGCACGCCTTCCTCCTCGGCGATGCGGAAGATCACCGGCGTGCGCGGGTCGCCGTTCTTGTGCAGCGGATGCCCCAGCCCAGGCACCCGCTCCCCCGCGCTGTGCACGGCCCGCACCGCCTCGAGCGCCAGTTCGTCGTCCGACTCACCCTGTCGAGCGGCCAGTGCGTCGGCCAGGAACCGGCCGCAGTCCTCGGTGACGCCGAGGAACCGCGAGCCGCCGCCGAGCAGCCCGGCGGCCAGCGCGCCCTGCAACGACTCGGGCGCACCGGTCAGCGTCAGCCGGGCCGCGATGACGGTCGGCGTGAACCCGTGGTCGGCCAGCGCCACCAGCACGGCCTCGAACAGCCGCAGCTCACCGGGCTCCGGCCGGCGACCGGCCACGAGCCAGAACGCCAGCTCACCGAAGCCGACCTTCCCCATCATGTCGTCGGCGAGGTCGTGGCCGAGCAGCCGGATGCTGGTCTCGTCCGCCGAGCCGATGGACGTTCGGTACTCGCTCACCGGTTCTCCTCCGCGTCGTGCTCGCCGTCCGGATGTCCTTGCGGCAGCAGGTGTTTGGCCACCCTGGACGTCGGCGTCCTCGGCAGGTCGCCGATCAGCTGCCAGTACCTCGGCACCTTGAACGCGGACAACCGTTCCGCGCACCACGCCCGCAGCTCGCCGAAGTCGGGCACGACACCCGACGCCGGCACCACGAACGCCTTCACCTCGTCCTCGGACAGCTCCGACGGCACGCCCACGACCGCGCACTCCAGCACCGAGGGGTGCGCGGTCAGCGTCTCCTCGACCTCCAGCGGCGACAGGTTCTCGCCGCGTCTGCGCAGCACTTCCTTGGCCCGCGCGACGAAGGTGTACGTGCCGTCCGCGTTGGGCGTCACCAGGTCGCCGGTGTGCAGCCACCCGTCGACGATCGCGCGAGCCGTCTCGTCCGGCATGTCCCAGTACCCCGGTGTGACGGCTGGGTTGCGGAGCTGCAGCTCGCCGTCGCGCACTCTGGCCTCGTTGATCGTGCCGAGCACCGGGTGCTGGCGCGGCGCGCCGAGCGTGCCGAACGGCCGGGTGCCGCGCGGCCAGATCAGGCCGTACGTCGTCTCGGACATCCCGTAGCCGCACACGATCCGCAGCCCGAACCGCCGCTCGATCTCCTCCTGGCGCTCCTGGGCAGGCGCGGGCCCGGTGTAGCACAGCCGCAACGGGTTGTCCGCGTCGTCAGCGCGTTCCGGTTGGCGCATCAGCATTTCCAGCATCGCGCCGATCGCGTTGAACTCGGTCGCGCCGTGCTGCCGCGCGGCGTCGAGGAACCCGCTCGCCGAGAACCGGGGCAGCAGCACCAGGCCCGCTCCGCACGCGAGCGAGCCCATCACCGAGTAGGCGGGCGCGTTGACGTGGAACAACGGCAGCGACGTCATCAGCCGGTCGTCACGCGTCAGCTCCATCCAGTGCGGGAAACCCTCACCCGCCAGCGTGTAGGCGCGGTGCGTCTGCATCACGAGCTTGGACCGGCCGGTCGTGCCGGAGGTCGGGATGAGCACCGCGACGTCGTCCGGCCGCGCGTCCATCGGCAACTCGGCGGCGACCGTCAACGAGGGTTCGGTGATCACCAGACGCGGCCGGGTCTGCGCCACGAGCCCGTCGAGCTCCAGCGCGGTGCTGCGCGGGTCGACGGTCACCGCGATCGCACCGAGCGACACGGCACCGAGCCAGGCGAAGAGGTGCGCCGGCGTGTTCCGCATCGTCAGCAGCACCAGGTCGCCGCGCCGCACCCCGTTCTCGCGCAACGCATGCGCAGCGCCCGCGGCGTGTCCGACGGCCTCGCCGAACGTCCAACTGTCCTCTGCGGACCGCAGCCAGACTCCGCCGGGATCACGCCCGGCGGAGTCGAGCAACAGCTGCGGGATCGTCCGGTACAAGCTCCCGATGCTACTCCGGGGAGCAGGTCATCGAGGGATCGTGACGTACCCCTTCAGCGGCAGGTCGCGCGACGACGTGCCGACCGAGATCTGGTGGCGCCCCGGCTGCTTCGCCCACGCGTGCTTCGCGGTGTCCCAGATCGAGAACGCCCGCTCGTCCAGCGTGAGCCGGACCCGCTTGGACTCACCGGGCTTCAGCTCCACCTTGGCGAACGCCTTGAGCTGACGCGGCGGTTCACCGGCGGCCGACGGGAACGAGACGTAGGCCTGCACGACCTCGGACCCGGCCCGCTGCCCGGTGTTGGTCACCCTGGCCGTGACCGTCACCGGCGCGTCGCCGCGCGACACGGTCAGCCCCTCCAGCCCGAAACTGGTGTAGGACAACCCGTGTCCGAACGGGAAGAGCGGCTCGATGCCCTCCCGGTCGTACCAGCGGTAGCCGACGCCCAGCTCCTCGTCGTAGCGCACCTCGCCGTTCGCGCCGGGGAACCGTGCGGGCGTGCTCGCCGGGACGTCCGCGAGCGACTTCGGGAACGTCACGGGCAGCTTGCCGGACGGGCTGGTGTCGCCGAACAGCAACGAGGCCATCGACTCACCGATCGCCTGGCCGGGGAACCACGCCTCCAGCACCGAGCTGACCGAGCCGACCCACGGCATCGTCACCGCGCTGCCGGTCTGCAGCACCACGACCGTGCGCGGGTTCGCCGCGGCCACCGCCGAGATCAGGTCGTTCTGGCCGCGCGGCAGGTCGATGCCGGTGAGGTCGTAGCCCTCCCAGCTGATCAGGTCCGCGAACACCACCGCCACGTCCGCCGCCTTGGCCGCCGCGACGGCCTCGTCGTACCGCGAGGAACCCGGCTCCTCCCAGCCGAGCTGCATCCGGGCGCCGCCGCCGCGCTGGTAGTACCGCACCTCGACGTTCACCGGCTTGCCCGCGGTCAGCTCGACCGTGCCGACCTGCGTGGTCGGCGCCTGGTCCTTCCAGTTGTCGATGACCTCCTCGCCATCGACGAAGAGCCGTGAGCCGTCGTCGCTGGTGATCGCGAACGTGTGCGGGCCGGTCTTGCGCGGCGTGATCGTGCCGGTCCACGACGCGGACCAGCCGGTCGCGGGCACGCCCTCGGCGGGCTTGCCGCTCGGCCAGTCGAAGTCGACGGTCTGGTCCGCCCTGGTGAGCAGCGGCGGCCCGGCGAGGTCGACGCCGGCGTAGAACCGCCCGGTCAGGCCTTCGAACCGGTCCGCGGGCACGGTGGGCAGGCTCGCGGCGGGACCGGGCACGTAGGTCACCTCGCCGCCGGCGCGCTGCTCGATGGCGCGCAGCGGGGTGGTCACGCCGGGCGGCGTCGCCACCGGGTTGCCGAGTCCACCGGTCGTCTTGACCTCGTCGTGCGCACCGCGTCCGATGACCGCGATCTTCTGACCGGCGGACAGCGGCAGCACGTTGCCCTTGTTCTTCAGCAGCACCGCGCTCTCGTCCGCGACCTTCCACGCGACGGCCGCGTGCTCGGGCTTCGCGGCGGGTGCGTTCGGGTCGCCCGTGATCGGCCGCTCGAAGAGGCCGAAGCGGAACAACGGCCGCAGGACGTTGCCGACCATCCGGTCGAGCCTCGTCTTGCTGACCTGACCGTTGGCCAGCGCGGTCTTGAGGGCGTCACCGAAGTACTTGCCGGTCGGCATCTCCATGTCGAGCCCGCCGTTGGCCGCGGCGACGGTCGACTTCGTGCCGCCCCAGTCCGACGTCACGAACCCGTCGAACTTCCACTGCTCGCGCAGCACCTTCGTGAGCAGGTACGAGTTCTCGCACGCGTTGACGCCGTTGACCCAGTTGTACGAGCACATCACCGACGAGGCCTTCGCCTCGCGGATGGCCGCTTCGAACTGCGGCAGGTACATCTCCTGCATGGTCCGCTCGCTGACGACAGCGTTGTCGGTCGGCGAGAACCGGTTGCTCTCCTGGTTGTAGACCGCGAGGTGCTTGACCTGCGCCAGCACGCCCTCGCTCTGGATGCCCTTGATGTTCGCGACGCCCATCCGCCCGGTCAGGAACGGGTCCTCGCTGTAGGTCTCGAAGTTCCGGCCCGCCCTGGGGTCGCGCACGATGTTGACCATCGGCGCGAGCGCGACGGTCACGCCCTTCGCCTTCTGCTCAGCGCCTTCGACCTCGCCGTACTGCCGGACCAGGCCGGTGTTCCACGTCGCCGCCGCACCCACCGGCGCGGGCAACTGCGTGACGCCGGGCAACGAGCCGCCGACGCCGTTCGGCCCGTCGTGCAACAGGAACGACGGCACGCACACGCGCGGAATCGCGGGAATCATTCCGGCATAAGGACTCGCGCCCGCCACGCCGTGCACGACGGCGAGCTCCTCGTCGACCGTCATGGCTTTCAGCACGGCGTTGACCCTGGTCTCGACCGGTGCGGTCGAGCCGACCCAGGGACAGTCCGCGGCGCCGGCCGGAGTGACCGGCACGGTGACCGCGCTCGCCGCGAGGGCGAGAACGAGTACCGCTCGGAGCATGCCTTCTCCTCTGACAACGTTGTCGGAAGGCGGCGGATTTCGATCCTGTCAGCGGTCGACAGGATCGGGACATACTCCATTGATGGGTAGCCCGGCTCACCGTTCGTTCGGGCGTGACCGGACCTCTGCGAGGGCCTGCGCCGCAGCGGCGGATGACGCAGCCGGCTCGGTTTCCGTAACGCGGATAACGCTCAGACCTCAGCGGTCTCGCGGCGGCCGACCCGGCTCATGGCACCACGCGTCCACGTCCCGGTGCTTGAGCCGGACGGTGAACGGCTCGTAGCTGCCGGGGTCGATGTCTCCGTACCCGTGGCGCACCACGCCGTCGTAGATCTCCTCGGAGACCATCAGCCCCAGCGGCCAGTCCGTGCGCTTGAGGAAGAAGCGCAGCTCGTCGGAGTCCGCCAGCCCGTACGCGTCGTCGAGTGCGCTGCCGAAGTAGTCGTAGCTGTCGCGGCGCAGCTCGCCCGCGTCCAGCACGGTGCGCAGCCTCATGTGCTCGCCCGCGGGCGCGGATTCGTTGTAGGTGAACAGCTCGCGGGTGAGTGCCGTCATGAACGGGCTCACCAACCGGTTCTTGGGCACCTGCGGCAGGAACAGCACCCGCAGGCCGTCACCCTCGTCGGTGGGCGGCTCGTACTGGTCCGGTTCGATCCCCGCGGCGTCGATCGAGCTCAGCACCATGCGCCGCAGTGCGGCCCTGAGCCTGCCTTTGATCTCGTCCGGCCGGGATCCGGAATCCTCGATGTCCACCAGGAAGATCGCGCGGTGGTGCAGGTCGTCGGACCGCCACTGCGCACCTGGCGGCTCCTCGGGTGGCGGCCCGGTGACACCGGGAACGTGGATCCAGCCCCGGATGTGAGTTTCCTTCGCCTCGACGACGACGGGGCGGAAGCTCTCCGGGTCGATACCCGGTGGTCCGGGCTCGATGACGCCGCGGAACATCGGCTCGGTGACCGCGACGACCACATCGGCGTCCGTGAGCTGGAGCGCCGACCGCACCACGGCGGAGTCCGCCAGCCGCGTGGCCGTGACCAGTGCGTCGCCGACGAAGCCGCGCTCGTCCCGCACGACCTCACCGGCGTGGAGGGCGATGCGCACCCGCACCCGGCCCGCGCGCCCGATGTTGTACTCGTTCAGCTGTGCGTTCAGCGTGCGGACGAACTCGACCGGCAACCGGTTCTTGGGGACCTCGGGAGCGGCCAGCACCAGGACGCCGTCACCGCGGTCGAGGACGTCGTACTGGTCGCGGGAGACCCCCGCACCGCGCAGCGACTCCGCCACCGCCGTGAACAGGAAATCGCGCAGCCGCACCTGATCCGGATTCGTGCGACGGCCGAAACCTTCGACGTCGACCACGACGATCGCGCGGTGCATCGGCTGGAGCGGAGGTCGTTCGCCCATGCCCACAGGTTAAGCCGATTCGAAGTGAAATGCGCGGATGAAGCAGTCCCTCGGCTGCCCCACCGCGAACACCACGCAGTCCACCACGGACTGCGCGGTCAACTTGCCGTCCGACGTCCGCGGCGCGGCGGGGTCGGCGTCCTCGAACTCCGGCGGGTACAGGGAGATCATCCGGATCCCGGCCTTCCGCAGCCGCTGCGACATGACCTCGACGAACCCGGCCTGCCCGTGCTTGGCCGCGTAGAACGCGGGGTGCGCCTCGGGCACGCCGTCGCTGCGGGGTGTCGCCGCGCTCGAGACCAGCGTGACGACGTCCGGCCTGCTCGAACGCTTCAGCAGCGGCAGGAAGTGCTTGGTCATCAGCACGGTGCCGCCGACGCCGGACGTGATCGTGCGCATGATCTCGGTGTCGTCGGCGTCCCAGACGTCGTGACCCTCGAGCCAGCCCGCGGCGTTGTTGACCAGCACGTCGACGTAGCCGAGCTCGTCGGACACCTGCTCGGCGCACCGCCGGATCGACGCCGGGTCGGAGAGGTCGCACTGCACGGCGTGGACCCGGTGGTGCCCCAACGCGATGATCTCGTCGCGGGTGCGTTCGGCGGCGACGAGGTTGCGCGCGGCGACCACGACCTCCGCGCCGAGTGAGGCCAGCGCGATCGCCAGCACGCGGCCGAAGCCCCTGCCCGCTCCCGTGATCACGACTCGAACGTCCACGACCATTCCTTTCGGACATCGGAAATCTTGGGGCTGTAAGGCGGATGACGAATGCTCCACGAACTCTATACGGCTGCGTAATACGAGTGATCCTCGTTGACCGCGACCGAAGAGCACTTCCAGGATGGGCCTATCCAACGAGAGGTGGAATCGTGGCCAGGTTGTTGGCGGCATTAGCCCTGATGGCCCTTTTCGCTGTTCCGGTGAGTGCCGCAGCTGACGAAATAGCAGTGGTCAGCAAGGCGAGTGACGGCCATTCGCGCCAACCGTCCGTCAGCGGTGACGGCAGGTACGTCGCCTTCGAGTCCAGAGCCGGGAACCTCGTTCCGGACGACTACAACGGCGAGTACGACGTGTTCGTCACCGACCGCGTGAAGGGAACGATCACCAGGGTCAGCACGGCAGCGAACGGCGAGGAGGCCGACGAGGCCTCCGAAATGCCCACCATCAGCGCGGACGGCCGCTACGTCGCGTTCGCGTCGGTCGCGACGAACCTCGTGCCCGGCGACACGAACGACGTGCTCGACGTGTTCGTGAAGGACCTCGTCACCGGCGCGGTCGTGCGGGCGAACGTCACCGCGTCCGGCGCGCAGGTCGACAACGTCGGCGACTTCCCGAGGATCAGCGCGGACGGCAGGCACGTCAGCTTCACGTCCTACTCCCCCGACCTGGTACCCGGTGACACCAACAACAACGCGGACGGATTCGTCAAGAATCTGGACACCGGCGAAATTTCGCTCGTCACCACCAATTCCGACGGCAGTCAGTGGCACCATCCGCACAACGCCATCTACCCCATCAGCGCGGACGGTCGTCGCGTCACGTTCCAAAATGCGCGGCGAGAGGTGTTCGTGAAGGACATGAGCACCGGCGCGCTCACCCGGATCGCGACCGCGGCGGAACAACCGTCCATCAGCGCGGACGGCACGAAAGTCGCCTTCTCCAGCAAGGGCGACGTGCACGTCGTGGACCTGACGACCGGCGAACGCACCAGGGTCACCAACGGCGACGGCGGCTCCCGCACGCCGTCGGTCGGCGCGAACCGGGTCGTGTTCGACTCGGCCGCGACGAACCTCGTGCCGGGCGACACGAACGGGCAGATCGACGTGTTCGTCAAGGACCTGGGCACCGGCGCGCTCACCCGCGTGAGCGTGGCCGCGTCCGGTGCGCAGGCGAACTCGTGGGCGAACGAAGCGGCGATCAGCGCGGACGGGCGGGTCGTCGCGTTCACGTCCGACGCGACGAACCTCGTGCCCGGTGACGCGAACAGCAAGACGGACGTGTTCGCGACTCACTGACCCCGGTCGGGCACCTCGGCGAGCAGGGACTCGGGAGCGGACAGCCGCCACGCCTCGAAGACCAGCTCGCCGAGCTCGTCCGCGTCGATGCCGTCGAGGTAGACGACCACCCAGCCGAAGCCGCCCGCGGTGAACTGCTCCTCGAACACCTGCGGGCGTTCGGACACCAGCGCCTGCTGCTCGGACAGCGTCTGCTTCAGCCCGACGGTGCGGGTGCGCGGCCAGTAGTAGCCGAAACGCTTGCCGCGCACGCTGAACGACGAGTAGTCGCGCCCTTCCGAGCGCTCGACGTCCACGAGCGTGTCGACGATGCGGAAGAAACCGTCGGGGGTCATGGGAGGCTCCTGCGGAACAACGCCGTCCAGAGGAACGGTTCGCCGAAGCGGTCCGACTCGGCGGGCTCGTCGCGCATGCGGCGCAGCTCCAGCTCGTCGAGGTGCGCGAAGATCCAGCGCAGCGACTCGGCCGTGTACGCGAGGCCGCCGTCGAGGCTGGGTGCGCGGTAGAAGTCCGCGTCCGGGCGTTCGGAGCCCATCTCACCGGATGCGAAGCAGGCGAGGCCGAAGTGGCCGCCGGGCGCGAGCACGCGGTCGAGCAGCGCGAGGTAGCTGATGCGCCGGTGCGGCGGCAGGTGGTGGAAGCAGCCGGAGTCGTAGACCAGGTCGTACGGGCCGTCGAGGTCGAGCGTGAACACGTCACCGCAGAGGAACCGGACGGCGTCACCGGCTCGCTCACGCGCCCAGTCGATCGCCGCGAGCGACAGGTCGACCGCGTCGACGGTGAAGCCGGCGGCGGCCAGGTGCAGTGCGTTGCGACCCGGTCCGCACCCGATGTCGAGCGCGCGGCCGGGCTCGACCAGCCCCCGGTCGAGGTACGAGACGAGGTTCTCGTCCGGCTTCGCGACGAAGAACGGCACCTCGCGGGAGCGGTCCGCGTAGAAACCGTCCCACCAGGACGATCCCTCGCCGTCCGTCCAGCGATCGGCCCTCGCGAACAGGTCGTCGAGCAGCCTCATCACGTCGTCCACATCGCGCACGTGTCGGTCCACCACGCTCCTTCCCCAGGCCCTCGATCTTAGTCGTGCAACCATCTCGGAGGGGGATGTGTGTGATGGGCATGAGCCTGCCGAGCAGAAGCGACGACGAGCGCTTCCGCGCCTTCGCGGACCACTCGACCCAGCCGCTGACCAGGTTGGCCTACCTGCTGTGCGGGGATCAGCACCTGGCGCACGACCTCGTGCAGACGTGCCTGGTCAGGCTGTACCAGGCGTGGCCGAAGGTCGAGGACCGCGAGTCGGTCGAGCCGTACGCGCGCAAGGTGCTGCTCAGGTGCTGGCTGAACGAGGTGCGCAGACCGTGGCGCCGCTCGGAGACGCGGGACGGGTGCGTGCCGGACCGTCCCGAGGTGGGCGCGGACCCGGCCGACGGCGTCGATCGGTTGCACCACAAGGAGATGCTCAGGACGGCGCTCGCGCGGATACCTCCGCGCCAGCGCGCCGCGGTGGTGCTGCGCTACTGGTCGCAGTACTCGGTCACCGAGACCGCCGAGATCCTGCGGTGCTCGGAGGGAACCGTGAAGAGCCAGACCGCCCGCGGCCTCGCCGCGCTCCGCGCAGCCATGACCCCGCTCGCCGCCACCGAGGAGTCGACCCCGTGATGGACCCTCAGCACCTGACGCACGGCCTGCAGCAGCTGGCCGACGAGGTCGAGCCGCGGCCGGTCGACGTCACCGCGGTGATCGCCATCGCCAAGGCCCGCACCAAAGCGCGCCGCAGCACCGCGGCGGCCGGACTCGGCACGGTCGCGATCGTCGGCGCGATGGCGGCGGTCATGAGCACCGTCGCACCGAGCCAGCCGCCACCACCGGCCACCAGCAGCTCCGCCTCGTCGACGCCGGCACAGCCACCGGCCCCCGGACCCGACGACCGCTCCAGGAAGCTGGACGAGCAGTTCGCGACCGCGCACCTCATCCCGTCCCAGTACACCGTCGAGCCGAATCCCCAGCACGGCCCGGTGGCGCTCGTGTTCAGCGGCTCGCAGGGGCCCAAGGAGAAGAACTACACCGCGGGGGCGTTGCTCAAGAACGCTCAGGGCCAGGCGACGATCCAGGTGTGGGTGCTCAAGAACCCGCCGGGAACGCCGCTGGGGCACTACCACGGCCAGGTCTTCGGTCCCTGCCAGGACGGCGACAAGAACTGCGTGCGGCACACCCTGCCGGACGGCACCGTCGCGACCACCCAGGTCAACGCGCGGCCACCGGCGATCACGCTGAGCAGCACGCTGACCGCGCAGCGGCCGGACGGGACCTACATCCAGGTGATCACCAACGTGCGCGACGGCGATCCGCCGGACATGCCGGTTCCCCCGCTCACCGCGGAGGAGCTCATCGCGTTCGCGACCGCGTTCACGTACTAGGGCTGATGCCATGTGGGGAGCTACTCAGGAGTAGCGCGAACTTCAACGGAAATTCCGCCGAGATGTGGGGAATTTCCTACTGCACAAACAGGTGAACTCTGCCGACGATGTGCCGTCACGGCATGGACTAGTAGTTTCCTTCGCGTCTTGATTCGGTGTCACGCGGTACGGTTCCAGGGCCCCTTCTCCTCGAGAGAAACTTGAGAAAGAGGCCCCGCGTTGATCGACGTCAACTTGTCCGAATCCAGTCCTGTCCCTGTGCTGCAAGGACTCGCCGGGTGCGTGCCACCGAGAGTGGTCGCGAACGACGAGCTGCCCGCGCACTGGGAGACCGACGACGCCTGGGTGCGCCGCCGGACCGGAATCGGTACCCGGCACTGGGTCGACGAGGGCACCTCCACCGGCGACCTCGCACTCGAGGCGGCTGAAGGCGCACTGAAGTCGGCCGGCACGTCGCAAGTGGACATGGTCCTGGTGGCGACGTCCACGCCGGACCACCCGATGCCCGCGATGGCACCGGTGCTGGCCTCCAAGCTCGGGCTCGGCACCGTGGCCGCGTTCGACGTTTCGGCTGTGTGCAGCGGTTTCGTCTACGCGCTCGCCACCGCGTCCGGCATGATCGCCGCCGGGCTGGCCAGTCGCATTCTGCTCGTCGCCGCCGACGTGTACTCGACGCTGCTCGCACCGGACGACCGCAGCGCGGGCGTCGTGTTCGGCGACGGCGCGGGCGCGATGGTGCTGCGCGCGGGCAAGCGCGGTGAACCGGGCAGCGTCCTCGCGTTCGACCTCGGCAGCGACGGCGAAGGCCACGACCTGATCATCGTGCCCGCCGGCGGTGCGCGTGACCGCGCGGAACCCAGCCGGTACGCGCCGGAGGACAAGCACTTCCAGATGGTCGGCCGCGACGTCTACCAGCACGCGGTGAGCCGGATGTCCGAGTCGGCGCTCGCGGTGCTGAAGAACGTCGGCTGGACGACCGACGAGGTCGACCGCGTCGTGGCGCACCAGGCGAACGCCCGGATCCTCAACGCCGTCGGCACCAAGCTGTCCATTCCGAACGACCGGGTCGTCAGCAACATCAGCAGGGTCGGCAACACCGGCGCCGCGTCGATCCCGCTCGCGCTCTCGGATGCCGTGGACCGCAACGAGATCAACGCGGGCGACAAGGTGCTGCTGACCGCGTTCGGCGGCGGCTTCACCTGGGGTTCCGCGGCCATGCTGTGGCCGGAGATCTCCACCGGGAAGTCCAATTAAGACGGTGCTCACGCCTTCCTGGCCGCTTCGAACGGAAGCCGGTCGAACACGATCCGCATGCGGGTGATCAGTCCGTTGTGGATGGTGAGGTGCTCGGCGCCCGGCGCGTCCGGGACCACGACGGTCTCCGTGCGGTACATCAGCACCGCGGTCTCCTCGTCGCCGAACGCGGCGACCAGCTCGGACGCGGTGAGCATCCGCTCGAAGGGACCCATGAAGGCGCGGAACGCCTGCGCGCCCTCCAGCCGTCCGGCCGGCGCGTCGACGACGATGTCCGGCGCGACGTAGGTCATGGCCAGCTCGAAGTCGTGGCCGGTCCACGCGCGGTGGTAGGCCAGTGCGGTGACGAGTGCGGTTCGGTCAGTCATGCTTGTTCTGACACCGCGGGCCCGCGAAACGGAACGGTCGGAGGAGGACGGTCTTGGTCGACCTCGAGCCGTACCGCCGCGAGCTGCTGCTGCACTGCTACCGGATGCTCGGGTCGCTGACCGACGCCGAGGACGCGTTGCAGGAGACGATGGTCGCCGCCTGGCGCGGGCTCGAGGGGTTCGAGGGCCGGTCGTCGCTGCGCACGTGGCTGTACCGCATCGCGACCAACCAGTGCCTGAACGCCCGGCGGCGCAGGCCGCCCGAGCCGGTGCCGCCGTTCACGCCGCCCGAGCCGACCCGGCGCGGCGAGGTGACCTGGCTGCAGCCCTACCCGGACGCGCTGCTCGACGTCGCCGACAGCGAGCCAGGTCCTGAGGCCCGCTACCACGCACGTGAGGCGGTCGAGCTGGCGTTCGTCGTCGCGCTGCAACACCTGCCACCGCGCCAGACCGCGACGCTGGTGCTGCGCGACGTGCTCGGCTTCTCCGCCACCGAGGTCGCCGCGATGCTGGACACCGGCGAGACCGCGGTGAAGGGCATGCTGCAGCGCGCCCGCGCCACGCTCGGCTCACCGAGGGAACCCCGGCGCAGCTCGCCTGCCGAGGAGGAGGTGACCCGGCGGTTCGCCGAGTCGTTCACCGCGGGCGACGTCGACGGCGTGGTCGCGCTGCTCACCGACGACGCGTGGCTCGCCATGCCGCCCGCGCCGCACGAGTACGTCGGCCCGGCGGCGATCGCGGAGTTCCTGCGCGTCAGCACGGCATGGCGCGGGGAGCGCCCCCTCGTGCTCACGCCCACCCGCGCCAACACCCAGCCCGCCTTCGCGTGCCGGATCGACGGCAACCCCGCCGGGTTGCTCGTCCTCACCGTCACGGGTGACCGCGTCAGCGCGATCACCCGCTTCCTCGACGGCCCGCTGACCCTCCCTCAGCAGTTGCGACTGGTCAGCGTGCGCTCGCCGAAGTAGTAGACGGGCTGGCCGTGGAAGATCGCCCGCACGTCGTTGCCGTTCTGCCGCTGCTCGTAGTGCAGGTGCGAGGTGGGCTGCTGGCCGCTCTTGCCGACCCGACCGATGCGCTGCCCGCGCACGACCCGCTGGCCGGTGCGCACCGCGGCGTCCTCGAGGTGCGCGTACAGCGTCGTCCAGCCACCACCGTGGTTGATCACGACGTACGTGCCGTAGCCGTGGCCCGTCCGGTGGTAGACCGTCGCCGTGCCCGCCCAGCTCGCGTTGACCGGCTTGTAGCGGTCCGCGTCGCCGCCGCCGACGTTGAAGTCGATGGCCAGCTGCGGGTCGTGGTTGGTGCGGGTGCCCGCGCGCCACGCCTGGTTGCACGGGAACGGCATCTCGAACGCGGGCCTCGCGGCAGCCGACACGTCGTCCGAAGTGGACGGTTCGGCGGTGGCCGACGTGGCCAGCATCAGCGGTGACAGGGCGGCGGCGCACACGGACGCCACGACCGCACGGCGGTTGATCCTCATTTTTCCCCTCGTCTCAACGGTTCCGAAGAACTGCTGAACCGAGGCTGTCAGCGGGCTCCCCTCGGTCACAACAAGGGAAAACCCTTGCCGGGGTTGGTCCCCCGGCAAGGGTTCGGCCGGTCAGCGGCAGTGGAAGACCACCGCACGGGACACGCCCGCGATCACGTTCTCGCCGAACGCGATGCCGTTCTCGGTGATCCCGCCCGCGTAGCCGTCGATGAACTGCACCGAGCCACCGCTCCAGATCGCCCAGCCCGACTTCCCGCCCGGCTCCTGGTACGAGCCCGCGACCACGCCGCTCCCGTTGATCCCCTCCGCGAGGCGGCCGCCCGGCAGGACGCGCGTGACGACGCCGTCGAGGTTCCACTCGACGAGCTCTTCACGGCCGGCACGGGTCTGCCCGATGACGCGGCCGTTCGCGTACTTCCGCGGCTTGGCGTCACGACGCTGCTTGATGGTGCGCGTCGAACCGTCGGGGGACCAGATCAGCCCCTGGTCCGTGACGACGCGACCCGCGTCGTCGAGACCGATCGGCTGGCCCGCGCCGATGATCACGGAGGGCTGCCCGGCGCGCCACAGGATCGTCGACGTGACGCCCCTGCTGTCGAGCAGCCAGCCCGCGATGTCACCGGCCTCGTTGATGTCGGTCGCGATGCCGTCGAGCCCGGCGGGCACCGGGAGCCACTCGTAGTGACCGTCGCGGTACCGGTACGGCCGTGACAGGCCGTTGTCGTTGTCGTAGGTGTAGCCGGCCACGACGCCGGAGTTGTTCACGTCGTTCGGTCCGTTGTCGACGGTGTCGCCCCAGCCACCGTTCGGCATCTCCACCAGGGTGGACCCGAACCACAGCAGGCCGCGGAGCCGGGTCTCCAACGTGCCGTCCTCGGTGCCGTCACCGACCGCGACGGACCCGTCCGGGGACATCCCGACGACCCGCTCGCGCTTGATGCCGTCGTGCATGGGCAAAGCGGTGGGTGTCCACACGCAACCGGAGGGCGCGGCCTGCGCCGTGACGGGGAGGGTGGCGAGCACCAGGGCGACCGCTGCCGTGGCGACGGGGAAACGCATGGAAGCTCCTTCGCATTGATCTTGTCCGTACTGGGGGTCGCCACACCCCAGCACTTCGTTAGCGAAGAATCCTCATATTCACCGCGGTTGGTCCGCCCAGCGGAACCAGGCCGGTCCGCTGGGCGGACCGACCCCCGTCCGGTGTCAGGAGGGCAGGTCCTCGAACTCGACGACCTGGCGCACCTCGACCTCGATCTCGTCGAACAGCTCGGCGTACAGTTTGGCGAACTCGACGGCCGCGGCCTTGTCCTCGGCGTTGATCAACGCGAAGCCGCCGATGACCTCCTTGGCCTCGGTGAACGGCCCGTCCGTCGAGGTGATCCCGCTGCCGCGGGCCTTGCGCACCTTCGCCCCCTTCTCGGACGGGTGGACACCTTCGCCGGTGATCAGGATGCCCTTGTCGATCGAGTCCTGGATGAAGGCGCCCATCTTCTCGATGAACTCCTGGCTCGGGTTCCACGCCTCGGGGAGGCGCTCGTCGAGCCGGTGCATCAGCAGAAACCGCATTGCCGCTCCTAGTGGTACCTGGCTGGGGTCCGGCCACTCCGGACGCCTGTGATCAGCCGTTGCTTCCGCGTCGAACGAGGGCACAGCGCTTTCGACATTCTGCACAAAAATTCTTGGCACCCGGTCCGCCATGATCGAAACGACCGCTCTCAACAGGCCTCACAGCCCGAACGCTCGCGCCACCCGCTCGGCGAGCTCCTCTTCGCCCAGCTCCACCTCGATGGCGGGCAGTCCGAGGCGCGCGGTCTCCTCAGCCAGCCGATCGGTGAACATCCGGTCGCGTTCGAGCAGGTTGTCCCGTGCCCGTGCGGGATCGCTCGTCCTGCCGGGGATGTGCCAGCCGCGCCGGTCGAACGCGGCCACCCGGAACTCGGGCGTCGGCAACAGCCACACCGCGTTGCGCGGCTCGGCGAGCAGCGGTTTCACCAGGTGCGGCAACAACCTGAAGCCCTCGACGACCACGCGGGTTCCGGCGGGCAGCCGCAGCAGGTCGTCGACGATCAGGCCGAAGCACTCGCCGCGGAACCAGTGGAACGTCTCGAGCATGACCTCCGGCGACCGCCGCACCCACCGCTCGTCCATGTCCATGGCCATGAACTCGTTCAGGAACGGCGCGTCCCCCGGTGTGCTGCGGCGCGCGTGGTCGGCCATCGCGTGGTCGGTCGAGTACACGCGCAGCCCGTGCCGCGCGGCGAGCTGCCGGGCGACGGTCGACTTGCCCCCGCCGCTGCCGCCGCCGATCCAGTAGACGTGCCGCAGCTCAGCCCGCACGACGCTCCGCGGTGACCAGCACGGTCGTGTACTCGGCGGTGAAGCCGTCCCCGACCGCGTCCCCGAGCCCGGCCAGCAGCTCGGCGAGCCGCGCGGGCGGCAGCTGCGAGTAGCCACCCTGCGTGGGCAGCACGTCCAGCCATTCGTCCTTCGTGTACTCGCAGGTCCACTCGAAGCGCCACCGCTCGGGCTCGTCGAACGCACCCCGAAGCCCGTCGGCGGCCCGGTCGCACAACATCGAGTACCCGTCGAGCGCGGGCCTGGTCGCCATCTCGGCCAGCGGACCGGGCATCACCCGGCGGTGGACCTCGGCGCACGCGTCCACCAGGTCGGGCGGCAGCTGGAAGACGTTCCAGAACAAGGCGATCTGGCCGCCGGGCCGCAGCACCTCGGCCGCCTTGGCCGCACCGGCGACGGGGTCGACCCAGTGCCAGGCCTGCCCGGACACGACGAGGTCGAACACGCGCGTCGTCTGCCACGTCTCGAACGCGGCCACCTCGACGTCGATCCCGCCGCGGCGGGCGAACTCGGCCATCCGCGCGTCGGGGTCGACACCGAGCACCCGGCACCCGGCGGCCTGGAACTGCCGCGCGGCGATGCCGGTGCCGACCCCGACGTCGAGCACGTCGCGTCCGGGGCTGACCGCGATGATCGCGTCGACCATCGCGGCCGGGTAGCGGGGACGGGACCGGTCGTAGCGCTCGGGATCCGCGCCGAACGACTCGGCAGCGGCCCGCAGGTCGTGGGGCTCGGACGGTACTGTGGGCATGCGCCCACTATGAGTGGGCACATGCCCACTCGTCAACAGGAAGGCTGGTTCAGTGCCGACAGGGGTGGCCATTCGCGACGTGCGCGAGCAGCTGTTCGACGCCGCCGAGCGCATCCTGGTCCGCTCCGGCCCGAGCGCGCTGACCAGCCGCGCGGTCACCGCGGAGGCGGGCTGCGCCAAGGGCGTGCTGCACCGGCACTTCGCGGACTTCGACGCGTTCCTCGCCGAGCTCGTGCAGGACCGCATCGCCCGGTTCGACGCGCGGGCCGAGACCCTGCGGGCGGCCGCGGGCACCGGCACCGTCGCGGGCAACCTCACCGATGCCCTGACGGCGCTGTTCGAGTCGGTCGCCGTGGCCATCGTCAGCCTCGTGATCTTCCGCGACGACCTGCGCGCCCGCCTCCGCCAGACCGGGTCGAAGGGCGTCCCTTTGCTGGCCGAGGCGGCAGGCGCGATCGCCGGCTACCTCACCGCCGAACGCGAGCTCGGCCGCCTGAAGGCGGACGCCGACATCACCACCCTCGCGCCGACGCTGATCGGCGCCGCCCACATGCTGTTCGCCGGCGGGGAGGCCGTCGCACCGGACGCCGTCGGCAAGGTCGTGACCGCGGTGATCGCCGGCGCCGTCACTCCAGGGTGATCGTCAGACCTGCGCGAAGCCGCCGTCGACGAACAGTTCGACACCGTTGACGAAGCCCGAGTCGTTCGACGCGAGAAACACCGCGGCACCGGCGATCTCGGCGGGATCGGCGACGCGGCCCAGCGGCACCCGCGCCGCGAACGCGTCGACGAGCGCCTGCTCCTGCCCCGGCTCCGCGAGTCCGCGCATGCCGGGGGTGTCGGTCGGTCCGGGGCTGAGCACGTTGACGCGCACGTCGCGCCCCTTGAGATCGAGCACCCAGCCGCGCGCGAGGTTGCGCACCGCCGCCTTGCTCGCCGCGTAGACGCTGATGCCCGCCTCGGCCTTGATCGAGGTGGTCGAGCCGGTGAGGATCACCGACGCCCCGTCCGCGAGCAGCGGCAACGCCTTCTGCACGGTGAACAGCACGCCCTTGACGTTGGTGCCGAACGTCGAGTCGAACTCCTCCTCCGTGATGGAACCGAGCACGTTCGCGACGCCGCCGCCCGCGTTCGCGACGAGCACGTCGATCCGGCCTTCTTCTTCCTGAACGCTCCGGTAGAGCGCGTCCAGGTCGCCGAGATCGGACGAGTCGGCGTGCACGCCCCGCACGCCACGCCCGATGGCCTCGACGGCGGCGTCCAGCTCGGGCTTGCGGCGGCCGGTGATGACGACGCGCGCACCTTCGGCGACGAACCGGGCCGCGATGGCCCGGCCGATGCCGGTGCTCCCACCGGTCACGACGGCGACTTTGCCCTGCATGGCGACTCCCACTGTTATGGACGGATTGGTCCATAACCTAGGCAGTTCTGGACCGTTTCGTCAACTATGCTGATGGCATGGCGAGGCCGAGGAAGTTCGACGAGGTGACGGTTCTCCGCGCGGTGCGCGACCAGTTCTGGTCGACCGGCTACGCGGGCACGAGCGTGGACGACGTCCTCGCGGCCACCGGACTCGGCAAGGGCAGCCTCTACGGCGCGTTCGGCGACAAGCACCAGCTGTTCGTGCGGGTGTTCGACGGCTACTGCACCGAGGTGGTGGACCAGGTGCGCAAGTCGTTGGAAGGCCCCGATTCCACGGCTTTCGAGCGGCTGCGGGCACACGTCGTCGCGGTGGCCGCGGGCAGCGACCTCCGCGGGTGCCTGCTCGCCAAGGGCACCACCGAACTGGCCGGCCAGGACGCCGACGTGACGACCCGCGCGCGGCGGGCGTTCGAGGAACTGGAGGACCTGCTCACCAGGTGCGTGACGCAGGCACAGCGGCACGGCGACATCGCGCCGGACGCCGACCCGCGCGCGCTCGCCGGCCTGCTGCTGGCCGTCCTGCGCGGCATCGAGGCGCTCGGCAAGGCCGGGAAGACCTCACTGCACGAGATCGCCGAGACCGCTCTGGCCGTGCTCCCCCGTTAGCCGCAGACGGCGCCACCGGAAGCCGAGCCGACGAGCTTGGCGTACTTGGCCAGCACACCGCGCGGGTAGCGCGGCGGCAGCGGTTCCCAGCCGTCGCGACGGGCCGCCATCTCGGCGTCGTCGACCGCGACGTCCAGCGTGCCGGAAGCGACGTTCAGCGTGATCGGGTCGCCGTCGCGGACGAACGCGATGGGCCCGCCGTCCGCCGCCTCCGGCGCGACGTGGCCGACGCACAAACCCGTGGTGCCACCGGAGAACCGGCCGTCGGTGAGCAGCAGGACGTCCTTGCCCAGTCCCGCACCCTTGATCGCCGCGGTGATGGCGAGCATCTCGCGCATCCCCGGCCCGCCCTTGGGCCCCTCGTAGCGGATGACCACGACGTCGCCCGCGGTGATCGTGCCGTCCTCCAGCGCGTCCATCGCGGCGCGCTCGCGGTCGAACACCCTGGCGGTGCCGGTGAACACGTCCGAGTCGAACCCGGCGGACTTCACCACCGCACCCTCCGGAGCCAGCGAGCCGCGCAGGATCGTGATGCCACCGGTGCGGTGGATCGGCTTCTCCATGGCCCGCAGCACCGTGCCGTCCAGGTCAGGCGGCGCGATGTCGGCGAGGTTCTCCGCGATCGTGCGCCCGGTGACGGTCAGGCAGTCGCCGTGGAGCAAGCCCGCGTCCAGCAACGCTTTCATCACCACGGGCACGCCACCGATGCGGTCGACGTCGGTCATCACGTGCCGCCCGAACGGCTTCACGTCCGCCAGGTGCGGCACCTTCGCGCCGATGCGGGTGAAGTCGTCCAGACTGAGCTCGACCTCCGCCTCGTGCGCGATGGCCAGCAGGTGCAGCACGGCGTTCGTCGAGCCGCCGAACGCCATCACGACGGCGATCGCGTTCTCGAACGCCTCGCGCGTCATGACCTGCCGCGCGGTGATCCCCTTGCGCAGCATCTCGACCACGGCCTGCCCGGACTTCCGCGCGAACCCGTCACGCCGCCGGTCCGTCGCGGGCGGGGCCGCGCTGCCGGGCAGCGACATCCCGAGCGCCTCGGCCGCACTGGCCATCGTGTTCGCGGTGTACATGCCGCCGCACGCGCCCTCACCGGGACAGATCGCCCGCTCGATCAGGTCGACGTCCGCCCGGCTCATCAACCCCCTCGAGCACGCCCCGACGGCCTCGAACGCGTCGATGATCGTCACCTCGCGCTCACTGCCGTCCGACAGCGTGACCCGGCCGGGCAGGATCGACCCCGCGTAGAGGAACACGCTGGCCAGGTCGAGCCGCGCCGCGGCCATCAGCATCCCCGGCAACGACTTGTCGCAGCCCGCGAGCAGCACCGAGCCGTCCAGCCGCTCGGCCTGCATCACCGTCTCCACGCTGTCCGCGATCACCTCCCGCGACACCAGCGAGAAGTGCATGCCCTCGTGCCCCATCGAGATGCCGTCGGACACCGAGATCGTGCCGAACTCCAGCGGATACCCGCCCGCCGCGTGCACCCCGTCCTTGCTCGCCTTCGCGAGCCGGTCCAGCGACAGGTTGCACGGCGTGATCTCGTTCCACGACGACGCGACGCCGATCTGCGGCTTCACCCAGTCGTCGTCGCCCATGCCGACGGCCCGCAGCATCCCGCGCGCGGCGGTGCGCTCCAGTCCGTCGGTGACGTCGCGGCTGCGCGGCTTGATGTCCGGGTTCTCGCTCATGCCCCGAACCTAGTGGCCCGGCCCGGCGATTTCTCGCTGGACCGCCCGTACTTTGCAGCTGCCGTCCACGCACTGCCTGGTGCCCTGGTTCCGGAAGGTGGTGACCTCGGACACCTCCACCTCGTGGAACGACAGCGCCGTTTCGGACATCTGCGGGGTTGACCGGTGTCGACCACCGGACAGGTGTACCGTCAGCAGCATCAGGGGTCGACTCGAACGAGCGCCCCGCACCCCCGCGCCGTGCAGCCGTTCCGGCTCCAGCACCACCAGCCCTGTGCACGCATCGGACGCGGAGAAAGTCGGAAAACATGAACGACACGAACGCACGCCCGGTGGACGGGCTGTTCAGCCACCCGGACGCGACCCAGCCGGTCGCGACCTCCAGCGCGCCCAACGACAACAAGCCCACGCACGTGGACCTGTTCCTCGAGCCGGCGGACATGCCGGAGGAACCGAAGTCCGCCTGACCTCGGTCAGACCACTGTGGACACTCGGGCCGGCGTGAGCGGCTGTCATCTCGTTCTTCGCTGAGGAACGCCCGCGGTGAAGATTCGGGCCATGCGCTCCGGGTCGGTCCAGCGCACGTCGGACACCCAGCCGAGCTTCTCGAAGATCCAGATCACCCTGGCGGAGATGTCGATCTGACCGCGCAGCACGCCGTGCCGCGCGCACGTCGGGTCGGCGTGGTGCGAGTTGTGCCAGGACTCCCCCGCCGACAGGATCGCCAGCGGCCAGAAGTTCGCGGCCTTGTCACGCGAGGCGAACGGCCGGTCGCCGATCATGTGGCAGATCGAGTTGATCGACCACGTCACGTGGTGCAGGAACGACACCCGCACGAGACCCGCCCAGAAGAACGCGGTCAGCGCGCCCCACCAGGACCAGGTGATCAGCCCGCCCAGCAGGGTGGGCAGCCCGATGGTCAGCACCACCCACAGCGGGAACAGCCGGTCGATGATCCGCAGGTCGCGGTCGGCCAGCATGTCCGGGGCGAACCGCTCGTTGTTGGTGCTGACGCGTTCGAACAGCCAGCCCATGTGGGCGTGCCAGAACCCCTTGGCCAGCGCCACCGGTCCGGTGCCGAACAGCCACGGCGAGTGCGGGTCGCCCTCCCGGTCGGAGAACGCGTGGTGCCTGCGGTGATCGGCGACCCAGTCGATCACCGGTCCCTGTGCGGCGAGGCCGCCCGCCACCGCGAGTGCGATGCGCATGCCGCGCTTGGCCTTGAACGCGCGGTGGGTGAAGTGCCGGTGGTAGCCGACCGTCACCCCGAGGCAGGACACCGCGTAGAAGACGGCGGCCAGCGCGATGTCGGTCCAGCCGAGTCCCCAGCCCCAGGCGATCGGCACCGCCGCGATCAGCGCGGCGAACGGGATGAACACGAAGATCTTGACCAGGATCTGGTCGCGCATGGTCCGGCCGGGCAGGATCAACGGCTTCGGATCGGGGCGAGCTGACGTGGATGCGGGCGCCGCGGCGAGGACCTGATCGGGATGTGCCATGGGGATGCCCCTCGGTCGGAAGCTTCACGCCGGGGTCCAGGGCACTTGCCTGACACCCTACGCGCTCCACCTGGGGACTTTCCAGCCGTCGGGGAACTGAGAATCAGCTGTGCGTATTTCCGGTACGGCATTCGCCAGCCCATTTTTGGGTAAGAAAGAGTAAGAGGGCTTTGCGGCCATGGAAGGACGGAAGATGATGACTGTCGCACACGGCCCGTTGCCAACTGGGATGCCGGACGGCTGGCCGATCGGCTCCTACGACACCTATCTGCAGGCCCAGCAAGCCGTCGACCACCTCGCGAAGAGCGAGTTCCCGGTGAGCGGTCTCGCGATCGTCGGCGTCGAACCGACGCTCGTCGAGCGGGTGTCCGCCAGGCTGACCTGGGGACGCGTGCTGGGCACGTCGGCGGCCTCCGGTGCCTGGATCGGCCTGTTCGTGGGCCTGCTGCTGACCATGATGTCCGCCACGCCGGGCGTGGCGCCGATCGCGATCGGCCTCGGCGCGGGCGTGGCGTTCGCGGTGGTCACGGGTGCCATCCGCTACGCGGCCACCCGAGGGCAGCACGGCTTCGTGTCGCACAGCCAGCTGGTGGCGCGCTACTACGACGTGGTCTGCACGCCGCGCACCGCGCAGCTCGGGCGGGACCTGCTGGCGGCGTTCTCCCTGAAATCCCCCTCAACGACCGAGCGGCACCGGCCGGTCCGGAAAGTGTCCGGCGGCATTCCGGCCGATCATGACTGAATGCGTGTAGGGTTCGGGTTGTCGAGAACATCTCGCAAATGAGCGGTCCCGCTTGTTTCGTACTCGGCAAACCTAAACCGGCCTTTTCTCCGGCCGGGGACGGGAGTCCCGACATGACGTCGGCCCCCAACGTTCCCATCGCCCCTCTGGCCAGTACGGCCAACGAGCAGCCTCGGCACTCGCTGCGATTGCGGCTGCGACCGAAGGCGCCCACCACGGGGCATGTTGATGGCGCCTGGTGGCCACGTTCACGGGACCTCGTTGCCGAGCTGCCCGCGTTGCTAGCGGTGCTGGCAGTTCGGCTGGGGGACGTCATGCGGGTGAGCTACAACCTCACCGAGTGGAACTCCGCACCCCGCCGCATGGCCGACGACGGCCGCCAGACCCGGCTCGACGGGTTCATCTCACGGCCCGCGCACACCGTGGACCTGGTGGCAGGCAACAGACATCGCCTCACGCTGCTCGTCGTGCCGTCGGACACCGATCCGTCGGCCGCACACCAGACCATGATGCGCGCCTCGGGCCGCGACAACACCGAGACCATTGACGACCTGCTCACCGCTGATGGCCGAATCCCCGAACAGGGCAGGTAAATCTCATGACGACATCGACCTATGTGTCCTCGTACGAGCGCAGGCTCAAGCTGGTCCAGGAAGCGGTGACCGCGCACTCCGGGCTCGGCAAGAAGGAAGCGCGGGCGCTCGCCGTGCACGTGCTGGGCTCGCTGGACCACATTCCGGAGCAGGTGCGTTGACCACACGCCTGCTGCGCATCGGCTGCTCCTTCACCTACCTGGCGGAGGTACCGACGGCGACGGTGTTCCAGGTGCGGCCCGTCGAGGGCCAGCACCTGGAGATGACGTGTGAACGGCTGGTGTTCGAGCCGGACGTGCCCATGCGGCACTACCTCGACCTGTACGGCAACCCGTGCACGCGCGTGGTGCTGCCGGCCGGTCCGTCCACAATGCACTACAGCGCCATGGCCGACGTGCCCGACCGCGCCGAGGACGTCGATGACGAGGCACCCGAGATCGTGCCCGCCGACCTCCCGGACGACGTGCTGCTCTACACGCTGGCCAGCCGCTACTGCCTGTCCGACGTGCTCGGCGACGAGGCGTGGTCGCGGTTCGGCTCACACCCGCCCGGTTACCGCCGCGTGCAGCACATCTGCCAGTACGTGCACGACTACCTGAGGTTCAGCTACGGCGGCTCCACCGCGCTGTCCACCTCGGCCGACGTCAACGCGTCGGGCATCGGGGTGTGCCGCGACTTCGCGCACCTGGCGATCTCGTTCTGCCGCGCGCTCAACATCCCCGCCCGCTACGTCTTCGGCTACCTGCCGGACCTCGACGTGCCACCCGACGGCGCGCCGATGGACTTCGCCGCGTGGATGGAGGTCTGGCTGGGTGACCGCTGGTGGACCTTCGACCCGCGCAACAACACACCGCGCAAGGGTCGCGTCGTCATCGGCCGCGGCCGGGACGCCGCCGACGTCGCGATGGCGACCACCTACGGCGGCCCGCGGCTGGAGTCGATGGTCGTGCACGCCGAAGAGGACTTCGCGCCCCAGTGGCGTTGACCCCGAACCGAAGGACGAACGTGGACCAGCTCAGCCTCGGAGTCATCGGACGGTCGCGGAAGGAGAACGAGCTCCGGCTGCCGATCCACCCCCTGCACCTCGACCGGATCGACGCGGACCTCCGTGCGCGCATCTACCTCGAGCGCGGTTACGGGGAGCGCTTCGGCGTCTCCGACCAGCACCTCGCGACGCTCGTCGCGGGGTTGCGCTCGCGTGCGGAGCTCATCGCCGAGTGCGACGTCATCCTGCTGCCCAAGCCGCTGGCCGAGGACGTCGCGGAGCTGCGCGAGGGTCAGGTGCTGTGGGGCTGGCCGCACTGCGTCCAGGACGAGAAGGTCACCCAGCTGGCGATCGAACAGCGGCTGACCCTCATCGCGTTCGAGGCGATGAACCACTGGACCACCGACGGCTCGTTCGGCCTGCACGTGTTCCACAAGAACAACGAGCTCGCCGGCTACTGCTCGGTGCTGCACGCCTTGCAGCTCAGCGGATCCACCGGCGACTACGGCCGGCGGCTGCGCGCCGCGGTGATCGGCTTCGGCGCGACCGCACGAGGTGCCGTGACGGCGCTCAACGCGCACGGCGTGCACGAGGTCAACATCCTCACCAACCGCGGCGTCACCGCGGTCGGCTCGCCGATCCACTCCGCGCGGATGGTCCACTTCACCCACGACGACGGCGACCCGCGGCGCAGTCAAGCGTTCACAGAGGACGGTCGCGTCCCACTCGCCGAGTTCCTCGCCGAGCACGACGTCATCGTCAACTGCGTGCTGCAGGACACCGACGCGCCGCTGACGTTCCTCATCGACGACGATCTGTCCACATTGGCCTCGGGAACGCTCGTCGTCGACGTCTCCTGCGACACCGGTATGGGCTTCGAGTGGGCACGGCCCACCACGTTCACCGAACCGACGTTCGTGGTGGGCGACCACGTTCTGTACTACGGGGTCGACCACAGCCCGTCCTACCTGTGGAACTCGGCGACCTGGGAGATCAGCGAAGCCCTGCTCCCGCACCTGCGCCCGGTGCTCACCGGCGCGTGGGACACCAGCGAGATCATCCGGCGTGCCATCGAGATCCGCGGCGGCACGGTCCAGAACCCGCGCATCCTCTCGTTCCAACACCGCTCACCGGAGTACCCCCATGCACACGTCTGAGTCGCTGTCCGTCGAAGTCGAAGCCGAGGAACAGGTCCTCTGCGCCTCCTGCCCGCACCCGTGGAACGAGCACGACGCGCTCGGCGTGCGGTACTGCACCGCCAGCACGGCCGCGGGAGTGACGCGGGGCTGCATCTGCAGCCGATAACCCAGCGCAACCGGAGTTCGTCACGCAGAGGAGCGGGCCTCCAGGCCGAAGCTGATCACCCGATCGGGGTGGATCCGGATGATCGCGCCGTCGATCGTCGACGCCGAGTCGGACGGCGCGGTGATCGCCTCAGCGGTCCCGCGGATCTCCACGCACCGGACGCGCCACGGCTTGACCGAGGCGATGTCGTCGACCACGAACGCCACGCGGGTGTTGGCCGCCAGGTTGCGGAACTTCCGGCTGGCGGCCATGTTGTAGCCGCCGATGTCGATCGTCTCGGTCGTCGTGTTGTACGTGAACCCGACCGGGTTGACCTGGAGCGTTCCGTCCGGCTGAGCGGTAGCCAGCCTGCCGAGCCGCTGACCGGCCAGGTAGTCGAGTTCGGCATCGGTGAACGCCATGTCGCACCCCTTCATCGAGTCTGCCTCCAGGGTGCAACCTCCACTTAAGTCGAAGTCAAGCTCAAGGCCACCCGAGGTCCACCGGGTGCGGGCCGACCGGGCCAATTGAGGCGCCGCGTGTAGTCGATCGACTACACAACGGCTCAGTAACTTGATTGATTCCAGAAAATGAGCCAGACTTGCTCTCGTGCCCACGGCCTCCGACTTCCAGCGCATGCTGCGTGAAGCGTCACTGCGCGTGACGAGTCCGCGGATAGCAGTGCTGTCCGCGGTGCACGCCCATCCGCACGCCGACACGGACTCGATCCTCGGTGTCGTGCGGGCGGACCTGGGTGCGGTGTCGCACCAGGCCGTCTACGACGTGCTGCGCGCGCTGACCGCGGCGGGACTGCTGCGGCGCATCGAGCCTCAGGGCTCGGTGGCGCGCTACGAGGCGCGAGTCGGGGACAACCACCACCACGTCGTGTGCCGGTCCTGCGGTGTCATCGCCGACGTCGACTGCGCCGTCGGCCTCACGCCCTGCCTGACCGCGTCCGACGACCACGGCTTCACGATCGACGAAGCCGAGGTCATCTACTGGGGCACGTGCCCCGGCTGCACGACAGCAACCAGTCTCTGATCCCGGAAGGATTCCCGTGTCCGACAGTCCTAACGCCGTCGTTGGAGAGATGAACGAGGAAGGCGCCGGTGGGTGCCCGGTCTCCGCGGGGCGCTTCAACCACCCGACCGAGGGTGGCAGCAACCGCGACTGGTGGCCGAACCAGCTCAACCTGAAGATCCTCCGGAAGCACCCCGCCGTGGCCAACCCCATGGGTGGGGACTTCGACTACGCCGCGGAGTTCAACTCACTCGACCTCGACGCCCTGGCCAGGGACGTCGACGAGGTGATGACGACTTCGCAGGAGTGGTGGCCGGCCGACTTCGGCCACTACGGGCCGTTCATGATCCGGATGGCGTGGCACAGCGCGGGCACGTACCGCACCCACGACGGCCGCGGTGGTGCCGGTGCGGGCATGCAGCGCTTCGCGCCGCTCAACAGCTGGCCGGACAACGGAAACCTGGACAAGGCGCGCCGCCTGCTCTGGCCGGTGAAGAAGAAGTACGGCCGCAAGATCTCGTGGGCCGACCTGATGATCTTCGCGGGCAACCGCGCGCTGGAGACCATGGGCTTCAAGACCTTCGGCTTCGCCGGTGGCCGCGCGGACGTGTGGGAGCCGGACGAGGACGTCTACTGGGGCCCGGAGCGCACCTGGCTGGGCGACGAGCGCTACAGCGGTGACCGGGACCTCGAGAACCCGCTGGCCGCTGTCCAGATGGGACTCATCTACGTCAACCCCGAGGGCCCCAACGGCAACCCGGACCCGCTCGCCGCGGCGCGCGACATCCGCGACACGTTCGGCCGCATGGCCATGAACGACGAGGAGACCGTCGCGCTGATCGCCGGCGGCCACACGTTCGGCAAGACGCACGGTGCGGCCGACCCGGACAAGTACGTCAGCGCCGAGCCCGAAGGCGCTCCGCTCGAGGAGCAGGGCTTCGGCTGGGCGAACAGCTTCGGCTCCGGCAAGGGCCGTGACGCGATCACCAGTGGCCTCGAGGTCACCTGGACCTCCACGCCGACCCAGTGGGGCAACAAGTTCTTCGAGAACCTGTTCGCCCACGAGTGGGAGCTCACCAGGAGCCCCGCGGGCGCGCAGCAGTGGAAGCCGAAGAACGACGCGGCGGCCAACACGGTGCCGGACCCCGAGGACGGCACGCTCAACCGCCGCCCGATGATGCTGACGACGGACCTCGCGCTGCGGTTCGACCCGATCTACGAGCCGATCTCGCGCCGTTTCCTGGAGAACCCCGAGGCGTTCGCCGACGCGTTCGCCAGGGCGTGGTTCAAGCTGACGCACCGCGACATGGGCCCGATCCAGCGCTACCTCGGCCCGCAGGTGCCGCAGGAGGAGCTGCTCTGGCAGGACCGCGTCCCCGCCGTCGACCACGAGCTGGTCAACGCGGACGACATCGCGGCGCTCAAGAGCCAGCTCCTCGGCTCCGGCCTGTCGGTCTCCCAGCTCGTCTCCACCGCGTGGGCGTCGGCCTCGACGTTCCGCGGCAGCGACAAGCGCGGCGGCGCGAACGGTGCCCGCATCCGCCTCGAGCCGCAGCGCGGCTGGGAGGTCAACAACCCGGACGAGCTGGCGCAGGTGCTGCGCACCCTGGAGGGCATCCAGGAGTCGTTCAACGCGGGCGGCAAGAAGATCTCGCTCGCCGACCTGATCGTGCTCGGCGGCTGCGCCGCCGTTGAGCAGGCGGCCAAGAACGCCGGCCACGACGTCCAGGTCCCGTTCACGCCGGGCCGCACGGACGCGACGCAGGAGCAGACCGACGCGGAGTCCTTCGCGGCGCTCGAGCCGACCATCGACGGGTTCCGCAACTACCGCGGCAAGGGCCACCGGCTGCCGTCGGAGTTCCTGCTGGTCGACCGCGCGAACCTGCTGACCCTGAGCGCGCCCGAGATGACCGTCCTCGTGGGTGGTCTGCGCGTGCTGGGTGCGAACTACCAGCAGTCCGCGGTGGGCGTCCTCACCTCGGCGCCGGAGACGCTGACCAACGACTTCTTCGCCAACCTGCTCGACATGGGCACGGAGTGGAAGTCGACGTCCGACGAGACCTTCGAGGCACTCGACCGCGCCACCGGCGAGGTCAAGTGGACCGGTAGCCGCGTCGACCTGCTGTTCGGCTCGAACTCCGAGCTGCGCGCCGTCGCCGAGGTCTACGCGAGCGACGACTCGAAGGAGAAGTTCGTGCTGGACTTCATCGCCGCGTGGGACAAGGTCATGAACCTGGACCGGTTCGACATCGCGTGATGCGCTGAGCCAGACCAACATCCCCGGCACCGGTGACGGTGCCGGGGATGTTCGCGTTCGTCCGTCAGCGACGGCGCCCGACGACCACGGACACCACGGCGATCGCGAGCCCGGCCAGGCTGAGCACCACGCCGACCCACGCGGTGGACAGGTAACCCCACCCGGCGGCGATGGCCAGACCGCCGAGCCACGCACCCGCGCCGTTGGCGACGTTGAGCGCCGAGTGGTTCGACGACGAGGCCAGCGAAGGCGCGTCCGGTGAGGCGTCCATCAGCCGCACCTGCAGGGCGGAGGCGAGGATCTGCGCCACGAACCCCAGCAGGAACAGCAGCGCGAACGCCGCCACGGCCGAGGTACCGGTCAGTCCGAGCAGCGTCAGCACGGCGGTGACCGCGATCAGCATCCCGAACACGGTGCCCATCACGGACCGGTCGACGAAACGGCCACCGACCATCGCGCCGATCGTCATGCCCAGGCCGAACACGGCGAGCATCCACGGCACGGCCGAGCTGGGCAGCCCGGCGACCTCGGTCGTGATCGGCGAGACATAGGAGTAGACGGCGAACATGCCACCGAAGCCGATCATGCCGGTGAACAGGGCGAACCACACCTGCGGGCGGCGGAACGCACGCAGCTCGGCGGCGACGCTCGCGTCCAGCGGGGCAGGCGCGTGCGGCAGCCACCTGGCCAGCGCGAGCGTCGTGACGAGTGCGATGAAGGCGACCGCGAGGTAGGCGACGCGCCACCCGATCTGCTGCCCGGCGGCCGTCACCACCGGCACACCGACCAGGTTCGCGACGGTCAGCCCGACCATGATCCGGGCGACGGCGGTGCCGCGCCGCTCCGGTGGCACCAGGGTCGTGGCGACCACGGCGGCGATGCCGAAGTACGCGCCGTGCGGCAGTCCCGCGAGGAACCGGGCGATCACCAGCAACGTCGGGTTCGGCGCGATCGCGGACAGTCCGTTGCCCAGCGCCAGCGCGATGGTCAGGCCGATCAGCAGGCCCTTGCGCGGCAGCTTCGCGGCGAGGCCCGCGATCAGCGGCGCACCGACGACGACACCGAGCGCGTAGAGGCTGATCGCGTGGCCCGCGGCCGGGATGGAGATGCCGAACGTGGTCGCGATCTGCGGGAGCAGGCCCATGGTCGCGAACTCGGTCGTGCCGATCGCGAACCCGCCCAGTCCCAGCGCGAGCATGGCCGGTGTGCTGGACCGGGCGGTCGCGACGGGCGCGGCGAAAGTCGTCATGGAGGTACCCCTGATCACACGTCCAGCGTCGGCAGTGACCAGGACCCGAATGGTTAGCAACTGAAACGATTCTACGTGCGCTGTCCGGCGGGGCTGTACGTGCCGATGCTCACAGCCACCGCCAGTTGATCCCGACCACCCCGGCGGACATCCCCGCGGACGTCAGCAGCACGGAGTGGTGGTTGGTGAGCGGCAGCTCGCTGACCCGTTGCCGGTCGCCGTACAGGTCGGCCCGGTAGTAGCCGTGCACGACGGCGGGCAGTGCGTCCGGGTGGAACCGCACCTCCAGCACCCAGTTGCCCTCCGGCTGGCGGATGGCGTGCGCGACGTCCGTGGTCGTCTCGCTCTGGTCCACCGCGTACTCGAACAGCCACGTCTCCCCCGTGCGCAGCGACTGGCCGAACAGCACCTCGGCGACGAGCACGTTGCCACCGGCGTGCCTGCGCACCTCGCCGAGACCGCAGTTGCGCACCGGCCGCACGTCCGCGTCGCCGATCACACCTTCGGACGCACCGAAGTAGCACACCCGCGCACGGTCGACGCCGTCGCGACGAGCCCGCACCAGCTTGCGGATGCTCATCCCCGACCTGCGCCGGTCCGGCCCGATGGCGTAGGTGGTCTCGGTGGTGATCGTCTCCAGGTCCCACGCGTGGCCGCGCGGCAACGAGCCGAGCAGCTCACCGAGCGGTCCGCTGTGCTCGTCGACACCGTGCCGCGGGATGCCGCCCGGCGCGAGCAGGCCGGTCAACGTCCCGTGCGGCAGTCCGAGTATCTCCTCGAGCGCGTCGACCGCGCGCATCGAGTTGGGGCGCTGCGGCCTGCTGTTGCCGTGCTGCCAGTCGCTCAGCGTCGCGAGGCCCACCCGGATTCCCCGCTGCGCCAACCGAGAGCGCAACCGGTCGAGCGGCAGGCCTCGCTGCTGGATCGCCTCGCGCAGCACGACGTGGAACGGCCCGGTCACGCCTCCGATCATGCACCCGCGGCCGCGGATCAGGAACCGATGACGCTCCTGATGCGCGCGGTGAGGTCGTTGCAGCTGACGTTCGAGCCGCGGTGGCGGGCGAATGGACTAGACCGGAGCTGACCTGCGGTGCTCGCACTTCGGTTCGCCACGTGCGAAAGTGGCACCGCAACCTCGCCCAGGAGGGTTCGCGTCGGACGCTCGGCCACGCCCGAGCCCACGAGCCCCGCACGGAGGTACGACAGCATGACGAAGAACGTCAAGAAGACCACCGCCGTGGTTCGCGAACCGCAGCCACGCCCGCGCCGGGACGTGTCACACGTGTCCTGGCGCATCTGGGCCGGCCTGTGGCGCGCCCTCTCCGCGGTGATCAACCTGGCGGGCCGGCGAGTCACGCACTAGGCCCCCAGCCACGCCACTGTCCACAGTGGAACAGAATTGAAATCGCCCACCGAGCCTCTTCAGGCCGGTGGGCGATTCGCATGTCGCGCAAAGGGACTCGTCAGAAGTAGCTGAACAACGGGGGAAAGACGAGGACCACGATCCAGGCCCACGCGGCGTACACGGGCAGGTAGCCGGTCTGCCACCGCTCGAGCGTCACGAACGGCGTGGTCCGGCGGACGAACCTGAACAGCAGCCACGCCGACCAGGCGAGGTTGGCCAACAGGATGACGTTCTCGCCGAGCGCGGCGGCCTTGTTGGGCGTGGTGCCGTACTCGCTGATGCGCCCGGTGATCTGCAGCAGCACCAGCACGTCGATGGCCAGCGCGCTGACCACGAGTGCGAGCTGCAGCTTGTCGAACAGGCGGGGCGGGGCCAGCGGATCGCGGGCCGAGAGCGAGTAGAGCAGCAACCCCAGCACCACGACCAGCAGGAGGTCGAACAGGATCAGCGCCTCGCGCTCGACGTCGATGGCGCCGCTGGTCAGGCCGAACGCGATGAGGAAGCCCAGCAGGACCGCCGTGAAGAGCGGGGTGAACAGCCGGGTGAGCACCGGGGCGATGTTCTCGACCACGCTCTGCTTCGCCTCGACGAGCCATCCGGCCACGACGATCGCCGCCACGCCACCGCAGGGCATGAGCCACTGCGTGGCGAACACCTCCGGGTTGATCCCGATGGCGTTGAAGGTGCCGAACGTGAACGCGATGAGCACACCGCCGCCGAGTGCGATGAGCACGAAGTAGATGAAGCACTCGCCGGTGAAGCGGATGAAGTCCATGCGCCGCCGGGACGAGCGCCATTCATCGGCCACATAGGACAGACCGACCACCATCCACAGCGCGATGGTCAGGTGGATGGCGGTGATCACCACCGATTGCGACGTCTCGGCCAGCGGGTAGACGTTGGCCGCCACGGCACCGAGTACGAACAGCCCCACCAGTATCGCGATCAGCCGGGGCTGGGGCTGACGCCGCCAGGCCAGGAAGGCCGCCAGCCAGGGGAACGCGAACAGGCTGATGTTCGGCCCGTAGAACGCACCGTCGCGCTCCAGGCTCATCCCGAACAGCTCCGGCAGCTTGATCGACACCGCCGCACCAGCCGCGCAGATGACCATCGCCCACAGGTCCCGCCGCGACCCCGTGTCCGCAGCCGGGGTGTCGGTGCCACCGGTCAGCACCAGCTGCTTCCACAGCCGTTCCGAATGTTCCTGGGCGAACTCGCGGGACAGCTCGTCGAGGCTGCCCATCCGCTTGACGGCCACCAGGAACGCCTCGTCCGGCCGCAGACCGACCGCGACGAGCTCGTCGACGGACCCGCGGAGGTGGTCTTCGAGCTCATCGGCGTCGGCCGGCACCAGTTCCCGGCGCCGCTGCACGTACTGGCGCCACTGCGCGAACTGCTCTTCCAGATCCTCCTGCGCCGTCATGCCCTGCCCTCCAGTGGAAGCGCCATCATCGGCCTGCGTTCGCCGAGGCCGAGCCAGATCTCCTTGAGCGCGTCCACGACCGTGTCCCACTGGCGGCGCTGCTCGGCCAGCTCAGCCAGACCTTGGTCGGTGATGCGGTAGTACTTGCGCCGCCGCTCGCCCGCGACCGACTGCCAGCTCGACTCGACGTGGCCGAGTCGCTCCAGCCGGTGCAGCAACGGGTACAGCAGCCCTTCGGTCCAGTCCAACTCGCCACCCGACATCTCGTTGATGCGCCGGAGGATGGCGTAGCCGTAGCTCTCCTCCTCGGCCAGGATGCCGAGCACCATCGGTGTCGCCGAGGCGGCCACCAGATCCTTGGCGACCTTCACGAGGCATCACTCCATCCAGCACCCTAGAAGTACGATGCATAGTACTGCTAGGTATCGCCGCGGCACAACGAGCTGATCTTTTTGAGAGAATGACCTGGTGAACAGCTCAGCGCAGGTGACAACGGCCAGCGGAGCGGACGAGGTGAAGGCGGCCGCGGCGATCTGGGCTCGCGCGAAGGCGTGCCGCGACGAGGATCCAGCGCCGGCCTCGGTCGAGGAGACCACGCCGGGCATCCTGCGGCGCCTCGCCATCGACGGAGCGGAGCTGTTCCTCGCCCGGCTGGACGGCCGCCCCGTCGGCTTCGCGCTCGTCGCGCCCCGCCCGCGGACGCTGGAGCTCTCTACCTCGCTGTCGACCCCGACGCGTGGGGCAGCGGCGTGGGGAGCCACCTGCTCCTCAGTGCGGAGGACCACGCGCGGGAGATCGGCCGCGAGACGCTCGAGCTGTGGGTGATCAACGACAACGAGCGCGCCATCCGGGTCTACGCGAGGTCGGGCTGGGTCGGCACCGAAGAGGTGCAACAGTCCTCAGGACGACTCGAACGACGTTTCGTCAGACGCATCCGTTAGGTGCGAACACGTTCCTCCACGATCATGGGCAACGGCACGGGGTGCACCGAGCTGCTCGCCACCTGCTGGACGTTCGCTCCGGGCGCGAGCCGCAAGTGCCAGCGGCGGACGAGGTTCGCCAGCACGACGGTCAGCTCCGCCCACGCGAAGGACTCGCCGATGCACCCGCGCGGGCCGGTGGAGAACGGCAGGAACGCTCCCCTGGACAGGGTTTCCGGCAACCAGCGGTCCGGGTCGATGCGTTCCGGATCCGGGTACAGCGCCGGATCGTGGTGCAGCGCGTGGGGGCTGAACAGCAAGGTGGTGCCCGCCGGGATGCGCCAGTCCTGCCAGGCGATGTCCTCGTTGGCCCGGCGCATCAGGAACCAGATGCCGTAGCGGCGCAGCACCTCGCGCAGGAACCGGCGCGTGTAGTCGAGGCGGGAGATGTCCTCGAGCGCGGGCGTGCGGTCCCCGAGCACCTCCGTGACCTCAGCGACGACGCGGCGTTCGACGTCCGGGTTGCGGGCCAGTTCGTACAGCGCGCCCGACAACGCGGCGGAGGTCGTCTCGATGCCCGCGACGAACAGGGTCGTGATCTCGTTGTGCACCTGCTCGTCGGTCATGACCTCGCCGGTGTCCTCGTCGCGGGCGGTCATCAACGCGGACATGAGGTCGTGGTGGTCCGACCGGTCGGCGCGGTACTGGGCGATCAGGTCGTCGATGATGCGGTGGAACTCCGCCACGTGCGCGTTGCTGCGCTTGGTGCTCGGCAGCGGCAGGCGTTCCCACAGGCCCTCCGGCATCAGGGAACGGACGCTCATCACCTTGAGGACCGCGGTGTTCAGGAACGCGAGGCGGCGGGCCTTCTCCGGGGACATGGAGGACGAGGAGCACAGGCACCGCGCCACCACGGTCCCGCTGAGCTCGGCCATGGCGTCGTCGACGGCGACCCGCTGTCCCGGCTGCCACGAGTCCGCCAGCGTGTTCGTCAGCTCGCCCATGACCTCCATGTAGGACGAGATCCGCGCACTGCGGAACGCGGGCTGGACGAGCCTGCGCTGCAACGTGTGCAGCGGGCCCTCCGAGGTCACCAGTCCCTGCCCGACGAAACTCCTGAGCCGGTCGTACACCCAGCCCTTGCCGACCTTGCGGGAGTCGGTGACCAGCATCTGGCGCAGCAGCTCAGGACCGTGCACGTAATAGGCGACCTCGCGGCCGAGGTAGAGGCGCACGAGGTTGCCGTGAGCGGACAGACCACGCAGGAACTCGTGCTTGCGCCGCGCCATGGCCAGGCCGTGACCGAGGAGCGGAACACGTCCGGGAGCGGTCGGGATCGCCTGGACCTGGTCGAGGACTCGCATGCGGTCTCCTGTGGTGGACAGGTTTCGACCGTACGAGAGGGACCACGGCTTATGTAGTCGTCAACAGTTTAATTGCGACGGCCGACCCGCTGCCCATCTGACAAGCGCGTGGATCTTGTGCCGGGTGCGCCAGCCGTGCTGGTGCCGGGTGAACCGGGTGTACCGCTCGACCAGCGGACCGGCGTCGACCTCGGGATGCACGAGCGCACAGGCGAACGCGTCGTGCCCGGAGTACGACCGCTGGTACTTGGAGCGATGCGCCCCGTACGCCTCCGCGGCGGCGTCCCGCACCAGGTCCGCCGGGTAGACGGCCGTGCGGGCCAGTGCCAGCCGGGCCAGCTTCGTCGGCGTGCTGGGGAAGAGCCCGTGTGCGACCGGCTGGCCGGGGTCGCCGAGAGCGATCTCCCGGAGCGGCTCCACCCAGCGCGGGGCGAGCACCGGCACAGGTTGCGCAGGCGGGAAGAAGTCGGCGAGGTAGGCCGCCAGCTCCGGCGCCCCCGGCTCGTCGCGCCAGCAGGCGCGCAGAGCGGTCAGCAGGGACGGACCGGCCACCCCGCCGATCAGCAACCGCCGGCTCGCAGGCAGTTCCGGCAACACCGGCCGGGCGATCTCGGGGTCGGTCACGTCGTAGCAGACGAAGTCGCAGTCGCGCGGCCGCACCGCGGTCAGCACCCGCCGCACGTCGGCCTCGTCCGACATCCGCACGAGGCTGGAGCGGTTGCCCTCGTGCCCGTGGACCACGACTGCCAGCGGCCGGCCGTCCGGTCCGGGAACCACGATCGTCACGGGGGCACCTCGGGTTTCCACCAGGCCGGCCTGTCGCGTGCGCCATCATGATCCCATGCGGGCTGACGGTGTCACCGACGAGAAGGATCTGGCCAGAGCCGGAGAACTGCTGCAGCGGCGCGTCGACACCGACCAGCTGAGCGGCGAGGTGCTGCGGGTGCTCACCCAGCTGGTGGCGCTGCGCGACTCCGTCGATCGGCTGACGGCACGGCCGACCGTCGACGCGGCCCTGTGCGAGCTCGTCATCGCCTGCCGGCTGGTCGCTTTCGACCCGTGGCTCCGCACCGATCCCGAACCGCTCCCGGAGCCACGCGACGTCGGCGTGATCGCGCCGGGCGACCAGGCCGGGATCCTCGTGGTGGTCGATGCGCTCGACGCGCTTCAGCGAGTGGTCAACCGGCACGGCGACGGGCAGGAGTACTTCGACGCCATGAACAACGCACGCCAGCTCTGGCAGGCGGCTCGCTGGGTCCAGCGCGCCCGCGTCCAGCTGGCGGCCGGCGTCAGCTGACGAACGTCACTCAGACCGAGGAGCGGCAGTGGACTGGAACCTTCCCGAGGAGTTCGTCACCCCGGACGGTGTGGTGCGCTGGGCGAGACTCGGTGCGGGACGACCGGTGGTGCTCCTGCACGGCACGCCGTTCAGCTCATTCGTGTGGCGCGCTGTCGCGGAGGAGCTGGCAGGCGACCACCAGGTGTTCGTGTGGGACATGCTCGGCTACGGCCGCTCCGAGATGCGGCCGGGGCAGGACGTCTCGTTGCGCGCCCAGGGCCGGATCTTCACCGATCTGCTGGCCGAGTGGGGCCTGCGCAGGCCGCACGTGGTGGCCCACGACTTCGGCGGCGCGGTCGCGCTGCGCGCACACCTGCTGCACGGCGCCGAGTACGCCGCGCTCGCGCTGTTCGACCCGGTCGCCCTGTCCCCGTGGGGCTCGCCGTTCTTCCGGCTGGTGCAGGAGCACTTCGCCGTCTTCGAGCGGCTGCCGGGCAACCTGCACGCGGCGTTGGTGCGCGAGTACGTGCTCTCCGCCAGCAGTCCCGGACTCGCCCCCGGCGTGCTCGACGAGCTGGTGGCCCCGTGGACCGGCGTGGAGGGGCAGCCGGCGTTCTACCGCCAGATCGCGCAGGCCGACCAGCGGTACACCGACGAGGTCCAGCACCGGTACGGCGAGATCGAGATCCCGGTCAGCGTCCACTGGGGTGCGGACGACGAGTGGATCCCGCCCGCCAAGGGCGCGGAGCTGGCCGCCCTCCTCCCGCGGTCCGACTTCCACCTGGTGCCCGGCGCCGGGCACCTCGTGCAGCTCGACGCACCCGGCCCGGTGCTCGACCTCGTGCTGAGGTTCCTGCGGGAGGCGGTGTGACGCATGCGGCCGGTGCCGGCTGGCCCGCCCGTGTAGCGTGTCAGCATCAGTCATGGTTCCGAAGTCCCGGTCGCCCGTGATCACGTGTCACGGGCGTTTTGCTGTTCAGCGTCTCCGCGGCCATGGCGGATCACTCCGGACCCCGCATCGTGCGGGTGCCGACTCACATTTGGAGCACACCATGGCCACCGGAACCGTCAAGTGGTTCAACGCTGAAAAGGGCTTCGGCTTCATCGAGCAGGACGGCGGCGGCCCCGACGTCTTCGTCCACTACTCGAACATCGCCGCCCAGGGCTTCCGCGAGCTCCAGGAGAGCCAGAAGGTCTCGTTCGAGATCACCCAGGGCCAGAAGGGCCCGCAGGCGGAGAACGTCGTCCCCGTCTAGTCCTCGCGTCAGCCGCTGATCCGTCAGCGGTGCGCAAGGCGACGCGAGAGCCCGGCCGGTTGATTCAACCGGCCGGGCTCTTGTCGTCTCTCGACCAAGATTTCCGTTAACTGGCAACGGGTCCGCGCGACCGTGCCGGACGAATGACGGTGGCTAGCGTGTGGTTCTACACCACGGAGGTGGCATGGACCACACACATGTCCGTCGTGGGCATCGGCGCCCTGTCCTGCTGATCACCGCGCTGTTCTCCGTCGCCGCGCTCACCGCCGGCAACTCCAGCGCGATCGCCGCTCCCCCTGACGAGCCAACGCATCACTGGCAGTACGACCACTGGCCGCAGCAGCAGCCGTGGCAGCAGACCCGCGACTCCGCCCGCGTGGCGGCGCAAGCCGGGTTCCCCGGCCCCGTCGACCCGCAGAACTGGGTCAACCCCGACCACATGACGTGGGAACGGGACTACAAGAAGATCCCCGGCACCAACTGGGCCGACCCGTCGGCCAGGGGGTCGGTGCGCAACTTCAAGGGCGCGCTGGTCCTGCTGGACTACCCGAACCAGCCGTTCGTCGTGACGCAACCGAAGAACTCGACGGTGTTCGGCAACCCCAGCGCGGAGGCCAACGGCGTCCCGCGCGACCGGGTCGCCCAGTTCTACCAGGACTTCCTCAACAAGCCGAACGGCATCAACCACGGCCACACGGTGCACGAGTACTGGATGGAGGACTCGGGCGGGCGCTACGGCGTCGACCTGAAGGCGTTCGGTCCCTACACCATGCCGGGCAAGGACCACGAGTACGCCATGGAGTTCCAGGGCGGCACCGGCTGCCCCGCGGGTGACAGGTGCAACCGCGACGTCCGCACCGACGGCCGGGCCGCATGGGTGACCGACGTCGGCACGGAGGTGCCCAAGGGGTACGACTTCGTCTACTACCTGTCCGCCGGTCAGGACGAGTCCGGGACGTGGCAGGAGTTCGGGATGATGAAGTTCCGGACCAAGGAGGACGTGACCGACGCGTTCGGCCCGCCCGACCCCGCCCTGCCGAACTGGTCGCGCACCCGCTACGTCGACTGGACGTCGTGGGCGGCGGGCTCCAGCATCTGGCCCAACGCGGGTGGCGGCTCGTCCACGCAGGCGGAGAGCTCCGGCTCGGGTGTGTACGCGCACGAGCTGAGCCACATCCTCGGCATCGGCGACAACTACGGCAACCCGTTCGGCAACCCGCCGCGGCGCGACTACAACGGCATCTGGGACATGATGTCGCGCGGCGCGTTCAACGGTCCCGGTGGCCCGCACGCCCGCTGGGTCATCCCGGCGACCGCGGGCGCGTCGATGGGCTCGCAGCACATGCTCCGCAACAAGATCAAGCTCGGCATCGTCGACGAGCGCAACGTGCTGCGCCTGTCCAGGGAAGCGCTCCCAGGCTCCGGGCTGGTCATCGCGAAGGTCACCGCCCGCGCCGTCCAGGCGGGGCCGAACGGCCTGTCGGGCGTCAACATCGCACTCGGCACCGGTGACAAGTCGCCCGCCTGCAACGTCCAGACCAACCCGTTCTGCGACGGCGGCGGGTACAACAACTACACGGTCGAGGTCGTGGACCGGATGGGGTCGGACTCGTTCACACCGGACGCGGGTGTGCTGCTGGCCAAGACCAAGAACCAGGACAGCGCGCCGTTCGTGTGGGTGGCCGACGCCAACCCGCAGGACATCGGCATGACCGACTACGTGCTGCCGGACGGCACCAAGGTGCCCATCACGGTCGGCGACTACCGGCAGCTGTCGGACGCCCTGTTCCACGCGGGCACGAACTCGGGCAGCGAGTACGAGTACGTCGACCGGGCCAACCGGCTGCACTTCTACGTGCTGGACGTCAAACGGGACCAGCAGGGCGTGCTGTCGTACACGGTGGCCATCCGGTCGCTGGACGGCGCGGGCCCGCAACAGCGGGGTGTGCGTGTCATGCCGACCACCGGCAACACCGGCTCGGACGGCGTGGCGACGTGCCGGTTCCCGTTGCTCAACACCGGCCGTGCCGCCACCCCGACGGCACAGCACCCGGAGGACGTCACCCAGTACATCGACGGTGACGTGTACCGCGTGTCCGCGAAGGCGGAGGGCAGCGGCTGGTCCGTCTCGGTGCCCAACGTGCTCGCGACGGCGAAATTCGGCGGCCGCGTGGACGTGCCGGTGCACGCGAAGCGCGACGGCGGCGCGATGGTGTCGAAGGTGACCCTCACGGCCACGTCGGAGAGCAACCCGGCCAGGACCGCGACCGCCTCCTGCACCGTGTCCGGGCGCTAGTCGCAACCAACGGGAAACCCCTGTTCGCGCAGTACGCGAACAGGGGTTTCCGGTTTCGAGAGCGAGCAGGCTACTTCCGGTAGAAGTGCACGTTGCGCCACTGGTGCTCGGCACCCGAGTTCTGCAACGTGCCGTACACGCCGTACTTGAAGTAGTGGTCGCCCTTGGGCCCGCTGTTGGTGTGCACGAGCTTCCCGTTGATGTAGATGGAGTACGTGCCGCCGCTGGCGGTCGCGTTGTGGGTGACGTTGATGCGCACCCACTTGCCGTTGATGCCGCTGATCAGGTCCTTGCCCCCGCCGCGGAGGGTGCCGCCGTTCTTCGAGAACGACCTGATCATCAACGTGGTGGCGCCACTGCCGTCGTTGCCGAAGATCTGCATGGCGCTTTCGTCGTCGGTCCCCGCGGTGACCTTGAGCTCGCCCTCGAACTGCCGCTGGCCGGTTCGGTAGTTGTCCTGAATCCGAGCCTCGACCCGGTTGGACCCGTTGTTGAAGAGCTTGAAGGTCTGCACCCCACCGGACCGCAGGTAGGAGCCCCCAGGCCCGGACGCGCTGGTGGTGCTGCTCGGGTAGCTCGTGATCTCGCCGCGGCTCTGGATCTGCAGGTTCCACTTGGGTTGGTGTTCCTGCCAACCACTGCCCACCGGACCGGCGTAGGCGCTCGGCTGGATCAGGACGACTCCGGCCGCGGTCAGAACAGCGGTGCCGGCGATCACGGCCAATCGTCGTGTCAGACGCATGGTGCTCCTTGTGTGACGTTGCAGGGATACACACAGGCGGCAGCCAGCAGTGGAGTCTGGCCTAAATGGCCGCGTCCGTCCAGGTGACCGGCAGTTCGTGGACGCCGTAGATGTTCATGTCGGTCCTGAGCTTCACCTCACCTGCGGGAATGGCGAGCTCGAGGGTCGGGAAGCGCCGCAGCAGCCCGTCGAAACCGGCGCGCATCTCGATGCGGGCCAGCTGCTGGCCGAGGCACTGGTGGATGCCGTGCCCGAACGACGTGTGACCGCGGGCCGTGCGGTGGATGTCCAGTGCGTCGGGGTCGTCGAAGCGCTTCGGGTCACGGTTGGCCGCCAGCAGCGAGATGATGACGGTCGATCCCTCGGGGATGGTCTCGCCGCCGAGCTCGATGTCCTCCGCGGCGTAGCGGAGGAAGATGTCGGCGACGGACAGGTAGCGCATGAGCTCCTCGACCGCACCGGGCATCAGATCCGGGTTCGCGCGCAGTTCGGCCAGCTGCTCGGGGTGCTCCAGCAGCGCGAAGGTGCCCAGTGCCAGCATGTTGGCGGTGGTCTCGTGGCCGGCGAGCAGCAGCAGGAAGCCGATGCCGGCCAGCTCCTCGATGGTCAGATCGTCATCGCGGGCCAGGTCGGACAGGATGTCCTCGCCGGGGGCGGCACGTTTGCTCGTGACCAGTTCGGCCAGGTACCCGAACATCGCGCCGAACGCCGCCATCTTGTCCTCGAGGTTCACGTCCCTCTCCATGAACTTGGCGGAGTGGACCTGGAAGGTCTCCCGGTCCGCGTAGGGGACGCCGAGCAGTTCGCAGATCACCAGCGAGGGCACCGGCAGCGCGAACTCCTTGACCAGGTCGACCGGCGGAGTCAGGCGCGCCAGCTCGTCCAGCTGGCGCTCGGTGACCTCGATGATCTGTTCTTCGAGCTGCTTCATGCGTTTGACGGTGAAGGCGCCGGTGAGCTTGCGCCGCAGTCGGGTGTGGTCCGGCGGGTCCATGCTGATGAACAGTCCCGGCGTCTGCGGCGACGGTTCGGTCTGCACGGGCATGCCGGGGGTCTCGTACGGCACGTGGATGATGCCGATGTCCTGGCGGGAGCTGAACCGGGTGTCCGCCATGAGCTGGCGGACCGCGTCGTAGCCGGTGACGAGCCAGCCTTCGTGACCGTCGGGGAAGAGCAGCGGACTGACCGGGCGGGCCTCGCGCAGCGCGGTGATCCGGCTGGGCGGGTCGAACGGGCCCGCGTCGCGCTCCATGGGGAGTCCTTGTGGGACCGTCTGAGTCATCGGATTTCCTCTTCTCACAAGTCTTCAGCGGGCGGATTCGCGGTTGAACAGCTTCTTCGACCAGAGGTAGCCGACCAGCGTGATGAACACGCCCCAGCCGAGCGCGATGACGGCGTTGTTGCCGATCGGCGTGCCCATCAGCAGGCCGCGGATGGTCTCGATGAACGGGGTGAACGGCTGGTACTCGGCGAACCAGCGCAGCACGGTGGGCATCGAGTCGGTGGGCACGAAACCACTGCCGAGGAAAGGAAGCAGGACCAGCGGCGTGCCGACGTTGCTCGATGCCTCGACGCTGCCGCTCGCCAGGCCGAGAGCGACGGACAGCCACACGAAGGCGAAGGACATGAGCGCCAGCACGCCGGCGAGAGCGAACCAGTCGCCGAGGCTCGCCGACGGACGGAAGCCGATGAGCAGCGCGACCACGAGAACGGTCGTGGTGGCGAGCATCGCCTGGACGACGCTGCCGACCACGTGTCCCGTCAGGACGGACACGCGGGCGATCGCCATGGTGCGGAACCGGTCGACGATGCCCTCGGTCATGTCCATGGCGACCGAGATGGAGGTGCCCTGGACCGCGAAGGTGATCGCCATCAGGATGATCGCGGGGGTGACGTAGTTGATGTACTCCGCGCGGCCGCCGGACGGGCCGCCGATCCCGGCGCCGAGCGTGCCGCCGAAGACGTAGACGAACAGCAGCAGGAAGATGATCGGCATTCCGATGAGCATCACCGTCATCGACGGGTAGCGCAGCATTCGCTTGAGGTTGCGGCGAAGCATCGTCGCGGAGTCGGTCAGTGCCAGGGTCATGGCGCTCATCGCGTGGTCACCTTCTCGGTGTTGCCCGTGAGGGCGAGGAAGACGTCGTCGAGGTCCGGGGTGTGCATGCTCAGGGAGTCGACCTCGACCGTGCTCTCGTCGAGCCGGTCCAGCAGGGCCTTGAGCGAGGAGAGGCTGCCGTCGTTCGGCACGCGCAGTTCGAGTGCGTCGCCGTCGCGAGTCGCCTGGCCCACGGCGCGGACGGCGGACTCGAGATCGCGGGAGTTGTTGAACCGCAACAGGACGTGGCCGCCGGGGATGCGCCGCTTGAGCTCGTCCGCGGTGCCCTCGGCCACGATCTTGCCGTGGTCCAGCACCGCGATCCGGTCGGCGAGCTCGTCGGCCTCCTCCAGGTACTGCGTGGTCAGGAAGATGGTGACGCTGCCCGCGACGAGCTCGCGCACGATCTGCCACATGGCGCGGCGGCTGCGCGGATCCAGCCCGGTGGTCGGCTCGTCGAGGAAGATCACCTGCGGTGAGCCGACGAGGGTCATCGCGAGGTCGAGCCTGCGCCGCATGCCGCCGGAGTACGTCGACGCCGGTTTCCCGGCCGCTTCGACCAGGTCGAACCGTTCGAGCAGCTCGGCGGCCCTGCGCCTGCCCGCGGCCCGGCCGAGGTGGTGCAGATCGGCCATCAGCCTCAGGTTCTCCTGACCGGTCAACAGGTTGTCGACCGCGGAGAACTGGCCCGTGACGCCGATCGCCGCGCGAACACCGTCGGGATCGGCGTCGATGTCACGGCCGGCGACCGACGCGCTGCCGCCGCCGGCCTTGATCAGGGTGGACAGGATCTTGACCGTGGTGGTCTTGCCGGCACCGTTGGCACCGAGCAACGAGAAGACGGTTCCTCGCGGGACGTTCAGGTCGATTCCGTCGAGCACGACGTGGTCGCCGAAGGACTTGCGCAGCCCGGTCACCGCGATCGCTTGCGTTGTCATGGCAGGTCTCCTCGGGATGTCAGGCGCGGCGGATGGTGATGTCACCGGTGCTGGTGTGCGCGGTGACCTTGACGGTGTTGTCGGCCTGCTCCGGCCCCTGGCTGGCGTCCAGCTCGTTGTTCACCCGGCCGAACGCGGTCTTGACGTCGAGCCACGCGGCGGTGCCCGCGGCGATGCCGATCTCCAGGGTGCCCATCGAGGAGTTCAGCCCGACCTCGCCGCGCACGACCTCACCGATGCCGATGTGTCCGTTGGCGCTCTTGGCCTCCACGTTGCGGCCTGCCCTTGCGACGGTGATGTTGCCGTTGGCCGCGCGCACCTTCAGGTCACCGGCGACCGCGCCGAGTTCGGTGTGGCCGTTGGAGTTCTTGACGACAGCGGCACCACCGATGTCACCGAGGCGGATCTGCCCGGTGCCGGTGTGGATCTCGGTGTCGCCGCCGGTTTCGCCGACGGTGATGTCGCCGGCGGACGTGTCGGCGCGCAGCGCACCGGTCCGGTCGAGGTGGATCCGCCCCATCGAGGTCTTCACCCGGCACTCGCCCAGCAGCCCGGTGCCTCGGATGCCTCCTGCCGTCACGTCGACGTGCGCCTGGGAGCCTGCGGGCAGCTCGACCACGACGTCGACGGTCTTGGACTTCTTGGAGAAGTCGAACGTCCGCTTCGGCCCGCGCACCGTCAGCACGCCGTCGGTGCAGTCGACGCGGGTGGCCGCGGCCGCCTCCACGTCGGACTCGTCGGACGCGTTGGCAGGCCGCACTTCGACGACGGTGTCGGTGCGGTCGCTCGCGATGAGCTGCACGTATCCGGCGTAGAGGTCGATCGTGACGGAAATCGGTTCCGGAGTGTCGAAAACAGGCATGGCTGTCCCCTCAGAATGAGTCGGAAGAACATCCCCGCAGGTCAGCGGGGCGAAGTGAAATGAGGTGCGGGTGGCGCGCCAGCTAGCGCACCCACCCCGTGAAGCGCTGGGCGCCGAACGTGCCGCGCCGGTCGGCCTCGGGCTCCCGGTCCGGCGCACGCAGCGCGGCCGAGGCGGCCCGGACCAGCCAGGCGTTGACCGACCGGCCTTCCTCGCCTGCCGCCTCTTCGATGGCGGCCTTCAGCTGCTCGGGAAGACGGACGTTGATCCGCACCGCGGGACCGTCCTCGAAGCCGGCATCGGCGGCGGGCGCCGCGACCCGGTCGGCTGCGTCCGCGACCGGCTGCTCCACCTGCGGAACCGCCACCACGAACTGCGGGTCACGTCCCCGCAGGCGCACCTGGACCGAGCCGGGGGCCAGATCGCGGGTGATCTCGTCGGCGGCCGCCGACAGCGCTTCGAGCAGGGCGAGCCGGATCGCCGACTCCATGCCCACGGTCAACCGCTCGATCAACGCGGCGCCGTCGGCACCACCGGCTTCCGCGGCCGTCAACAGCTCGCGGCCAAGGGAGTCCACATACGGCGTCAGGTCCATGGCACCACTATGGCACACAGTGGCACCACCAGCAAGCCACCTTGGCTCACTTTGGCTCAGATTGACGCCAAGCTGGTGCCACCAGTGGCCGCCTGCGCATCACTGCGTGCTCTCACGCACCTCGGAGCGGTGAGTTGCCCACCTGGTCAGGCCGATCGAGATCGCCACGAGGGCGACACCGGCCAGGATGTCCAGCACGTAGTGGTGTCCGGTGACGAGGACGACGACCGCGACGAGGAACGGGAACAGCCAGGCCAGCCAAGCGGCTCGGGGAGCGCGCTGGCGCAGGGCCGACCACACGGCGCAGGCGCACCACGTCGTCCAGGCGACGTGCATGCTCGGCATCGCCGCCAGCAGGTTCACGCCTGGCCGGGGAACGCGGGACGCGGCTCCGCCGAGGATGTCGTAGGTCGCCATGTAGTCGACGACGCCGGGCAGGGCGAACCGCGGCGGGGCCTCCGGGTAGAGCCACACGAGCAGGAGGTCCAGGAGCATCATCACGATCAGGACGGTGCGCAGCCGGCTGTAGTGCGGTCGGCGGGTGAGGTAGAGCCAGACCAGGACGACCGGCACGGCCAGGACGCTCAGGCGGTAGAAGTAGCCGGTCAGATGGATCGCGGCCGGGTGCGCGAGCATCGCCTGGTTGAGCGGGAGCTCGATCGCGATGTGAAGGATCTGCTCCAGGCGCTGGACTTGCAGGGCGTTGCTCGTCGCCGCCGGGTCGCCGCGGTCGACCGCCGCCCGCACCAGGCCGAACACGAAGTACCCGGCAACCAGCAACAGCACTTCGAGGTACCACTTGGACCGCTTGTGCTGCAAGGGTAAGGCCGACATGCGCCATGAGCGTACGCGCGCTCCGGAGTGGACGTAGGCGTTTCAGCTGTCCCCGGTTGCGCCATCTTCGTGTCCGCGGTGGCGGCGCGCCCGCGCCTCCGGGGACTTGCGCGGGTTCTCCTGCAGGTGCACGCGTCGCGCCAGCTTCGCCTGGATCAGCTCGCGAAGTCTGGCCGGTGGCCACTTGCGCACCTCACGCCGGCGCACCGCGTCGACGTCGTCGAGCCCGTTCGCCAGACGTCGGCGCACCTCACGCCGTGCCGCGCGTTCCGCCTCGGCTTGTTGCACGGGATGCTTGCGACGAAAGGCCTTGGGGTACTCGCCGTGATCGACGGTGTCGCGCTCGAGCGACAGGTGCTTGCGTTCCTGCGGTGTCCTCCGCCGTCGTGGCGCCATCGCACGATGATGCCCGTCGTGCCGCGGACACGGCAAACACTTACTCCGGCAAGACAACACCTGAGGTGGGAACCGGCATGCCGGTTCCCACCTCAGGTGTTCGTGCGACGACGCGTGTCGGTCAGTCGCCGTAAGGGTTCTGCACCGAGACGTGGACGTGGTCGTAATGGCCACCGGTCACACCGGACCCGGCGGTGTAGTTGCGCCAGCCCTCGGACGCGCGGGCGACGCTCCAGATCTTGCCCTGCCAGATCACGTACCGGACGTCGAGCTTGCTGGCGTGCTTCTGCAGCCAGTAGGCCAGCTTCCAGCCCTGCGCCTTCTGCGCCGCGGTGGGGTAGGTGCCGATCGCGTTCGAGATCGTGCAGTCGAGCGCGTTGCCGGTGTTGTGGTTGCTCGTCGACGACTCGTAGCTGCGGTAGTCGCCCACCCAGCAGTTCTTCTCGCCGGTCTTCGAGGCGATCTGGTCGTCGACGAACTGGGTGCGGGCCGTGGCCTGCGGTGCGCGGGCGGTCGCCGACGGGTGCGGGTTGGTCGCCGGCGCCGGGTAGGTGCCCGTACCGGGGTCCGGGTCCGGGTCGCCGCTGCCCGCGCCGATCCGGTGCGAGGCGTTCTCGTTCTTGAGCTCCGCCTTGAGGTTGGCCTTGCCGCCGGCCGCGATCGTCTGGTTGGCACCGGCGTAGCCGCTGTTGTAGTACACCGTGACCGGCTTGCTGGTGAGGTTCTTGACCGAGGCGGCGTTGTTCTTCACGCACACGCCCTTGCCGTTGCCCGCGCTCTTGAAGTCGTAGCAGCTCGGCTGGCTGTCACCGTAGTCGGAGATCGACGCGTCGAAGTCGGACAGCGAACCCGCCTGGTCGCTGTTGAAGTACAGGCAGAACTCGCCCTGCTCGCAAACGCCGTTGCGGTCGGTCGCCGCGGAGGCGGGAGCCGTACCGAGGACCACGCCGATCAGCGCACCGACCAACGCCACGAAAGTGAATCTCTTCAACACCATGAGCCCTTCTTGTTTTCCGCGGGATCCGGTCCCCGCGTCGATCAGTGCTGACTTCCTCATGGCCAGAAGCATCGCGACGAGCCCTGACACTTCGCTGACACCGGCGGTCCCCGCTTGTCAGCGTCGAGGGAGCTCCTGGGGCGGCAGCGATTCGACTGCCGCACCAGGAGCTCCCGGAGAAGCGGTCAGTACGTGATGCCAGGGAAGGCTGTCCGGGCCTGGTCGAACTGGGCGCGACTGAACCCGCTGTTGAACGCCTGCTGGGCCACGTTGCTGAGGTCTCTGCCCACGGCGCCGCTCATGAAGTGGACGAACTCACCGGCGTTCATCCGCCTGGTGTAGATCAGGTTGCGGTTGTCGTTCTCCTGCCGCTTCGGGAAGTGCTGGTTCAGCAATCCGTAGAAGCGGTCCATGAACGCCATGTTGCTGCCGGTCTCCACGTACAACGGGTGGAACCAGTCGCGGAACCAGGCGACGTCGTTGGCGCCCTGCGGGAGGTCGTCCCGGTTGTTCATGTACTGGTCGAACACCCTGGTCGCGTCGGCCGTCCTGCCGCTGCGGCGGTAGAAGTCGTACTGGCAGATCTCAGCCCACTTGCTGTCGCCCCAGATCTCGCCGAACGCCGGAGACTCGTGCACGCCCTGGCTCGCACCCTCGACGATGTGGCATTCCTCGTGGGTGATCACGTCGCGCAGCGTCGCGTTGTTGATGCTCCACCCGTTGTCACCGACGTCGATGGTGTTGCGGAACCCGGAGAACCCGTCGAACCGGTTCGCCACCGTGCCACCGTGGAAGCGGTCCTGGTGGAAGAACGCGATCAGCGGCTTCGGATGCCCGAACCGGACGCAGTTCGGCCCGATCGGCGCCGGAAGCGGCCGGTTGACCGCGCAACTCCCGTAGGTGTCCCGGTAGTGGCGCCACACCTCGGCCACGAACGGCGGTGCCCACGCCGTCTGCGCCGGGGGCAGCGCGAGCAGCGCGGCGTCGAAGTACACGGCCGCGTCGGCGTTGCACGACACCCTGGTCATCGCCGTGGCGTGATCGGAGATGTAGTCGTTCAGCGTCGGCGGCGCGTCGGGGTGACAGGTGCCGGGATCGCCGCCGACGGGCGGCGGGTCGAGGTACACCTCGAACTCGTAGATCCGCGCCGCGCCACCGCCGCCTGCGGTCGGGGCGGTCACGTTCAACCGCACGAAGCGCACGCCGCGCTGGGTCCACGTGTGCCGGGTGACGTTCGCGGTGTTGCCGCTGACCGTCGCCACCGTCGTGAAGGTGGTGCCGTTGGTGGACACCTGAACGGTGAACCCACTGGTGTTGAAGTCGGCCGACTCCCCGCCCGCGCCGGCGTGGCGAATGATCGCGCCACCGACGTTCAGGGTGGACTGCAGGTCGACCTGCAGGAACTTGGTTCCGTCCGCCGACGAGCACCACTTGTCGCCGTTACCACCGGAAACGCTGCCGTTGACGGCCTTCTCCGGTCCCTCGGCCGCGGCGCACGGGGCGCTGCCGGTGGCCGGGCGGTTCAGCGCGAGGTTGCCCGGCGGCTGCCCACCGCCGGTGTCGTACACCTCTAACTCGTAGATCCGGGCCGCTCCGCCGCCACCTTGCTCCGGCTGCGTGACGGACAGCCGCACGTGGCGAGCGCTGATGGCAGCGATGTCATGGGTGGACACGTTGGCGGCGTTCGCCGTGACGGTCACCGCGGTGGTGAAGGTCGTGCCGTTCGTGCTCACCTGGATGGTGAACGCGCGGGTGTTCATGTCGGCCGACTCACCGCCCGCACCCGCGTGCCGGACCACGAACTGACCGATGTTGATCGCTGAGCCGAGGTCGACCTGCAGGAACTTGGTGCCCGCCGAGGAACACCACTTGTCGGCGTTGCCACCGGAAACGCTCCCGTTGACCGCCTTCGCCGGTGACTCGTCCGGCGCGCACGACGCCGACCCGGTCGCCGGCTTGTTCAGTGCCACGTTGGTCGCCGCCGCCGCGGTCGGCGCGCTGACGACCGCCATCCCCGTGATCATCAACAGACCCACCGTGAACCGCGAAATCCGACGACGATGTGGTGATCTCCGCATGGCTAGCACTCCATCCGTCATGACAACGTTGTCAAGGCGGCGGTATGAACAGCCTACTGCTCCTCGTTGAAACAGGGCAGGCGCTCAACGGGTGAGCAGCAGAGGTGAGCGTCAACCGCGGCGGACCGCCCGGTACAGCCTGGGGAACACCACCGGCTTCATCAGCGAGGCGGGACCGTCGACCATGTTGATGACGCGGATGAAGCGGAGGAACACGCGGGGGTCGCGAGTGATCGCGATCTGCCATTGCTCCATGTACCAGGCGAACGCGCGCTCTCCCAGTCCTGGCCGGTGGTCACCGGTCCATCCCTGGTCCGCGCCGCTGGACAACAACCACGCGGCCCGTGCGGTTTTCGCGACCTCGCGCTGAAAGCCGCGGCATCCCTTGGCGCTGAAGTCGGAGAGCCCGCGGAACAGCAGCGCCTCCATCGCGGCCACCGTCATGCCCTGGCCGTACACGGGGTTGAACGCGCACACCGCGTCGCCCACCGCCACGAGGCCGCCCGGCCACCCGCCCGCGTCCTCGAAAGCGTTGCGGCGGCTGGCCGTCCGCGCGAACCGGTGGACACCGGTGAGCGGTGACGCGGCCCGCAGCATGTCCGCGACGGGGCCGCGCAACGAGTCCAGGAACTCCTGGTACTCGTCGGGGTCGTGGGGTGGGTGATCACCACCGGCGCCCTGCGCGGTGACCATCAACCGGTCACCCTCGACGCGCATCACGGCGCAGCCGCGCGCGTGGTCCGGCGCGGCCAGCAACTCCGCGATCAGGGCCGGGAAGCCCTCCGGCGCCGTGTAGAGCCGGGTGGCGTAGCCGGTGCACGAGTCGACCACGGTGGGTTCCGGCGTGGCGATCCCGGCGTCGGCGAGCCACCTGGCCAGCTTCGAAGACCGACCGGACGCATCGACCACGAGGTCGGCGTCGACGCGGCCGTCCCGCGTGAGCACACCGTCCACTTCGGACCCGCGGAACGACAGGCCGGTGACGTGCACGCCGTCCATGATCTTGGCGGTGACGCGAAGCCGGATGGAGGTCTCCAGCAGTGGCCTGCTGGCGGTCAGCAGCGGCAGGCCCGTCTTCGCCGATGCCAGCCAGCCGTGCCGGTTGAGCAGCCGCGCCTCGCCCGCGTCGGTCAGGCTGGCACCGGCGTCCACCAGTTCCTCGCGGAGACCGGGGAACAGCTCCTCCATGATCTGGCCGCCGCGCACGAGCAGCCCGTGCACGTGCCTGCCCTGCGGTACCCCCGCCCGGTACTCGGGCTGGTCGGACAACCTGTCGCGTTCCAGCACCACCACGTCGTCGCACGACTCGGTCAGCACGCGAGCGGCCAGCAGGCCAGAGACTCCCCCACCGATCACCACGGCTCTCATGGGGCCATTGAACCCGGCCGAACGGTTCACCCCTGAGGGAGTCCGGAGGTTCGCGAATGGCAGCATCGGCCACATGGTCGAGCTCCGAGACGCGACGCAGGCCGACGCCCACGCCATCGCCATCGTGCTGGTGCGGTCCTGGCGCGCCGCCTACCGAGGCCTGCTCCCCGACGACGTGCTAGACGGCCTGTCCGTCCCCGACCGGGAACAGTTCTGGTCGGACGTCCTCACCACCCGCCCACCGCACACCCGCGCGGTCGTCGCCACGATCGAAGGCACCGTCGTCGGCTTCGCCGCGACCGGTCCGCCGCTGGTGCAGGCGGACCGCGCCGACCCTGATCTCGGTGACCTCTACGCGCTCTACCTCGCCCCCGACGTCTGGCGCCGCGGCATCGGCACCCAGCTCCACGCCGCCGCACTCGACCGGCTCCGATCCTGCGGCTTCACCCGCGCAGGCCTGTGGGTTCTCGACACCAACGAACGCGCCCTGCGGTTCTACCTCCGCCGGGGCTGGACCGACACCGGACGTTCCCAGCTCGACCGCGGACCCGGCGGCGTCGAGCTGCACGAACGACGACTCCGCCGCGACCTGAGCGACTGACCATTGTGGACAGTCAGTGGTGGCTCAGTCGGGCAGGTCGTAGTCGGCGCTGACGGACTCCCAAGTGGCCGGACAGAAAGCGGTCCCCCGGTTGCCCGGCTGCTTCCAGTCGCTGAAGAAGGTCTGCCAGTCACCACGGGTCGACTTGCACCGGACGCCCACGTGGCCAATCGTCAACCGGTACGAACTGCAATGCCCTATCCGTCGGTGGTGATCCCGCGACAATGACGGACGTGGAGGAAGTCGAGGTCGTCGTCGCCCATCACGACTGCGCGACCCTGCGCGTCGGCGACGTGTTCCTGAAGATCGACGCTGATCAGACGCGGACCGACGTCGAGGTCGAGGCGATGGCCATGGCGCCGATCCCGACTCCGCAGGTCCTGTGGCGAAAGCCGCCCGTGCTCGCGCTCTCCGCCCTCCCCGGCAGGGCACTCGGCCGCCTCGGCGAGCCGTCGACCGCGTCGCCGGCGGCATGGGCCGCGGCAGGTGCCGCCGTGCGGATGCTCCACGACGCGCCACTGCCGCCACGGCCCGGCCGGAGCCTCGACGAGATCGCGGCGCACCTCGACGGCGAATGCGAGTGGCTCATCACGAGTGGCGTACTTCCCGCCGACCTGGTCACGCGCAACCGCCAGGTCGCCGAGGCCGCGCTCCGGCCGTGGACACCGGTGTTCACGCACGGCGACCTGCAGGTCAGCCACGTGTTCGTCGACGGTGACGAGATCACCGGCGTGATCGACTGGACCGAGGCGGCCCAGGGCGACGCCCTGTTCGACCTCGCCACCCTGACGCTCGGACACCAGGAGCACCTCGGCGACGTCCTCGCCGGCTACGGCTCCGACGTCGACCTCGAGGTGATCCGCGGGTGGTGGTCGCTGCGTTGCCTGCGGGCGGCCCGCTGGCTGATCGAGCACGGCTTCGACCCGTCCTCGCCGGGCTGCGAGTTCGACGTGCTGAGAGGTGCGCTCACCGGAGTGAACGCGCCCCTCGCCCGCGGTCAGATCGGCCGGTAGTTCGGGCCGCCGTATCGCCAGGTCGGTTGGTACACCACACCGTTGTCGAACTTGACGTGCCACGAACCGTCCGACGCCTACCAACCTGCACGTAAGGAACGCAGCAGCGCGTCAGGGTCAGGCTCGGCCCATCTCGGTGTCGATGCGCTGCCGTTCGGCATCACGCAACTCCTGGTAGTGCTCCGCCCTGCTCTGATCGCCGACCCGGCCTGCCGCTGCGGCGGCGTTCCGCAACACCACGAAGGGCAAGCCGGGCACGTCGCGCGCCTGCCGGTCCGCCTCGGCGAACACCACGGCGGCCAACTCGTCCTCCGCGGAACCGGCCAGCAGGAACAGCTCGTGCACGTACGTGCGACCCAAGCCCACCTCCGGCCAGCCGGACACGTCGTCCAGGGCCAGGCGACATTCGCGCAACGCCTCCCAGGCGGCACGATGATCGCCGGCCTGACGCTCCAGCTCGGCCAGCCGCTGCCACGCCGACGCCGAGTCCCACGCGTTGTCGACGAACACCAGGCCATCCCGCTCCGCCCGAGCAGCCTCGGCGAACGCCCCCAGATCGGCGAACTGGTAGCTGAGCTGGCGCAGCGTGTCCTTGTCCCGCGGCCGGTCGGCGGCCCACCGGCCCAGCTCCCGGAGGGCCAGCTCACGGTCACCGGCCAGTACGGCGCGCTCGATCCAGGTCAGCGGGTCCTCGGCGGCCGGATCAGTCGGGAACCACGAGCGCTCAGCCTGCAACCACTCACCCATGTCCTCCTCGGACACGAACGGCTGGTCCTCGTCGAGCAGGCTCTTCAGCACGGCGTCTCGTTCGGCGTGCCCGCTGTCGCGCACATAGGCGATCGTGGACTGCACTCCAGCGGCGAGCAGGTGCTCGAGATCGTAACCGCACCCGGTGTCGAAGTTGGCCTGCTTGATCTCCCAGTGCAGCCAGACGTCCTCCACCTGCCGATGCTCGGCCAGCAGGAACCCGGCCAGCCTGGTCTGCTCGGTCATGCCCTGAGACGGCGCCTCACTCCGGCACAGCGCCTCCTGCTCCGCCAACCACCGCACCAGCGGGAGGTCACCGGGCTGGCGGTCGTATTGCAACGCCCACAACACTTTTGCCCGCCGCACCGCGTTCGCGTCGCAGTCATCGCCATCCGCATCCGTGGCAGGCTCGTAGCGCAGCTCCTGCCACACATCAGACGACTCCCGCATCCGTTCCAACTCGCGCCGCGCAGCATCCATCACGCTCCGAGTGTCCCCCAACAGCGGATCCACTCATCGCGATCACCACAAAACGGTCCGGAAAAGCGAGAAACGTGATGGGCGAGCGGTCATCGGCCGACGGAGCCTCCGACAACTACCCCCGATCTTGATCATTACCAGCTACTCGCCCAGCACACGCTGACATCGGATGTCCAGGCCTTGACGCCGAACGTTGGTGCCGAAACGATTCCGGTACGGCGGTAGCTGAACGCAAGTCGCCTGGGATGGAGCTGGCTGACGTGAACCTGCGACGTGTCTCCCGTCGATCACTCTTGCTGGCCGCCAGTGCCGGAGCCGGCCTCGCCGCCGCGGGGACTCCGGCTTCTGCTGCCGAGGCAACGGACGACGCGCGGCCCTGGCCGAGTCTCGCCGGCACGGAGTGGGTACTGCGGCGTCGCGGCCAGCGCGCGGCCGTGGTCGAGCTCGGCGGCGGGCTGCGCGAGTACACAGTGGACGGAGTCCCGTTCGTGGACCCGTACCCGCTCGACTCACCCGTCAAATCCGCCGGGCGGGTGCTCGCGCCATGGCCCAATCGGCTCCGTGACGGCCTCTACACCTTCGGCGGGGTCACCCAGCAGCTGGCGATCACCGACGTCCCTCGCCGCTCCGCGATCCACGGCTTTTCCCGCTTCGTGCCGTGGCGGCCGATCCGACGCAGCCGTGACTCGATCACCTTGGCCTGCGTGATCGCGCCGCAGCCGGGCTATCCGCATCCACTCCGGCTCACCACGCACTGGAGCCTCACCGACGACGGTCTTCGTGCCGACCACGTGGCGGTGAACCTCGGCGCCACGCCCGCGCCGTTCGGCCTCGGCACGCACCCCGGCCTCAGGGTCGGGGACGCCCTGATCGACGGCCTCGACCTGCATCTGCCTGCCCTCGAGCGGATCACGGTGGACGACCGGCTGCTGCCCACCGGCAAAGTGCCGGTGGCCGGCACCCCTTACGACTTCACGACTCCACGTCCGATGGGCGACCTCCAGCTGGACACCGGATTCACCGGACTGGTGCGCGGCGCCGACGGGCTGACCACGACTCGGCTGTCCGCGCCGAACGGCCCCTGGGTCGAACTGTGGCAGGAGGCCACGTTCGGCTGGCTGCAGCTGTTCAACGGTCTCGGCCCGTCGGGTCGACCGCGCGGGACGCTGGCAGTGGAACCGATGACCTGCCCGGCGGACGCCTTCAACTCCGGCGAAGGTGTGGTCGTCCTCCAGCCCGGTGCCCGTTGGGCCGGCAGCTGGGGGATCAGGGCGTCCACAGGGTGAAGGACAGTGCCGGGCGAGGGCCCGAACCGCGCCCGCTTGGACAGCTCGCCGATCACCAACCCCGGCAGACTCGCCCTAGGTGCGCATGCCGGAAATCCGCGCGGCCTCGGCACACGCCGCGTTTCCTTCCTCGACTCGCCCGATACTGACGAGTCGCCGTCCCAGCTCGTTCAGAGTGCTGATGCAACGTGGCCGTTGTTCATCGGTGTGGGTACGCCAGAACTCCACCGCGGCAGCCGTCGGCTCGTACGCCTCCTCGAGGCGACCGAGGTGCACGAGGCTCGCGGCGAGGTCGTTCTGCGCGTCGGCGAGGTCGTAGGCGATCGACGGGCGTCTTGACCTCTCGGGCTGCTCCCGGAGTTCGCGCAACGCTGAGGCGGCGGATTCCGCCGCGTCCTCATGCCTGCCGAGCTCGGCCAGCATCCTGGTGATCTCCCGTCGGGCGTGGTTCGCCACCTCGACCGACCACGGGTCGATGGCGACCAGGCGGAGGTGCACCTCGCGCTCCTCGTGCGCGATCAGCACCGCCTCTTCGAGCCTGCCCTGCCGCTCGAGGTTGCGACGCAGATCGCTCAACGCGCCGCCGAGCGCCTCGAGGTCGTCCAGTTCCCGGCACAACGCAACCCGTTCGAGATGGATGAGCCGCGCGAGATCGTGCCTGGCCAGGTGTTCCAGCGCCTCGGCGAGAAAGCGCAGTCCCCACGGCAACGCCCGCTCGTGCGGCCACGCCCCGACGGGCTGGTCCCGCCACTCCTCGACCGTGTCCATCCGCTGCCAGACCTCCTGCACCGACGGGTCGGTACCAGTCGGGTCTGGGGGCAGGATGCGTTGCAACGCCGAACGGTCGAGTCTCTCCTCGCTCATCGGCAGTGGGTACCACATGGTTGTGGACGATCATCGAGTCGTGCGAACGGACCAGGCCCGAGCCCCTGGTGGAGGTTCACGCCACTTCAGCGCCCGTTACGATCACTGCCATGACGGCGCGCCGTTTCACCGGCACGGTCCGCGCGGAGGGGCGCGGCCGCGTGGTCGTGCCCGTTCCGTTCGACCCCGACGAGGTCTGGGGCGTCAAGTCCCGGCACCACATCACCGGCACCGTCAACCAGGTGCGCATCCGCGGCGTCATCGAGACTTCCGGTGCCGACCGCCGGATCGTCCTCACCTCGGCCTGGCTGCGCGACAACAGCCTGGCGCCCGGCGACCGCGTCGAGGTCGTGCTGTCCCCGGAAGGCCCGCAACGCGCCGACCTCGCCGAGGACATCGCGGCCGCGCTCGACGCCGCGCCAACGGCTGCCGCGTTCTTCGACTCCCTCGCCCAGTTCTACCGCCGCGCCTACGTGCGCTGGATCGACGGCACCAAACGCCGCCCGGAACTGCGCGCGGCACGGATCGCCGAAATGGTCGAACTCCTGACCGCCGAGATCAAGCAGCGCCCCAAGACCTGACCCGGTCCGCCGGCCCAGCCGACCGCCCCGCTGCGATCGAACATCCGCTCATGCCGAAGAGCGGACGTCGCCTCACTCGATCCGATTAGATCAGGTGGATGAGCGAACCGATCTCGCCGCGAAGCTTTCACGAGGCCGAGGGCGTTGAAGACTGGCGGGTGCTGTTTTCCGGGGCGTGCGCGCACTTTCGTACCGAAACGTTCACGGCGAGCGTCGCCCTGGCGGCCGCGATCGGCAGGCTGGCCGACGCCGCGGGCCGCCACCCGAATGTCGACCTGCGGCCGTCGGCTGTGACGGTGTGCCTGCCGCCGGAAGGCTTTGGTCGCCAGCGTGCGGGTGATGTCGCTCTGGCCCGGCAGATCTCGGCCGCTGCGCGCGAGTTGAACGTGCCCGCCGAGCCGTCCGCTGTGCAGGCCGTTCAGATCTCGATCGACGCGCTCGCCATCGAGACGGTGATGCCGTTCTGGCGGGCTGTGCTCGGCTACGAGCAAGTTGGTGACGAAGACCTGCTCGACCCGCAGAGCCGAGGGCCGGCGGTGTGGTTCCAGCAGATGGATGCTCCCCGCCCGCAGCGCAACCGGATCCACATCGACATCTCGGTGCCGCATGACCAGGCAGAGGCGCGGATCGCGGCGGCGATCGCCGCCGGCGGGCGCCTCGTGAGCGACCGGAACGCGCCCGCGGGGTGGCTGCTGGCCGATCCCGAGGGCAACGAGATTGACGTGGCCACCTGGATGGGACGCGAGTAAACCGCGACATCGCATGCACGCTCATGCCGTTGACCGAACGCTCGCACCGGCGTCTGGCCCTGCTGACATGCGTGTATTTCGACCAGTCTCGCCTCTGCTCGGCGAAACGATCGGGAGCGCTGGGGTCCGGCGCTCGGCGTGATCGCACTGGCGATGCTCCGGGCTGGCGCCCTCGCGTGGCACCGCCGCGAACGAGAGCACGTGGCGGCCTCGGTCGATCAAAGGCTGCTTTCCCAGGCAGCCGTTCGTACCAGCGAGGTGACCTTCAAGTAGCCGTCGCAGGGCCGCCGGAACCAGGACACGATATGACCGTCGTGGCTGCGATTCTCTTGGGCGTCTTTGGAGGCGAGGTCCGTGAGGAAGATCGTCCTGGCCCTGGTGCTCAGTTTGGTCGGCGCTGGGTTGAGCGCACCCGCGGACGCCGAGCCACGGTTGGACAGTGTGCGAGTGTGGAACGAACTCGGGTTGGTCGCGGTGCGGGCCACCCGCGCCACTGACGCCGACGCGGCCCGCACCTACGCGATGCTCAACGTGGCCATCTACGACGCGGTCAACGGACTCGCCGGCCCGGCACGCGCCCATGCGCTGATACCTGGTCCTGGCCCACGCGGCGCTGATCCCCACGCCGCAGCCGTCGCGGCGGCACACGCCATCCTTGTCCGGTTGGACCCCGACCGAACCGCCACCTACGACACGCAACTGCGAGCCGACCTGGCCGGCCTGCGTCCCGGCCATCGGCGCGACGCTGGCGTGCGCTGGGGAGGTGAGGTCGGCCAACGCGTGGTGGCCTCCCGCGCCGACGACGGCTCAACTCCGGTGCAAAGTCAGCCCGCCGGCTCGGGCCCCGGCGCGTTCCGAGCCGAATGGTCCGGCGTGCAGTACCGCAACGTTCGTCCGTTCGCCGTCGCCAACCCCGCCGCGTACGTGCCGGGTCCGCCACCTGCCCTGGACAGCCTGGACTACGCCGCCGCGTTCGCCGAAGTCGCGCTCCTCGGCGACGCCGGAATACCCGCCCCCGACAAGCTCGCCACCTTCCAGTTCTGGTCCGTGCCAGCCGGCACCGGCCAACCCGCCGGCGAGTGGGTCAAGATCGCACTGACTGTGTCTCGCGGCCAACCGTTGCCCACCTCGGCGCGCCTCATGGCGTTGCTGACGATGACGCTGGCCGACAGCACGGTTCCCACCGTCGGCACCAAGTTCAACCACCGTCATTGGCGTCCGGCCACGGCGATCCGCGAGGCGGAAACCGACGGAAACCCCTTGACGCAGCCGAACCCGAGCTGGGCTCCCCGAGCTGGCAGCACAGGCGGAACGCCGGAATACCCGTCCGGACACAGCTCCTACAGCGGCGCGGCTGCCACCGTGCTGGCCGGGTTCTTCTGCGCGGACAACGTTCGCTTCACGCACACCACAGACACCGCACCGGGCGGCCAGGCGCGCAGCTACCCCGGTTTCTCCGCCGCCGCTGCCGAGGCCGGCAGGTCGCGGGTGTTCGGCGGACAGCACTTCGAATTCAGCAACCAGGCGGGTCTTGCCATCGGCCGCAACGTCGCAACCGAAGTGCTCGCCAACCGACTGCTGAAGCGAACCGGTCCCACGCACCACGGACATTGTCCATTGTAGACAGGTTGACCTGGCCTCACGGACACGGTGGTTGTATTCGTAGTTCTGGGTGCACCAACGTCAAGGGCAATCTGCTGTCGGGCACCGGGCTCGGCCTGACCCCGGCGACATGTCGATATTCGGCTGGTCAGCCTCGTCGCCGGGGTCGCGGTCCGCGCCGCCCGCAATGAACGGATTGCAGGAACAGCTAGAGAAGCGTGGCACCGTAGAACTGCAGCGAGCCGACAGTGGCGTCACCTGGTGGCCGTAGCAGCGGAGCCCAGTACACGATGCGGGAACTGTCCGACGGCGGGGCGTTCGGGCAGCTCGTGCCGGTCCCGGGCCTGCCTGTGCTGATCGTGCCGCGCCCGAACATGTCCAGCGTGCCGCGCCTGGGTTGGTAGACCGGTCCGCCGCTGTCGCCCCTGGCCGCCGCGCAACCCGCGCCGTCCAGCTCACCACGGATCAGTGGGAAGAACCCCTCGTCGGTCTGGTTGACGTGCGTCACCCGAACGCCACAGTGTTCCCCGGTGCGGGCACCGCCGGTGCAGACGTAGTTGCCGACGAAGTCCGCTTCCGCACTGGCCACATTCCTGGCGACATTGCCGTCCCAGGGGCCGATGTAGATGCTGGGGCCGAACGTCTCGCCCTGCACGCGCGTGTTGATCATCATGGTGTCGCGACCGGGAACGTCGTTGAAGACGTCGCCGATCAGGTCGCCACCGCCGTCGTAGGCGACGTTGGTGTTGTTGCCGCAGTGACCGGCGGTGAGCATCCGCGCCTCACGGTTCCAGGTGATCGAGAACCCGGTCGTGCATTCACCCCGACCGATCCGGTACTTCGACCCGCCCAGGCGCGGGGAGTAGTCGTTCTGGCGGCTGAGGGGCTGCGGCGCGGGGCCGGACTGCAGGTGCAGCGCCATCGTCGTGGTGCCCAGCACGCCGGTGGCGCCGACGCGGAGTTCCCGCGCGCCCGCCTCGGTCACGGCGATCGTGAGGCCGCTGCCGTCAGCCTCCGGTCCCACCGACAACACCCGCGGGTCGGTGGTGAGGCGCCGCGCTTCGGCGAGCATCTCGCGCTCGCTGAATCTGGCTGGCAGGAACACGACCGGTACGCCGAGCCCGTCGGCGATCCGGCGGACAGATCGCGGTACGTCTCCCTTCCAGTACACGCGCAGATCGCCGTTCGCGGGGTCGGCGACCACGCCGGCGTACTCGGAATCGCGTGCGGCGACGATGTGTCGGGCCGCGGCGTTGAGCTCGTCCTGGACAGCGAACACATCGGCCCACGAAGCGAACCCGGCGGGCGTGGCCGCAACGGATCCCGTTGGCGGCGGTGCGGCGGGTTCCCTTGTGGCGGCCGTGGCCGACGGTGTCATCGGCACCAGGGCCAGGACGGCGCAGGCTGCGAAGATGGCTGCCCGGCGGAGTCGTTTCACGTTCACGGTTGCCCCCTGAAGGAGTGGGGTGGCGGCGCTGGCCGCTGTTCGTGGGGCCGCGGACCTCGACTGGCGGGTCCGTCCTGCCTTCCGCCGTGCAGTGAAGCGGGCTGCTGTTGGAAAAATGTTGGAAAGCCAGGTGAACGCCCGGCCGGTACGTGGTGCCCGGCAAGTGGGCCTTCCGCCGGGTGCCCTCACGACAGGGCGGCGCCAAGCTGCAAAGAGCGAGGCTGCCCACTCAACAGCGCAGTTCGATCTTCAGCCCTGTTGCGCAGCGCAAGTCGAGTGCGAGCCCGGCCGAGCTGTGGGACTTGCCCCGGCTCGACGCAAGTGCGTGCTTGGTGATCCCGGTCAGCGGCGGCTGGTGGCCAGGATGACGAGGAACTGGCCGCCGCCCGCCTCGATGTTGGCGGTCACCGGCAGCTCTGGTGACAGTCGGGAGAACCGGTCCAGCAGCCAATCCGCAGCTTCCTGGGCGTCCTGCCTGGTCGGACAACGGGCCACCATCTCGCGGCCCCCCTTGCGCTCCAGCCGACCGGCAACGGTGATCAGCGGCGCGGGTTCGACCACGTGCAGGCGATCCGGCCAAGCGATGACCACCTTGACCGCGCCCTTGCGGGTGTTGCACCCGCGGTGCGCGAGCCGCTCGGCGACCTTGGCCTTCCGGTCGGCGGTCCGGCTGTCGACGCTGGGCCCCCGCGGGTCGTTCACCGACATGTCGGGGTCGACCGGTTCGTCGCACACCCAGCACCGCCAGCCGTCGCGCTCGGCCACGTCATCGAGGAGACTCACCCGAGCAACCTAGCTCAGATCCTAGAGACCAAGGCGCTGCTGCTCGGCCTGCACCACTCGCTGCTCCACCGACACCGCTGAGTCCAGCGCGCTCGCGTGCGAGTGCTTCGTGTCGCTTTCGCGCGCGTAGTGGTCGAACAGCAGGGTCTTGTGGTCGCGGACCTCCTGCACCCGCGCGTCCACGCTGTCCTTGACCAGCAACCGGTGCACGTGGACCTTGCGGACCTGGCCCATCCGGTGGCAACGGGCGATCGCCTGGTCCTCCGTGCTCGGCTTCCACTGCGGCTCGGCGATGATCACCACGGACGCGGCCTGGATGTTGAGGCCCACGCCGCCCGCCTCGATCTGGGCCACCAGCACCGCGTGGTCCTCGCACGCCGTGAACGCGTCCACCAGTCGTTGACGGTCCTGCGCCGACGTCGCGCCGGTCAGGGGACCGAAGACTTCGAGCTGGTCCGCGACCGCGTCCAGCACGTCGTGGAAGTACGAGAACACCACGACCTTCCAGCCGTTGTCCCTCGACTCCTCGATGATCTCCAGCAGCCGCTCCAGCTTCGCCGAGCCGCGGGGCGTGCCCGGCGCGTACGCGGCGCGGCGCATCGCCATCAGGTTCCCCTCGCGCACCGCGTCGAGGTACGCACCTCGGTCCTGCTTGCCGAACTCGACCCAGTCCTCCATCTCCAGCAGCTCCGGCAACTCCCCCAGCACGTCCTCCTGGTTGCGCCGCAGGTACACCGGTGCGACAACGCGGCGGAAAGCCTTCGCTCCCACCACGGCGTCGGTGGCGCCCGTGCGGGCCGCGACGCTCGGCTGGAGATAGGCGACCAGGTTGCGGAACTCCTCGACGCGGTTCTCCATCGGCGTGCCGGTGAGGAGCACTGCCCGCTCCGCGCGCTGCACGATCTTGTTGATCGCCTGTGAGCGCTGCGTGTCCGGGTTCTTCACGTAGTGCGCCTCGTCGACCACGACCAGCGCCGGGCGGAACCTCTTCGGCAGCACCAGTTTCGGCAACGTGCCGAACGTCGTCACGCCGACGCCGCCCTGCGCCAGCCACTTGCCGACCGCGCCGTCGCGGCCCGCGCCGTGCATCCGGTGCGGCACGAGGTCGCTGTGCCTGGCGATCTCGTTGACCCAGTTGACGACGACGCTCGCCGGGCAGACCACCAGGAACCCACGCCGTCCACCGGCGGCGAGGCTGGCCATCACCGCGATGGCCTCGATCGTCTTGCCCAGTCCCATCTCGTCGCCGATGATGACGCGTTTGCGGGCCAGCGCGAACTTGGCTCCGAACACCTGGTAGCCGCGCAGCGACACCTTCAGCAGGCTGGTGTCCAGTGTGGTCGCGTCGACCTCGTGCTCGATGTCGGCCGGGACGAAACCCTTGGCGGCACTGCGATCCGGCATCGCGTCCGCACCAGCGAGGTCGGCGAGGAGCGTGTTGTAGGCGGCCGCGTCGAGCTCGTAGTCGCGCCACAGCGCGCGGTGATCCAGGTCCGGCACGCGCAGCTGCGTGCCCACCGCGCGCAACGCCGCCACGTCGCGACTGGCCAGCATGGCCTCGAGCCGGTCGAGCGAATCGATGGCCGCCTGTCGGTTCTTCCGCAACGAGAAGAACATCCGCACCCGGCTCCAGGCACGGGATGCGGCGCGCACGTCGGCGTCAACCTTGCCCAGCACGTCTCCGAGCGGCTCGCGCAGCGGACCGACGAGCTGGTTCGCCCTGCGCAGCTTGGACATCAGCTGCAGCAGCTCGGTCTGGGCGCGGTCAGCGCGGTCGGGGTTCAGCCGGACAGTCGTGTCGCGCGCGACGCCGTCGACGACGGCGCGGGCGACCCGCACGATCTGCTCGGCGGACTGCCTGCCGACTCCGGGCACGCCGTCGAGCTGTTCCGGGCGCGCCTTGGCGACGTCGGCGACGGTCCGGTACCCGGCGGCCTTCAGCTTGCTCAGCCGCAGGTTCGCCTTCGTGTCCCGGAGCTTGTCCACCGGCATGGCACGGAGCTGGTCGGCCACCAGCGAGTCCCGGACCTCCTGGTACCTCGCGGCGGCGAGCGCGAGCAGCCGATCCGGTTCCGCGCGCACCCCTGCTGCTTCGGCGCGGAAGGCCTTCGCGGCGGCCAGCACCGCGCGAGCATGCCTACCGACCTTCGACGAGTCGTCCACCCGTGTCCTTTCGTCAGGCGGTCAGAGAGTACCGAAACCAGACCTGCCGGTGGTCCCGAAGAACCGAGCAGCATGCCGAGATCGTTCTGCGCCAACTGCTTCGAGAGGGTAGAAGGTCGTCGTGGGCTTCGACACGGCGCCGAGCTCCGGACCACTTGCCGCCACGTCGAACCAGATCTACTTGACGACCTGGAAACGGAGCGAGGTGCCTGCTGGACCACGCTGGCGCCGACCACCTGGACCACCCGTTGCCCGGCGGCCGCCTTCGCCTTGGCGATCGCCGAGGCGACCCCGTCGGTCACGAACGTGAAGGTCAACCGCTCGTCCTGTTCGGGCATGACCGGCGGCGGCGTGTGGGTGAGCACGAAAATGGGGACCTGGAACTCGTAGTTGCCGACGAACCAGTCCGGATCCTCGGCCATCGCAAAAGTCCGCCTGCCCATGACAACCGCGCCGGTTGCCTGGATCAGCGCGGTCATGTAGTGGCTGCCGCCAGAGGCCGCCGGGTCGGACAGCCGCGCCGTGCTGCCCCTGCGGTCAGCGACGAGCCGTCCAACGACATGGCCATGCCTGTGTGCACCGTTGCCATCGCGCTGCTCTCCAAGGAAGTGGTTGTGCTGTTGCTGGGACAGACCACGCCTGCAGCAAGAACTCATCGGCGCCAGGTCGTTTCGATGCACCGAGGGGGTGGCCAGAGCCAACGCCTCATCAGGCAACCTTCGCCCTGTTGTGGCGACGCGGAACTACGCTCGGGCCCCATGCCATCGGACGCCACCAGGCCGCACCCTTTGAGCCCGGAGCAGTACTACGCCTCCCGCCCACCGGTGTTCGTCGGCGCCGGAGCAGTGCTGCTCAACGACTCAGGGGACATTTTGCTGGTGAAGCCCACCTACGAGCCCCGGTGGGTGATCCCTGGTGGCGCGATGGAGCCGGAGGAGACACCGCGTCAGACGGCACGACGCGAGATCCGAGAGGAGCTCGCTCTGGACCGCGACCTGGGGACCTTGCTCTGTGTGGACTTCGTCCTCGCCACAGCGAAGCGACCTAAGCCAGGGGTCATGTACTTGTTCGACGGCGGTCTGCTGAGCACCGCCGACGAAGCCGCCATCAGACTTCCCGCGGACGAGCTCACCGACTACTGCTTCGTCCAGCCCACCGATCTTCCTGACTACATCGGCGGGCGGCTGCTGCGCCGCGTCCAGACTGCCCTCGCAGCCCGTCAAACCGGGATCCCGGTCGATCTCGAAGACGGTCATCGCCCCGGCGAACGTGACGTAGAGGCTTGACACGCAGGGCAAACATTGCCTGATTGGTGCCGTTCCGGCCAGCCCCCAGCCGACTCGGTCGGCTGGGCTCCGGATGACTGTCAGGCCGCATCACGGAGAGCGTGCAGCACCCTCGCAGCTTCCCTCTTGGCATGCTCCAGGCGCGGTGAGGTTGCCGAGGTGGAGATCGGCGTGCCCAGTCGTCCACCTCGGTGTCGATCTGCTCCTCACCCGAACACCTGGGCCTTAGTGCGGAGCGGCCTCTCCCGCGCGGCTGCGGATTCTCGCGCTTACCCGGCTGATTCGTCCGCAGCGCTTGCCAGGGCGCGGTTGTTCAGCACGGGATAGAAGACCAGCGCCACCAGGATGAGAAAAACACCAGCGGCGACATACGAGACCTGGACGGCGAACACGCTGGCGAGAACGCCGCCGAGTGCCGCTCCGACCGGCCCCCCAGTCATTACCACCACTCTGCTCGACGAGAGCACCCTCCCCAAGAGTTCATTAGGCACGATCTGCTGGCGCAATGTGCTCACTACGACTTTCTCCGCAGTCATCAGCGCACCGGTCACCATCATCATCGCGGCCGCAACCCACGAACTGGTGGCCAGTCCCAGAACCAGAATGGCCGCGCCCACGCCGACTTTGCCCGCGAGCAGCACGGTGCCGGAGCCGAACCGCTTGCTGACAGCCGCGGCCGCCAGTCCCCCGATCGTTGCGCCCACCGCGGTGGCCGTCAGCAGCAGGCCGAAACCGAAATCCGGAAGTCCGAGGACCTCCTTCGCCAGCAGCGCGAGCATCGCGAACTGAGCGGTGGCGGCAACGTTGCCGAGGCAGGAAACCGTGGCCAGCGCCCGCAGGGTCCGGTTCCCGAACAACCACCGAATGCCCTCGACGATTTCGCTCCGCACGCTCTTGCGTGGAGCGTCGGACGTCTCCTTCGGCTTGACATCCGTCCGGATCGAGAGGATCAACAGGCCGCTGGCGGCGAACGAGAGAGCGTTGCCGGCGAACGGCAGGAAGTTCCACACACCGAACAGGGCGGAGCCGAGCGGGGGCCCCACGAAGTCCTCACCGTTGCTCTCCGCTGCGGCGATCCGCCCGTTCGCCGTTGCCAGTTTCCGCGGATCCCGCGACACGAAATCGGGAATGGCCGACTGGGCGGCGACGTCGAAGAAGACCTGGCCGATGCCCAGCAGGAACGCCGCGAGCACCAGCCACACCAGGTTCACCTGCGCAGTCAGGATGAGCACCGCGAGAGCGACCAGGACGGCGAAACGGCCCAGGTCGGCCCACACCATCACCCGCCGGCGGTCCACTCGGTCCACCAAGACACCGGCGTGCAGCGAGACCAGCACCCAAGGAATCTCGGCGGCCACGACGACGAGGCTCAACGCCATCGGGCTGTTGGTGCTCTGCAGGGCCAGCAGGGGCAACGCGGCAGCGTGCATGCCGGTGCCGATGGCCGACACGAGCGTGGCGCCGAAGAGCCGGTGAAAGCGGCTGCCCAGTTTCACCTTGGCGTCGTGAGATTCCTTCGTGGGCACTTCGATAATTCCTCCGGCCAGACTTTCAAAACAGAAGACTCCAGCGCTGATTACCGCGCTGAACCGCTCCGAATGGGTCGCGACCTGGTTCGCCGCACTCGATCTCGACCCGCGCACGGTCGACAACTACCGCAGCGTGTTGCGCTGCCACATCCAGCTCCGCTGGGGCGCCACACCACTCAACGCCATCATCGCGCTCGGCGTGAACAAGTGGATCAGCGACCTGCGGCAACTCGACTACACCAACACCACCATCGCCACCATCGTCAAAGTGCTCTCGATGATCCTCACCGACGCCGCTGATCAGGGTCTCATCTCCACCAATCCCATCCGCCGCTACCGACGCCGAGGACGACGCAGCCACCGCATCGAACGCGAACGCGTCTGGGCAACACCGACCGAGGTGCTTCGCATCGCCGAGCAGGCCGCCGCGCTCGGTGGTGAGACCGCCGGACTGCTGATCATCACCGCCGGCTGGACCGGATGCCGCTGGGGCGAACTCACCGGCCTGCACCGCGACAACGTCGACCTCGACCGAGGCGTCCTGATCATCGACCCACGCACCGGTCACCGCACGAAGCGCGCACACGCGCTGGCTCGGCTCGCCCAAGACCCCCTCATCGGCCCGGACGATCACTCTGCCACCGTTCCTCATCACCATGCTGCGCAAGCACCTCGAGCAACACGACAACGAGTTCGTGTTCACCGCCGAAGCCGGAACATGGTGGTGGCGCAGCACTTTCATCCGCCGTGTACTCAACCCGCGGTCAACGGCAACGAAGGACGCCCGCTGTCGGGCGTCCGCACCGTGCCAATCCGCCCCGGCCTGACCTTCCACGGACTGCGGCACAGCCACAAGACCTGGCTGATCGCCGGCGGCGCACCCGAGATCGCCCAGGCACGACGACTCGGCCACCACGTGCCCAACCGCGTCACCGAGGTCTACTCCCACGTCGCACCCGAAGTCGAACTCCGACTCCTCAACGACTTGCAGCGACGCTGGCACGAAGCAGACCTGAATGTCCGAGCGCACCCGACCGCACCGGAGCCTGCAGAACGCCATGTTTCGGGTCCGCTTGCGGCGTAAGCAATCCACTGCCCTCACACCGTTAGTAGAGGGGCGCGACAATCACCCAGTCCAGCGACCAGCAGACAGATCAAGCCGGAGATTGCTGCTCCAGAACTGCTCGGCAGGGGCAGTACGACACGATCACCGAAGATCAACCCCAGAACAGAAAGAACCGCAGGACGCACACAAGTGCCTACGACACAAGCATCTCTCGCTCACTCCGCGTAGGACAGATAGCCGGACGGTTCGGGTGGTCAGACAGTCCAACTCGTACTGCGCCCACCCTTGACGAAGGGCTACCCGGAGAGCACAACGACCCGAACGCGCTGTTGGAGATGCCTGGTCGATCTTGCGGCGGAGGCTGTCGCCGACTTCAGTTCGAGTTCGTCACCACCAAACCCGCAGCTCCAGGTTCCTGAAGCGCGTGGGCAAGCGGGCGAACGATGTCGTCCTTGCCTTCGGAGGCATGGGAGTTGAACACGCCCCACTTCCTGAATGCGACATCAGCCGGGCACCCGTCCGCTCATGGTCGCGATGCGGCGGCCATCGATCGGGCGTGAGGCGGGCCGGTAGGGAGCTAACCGCGGAGGCGTTCGAGTCCGTTCAGGAGCAGGTCGAGGGTGAACTCGAACTCGATCTGGCTGTCGCACCACCCGAGCGCGGGGTCGGTGCTGTCGTGGACCTCGGCTGCCACCATGGCGGTCAGGTGCGGCAGGGCCGCGGCCATCACGGCCAGGTCCGCCTCCGCGGCATCGACCTCCATGCTCCCGCCGGCTGACTCCGGGCTGAAGATCTCCTGCGCGAACCCGAGCGGCATGCTGCCGAACGCGTGCAGCGCCCGGTGCGCGAGGTGGTAGGAGAACCCAGCACCGACGAGGGTGCCCACGATCCCGTCGTAGTAGCCGTACACGCTGGCTGGGATGGTCCGGCGCGAGCCCAGCAGCCCAGGGACCCACGGGTGACGCACCATGACCTGACGCGCCGCGAGGAACTGTTGCCGCAGCCGCGTCCGCCAGTCTTCGTCACCGCCATTCGGGTCAAGGCGGCCGACCTCGGCGATCACAGTCTCGACGACGCCGTCGAGCAGGGCCTCTTTGTCGGGCAGGTGGTAGTAGAGCGACATGGCCTCAACGTTGAGATCGCTGGCGAGGCGACGCATCGTCAACGCTTGAATCCCCTGCGCATCGGCCAGAGCGATCGCCGCAGCCAGCACGCGCTCGCGACTGAGCGGCTTCCGAGACGCCTTCGCTGCCACCGGGCTCCCAACTCTTGCGCTCACCTTACAACGTATGGTCACCTTACGACGTAAGAATGGTAGTCGGATCCGATCACCATCACGAGCCGGCACGGCCTCCGAAGGAGCCACGATGCACGCGCTGATCCGTACCGCACGCACGACCGGGCTGCTCTACCTCGGCCTCGCCATCACAGGCCTAGTCGGTTTCCTGCTCATCCGGTCGCAACTCTTTGCGGCCGACAACCCCGACGCGACACTGGCCAACCTGGTCGAGCACGAATCGCTCGCCCGCGCCGGCGTCGCCTTCGAGCTGCTCATCGTCGTCACCCAGGCCCTCGCCGCCGTGTGGTTCTACCGCCTGTTCCGCACCGCAGTCCCGCTCGCCGCCGGCGGCATCGCCGTGTTCGGCCTTGTCAACGCGGTCGTGATCCTCGTCAGCGCGGCACTGCTGGCCACGGCGGTCCAAGTCGCGCTCGACCCGGTCGGGGACGCGGCAGCCACCGTCCAACTGCTGTACCTGGTCAGCGGCGACATGTGGGGCGTGGGAGGACTGTTCTTCGGCCTGTGGCTCATCCCCATGGGCTGGTGCGTGCTCCGCTCGGGCTGGATGCCGCGCGCCCTCGGCTGGATCCTCGTCGGCGGCGGCGTCGGATACCTGCTCAGCACGTTTGTCAGATACCTCGCCCCCGACGTACCGGTGGTCGCCGACGCTCTCGTCTTTCCCGCGACCATCGGCGAGTTCTGGATGATCGGCTACCTGCTCGTCCGCGGCGTCCGCCGCCAAGCACTGCACGAAGCACCGCCAACCGCGCGCACGCCGACGCCTGCGGCGAGCTGACCGGTCGCAGGGCCGCCGTTCCTCATCAGCGTGCTCCGCAAGCATCTCGAACGACACGACAACGGGTTCGTGTTCACCGAAGGCGGAACCTGGTTATGGCGCAGCACTTTCATCCGCCGCGTCCTCAAGCCCGCGGTCAACGGCAACGAACACTGTCCACGATCAGCGTCCGCACCGTGCCGATCCGCCCAGGCCTCACATTCCACGGACTGCGGCACAGTCACAAGACGTGGCTCATCGCCGGCGGTGCGCCCGAGATCACCCAAGCCCGACGCCCTCGGCCACCACCTGCCCAACCCGCGTCACCGAGGTCCACTCGCACGTCGCACCCGAAGTCGAACTCAGACTCCTCAACGACCTACAGCGCCGCTGGCACGAAGCCGACCTCAATGTGAAAGCGCACCCGGCCGCACCCGAGCCGTCACAACGCCACGTGTCCGGACCACTTGCCACGTAACGGATCCCGCTGACCCTTACACCGCCGGCGGGAGGGGCATAACGATCACCCAGTCCAGCGACCAGCTTGATGATCAGGCTGGAGAATCCCGCTCCAGAACTGCTCCACAGGGTCAGCACAACACGATCACCGAAGATCAGACCCAGAACAGCAAGAAACCCGCCTGACCAGCGAAAACCGCTCGATCAGACGGACTCTTTCAAAGAGTGGAGCTGAGGGGACTCGAACCCCTGACCCTCACACTGCCAGTTTGGTCCACAAAGGACTTCTGTCAGCACAAACGCTAGAACACCAACAACTCCAACGCAACTAGCCGCTGTTCAGCGCCGTTGAGCGCCGTTGCGCTCCTGGTACTGCTCCAGTTCTGCTGCAGCACGATCAGTGTGAAAGGACTCGCTCATGAACGCCCTGCGGGCGTGGCTGCGTGAGTACGCGGGCAAGCATCCCCGCTGGGGTCACCGACGCGCCTACCACGACGCCCGCGGTGAGGGCTGGACCGTCAACCACAAGAAGATCCAGCGGCTGTGGCGCGAGGAAGGCCTCCGCGTGGTCGTGAAGCGTCGCCGCAAGCGGGTCGGGTCCTCCACAGTGCCGCCAGTGCCGTCCGCAGCTGGGCCGGACATGGTGTGGACCATCGACTTCCAGTTCGACTCGACCACCGACGGTCGACCGGTCAAGATCCTGTCGTTGGTTGACGAGCACACCCGTGAATGTCTCGGCGGACTGGTCGAGCGCTCGATCACCGGCGAAGTGCTCGCCACCGAACTGAACCGGATCACGGCCACTCGCGGTGGGGGTGGCCTGGCGGTGCTGCGGTCGGACAACGGGCCGGAGATGATCGCGGCTGCGCTGACCGAGTGGGCTGGCCGACGACCGGGATGCTGTTCATCCCACCCAGGGAGCCGTGACACAACCCCTTCATCGAGTCCTCTGTACCCACTAATGGGCTCTCACGCGTCTGGTGTCGTATGCCCACATCGCGATCTCGACGCGGTTGCGTGCGCCGAGCTTGGTCATCAACGATGCGACGTGGTACTTGACCGTGCTCAGGCCGACGAAGAGCTCGGTGGCGATCTCTGCGTTGGTCCGGCCCCGTGCCACCAGCGCGAGCACCTCCTCCTCGCGCTCGGTAAGCGGGTCGATGGGCTGGACCGGTACCACCGGCGCCTGGTCGGCGAAGATCGCCAGCAGCCGACTGGTGACGTTGGGGGCGATCAGCGCGTCCCCGTTGGCCGCCGCGTGGATGGCCTGCACGAGGAGCGCCGGACCGGCGTCTTTGAGCAGGAAGCCGCGGGCGCCGGCGCGCAGGGCGCCGAGGACGTACTCATCGAGGTCGAAGGTAGTGATCACGACGACCGCCATCGGGTCCGTCACGTCCGACCCGGCCAGGCGCCGCGTCACTTCGACGCCGTCGAGCCCGGGCATCCGGATGTCGACGAGGAGGACATCGGGACGCAGCCGGGTCGCCAGGTCGAGCGCTGCGAGCCCGTCTGCTGCCTCCCCCACGACCTCGATGTCGGGTTGCGCGCCGAGGATCGTCACCAGCCCGGTCCGGATCAAGTCCTGGTCGTCGGCTACGACAACACGGATGCTCATCCCAACGCCTCCACCGGCAGCACGGCCTCGACCACCCAGCCACCCTCGGGCCCCGGCCCCGCGGAGAGCGATCCGCCGAGGAGCTGGGCGCGTTCGGCCATGCCCAGCAGGCCGAACCCAGGCTCCGGGGCTGGCCCCGGTTCGGTCTGTCCATCGTCGCTGACACGCAGTCTGACGGCGTCGCCCTCCCGGCGTACGTCGATCCCGACGCGGGTCGCGCTCCGGGCGTGCCGTACGGCGTTGGTCAGCGACTCCTGCGCGAGCCGATAGAGCGCGGTGTCCACAGGTCGTGCCAGCCGAGTCAACGAACCGTCCAGCGAGACCTCGATGGTGGGCGTCGCGTCGGCGCGCGCCAGAGCAGGCAGGTCCGCCACACCCCGCTGCGGTGCGTAGGCGACGGCTTCCTCCTCCCGCAGCACCCGCACCATGGATCTCATCTCCGCCAGGGTTCGCGACGCTTCAGACTCGATCACGGCCAGGAACTCGGCAGCCTTCTCAGGCTGGATGCCGGCGACCACACCACCGGCCTGCGCCTGCACCGCGATGGCCGAGACGTGGTGGGCCACTGTGTCGTGCAGCTCGCGCGCCAGCGCCACCCGCTCCTGATTGCGGATCTCGCGCTGTTGGCGATGCCAGAGGTCCGCGCGGTAGCGGAAGACCGCCGCGAGGGCGACGAACAACAGCAAGAGGACGCTCCCGCCGAAAACGTCGGCCAAGCCCGCAGCGGAGGCGTACATCCCCAGCGCGACGACGACTGTCACGAACGCCGTCCCCAGGACCATCTCCCGTCCCGAGCCCCACCGCACCAGGGAATAGAGCAGGATCAGGACGGCCATCGTGGAGTAGAGGCCGACGTCCCCGGCGTGCGCAGTCAGCTGGAGGACCGAGAGCAGCCCGGCGACGCCCCATCCGACCAGGGCGGCCATCAGGGGGTGGCCCCGCCGCCAGAGCAGGGCAGGCGTCAGCGCCAGGGCGAGCACCGTCACAAGGGGTTGCCAGGCCAAGCCCGGCCGAGCGATGCCCTCGACCAGGGCCGCGGCCGCGACCACGCCCACCAGCAGCCAGTCGAGCCGACCGATGGGTGGGGCGTCAGCAGGCCGCGGCTCACGCCAGATGGAACGCCGGACAGTGACCACGGCTCCAGCCTAGGGCTCGGCGTGCCCAGGCGTACCAGCCGAAAGAACAGGAGAGAGACCATGCCATCGGCCAGGCAAACCCCAGCCTCCGGGCCGGGGCGCCCGCCGCCGGGTTCAGCGATCGTGGGCCTACCGATCCTCACCACAACAACGGAGCCCATGATGACAACACGTCAACCCACCGCCGCCACTCTGGAAGACCAGCGGATCCCGGTGAGAGCCAAGCTCGCCGCAACGTGGACAAGCTTCATGTTCCTCTACGCCTATGTGGACATTCTCAACTTCTTCACGCCCGGCGTCATCAAAGACATCCTCAACGGCAAGGTCTTCGAGTTCGACCTCTCCCAGACCTTTTCGACCACGGCGCTGACCCTCGTGGCCATCCCGATCCTCATGGTCGTGCTGTCGATGACGCTGCCCGCCAGGGCGAACCGCGTCACCAACCTCACCGTCGCCTCGCTCTACGTCCCCGTCACGGCGTTCAACGCGGTGGGCGAGTCCTGGCTGTACTTCTACGGCCTCGGCATCGTGCTGGAACTGATCCTTCTCGCCCTCATCGTGCGACATGCCTGGACCTGGCCCCGCACCGCACCGTCGGCGACCGTGGCGACTAGCCCGGACCGTGAAACCGTTCGCGCCCAACAGCAAGCGTGAACCCAAGAGCGGTCCCCGTCCTGTTCGGAGCCATCTGCCTCGGTGCCGCGGTGTGGGCCTCATGGCGGTGGGACACCAACCACTCAGGTCCACCAGTCCCTACCGGACACCCAGGAGGTCCCCGGTCATGATCACCACACCAACCGTGTCCGGGAAACCGGGTCAGGCTCCGGTTGAGGAAGTAGGTAAGGAAGTTCCAGCCTTCGACTTCGATCTGCCACAGCAGCCGTGGGGTGACGTCGCCGACGAAGGGGGCGATCATCGCTTCGCGGTGTTGGGTTACCACGCCGGGATGATCGACTCGCAGACCCTTGAGGACGATTTTCTTCCCGTTCTCCAGTTGGAGGGCTACCGCGACTTCGGAGTTGAGTCCTTCGGAGGAGGCTGTCGTCGCGTTCAGCACCGTGCCTGCCTGCGCCTCGATTGCGGACCGGGCGCCGAGTGGAAGTTGGTACCAGTCGGTGCGCAGCATGCGACTCCTCAGGATGTGCGAGCGTGGCCGGTCGAACCGTACCTGCCGTGACCCCGACCGCCGGGGTGCGAGGTCAGCCGCAGAGGTAGATGTCCTTGTCGCTCATTGCATTGACCCGACTCCATACGCCCAATCCGGCACCATCGTGACCGGACAACGCCCGGATGGCCGCCCCCAAACGCCCGCTGCGCCAAGAACCAGTGCCCTGTGGCGTTGCAGCCGCCTGCATCGCCCAGGCGTGGTCTACGACGATCCCGAAGGTCCCGACCAAACATCACCCAGACGGGCGGCACGCTTCTGGAGCAAACTGTGACCCTATTTCGCGGTGCTGCGGGCCGTGCTCCAGTTAGTGCAACACCGTCCACAGTGGACAGCAAACGAAGATCGCCCACCGAACCTGTTTACACAGGTCAGCGGGCGATTCGTATGCTGTATCAAATAGTGGAGCTGAGGGGACTCGAACCCCTGACCCTCACACTGCCGGTAAAATCCACAAAGGACTTTGACCAGCGGGAACCCAAGAACCCCAGGACATCCAGTACCATTGACTGCCGTTCAACGCCGTTCGGTGATGTTCAGCTCGTTGCTGTGCTCCAGTTTTGCTCCACCACGTTCAGCGTGAGACTCACCAGAAGCGTCACGAAGTGCCTGCAACACAAGGGTTACACAGCGTCGACACCAACGTGGACACTTCACTGCATAAGGGTGCTCCCGCCGACATCTCGGCGCTACCGCGTCGACACTTTCTGTAGGCCAGAGCAGACGGTGCTGATCAACAGGGTGCTGGGGGCGATCGCTCGCCCCCAGCACTCGTCGTCAGGACACAGTCACCTGCGAAGCGGCGAGACGTATCCCACGACCCGCTTGGTGTCGCGGTTCTTGGCGAAAACGCCGTCGCGGGACGCGCCGCCGGACACGTTGCCCTCGATCGTGCTGAGCCGCCCGTTGGCGTACCCGGTCACGATGCCGACGTGGTCGACGTCCCAGCCGTCTCGGCCGAGGCTCGGTCGGCTCCCGTCCCAGTCGTAGAGAACAGCGTCACCGGGTGCGGGCACATACCCGCCGCCATTCGCGTGGAAGCGGCCCCGATAGGCGCGGTAGAAGGATCCTGCCCACGGATCCAGGCCGGTGACCCGTGCGCCGCCGACCTTCCAGACGAACCGGGCGAAGTCGGAGCACCACTGGTTCGAGCGGAATTTGTAGCCGTTGATCACACCGCATTTGTCATCACCGCTCGTGCCCCAGTAACCGCTGTAGAAGTTGCAGTTGTTGGGACCGGCTTCCCGGTTGGTCCTGCTGTCGTTGAGCTCGCCCTTGGCCGCATCGGTGATGCAGCTGCGCAATGTGACGCAGTCCGGTGGCAACGGCCCGGCAGCAGCCGTTCCCGGTTGCAGCAGCGGCAACGCCATCGCCGCGGAGAGGAAGACAGCCAGTTTGGTTGTGTGGTTCATGCCGTGCTCCTTTGGTTTCGCGCCGCTGAATTCGAAAGTCGGTACCGGCGCAAAACCACCGTGGATCGGCAGGGCGATCCACGGCAATGGCTGAGACGTCCTCTGATACCCCGGGACGTCGTCTTCGAGATGACCTGGGCTTTCCCTCCAATGCCGAGACGTCGCGGGATGGCGTTACCGGTGTTCGAGAAGTACGGGAAGCTCACTCACCCGCGTCGTGCCGCCGGGATCGGCCTGTGTCGTAGCACCGTCGAGCTGGTGCACCGTGATCTGCCCCGGCCCGGTCACCACGTCGGCCGTTCCCTTGTCTGTCCAGATGAGGGTCGCGTCGTGACGCCCCGAGGCGTCGATCATCGAGAACTGGCACTGCCAGACGTTCTCCGGCCGGTTGACGGCCAGGCCGTGGCCGCACGCGCTCAGCTCGGCGTGGTCGAGCCAGTTCTGGAGCTGCTCGACGGCGAGAGCCGCCGCGGTCGGCGCTCCCCCTTCCGGCTGCAGCACGAGGGGAATCCTGGACCCGCCCCAGTTGTAGAAGTACATGCGGCGCAGGTTCAGACGGCGGCCGTACAGGCCGACGAGGAAGTACCGGACCGCGTAGGCCCGTGCTCGTTCGGCATCTAGTGGGTTCTCGAGCAGGATCTCGTAGGTCGTGCCGGTGCTCCACACCGACGGGTGCACGTTGGCCTGGTGGAACGTGCGGTCGATGCGCTCGAGCAGATCGAGCATGGTCTCCGGTGGTTCCGCCGCGCTGCGCTGGTGGAGCTTCACGCTGGCGGCGTCGCAGTGGTCGTAGCCGTGCAGTTCGGCGAACCTGCGCATGCCCTGGAGCGCTTCGTCCTTCCACAACTGCCCCATACCCGGGCACACGATCCGTGCCTTCGGATCAATGCCCTTGATGATCCGGCTGGCACGGCTGCTCGCGTCGACAAGGCGCTCCACACCGCCGTTGTAGTAGCGCGAGTCGTTGCCCATGACCCACAGTTCGTACGCCTCGATGCGGCCTCGGTACCGACGTGCCAACGCGTTCACGAACGCGTCCCAGTGCGCGAGGTCGTCGGGCAACGCGGCGCGTGAACCGTCGTCGTACGCCATCCTCGGCGCATCAGGTGCTGCCCATTGCGGCGTCCCGCCGATCACGAACAACACCGGCAACCCTGCCTGGTTGGCGCCCGCGACCAGCCGATCGAGAATGGTCCAGTCGAACTGCGCCTGCCGCGGCTCGAGGTTCGCCCACCGCGTCTGGCTGTCCCACAACCGCACGCTGCCGACCCGGAACGACGGCATCTTCCCGGTCGAGCTGTTCATCGTCACGCCGAACAGCTCACGAGGAAGAGACTGAGGGGCCGTTTCCCATGAGGACACGGTTTGCTTCGCCGACTGAGGCGTGCCTGGGCGCAACGCGACGAACAACGCGGCAAGGCACACTGCCGCCAACACGAGACTCCACCACCTGCGCCGGCGGCCGCGTGGAATACGTTCAGTCAGGTCCTCGTCCAGCTCCTCTGGTGCGGTCAGAGCCGTCCACAGCCCGAGAAGCTCAGTGAGCTCCACATCGGAGGCCCCGCATTCCTTGGCGATGCGCATCACCAGGTCGTAATCGGAAGGGACCGCGGCGCCAGTGCAATACCGGTGCAGCGCCGAAGTACTGATGAACACCTTGCGCGCCAGACCTGCGTAGCTGAGCCGGCTCCGGACCTTCAGCTCGTACAGCGTTCTAGACAGTTCCGGTGCAGTTCGCAAATTCCCCACCACAGCTCCTCGTGTCCCGCTCCCCGACACACGCCATGTGAGACAGACGGCCCCCGAGGACCGCGAGTTCAGCCGCACCACACCATTCACACCAACGGATGCGCGATCGTGCACATTTGGGTGCCACGCAGGGTTATGCCATACGAAAAAGAATCCTGGCTCGCGACGAAGTCCGGGCCTCGCCCAACACGAGCATCCCGCAGCCGTCCCAGCCGTGTGGCGAAACGGGAAGTCAGCACGTGGTGGGCATCCCGCGGCAGAACGGGACGCCGAATGCGTTGTCCCCCACCGGTCCAGGCGCGACGGTGTGAGCATCACCCCACAACGACGGAGAGACACCACATGAAGAAGCAAACGCGGGCCGTGTAGGCCGCACTTGCCATCCTCGGCACGATCGTGACGACACCCCTGAACGCATCCGCCGCCGATACGTCCACCGGTTCATGCCGGGACGGTCTGCCTTCGGACGTGTTCCGGGACAGGCCGGTCGTCCCGGAATCGGTACATCGTCGCAGCGTGCGCCGGTTGCGGCGTCCCACCCGTCCCGGAGCCATCTCGGGGCCTTGCTGGGGCCGCCGACCCCGCCGAAGACTCGAACGAACCAGATCGCTCACCGAAAGGTCCGACACATGAACGTATCATTGAAGAACACCTGGCGGCGCGTGGCCGCGATCGCCTGCACCCTCGCCGTCTCCGCGTCATTGCTCCAGGCGGCAACTGCCTCACCCGCGTCCGCCGACGACAAGTGCACCGTCGGGGTCATCTGCTCGGCCACGACGAATCTGTCCGTTTTCCGGGTTCGCGTCTCCAAAAGTTGGTGCCCTAAAGACGGCGCACCGTGCCCAGGCTCGGACGAGATGTGGCTCTACCCCGGGCAGTCGACCCCGCTGCTGGAGGACTGGGACGCGTTCCGCATCGACTCCGGCTGGTGTTACTCGTACTTCCTGACGCCGCCAAACATCCCCTACCGCAAGTACGGCCACAAGTGGGTACGTATCCACAACGGTCAGCGGGCAGACATCCTCGGGCAGGCTCGGGTGCCGTCCTGGCTCTGTGTCTAATTAGCGCCTGCCTCGTGAACGACGAGCAGCGCGACACCGATCAGAGAGCGAAAGACCGGCGCACAGGCCTTGCACGCGGAGGTCGACACCCGATGAGAGGGTTACTCAACCCCTGCCGCACCAGCCCATCGCGCGAACGATCCTCAAACGAAGCAGCGAATTTGCGCGTGGCGCCTCATGCGCGCTCCGACCGTGTGCCGCTCGAAAAGTCATCGCCGCAGCGCGGCAGCGAATCTTTCCCAGGCTGGGAGCATGCTGGGATGATCGTGTCACTGCTGTATAAGGTGTGGCGGTCTACACAGGCACCAACGAGGCCGCCATGAGCAACTGCTAGCACGCACGTGGTCGAGGCTGCCGTGCACGCCGAACAACGCGAAGGTGCAACGGCATGCATGACGGCCAGCGCCATAAACGCTGCCGCCAAGATCAGGACGACAAACACGGTTTCCCAGGGCGCAGCGCAACAGCAGCAAACCATCGCCGTACGGCGATCGTCGGCCATCACGTAACCAACAGACGCGCGAAGAGGCGGAGTCCACGCGCTGCTGACAACAGCTGACAGCTCTCGATCAACGTATTCGGGTCCCACAGCCGGCTTGCGGTCAAGGACATCGAGGCGCACAACTGCTGTGTCACATCCCCGCCATCCTGGAGTTCGTCATGGCCTGGACAGAACAGATCGGCAAGCAATCCTGGCGCGTCCGCTACCACACCGGCGACGGACACACCGCCTCCATCTCCGGCTTCACCACCAAACTGGCCGCCGACAAACTACGCCAACGACATCGAGTCCGACCAACGCCGCAACACCTGGCTCGACCCCGCCCGCGGCAAGACCACCCTCGCCGAATGGGTCAACATCTGGTTCACCGCGCTCGACCTCGACCCACGCACCATCGACAACTACCACAGCATGCTCCGCTGCCACATTCTGCTGCGGTGGGGCTCCATCCCGCTCAACGCGATCACCGCGCTCGGCGTCAACAAATGGGTCGCCGACCTCCACGCGCTCGGCTACGCCAACTCCACCATCGCCGGCATCGTCAAACTCCTGTCGATGATCCTCACCGACGCCGCCGACGAAGGACTCATCCCCGCCAACCCCGTCCACCGACGCAGACGCCGCGGACGACGCAGCCACCGCATCCAACGCGAACGCGTCTGGGCCACACCCGACGAAGTCCTCCGCATCGCCGACCAAGCCGAAGCACTCGGCGGCGACACCGCCAGACTGCTGATCATCACCGCCGCCTGGACAGGTTGCAGATGGGGCGAACTCACCGGACTCCACCGCGACAACCTCGGCCTCGACCGCGGCATCCTGATCGTCCACCCGGGCTTCGGCGCCCTGCACGAGAGCGCCCACAAGCAGTGGCTCGGCAATCCGAAGACCACATCCTCGGCCCGCGTCGTCACCCTGCCACCGTTCCTGATCAAGCTCCTGCGCGACTACCTCAAACGGCACGACAACGAGTTCGTGTTCACAGCGGACGGTGGAAACTGGTTGTGGCGCAGCACCTTCACCCAACGGATCCTCAAACCGGCCGTCAACGGCAACGAAGACAGGCCACGCAATCGCGCCCGCACCGTAGCTATCCGGCCCGGTCTGACGTTTCATGGACTGCGGCATAGTCACAAGACCTGGCTCATCGCCGACGGCGCACCCGAGATCGCCCAAGCCCGACGACTCGGCCACCACCTACCCAACCGCGTCACCGAGGTCTACTCCCACGTCGCACCCGAAGTCGAACAACGACTCCTCAACAATCTGCAACGCCGGTGGCGCGCCGCCACCGCAGAAGTCAAAGCACACCCGCAGCCACCGGAACCAGCCGCACGACGACTCTCCGGGCCCGTTGCCGCTTAACCAACACAGCGACCCTCACCCCGTTGGTAAGAGGGACACCCCATCCACGCAGACCAACGACCCAGGGAACGATCTTCCTGGAGAAACCCGCTCCAGAACCTCTCCACCACAGCAGAGCAAGACGATCAAGAGGTGATCGCCGGTGAAACGCAAAGAACCCGCCTGACCAGCGGTGACCGCTAGACCAGACGGGTTCTACAACTTGTGGAGCTGAGGGGACTCGAACCCCTGACCCTCACACTGCCAGTGTGATGCGCTACCAGCTGCGCCACAGCCCCTTGAAGGTCCACGTTCCCGGCGGTTTCCCTGCCGTTCTCGCGTGCTCATACCGTACAACATCGGGCCGAACAGATAAAAATCAGGGGGTACCCAACAAGCATCTGGGCTGGTAGGACCGGGTGATGACCACCCACACCGCCGTGCAGCTGGTCGAGCCCGACGCCGAGGGCATGCACCCCGAGCGGCGCCGAGAGCTGCAGCAACGACGTCTCCGCACCCTGGTCGACCGGCTGCTGAAGGCGGGTGGGCTGCAGGCGGAACGGCTCAAGCAGGCGGGCGTGACGTCGGGCACGGATGTCGGCCTCGACGAGCTGCACCTGCTGCCCACCGTCAGCAAGCAGGACCTGTGGGACCACTACCCGGACGGGCTGCGGATGGCGCGGCCGGAGCAGGTCGTGTGCGTGCACGGGTCGTCGGGCACGGGTGGGCGGCCGACGCTCGTGCCGTACACGGCGCACGACATCCGGATCTGGGGGCAGGTCATGGCGCGGGCACTGGGTGGGGCCGGTGCGACCCGCAGGAGCGTCATCCACAACGCGTACGGGTACGGGTTGTTCACCGGCGGGCTCGGGGTGCACCACGGCGGAATGCGTTTGGGCGCAACGGTTGTACCCATCTCGGGCGGGATGACGGAACGGCAGGTCAGGCTCATCCAGGACCTGCGGCCGGACGTGTTGTGCTGCACACCTAGCTACGCGATCCACCTCGGTGAGGCGCTGAAGGCCGGGACCACGCTGAAGGTCGGCGTCTTCGGCGCCGAGCCGTGGACCGAGGAGATGCGGCAGCAGATCCAGGACCTGCTGGGCATCCGGGCGCTCGACATCTACGGGCTGTCGGAGATCATCGGGCCCGGTGTGGCGTGTGAGTCCCTTGACTCGCAAGGGATGTTGAACGTCGCGGAGGACCACTTCTACGTCGAGGCGATCGACGAGGACGGCAGGCCAGCGGAGACGGGCGAGCTGGTGGTCACGACGCTGACGAAGACGGGCATGCCGTTGTTGCGGTACCGGACCGGTGACATCGCGACCGTGAAGGACGCGGTGCCCGGTGCGCCGCGCACGCTCAGGCGGATGAGCAAGTTGTTGGGGCGCAAGGACGACATGCTGGTCATCCGCGGCGTCAACGTGTTCCCGACGGAGATCGAGTCCGTGCTGCTCGCCGACGAACGGGTCAGCCCGCACTACCTCATCGTGGAGGACCGGCGCACGGCGCGGCCCGAGTTGAAGATCGCGATCGAGGCGGAAGGTGTTGACAGCGAACAACTGCGCGCCGAGCTCGTCGTGAAGCTGCGGGAGCGGCTCGGCATCACCTGCGACGTCCACGTCCTCGCGCCCGGCACGGTGCCGCGCACCGAGACCGGGAAAGCACAACGCCTGGCCCGATGGAGTCAGGGCCAGGCGCCGGTTCCCGGAATCAGCTCTTGAGGAGGTCGCTCAGCCAGCTGGAGTTCTGCCAGTCGACGGGTTGACCGTTGGCGACGACGGTGGGCGTGCCGCGGAAGGCGCCGTCGCGCTGCAACGACGGTTCCTTGCCCACCCTGGCCATCTCGTCGTCGAGGATCTGGTTGTAGGTGCCGTTCTGCACGCACGGCTCGAACGCCGCGTCGGTGATGCCGAGGTCCTTGCCCAACTTCACGAGCTTGGTCTTGTCGTGGCCCGCGGTTCCTTCACGCGGCTGCGCGGCGAACAGGCCCTCGAAGTAGGACGGGAACTTGCCCGCGTCCGCCGCGCACAGGGCCGCGTTCGCGGACTCCTGCGAGTAGCCCTCGGGGTTGGACGCGCGGTTGAGCATCGGCAGCATGTGGTAGCGCACCTTGAGGTTGCCGGCGTCGAGCTCCTTGCGGATCTGCTCGCCGTACTCCTTCTCGAACGCGCCGCACGCGGGGCACAGGAAGTCCTCGTACATGTCGACGGTCACCTTCGCGGTGTCCTTGCCCACCACGACAACGGCACCGTCGCGCGCCGACGGCGCGGACGTCACGTTGTCCGGCTTCGGTGCGGCGAGGTCCGAAGTGGACCGGCTCCACAGCACGCCGCCGATCACGGCGACAGCGAGCACCACCACGACCACGACGCCGACGATGATCTTCGTGCGGTCGTTGCCACCTCGGGCCTGGGACACCGCACGCGCGGCTTGCTTCTTCTTCCGCGCACTGCGCTCTGCACCACCCACGGCGGCGAGCGTACCCAGTCAAACTGAGTGGAACCTGAGTGCGCGGGTCACGCCTCCGGGTGACGTGGCCTGCCGCCGACGCGCTCGCCGGTGGGGACTTCCGCCCCTTCGTCGAGACAGCCGCACTCGCTCGCCACGCTCTCGGCCGTGTGCTCGTCGACGTGCTGCGGCAGCGTCTCCGGCGAGACCAGCCAGAAGCCCAGCGCGACCAGCATCGCGGCGCCGGTCGCGGTGAACGCGACCTGGTAGGAGAACTGGTCGGCGAGGAAGCCCGCGAGCAGCGGGCCGATGATGGCGCCGAGGTCGGTGACCATCTGGAACCCGGCGAGCACCGGACCGCCCTTGCCCTTCGCGCCGATGACGTCGGCGACCACGGCGTTCTGCGGCGGGTTCAGCAGGCCGGCGCCGATGCCCGCGACGAGCGACGCGGCCATGAACAGCGGCACGGTGCTCGTGAAGCCGATCCAGATCGTGCCGATCGCGGCGGTGACGAGTCCGGCGATCGCCATCGGGCGCCTGCCGTAGGTGTCCGCGACCTTGCCGGACACCATCAGCACCGCGGCGTTGCCCGCCGCGAACACCGACAGCGAGATGCCCGCCACGGCGGGCGAGTGGTGCAGCCCCTTCACGACGAACAGCGGGATCAGCGAGATCCGCACGCCGAACACGGCCCAGCCGTTGGCGAACCCGGACGCGAGCGCCGCGCGGTAGGCGGCCGAGCGCAGAGCCGTGCGCAGCGTCATCGTCGGGGCATCGGACTTGTCCAGCGCGGTGAGCGTCGACCGGCGCAGGAAGAACCACACGACGGCCGCCGCGACGCACAGCATCACGCCGTACGCGACGAACGGCACGCGCACCGAGAACGACGCGAGGCCGGCACCGATGATCGGGCCCGCGATGTTGCCGAGGAGGAAGCCGGTCGCCCACAGCCCGGACGCGCGGCCGCGCATCGGCGCCGGCGTGATGCGGATGAGCAGGCCGAGCGCGGCGACGGTGAACATGGTCGAGCCGACACCGGCCATCGACCGCCAGATCAGCATCTCGGTGTAGCTGGCGGCGAAGCCGCACGCGGTGGTGCCGGCGGCGACGATGAGGATGCCGACGATGTAGACGTTGGGCTCGCCGAACCGGCTGACCAACCGGCCGCTGACCGGGGCGAACGCGAGTCTGACGAACGAGAAGGCGCTGATCAGCGCCGCGACCGCGGTGGTGCCGACGTTGAACGCCGATGCGTAGGCCGGCAGAACCGGCGCGACGATGCCGAAGCCGACCGCGATGATGAAGCTCGCGGCGACCAGGACCCAGACTTCACTCGGTAACCGCACCTCGGTCCGCCGCACGCGTGCCCTCCTTTAGCCCTGCTAAGGATATGTCACGCGGCAACTAAATATCTCCGCTGGACGGCCTCATCACAGGCCGCCGACACGCTTACGCAGGCGTCCCCGCAGTCGGGGGTCCCCTGTTTTCAACTCTGCCACGGGGCACTGACATTCCCGGTGCCGTCGCATCGAGTTGTCCACAGGCCAGTCGAGTTTGTCCACAGGTCCAGAAGCTCAATCTGCTCGACCTGGGCGACTTGGCACGGTGGCCCGGCTGACCCGGCGTTGACCCAGCTGACTTGGCGCGCAGACCCAGACACGTCGCGCGCCAGCCCGAACACTTCGCATGCCGATCCGGCACTTCGCGCGTACCCATCCGGACGGCTGACACGGCCGCGCCTGCAGCCCAGCCGCCGCGCGCTTCGCAGGAATCCCCGCCGGGGGAACCCCTAAAACAACCATCCCACGAGACACCGACAGTTCCGGGCGCCCGAGCCCGGTCAACGGCCCGTTCAGTCGAGCAGTTCGTCGACCCGCCGCACATAAGCGGTCACCGGATAGGCGGCGACGAACCCGCACGCCTCAGCGAACCGCTCCCCCGACCCACCCTCGTCAACCTGCGAAGCCACCAACAGGGCACCCGCCGAACGCAAGGCAGCCACCGCACCGTGCACCAAAGACCGCCCAACGCCACGCCGCCGCCGCGCGGGCCGCACGATCACCTGCTCGACCAGCCCGACCCCGTGCTCGGCGAACCCGCCGACGAACCCCGCCAGCCGCGCACCGTCGTCGACGACCAGCAGCACGCAGCGCGGGTCGTCGAGCCGGTGCCCGAGGTACTTGATCAGCCGTTCCCGCGCGCCGATGAGCTCGTCCGACAGCAGCTCGGTGATCCCCGGCAGGTCGGCGTCGACCGCGCGTCGCACCGACGTCTCCGCGACCGAACCGCGGTGCACCACGGCGACCAGTTCCTCGACGGCGTACCAGCCGGAGTCGTCGGCGATGCCCTCGATCTCGTCGACGGTCGTCGGCGACGCGTACACGACGGCCTCGGCGCGTCCGACGTCGGCGAACGTCTGCTCGAGCCGCAGCAGGGTGCCCGCGACCTCGACGGACGACCCGTCCAGCCCGCACGCGAAGTTGCCGGACGGCAGGGGGTTGTCCCTGTTCACGACGACCTGCGCGGACCCGACCCGGCCGATCTTGCCGTAGCGGACGGCGCCCGAGGCGAGCCGCGTCGTCTCGATCAGCGAAGCCAGCGCCCGCGCCCGGTACGGGTCGAGCAGCTCCGGGTCGTCGGGGTCGCGCAGCGGGTCAACCAACGCGCCGGTCCTTCCACACGGTCCCGCCGCGCAGCACGCGCCACGCGCAGTCCAGCAGGAACGCGCCGACCAACGCCCACGAGAACGGCGCCAGCACGGCGGACGAACGCGGCTGGCCGCAGCGCCGCACGTACTCGTGGTGCGACGACGCCTGCGCCGCCCACGCCACCGCGCCGAGCAGCGAACGCCTGCGCAGCACGGCCACCACGGGCGCGAGCCCGAACAGCAGGTGCACGACCCCGCCGAACAGCAGGAACGCGACGGCACGCGCGCGGCTGCCGGTGATCTCCTGCACGCCCGGCACGATGCTCTTGCGCAGCGACCGCCACGTCTGGCCGAAACCGTCCAACCCGGACGTGGTCAGCAACGCGGTGGCATCCACGAGGCGCGGCACACCGCCGGAGTCGCGCACGGCCGTGGCGATGCCGACGTCGTCCGCGTGCGTCCCGGCCAGCGCCTCCCAGCCGCCCGCGCGCTCGAAAGCCTTGCGCCGCACCACGATGCAGTGCCCGATGGCGAGCGCCGTCATGCCGCGGCCGTCCGGAGGAGACCCTTCGAAGACCAGCGTGTTGAACGCGGGCAGCAGCAACCACCACGACGGGCGCGGGCGGTCGGCGAGACCCGCCACCGAGACCAGGTCGGCGCCGACCTCCTCCGCGGTCGCGACGAGCCGCGGCACGAGGTCCGGAGCCGGCACGCAGTCGGCGTCCATGAACAGCAGCCATTCCTCGTCGTCCGAGGCCAGCACGCCGAGGTGCATCGCGTGCACCTTGCCCGCCCAGCCCTTCGGCGGACCGTCGCCGTGCACGACCTCGACGCCGAACGACCGCGCGACGTCACCGGTGCCGTCGGTCGACGCGTCGTCGACGACGATCACCCGCTCGACCTGTCCCTTCAACGCGGGCAGCAGCTCGGGGAGCGTCGCCGCCTCGTTGCGCGCGGGCACGACGGCGACCACCGACGCGGGTGACGCCGAGCGGGACAGCTCCGGCACGCGACGCCACTGCGCGAGCACGCGGCTGGTGCGGGCGACGGCCGCCGCGGCAACCACTCCCATCAAGACCATGGTCCAACCCTGACACACTCACCGACTGTGGAGCTGCCCGATCTGCCGGTTCGTGCCGTACTCGACGACGTCGTCGGCACGCTCGCCGCCCGCGGCTGCGCGGTGCTCGTCGCGCCGCCGGGCACGGGCAAGACGACGCTGGTGCCGCTCGCGCTGCCGGGACGTGTCGTCGTCGCGGAACCGCGACGCATCGCCGCACGTGCCGCGGCCGCGCGGATGGCGTCGCTGCTCGGCGAGCAGGTCGGTGAGACCGTCGGGTACTCGGTGCGCGGCGACCGCAAGGTGTCGCGGCGGACGCGGATCGAGGTCGTCACGTCCGGGCTGCTCGTGCGGCGCCTGCAGAACGACCCGGAGCTCGCGAGAGTGGACACCGTGCTGCTGGACGAGTGCCACGAACGCCACCTCGACGCGGACCTGCTGCTGGCGCTCCTGCTCGACGCGCGGGCGGGCCTGCGACCGGACCTGAAGATCCTGGCGACGTCCGCGACCGTTGCCGCGCAACGACTTTCCGAGCTGCTCGGCGACGCTCCGGTGCTGCAGGTCTCGGCGCGCACCTACCCGACGGTGACCTCGTACGTCCCGTCGGCACGCGGTGAGCGCATCGAGGCGACCGTCGTCCGCGCGACCAACCGAGCACTGTCCGAAGTGGATGGTGACGTGCTGGTCTTCCTGCCGGGTGCGGCGGAGATCCGCAGGGTGGCGTCGATGCTGAACGTCGAGACCGCGGTGCTGCACGGCAGGCTGGGTTCGTCGGCGCAGGACGACGCGCTGCGCCCCGGTGACCGGCAACGGGTCGTGCTCGCGACCGCGATCGCCGAGTCGAGCCTGACCGTGCCGGGCGTGCGGGCGGTCGTCGACGCCGGGCTCGCGCGCGTCCCTCGGGTCGACCACCGCCGCGGACTGGCCGGGCTCGTGACGGTCCGCGTGTCGGCGGCCGTCGCGGACCAGCGGGCGGGCCGGGCCGGGCGTGAGGCGCCGGGCCGGGTCTACCGGTGCTGGCCGGAGCACGAGCACGCGACGCTGCCGCGCTACCCGGAGCCGGAGATCAGGACGGCCGACCTGACGAGGCTCGCGCTGGAGCTCGCCTGCTGGGGCACGCCGGACGGTTCGGGGCTCGCGTGGTGGGACGCGCCGCCCGCGGGCGCGCTCGACGCCGGCCGCACCGTGCTGCACGCGCTCGGCGCTCTGGACGACGGCGGTGCCACCGAGCGCGGACGGCGGATGGCCGGACTCGGACTGCACCCGCGGCTCGCGCGAGCGCTGCTGGACGGGGCGGATCTGGTCGGCGCGCGCACCGCCGCCGAGGTGGTGGCGCTGCTCGACGACGACGCTTCCGCGACGAGCAGTGATCTGGTGACCGCGCTGCGGGCGGACGGCCGGTGGCGGCGTGAGGCGCGCAGGCTGGAGAAGCTGGTGCGGCAGCAGGGAACGCCGTCGACCGATCCAGTTGAGACAGTGCGGGCAAGCGCGAAGCAGGGGTCCCCGCCAGGGGGTCCCCTTGCAACAATTATCCCACGCGACACCGACAATTCCTGGCCCCAGCACGACCCAGCGCTGGTAGTGGCACTGGCCCACCCGGAACGCATCGCCAAGCGCCGCAACCAGGGCAGCTCCATCTACCTGATGGCCGGCGGCACCGCCGTGGAGGCACCGGGCTTCGGCGACGCCGAGTGGCTGGCCATCGCGATCGCCGACCGGGAACCGGGCCGCACCCACGGCAAGGTCCGGCTGGCGGCGAGGGCGGACGAGCAGCTGGCGAGGACCGCGGCCCCCACCCTCCTGCACACGGCGCGAGACATCCGCTGGGACAACGACGTCGTGGCCAACGAGCAGGAGAAACTGGGCGCGATCGTCCTGAAAGAACGCCCGCTCACCGACCAGAACGCAATCCAGCAGGCACTCAGACAAGGCCTCGAGACCGAAGGCATCGCGCTTCTCAATTGGACCGACGAAGCCAGGCGGTTGCGAGCGAGACTCGACTTCCTGCATCACACAGCGGGCTGGCCGGAAATCACCGACGACCAAATGAGACAAAGCGTCGACCTTTCCAACGCGCGCCGGAAAGCGGACCTGAACAAGATCGACGCAACCAGGATCCTCCGCCAGCTGCTGCCGTGGCCGGAGGCGGCGAGACTCGACGAGCTGGCGCCGGATCACGTGGAAACCCCTGGTGGGCGCAGCAGAAAGGTCGACTACACACCCGACGGGCCGGTCCTCAGGATCAAGATCCAGGACGCCTTCGGGTGGAAGGACACACCCAGGATCAACAACCAGCCGATCCAGCTCCACCTCCTCTCCCCCGCGGGCCGTCCGGCCGCGGTCACCAGTGACCTGGCAAGCTTCTGGCAAAATGGCTACGGGCAAGTGAGAGCGGAATTTCGAGGGAAATACCCAAAGCACAAGTGGCCCGAGGTTCCCTACGATCGGTGAACATGAACTCCTTTCGCGTAACCCGTCGGCGCTTCCTCGGCATGTCGGCTCTCGCGGCCGGCATGACGGCGCTGCCCGGCCGCGCCATCGCGCAGGACGAGGTTCCCGCGATCGTCATCGGCACCGGCTACGGCGCGTCGGTGGCCGCGCTGCGGCTCGGCGAGGCGGGCGTCAAGACCGTCATGCTGGAGATGGGCCAGCTGTGGAACCAGCCCGGCCCGGACGGCAAGGTCTTCTGCACCATGCTGAAGCCGGACCGGCGGTCCATGTGGCTGAAGACGCGCACCGAGGCGCCGCTGGCCACGATGCTCTGGCTGGACATCGTCAACAAGGACATCGAGAAGTACACCGGCGTGCTGGACCGGGTGAACTTCGCCGAGATGTCCGTCTACGTCGGACGCGGCGTCGGCGGCGGCTCGCTCGTCAACGGGGGCATGGCGGTCACGCCGCAGCGGGCCTACTTCCAGGAGATCCTGCCGCAGGTCGACGCGAACGAGATGTACAGCCGGTTCTTCCCGCTCGCCAACCGCACGCTGCGCGTCAACAACATCCCCACCAGCTACTTCGAGACCAGCGAGTACTACCACTTCGCGCGCGTCTCCCGGCAGCACGCCACCAAGGCCGGCTTCCAGACGACCTTCGTGCCGAACGTCTACGACTTCGGCTACATGGAACGCGAAGAACGTGCCGGCGCAACGAAGTCCGCGCTCGCCGGCGAGGTCATCTACGGCAACAACCACGGCAAGGCCAGCCTCGACAAGACCTACCTCGCCGACGCGCTCGGCACCGGCAACGTCAGCATCAGGACGCTGAGCCGGGTCAAGCGCATCCGGCCGCGCACCGGCGGCGGCTACCTGCTGACCGTCGAGGAGCTCGACACGACCGGCAACGTCCTGCGGCAGAAGGAAATGGGCTGCCGCAAGCTGTTCCTCGGCGCGGGCAGCCTCGGCACGACCGAGCTGCTGCTGCGCGCCCGCGAGAACGGCGACCTGCCGAACGTGAGCGGCGAGGTCGGCAAGGGCTGGGGCCCCAACGGCAACATCATGACCGCGCGCACCGTCGCGACCGGCTTCAAGCAGTCGACGATCCCGACGCTCGCGATCAACGACTGGGCGAACCAGCAGCGTCCCGTGTTCGCGGAGATCGCGCCCATGCCCGCCGGGCTCGAGACGTTCGTCGCGCTGTACCTGGCGATCACGAAGAACCCGGAGCGCGGCACGTTCCGCTTCGACCGCGCCGCGGACAAGTTGACGCTGGACTGGACGCGCTCTCAGAGCCAGCCGGCCGTCAACGCCGCGAAAGGACTCTTCGACGAGATCAACCGCGCTAACCTCACCACGTACCGGCATGATCTGTTCGGCAACAACAAGGCTTTCGCGGACGACTTCACCTACCACCCGCTCGGCGGTTGCGTGTTGGGGCGGGCAACTGATGGATTCGGACGCCTCCGGGGCCACCAGGACCTGTACGTCACCGACGGGTCGCTGATCCCCGGATCGGTCGGCGCGAACCCGTTCGTGACGATCACCGCGCTCGCCGAGCGCAACCTCGCGCGGATCGTCGCCGAGGACCTGAACCATTAGGGACCGAACAACGTTAGTTGGACTATGGCGCACATCGCTGTTTTCTCCATGCCCGAGCCGGGGCACGTGTACCCCGTGCTCGGGTTGCTGTCCGAGCTCGTGCGCCGCGGTCACCGGGTGAGCTGCCCGGTGACCGAGCAGTTCACGTCGGCCATCAGAAGCACGGGCGCCGTCACCGTGCCGTACGAGACGACGTTCCCGGCCGAGTGGCCCGCGTCGCTGTACGACGCGGCGCGGCTCGTCCACGTCGAGACGGTGGCGACGCTTCCCCTGCTGGAGAAGGTGTTCGCCGAAGATCCACCGGACGTCGTGCTGTGGGACATCGGCACGTGGTCCGGCGCGCTCATCGCCAGGCGCATGGGCATCCCCGACATCCAGCTCGCCACCGTGCTCTCCAGCAACCAGCAGTGGTCGCTCGGCGAGGCCGGTGTCGCGCTGGACTGGGGAAAGCCGGAGGTGATGAAGTTCTTCACCGACGTGCACGCGCTGCTCGGCGGCCCGCTGCCCGAGTTCATGACGCTGACGCGCCGCCGGATCGCGCTGTTCCCGCGCGAGTTCCAGTACGAGGGCGACACGTTCGACGAGCGGTTCGCGTTCGTCGGACCGTGCCTGACCGATCGCACTCCGTTCCAGGGCAGCTGGGAACCGCCCGGTGACGACCGGCCCGTGCTGCTCGCCGCGCTCGGCGCCTTCGAACGCGAGTGCGTCGCGGCCGTGGCGGGCATGCCGTGGCGGCTGGTGCTCGTCGGCCGCGACCCCGGCAACCTCCCGCCGAACGTCGAGGTGCACCGGCACGTCCCGCAGCTCTCCGTGCTGGCGCACGCCAGCGCGTTCCTCACCAACGGTGGCATGGGCGGCGTCATGGAGGCGCTGATCCACGGCGTGCCGATGATCGTCGCGCCGCGCATGGCCGACCAGCGTCTCAACGGCATCCGCGTCGAGGAGCTCGGACTCGGCGTGCTGCTCGACGCGGACGTGCTCACGCCGGAGAGCCTGCGGTCGCTGGTGCAGCAGGTGATGACGGACCCGGCGATCACCGCGCGGGTCAAGGACATGCAGGCGATGACGCAGAGCGCGGGCGGATCCGTCGCCGCGGCCGACGTCGTCGAGGCCGAGCTGCCGTGAGACAGGCCTGGTCGGACGCCGTCCGCACGCTCGGCGGCACGCCGGACCCCGGCGATCTCGAGGAGCGCTACGCCGAGCCGCATCGCCGCTACCACAACACGAAGCACGTGCTGGCCGTCGTGCGCGACGCGGCCGTGCTCGCCGAAGCTCTTGGTCTCTCAGCGCAAGAGCGAGCGTTGCTCACTCTTGCCGCCTGCGCGCACGACGTCGTCTACGACTCGAAGCCCGGCGACGACGAACGCGCGAGCGCCGCGTGGGCGCGCAGCCATCTCACCGACCTCGCTCCGGAGCACGTCGACCGCGTCTCCTCGCTCGTGCTGGCGACCATCACGCACTCGTCCGACGACGAACTGGCCCGCGCGCTGCTCGACGCCGACCTCGCGATTCTCGGTGCACCGCAACAGGAGTACGACGAGTACCGGGTGGCCGTGCGCGCCGAGTACGCGATGTACGACGACGAGGCGTGGCGCGCCGGGCGCGCGAAGGTGTTGTCCACCTTGCTGTCGCGCGACCCGCTCTACGTCACGAAGCCCGCCCGCGAACTCTGGGAGTCCACCGCGCGGGCCAACATGGCGCGCGAACTTCAGGCGCTGTAGAGCGTTCTGGTCGCAGTCGTGAAGCGCCGCAACGTCTCCGGGATCGGGTCGACACCGATACCCGGCCCGGTCGGCACGGTCATGTGCCCGTCGACGAGCTCGAACGGTTCGGTGATGTCCTCGGCGAAGTACCGCCGCGACGCCGACACGTCACCGGGCAGCACGAACCCCGGCAACGCGGCCAGCGCCAGGTTCGGCCCGCGACCGACACCGGTCTCGAGCATTCCGCCGCACCACACGGGAATCCCGTGCGCGACGCAGACGTCGTGGATGCGCCGCGCCTCCAGGTAACCACCGACGCGCGCGGGCTTGATGTTCACGACCCGGCACGCGTCGAGCGCGATCGCGGTGGCCGCGTCCTTGGCCGACGTGATCGACTCGTCGAGGCAGATCGGCGTGCGCACGCGTTGCGCGAGCAGCGCGTGGCCGCGGATGTCGTCCTCGTCGAGCGGCTGTTCCATGAGCAGCAGGTCGAACTCGTCCAACCGCCGCAGGTGCTCGGCGTCGGCCAGCGCGTACGCGGTGTTGGCGTCGACCTGGAGCACGATGTCGCCGAACCGCTGCCGCACCTCGCGCACGGGCTCGACGTCCCAGCCCGGCTCGATCTTGAGCTTGATCCGGCCGTAGCCCTCGGCGAGGTAGCCCTCGACGTCCGCGAGCAGCGCCTTGATCGAGTCCTTGATGCCGACCGACACCCCGGACGGCACCCGGTCCGCGACGGAGCCGAGGAAACCGCCCATGGACATCCCGTACGCGCGCAGTTCGGCGTCCAGGATCGCCGTCTCCAGCGTGGCCTTGGCGAGCTTGTGCCCCTTGATCGCCTCGGTCAGCGGGGCGACCTTGGCGGCCGTGACGTCCGGCGTCACCCGCGGCACGAGGTGGTCGGCGAGCACGATCTCCGCCGCGGCCACGAACTCCGAGCAGTACAGCGGTTCCGGGTCGGCCGCGAACTCGGCCCAGCCCTCCGCGACGTCCGTGACGACGCGCAGCAGGAACGTGTCCTTGGTCGTCATCGTGCCGAAGGAGGTGCGGAACGGCGACACCAGCGGGATCGCGACGTGCAGCAGCTCGATTCGCTCGATCTTCACTTGCGCTCCAACAGGTACCAGCTGTCACGGGACATCGAGGTGGCGACGCGGCCGTCGGCGAACGCGTCGGTGAAGACGCCGCGCACGGCCTTGCGCCACGCGGCGGCCGCCTCCGGGTCCTCGCGCCGCAGAGCGACCACATCGGACGGTACGCGGCACCAGATCCGCTGCCCGTCGCTGATCTCCAGCGGACCGCCGTCGGGCGCGGTGCGCAGGATCTCCCCCTCAGGCCCGCCCGGCGGCTCGGGACGCGGCGACGCGGTCAGGTCCCAGCTGACGGTGAGCCGGTCGCTCTCGTCGCCGTCGTTGACCCCGTCGCGCATCGGCCCGTAGAAGTCCACCGTGTACTCGATGACGACCGCGCCCAGCTTGACCAGGTTGAACCGCGCGTTGCGGGACACCAGCGGGTCGTAGGTCCAGCGCATGGTCGTCGCACCGTGCCCGAGCGCCCAGTCCCGCTGCGCGAGCTTGAGCGGCAACCCGACGCCGGGGTCCGCGGCGGCGATCATGGAGTACACGGACGCGTCCGCGGGCGGCCCGAACACCGCGACCGTGGCACCGGCGAGCCGGTCGCCGTCGAACGCGCCGATGACGGCGCCGCCCGCGTGCCGGATGCAGTGCAACGTCTCCGTCGACAGGACGTCGACCATCGTGTTCCAGACCTCGGAGAAGTACTGCGCGATGCGCGCGATCCCCTCGACGTCGCGGACCTCGGTGAACTCCAGGGTCACACCTTCGCCTTCCTGATCCCGTAGCTGAAGTAGATGGCGAGCCCGACGACCATCCACGCCAGGAACGCGACCCAGGTGGCGAAGCCGAGGCTGAACATCATGTACACGCAGAATGCCACGCCCAGCATCGGCGTGACCGGCGAGAACGGCACCCGGAACCCGCGGGGCGCGTCCGGCCGCGTCCGCCGCAGGATGATCACCGCGAGGTTGACGAGCAGGAACGCGAACAACGTGCCGATGCTCGTCGCGTCAGCGAGCGCGCCCAGCGGCACCAGCGCGGCCAGCACGCCGATGAACGAGCCGATGATGATCGTGTTGAGGTACGGCACGCCGTTCTTGTTGAGCTTGGCGAACAACGAGGGCACGAGCCCGTCCCGCGACATCGAGTAGAGGATGCGCGTCTGTCCGTACAACACGGTCAGCACCACGCTCGTCGTGGCGACGACGGCGCCGATCGACAGCAGGATCGGCCAGATCGCGCCGCTGACGTTGTCCGTGAGCACCCGGCTGAGCGCGGCCTCCGAGCCCTCGAACTGCTGCCACGGCATCGCGCCGACGGCCGCCAGTGCGACGGCGCAGTACAGCGCGGTGATGACGACCAGCGACAGGATGATCGCCCGAGGCAGGTCGCGCTGCGGGTTCTTGGCTTCCTCACCGGCGGTGGAGGCCGCGTCGAACCCGATGTAGGAGAAGAACAGGGTGGCCGCGCCCGCGCTCATGCCCGCCAGGCCGAGCGGGTAGAACGGCTTCAGGTTGCCCGCCTTGAACGCGGTGAACGCGACGGCGCAGAACATGATCAGCGCACCGACCTTGATCAGCACGAGCACGGTGTTCGTCCGGGCGGAGCCCTTGGCGCCACCGAGCAGCACGAGCATCGCCAGCACGACGATCAGCACGGCCGGGATGTTGACCACTCCGCCCGCGCCGGGCGGCTGGCTCAGCACGTCGGGAATGCGCACGCCGGCGACGAGGTCCAGCAGCTCGTTGACGTACTGCCCCCACCCGACCGCGACGGCGGCGACGGACACGCCGTACTCGAGCACGAGGCACCAGCCGCAGACCCAGGCGATCAGCTCGCCGAGCGTGGCGTAGGTGTAGGAGTAGGACGACCCGGAGGCGGGGATGAGCCCGGCGAGCTCCGCATAGGACAACGCGGAGAACAGGGCGGTGAACCCGGCCAGCACGAACGACAACACGATGGCGGGTCCGGCGGCCGGAACGGCCTCACCGAGCACCACGAAGATGCCGGTACCGAGCGTGGCTCCGATGCTGATCATCGTGAGGTGCCCGACCCCGAGCGTCTTCTGCAGTCCACCCCCAGGGTGCACCAGTTGCTCAATAGGCTTCCGTCGCAACACCCGCGCCCGAACACCCAGCTCGCTGCTCATCCGGCCAACTTAACGCCAAACCAACGTACCTAGCGGCCACGACCACCCCATCAGCCGATGGGCCAAGCGAGCAGGACTAACTGAGCAAAGCAAAAGGCCGAGCACCCACCGCACCACCGCACCCACCGCGCAGGGCGGCCAAGCGAAGCGAAGGCCAACGGTCCGGGGCGGGCAAGCGAAGCGAAGCCCGAACCGGGGGTCCGGGGGCGGAGCCCCCGGCTGGGGGTCTGGGGGCTCGGCCCCCAGAAGACACCCGGAACGAAAGGGGCGAGTGCTCTCCACGAGCACTCGCCCCCCAAGAGTGGAGGTGCCGGGAATCGAACCCGGGTCCTCTGGCGGCTCATCAGGGCTTCTCCGTGCGCAGTCCGCTCTGCCTCTACTTGACCCCATCAGTCATGCGAACGAGCTGATGTGACAGGCCCAGTCGCTGTGAGTTTCCCGAACAGTCCCCGCGACCGAGACTGCTGGTAAGCCTTCTAGCTGATGCCGGGAACTAGGCCGAAGGCGCTCCTAGGCCGACAACCGCCGCTACTCGCTGTCAGGCAGCAAGAGCGTAAGCGGTGCGCTGGTCGTTAGACGTGGCGCTTATTGGTTTGCGATGACGCTTGCGGTGGTCTCTCGCCTGCACCGGCACGCTTCCCCTGAATCAACGTCCACAGTCGAAACCGTTCACCCCCTTGTAGTGGTACGCATAGCATAACGACGCGGTCCAACCAGTTCATTCCAGGACTGGTAGGGCTGTCCCCACCATCAGCACGCTGGTTGACCGCATGGTCTCTGACCAGCGACAACGCGATGCTTGGACGTATGAGGAAACCGAACGCCCTCGCTGCCGGGCTGTACCTGCTGCTGAACCTGGCGACTGGCATCTTCTGGTTCGTCGTCCTGACGACGTTGTTCTTCACGGGGATCGGCCTCTCGGCGATCGGCGTGGGACTGGTGCTGCTCTACGGCATGCTCGAGCTGACCAGGGGTGCCGCCGCGCTGGAGCGCACGTGGGTGCGCGGGGCGTTGCGCGTGGACATCCCGGATCCGGTGTTCAAGCCGGTGGACGGCTCGATGCAGAACCGGCTGAAGCAGCGGGTGACGGACCCGGTGGTGTGGCGCAGCTTCGCCTACTTCCTGTTGATGCTCCCGGTCGGCGCCATCGAGTTCTCGCTGGTCGTCGCCATGTGGTCGGTGGTCGGGTCGTTGCTCGCCGTGCCGTTCTGGATCGAGTACTCGATGTTCGACATCGAGTTCACCGGCTTCTGGACCGTCGACTCCTGGGACACCGCGCTGCCGCTGGCGGCGGGCGGGCTGGCACTGCTGCCGCTCGCGCTGCTGGCCACGCGGGCACTGGGCCAGGCGCACGGCGGGTTCGCCAAGTCCATGCTGGGTCCGACGCGCGCCGAGCTGCTGAGCGTCGAGACGGAGCGGCTCCAGTCGAGCCGGGCGCGGGGTGTCGAGGCGGCGGAGGCCGAGCGGCGGCGCATCGAGCGCGACCTGCACGACGGCGCGCAGCAGCGGCTGGTGGCCGTCGCGATGGGCCTGGGCAGGGCGAAGTCGAAGATGGACAGCGACCCGGCGGGTGCCGCGCAGTTGCTGGAGGAGGCGCACGCCGACGCCAAGCTGGCCATCAAGGAGCTGCGCGACCTGGCGCGGGGCATCTACCCGTCGGTGCTGGGTGACCGGGGGTTGGACGCGGCGCTGAGCGCGCTGGCAGCACGTTGCCCGATCGAGGTCCAGCTCCAGGTGGACGTGGAGCCGCGGCCGCCGACATCGGTGGAGAGCGCGGCGTACTTCACGGTCGCCGAGGCGCTGACGAACGTCACGAAGCACTCGAACGGCACGAAGGCGCAGGTCAAGGTCAACCGGACCGAGGCAGGCGTGCTGGTCGAGGTGACGGACAACGGTCAGGGCGGCGCGGAGCTGCGTCCGGGCGGCGGGCTCGCCGGCCTGGCGGACCGGGCCGCCACGATCGACGGTGTTGTTGTGGTCGTGAGCCCGGCTGGCGGGCCGACCGTGATCCGAGCGGAGCTGCCGTGCGCGTGGTGATCGCCGAGGACTCCGTCCTCCTGCGGGAGGGCGTGCAGCGCCTGCTGGCCGACGAGGGCATCGAGACGGTCGCGGCCGTCGAGAACGGTGACGACCTGCTGGACGCGGTGGCCGAGCACTCCCCCGACCTGTGCGTCGTGGACGTGCGGATGCCGCCGACGTTCACCGACGAGGGCTTGCGCGCCGCCATCGAGGCGCGCAAGCGGACGCCCAACCTGCCGGTGCTCGTGCTGTCGCAGTACGTCGAGGAGCGCTACGCGGTCGAGCTGCTGGCTGGCGGTGCGAGCGGGGTCGGCTACCTGCTGAAGGAGCGGGTGGCGGACGTGTCGGAGTTCGTCGAGGCGGTGCGCCGGGTCGCCGACGGCGGCACGAGCATCGACCACGAGGTGATCACGCAGCTCATGGTGCGCAGCAAGAAGAGCCCGGTCGACTCGCTCACCCCGCGCGAACGCGAGGTGCTGAGCCTGATGGCGCAGGGCCTGTCGAACGCGGCGATCGCGGCCGCTCTGGTCGTGTCCGACGGCGCGGTGGAGAAGCACGTCGGCAACATCTTCGCGAAGCTCGGCCTGGAGCCGACGAACACGGAGCACCGCCGGGTGCGGGCCGTGCTCGCCTATCTCAACCTGGGCTGAGCAGCCGCAGGCCGTTGTCGTGCAGGATCGCCCGCTCGGCCTCGGTGCTGAGCCCCCACGACGAGATGGCCTCGAGCTGGACCTCGTAGGGGTACGGGATGTTGGGGAAGTCGCTGCCGAGCACGATCCGGTCGCCGACGTCGGCGAGCCGAGCGCCCCAGTCCGCGGGCAGCGGCGCCTGGGCCTCGGAGAACGGGACACCCACCATCGTGGTGTCCGCGCACACCCTCGGATACCGCGCGACCAGGTCCAGCGCGCCGAGGTAGTCGGGCATCCCCGCGTGCGCGATCACCGCGGCGAGCCGCGGATGCCGGGCCAGCACGGCGGCGAACACGTCGAGTCCCGTGTGCGCTCCGGGGATGGGCCCGTTCCCGCAGTGCACGACGACCGGCACCCCGGCTTCGGCGAGCATCCCCCACACCGGGTCGAGCAGGGGGTCGCGCGGGTCGTAGCCGCCGACCTGCACGTGGGCCTTGAAGCAGCGGGCACCGCGCTCCAGCGCGTCCTTCACGTAGGAGTCGGCGCCGGGTTCGGCGAAGAACGTCGCGGTCGGCACGGCGCCGAGCGTCCGGGTGCCGAAGTCGATCGCCCAGTCGTTCAGCCAGGTCGCCATGCCCGCCTTGTGCGGGTAGACGAGCGGCGCGAACGCGACGACGCCCAGCTCGCGCAGTGTCGCGAGCCGGGCGTTCTCGTCGAGCCGGTAGTGGATGCCCCAGTCGACGCCGTAGTGCTCGGAGGCGTGGTCGAAGTACGCCCACACCTTGTCGAGGACGTTCTGGGGCATGAAGTGGACGTGGACGTCCACCAGGCCGGTGCTCAGTAGCGGCCCTTCAAGGCACGGCCGTGCGCCTTCGCGATCTCGCGGTTGGCGTCGCGCTTGGCGAGGTCCTGGCGCTTGTCGTACGACTTCTTGCCCTTCGCGAGCGCCAGCTCGACCTTGACGTAACCGTCCTTGAAGTACATCTGCAGCGGAATGAGCGACAGACCGGACTCCTTGGTCTTGCCGATCAACCGCTCGATCTCGCTCTTGTGCAGCAGCAGCTTCCGCTTGCGCCGGACCTCGTGGTTGGTCCAGGTCCCCGCGACGTACTCCGGGATGTGCAGCGCGTGCAGCCAGATCTCGCCGTCGTCGACCTGGGCGAAGGCGTCCACAAGGGACGCCCGGCCCATGCGCAGGCTCTTCACCTCGGTGCCGACGAGCTGAATGCCCGCCTCGTAGGTGTCCAGAATGGTGTAGTCGTGCCGAGCCTTGCGGTTCGACGCGATCACCTTCTGCCCGCGTTCCTTGACCATGACGCCAACTCTACGTGTTCAGGCGAACGGTTAAAGCCGGACGTACAGACGGAGAGTGACGTAGCCGGTCGTCGCCGAGATCATGATCGCGACGAGGAACAGCCACGGCGACACCAGCAGGATGTCCAGGTACCCGATGGGCGGGATGATGCCCGACTCCGTCAGGTTCCTCGTGATCCGGTCGATGAAGAACGCCTTGGCCAGCACGAGACCGGCGACCGCGGCGATCGAGCCGATGATGCCTGCGACCACCGCCTCGATGAGGAACGGCAGCTGCGTGTACCACCGGGTCGCGCCGACGAGCCGCATGATGCCGACTTCCGTGCGCCTCGTGAACGCGGACACCTGGATGGTGTTCGAGATCAGCAGCAGCGCGGCGAACGCCTGCACCAGCGCCAGGATCAGCACGATGTCGCGCAGGCCGTTGAGGCCCTCGAAGAACCGCTCCAGGAACTTGCCCTGGTCGTCGACGCTCTTCACGCCGGGCTTGCCCGAGAATGCGGTCTTGATGATGTCCGTGCGCTCGGGGTCCTCCAGCTTCACGCGGAAGGTCGCAGGGATGGCTTCCGGACGCGCCAGCTTCAGCAGCTCGGGCTGGGCTTCGAAGATCTTCTTGAAGCGCTCGAAGCCCTTGTCGCGGTTCTCGAAGACGACGGACTCGACGCCGGAGGTCTGGTCGAGCTCGCTGCGCAGGCCCTTGCAGGGGTCGCTGGCGCAGTCCTTGTCGTTCGTGCTGACGTCGTTCGTCAGCATGACGGCAACCTCGAGCTTGCCCGCGTAGTTGGCCTGCATCTTGTCGACCATGCGGACGACGAGCAGACCACCGCCGAGCAAGCCGAGCGAGATCGCGGTCGTGAGGATCATCGCGATCGTCATCGTGACGTTCCGGCGCAGGCCGGTGACGACCTCGCTGAACACGAAGCTGGTACGCATCGGGGGCGGTGTTCCTTGGGTCGGGGTCGGGGGTGGGTGTCTAGCGGCCTACGCCGTAAACACCCCGCGCGTCATCACGAACGACCTTGCCGAAGCTCAGCTCGACGACGCGGCGGCGCATCGAGTCGACGATGGAGTGGTCGTGGGTGGCCATGATGACCGTCGTGCCGGTGCGGTTGATCCGCTCCAGCAGCAACATGATGTCCTGGCTCGTGTCGGGGTCCAGGTTTCCGGTCGGCTCGTCGGCGATCAGCACCAGCGGCCGGTTCACGAACGCTCGGGCGATCGCGACGCGCTGCTGCTCACCACCGGACAGCTCGGTCGGGAAGCGGTCCGCCTTGCCGTCGAGGCCGACCAGCTGCAGCACCTCGGGCACCACCTTGACGATGGTGTTCTTGGGCTTGCCGATGACCTCGAGCGCGAACGCCACGTTCTCCGCCACCGTCTTCGACGGGAGCAGGCGGAAGTCCTGGAACACGCAGCCGATGGACTGACGCAGTCGGGGGACCCTGCGCCGCGACATCTTGGCCACGTCGAAGTTGGACACGTAGACGCGTCCCCTCGTCGGCACTTCCTCGCGCAGCAGAAGCCGCAGGAAGGTCGACTTGCCGGACCCGGATGGTCCGATGAGGAACACGAACTCACCCTTGTCCATCTCGACGGAAACGTCGTCGAGCGCGGGACGCGTGGAGGTCTTGTAGACCTTGGAAACGTGTTCGAGGCGAATCACGAGGGGCGAGTCTACCTGCGCCCCTCGTAAAGCCTCCGTTCCGGTTAACTTCGGGGTCAGTCCCAGTAGTTGAAGAGGGCCGCGCCGAGGGTTCCGGGGCACCACGACCTGATGTCGCTGGCCAGCACGTCGGGCCAGGCAGAGGCGTCGAACGAGCCGTCCAGCTCCGCCTTCGTGAAGGTGCTGAACTTCCGGTTCCCGGTGAGAACGGACACCAGATCAGGAGCGTCCACGAAGGTCAGCGGCCCGGAGTACCTGGAGCCGTCCACGAAGTCGACGACGCGGGGCTCGGCGACGGCGACCCGGTCAGCTCTGCGACTGCTTGCGCCACCTGATACCGGCCTCGAGGAAGTCGTCGATCTCGCCGTCGAGCACCGCGGACGGGTTGCCGACCTCGTGTTCCGTGCGCAGGTCCTTGACCATCTGGTACGGGTGCAGCACGTACGAACGCATCTGGTTGCCCCAGCTGGAACCGGAGTCCTTGAGCGCGTCCATCTTGGCCTGCTCCTCCTGCCGCTGGCGCTCGAGGAGCTTCGCCTGCAGGACGGCCATCGCGGTGGCCTTGTTCTGGAGCTGGGAGCGCTCGTTCTGGCAGGACACGACGATGCCCGTCGGGATGTGCGTCAGGCGCACCGCGGAGTCGGTCGTGTTGACGCCCTGGCCGCCGGGACCGGACGAGCGGTACACGTCGACGCGCAGGTCCTTCTCGTCGATCTCGACGTGGTCGGTCTGCTCGACGACGGGCACGACCTCGACGCCGGCGAACGACGTCTGGCGGCGGCCCTGGTTGTCGAACGGCGAGATGCGCACGAGGCGGTGCGTGCCCTGCTCGACGCTCAGCGTGCCGTAGGCGTAGGGCGCGGTGACGCGGAAGGTGGCGGACTTGATGCCGGCCTCTTCGGCGTAGGAGGTGTCGAACACGTCGACGTTGTAGCCGTGGCGTTCCGCCCAGCGCGAGTACATGCGGAGCAGCATCTCGGCGAAGTCCGCGGCGTCGACGCCACCGGCCTCGGCGCGGATGGTGACCAGCGCGTTGCGCTCGTCGTACTCACCGGACAGCAGCGTGCGCACCTCGAGGCTCGCGATCTCGTCGCGCAGCTTGGCGCGCTCGGTGTCGGCCTCGGCCGCGCTGGCCTCGTCCTCGGCCTCCTCGGCGAGCTCGTAGAGCACACCGAGGTCGTCGAGGCGGTCGCGCAGACCGGTGATGCGGCGCAGTTCGCCCTGCTTGTGCGAGAGCGCGCTGGTGACCTTCTGCGCCTTCTCCTGGTCGTCCCAGAGATCGGGGCGAGCGGCCTGCTCTTCCAGGTCGGCGACCTGAGCGCGCAGGGCATCGAGGTCCATCACCGCCTCGATGCTCGAGAGCGTGGCGGAGAGGTCCTTGATGTCAGCTTCGACGTCCGGGTTCACGGCAGAAGATTACGCCAGCACCGGTCGCGCGGTGCGACCGGTGCTGACACAGGCCGTTGTTCCAGGCGCTAAGCGGTCGGAATCGCATCCAGCAGCTTGAGGACGGCCTTCGCGTGGGCCAGGCCGAACTCGGCCACCGCCTTCGCGTAGGGGTCCTCCGCTGTCTTGGCGGCAACCTTGGCGCTCTCCTGCTCCTGGCCGTACACGCCGCGCGCGGTGTCGATGAGGCCGGTGCGCTGCTTGGCCGTCAACGACCCCGCGTGCACGAGCCGCAGGATCAGCGGGCTGCGCAGGTGGTCGGGGCCGGGCTCGGACAGCAGCCACGTCTTGAAGGCCTTCTTGCCCGCCGCGGTGAGCACGTACTGCTGGCTGGAGCGCGGCCCTTGCTTGCCGAGTCGCAGCAGGCCGGCTTCGGCCAGCGCGGGCAGCTCGCGGTACACCTGGCTGCGGGTGACGCTGAAGAACGCACCGAAGCGCTCCCCGGCCTCCGCAACCAACTGGCCACCGGTCTTGGGTCCGTCGTGCAGCAGCCCGAGTAGGGCGGCTGCGGTCGCATTCAGGTCTGACACAAGAACAACGTTCCCACGTGAAAGCGGAGCTGTCCACAATGGTCAGCCGTTGAGTCCACTGTGGCTGATCACGGGCTAGCGATGTTGGGCCATGCGGAGCAATGAAAAGTCTCATTCAGTCACCGCGTCTCGATCCGCACCACGCTTTCGGCCGCTTGACCGTCCGTGTCCAACCCAGATGGAAAAACCCTTCCGCACAAACGAAAACCGGGGTTCCTCACCCGATCGGCGGCACCCTTCTCACGGCCCGGAGCCGACTTCCTGTCGAACGCCTGAGGACCGATAGCACAACCCGGTGATGTCGGGCCTCTGCTCTGGCGTCCGCACCGTCCACTGAGAAAATGATCACCGTCGGGCAGTTCGCGAGCAGGAGGTCGGGGTCATGGGCATCAAGTGGATGGACCACAAGGTCGTGCAGCAGGCTCGGGCGTGGGCGAGCGGCACGATTCCGGAGCAGGCCGGCAAGGACGAGTGCATGGTGTGCGGCAAGCAGATCCGCAAGCACCGCACCGTCAACGGCGCCGGACGCATCTGCAGCAGCATGTTGTGCGCCGAGTACTGGGCGGAGAACATGACCTGAATCACGTGCTGAATAGCAAGAAGGCCCAGGAACTTTGAGTTCCTGGGCCTTCTGCCTTGTAGCGGGGACAGGATTTGAACCTGCGACCTCTGGGTTATGAGCCCAGCGAGCTACCGAGCTGCTCCACCCCGCGCCGCTACTGCCTTACAAGAAGAACTATACACCCCCGCGTCACCCTGTTTTCACCACCCCCCTCTAACCATGTTTTCGCAGGTCAGAGGCATCAGGCAAGAAAACAACATCGGCCAGGAAAGCAAGAAGGCCGGAACCCGAGAGTTCCGGCCTTCTGTCTCGTAGCGGGGACAGGATTTGAACCTGCGACCTCTGGGTTATGAGCCCAGCGAGCTACCGAGCTGCTCCACCCCGCGTCGGTAAATAGAACCTTACGGGGTGGAGCACCGAACTGCAAATCGCGTGGTCAGCCCGACGGAGTAGGTGATGGAACGACCGAAGAAGGCGGCGGCGTGGACGGTGCCGAACCGGCCGCGTTGGCCCGGTCGAACCTCTTCATCGCGTCGTCGAGGCGCGTGTACGCCTGGCCGATCGCGGTGAAGTCACCGCTCTTCTGCGCGTTGCGGATGTCGTTCAGCGCGGTCTGCATGTCCTTGATGGCGGCCTGCAGCTCCGGGCTCATGTTGGCGTTCGGCGTCGTCGGGGTCGTCGGCGTCGTGGTCGACGGCGGCTGCCCGTTCCCGTCCGCAGGCGGCACGGTCGCGCCCGATCCCGTGAGCACCTGTTCCAGTGCCGCGCTGAGCGTCGACGCGTAGCCGACCTTGTCGCCGAAGCTGACCAGCACCTTGGACAGCTGCGGGAACGACGTCTGCTGCGACGCCCGCTCGATGTAGACCGGTTCCACGTACAGCAGCGCGCCACCGACCGGGAGGGTCAGCAGGTTGCCGTACACGACGTTCGACTTCTGCTGGTTCAGCAGGTTCAGGTCCTTGGACACCGTGTCGGACGTCAGGAACTGCGTCTGGATCTGCTGCGGGCCCTTCGCGTCCTGCTGGAGTTGCAGGACGCTTATCTTCCCGTAGGTGTCCGGGTCGGAGCTGACCGAGACGTAGGACGCCATGAACTCCCGGTTCTGCCGCACCAGCGAGCTGGTCAGCTGGAAGCTCACCTTGTTCGGCTCGTTCGGGTCGCCGGCGAGCACGTAGAACGGCGGCTGGCGGTCCCTGCGCTGCTTGCCCTGCTGCTCCTGGGCCTGCGGCGTGATCACGTTGTCGATCGTCGGGTCACTCGGGACGTCCCAGAACGACACGCCGGAGAAGAAGTCGCGCGGCGACGTGACGTGGTACTGCGACAGCGTCTGGCGCTGCACCTTGAACAGGTCCTCCGGGTACCGAAAGTGCTCGCGCAGCTGCGGCGAGATGTCGCTGTTCGGCTTGACCGTGCCGGGGAACACGCCCTGCCACGCCTTGAGCACCGGGTCCTTCTCGTCGATCGCGTACAGGTTCACCGAACCGTCGTACGCGTCCACAGTGGCCTTGACCGAGTTCCGGATGTAGTTGATCTCCCGGTTGACCTGCTGCACGACGACGCCGTCGGCGGTCAGCGAGTCGTTGGTCGCGTTGCCCAGCGCGGTCTTCTGCGCGTACGGGTAGTTCTCCAAAGTGGTGTAACCGTCAACGATCCAGGTGATGCGCCCGTTCACGACGGCCGGGTACGGGTCGCCGTCGATCGTCAGCCACGGCGCGACGGCCTGCACGCGGTCCCGCGGCTGCCGCTTGAAGAGGATCTTCGCGTCGTCACCGATCGCCGAGTTGAACAGGATGTTCCGCTCGCCGTACGCGGTGGCGAAGACCAGCTTGTTCAGCAGGCTGCCGACCGGGACGCCGCCCTTGCCCCCGTAGGTGTACTGCGCGGCGTCCGTGTCGTACTCACCGGGCGCGCCCGCCGGCCTGCCGCCGACGATCGCGTAGTCGTCGGCGCCGAAGAGCTCGCCGTAGTACGTCCGCGGCTCGTCGACCTTGATGCCGCTGTCGGAGTTGCGGGCCTTGCCGTCCGGACCGATCTCACTGGTCTTGAAGTCCGGGTAGCCGCCGCTGCTGTCGTTGCCGTTCGCGATGGCGTTGACCTTGTTCGCCTCGGCGTAGACGAAGCCGTTGCCGTGCGTGTAGATCAGGTGCCGGTTGATCCAGTCGCGCTGGCCCTCTGGCAGGCCGCCGAGGTTCAGCTCGCGGACCGCGACGATGTAGTCGCGCAGCTGGTTGTCCACTGTGTACCGGTCGACGTCGAGCTTGGTCGGGAAGCCGTAGAACGGCCGCAGCTGCTGGTACTGCGTGAACGTCTTGCCCAGCACGGCCGGGTCGAGCAGGCGGATGTTGCCGAGCGTCGCCTGGTCCTTCTTGAGCTCGTCCAGCGAGATGTTCTGCTTGCCCTCGTACTGCTTGGTCTGCACCTTCTCCTCGGTGAGACCGAACGCTTGTTTCGTCGCGTCGATGTTCCGCGTGATCGACGTGGCTTCCTTCTCGATCGCGTTGGGCTTGACCGAGAACTGCTCGAGCACGGCGGGCCACGCGGCGCCGACGAGGACGCTGGACAGGACCAGCAGCACGGTCGCGATCGCGGGCAGCTGGACGTTGCGCATGAAGGCACCCGCGAAGAACGCCGCGGCGCAGAACACCGCGATGCACAGCAGGATGAGCTTCGCGGGCAGCACCGCGGCCATGTCGGTGTAGCTGGCGCCGTCGAACTTGTCGTGCTTGGCGAACAGCAGCCCGTAGCGGTCGAAGAAGTACGCGACGGCCTTCAGCAGCACGAACGAGCCCGCGACGAGCGCCAGGTGCAGCCGGGCCGGGCTGGACAGCTGCCCGCCGCGGCCGGCGAGCCGGATGCCGCCGAAGAGGTAGTGGGCGACGACCGCGCCGATGAACGAGACCGCCGTGGCGATGAACAGCCAGGACAGCAGCCACTCGAAAAACGGCAGCTTGAAGGCGTAGAAGCCGATGTCGTGGCCGAACTGCGGGTCCGTGACCCCGAACGGCGTCGCGTTGAGGAACAGCTGCACGATCTGCCAGTCGGCCTGTGCCGACGCGCCCGCGATGAGCCCCACGAACAGCGGGATGCCGAGCCCGAAGACGCGCATCCGCCGCATGACGACCGTGCGGTATCGCGCCACTGGGTCGTCCGGTCCGGCGACGGGCACGAACACCGGGCGCGACCGGTACGCGACGTACAGGTTGAACGCGACCAGTCCGCCGACGAACACCCCGACGGCGAGGAACAGCGCCAGCTTGGTCAGCAGTTCGGTCGTGTAGACGCCGCGGAAGTCGACCTCACCGAACCAGAGCCAGTTCACGTAGGTGTCGAGCAGCCGTGAGCCGGTGATCAAGCCGAACAGCAGCACCACACCGACGATGAGCAGGATTCGGCTGCGTCGGGACAGTTTCGGCAGTCCAACCGGGGGCCGTGTGGCCACGGGGCACGCTCCTGGATCGCGGTCTTGCCTTACGTACGTTTAGTCCAACTCTACGGACGGCGGCCTTGGTTCCCCGTCGGGTCCGGCGAATTACTATGGCGCGCGTGTCACCGAGTGAAACGCCGGCAGTCGTCCTGCCCACCGTTGCCCGCGAGGTCGAGGAGTTCGTCGCAGCCGGAGGCTGGGACCAGGTCCCCCAGCTGTTCGCGCTGGTGTCGACAGCGGACCTGATCACGCAGCAGCCAGAACTGGCCGACCAGCTGGATCCGGGCTCACCACTGACGCCGATCGCGCAGGAGTCGCTGCCGTCCGACGACATCGGCGAGGCGCTGGCGGGCATCGAGTGGCCGCCTGTCGTGCACGGCTGCGCGCTCGCGCAGGAGATCGTCGTGCTGCCGCCGGACGCCGAGCAGGAGCTGCAGAGCGGTTCGATGGACGACGAGGCGGCCCTCAGGTTCGCGGCCGAGCACCCGCAGCGCCGCGAGGCCAGGCTGGTCGCCGCCGTGCTGCGAGACGGGACGGTGTCCTGCGTGCTCCGCCTGCGCGGCACGCCGGAGATCCCCGAGGAGCTCGTCGAGCACCCCGAGCTGGCCCCGAACCTGACCGACGCGCTGCTGGCGACCCTCCAGCCCTGACCTGTGCCATGGGGGGAGCTTTCCCAGCGCTGACCGCTGGGAAAGCTCCCCTCATGGCGTTCAGCAGCTCGGGGTCGGCTTGCCCGCGGCGAGCGCCTCGAGCGACGAGACCGCGTCCTGCAGCTTCTCGACCTTGACCAGCTTCATGCCCTCCGGCGTCTGCTGCTTGGCGTCGAGGCAGTTCGCGGCGGGCACGAGGAACGTCGTGGCGCCGGACTCGCGCGCGGCGACCATCTTGAACGCGATGCCGCCGATCGGCTTGACCGTGCCGTCGCCCTGGATCTCGCCGGTGCCCGCGATGTTCTGGCCGCCGTTGAGCTCACCTGGCGTGAGCTTGTCGACGATGGCCAGCGCGAACATCAGACCGGCCGACGGTCCACCGACGTCGCTCAGGCTGATCTTGATCTTGAAAGGCGTGTCCGCGCGGTCGACCGGCAGGATGCCGATGAAGCCGGAGGCGCGGCCGTCGTCGCGCGTGCCGAGCGTGATCTGCGTCGACTTGCTGGTGCCCTCGTGCTCGAACGCGACGTCGATGCGGTCACCCGGCTTGGTGTTCTCCAGCGCGCCGCGCACGTCGTCCGCGCTGGCCACCTGCTTGCCGTTGACGCTGAGGATCCGGGCGCCGAGCGGGATGACGTTCTCCGCGGGGCTGCCCTTGGTGATCTCGTTCGCGATGACCTTGCCGGGGTAGCCCAGGTAGTGCAGCGCGGCGACCTCGGCGCTGGTCTGCGAGTCGCTGAACGCCTTCTGGTTCTGCTGCTGGACCTGTTCCTCGGACTCGCCGGGTTTGAAGAACTCCTCCCGCGGCGCGAGCGCGTACCGCCCGCTGAGCCACAGCCCGAGCGCGCCGAACAACGAGACGTCGTCGGTGAGCGACACCGTCGTCATCGTCAGCGTGCCCTTGGTGGGGAAGGTGTTCTGGCCCTCGACGCTGACCACGTCGGCACCCTTGGCCTGCCCCAGCGTGTCGTAGACGGGCCCAGGCCCGAGCGCGACGTACGGCACCCGCGCGAAGCCGCCGAGCAGGCCGAGCACCGCCACCGCGAGGAAGCTGATGATCAACGTCCACGTGCGCCGGGTCAGTCCGCGTTCCCTCGGTGGAGGGGTAGCCGGTACCGGATCGGTCGTGACGGTTTCACTCACGGCTGAACAGCGTACGACCATGTGGATCCGCGTACGGTAGAGGCATGAGTGACGTGCCGTTCGGGTTCAGCCCGCACGATCCCGACGACAAGAGCGGACAGCAGAATCCGTTCGACTTCAGCCAGCTCGGCAACATGCTGAGCCAGCTGGGCGCGATGCTGAGCAACGCGGGCTCATCCACAGGTCCGGTCAACTACGACCTGGCGAAGCAGATCGCGTTCCAGCAGCTGTCGGCGAAGCAGACGACGATCGGCTTCACCCCGGACCAGAGCACCGCCGTCACCGAGGCCGTGCACCTGGCCGAGATGTGGCTGGACCCGGTGACGTCGCTGCCCGCGGGCACCCGCACGACCCAGTCCTGGTCGGCCCGCGACTGGGTGGAGCGCACGATCCCGACCTGGCAGCGCCTGTGCGACCCGGTGGCCCAGCGCATGTCCGGCGCGTGGGTCGACGCGATGCCCGCCGAGGCCAAGCAGGCCGCGGGCCCGCTGCTGTCCATGCTCGGCCAGATGGGCGGCATGGCGTTCGGCTCGCAGCTCGGCAACGCACTGGCCCAGCTCGGCGCCGAGGTCCTGACCTCGACCGACGTGGGCCTCCCGCTCGGCCCGGAGGGCACCGCCGCGCTGCTCCCGGCGAACATCGAGAAGTTCACCGAGGGCCTGGAGCGCCCGGCCAGCGAGGTCATGGTCTTCCTCGCCGCCCGCGAAGCTGCCCACCAACGCCTGTTCACGCACGTCCCGTGGCTGCGCCAGCGCCTGCTCGACACCGTCGAGGAGTTCGCGCACGGCATCAAGGTCGACACCTCGGCTCTCGAGCAGCTGGCTGGCCAGATCGACCCGGCCAACCCGGCGTCGATCGAGGAGGCCATGTCCTCGGGCGTGCTGGAGCCCCAGACGACCCCCGAGCAGAAGGCCGCGCTGGCCCGCCTGGAGACCCTCCTGGCACTGGTGGAGGGCTGGGTCGACGTCGTCGTGGACGCAGCCGTCGGCGACCGCCTGCCCGGCGCGGGCGCACTGCGCGAAACCCTCCGCCGCCGCCGCGCGTCGGGCGGCCCGGCCGAGCAGACCTTCGCCACCCTCGTCGGCCTCGAGCTGCGCCCCCGCCGCCTGCGCGCCGCTTCCGCGCTGTGGAAGCTCGTCGGCGACCAGCACGGCACCGAGGTGCGCGACAGCGTGTGGGACCACGCCGAGCTCGTCCCCACCGCCGAGGACCTGGACGACCCGCTGGAGTTCGCCGAGCGCCTCGGCAACACCCGCAAGGCGCTCGAGGACCCGATCGCCGAGCTCGAGCGCACGCTGCGCGAGGAGAACCCGGACAAGCCGTCCGAGGACTGACGCGCTGGTCAACGGCTCTCAGACACCCCGCCCTCCACCCCGGAGGGCGGGGTGTTCTGCGTAGCGAGCGCGGCAAGCCGGGAAGGCGGTCACAGGTCACCCGGCATGCCCGAGGCGGCCACCGACGGAACTGGCAGGAGCCAAGCAGGCACCAGCTCAACCGGCCGGAAGCCAAGCAGGCACCAGCTCAGCCGGCGGAAGCCAAGCGAGCACCCATCAAACCGGCAGAAGCCAAGCGAGCACCGCCAAAACCGGCAGGTGCGAAGCGAGCACCAGCGAAACCGGCAGATGCGTAATGGAGCGCCCGCCGCACTAGCGAGCCCCGCACTGCCAAACGGGCGCGGCCCCACCACGAATCCGGCGGCCAAGCCCTCCCCTGAACATTCTTCCCCCGCCTTGCCCCCCGCCCCCGGCCCGCCCAAGGCTCAGTCCTCAGAAATCCCCAACCCAGCCGCAGCGGACAACCCCTCCAGATACCCGATGGCCCGCTCAGACTTCGGATACCGATGCACGAGCGCCCAGAAGTCCTTCCCGTGCCCAGGCACCCGCAGGTGCGCCAGCTCGTGCACCAGCACGTAGTCGAGCACCCAGGACGGCACCTCCCGCAGCCGCTCGGACACCCGGATGGTCCCCTCAGTCGGCGTGCACGACGCCCACCGCGTGCGCATGGGCGGCACCCAGCGCACCGATGTGGGCGAGAACGCGTCGTCCAGGTACCGGGCCGACAGCTCGGCACACCGGGCCAGCAGCGCCTCGTCCGACGTGCGCGCAGGCGAGCGACGGCGCGTCTCGCTGCGCTGCAGGCGGCTGAGCATCTCAGCCACCCAGTGCTTCTCTTCCCCCTTGGTCATCCGCGCCGGCAGCAGCACGACGACCGTGTCGCCCTCCCGGTACGCACTGACCATGCGACGGCGTCTGGGACTCCGTCGCACCTCCACCCGCGGTTCGGCCATGGGAGCAACGGTAGAGCCCAGCACCGACAATTCGCGGCGCCCAACCGGCGGCACGCGCGCACCCGGCGGGTGAAGTTACACCGATCGGCGGCTAGACACGCGCCGGTATACATGCGGCAAATCGCACCCTTCCGGAGGTACCGTCGCGGCAAGGTCCCCGAGTGTGTCCGCACTCACAACTGCAAGGGAGGGGCTGTGGCCGAGAGCTACAACGGCTACTGCGTGAAGTGTCGCGAGAAGCGCGACTTCGACGGCAAGGTCGAGGAGACCAACGGCCGGCGAATGGCCAAGGGCACCTGCCCTGTCTGCGGGACGAAGATGACGCGGATCCTCGGCAAGGCCAAGGTCTGACATACCCGCTGGCAGGGGGCCCAGCCCCCTGCCAGTCCCACCTCCTATGAGCGATCTTCCGAAGCGCCCCAGAACCCGTCCCGACCTGGCCGTGCTGAGGCGCGGACCGGGTGAGGTGCAGATCGGCATCCACCCCGAGCACGCGCTCGTCGTCGGTGAGCTGCCCGAGGCGTTCGTCGACGAGCTGCTCGGGCTCGACGGCCGCCACACCGTCACTGAACTGGGTGAAAGAGTCGAAAAACGCGGCGAGGACCCGGCCGAGTTCACCGAGCTGCTGAGGAGCCTCGACGACGTCGGGCTGATCGACCGCGGACAGCCCGAGCGGCGCATCGCGGTCAGCGGTGACGGCGAGCTCGCGGACGTCATCCGGTCGCTGGTCGACGACGCGAAGGACCCGGACCTGACGATCGTCACCGACTTCCCGGCTCCCGAGCTGGTCACCGACCTGATGTCGGCACGAGCGCCGCACCTGGCGGTCCGCGCGCGAGAGGGTGTCGGCGTCATCGGACCGCTCGTGCTCCCCGGCCGCACGGCCTGCACCACCTGCGTCGACCTGCACCGCACCGACACCGACGACCGGTGGCCCGCGGTCGCCGCCCAGCTGATCGCGAAGCCGGCGCCGGCGGATCGGGTGCTCGCGACCGCCACGGGTGCGATGGCCGTCACACAGGCGTTGCTGATAGCGGACTTCGTGCGGGGCGGCGGCCTGACCCCGCCGACCTGGAACGGGACGATCGAACTGCGTCCCGCGGTCGGCACGACCTCTCAGCGAAGCTGGCATCCGCACCCTGACTGCGCGTGCGCCGCACATAACATGGCTTGGTGACCGAGATTCCGCGCAAGGCCGTGCAGCGCACCGCCAAGCTGGCCAGCCTTCCGCTCGGTGTCGCGGGGCGCGTGGTCGGCGGGTGGGGGAAGCGGCTGACCGGCGCCAGCTCGGAAGAGGTCAACGCCGAGGTGACGGCCAAGACCGCCGAGCAGGTGTTCGCGGTGCTCGGCCAGCTCAAGGGCGGCGCGATGAAGTTCGGCCAGGCGCTCAGCGTCTTCGAGGCCGCCGTGCCGGACGAGCTCGCCGCCCCGTACCGCGAGGCGCTGACCAAGCTGCAGCACGCCGCTCCCCCGATGCCCGCCCGCACGACGCACCGCGTGCTCGCCGAGCAGCTGGGGGCGAGCTGGCCGAAGCGCTTCATCGAGTTCGACGACGAGCCCGCGGCGTCTGCGAGCATCGGGCAGGTTCACCACGCGATCTGGCACGACGGGCGCGAGGTCGCGGTCAAGGTCCAGTACCCCGGCGCGGACGAGGCGCTGAAGGCCGACCTCAAGCAGCTGCTGCGATTCTCCCGGCTGCTCCAGGCGATCATGCCCGGCACCGAGGTGCGCCCGCTGCTGGAGGAGCTGCGCGACCGCTACCTGGAAGAGCTCGACTACCGCGACGAGGCGGACAACCAGCGCACGTTCGCCAAGGCGTTCGCGGGCGACGAGCACGTGCTCGTGCCCAAGGTCGTCGCGTCGTCGCCGAAGGTCATGGTCACGGACTGGATCACCGGCACGCCGCTGTCGTCGATCATCCGCAGCGGCACCACCGAGGAGCGCGACCTCGCGGGCGCGCTGCTCTCGGAGTTCCACTTCTCCGCACCCTCGCGCTCGGGCCTGCTGCACGCGGACCCGCACCCCGGCAACTTCATGCTCGGCGACGACGGCCGTCTGCGCGTCATCGACTTCGGCGCGGTCGCCCGCCTGCCCGACGGCCTGCCGAAGACGCTCGGCCGGATGACCAGGCTCGCGCTCGACGGCCGTTCGTCCGACCTGGTGGACCTGCTGCGCTCGGAGAACTTCATCCGCGAGAACACTGTGCTGCACCCCGAGGACGTGCTCGGCTACCTGGCGCCGTTCGTCGAGCCGCTGCACACCGAGTCGTTCCACTTCACCCGGCGCTGGCTGCAGCACCAGGCCGAACGCGTCGGCGACCTGCGCAGCCCGGACTCGCAGACCGGCCGCTCGCTGAACCTGCCGCCGCAGTACCTGCTGATCCACCGGGTCACGCTGGGTGCGACGGGCATCCTGTGCCAGCTCGACGCGCACGTCCCCGCACGCAAGATCGTCGCCAGGTGGCAGCCGGGCTTCGAGGACGAGTGATCGCGACTTATCCACAGATCGCGAGTTGTCCACAGCCGGCGAACTGGGCCGCCCACACCCCTTGACCTTCCTGCACGATCAGTCCCATGACCATCACCTGCACGCAGGACCTGCGCAAAGCCGGAGTCTCACCGCTCGTCATCGCCTCGCGTTGCCGTGCGGGCTCGTGGCAACAGGTACTTCCCGGAGTGATCCTCCGCAAGAGGGGCCACCCCACGCGCACCGAACGACTGCACGCCGTGCTCGCCTTCGCGCCGGGCACGATCATCACGGGTGTGGACGCGCTGCGCGAACAGGGCGCTCCGCTGCCCGAACCAGACCTGATACACGTGCTGCAAGGCCCCAACCAACGTCTGAACGGCCAGGGGCTGGTCTTCGAACGCACGTCGAGACCGCCGGACACCGTGCACCACAACGGCCTGCGTCTCGCCGAACCGCACCGCGCCGCGGTCGACGCGGCCAGACGCGAGCCCGATCCCATGCGCGTGTTGCGCCTGCTCGGCACAGCCGTCAGTTTCGGCCTGTGCCGGATCGACCGGCTGCGCGCCGAGCTGGACGCGGGCACGACCCGCGGCACCGCGACCGCGCGGAAAGCCCTTACCGCCTTGGCTCACCAGTACTCGGCGGGCAGCTTCCCCTCGATGTCGCGCGCGTGCGCCTTCGAGCACACGTGACAAAGCCATTGCACAGCGCCATCGCGCGATCGCTCAGAGGTCCACGCCAGCTGCTCCAGCGCGTCGGTGACCGAGGACTTCGAGCGGCCGCAGCGATAGCACGACGTCACGGCTTGCGTCCCAAGTGGACCGTGTCGGTCATCAGCATGAAGACGTCGTCACGCCCACCGAGGAACTCGGAGTCCTGCGGGTTGAGCAACCGCCGCAACGCGGCGCGGTCGGACGCGTGCAGCCGCGCCCCGGTGACCTCGGCGAGCCACGACAACCGCTCGACTGCCCAGTCCCGCACGACCTGCTTGGCCGGCGCGGGGTGGTCGATCACGAAGCTGAACGCACTGACCTCACCGAGCCCGGCGTCGCCGAGCGCGACGTTCCACCCGACGGGCAGCTGAACCGCACCCGGCAGGTTCTCCCGCATCGTGCAGAACCAGTCCGCACGCGCGGCGGCCAGCCGATCCTGCAGTCCGGGCTCACCGACGCCGAGGTCCCACGGCAGGAAGCGCGCTTCGAGCCCACCTTCGGCGACCGCCAGCCATCCACCCGACGCCAACGCCCCGACCAGGCGTTTCAACGCCTTGAGCTGATCAGGGAGGTGATGCACGACCCGCGAACCCCAAATCAGGTCCGCCGATCCGGCGAAGCCGGCGGGGTCCTCGCCCGCGAGGTCGGCCAGCACCGGCTTGACCGTGACCGAGCCGACGGCCCGCGCCGCCGACGTCGCCGCGTCCAGCGCCTCGGGCGTCCCGTCGACGAGCACGAGCGTCCCACCGCCACGCGCCGCGAGCGCTTCAGCGAGCGGAACGCTCATCGGCCCGACGCCGCACCCGACGTCGTACACGGTCGGGTTGTCCGGCAGCGGACGCACAAGTCTGCGCGCGACCACCCGCAACGCCTCGGCCTCCAGCGCCGCAGTCCGCCGCGCCGCGGCGACGCGTGCTGCCCAGTCGATCCCGTCATGAGTGTGTTGCGCCACATGAAGACGGTACGTAGGAACGGCGCAGCCCGCCATCCACCAACCCCGTGGATGCCGTTCCGGCACGCCGCAACCAGCACTTCGCACCACTGAGGAGGCTCAAGGGAAAGAAGGTGAGCGGCAACGCCCACGGCGAGACGCTCGCGCGCCACCGCGGAGGCGGCATCCCACGACCCCGCGACCCCGCGACCCCGCGATGCCGCGATGCCGCGATGCCGCGAATAACGGTGGCTCGCGCCACCGCGATGTGTGCAGCTCGCGCGCAACACGCTGATCGCAGCGGTGGCGAGTTGCACCCGCGCGGCCGCGCTGCCTGGGCAGCGCAGCACTCGCGAATGCACGCGAATTGGCTGGCAGCACGGCTCACGCTGGTGACGAGCCGCGTGCCATCCGCCCAGCGCAGGCAACAGCGGCGAAGGCCGCGCACTCGCTCCACTCGGCGCAGGCGACAACCCGCGGCGAAGCAGCACCCCTCACCACTCAGCGGAACCCTCGCTCGCTGCCCACCTGGACCGAACCCGTACTCCACCCGCCCAACACGAGCGGACCAGCAGCGAAGCCACGCGCCCCCACCACTCGGCGCAAGCAACAGACTGCGGCAAAGCAACGCACCTCTCACCACTCAAGAACCCGCGCTCACCACCATCTGCGCCGAAGCGCGCACCCCGCCCCGCCAAGACGAGCAGCGGACCACCGCAAAGCTCCACCACTCAGCGCAAGCAACAGACCCGCGGCATAGCCCCGCACACCATTCAGCACCATCCCGCGCCACCAGCAACACCAGCAATGCACCCTGCGCAACGCAAAGCGGCGGACCGCCACCCACGAACGTGGATGACGGCCCGCCCTGGAAGGAAACTCAGAGGCCTCGGTCGAAGCGCGCGGCTCGCCGGGCGGCCCAGCTCGACAGTCGGCGCCATCGCTGGACGGCGGACAGTCGGTGGGCCAGGCGTTGCTCTTCGGCGTACCTCTGTGCTTCATGTATTCGTATCCGGACCAGCTCTTCGTTGATTGACATGGTGTGCAGTCCCTTGTGGTCGTAGTCGCGTTGCGAAATGTCGTGAGTGATCAGCAGGTCGTTCACGCGGCCGCCTCCTGACCGGTGCCGACGGCTGCCGCGTCCTTGCGCGGGCGGCCACGCGGACGCTTGCGCGCGATGACTGCACCGCGCTCGAAGATCTCGCCACCCCAGACGCCCCACGGCTCGTGACGAGCGATGGCGCCGGCGAGGCACTCCGCGAGGAGCGGGCAGGTCCCGCAGAAGGACTTCGCCTTCTCCAGGTCAGCGGGGGTGTCCGCGAACCAGAGGTCGGGGTTGTGGGTGCGGCAGGGCAGGTCAAGCCCCTCCGCGACGTCCGGAAGTGTCTCGCCGGTGAGCGGGACAGTTGCGGTCAACATGAGGTGTTCTCTCCTATGTGTGGGGTAGTGCAAAAAACACGAAGGCCGCGGACTCTGTGCGAGTCCGCGGCCTTCGTGAGTCAGGTGGTCCTGACTGACTTATCGTCGTCAGGTCCTTCTCACGCGATGCGCGGACAGCGCAGTCGTGTTGTTGTTCGGAACATCAGCAGTGGGCACCAGAACCGGCCGCTGGATGAGCTGGCCGGCGCGCTCCTGGATCAGGGCAGACTTGTGCCACTGAGCCGAAGCACCTGCGGGCACGCAAAGACCCCCGGACATGAGGTAGCCGAGCGCGCGCGAAGTGTTGATGTTCTTCACGGTGGGCCACCTCCTCGAGAGGTCTCGATCGACTAGTAGTTCTTCTTCCCCAGACGGGCTCTCCGAGCCCGGCCATTGCAGGTTATGACCCCCTGCACGGGGTGTGCAACCTATTTAACGAAACTTGTCCGGAAGAGTGGTTCAGTACCCGCTACCAGCGCGGACCAGCCCCAGGACGTCGTCGCCGAACCTATCAAGCTTCGAGGCTCCGATGCCCGAGATCGCGACAAGTCCCGCGGTGTCGAGCGGGCGCTGCTCGGCGATGGCCACCAGCGTCGCGTCGGTGAAGACCACGTACGCGGGCACTTTCAGCTCGCGCGCACGGCCCGCGCGCCACTCGCGCAGGCGCACGAGGAGCTCCTCGTCCACATCGGACGGGCATGACGTGCACCGTCCGAGCTTCACGGCCTGCGCCTCGAGCAGCGTGGCCGCGCACACCCGGCACGTCGGCTTCGCCTTCTTCTGCTGCAGCGGCTCACGCCTGGCCACGCGTGCGGCCGGGTGGTCCTCGGGCACGAGGCCGTAGAGGAACCGGGAACGCCTGCGGTACTTGCGGCCACCGGCCGCGCGGGCCAGCGCCCACGACAACCACACGTGCACGCGTGCGCGCGTCACGCCCACGTACAACAGTCGGCGTTCTTCCTCGATCGCCGCGTCGTCGCCGTCGGCGTACTGGATCGGCAACGTCCCGTCGACCAGGCCGACGAGGAACACGGCGTCCCACTCAAGCCCCTTGGCCGCGTGCAGCGACGCGAGCGTCACGCCCTCCACGGTCGGCGGGTGCTGCGCCTCGGCGCGCACGTCCAGCTCGGCGCAGAACCGGGGCAGGTCCGCGTCCGGTACCGCGCTCACCAGTTCCTCGGCCAGCTCGACGAGTGCGAGCAGCGACTCCCAGCGCTCGCGCGCCGATCCGCCTGCGGGGGGATCGTCGGTCAGTCCGACGCGGGCGAGCACCGAGCGGACCACCTCGGGCAGCGAGCCGGGCACCTCGCCGGCGCTGCGCAGCGAGATCATCGCCTGGCGGATCTCGGCCCGTTCGAAGAACCGCTCGCCGCCGCGCACCAGGTACGGGATGCCCTGCTCGGCGAGCGCCTGCTCGTACGCCTCGGACTGCGCGTTGACGCGGTAGAGGATCGCGATCTCACTCGCCGCGACGCCGTCGTCGAGCAGCTTGCGGATGCGCCGCGCGACGGCGTCGGCCTCGGCGGGCTCGTCGTCGAACTCGGTGAACAGCGGCGTGGGGCCGTCCGGGCGCTGGCCGATGAGCCGCAGCCGCGACCCGGCCGGCCGCCCGCGCGCCCACTTGATCACCTCGTTGGCCAGCGACACGACCTGCGGCGTCGACCGGTAGTCGCGCTCGAGCCGGACGACGACCGCCTCCGGGAAGCGGCGCGGGAAGTCGAGCAGCGGGCGGGGCGACGCGCCCGCGAAGGAGTAGATGGTCTGGTTGGCGTCACCCACGACGGTGAGGTCGTCGCGGTTGCCGAGCCACGCGTCGAGCACGCGCTGCTGCAGCGGCGTGACGTCCTGGTACTCGTCGACGACGAAGCAGCGGTACCGGTCGCGGAACTCCTCCGCCACCTCCGCGTTGTCCTCGAGCGCCGCGGCGGTGTGCAGCAGCAGGTCGTCGAAGTCGAGCAGCTGCGCCTCGGCCTTGAGCGCCTCGTACCCCTGGTAGACGCGCACGATCTGCTCGGCGGGGGCGGGGATGTCGCGCTGCGCCTTCGCAGCAGCGGCCGGGTAGTCCTCGGGCGTGATGAGCGACGCCTTCGCCCACTCGATCTCGGACGCCAGGTCGCGCAGCGCCTCCGCCTCGGTCGGCAGCCCGAGCCGCTGGGCGGCGCGGCCGACGATCCTGATCTTGTGGTCGAGCAGCTCCCAGCGCGACCCGCCGATCACCCGCGGCCAGAAGTAGCGGAGCTGGCGGGACGCGGCGGCGTGGAAGGTGACGGCCTGCGCACCGTGCACTTCGAGCGCGCGCAGCCGGGTGCGCATCTCACCGGCGGCGCGCTTGGTGAACGTCACGGCGAGCACCTGGCCGGGGGCCACGTGCCCGCGCTGCGCGAGGTACGCGATCCGGTGCGTGATGGTCCGCGTTTTACCTGTGCCCGCACCGGCGAGCACGCAGACCGGGCCGCGGGGTGCTTCGACCGCCGCGCGCTGTTCCGGGTCGAGTCCCTCCAGCAGCGCGTCCATTCCGGCAGTCTCGCAGACGCTGAGTTCGGCCTGGCGAAGACACAGCCGTATCCTGATGGGCATGGCTGGAAAGCAGGACAAGGCGACCCGCAAGGAAGCGGCGAAGGCCCGGCGCGCGGCATCCAAGGAACGGCGCAAGCAGATCTTCGAGGCGTTCAAGATGCAGCGCCGCGAGGACAAGGCGCTCGTTCCGCTGATGCTGCTCGCGCTGCTCGGCATGACCGCGATCGCCGTCGTCGCCGGCCTGCTGCTGAACATGGTGTGGGTGTTCGTCCCGCTCGGCATCGCGATCGGCCTGCTGCTCGCGGTCGTCATCTTCGGCCGCCGGGTGCAGCGCAACGTGTTCGCCAAGGCCGACGGCCAGGCGGGTGCGGCGGCGTGGGCGCTGGAGAACCTGCGCGGCCGCTGGCGGGTCACCCCCGCGGTCGCGGGCACCACGCACCTCGACGCCGTGCACCGCGTCATCGGCCGTCCCGGCGTCGTGCTCGTCGCCGAAGGCGCGCCGCACCGGGTTAAGGGCCTGCTCGCGCAGGAGAAGAAGCGCGTCGCGCGCGTCGTCGGCAACACGCCGATCTACGACGTGATCGTCGGCGCCGAAGAGGGCCAGATCCCGCTGCGCAAGCTGCAGAACCACCTCATGAAGCTGCCCCGCAACATCTCGGCCGCCCAGGTCGACAGCCTCGAGACCCGACTCGCCGCACTGGCGAGCCGCGGCGCCGCGCTGCCGAAGGGCCCGATGCCGCAGGGCGCGAAGATGCGCAACGTGCAGCGCACACTGCGCCGCCGCTGACAACTGGGGATTTCACTAGTTCCTGGCTGCGGGTGGCGTCGTTAGATTCCACCCCATGTGCAAGATCGCACGTCCAGCTTTCGTCGGCCGTGAGGACGAATTGGTCCAGCTCGGCAGGCTCGTCCGACGCAGCAGGCTCGTGACGCTGGTCGGTCCCGGCGGTGCGGGCAAGACCAGGCTGGCCGTCGAGCTGGCCGCGCGCACCCGTGGTGCGGCGATGATCGTGCTGGACTCGTGCGAGACAGGCGTCGAGTGGTGCGCCGAGCTCGCCGACGCGGTGCTGTCCACCTGCTCCGAGGTCCGGGTCGTGGTCACCAGCCGCGAGGCGCTGCGGTTGCCGAGCGAGGTCGTGTTCGCGGTGGGCGGACTCCCCCGCAAGCAGGCGCGCCAGCTGTTCCTGGACCGCGCGTCGGCCAAGGTGCCGATGCACCTCACTGACGAGATCTGCGCCCGGCTGGACCGGCTACCGCTGGCGATCGAGCTCGCCGCGCGCCTCGTCGGAGCGATCCCGGCCGACGACTTCGTCACCCACCTGGACGACCGGTTCGACCTGCTGACGCTCGGCGACCGCACCTCACCCCACCGCCACCGCAGCCTGCGCGCGTGCGTCGAGTGGAGCTACGCCTCGCTCAGCGCGGACGAGCAGCGGGTGTTCCGCGCGCTGTCCGTGTTGCCGGAGAGCTTCGACCTGCAGGCCGCGGAGGCCGTCTGCGGGCCGGGCACGGTCGGCGTGCTCGCCCGGCTCGTCGCGAAGTCGCTGGTGATCGGCACGGACAACGGCTTCCACCAGCTCGAGTCGTTCCAGCGGTTCGCCTCGCTGCTGCTCACCGACGAGGAACGCGTGATCGTCGAGGACCGGTTCGTCACGTGGCTGCTCGGCTTCGCGCGCGAGTTCACCGAGAGCGCCTACGTCCCGGCCGGCTACCTGGAACGGCTGGCCAGGTTCACCGACCACTTCCGGGTCGGCGCGCGGCAGCACCTCACATTGGCCGTGCTGCACGGCCTCTGCCTGTGGGCGCGCGGCGACATGGCGGAGGCACGCCGTTCGCTCGCCGAGGCACCGGAGGGCTCGCGCGCGGAGCAGAGCATGGCGCTCGCCCAGCGCGCGTGGCTGGCCTGCGCCGACGGTGACGTCGATGAGGCGAGGCAGCTCGGCGAGCGCGCGGTGGCCGTCGCGCGGGAGTGCGAGAGCAGGCTCGACCTGGTCCGCGCGCTGAACATCGTGGCCAGCCTGCAGCTGGCAGGCGGCGCGTTCGACACCGCGCGGGACATCTACGTCGAGGTGCTCACGCTGCTCGACGACCCGCTCGACATCGCGAGCGGCCAGCACAACGTGGCGTGGGCGATGATGCAGGGCGGCGACCCTGACGGCGCCGCGGAGCTGGTGCGCGACGCGCTCGCCGTGCACCGCAGGTACGCCGAGCCGCCGAAGCTGTCCGCGATCCTGCACACCGCGGGCACGCTCGCGCTGTGGCGCGACGACCTGCCGGAGGCGCACGACCGGTTCACCGAGGCGCTGCACGTCGCGCCGGAGAACATCTACGAGCTGCCTTACCTGGTCGAGGGCCTGGCCATCACCGCGACCTGCTGGGGCGAACCGGAACGCGGCCTGCGGCTGTTCGCCGCGGCGCAGGACCTGCGCACGTCCGCGCGGTGCGAGATGGATCCGACCTGGGGCAGGCTGGTCAAGGACACCGAGCGGTCGGCGCGCATGCAGCTGCCGCTGCGCGACGCGATGGTGGCCGTCGCGGAAGGCAGGAAGCTCACCCGCGACGAGCTGATCGGGTACGCGCGCGACGGCGCGTGGCCGTGCGCGGCGAGCTCACGCGGTGAGTCGCCGTTGAACGAACGCGAGCAGCAGGTCGCGGACCTGGTCGGCAGCGGGCACACGAACCGGCAGATCGCGCAGCTGATGGGCATCGCGGAACGCACGGTCGAGGCGCACCTGATGCGGATCAGGGAGAAGCTGAACCTCAAGTCGCGGGCGCAGGTCGCGCTGTGGACGGTCGGCGTCGAGGCGCTGACGACGTGAGCGGGTGCTGGTCAGCGCATGCGGACGACGACGGTGCCGGTCGCCTTGTCGTGCAGGCCGCGCCCGTCCGCGTCCCAGACGACGGCCGGGATGATCGGGAAGATGAGCGCCGTGCGCAGGACCGCGCGCGGCAGGCCCACCATCTTGGCGCCGTCGATGCGCGCGACCCGCAGGCCGAACACCGCGTGACCGGGCGTGAACCCGAAGACCGCGACGGCGATGATCGTGATGACGAACCAGGCGAGCAAGCTCCAGTTCTTCGGCAGCTCGGGCCGCGTGAACACCGCGGCGACGCCCGCCGCCAGGATGAAGTCGACGAAGATCGCGGCAGTGCGCCTGCCGACCGAAGCGATCGAACCCGGCCCGTCCTGCGGGAACCCGTGCCGCTCACCACGCCAGCGCTGCGTCCCGTCCGACTCCGCGCCCGGCTCCAGCACGGAACGGGGTCCGGACAGCCACGAACCGGTCCACTTGCTCACCCCACCAGAGTAAGCCTGTGCTCAACGGGTGAGGATCGGCAGGTCGCCTTGCCCCCTGGACCACCCCCGTTAACACTGGCGAAACATCCGAGTGACGGACGGGCAACACCGCCGACATACGGTCGCTCGCGATGACCAGCCGTATTCCATAGTCAAGGAGTCGACGAAGGTGTTCAAAAATTCCGACGAGGTGCTGAAGTTCATCTCCGACGAGGGCGTCAAGTTCGTCGACGTGCGGTTCAGCGACCTGCCCGGCGTGATGCAGCACTTCACGCTGCCCGCCGCGGCCTTCGACGCTGACGCGATCAACGATGGCCTCGCCTTCGACGGCTCCTCGGTGCGTGGCTTCCAGTCGATCCACGAGTCGGACATGCTGCTGCTGCCCGACCTCTACACCGCGCGGCTCGACCCGTTCCGCATCGAGAAGACGCTGATCGTCAACTTCTTCGTGCACGACCCGTTCACGCGTGAGGCGTACAGCCGCGACCCGCGCAACATCGCGCGCAAGGCCGAGCAGTACATCACCGAGTCGGGCATCGCCGACACCGCGTACTTCGGTGCCGAGGCCGAGTTCTACATCTTCGACTCGATCCGCTTCGACACCACCGCGAACGCGTCCTTCCACGAGATCGACTCGATCTCCGGCTGGTGGAACACCGGCCGTGACGAAGAGGGCGGCAACCGCGGCTACAAGGTCAAGTACAAGGGCGGCTACTTCCCCGTCACGCCGACCGACCACTACGCGGACCTCCGCGACAAGATGGTCCTCAACATGGAGGCCAACGGCTTCCACGTCGAGCGCGCCCACCACGAGGTCGGCACCGCGGGCCAGGCCGAGATCAACTACAGGTTCAACACGCTGCTGCACGCGGCCGACGACCTGATGCTGTTCAAGTACATCATCAAGAACACGGCGTGGCAGGCGGGCAAGACCGTCACCTTCATGCCGAAGCCCCTCTTCGGCGACAACGGCTCGGGCATGCACACCCACCAGTCGCTGTGGAAGGACGGCGCGCCGCTGTTCCACGACGAGTCCGGCTACGCGGGCCTGTCCGACACCGCGCGCCACTACATCGGCGGCATCCTGCACCACGCGCCGTCGCTGCTGGCGTTCACCAACCCGACCGTCAACTCGTACCACCGCCTCGTGCCGGGCTACGAGGCCCCGGTCTCGCTGGTCTACTCGCAGCGCAACCGCTCGGCGTGCGTCCGCATCCCGATCACGGGCAACAACCCGAAGGCCAAGCGCATCGAGTTCCGCTGCCCCGACTCGTCCGGCAACCCGTACCTCGCGTTCTCCGCGATGGTCATGGCCGGCCTCGACGGCGTGAAGAACAAGATCGAGCCGCCGGCCCCGATCGACAAGGACCTCTACGAGCTGCCGCCCGAGGAGGCCCGCGACGTCAAGCAGGTCCCCGCGACCCTCGACGCCGTGCTGGACAACCTGGAGGCCGACCACGAGTTCCTGCTCGAGGGTGGCGTCTTCACACCGGACGTGATCGACACCTGGATCTCGTTCAAGCGCGAGCAGGAGATCGACCCGCTGCGCCTGCGCCCGAACCCCTACGAGTTCGCGCTGTACTACGACGTGTGATCCGCAGTTCTCGCTGAAGGCCCGGTGGACTCGTTCCGCCGGGCCTTCGGCCTGTTCACCAGCTCACGCCGGCCCCGCCTGAACTACGCTCGACGGCGTGGGGAGGGAGGGAACATGACCGATGAGGAGCTCATCGTCGAGTTCGCCATGACCCGTCTGGACAACCCAGGCCTCGACCTCGAGGAGATCGCCGCCCTCGTCGTCCGACGGGTGGGCGCGGACCGCATGCTGGAGTTCGCTTCCCACACCCTCGCCGCCCGCGGAGAGCTGCGCGGCGCGGTGTTCCCCGCCGCGGTCGAGCACGTGCTGCGGGTGGTGCTGACGCTGCGCGGCCCCGTCGACTAGTCGTTGTGCCCCAAGAAGACCGGACGGCCTTCAGGATCGGGCAGAACCGCCGAGCCAGGTGTCGCGGATGGTCGCGGCCGCCGCTCGTCCCTGGTCGTGGCCTGCCTGCGCGGCTCGGGCGCGGACGGCGGGATCGAGGGGGTTGGTGCCGAACGCGGCGACGGACGCCGCGTTGGGAACGATCGTCTCGACCTGTGCCGTCCGGCTGAGCAGCGCGATCTGGTCAGCCAGCTCCGGGTCCGGCATCGGGGCCAGGATCAGCACGCGTGCATGACCCGCTGCCAGGTCGGCGTTGGTGGCGGAACGCATGCCGCCGTCGATGTAGCTGTTGCCGTCGAAGGTGATCGGCGGCCAGACCATGGGGACCGCGACGCTCGCGGCGACCGCTTCGGCCAGGGTGGCGCCGGACTGGCGGTCGAAGAGGCGCAACTCGCCGGTGCGCGCGTCCACCGCGGTGATCGTGAGTGGTGTGCGCGGCCAGCTCTGCGAGGGCAGGTGTGCGGCGATCTCGGCGCGGTGCTGGGCTTCCGGCTTCGTCTCGGCGGTCAGTGCGAGTGCGCCGATCTGCCGGATGCGTTCCCGCGGATCGGCCACCTCGGAGCTGAGTCGCAGCCAGGTGGTCATCATCTTGGCCACCGCGGTCGCGCTGGGAGTGTCGCCGTTCGCCTGCGACGTGGTCTGGCGGGTGAGCAGTTCGCGCACCGGCAGTCCGCTGCCTAGCAGGGCGCCGACGGCCGCGCCCGCCGACGTTCCGTACACGTGGTCCGCGGCGGTCACGTCGATGCCGTGTTCGTCCAGTGCCGCCAGGACACCGAGTTCCCAGGCGACACCGACCACACCGCCGCCGCCCAGTACGAGCGCGCGGCCGTTCTTCGTCGCCATCGTGATCAGGCGACGGACGTCGGAAGGGCGGCGGAGGTCAGCTGTTCGGACTCGGCCCACAGGCGGGCGTTGGCGGCGGCGTCGAGTGCCCTGCGCGGTGGGCGCGCGGTCGTCGTGGGGCCGACCAGGCCGAACCGCCCGCCAGGGCCGTAGTAGCCACCGGCGACGGCATCGGGGCCGGTGGCCGCATAGAGCAGCGGTTCGGCACCCTGCTCGACCTCCTGTGACGGCAGGAAGTCGATTCGGTTGAGCCAGGACCGCGCCGGCTTGTCGCGGCCGAGGCTCGCGCCCGCTGTCTGCAGGTTCGTGCGGGTGTAGCCGGGGTGCGCGCCGGTGCTCAGCAGGTGCCAGCCGCGCTCGGCTGCCACGGCGGCGAGGTGCACGGTGAACATGAGGTTGGCGAGCTTGGACTGGGCGTACGAGAACATCGGGCTGTAGCGGCGGTGTTCCCACTGCAGGTCGTCGAAGTGGATCCGGCCGAAGTTGGCCGTGCCGCTGCTCATCGTGGCCACCCGCGGCGCCTCGGCGGCGAGCAGCAGCGGCAGGAGGCGGACGGTCAGCGCGAACGGGCCGAGGTAGTTGCTGCCCATCTGCAGCTCGAACCCGTCGGCCGTGGTCATCCTGGTGGGCGGCGCCATCACGCCGGCGTTGTTGACCAGCAGGTCGAGCGGCTTGCCGTCGGCGACGAGCCCGTCGGCGAACTCCTGCACGGACGCCAGGTCGGCCAGGTCGATCCGGCGCACCTCGAGCTGGGCGTGCGGGTGCTGGGCGAGGATCTCGTCGCGTGCCTGCTCGCCCTTCGCGACGGTGCGGACGCCCAGCACGACCCGCGCTCCGGCGCCGGCGAGCCGCCGGGCGGTCTCCTTGCCGGTGCCGCTGTTCGCGCCGGTGACGACAGCGAACTTCCCGCTCTGGTCAGGAACTTCGTACATGGTGACCCCTCATCAGACTCTTAAAGACTGCCGGTCTGTTACGAGTTCGACGCTAACAGACCGCCGGTCTCCTGACAAGAGACCGGCGGTCTGTAGACTGCGACCATGACGTCGTTCAAGCGGGCGCACAGCGAGGAGCAGCGGGCGGAGCGCAGGCGGATGATCCTGGACACCGCCGCCGCGATGCTGACCGAGATGCCGGTGGCGCAGGTCAGCCTGAACGAGCTGAGCAGGCGCGTCGGCCTCGCGAAGTCGAACGTGCTGCGCTACTTCGAGTCCCGCGAGGCCGTGCTGCTCGAACTGCTGGACGTCGTGACACGGCAGTGGCTCGAGGAGCTGCGCGACGAGCTGGCCAGCGGGATCGACGCGAGCGCGGCCCTGCCGGAGCGCGGTGACCAGCTCGCCGCAACGCTCGCGGCCTCGCTCCGGGCGCGCCCGATGCTGTGCGACCTGATCAGCACGCAGGCCGCGGTGCTCGAGCACAACGTCTCCCCGGAGATCGCCGCGAAGTACAAGCGCGCCGCCATCGGAGGCGTCGGCGCCCTGATCCGGCTGATCCTCGAGCACGTGCCCGAGCTCGGCGAGGACGACGCACTGCGGCTCGCTGGGGCCACCATCATGGTGACCGGCGCCGTCTGGACCCACTCACGGCCCGCGGCCGCGATGCTGGCCGCCTACGAGGCCGATCCGGCGCTGGCCGCCCTGCGCCTCGATTTCACCGCGACCCTGCGGGAGACGCTGGAAGTGCTGATCGCGGGCCTGTTCGCCAGACGAGCCCGCTGACTCAACTCCACAGTGGACGATCGAGCCCGATCACGCCAGGAACGTCGCGACGGTCTGGGCGAACCACGTGGGGTTGTCCACCCACGGGAAGTGACCCCCGCCTTCCTGCGTGACGTACGTGTGGTTCGGGAACAGTGCGGTGTAGCCGGCCACCACCGGGGGCGGGGCTCCGGTGTCGAGCTCACCGGCGAGCAACAGGACCGGTGCGTCGAACTCGGCGAGCGCCGGGCGGGTGGCCTCCGGGGTGAAGGCTCCCTCAGCGACGAACGCGGCGGCGGCCTCCCAGTTTCGATGCGTCTCCATGTCCGCGTAGTGCGCTTGGGCGGCGGCGTCCCAACGGCCGTAGGTGAAGGGCGCGATGGCCTCCCAGTCGGCGGCCTCGCCGGCCTGGATCTTCTCGAAGGCGTTGGACGCGTGCTCGAACCACGGCTCGCCTTCGCGGCGGCGGACGATCTCGCGGCGGTCCTCGCCGGTGGCGGTGACGCCGATGGCCATGGTGCTCGGCGTGATCATCGCGAGCTTGTGGACGCGTTCGGGGTGGCGGGCCGCGTACTGCACGGCGACGTTCGCGCCCGCGCAGTGCGCCAGCAGGTCCAGCTGGTCGAGACCCAGGTGTGCGCGCAGCGCCTCGACGTCGTCGACGAGGCGGTCGCAGCGACAGGACGTGATGTCGGCCGGGGTCTGGGACGCGCCGGTGCCGCGGTAGTCGGGCAGGATCAGTTGCACGTGCTCGGACAGACCGCCCAGATCACCCAGGTACGTCGCGTCCATCATCGGGCCGCCCTGCAGGCAGACCACCGGGCGGCCCTGCCCGGCCACGCGGTAGGCGAGCCTTGTTCCGTCGTGTGCGATGAGGTCAGGCATGCGCGGATCATCGCAACGGCTGCGCTGTTGGAACAACCGAGATTGCGGGATCCTGCTCGCGTGAAGCTGCCACGCGGTGCGACCGGCTTCTGGCACGCGAGCCAGGAGTGTCCCGGCACAGTCGACGCACGCGTGTTCCGCGCGCTCTGCCACGACGCGGCCCGGCGAGCGGGTGCGACAGTCACGTACTACACCGAACCTGGGGTGACGCCCAACTTCCACCGCGTCGACACCGGTGCGTCGATCGCCGTCGTGTGCCACGAGCTGCTGCCGCTCGTCGCGCTGATGAGCGAGCAGACCTTCGTGGATGATCCCAAGTGGACCTTCGACGCACCGTTTCAGTTGCTCAGCAAGGAAGTTCTCGACACACCGGTGTCCGCCGCCGACCTGTCCGAGCTGCACGAGGTGGAGCTGAAGCAGATCGCCAACTGGCAGCCGGAGACCATCGGTCAGCTGATCTTCAACTGGTGGGACTGAGCTTCGAGCGAACCTCGGTCAGCGCCACGCCGAGCAGGTTGAGCCCGAGCCACTGCGCGGGATCCGAGGCGCGCGGATCATCAGCCGTGAGACCGATTCCCCACACGCGGTCCAGCGGGCTCGCCTCGACCAGCACGCGATCACCGGTCTCCACCAGGAATCGGCCCAGCTCCTCGTGCTGCGAGAACTTCGCCGTGTTGCCGGCCACGACGATCTCCAGCCGGTGCTCCGTCCATGCCTTCTCGTCGAACCCGCGCACCTCGCGGCCGAACGCCTTGGCCTGCACCGGACTCGTCGCTCGAGCACGCGCGAGGCGGTCGCCGTGTCGCCGAACAGCTGAGCCTTGCCCCACATCATGTAGTGCTCGGCGGTCGCGAAGGTGAGGCCGTCGACGACGAACGGCGCCTCCCACCACTGGCTCAGGCAGCCCTTGCCCGCGCTGCCGTCGCGTTCGGGCTGGTGGCCCCAGAAGAACAAGTACTTCACTGCGCCTCCCCGGAAAGCAGCCACTTCGTCACCGGCACCTCGTACAGCACGCTCTCCGGTGTGTCGATGTCCCAGCCGTATTTGACGCGAAACGCGGACACCACATCAACCGGATATCCGGTGCGGTGCACGATCGCCCGGCCTTCCGCCACCACGGGGTGGTCGCCGTCCTCGAGGTGCAGCGAGACGCGCGGGTCGGCGGACACGTTGCGCAGCTTGGCGTTCGGCCGCTCGCTGCAGATCCACCACGTGTCGTGCAGGTGTACGAACCAGACGGGAGTCACGTGCGGCGAGCCGTCGGGCCGCAGCGTGCACATCCACGCGTTGCGCTCGGTTTCCAGGCGTTCCCGCACGTTCGACGCGGGCGCTGAGGTGGTCACGCCTCGATCGAACCAAGTCAGCGGGGCACCGGGATGCCGGTCACCGAGATCGCCGCCCCGGTGGGCGCGAACTGGCCCGAGATCTGCGTGAACGACAGTGTGAGCGTGGTCACGTCAGCGGGGATCTTCTCGTCCAGCGTCACGGTTCCGGACGTCTTGCCGCCCTGCACCAGCAGGCCGTCCCACTGGCTCGACGCGGCCACGTAGGTGCGGTTCGAGTTGTCCAGCACGGCGATTCCGGTCACGGGGAGTGTCATCCGCGCGGTGGAGGCGTTGGTGGCGGACACCGTCAGCGAGATGCGGCCACCGGTCTGCTCGATGCGGGTGACCTCTATGGTCAGCATGCCGCGCTGCTGGCGGAACGCGCCGGTCCCGACCTTGGTCTCCGCGGACGGCTCGGTGGTCTTGTCCAGGCCCAGTGCGCCTTCGGCCGAGCCGCGGGACGTGGTGGTCGTGGTCGTCGCGGGTGGCTGGGCGGTGGAGTTGGAGTTGCCGCTGAGTACCAAGGTGATCACGCCCAGTAAGGCCAGCACCCCGACGATCACCGCCGCGATCGTGATCGCGGTTCGCCCACGGTGCGTAACCCGGTGCTGATGCATCTCTTCCCCTGCTAGACCCCCGCACGACAAACAAAGCTCCCCCGGCGAGCGCAGTTAGTGTCAACTCGATCGGGTGAAGAGTCAATGCGTTAGGGTCCGCGCGTGTCTGAAGAAGTTGCCGACTACACGGCCCCCCAGCTGCTGACCACGAACATCGTCGACTCCGCCGCAGAAGCCATCGAGGCTGTTCAGGCGGCTGACGTGCTCGGACTCGGCGTCAAGCTCTACAACCGCCTCGTACCCGACTCGGAGGACAGCGACACGCTCGAAGAAGAGTGGGTCATTGAAATTTTCACCAGCGCTCCCGCTGTCGACCCCGACGAAGACGAGGACTGACCGACCTGCTGGGGCCCGGCAGCACCGGGCCCCACGACCTCAGACCGTGAGCACGACCTTGCCGCGCACGTGACCACCTTCGAGCAGGCGCTGCGCATCCGCGGCCTGTTCCAGCGGGAACGACCGCTGCACCTCGACCTTCAACGAACCAGCTGCCACCAGGTCGACCAGCCACTGCAGCTGTTCGGAGGAAGCCCGGACGAACACGTGCTTCGCGCCGTGCTCCACCGTCCGCCCTCCATCCACAATGGACACGATCCGCGCGCGGTCCCTGACGAGCTGCAGTGAGTCGTCGAACGCGGGCCCGCCGACGAAGTCCAGCGCTGCGTCCACCTTGCCGTCGCCGCCGACGGCCTCCGACACCGCGTCGATCAACGCGTCGCCGTACGGGACGGGCTCCGCGCCGAGTGCGCGCAGGAAGTCGTGGTTGCGCGGGGACGCCGTGCCGATGACGCGGGCCGCGCCGAGCTGGAACGCGATCTGCACGGCCAGGTGACCGACGCCACCGGCGGCGGCGTGCACGAGCACCGTGTCACCCGACGACACACCGGCCGCCTTCAGCGCCTGGAGCGCGGTGAGACCGGCCAGCGGCAGTGCGCCGGCGACCTCCCAGTCCACAGTGGACGGCTTGCGCGCGACCATGCGGTCCGGCACGGAGACCAGCTCCGCGTAGGCGCCGTTCTGCACGTGGTCCTTGCGGACGTAGCCGAGCACCTCGTCGCCGGGTTTGAAGTCGTGCACGGCGGTGCCCGTGGAGAGCACCACGCCCGCGACGTCCCAGCCGGGGATCAGCGGCGTGTGGTGCGGGAACGCGCCCTGCAGGTAGCCCTGGCGGATCTTGTAGTCCACCGGGTTGACGCCCGCCGCGCGCACCTCGACCAGCAGGTGGTCGGGGCCGACGATCGGGTCGGGCAGGTCCTGCAGCGACAAGACTTCGGGGTCACCGTATTCGGTCAACGCGATCGCTTTCACAACCAAGACCAACTTCCGCGAGGGGATCCCTATTCCTCACCGTAGAAGACCCGCTCGACCACCGCACGTGCACGGCGGGCCGTCCGGCGGTACTCGTCGAGGAACTCGCCGGGGTCGCGTTCGATCGGATGGCCCATGGCCGACGCCACGGCCAGCAGCTCCCGCCCCGAGGTCGGCAGCTGGTCGGACGACTTCCCGCGCACCAGCATCACCGCGTTGCGCGCGCGAGTCGCCAGGGTCCACGCCGAGAGCAACGCGAGGGCGTCGTCCGCGGACAGGAGCCCCGCGGACACGGCCGCGTCCATTCCGGCCATTGTGGACGGTGTGCGCAGCTCGGGCACCGCGCCCGCGTGCTGGAGCTGGAGCAGCTGCACGGTCCACTCGACGTCGGCGAGCCCGCCGCGGCCGAGCTTGGTGTGCGTGCTGGGGTCCGCGCCGCGCGGCAGGCGCTCGGCGTCGACGCGGGCCTTGATGCGACGGATCTCGCGCACGGACGCGGCGTCCAGGCCGTCCGCCGGGTAACGCAGCGGGTCGATCAGCTCGACGAACCGCTCCCCCAGTGCGGCATCGCCCGCGATGGGTCGTGCGCGCAGCAGGGCCTGCCGCTCCCAGATCTCGCCCCACTGCCGGTAGTACGCCCGGTAGGACTCCAGCGTCCGCACCAGCGGCCCCTGCCGTCCCTCCGGGCGCAGGTCGGCGTCGACCTGCAACGGCGGGTCCTGCGACGGCGAGCCGAGCACGCGCCGGATGTTCTCGACGATCGGCGACGCGTACCGCACCGCGTCGGAGTCCGAGACGCCTTCCAGCGGTGAGCACACGAACATCACGTCCGCGTCCGAGCCGTAGCCCTGTTCGCGCCCGCCGAGCCTGCCCATGCCGATCACCGCGATCGTCGCCAGCGGCGGGCCGGAGGACCGCACGGCCGCGTCCAGCGCCGCCTGCAGCACCGCGGCCCACACCTCGGACAACGACGCGCACACCGTCTCCACGGGCATCAGGCCGAGCAGGTCGGCCGACGCCACGCGCAGCAGCTCGTGCCGCCGCAGCGAGCGCGCCGCGGACGCCGCGCGCTCCAGATCCGCGTACCGGGAGACCGCGCTGCGCAGCGGGTTGCCGACGGCGAGCGGGTCGCGGCCCGCCAGCGCGTCGGGGTCGGCGAGCAGCCGCAGCACCTCGGGCGCCCGCACGAGCAGGTCCGGCACGAGCTTCGACGTGCCGAGCAGCGTCGCGAGCCGTTCGACGAGCGAGCCCTCGTCCCGCAGCAGCCTCAGGTACCAGGGCGTTTCCGCCAGCGCCTCGGACACCTTCCGGTACGACAGCAGCCCGCCGTCCGGGTCCGGGGTCACCGCGAACAGGTCCAACAACACCGGCAGCAGCGCCATCTGGATCCGCGCCCGCCGCGACACGCCCTGCGTCAACGCCTGAATGTGCCGCAACGCGCCGTCCGGCGACGTGTAGCCCAACGCGGCGAGCCGGGCGACGGCCTCCGCGGTCGTCAGGCGCAGCGCCTCGGTCGGCACGCCGGCGACGGACTGCAGCAGCGGCCGGTAGAAGAGCTTCTCGTGCAGCCTGCGCACCTGGTTGGCGTGCCTGCGGAACTCCGCGAGCAGCACCTGGCCCTCCGACCTGCGCCCCTCGGCGGCCAGACCCGTCGCACGTGCGAGCCAGCGCAGCGCGGACACGTCGTCGTCGGCGGGGAACAGGTGGGTGCGCAGCAGGCGCTGGAGCTGGAGCCGGTGCTCCAGCGTGCGCAGGAACCGGTACGAGCGGCCGAAGTCCGCCGCGTCGGTGCGGCCGACGTACCCGCCGCGGCCCAGCGCGGTCAGCGCCGCCGTCGTGGCCTGGAAGCGCAACGACTCGTCGCCGCGGCCGTGCACCAGCTGGAGCAGCTGCACCGCGAACTCGACGTCGCGCAGGCCGCCCTTGCCGAGCTTCAGCTCGCGCTCGGCCAGCCCGGACGGCACGTGGTCCTCGACGCGCCTGCGCATCGCCTGCACGTCCGGCACGAAGTTCTCGCGTTCCGCCGCCTGCCACACCATCGGCCGCACGACGTCGATGTACGCCTGGCCGAGCTTCCCGTCGCCTGCGACGGGCCTCGCCTTGAGCAGTGCCTGGAACTCCCAGGTCCGCGCCCACTTCTTGTAGTACGACGCGTGCCCGTCGAGCGTGCGGACCAGCGCGCCCGCCTTGCCCTCGGGACGCAGCGCGGCGTCGACCTCGAAGCACGCCTGACCGGCGATCTGCATCACCGACGACGCCAGCCGCGTCGCCACGCCGAGGTCGCCCTCGCCGACGAACACGACGTCCACGTCGCTCACGTAGTTCAGCTCGCGCGCGCCGCACTTGCCCATCGCGATGATCGCGAGCCGGCACTCGGCTGCCTTCTCCCCGATCCGCTGCTCGGCCGTCGAGAGCGCGGCGCGCAACGCGGCGACAGCCAGGTCCGACAGCTGCGCAGCCACGTCGTCGTAGGCGACGAACGGCAGGTCGGGCTCGACGATGTGCGCCAGGTCCTGCGCGGCGATCAGGCACAGCTGCGCCCGGTACGCGGTGCGCAGGTCACCGGACCCGAGCGAGCCGAAGTCGAACGACGCGGTCAGCTCGCGCCAGTGGTCGTTGTTCTTGACCAGGAAGTCGGACAGCGCGGTCGACGACCCCAGCACGGCGAGGAGCCTGCCGCGCAGCACCACGTCCTCGTGCAACGCGGCCGACAGCTCCGGCCACGCGTCGCCGACCGCCTCGCGCAGGCGGTCGATGCCGCGCAGCGCGAGGTCGGGGTCGGGACTGCGGGACAGCGCGGCGAGCAGGTGCTCGCTGCCGTCGGCGGGCCTGCGGTCGGCCCACCACCCGGTCGCGTGCAGCATCTCCTCGCTGCGCGGCTCGGTGAGCCCGAATCGGGCTGGTGACGCGGCGCGGACTGGTTCGCTCATCAGGAACGAACTTAGTCCGCGTCAGCCTCCGACGATCAGGTAGAGGCCGTAAAGAACGACCGCGCTGCACGCGCCGAAGCTCGCGACCGCGGCCGGCTTCGACCCGGCCGACAGCGCGCGGATGCCCAGCACGAACAGCACCACGACGCCGAGCGAGGTGATCAGCGTGGCGGCGAAGACGGTGAGCAGCGCCATCCAGTTGATGCTCATGCCGCCACCTTGTGCAGCTCGGCCTGAGCGGCGACCTCGTCGACGATGTGCTCGGGGCGGACCGGCTCACGCCGCGACAGCACCCAGATGACCGCCGACACGACGATGCCGATCGCGGCGACGCCGACGACGCCCGCGGTCCCAGTGGACGCCCACTTGCCCGCGAGCGCACCGACGATGCCCGCGGCGGGCAGCGTGAACGCCCAGCCGAGCACCATCTTGCCCGCGGTGCCCCAGTTCACGCCGTTGCGGTTGCGGCCGAGGCCGGAGCCCATGATGCCGCCGGACGCGACGTGCGTGGTGGAGAGCGCGAAGCCGAGGTGCGACGACGCCATGATCGCGGCCGCGGTGCTGGTCTGCGCCGCGAAGCCCTGCGCGGGCTCGATCGTGGTGAGGCCGCGGCCCATGGTGTGCGTGATCCGCCAGCCGCCCAGGTAAGTACCGAGCGCGATGGCGACGGCCGCGCTGACGATCACCCAGGTCGGCGGGGCCGAGCCGGGTGCGAGCGAGCCGGAGGTGATCAGGGTGAGGGTGATGATGCCCATGGTCTTCTGCGCGTCGTTCGTGCCGTGCGCGAGCGAGACCATCGACGCCGACGCGACCTGGCCGACCTTGAACCCGACGTGCGAGACGCGCGGGTCGGTCTTCCGGTTGAGCCGGTAGACGACGAACGTCGCGACCATCGCGACGAGGCCCGCGACGAGCGGTGCCGCGATCGCGGGGACGACGACCTTGTCGAGGACCTTGCTGAAGTGGATGGAGTCCGTCCCCGCCGCGACCCACGCGGCGCCGATCAGTCCACCGAACAGCGCGTGCGAGGAACTGGACGGCAACCCGACGTACCAGGTCACGAGGTTCCACATGATCGCGCCGACCAGCCCGCCGAAGATGATCGCGGGTGTGATCATGGAGTCGACGACGATCCCGCCGGAGATCGTCTTGGCGACCTCCACCGACAGGAACGCGCCTACGAGGTTGAGAACCGCCGACAATGCGACCGCTGTCTTCGGTCGCAGCGCGCCCGTCGCGATGGAGGTGGCCATCGCGTTGGCCGTGTCGTGGAACCCGTTGGTGAAGTCGAAGATGAGGGCGGTCGCGATGACGACCACGACTATGAGTGCGGGATCCACACTGATCCTCCGGCTGGATCGAAACAGGCCGTTTCTGAAGATACCGGGAACTTAGGGTAACTATGTAGGTACGAAAGTAAGGTCACACAAGGGGAAGCTGTATTCCCGCCGGACTGAGATCACCCCGCGCCATTGAGGTGAATCTAGCCACGAATGGCCGCCAGACCTCCTCGATGTCGCGGTGCGCCTCGACCAGGAAGTCGTGGTCGAGGTGGCCGGGCCGGGCGCGCGCGGCGCTCTCCGGGTTGGTCGCGGCCCACCTCAGGACGATCTCCGGCGTGGTCTCGATGTGGAACTGGAGCCCGTACGCGCTCTCGCCGACCCGGAACGCCTGGTGCGGGTACATCGGCGACGCCGCGAGGTGCTCGGCGCTCGGCGGCAGCACGTGCACCTCGTCGTCGTGGAACTGCAGCACGTCCGGTGTCCACGGCAGGTCGGCGAACAGCGGGTCGCGCCCGGCGGCGTCGCGCTTGGCGACCAGCAGCACGCCGACCTCGCAGCCCTGCGGGCCGCGCCGCACCTGTCCCCCTGTGGCGGCCGCGAGCAGCTGGGCGCCGAGGCAGATGGCGAGCACCGGGATCCGCTTCGCCACCGCGCCGGACAACGCCTTGCGCGCGTCCGCGAGCCACGGGTACTCGAGGTCGTCGAGCGCACCCATCTCACCGCCGAGGCAGACGACGCCCTGGTAGCCGTCGAGCGGAGGAACGGCCTGCTCCCACAACCGCACGACGTCCAGCTCGGCACCGTCTTCGGCGAACCACTCACCCAGCCGCGCGAGCGGGTCCGAGGTCGACGGCTGCAGCACCAGGATGCGGGTCACGAACGGAGCCTATGACCACACGTCTTAACAGCTACAAGCGACCTGCACACCACTCCCCTCAACGGGATATCCCGCGGCCTGCCAGGCCGTGATCCCGCCGGACAGGCGCTTGACCTGGTACCCGAGCAGCGCCAGTTTGAGCGCGCCCTTGGTGGCGGCGTTGCACTGGAAGCTCTCGCAGTAGCAGACGTAGACGAGGTCGGGATCGAGCTTCGTGCCCTCGTCGATCTCGCGGTGCGGCAGGTTGATCGCACCGGGGATCCGCAGGGCCGCAAACGCTTCCGGTGCCCGCGTCTCCACGAGCACGTAGCCGTGGGCGGTGCCCTCCTTCATGTCCCTGATGACGTCGTCGGGGTCGGCCTCGTGCGCGAGCTCGGCGGCGAAGAACGCGGCCGCCGCGGGCGGCTCGGCGGGCGGGAATCGCAGAACGTTGGTCATGTGATCGATCGTGCTGGAGCGAAGCGCGTCGCCACAGGCAGAAGTCCAGGCAGTTTCGACCTCTGACCTACGATTTCACGGTGGAACTGGATGACCTGGACTGGAAGATCCTGGCCCTCCTCCAGGAGGACGGCCGGATGACGTTCACCGAGCTGGCCAAGCGCGTGTCGCTCTCGGCACCGGCGACGACCGAACGCGTGCGCCGCCTGGAGGCCGCCGGCGTCATCACCGGGTACAGCGCGACGGTCGACCCGCAGCGCGTCGGACTGCCGATCGAGTCGATCGTCCGGGTGCGCGTCCGGTCGCTCGACACGCCGCGCTTCCGCACGAACGTCCTCGTGCTGCCGCAGATCCTCGGCGCGGATCACGTGACCGGCGACGACTGCTGGCTGCTGCGGGTCGTGTGCCGCTCGATGGTCGAGCTGGAGCAGCTGGTCGAGGAGGCGCAGCGGTACGGCGACACCACCACGTCGCTGGTGTTCTCGTCGCACGTCCGCAACCGCCCGGTGGACATATCGATTTTCGTTGGTATCGTTTCTCGATAACATCGTTTATCGATATGGGGGAGATATGAAGGCGAGGAGCCTGACGGGCGTCATCCCGGTGCTGATGGTCGTGGTGCTGTTGAGCACCCTCAGCCAGCTGCTGCACGGGCCGAGCCGCACGGAGACACTGCTGAACCTGCCGGAGCTCGCCGCCGCGTTGGTGGCGCTGTTCCTGGCGAACCAGCTGCTCAACCACGTGACGCGGACCGGTTTCCACAACGAGGAAGCGGCGCGGCGCACCCGTGTGCTGGGCCTGTTCCTGATCTTCGGCTGGCCGCTGTTCACGCTGATGGAGTCGCTGATCCGCACCGCGCGGCAGGTCGACGCGGAGACGTTCTCGTGGTTCGGCAGCTGGCACATCGGCGGCTGGCCGTTCATCGGTGGCGTCGTGCTGCTGGTGTTCTCGACCGCGCTGCGCGAGTCCGCCGAGATGGCGGCCGAGATCGAAGGAACCGTGTGACCATCGAGGTGCACCTGGACAAGCTGCTCGCCGAGCGAGGCATGACGCTCACCGAGCTGGCCGACCGCGTCGGCGTCACCGTCGTGAACCTGTCGGTGCTGAAGAACGGCCGCGCCAAGGCGATCCGGTTCAGCACGCTGGTCCGGCTGTGCGAGGTGTTGCAGTGCCAGCCAGGCGACCTGCTCAGCTACCGGGCTGGGTGAACGACCAGTAGGACCAGTCGCCGATCAGCTCGAAACCGAGCCGGCGGTACAGCTTGTTGGGCACGGGATCGTCGGCGTCGGTCATCAGCACGACCTCCCGTGCCCCTTCGGCCAGCGCCCACCGCGCGATCGCCGCGGTCGCGGCCGCCGCGTAGCCGTGGCCGCGGTGCTCGGGAGGCGTGTAGACGGGACCGATCCGCGACACCCCGCCGACCGGCGTGGTGGTGGCCGCCCACGCCACGCGCTCGCCGTCGAGCTCCCACACCACGTGGGTCGCGGGCATGGTCAGCGACATGCGGACGAACGCCTCCGCCGCGTCCGGTGACAGCTCGGTGGTGTCGCGCAGGAACTCGTACCACCACGACAACAGCGACTCCGGCTCCACGATGCGCGCGACACCGGGAAGATCCGGTGCGACGAGTGAGCCCAGCCGGTAGAAGAACGTCGGGACGGTCTCGAACCCGCCCTCCTGCCACGCCGCGCGGAACGCCTCGACGCGGTCCCTCGGCCCCACGACACTGGTCAGCGCCGGGTCGACGGACCGCAGCAGCTCGGCCACGACGGGAGCCGCGGCAGGCGGCATCGCCGCGATCTGCAGCGGCCGCACCGGCCGCAGCCGGGTGACGACACCGACGACGTTCCCGTTGTCGTGCAAAGAGATCAACGTGGCCTGCATCGTTCCCCGCACCACCATGTCCATAGTGGACAGATGCACGCTGTGGGGCGCCGGGGTCGCCTCCAGGAAGCCGGAGACGACCGCCGCGAACTCGGTGACGTCGTCGTGCGCTACCGCTTCCACGAGTACTCCGTCCAGTCCGAGACGGCCCGGAAGCCGATGCGTTGGTAGATGGAGTTGGAGACCGGGTTGAGCAGGTCCGCGAACAGCACGACGTGGTCAGCACCCTCGTGCTGCGCCCACCGGCTGACCGCTGCCGTGACCGCGGCACCGCAGCCGTGCCTGCGGTGTTCGAGCGGCGTGTAGACGGGACCGATGCGGGTCATGCCGTCGATCGGGCGTCCGGTGACGGCCCACGCGACCGGTGTGCCGTCCCTCTCCCAGATCGCGTTGCCGCTGCCCATCGCGATCGACCGGCGGACCATCTCCTCCTGGGGTGGTCCGACCCACTCGTGGGGCAACGCCTCGGTCATGAAGTCCGTGCGCCACCGGGTGAGCAGCGGCACGTCCGACTCGTCGGCCAACCGGAACGTTCCGGGCACGTCGGGCGGCTCGAGCTCGCTCAGGCGGTAGAGCCGATTCGACATGACGACCTGCGGCTCCGGTGACCATCGAGCGGCGAAGGTCTCGGAGATTTCTTTCGGGCCGTACACCCGTGGCAGTTCGGGATCGATGCGCCGCAGCACGTCGACTGCGGTGTCGACGGCATCGGCAGGCAGATCGCTGAGTTGCGCCGGCCACGGCGCGTGCCGGAAGAGCGAACCGACCACTTCGTCGCCGTCGTGGAACGTGACGAGGATCAACGGATCGTCGGACTGCAGGATGCGCACCCGGTTGAGGTTCGTGATGGCCGTGGTGTGCGCGACCGGGTCCTGGGCGTACCTGGATCTGGTGAGCTCGTCGAACGCACCGATGTCGGCGTGCACCTCGGCTTCCACGAGTTCCCCCAAGAACGCCAAAAAGCCCTGTGGGGGTCCAGCGTACTGGACCCCCACAGGGAAATTTTGTCCGGCGGCGACCTACTCTCCCACACCGTCACCAGTGCAGTACCATCGGCGCAGAAGGGCTTAACTACCGGGTTCGGAATGGGACCGGGTGTTTCCCCAACGCTATAACCACCGAAACACTATGGAAAT
>NZ_VOBR01000022.1 GCF_007845675.1 Lentzea tibetensis | reverse complement strand
GGCTTGACCATCCATAGGAGCATCTTGGGGCCCCTCGCGGCGTGGTGGGGCCGGCTCCGCCGGCAGGAAGAGCACCTGCCGGCCCGATAGGGGTACCACGCCGCACCCCAAGTCAAGGCCCAATCGCCAGGTGCCCACCACCCCGCTCACTGCGGACACGCACACTCCTTGCCTGATCACACCGGCCCACCTGCCGCCGGGCCCGCCTTCCGCAACCACACCAGCCCGCCTGCCGTCGGACTCGCCTTCCGTAGGTGCACCGACCCGCTTGCCGTCGGGCCCGCCTTCTGTCGGCACACCGACCGCCCGCCGCCGGGCCAGCCAGCCCGGCCCACCCGCCGCTGGGCCGCCTTCCGCCCGATACGACACACCCCTGCCCTGCCGGGCCGCCGCTCGCGGCCGCGAGCGCGCTCACGCGGGCGTCCCCCGCACCCGAGAACCCCCCGAACCGATGCTCCCAGCCAACACCGACAATCCCCCGCCCCCACAGGCAAGTCAGCCACAAACCAGGGGTGCGACAGCCCGCAACATCTGCGGCGCGCCGTGATCCCCCGGCGAGCGAAGCGACGCCAACACACCCGGCGACCCACCACGAAACCCGCAGAAACCAAGAGAGCACCGATCAAACCGGCAGGCACCAAGCGAGCCCGACGAAACCGGCGCGAACCAAGCGAGCACCGCCAAAACCGGCGCGTACCAAGAGAAAAGAGCGCCCGCCGCACCAGCAACCCCCGCACTGCGGAACGGGCGCGGCCCCCGAGCCCAAACCGGCAGCCAAATAATCCCAAGCATCCGGACGGCCAGGGCGGGGAGGGTCTCGCTGATCAGGCGCAGCCTTGCCACATCGAAAATGCCCTGTCAAGGCAGCTTTTCCGCCTTGACAGGGCATTTTCGATGTGGCGACCTCTGGTGATCAGCGAGCCCCTCCCCGCCCACCACCAAAACCCAAGACCACGAAAACCAAGACCTAGCGGGACGGGTCCAGCAGCAGCTTGCCCTGCGTACGCCGCGACCGCAGATCCTCGTGAGCCTGCCGAATCTCACCCATCCCGTACTCGCCACCGGGAATGGCCTTGACCTTCCCCTCCAGCACGAGCTGGAACAACTCAGCCATGGCCCGATGCGCCAACGTCCCGTGCGCGGCATCCCGAACACGCAGAGCGTGCGGCAGCCACATACCGGCGACGGTGGTGGAGTGCGACAAGAGGTTGCCGAGCTCGATCGCCTTGGGCCGCTCCCGGGAAGCCATGCCGTAGAACGCGAGCCGCCCGAACGGAGCCAAGGCAACGATCGACTGGTCGGTGGTGGCGCCACCGGTCATGTCGAGCACGATGTCGACGCGCCGCCCGCCGTTGGCCTCGATCAGGTCGGCCGTCATGTCCGTGGACCGCGAGTCGATGGCGACGTCCGCACCCAGGTCGAGCGCGAGCTTGCGCTTGTCGTCCGACGACGCGGTCGCGATGACGCGCCCGGCACCCCAGAGCTTGGCCAGCTGCACCGCGATCGTGCCCACGCCACCGGCGGCGGCGTGCACGACGACGGACTCGCCTGCCTCGAGGTGTGCGGACTTGCGCAGCAGCAGCCAGGCGGTGGCACCCTGCACGATCAGCGACAACGCGGTGAGGTCGTCGACGCCCTCCGGCACGTCGAAGGTGGTCAGCGTGGGCGCGACGGCCTTCTCCGCGTAGCCACCGGTACCGGGGGTGAGCGCGACGACGCGACGACCGTCGGCGGTGGTGCCGACGACCTCGCCGCCGGGCACGAGGGGCACGGTGTACGAGGACAGGTAGCTGTTCTCGGCCTGGTGGGTGTCGGCGTAGTTGAGCCCCGCCCGGCTGACGTCGATCAGGACCTCGCCGGGACCCGGAACGGGGTCCGGGAGCTCCACCTGCTGGAGGACCTCGGGTCCACCGAACTCGGTGATCTGGATGGCACGCACAGCTCAGCTCTCCTTGGCGAGGGTGATGGGGTCTTTGGTGGCGGCGGCGATGCGGGAGCCGTCCTCCGCGCGCGGGCCCGGCGGGTTGCGGAAGCCGAAGGGCTCGGACGGGCGGCCCGCCTGCACGAACCAGGCCTCGCCGGTGCCACCCGAGTCCACGATGGACTCGAACGCGTCGACCACCTTCGAGACGGGCAGGATCGGCATGCCCACCTCCTCCAGGGTCGACTTGATGGGGGTGATGATGTTGGTGTCGGCGAACGCCGGGCACAGGGCGTTGACGAGGATGTTGTCGTCCTTCAGTGCACCACCGAGTGCGCGGACCAGCCCGACGACAGCCGCCTTGTTGGCGCCGTAGACCGGGTCTCCCGGCGTCGGCATGAGGCCCGCCATCGACGCGGTGGCGACGATGTGGCCACCACCCCGCGCGCGAAGAGCGCCGAGTGCCGCCTGCGCGCCGTACGCGACGCCGTCGAGGTTGATGCCCATCGCGCGGCGGTACAGCTCGACGGAGAACTCCTCGCCGAAGTACGTGTTGGTGGCGACGCCCGCGTTGAGGAACACGATGTCCAGGCCACCGCAGGTGTCCACGGCGACGGCGACGGCGTCGACGTTGTCCTCGAAGCGGGTGACGTCGCAGCGCACGAACGTGCCGTCGATCTCGTCGGCGACGGCCTTGCCCTGCGCATCATCGACGTCCGCGACGACGACGCGCGCGCCACCCGCGGCGAGCCGACGGGCGACCGCGGCGCCGATGCCGTTCGAGCCGCCGGTGATGAGCGCGACCTTGCCTGTGTAGTCCACGGGCGCATGCCTCCTCGAGCGTGACATTCCGACCAGTCGGTATGGTGCTGGGCACACAGCTCGACGTCAAGCTGGCGCAGCTCCACCACTGCAAGGTACGTTACTAAGCGCTTGCTTAGCCCGCATCCAGAGGAGGGTCCCCGTGGCCGACAGGGTTGCCATCGTCACCGGTGCCGCGCGCGGCATCGGCGCTGCCGTCGCCCAGCGACTGGCCGCCGACGGTTTCGCCGTCGCACTGCTCGATCTCGACGAGCAGGCCGTGCGCGACGGTGCCGAGAAGATCGTCGCGGGTGGTGGCAAGGCGTTCGCCGCCAAGCTCGACGTGAGCGACGAAGCGCAGGTCAACGAGGTCGTGGCCCGCGTGGCCGACGAGCTCGGCGCGCCGACGGTCCTCGTCAACAACGCGGGCATCCTGCGCGACAACCTGCTGTTCAAGATGACCGCCGACGACTGGGACGCGGTCATCAACGTGCACCTGCGCGGCGCGTTCCTGATGAGCAAGGCCGTGCAGGCGTACCAGACCAAGGAGGGCTGGGGCCGCGTCGTCAACCTCTCCAGCACGTCCGCGCTGGGCAACCGCGGCCAGGCGAACTACTCCGCCGCGAAGGCCGGTCTTCAGGGCTTCACCAAGACCCTGGCGATCGAGCTCGGCAAGTTCGGCGTCACGGTCAACGCGATCGCTCCCGGCTTCATCGCCACCGAGATGACCGCCGCCACCGCCGCGCGCATGGGCGTCGACTTCGAGGACCTGAAGAAGGGTGCCGCGCAGACCATCCCGGTGCAGCGCGTCGGCACGCCCGACGACATCGCGCACACCACCTCGTTCCTGGTGAGCGAGGGCGCCGGCTTCGTGTCCGGCCAGGTCATCTACGTCGCCGGCGGACCGAAGGACTGATGATGCGCGTCTTCGAGAACATCGACGAGCTCGTCGCGGCCAAGGGCGAGCACCTCGGGCACGGCGAGTGGCACCAGGTCACCCAGGAGCAGGTCAACCTGTTCGCCGACGCGACGCTGGACCACCAGTGGATCCACATCGACGTCGAGAAGGCCAAGAAGGGCCCCTTCGGCGGCCCGGTGGCGCACGGGTACCTCACCATCTCGCTGGTGCCGTACCTGGTGAAGGACATCTACACCGTCAAGAACATCAAGATGGGCGTGAACTACGGGTCCAACAAGGTCCGTTTCCCGCAGCCCGTCCTGGTCGGCTCGCGGGTGCGCGCCGGTGTCGAGCTCACCGAGATCTCCGACATCGCGCTGGGCAAGCAGCTCGTGACCAAGGTCGTGGTGGAGATCGAGGGCAGCGAGAAGCCCGCGTGCGTCGCGGAGATCGTCTCGGTGATCGTTCCGTAGTCTGGAACGGTGCTGATCGGGGAGTTGGCGGATCTGGCGGGCACCACGGTGCGCGCCATCCGCCACTACCACGCGGAAGGCCTGCTCCCCGAACCGATCCGCGACTCGCTCGGCTACCGCCGCTACGGCATGGCCGACCTCACGCGGCTCGTCCGCATCCGGCAGCTCCGCGACGCAGGACTGCCGGTGGACCGCATCCCGGCCGCTCTCTCCGGTGACCTCACCGCGCACCTCGACGCGTTCGACGCGGAACTCGCCGAGCAGGAACGCGCGATAGCGTTGCAGCGCAAGCGGATCGCCGAGCTGCGCGGGTCCACTGTGGAACTGCCGGAACGCGTCGTGGGCCTATACGACCACCTGGCCGCGAACGGCGTGCGCGCCGACCTCATCGAGCTGGACCGCCAGGCGTGGCAGCTCGTCGCCACGACCGCACCGGGCCTGCTGGCGGAGTTCGACCGCATGCTCGCCGCGCCACAGGCCCGAGAACAGTGGCTGGACCTGGCACTCCAGCTCCAGGACGGCACCGGCGACCCGGCCGAGCTGGCGGGCAGGCTCACCGCGCTGCTCCCGAAGTTCCCCGAGGCCGACGACCTCCCACCGGCCGTGCGCAAGCTGATCGCGACCTTCCTCGACCCGTTCAACCAGGTGCAGCACGAGGTCACCACCCGCGTCACCGGCGTCGACCTGCCCTGAAACCCTTGCCCTGACGCAGCGTCAGGCCTCCACGCTCGGCGGCATGGAGATCCCCTACGCCGCCGACCTCAAGTTCGTGAACCGGTTCCTCATCGCGGCCTCAGCGGCCGACCTGGTGGCCGCCGAGCTGCTGGTGCCGTGGCCGACCACCCGATGGATCCTGCTCGTGCTCGGCGTGCTGAGCCTGGTCTGGGTGCTCGCCTACGCGCGCTCGCTCACCGCGAACCCGCACACCCTCGACGACGAGGAGCTGCGGCTGCGGTTCTCGTGGTCCACCGACATCCCGATCCCCCGCCACCGGATCAAGTCCGTGCGCGCGGAGTGGAGCGGCAGCCACGGCCGCACCGTCGAGTTCGCGGACGACACGCTGTCGATCACCGCGGCCAGCACCACGAGCGTGCACCTGACGCTGACCGAACCGACCGAGATCCAGGGCCACACCGTCAGGTTCGTGCGATTCCACGCCGACGAACCCGCGAAAGCCGTTCAGGCCTTCGTGACGGAGGCGAGCAGCAGGTCCGCGTAGTAGTCCGCCAGCTGGCGCGCGGACACCGGCCCGTCGGTGCGGTACCAGGTGCCCAGGTGGTGCACGCTGCCGAAGAAGTAGTGCGTGGTCAGGTCGGCGGGCACGTCCGCGCGGAACACGCCGGCGGACTGGCCTTCCTCGATCAGCGACCGGAACTTCTCGTGGTAGCGGCGGCGTTCCGCGCGCACCTCGCGGCGGGTCTCCTCGGCGAGGCTGTCGATCGAGCGGAAGAACACCTTGGCGGCGTCGAAGTTCTCGACGGAGGTGACGATCACGTCGGTCGCGGCGGCGTGCAGCCGGTCGGCGATCGGCGCCGAGTCGGCCGACACCTTCTCCAGCCGCTCCGTCTGCATCCGCAGCACCCTGCCGTAGATCTCGTGCAGCAGGTCGTCCTTCGACCCGAAGTAGTGGTACATCGCACCCTTGGTCACACCGGCGCTCTGCACGATCTCCTGCACGGCGACGCGGTCGAAACCCTTGTCTGCGAAGAGGCGGGTCGCGGCGTCGATCAGCCTTTCCGGAACGGTCACGTCCGGAGCGTACAGACCAGTTCCGCGAAAAGTCCGGCGATGTTCCACGCGTCGTCGTGTCCGCGGTGGTGCGTCCCGTCCAGCGGACGCCCCGCGATCTTCAGCGCCTCGCTCATGCCGACCTCGCGCGGCAACGCGCGCACGAGCGCGAAGAGCGTCTTCACGTTGACGTGCCGCGGCCCGAACGGGTACCGCACGCCCTCGGCGGCGCACTGGCGTTCGAACTGCTTGCGGTCGTAGTCGCCGTACGACGCCCACACCCGCCTGTCAGCGCGGAACTCGCGGCGCAGCAACGCACACGCCTCGGCGAAGGTCACGCCATCGGCGACCTGCGCGGCGGTCAGCGTCGTCAGCTCCGTGCAAAAGGGACTGACCTCGGAGTGCCGCGGCCGCACGAGGATGCTGCGCCGCTCACCCCGTTCGCCGGTCGCGACGTCCACCGGGCACACGCCGATCTCGATGATCTCGTTGCGCTGCCCCGGAGGCGGCGCTGTCTCCCAGCAGGTCGCCTCGACGTCGACGACCAGCACCTGGTCCAGTTGAATCACGGGACGATCGTCCCCCACCCGTCTACTGGAATATGACGACCGGCAGCACGACGATCTCCCCGGTGGCCGCGTTCCACGACTGGACCTTGCCGATGCACCGCGCGTTGAACAGGCCGCCGGGAACCCTGGTGTCCCGCAGGCCCTTGTCGTCGCACTCGACGCGCACCCGCTGCTCACCGATCGGCGCCAGCAGCACGACGCTGTCGCCGGTCCGTTCGGAGAGCTCGAACCTGCCGTCGAGCGACACGTAGTCGCGGATGTCGGACAGCCGCGCCGGTCTCGCCCGCCGCCACGCCGTGTCCGCGCGGATGGACCGCTTCGTCAGGTCGGCGTGCACGACGCCGTTCGCGGACTGCAACCCGGCCAGCACCACGCCGATGACGTCGATCTCGGTCGCCGGCTTCTCGTAGGTGTTCGTGGTCTGCCGCTGCACCGACCCGCCCGCGCCGATCCCGAACTCGGACGGGCCGACCTGCAGCCTGCCGTCCTTGGTCACGGTGATCTGCTCGACGAACTGCCGGGTGACCGCGTCGTCGTACCGCCCGACCTTGCACAGGTTGATCACGCGTTCGCCGTGCACGTAGAACAGCAGGCCCGGCACGTCCTGCTCCGGCTCACCCCGGCCGCGCCACAACGCCATGCCCCGCACGACCACCATGGCGGCGACGGCCACGACCGCGGCGACCGTCAGCACCCAGATGACGAGCCACGGCCACGTGACGGACCACCAGAGTCCTCTATCGACATCCACGGATCTCCCTCACCGCCTCCAGCAACGACTTCGCCGTCGCGTCGACGAGCCGGCCACCGCTCGCCTGCGCCAGCCGGTCGAGGTCCGCGGGATCCGCCTCACCGAACCGGATCGGGTACACGGGCACCTCACCGCGTCCGACCCGGAAGAACTCGTTCGCGGTCAGGCCCGCGTTGTTCTCCCCGTCCGTCATGAGCACGACCGTCGCCTCACCCCGCACCAGCCGCAGCGCGTGGTCCACCGCCGACCAGATCGCGGTGTGGTCCTGCAGGTCGTCGGACGCGACGACGGCCAGCAACGCGTCGAGGTCACCCCGGCCGGACACCGTCACCGACCGCTCCTCCAGCACCCGGCCTGCGAACCGCACGATCGTGACCGTCTCACCGACGTGGAAGCGGTCGAACCCGTTCAGCGCCGCGAAGGCCTCGCGCAACCGGGAGACCCGCTCACCGCGCATGGAGGTCGAGTAGTCGAGCACGAACACCACCTGGCGCCCGGTGCCCGCCCGGTCGTAGAACGCCAGCAGCCGGTCGATCACCTCCTGGCTGTCCGGGAAGTACAGCGCGTTCCCCATCGGCAGAGCCAGCTTCTCGGCGCGCTGCAGGGCCGGGTCGACGGGCCGCCGCCACGTGCGTTCCATGATCGAACGCTGTGCTCCCGGCGAGCGCACCCACCCGACCACCCGGTCGTAGGCCGCGCGCTTGTCGGGTCTGATCAGGGTGAGGGGGTAGTCCGACAGGACGATCCCGTCGCGCGGATAGACGACCTCGAGCGGTTGCGAGAGCTTCCCGGAAGCGTTGAGCGCCAGCACTTCCGACTCGTGCGCGACGATGGCGTCCACTTCGGACTGCCTGCGCACGAACTCCCCTGTCACGTCTGGGGAGTCGAACGCGCGGCCGGCGAGGAACCCCTGGATGCGGTCGCAGCTGACGTCCTCGGTCCGCAGCGCGGACCCGGTGCCCGCCGCGGCGGTGGCGACCCCGATGAGCGCGGCCAGCCCGCCACCGGACACCCTCGGGTCGGCCATGCCGAAGCGCAGCTCACCCAGCGCGGCGCGGTCGGCGATGTCCGCCCACGTCGGCCGCTCGCCGAGCTGCTTGCCCGGCTTCACGCCGAGCACGACCGGCGACAGCATCGTGGTCGCCGACAACGGCGGCTCACCGCCGCGCAGCTCGAGGAACCTGTTGGTGGACAACCAGGTCAGGTCGTACCCGCCGGCCTGCCCGCTCGCCTCGATCGTGCCCTTGTACTCCATCGCCAGCTCGACACCGGTGTCCCGCTTCAGGTCCGCGAGCACCGGACCGAGGTCGGCGAGCTCGGAGCTGGCCAGCACGGTCAGCCGCACCGGCTCGGGCGTGCTGGCCGTGCACGCGGCCATCAGGAGCACGAGCACCGCGACCGCGGCCCTCACCGGCAGCCACCGACTTCCTTGCGCATCAGGTCGAACAGCGGCCCGTCCGGCAGGTACGCGACCATGTCGCCGAAACCGGTGCGCGGCACGGAGAGCCCGCGTCCGCTGACGAACGCGGCGAAGTCCTCCTCCGGCCCGCCTCCCGCACCGAGCAGGTGGAACCCCAGCTCCACCGCGCGCTTGCGCAACGCCGCGTCGTGCATCAGCAGGTCGCCGATCCGGTCACCGGCCGCGCCGAACGAGATCAGCTCGGGCGCGCTCTGGTGCTGCGCCTTCGGGTAGAGCAGCACGCGGTCGCGGTCCGGCCGGGCCTGCCCGGTCTGGTAGGCGATGAACTGGTGCTCGTAGATGACGGCGACGGGTGCGAACGTGCGTCCCTCCGGCGAGAAGTACTTCGGCGCCATGTCCTCGAGGTGCTGGCCCTCGACGTCGAAGTACGGCTTGATCCGCCGCGCCAGCTCGGCGGCGGCGTCCTCGGTGCGCGGGGTGTCGCTCTCGCTCGCGAACGCCACGAAGCCGACGTAGACCGCACCCGAGTAGGTGCGGCAGGGATCGGGGGTCTGCGCGATGATCCGGTTCCCGTTGTCCAGGCCGAAGTCGCTCCACAGCTTCCGCTGGTCGATCAACCCGATCAGCTCGCCGACCGAGAGGTCGTAGTACAGGTCCCCGCCGGCCTGCCGCTCCGCGACACCGGCGCGCACGAGCGCGTCCGCGTAGTTGCGGTAGGTGGCCAGCACGACCGGGCTGAAGAACGGCCGGTACGGGACCGCGTGCTTGCCGGTGCGCCGCTTCTTGACCTGCTCGTTGGCCGCCTGACCGGACGGGAACACGAAGTCGTACGAGTCCAGGTCCTCCTTCGCCGCCAGGTCGAACGACCCGACCGGCGTGACGTGCACCTGCAGGCCCTTGGCCATCAGGATGCGCTCGACCTGCTCGTCCTGGAAGAACTCGCGCTTGGAGGCCAGCATCGCGCGCACCACGGTGATCTGCTGGAAGGGCCCCGTGAGGTGGCCGGCGACCAGCAGCGTGACGATGCCCGCGACCGCGAGTGCGGTGGTCGGGAGGAACAGCCGGAGGAATCTCAGCACCGGGTCGACGACTCTGAACTCCGGTTCGTCCACGACTCCCCCAGACACGCCGAACGGCCACCCCTGGACCAATTGAACGTCGCAGGGGCGGCCGCTGGCACTCCGCCGATCAGATCATTCGGCGCCAATCAGACGATCACGGCACCGCCGTCGACCACGAGGGTCTCTCCGGTGACGTAGCCGCCCGCGGGTGAGGCGAGGAAGACCACCGCCGCTGCCAACTCCTCCGGGTCACCCACCCTGCCCATCGGCAGAAGACTCACGTACTTCTCCAGGTACCCCGGCGGGTACTGGTCGGTCATCTCGGACGCGAAGAAGCCCGGCGCGATGGCGTTGACGCGGATGTTCTTGCGTCCGGTCCACTGCGCCGCCAGGTCGCGGGTCAGGCCCAGCAGGCCGGCCTTCGACGCCGAGTACGCGGCCTGCGGGATGCCACCGGTCACGATGCCGAGCACGCTCGAGACGTTGATGATCGAGCCGCCCTCGGTCATCACCGCGGCCGCGGCCTGCGCCATCCAGTACGCGCCGTTGAGGTTCACGTCCATCACGCCGAGGAACTGCTCCGGCGTCTCCCGCGAGGCGGGGACGGCCGAGGCGACACCGGCGTTGTTCACCAGTACGGCGACCGTGCCGAACGCGGCGGCCTGTGCGGCGACCTCACGGCAGTCGTCAGGCTGCGAGACGTCGGCCTGCACGACGAGCGCGCGCCGTCCGGCCGCCTCGACGAGCTGCGCCGTGTCCTTCAGCTTGTCCGCGCGGCGCGCGGCGAGCACGACGTCCGCGCCCGCCTCCGCGAGGCCCTTCGCGAACGCCACACCGAGACCGGAGGACGCGCCGGTGACGATCGCGACCTTCCCGTCGAGCCGGAACCTGTCGAGGATGCCCACTACGAAAGCCTTTCCAGAATGATGGCCATGCCCTGGCCGCCGCCGACGCACATGGTCTCGAGACCGAACTGCGCGTCGCGTGCCTGCATGCCGTTGATCAGCGTGGTCATGATGCGGGCACCGGTCGAGCCGAACGGGTGGCCGAGCGCGATGGCACCACCGTGCACGTTCAGCTTCTCCATGTCGATGCCCAGCTCGCGCTGGCTGCCGAGCACCTGGACGGCGAACGCCTCGTTGATCTCGACCAGGTCGATGTCCGAGATGGACAGACCGGCGTGGCCGAGCGCCTGCTTCGTCGCGTCGACCGGGCCGAGGCCCATGATCTCCGGCGACAGGCCCGAGACACCCGTGGACACGATGCGCGCCAACGGGGTCAGGCCCAGCTCGCGAGCCCGCACGTCACTCATGATCACGACAGCGGCCGCGCCGTCGTTGAGCGGGCAGCAGTTGCCCGCGGTGATCGTGCCGTCCGGGCGGAACGACGGCTTCAGACCGGCCACGGCCTCGTAGGTGACGCCTGCGCGCGGGCCGTCGTCGGTCGACACGACGCGGCCGTCGGGCAGCGTGACCGGGGTGATCTCGCGCTCGAAGAACCCGTTCGCGATCGACTTCTCCGCGAGGTTCTGCGACCGCACGCCGAACTCGTCCTGGTCGTGCCGCGAGATGCCGTGCAGGTTCGCGACGTTCTCCGCGGTCTGGCCCATCGCGATGTAGTAGTCCGGCAGCTTGCCGTCGATGCGCGGGTCGGTCCACGGCGTGTTCGACTCGGCCGTGGTCTGCGTGCGGGCGCGGGCCTCGTCGAACAGCGGGTTCTCGTTGGGCGTGCCGGTGTGCATGTAGCGGGACACGCACTCGACGCCCGCGCTGATGAACGCGTGGCCCTCGCCCGCCTTGATGGCGTGGAAGGCCATCCGCGCGGTCTGCACGGACGACGCGCAGAACCGGTTGACCGTCGTACCGGGCAGCGTGTCGAACCCGAGCTGCACGGCGACGCGGCGCGCGATGTTCTGGCCGTGCTGGTCCTGCGGCTCGGCGCAGCCGAGGTGCAGGTCGGTGATGTCCTGCGGGGACAGGCCGGGGACCTTGTCCAGCGCGGCCTTGACGATCTGCGCGGCCAGGTCGTCCGGGCGCAGGTCGACGAGCGAGCCCTTGCGCGCGCGACCGATCGGTGACCTCGCGGTGGAAACGATGACTGCTTCAGGCATGTGACTGTCTCCTAGAGGCCGAGGTCGCGGCCGATGAGTTCCTTCATGATCTCGTTGGAGCCCGCCCAGATCTTCGTGACGCGGGCGTCCATCCACGCGCGGGCGACGCGGTACTCGGTCATGTAGCCGTAGCCGCCGTGCAGCTGCACGCAGGCGTCGATGACCTCGTTCTCGACATCGGCGCTCCAGTACTTCGCCTGCGCCGCCTCGACCGCGGTCAGCTGCCCGTTGACGTGCTGCAGCGTCAGGTTGTCGATGAAGGCCTGCGTGACGTCGATCTTGGTCCGCAGCTCGGCGAGCAGGAACTTGTTGTGCTGGAACTTGCCGATCGCCTGGCCGAAGGCCTTGCGCTCCTTCACGTACTCCAGCGTCTCGTCGAAGACGCCGACGGCGTGCGCCAGGTTGGAGATCGCGCCGCCGATCCGCTCCTGCGGCAGGCGCTCCATCATGTAGATGAAGCCCTGGCCCTCCTCGCCGATGACGTGCTCGGCGGACAGGCGGACGTCGGAGAAGAACAGCTCGGCCGTGTCGGACGGGTGCTGCCCGACCTTGTCGAGCTTGCGGCCGCGCTCGAAGCCGGGCATCCCGGTCTCGACGGCGAACAGCGTGATGCCGCGCGCGCCCTTCGCCGGGTCGGTGCGCGCCGCGACGACGATCATGTCGGCGGTGTAGCCGTTGGTGATGAACGTCTTGGAGCCGTTGAGGATCCAGTCGGACCCGTCCTTGACGGCGTTGGTCTTCAGCGCGGCGAGGTCGGAACCACCCGACGGCTCGGTCATCGCGATACCGGTCTTGATCTCACCGGTGCACATGCCGGGCAGCCAGCGCTGCTTCTGCTCCTCGGTGCACAGGTCGACGAGGTAGGGCGCGACGACGTCGCCGTGGATGCCGAGGCTCGACGCGACGGCGGCGTTGACGTGGCACAGCTCCTCGGCGAACACGGTGTTGAACCGGTAGTCGCCTGCCTCGCTGCCGCCGTACTGCTCCGGCACCTCGAGTCCGAGCAGCCCCTGACGACCGGCTTCCAGCCACACGTCCCGGTCGATCTCACGCTGCTCGATGAACTTCTCGACGTTCGGCCGGATGGTCCTCTCGACGAACTGCTTCGCCGTCTCCCGGAACGCGTGGTGATCCTCGTTGAACAACGTGCGCTGCACGGGTCCTCCTCCGAACGGGTCGAGCACATACTAAGCGGTTGCTTAGATCCTAAGCGCCCGCTTAGCGTGCAGTACGATTCGGGGCCTGTCAACAAGGAGGACCGGGATGACCGCGCAACAGGTGTCCGGGCAGCACGAGGCCGAGCTGCTGGACGAGATGTGGCGACACGTCACCCCGGACGCGGCACGCCGCATGCTCATCGCGGCGGCCCACGCGTTCGCCGACAAGGGCTACCACGCCACCACCACGCGCGACATCGCGTCGCTGGCCGGGATGAGCCCCGCGGCCGTCTACATCCACTACCGCTCGAAAGAAGACCTGCTCTTCCAGATCAGCAAGATCGGCCACGAGCTGTCGCTGAGCGTGCTGTCCGACGTGCCGGGCAAGGACCCGGTCGAACGCCTCAGCAACGCGGTGTCTTCCTTCGCGCGCTGGCACGCGGAGTACCACACGACCGCGCGCGTGGTGCAGTACGAGCTGGGCGCCCTGTCGCCCGAGCACCACGCGACCGTCGTGGAGCTGCGCAGGGGCATCGAGGGCCGGATGCGCTCGATCATCGCCGAGGGCGTCGAGGCAGGCCTGTTCGACGCGCCCGACCTGCGCGGGGCGACGCTGGCCGTGCTGTCGCTGTGCATCGACGTGGCCCGGTGGTACCAGCCGACCGGCAAGCGGACGCCGGAGCAGATCGGCGCGTTGTACGCGGACCTGGTCCGGCGGATGCTGATGAGCTAGCCGAGCAAGTCACGCGTGTGACTGGCGCTGCAGCTGTTGCCGGCCCACCCGGCGAGTTTCGGAGCGCTTGACCGCTTCCCGGGACCGGGCGCACTCGACCGAGGTGGAGTCGACCACCAGGTCGTGTCGGTCCACAGGCCGGCGTCCGCGGCGAACATGCCGTGCTTCGCGCGGCATCCGCATTCGAACGGGCCCTGACGCCATGAGGGGAGCTTTGCCAGCGCTGAACGCTGGCAAAGCTCCCCTCATGGCACTCGAGCTAACGGACGGACTTGCGGCCGTAGACGCCGGCGACCACGGACACACCGACCGCGGCGATCACGACCTGGAAGACGAGCTCGATCCAGTCGATGCCCGCCGTGTCGGCGACGCCGAACGCCCGCGCCACGAACGTGCCGAGGAACGCCGCGGCGATGCCGACGATCAGGGTCAGCCAGATCGGGATTGCCTGTTTGCCGGGGGCCACCAGCTTGCCGAGCACGCCGATGATGAGACCGATGATCAGTGCGCCGAGGATGCTCTCGATGGACACGACTGCCTCCCTTGATGGGACGGGGCGTCAGTCTCCGAAGAAGTCGCCAATCTCGTCGAAGACCTCGCCCATAATCATCCCACCTGCGACGCCAGCCGCACCTGCAGCGGCGATCCCGGCGATTCCCATGCCGTGACCGTGGACCCCGTGACCGCCGTGCCCACCGTGCATGCCGTGGCCGCCACGGCCGCTGATCTGCGACATCCAGTTGTTGATGATGCCGGCCCAGTCCGAGCCCATCGCCTGTTCGTGTGACATGTGGAAGTGCCCGAAAGAGTCACCGCCGGCACGGAACATGCCGCCGCGCTTGTCGGCCTCGAGGATCGTGTAGAGCGCCTGCGGGGTCGCGACGAAGGTCAGCTCGACCTGGTTGACGCGGCCCATGAACTGCTGCGGCGGGTAGAACTCGATCTCCTGGTAGAACGGCAGCTGCTGCGGCACGCCGTGCAGCCTGCCCTGCTCGTTGTCGGCCTTCGTGAAGCGGAAGCCGAGCTGGGCGAACGCCTGCAGGACGCGCTCCTGCGACGGCAGCGCGTGCACCCACACCGGGTCCAGGTCGCCGGGGTCGACGGCGCCGCGGACCTCGAGCTCGGTGCGCAGGCCCATCTGCATGCCGGCGAGCTGGGTGCCCATCACGACGTTGAGCGGCGTCTCCAGCGGAACCGGGAACTGGAAGGGCAGCGCCAGCCGCTGGCCGGGCGCGACCTGGACGCGCTGGGCGACGGCGACCTTGGCGAACTCGCGGTTGGTGTTGTACTCGTTGTCGCCGCTCTCGACCTCGACCTTGGTCATCAGCGAGAGCGTGACGTGGTCGATGTCGGCGGGGTGGTCGCCACCCGCGATGCGGACCTCGCCGGTGAGCAGCTCACCGGGACGGACGTTGGGGTTCGTCAGCACTGTGTCCACCGTCGGCCCGCCCACGCCGAACGCGCGCAACATCCTCTTGAACACCACGGTGGCCTCCATAGCCATTGCTGGTTTGCGGTGAAGTGTCCCATTGACGCCTCACCGGGTGGATCGGTTCCGTCTGGACGAACGTCAACCTGAGATGCGAGCATGCGACGGCCGTCACATACTAAGCGGTCGCTCAGGAGGAAGATTTTCGTGCTTCTCGTCGCCAACCGGGGTGAGGTCGCCGTCCGCGTGCTGCGCGCGGCCGCCGACCTCGGTATCCGCACCACGGCGGTGTACTCGGAGGACGACGCCGACTCGTTACACGTCCGGATGGCCGACCACGCGGTGCGGCTGACGGGTCACGGCCCGCTGCCCTATCTCGACGTCGACCAGCTCGTCCGAGCCGCCGACGGCTGCGTGGCCGTGCACCCCGGCTGGGGGTTCCTGTCCGAGAACGCCTCCTTCGCCCGCGCGTGCGCCGCAGCGGGGCTGACTTTCGTCGGTCCGCGGCCCGAGGTGCTCGACCTGCTCGGCGACAAACGCCGGGCGCGCGAGCTGGCCGGGTCGCTCGGTGTGCCAACGCTCGACGATCTTGGAACGTTCCCGGTGATGGTGAAGGCCGTCTCCGGTGGCGGCGGCAAGGGCATGCGCGAGGTGCACCGGGCCGAGGACCTCGACGAGGCCATCGCCCGCTGCCGCGCCGAAGCGCTGGCCGCGTTCGGCAACGACGACGTCTACCTCGAACGGCTGCTCACGCCCGCGCGGCACGTCGAGGTGCAGCTCGTCGGCACGACCGTGCTCGGCGACCGCGACTGCAGCCTCCAAAGAGGACACCAGAAGCTCGTCGAGATCGCGCCCGCGCCGCTGCTCGAACCGTCGCTGCGCAAGGCGCTGCACGAGGCCGCGTCCGCGATCGCCCGCGCCGTCGACTACACCGGCGTCGGCACCGTCGAGTTCCTCGTCTCCGGAGACGACTTCGCGTTCCTCGAGGTCAACCCGCGGCTCCAGGTCGAGCACACGGTCACCGAGCAGGTCACCGGTGTCGACCTGGTCCGCACCCAGCTGCTGCTGGCGTGGGGCGGCGACGTCGACCTGACGCCCGCCGACCGGGGCAGCGCGGTGCAGGTCCGGATCAACCAGACCGGCGGCGGCACGCTCACCGCGTTCCAGCCGCCGACCGGCCCCGGCATCCGCGTCGACACGCACGCCTACCCCGGCTACCGCGTCGGCACCCGGTTCGACGCGCTGCTCGCGAAGCTCGTCGTGCAGGGCGACGACCTGGACATGGCACTGGGCCGGGCCCGGCGTGCGCTCGCCGAGTTCCACGTGGACGGTGTGCCGACGAACATCGAGTTCCTGCGCGGGCTGCTGGCGCAGGACATCATCGGCGCGCACACCGGGTTCATCACCGACGAGCCCACCTCCGGCTCACGGGCGCCACTGTCCGGCACGGTCGTCGCGATCGAGCCCGGCGCCGTGGTGCTGGAAGCCATGAAGATGCAGCACGTCGTGCGGGTCAGCGGGACCGTGCTGGTGTCGGTCGGCGACACGGTCGCCGAGGGCCAGGCGCTGGCCGACGGGGACGCTGGGGCCGCTGCCGACGAAGAGGTCGCCGTCGACCTCGACCACGTTCGCCCCGACCTCGCCGAAGTGCTGGCCCGGCACGACTTCTCCCGGCCGGGGATGGAGGAGAAGCGGCACGCGTCCGGCGGCCGGACCGCGCGCGAGAACATCGCGGACCTGTGCGAGGACTTCGTCGAGTACGGCGGCCTCGCCATCGCCGCGCAACGTCAGCGCCGCTCGCTGGAAGACCTGATCGAGCGCACGCCCGCGGACGGCATGGTCGCCGGCATCGGCCGGGTCAACGGCCGGCGGTGCGTCGCGATGTCCTACGACTACGCGGTGCTCGCCGGGACGCAGGGCGTGCGCAACCACGCCAAGAAGGACCGCCTGTTCGCGCTGGCGGCGCAGGAGCAGCTGCCGGTCGTGCTGTTCGCCGAGGGCGGCGGCGGACGGCCGGGCGACAGCGACCACAGCATGGTCAGCGGGCTGGACTGCGGATCGTTCCACGCGTTCGCCCAGCTGAGCGGGCTCGTGCCGCTGGTGGGCGTGGTCGCGGGCCGGTGCTTCGCCGGCAACGCGGTGCTGCTCGGCACGTGCGACGTGATCATCGCGGTCGAGGGCGCGAACATCGGCATGGGCGGGCCCGCCATGATCGAGGGCGGCGGGCTGGGCGTGTTCCGGCCGGAGGACGTCGGCCCGCTCGACGTGCAGGTGCCCAACGGCGTGGTGGACGTCGCGGTCGCTTCCGAGGAGGAAGCCGTTGCCGTGGCGCGCAAGTACCTTGCGTACTTCCAAGGGTCCACTTCGGACTGGGAGTGCGCGGACCAGCGCCGGTTGCGGCACGCGATTCCCGAGAACCGCCTGCGCGCCTACAACATCCGCGCCTTGATCGAAACGTTGGCGGACACGGACTCCGTGCTGGAGCTGCGCAGCGGGTTCGGGCGCGGCATCGTGACGGCGCTGGTGCGGGTCGAGGGCAGGCCGATCGGGCTGATCGCGAACGACCCGGCCGTGCTGGGCGGCGCGATCGACGCCGACGCGGCGGACAAGGCGGCGCGGTTCCTGCAGCTGTGCGACGCGTTCGACCTGCCGGTGGTGTCGTTGTGCGACACGCCGGGGTTCATGGTCGGGCCGGACGCGGAGCGCACGGCCACCGTGCGGCACCTGACGCGCATGGTCGTGACGGGCGCGAACATCGACGTGCCGTTCGGGCTCGTGGTGCTGCGCAAGGCGTACGGGCTCGGCGCGCAGGCGATGGCGGCGGGTTCGTTGAAGGTGCCGCAGTTCGCGATCTCATGGCCGACGGGTGAGTTCGGGCCGATGGGGCTGGAGGGGGCGGTACGTCTCGGGTACCGCAGGGAGCTGGACGCGATCGCCGATCCGGGGGAACGGCAGGCACGCTTCGACCAGATGGTCGCGGCGGCGTACGAACACGGCAAGGCGCTCAACGTCGCGTCGGTCTTCGAGATCGACGACGTCGTGGATCCGGCGGACACGCGCCGCTGGATCTCGACCGCGCTTGCTCCCACTACTTCCCGTTCCGGGAAGAAACGCCCGTTCATCGACACCTGGTGAGGTTTTGCATGGTGACTGCCGCCCCCACCGGCACCGAACGCCGCACGCTCCGCAAACTGATGGCCGCCGGACTCGTCGGTTCGAGTCTGGAGTGGTACGACTTCTTCATCTACGCCACGGCAGCAGCTCTGGTGTTCCCCAAGCTGTTCTTCCCGGAAGCGTCCCCGATCGTCGGCTTGCTGTTGTCGTTCAGCACGTTCTGGGCGGGCTTCGTCGCCCGGCCGATCGGCGGCCTGGTCTTCGGCCACATCGGTGACAAGTTCGGGCGCAAGCCCGCCCTGGTGATCTGCCTGGCGCTGATGGCGTCGGCGACGTTCCTCATCGGCCTGCTGCCGACGAGCTCGTCGATCGGCGTGTTCGCACCGATCCTGCTGGTGCTGCTGCGGTTCGCGCAGGGCATCGCGGTGGGCGGCCAGTGGGGCGGCGTCGTGCTGCTCCTGACGGAGAGCGCGAGGGCCAACCGGCGCGGCTTCGCCGGCACGTTCGGCCAGGCCGGTGTGCCGATCGGCGTGATCCTGGGCAACGTGGCGTTCATCGTGGCGTCGACGACGATGAGCGCGCAGGCGTTCGCGTCGTGGGGCTGGCGGATTCCCTTCCTCGCCAGCGCCCTGCTGTTCCCGCTGGTGCTGTTCATCCAGATGAAGGTGGAGGACAGCCCGGTCTACAGGGAGATCGCGGCACGCCGCGCCGCGGATCCTTCCGCGGTGGCACAGGCACCGCTGAAGGAAGCCCTGCGCACGCACCGCAAGGCGATCCTGTTCGGCGCGGGCCTGATGTTCGCGTCGAACGCGGTCTTCTACGTGTCGATCGCGGGCGTGCTCAGTTACGCGACGACCGAACTGGGCCTGTCCCGCCAGTCGGTGCTGGTGATCAGCTTGCTGTCGTCGCTCGTCAGCGTGCCGGTGATCCTCCTCAGTGGACGGTTGTCGGACAGCTACGGCCGCAAGCCGCTGATCTTCGCGGGTGCTCTCGGCCTCACGCTGTGGGCGTTCCCGTACTTCTGGCTGATCGACACGAAGTCGCTCGGCCTGCTGTTCGTGTCCGTGACGGTCGCGGGCATCGCGTCCTCGCTCGTGTACGGCCCGATCGCGGCGTACCTGAGTGAGCTGTTCGAGCCGCACGTGCGGTACTCGGGCGCGTCACTGGCCTACCAGCTGGCGTCGATCCTGGTCAGCGGTGGCACGCCGTTCATCATGACGGCACTGCTCGGCGCGACCGGCACGTCCTTCTCGGTGTCGGTGTTCCTGGCGCTGATGGGCGTCGTGACGCTCTTCTCGGCGTGGAAGCTGCCGGAGACGCACCACGCAAGCGAGGCGCCTGCCGAGGCGAAGACCGACTAGGCGGGAGGCAGCCTGGCCGCGGCCAACGCGGCCAGGCGCACCGCACGCTCGCGAAGCACCTCCGCCGGGAGGGAGCCGTCCCCACCGAGGAACAGGGTGACCAGCTCGGTCCTCGGCTCTCCCCCGGCGTTGGTGTAGAACCGGTGCACCACCTGGACCGGGCAACCCCGCACGGCGGCGGGGCCGCAGCTCGTCATCGCGATGCGGCCGGCGAGCTCCATCTGCTGACCGTCCGCCGCGCCGATCGGGGCGCCGCGCTCCAAGGTGATCCCGACCTGGAGGTCCGGCGACCGCCGCCACTGGCAGCTCCAGCCCGCCACGCCGGGAATGCTGTCGGCCGGCGCGCCCAGCGCCTCGCCCAGTTCCTCCGGACGGAGCAGGGAGCACGCGTCGACCGCACCGATCGACGGGAGCTCCGGCACTGCCCTCCTCGGCGTGTTCCCCTGCTCGAGCACGGACCGCACGTGATCGGCGAGCGCGTCGGCCATGGCGCACACGTCCGCCTGGACGCCCTCGTCCTTCTCCGACCAGATCATCACCTCGTACGGCCCAGGCAGCAGCAACTGCTTCGCGCAGTGGTCCCGGCTCCCGCCCAGTGCGAGCTGCTCGATCTTCCCGGCATCCGGCCGCTCGTACGGATCGTGCTGGATCGACACGGTCACCCGTGCCCGTCCGTCGGCTCGCCGCGGATCAGCGGCCACGGTGAGCGAGCAGACGTTGAACGGGCCCACGTCGTGCGCGACCTCGACCGCGCCGAACCGGGCGAGCGGCGCCTTGTCCAGGAAACCGCAGACGTCGATCGTCCGGAGGTCTCCCAGCGCCGCCGGGTTCGCCGGTGGCGCGGCCGTGACCCGTTGCCACACCAGCACTCCCGCGACGGTGAGCAGCACGAGCAGCAACGCTCCCGCCGCGAGGAGCAGCCGCCGGGGCCTGCGCCGCTTCGGCACGTCGGCCACGACATCGCGCAGCATCTCCCCCACCTGCGAGGCCGACGGCCTGCGCTTGGGGTGCGGGTGCGTGAGCGCGGACAGCACGAGGCCGAACCACGAGGACCGCTGCTCTTCGCCCTCGGCTCCTTCGACCGCCGTCGCCAGCGTGACCCCGAAGGCGTACATGTCGGACGCGGCCGTGGGCGCACCACCCGCCACGACCTCGGGCGCGGCGAAACCGGGCGTGCCGGGGCTCAGGCTGCTCCCGGTGTCCGTGATGCCCGCCCACAACGCGATGCCGAGGTCGCTCAGCTTGGCGGTCCCGTCCGCGGCGACGAGCACGTTGCCGGGTGTGATGTCCCGGTGCACCATGCCTTTCGCGTGCATGGCCGCCAGCGCGCCCGCGATCTGCGCACCGATGCGCGCGGCGGCGTCCGGCGTGAGCGGGCCGTCGTCGCGCAGCACCCGAGCGAGCGTGCGGGACGGCAGGTACTCCATCACCAGCAGTCGTTCGCCGTCGGTGACCAGCACGTCGAACACCGCGATGACGTTCGGGTGCTGCAGCCCGGCACCGATCCGGGCCTCGCGCCGGGTGTCGCCCTCGGCGCTCTGCTTGATCGCGACCTCGCGGCGCAGCTCGAGGTCCGTGGCGCGCCAGACGACACCCATGCCGCCCGCGCCCGCGACCTCCTCCAGCCGGTACCGCCGCGCGATCACGTCCCCGCTCTGCACGCAATTAGATTAGGGAACAAACGGTTCGGTTGTGCGGCGTTCGAGCATCACGGCACCGCGTCCCGGTCGTCACAGACCATCGCGCGAACGTCGACCATGCGCATAGATTATTCGCTATGCGAAGCGTTTTATCGGTGCTCTGCCTGACGCAGGTCACCGGCTGGGGGATCGTTTTCTTCGCGTTCGCGCTCCTGTCCAAGGACATCAGCGCCGACACGGGCTGGTCGAGCACCTGGGTGGTCGCCGGGTTCTCGCTGGCGCAGATCGTGTCCGCGGCCGTGGGCATCCCGGTCGGGCGCGTGCTCGACCGCTACGGGCCGCGCGTCGTGATGACCGCCGGGTCGGTGCTGGCATCGGTGTCGATCGTGCTGCTGACGACGGCGCACGACCTCACCTGGTACTTCGCCGCGTGGACGTTGATCGGCGTCTCGATGGCGGGCGTGCTGTACCAACCGGCGTTCGCGGCCCTGACGCACTGGTCGGGGGAGAACCGCATCACGGCGCTGACCACGTTGACGCTGGTCGGCGGCCTGGCGAGCACGGTGTTCGCGCCGCTGACCGCCTGGCTCGTCGAGGACCTGGGCTGGCGGCAGACCTACCTGGTGCTGGCCGTGGTGCTCGCCGTCGTCACCGTGCCCGCCCACTTCTTCGGGCTGCGGCGGCCGTGGACGCCGCAGGAGCACAGCCACGAGCACGCGCCCAGGACGATCGCGCGCAGCCGCCCGTTCGTGCTGCTGGTGGTGTCGGTCAGCATGGCCGGGTTCGCGATCTACGCCGTGGTGATCGCACTGGTGCCGCTGCTGTCCGAACGCGGCCTCTCGACGACGACCGCGGCGTGGGCGCTCGGGCTCGGTGGCGTGGGACAGGTGTTCGGGCGGCTCGGGTACGGCTGGCTGTCCGCGCGGACCGGGGTGCGCGGGCGGACGGTCGGCGTGATGCTCGCGGCGGCGGTGACGATCGTCGTGCTCGGGCTCGTGCCCGGCCCGGCGCTCGCTCTGGTCGCGGCGTCGATCCTCGCGGGCGCGGTGCGCGGGGTGTTCACGCTGCTGCACGCGACCGCGATCTCGGACCGCTGGGGCCCGGCCGGATACGGGCAGCTCAACGGCCTGATGACGGCACCGCTGACGGTGTCCGCCGCGGTGTCGCCGTGGGTCGCCGCATGGCTCGTCGCACCCATAGGCGGATATCCGCCCGTGTTCCTCGTGCTGGCCGCTGTGGCGCTGGTAGCGGGCGCGCTGGCCGCTCAAACCGGACAAAAAGCAACCGCCGAGCGTGTGTTCACTGTGAAGGCCCCGTGAACCCGAGCGGAACCCTCCGCGCATGCCGTACGTTCCTGCCTCGTGACCACTCTCTTGGCGCGCTTCAAGCAGCGGATGCGCCGGTTCGCGCAGAAACCGGCGTCGATCGACCTGGCCCCGTACCGCGCACAACTCGACAAGGTGGAGGAGTACTCCACCGGTTTGAGCGAGCTGAGCGACGACGAGCTGACGGCCAAGGCCGGCGAGCTGCGCGACCGGGAGTTCGACGACGCCGAGCTGTGCGCACTGGCGCGCGAGGCCGCTGAGCGCGCGATCGGGCAGCGCCCGTTCGACGTGCAGGTGCTCGGCGCGCTCGGCCTGCTGGACGGGATCGTCGTCGAGATGGCCACCGGTGAGGGCAAGACGCTCGCCGGTGCGGTGGCCGCCGCCGGGTACGCGCTGCACGGCAAGCGCGTGCACGTGGTCACGGTGAACGACTTCCTGGCCCAGCGCGACGCGGAGTGGATGGGCCCGCTGTACCGGCTGCTCGGCGTGCGGGTCGGCTGGATCAACCAGAGCTCGAAGCCCGAGGAGCGCCGCGAGGCGTACTCGTGCGAGGTCATGTACGCGCCGGTCAGCGAGATCGGCTTCGACATCCTGCGCGACCGGATCGCCACCGACCCGGCCGACCTGATCGTGCCCGCACCCGAGGTCGCCCTGATCGACGAGGCGGACTCCGTGCTCGTCGACGAGGCCCGCGTGCCGCTCGTGCTGGCCGGTTCCACCACCAGCGACCACGCCGACCCGGTGATCGCCGACCTGGTGAAGCGCTTGCGCCACGACCTGCACTACGAGGTCGACGACGAGGAGCGCAACGTCTACCTGACCGGTGCGGGCAGCGAGGCCGTCGAGCGCGCGCTCGGCGACATCGACCTGTACTCGGCCGAGCACGTGGCGTCCACGCTGTCGAAGGTCAACGTGGCGCTGCACGCCCAGGTGCTGCTGCACCGCGACGTCGACTACATCGTGCGCGACGGCAAGGTCCACCTGATCAACGACTCACGCGGCCGCATCGCGAAGCTCCAGCGCTGGCCGGACGGCCTCCAGGCCGCCGTCGAGGCGAAGGAGTCGGTGCAGACCACCGAGAGCGGCGAGATCCTCGACTCGATGACCGTGCAGGCGCTGCTGTCGCGCTACCCGACGCGCTGCGGCATGACCGGCACCGCGGTCGCGGTCGCGGAGACGCTGCGGGAGTTCTACGAGCTCGAGGTGCTCGTGATCCCGCCGAACAAGGAGTGCATCCGCGACGACGAGCACTCCCGCCTCTACACGACGCTGGAGCAGAAGGAAGCGGCGATCGTCGCGGAGATCAAGGAGGTCCACGAGAAGGGCCGCCCGATCCTCGTCGGCACGCTGGACGTCGCCGAGTCCGAGCGCATCGCCACGAAGCTGCGCAAGGCGGGCCTCGAGTGCGTCGTGCTCAACGCCAAGAACGACGCCGAGGAAGCCGCGATCATCGCGGACGCGGGCTCGTTCGAGCGGATCACCGTCTCGACCCAGATGGCCGGTCGCGGCACGGACATCCGCCTCGGCGGCCACGACGCCGCCGACCACGAGCGCATCTCCGAGCTCGGCGGCCTCTACGTCGTCGGCACCGGCCGCCACTCGTCGTCGCGCCTCGACGACCAGCTGCGCGGCCGCGCGGGCCGTCAGGGCGACCCCGGTGGCTCGGTGTTCTTCGCGTCGTTGCAGGACGACCTGATCTCCCAGTACGCGCCGGACGCCGACGAACCGTCCGCTGTGGACGATGACGGCCTGGTGGCCGACAAGGGCACGCTGCACACGTTCGAGCACGCCCAGCGCGTCGCCGAGGGCGTGAACCTGGAGATCCACCGCAACACCTGGCGCTACAACAAGCTCATCGAGCACCAGCGGGACCTGATCCTCCAGCACCGGGACAAGGTGCTGCGCACGGACGTCGCGTTCGAGAAGCTGGGCAAGGGCGAGCACGAGGGCGTGTCCGACGAGGTGCTGATCCACGCGTGCCGCGTGATCACGCTGTTCCACCTCGACGACCTGTGGACGCACCACCTCACGTACCTGTCCGACCTGCGCGAGGGCATCCACCTGCGCGCGCTGGCGCGGCAGAACCCGCTCGACGAGTTCCACCGCGAGGCCATCCCGGCGTTCAACAAGATCGTGCCGGAGTCGTGGGAGCTGGCTTCCGACACCTACGCGTCCGCCCCGATCACCGCGGACGGCTACAACCTGGCTGACTCGGGTGTGAAGCGGCCGTCGTCGACCTGGACGTACCTGGTCCACGACAACCCGTTCGGTTCCGGCCTGGAAGAGACGATGAAGGGCCTGGTCAAGATGGTTCGGGGACGACGCTGAGTCTGTCGTCGACGGGTCTGGCGGGCTGAGGGATCTCAGCCCGCCGGTACCGCTGCAGGTACGCGACGTGCGATTCGGTGAGCGCTCGGATCTCCGCGAGGATGTCGAGGTGCTCCTGCGACGGCGGCGGTCCGACGATGTTGGACCTGTTGTGCGCCGTCCGCTCCGCCCGCTGAGCGAGGTGCTCCAGCCGGCGGAGGAAGTCCAGCTCCCCGTCAGGGAGCGACAAGTCTGTCTGCTCCGTCACGGACGACAGAGTTCCCCTCTTGGTGTTGTTCAGTCGATCCCCTAGTCGGCTGATCCCAGTCGGTCGACGACCCAGCTGTGGAACCCGCCGATGTGGTGTTCCGACGGCACGAGAACGCCGCCCCGCGCGTATGCGCGCGAGGCCATCGCGGGCTGGCACCGTTCGCACGCGTCGAAGTCCTGCTCGTTCACCCGGTGGAACAGCTCCACCGAGCGCGACACGTCGCGCCCCGACGCCACCACGTCCTTCGCGTACAGCCAGTCACATTCCACGAGAGTGCGGTCGGGCGCCAGCGGGAACATCCGGTGGAAGATCACGTGGTCGGGCACGAGGTTCACGAAGACCTGCGGCCGGACGGTGATGGCGTAGTACTTCCGGTCGCGTTCGTCCTCCAGCGCCGCAAGCTTTTCGAAGCCCTCGCCGCCGTCGACGGTGAAGCCCTTGATGCCGGACCCGAACTCCGCGCCGTGGCCGACGTAGTACTGGGCCGCGTAGCCGTCGGCGAACTCGGGCAGCACCTCGGTCAGCTCGGGGTGGATCGTCGCGCAGTGGTAGCACTCCATGAAGTTCTCGACGATCAGCTTCCAGTTCGCCTTCACGTCGTAGGCGATCCGCCTGCCGACGGTCAGCTCCCCCACGTCGTACCCGTCGAGCGCGTCGAGCGACCCGAGCCGTTCCACGACGGCGCCGAACACATCGGTCTCGAATGAAGGTGGTGTGTCGGCGAGGCACACCCACGCGTACCCGAGCCACTCGCGCAGATGAACGCGGCTCAGCCCGTACTCGACGCGGTCGACGTCCGGCATCGACGTCAGGTTCGGCGCGGCGATGAGCTTGCCGTCCAGCGCGTACGTCCACGCGTGGTACGGGCACTGGAAGGCCCGCTTGACCGTCCCCGCCTCCTCGACGCACAGCCGCGCGCCGCGGTGCCTGCAGACGTTCAGGAAGGCGTTCAGCGACCCGTCTCGCGACCGGGCGACCAGCACGCTCTCGCGGCCGACCTGCACGGTGCGGAAGTCACCGGGGTTCGGGAGGTCCGCGCCGCGAACGGCGCAGAACCACATCTCCTCGAAGATCCGCTCCTGCTCGGCGGCGAAGATGGCGGGATCGGTGTAGTAGCGGCCGGGCAACGTGGAGATGAGACTCCCGGTCATGGTCGTTCAGCCTCTCAGGCGGGCGGGGTCGAACAGGGCGATCGGGTGGCGCGTGGCGCCGTCCACGACGAGGTCGGCGAGGACCTCGCCGACGACCGGCACGAACTTGAAGCCGTGTCCGGAGAAGCCGCACGCGACGACGACCGACGGGTGCGCCGGGTGCCGCGCGATCACGAAGTGCTCATCGGCCGTGTTGGTGTACATGCACGTCGCCGCGCGCCGGAAGGTGCCGGGCAGCAACGGCATCCGCTGCCGCACGAAGTCCGTCATCGCCTGGATCTCGTGGCCGTGCACGGTGCGGTCGATGGTCTCGGGCGTGCAGAGGTCGCCGCCGCGGAAGAACGCGACCTTCACCTCGCCGTCGACCGCGGGGAAGCCGTAGAACTGCCGGGCTTCCTCCAACTCCCAGATGTAGACGGGGTGGTCGACGAAGTTGCCGTTGGGCTTGAAGAAGTACTGCACCTGCCGCTCGATCTCGAACGGCACGCCCAGGTCCGCGAGCAGCCGCGGCGCCCACGCGCCTGGGCACACGACGATCTGGTCGGCGTGGTAGGTCCCCTGCGCCGTGACGACCTTGCCCTCTTCCCAGTGGGTAACGGGCTCTTCGAACCGCAGCTCCGCGCCGGCCTTCTCGGCGAGCTTGAGGTGCGCACCCACCGAGGACTCCGGCACCACGAACCCGGCGCCCGACTCGTACAGCGCGATCTCGTGCGGCTTGGGGTCCATCGTCGGGAACCGGGCACGAATCCCTTGCGCATCAAGCATCTCGTGCGGCAGGCCCCACTCCTGCGCGCTGCGCAGGCTGCCCGCGACCGTGCGCGACTCGGGCGTGCCGACCATGATGCCGCCGACCCGGTGGAAGATCTTCTCACCGGAGTCCTGCTCGATCTGGTCCCACATCTCGTGTGCGCGCAACAGGAGCGGCACGTACGCGGGGTCCTCGAAGTAGGCCTGGCGCGTGACGCGCGACCCGCCGTGGCTGGAACCCTGGACGTGCACCGGGGTGAACTTCTCCAGCCCCAGCACCTTCTTCCCGCGCTGGGCCAGCCGGTAGGCGGCGGCACTGCCCATGCCGCCGAGTCCGATGACGATGACGTCGTACATCTCAGCTCCTGAGGCGGGTCATCTGCGGGTCGAACAAGGGTTCCCCGGCCACGCGCGCCGCCACTCGCGAACCGAAGTACTCGATCTCCACCTCGCCCTCGGTGCCGTAGGGCAGCCAGGCGTAGGCGATGTTGAGGCCCGTCGTGTAGCCGTACGCGGCACTGGTGACGTACCCGGCCGCGTACCCGTCGACGAACACGGGCTCACTGCCCAGTACGACCTGGTACGGGTCGTCGATCACGAGACAGGTCAGCTTGTGCGAGGCTTCCCGCTCCTCCAACCCGTTCCTGCCGACGAAGTCGCGCGCGGGGTCGATCTTGACCGCGAACCCGAGCCCCGCCTGGTACGGCGTGTGCTCGGTCGTCATGTCCACGCCCCACGACCGGTAGCCCTTCTCCAGCCGCAGGCTGTTGAACGCCCCGCGTCCGGCCGCGATGACGCCGTGCTGCTGCCCGGCCTCCCACAGCGTGTCCCACAGCTTCTCGCCCATGTCGGACGTCGTGTAGAGCTCCCAGCCCAGCTCGCCGACGTAGGACAGGCGCAGCGCCGTCACCGGCACGTTGCCCACGAAGGCTTCCTGTGCGGTGAAGTAACCCCTGCGGGTGTCCACTGTGGATATCGGCTCGATCAGGTCGCGCGCTTTCGGGCCCCACAGACCGATGCAGCACGTGCCCGGCGTGATGTCCCTGATGTACACGCCGTCTTCCTGGTGCCGGGTGAACCAGTCGAGATCGAGGTTGCCGTTGGCGCCGACCTGGAACCGGTCCGGCCCGAGCCGCGCGACGGTGAGGTCGCTGCGCACCCCGCCGTCCTCGCCGAGCAGCAGCGTGTACACCACGGCGCCCGGCTTGCGCCGCAGGTTGTTGGTGGTGAGCTCGTCCAGGAACCGCAAAGCGTTCGGCCCGGTGACCTCCAGCCGCTTCAACGCCGTCATGTCGTACATCGCCACGCGCTTGCGCGTCACCAGCGCCTCGGCGCCGCAGATCGGTGACCAGAAGCGCGCGGCCCAGTCGTTGCGGTCCGGCACCTCCGCCACCTCGGGCAGGTCCGCGTTGGCCTCGAACCAGTGCGGCCGCTCCCAGCCGCTCGCCTCGAGGAACAACGCGCCCAGCTCCTGCTGCCGCCGGTAGAACGGGCTGGTCCGCAGCGGGCGCGGACTGTCCATGGACTGCAACGGGTGCAGCACGTCGTACACCTCGACGAAGTTCTGGCAGCTGCGCTCCAGCACGTAGTCCGGCGCGAGCTGGTGGCGTTCGAACCGGTTGAGGTCCGACGAGTGCACGTCCAGCTCCGGCTGCCCGTCGATCATCCACTCGGCCATCGCCTTGGCGACACCGGCGGAGTGCGTGATCCACACGGCCTCGGCCACCCAGAAGCCTTGCAGCGACGGATGTTCACCCAGCAACGGCATCCCGTCGCTGGTGAACGAGAAAAGCCCGTTGAACCCGTGGTCGATGCCCGCCTCGCCGAGCGACGGGATCACGTCGATCGCCTGCGTCCAGGACTCCTCGAAGTCCTCCTTGGTGAACGGCAGCTCGGACCCGGTGATGTCGTGCGCGTTGATCGGCATCGGCCGGTGCCCGTACGCACCGATGCCGAGCTGGTCTCCGTGCGCGCGGAAGTACAGGTCCGCTTCCTGGTGCCGCAGAATGGGTTTCGGCGTCTCGCCGACGGTCCCGCTGAACGCGTACTGGTGCGCCATCGGCACGAGCGGCACGGTGAGCCCGACCATCTCGCCGAGCACCGGCCCCCACATCCCGGCGCACGAGACGACGACGTCCGCCTCGAAGGTGTCGGTCTCGGTGCGCACGCCGGTGACGCGATCGCCCTGCGTCTCCACGCCGACGACCTTCTGGTTGCCGAGGAACCGCGCCCCGCGCTCGATCGCGCGCCGCGCCTGGGTCTCGGCGGCGAGCACGGGCTTGGCGAGCCCGTCGCTGGGGATCAGGAACCCGCCGAGGATCTTCTTCTCGTCCAGCAACGGGTACAGCCCGACGACCTCGTCGGGGTCGATCAGGCGGCTCGGCACGCCCCACGAGGTGGCCCAGCCGTGGCGCCGGCTGAGGTCTCGGAGGCGTGCCTCGCTGGTAGCGATCTCGATGCCACCCACCGACTCGAAGCACCCCAGCTCGGTGTACTTCTCGACGGTGTACTGCGCGAACGAGGTCATGCTGCGGCACGCGTTCGTCTGGAAGACCAGTCCTGGGGCATGCGAACTGGACCCTCCCTTGGCGAACAAGTCGGCCTGGTCCAGCACGGTGACGTCGGTCCAGCCGCGTTCAGTGAGCTCGTCGGCCAGCGCGCAGCCGACGATCCCCGCTCCGACGACCACCACTCGAGGCATCTGGACACCCCTTCGCCGCAGTTGCGCAGAACGGACCCCGTTCCGCTATCTGCAACAAGTTGCGCCCAGCGCACCTCCGTGTCAAGACCTCCAAACGGCGCAGAGGTCAGCCCGCGAAGTACCCCAGCTGCGCGGACAGGTCCCCCGCGGCCGCCACCATCGACGGCACGATCTGTCCGACGCGCTCGACCGACAACCGGTACGAGGGCCCCGAAGCGCTCATCGCCGCGACGACCTCACCGCGATGCCCGCGGATCGGCACGGCGATGGCGTGCAGGCCCAGTTCCAGCTCCTCGTAGCACGCCGCGTAGCCGTCGACCTCGACCTGTTCCAGTTCCATGAGCAGCGCGTCCGCGTCCACGCGGGTGTGCGCGGTGTAGGAGTCGAGCGGCATCGACACCAACCGTTTGCGCTCCTCGACGGGCAGGAACGCGAGCAGCACCTTGCCCGACGAAGTGGCGTGCAAAGGCGTCCGCTGCCCGATCCAGTTCACCGCGGACACGGCCGCGGACCCGCGCGCCTGCGTGATGTTGATGGCGACGCCGGCGTCGTGGACGGCGATGTTCACGGTCTCGCCGAACTCGTCGGCGAGCGCCTGGCAGACGGGCTGCCCCAGCTTGGTGAGGTCCATCCGCCCGGTGGCGGCACCGGCAAGCCGGACGACGCCGAACCCGATCGCGTACTTGCCTCTCTCTCCCAGCTGCTCCACCAGCCCCCGCGCCTCGAGCACGGACACGAGTCTGGACACCGTGGACTTGTGCACACCCAGCTCACCAGCGATTTCGGTGATCCCCGCCTCGCCTTGCGCGAGGAGTTCGAGCACGCTGATGGCCCGGTCCACGGACTGCACTTGAGCTGCCGAGTCGGAGTTGCTCATGACGCAACGGTAACCGCTAACCAAAACAGCCTATTGACGCAACGCGCCACGAGCCGCACATTGTGTTGCGTCATTCGGAACGCGTCCCGCATCACGCACCGGAGGCTCGCGATGATCCGCGCCTGCGCCCTGACCGACCTCCCCCCAGGTGAGGCCATCCGGATCGACGGAACACCGCCCGTCGCGGTGTTCAACGCCGACGGCGTCCTCTACGCCATCGACGACACCTGCACCCACCAGGACGCCTCCCTGGCCGACGGCTGGCTGGAGGGCTGTTTCGTGGAATGCCCGTTGCACGCGTCCTCGTTCGACCTTCGCACGGGTGCGCCCACGTGTCTGCCCGCCAAAAGATCGGTGAGGACCTACCCCGTTCTTGTGCAGGATGGGGTGGTGTACGTCGACACCGAGGCGAACAGGGATGTGGCGTGAGGACTATTGCAGTGGTGGGGGCTTCGCTGGCCGGGCTCAGGTCCGCGCAGGCGTTGCGGGCGCAGGGTTACGACGGACGGCTGGTCATCATCGGAGATGAGGTCCACCAGCCGTACGACCGGCCACCGCTCTCCAAGGACTTCCTGCTCGGCAAGATCGAGAACACGCCGCTCGCGGACGCGGAGGACCTCGGCAAGCTCGACGCGGAGTGGGTGCTCGGCGTCCGCGCCAGCACACTGTCGACAGTGGGCAGCATCGAGCTCAGCGACGGCCAACTGTTGACAGTCGACGGTGTCGTGCTCGCCACCGGCGCGGTCCCCCGCACGATCCCCGGCGCGCACGTCCTGCGCACCCTCGACGACGCCGTCGTACTCCGCGACAAGGTCGCGGGCGCCGACAAGGTCGTCGTCATCGGTGCCGGGTTCATCGGCGCGGAGGTCGCGTCCAGCTGCCGGCAGCTCGGCAAGGACGTCACCGTCGTCGAAGCCCTCGACGCACCGCTGACCCGCGTGCTCGGCGCCGAGATGGGCACCGCGTGCGGCGGCCTGCACGCCGACCACGGCACCCGGTTGATCTGCGGCGCGGGAGTGTCGACTGTCAACAGCGGCGTCGAGCTGGCCGACGGCCGCGTGCTCGACGCGGACGTCGTGATCGCCGGCGTCGGCACCCGGCCGGCGATCGACTGGCTGGCCGACTCTCCAATTGAGACAGGCAACGGCGTGCTGTGCGACGCGGGCGGTGTCACGAACGTCCCGCAGGTGGTCGCCGTCGGCGACGTCGCGAACTACGCGGGCCACCGCGCGGAGCACTGGACCAGCGCGACCGAGCAGGCGCAGGTGGCCGTCGCGAACCTGCTGGCGGGCAGCACGGTGCGCACGCACAAGGCGACCGGGTACGTGTGGTCCGACCAGTACGGCGTGCGGATCCAGTTCGCCGGGCGGGCCAGCGCGGACGCGCGGCTCGAGGACGGGTCCATTGAGGACCGCAAGTTCGTGACTGCTTACTACGAGGGTGAACAGCTCGTTGGCGTACTGGCTATGAGCAATGCTCGCCTCTTCACCCGGTTCCGCAGGAACCTGTAGAGACGCCGCTCACGGTTTAACGTACCGCACGACCGGCTATACCCGATTGTCCCACGTGGACACACCTGAGGGAGGACGTCCGTGCGGCGGATCATCAACCCCTTCGACCAGAGCGTGATCGCCGAGGTGGAGGAGGGGACGACGGCTGACGCGCTGGCTGCCATCGCGGCGGCGCGGCGCGCGTTCGACGACGGCTCGTGGACGTCCACGAGCCCCGAGCACCGAGCCGCGATCCTGAACCGCGTCGCGGACCTCCTGGAGCGCGACAAGGAGGACATCGCGCGCACGGAGACGCTCGACACCGGCAAGACGATCGTCGAGAGCCGGATCGACGTCGACGACGTGGTCGCGGTGTTCCGCTACTACGGCGGGCTCGCCGCGTTGCTGCACCCGAAGATCGTGCCGGGCGCGGGCCCGGACGTGCTCAGCCGCGTCGACTACGAACCGGTCGGCGTGTGCGGGCTGATCGCGCCGTGGAACTACCCGCTGCTGCAGATGTCGTGGAAGGTCGCGCCCGCGCTGCTGGCGGGCAACACGATCGTCGCGAAGCCGAGCGAGATCACGCCGCTCACCACCATCAAGCTGTTCGAGCTGCTGACCGAGGCGGGCGTGCCCGACGGGGTCGCGAACCTCGTGCTGGGCACCGGCCCCGAGGTGGGCGCGCCGCTGTCCGAGCACCGCGACGTCGACCTGGTGTCGTTCACCGGCAGCCTCGCCACCGGCCAGCGGATCATGGTGTCGGCCGCGACGACGGTGAAGAAGGTCGCGCTGGAGCTGGGCGGCAAGAACCCGAACATCGTGTTCGCCGACGCGGACGTCGAAACCGCCGTCGACTACGCGCTCACCGCGGCGTTCTTCCACGCGGGACAGGTGTGCTCCGCGGGCACGCGGCTCATCGTGCACGAGGACATCCACGACGCTTTCGTCGCCGAGGTCGCCCGCCGCACGGATCTGGTGAAGCTGGGCAACGGCTTCGACGACGACACCGAGAGCGGCCCGCTGGTGTCCGCCGAGCACCTGGCGAAAGTCGAGGGCTACGTCGAGATCGGCCTGCGCGAGGGCGCGCGACTGGTCGCGGGCGGCAAGCGTCCCGACGAGCCGGAGCTCGCGAACGGTTTCTTCTTCCGCCCCACGGTGTTCGCGGACTGCACGCGGGACATGAAGCTGGTGCAGGACGAGACGTTCGGCCCGATCATCACGGTGGAGAAGTTCGCCACCGAGGACGAGGCCGTGTTCCTGGGCAACGACACCGACTACGGCCTCGCCGGTGGCGTGTGGAGCCAGGACCTGGACAAGGCGCAGCGCGTCGCCAAGCGCTTGCGGCACGGGACGGTGTGGGTCAACGACTTCGGTCCGTACCTGCCGCAGGCCGAGTGGGGCGGGTTCAAGCGCTCCGGCATCGGCCGCGAGCTGGGCACGTCCGGTCTGCACGAGTACTGCGAGCCCAAGCACGTCTACCAGAACTTGAAGCCGAGCGCGCAGAACTGGTTCGCACGAAGGGACACGTGATGAGTGAAGCCGTGTACGACTACGTCATCGTGGGAGGCGGCACGGCCGGTTCTGTGCTCGCGGCGAGACTGTCCGAGGACCCGGACGTCTCGGTCGCGGTGATCGAGGGCGGCCCGTCCGACCTCGGTGACGAGCGGGTGCTCGACCTGCGCAACTGGATCAACCTGCTGGGCAGCGAGCTGGACTACGACTACCCGACGGTGGAGCAGCCGCGCGGCAACTCGCACATCCGCCACTCCCGCGCTCGCGTGCTCGGCGGTTGCTCGTCGCACAACACGCTGATCAGCTTCGTCCCGTTCCCGCAGGACTTCGACGAGTGGGGCGCGGGTTGGGACTGGGACACCATCGGCCCGTACTACGACCGGGTGCAGCTGAACATCATCCCGGTGGCCGAGAAGGACAGGAACCCGATCGCGCTGGACTTCGTGACGTCGGCGAAGCAGGCGCTGGACGTGTCCGAAGTGGACGATTTCAACGCGAAGCCGTTCGAAGACGGCGTCGGGTTCTTCTCCATCGCCTACCACCCGGAGAACGACAACCGCCGTTCGTCCGCGTCGACGGCGTACATCCACCCGAACCTGGACCGCCCGAACCTCACGCTGCTGCTGGAGACGTGGGTGTCGCGCATCGTGGTCTCCAACGGCCGCGCGACGGGTGTGGTGACCGACAAGGGTGTGGTCTCGGCTCGCAAGGAGGTCCTGCTCTGCGCGGGCGCGATCGACACGCCCCGGTTGATGATGCTGTCCGGCATCGGCAACGCGTCCGAACTCTCCGCGCTGGGCATCGCGCCGGTGCACGACCTGCCGGGCGTGGGTGAGAACCTGCTCGACCACCCGGAGTCGGTGATCGTGTGGGAGACCAACGGTCCATTGCCGCCGAACTCGGTGATGGACTCCGACGCCGGCCTGTTCATCCGCCGCGACGAGAGCGACCCGCGGCCGGACCTGATGTTCCACTTCTACCAGATCCCGTTCACCACCAACACCGAACGCCTCGGCTACCCGACAGTCGAGCACGGTGTCTGCATGACGCCGAACATCCCGCGCCCGCACAGCAAGGGCCGGATGTGGCTGCGCAGCTCGGATCCCGCCGAGAAGCCCGCGCTGGACTTCGGCTACTTCACCAACCCGGACGGCTACGACGAGCAGACCCTGGTCGACGGTTTCCGCATCGCGCGGCAGGTCGCCGAGCAGGAGCCGCTGCGGTCGTGGCTGAAGCGCGAGATCGCACCCGGCCCGGCCGTGACGACCGACGAGGACCTGTCCGAGTACGGCCGCCGCGCCGCGCACACCGTCTACCACCCGGCGGGCACGTGCGCGATCGGCTCGGTCGTCGACAGCGACCTGAAGGTCATCGGCGTCGAAGGGCTTCGCGTCGCCGACGCGTCCGTGTTCCCGACCATGCCCACGGTGAACCCGATGGTCACCGTCCTCATGATCGGAGAACGAGCCGCGGATCTGATCAAGGGGGTGGTCTGACATGACCGCCACCGCGTCCGCGGAGGACCGCCTCGCCGATCTCGGCTACACGTCCGAGTTCAAGCGGGACATGAGTCCCTGGGCCAACTTCTCGCTCGGCTTCACCTACCTGTCGCCCGTCGTCAGCACGTACACCCTGTTCGGCACGGCGCTCGCGCTCGGCGGCCCGCCGATGATCTGGAGCTTCGTCGTCGCGGGCGTCGGCCAGTTCCTGGTCGCGCTGGTGTTCGGCGAACTCGTCGCGCAGTACCCGGTGGCGGGCGGCGTCTACCCGTGGGCGCGCCGCCTGTGGGGCAAGCGCTGGGCGTGGATGACCGGCTGGGTCTACCTGATGGCGCTGCTGGTGACGATCGCGTCGGTCAGCTACGGCGCCGGGCCCTATCTGGCGACCTTGCTGGGCTACACCGCGACGGTGAACAACACGGTGCTGTGCGCGATCGCGGTCGTCGTCGTGTCGACCCTGATCAACTACTTGGGCACGCGCGTGCTGTCGTGGGCCGCGATCTTCGGCTTCGCCGCCGAGATCATCGGCGCGCTGGCCGTCGGCATCTGGCTGCTGGTCGACAACCGCGTGCACAACATCGGCGTCATCTTCGACAGCTTCGGCGCCGCGGGCAGCGGTTCGTACCTGCCGGCGTTCTTCGCGGCGGGCATCATCGGCCTCTACCAGTACTACGGCTTCGAGGCGTGCGGTGACACGGCCGAGGAGGTCGAGGACCCCGGCCGCGTCATCCCGAAGGCCATGCGCCGCACCATCTACATCGGCGGCGCGGCGGCCACGTTCGCCTGCCTCTCGCTGCTGCTGGCGGTGCCCGACTTCGGCCGCGTCATCTCCGGCGAGGACACCGACCCGGTGACCGGTGTGCTGACCAACGCGTTCGGCACGGTCGGCTACAAGGTCGTGATCGGCGTCGTGCTGATCTCGTTCCTGTCCTGCACGATGTCGCTCCAGGCCGCCGCGTCGCGCCTGACCTACTCGTACGCGCGCGACAAGATGCTGTTCGGGCACAAGGCGTTGTCCCGCTTCTCGCCGAAGCGGCACATCCCGCCGTACTCGCTGCTGCTGGCGGGCGTGGTGCCGGTGCTGATCGTGTTCGCGTCCAAGCTGTCGACCGACGCGCTGAACAAGATCGTGTCGTTCGCGACGCTCGGCATCTACCTCGGGTTCCAGATGGTCGTGTTCGCGGCGCTGCGGGCCCGGCTGAAGGGCTGGGTGCCGTCGGGCGAGTTCACGCTGGGCCGCTGGGGCCTGCTGGTCAACGTGCTCGCGTTCGCCTACGGCGTGGCCGCGATGGTCAACATGTGCTGGCCGCGCACTCCGGACGCGGCCTGGTACGACAACTACGTCGTGCTGCTCTCCGGCGCGCTCGTGGTGGTCGTCGGCGGTGTCTACATGGCGATCGCTCGCCCCTTCGGGAACAGCGACGCCGCCGCGGGAGACGCTGTGCCGCAACCAAGTGAGATCACCAAGTGAGACGGTTCCACACGATGGAGTGATCAAAAAGACGTAGTTTCAAGATCATCCACTAGCGTCTGCGCCATGCGCGTCACGTCCACTTCGGACACCCAAGTGCAGGGCTACCGCTTCATGGTCGAGCGGATCGAGAGCGCACTGATCCAGCGCGATCCGCTGGTGCGAACAGAGGTGCTGGCCAGGCACCGCCGCGCGACGTTCGCCGGTCTGCTGGTCGCGATCGTCGGCCTGACGGCGGGCCTGGTCATCGGCCTGGCCCGCCCGGCGGCGTCGTTGCCGGGCGTGGGCATCGTGATCAGCAAGCAGACGGGCGCGGTGTACCTGGTCGCGGACGGCGAGCTGACACCGACGTTCAACCTGGCGTCGGCGCGGCTTCTGCTGGCGCGCAAGGAGTTGGAGGGCGCGCACCCGCGGCCGCGGACCCAGCAGGCGGCACAGCCGACGGTCGTGGACGAGTCGGCGTTCCGCAAGACGAGCCTGAAGACGGGGCGCCGCACGGGGATTCCGGACGCCCCGGAGCTGCTGCCCACCGAGGAGCAGCGGCTCGACGCGGCGGACGGCGCCTGGGGCGTGTGCGAGGCGGAGGGCCGCACGACCGTCCTCGCCGGACTCGACGTGCGCAGGCCGGAGCTGGGCATCCCGCTCGGGGACGACGAGGTGCTGCTCGTGCGCGGGCCGGACGAGCTGGACCAGCTGATCTACCGGCAGGACGGCAAGGTCGTGCGGGCGCGCATCGGCAAGGGCGGCCGGATGCTGCGCACCGCGTGGAACCTCAACGGCGTCAAGCCGAAGCGGGTCGGCAGCGCGCTGCTGAACATGCTGCCCGAGGTGCCCGAGCTGGCCGTGCCGCAGGCGAGCGAGGTGTTCCGCACCGAGGAGATCAACGGCCGCAAGCGCTACTGGGTCGTCGCGGAGGGCGCCACGCACCGGGTCACCGAGGCCGTGGCGACGCTGATCTGGCAGCGCAACGCGGACACGCTGCCGCCGAAGTCACCGGGCACGACCACGGACTCACTGGGCGTCTGGCGGCAGACGACGCACTACCCGGACATGCCACCGCGCCCGGTCGCCGACGAGGACAAGGTCTGCGTCGAGTGGACGAAGACCGGCACGAACCTGTTCACCGGCACCGCACCCGCGCTGGGCATCACGATCAACGCCACCGGCCCCACCGGCGAGAAGGTCGACGACTTCGTCATGCCGGCCGGCCGCGCGGCGGTCGTGCGCAGCGGGCGGGTCGGCCCGATCGTGCTCGTCACCGACCACGGCATCACCTACGGCATCCCGAACGTGCCGACGGCCCAGGTGCTCGGCATCGCTGAGCCCGACGACCGGCTGAAGCCGAACCGGATCCCCGAGGCCCCCGAAGCGCTCGTCCGGCTGCTGCCGAGCGGGCCGCAGCTCGACATCAGCAAAGCCGTCTGCACCTACGACAACATCAGCCCCGAACCTCCAGCGGACGCGGCGCCGGTCGCTCTGCCCGTGGGCGCTCGCGGAACGGCCAGCCCTCCCCGAGCAACGACGCGACGCGGACGAGCCGCCGCACCACGATGCTGACCGGCGGCCAGCGGTCTCAACCCAGGACCCTCAACAACCGCAAGGCGAGCTGCACCTCCAGCAGCCGCTCAGGAGACTGCCAGTCCTCCCCGAGCAACGACGCGACCCGGTCGAGTCGCTGCACCACGGTGTTGACGTGCACGTGCAGCGAGTCCTTGGCACGCGTGAGGTTCGTACCGCTGGCGAAGTACACCTGCAGCGTGTGCACGAGCTCCGTCCCGCGCCGCACGTCGTAGTCGAGCAGCGGCCCCAGCACCGACCGCACGTACCCGGTCACGTCGGCCCGGTCGCCGAGCAGCACGCCGACGAAGCCGAGGTCGGTCATCACCGCGCCGCTCTTCTCCCTGCCCAGCACCAGCAACGCGCGCAGGCAGCGCCGGGCCTCGTCGAACGCCGTCGCCACCGCGCCCGGCCCGAGCACCGGGCCAGCTCCGCCGACGGTCGCGCCGAGCGCCGCGGCGGCCGTGTCCACGACGGCGGTCGCCGAGGTGCCCGGCACGACCAGCACCACATCGGTCCCCCACACGCCGGCCAGCCCGCGGTGCGCGGACGCGAAGTGCGTTGCGGCGGCGAGTGATCCGTCGGTCACCAGGACGACGTGCTCGTCGGTCAGCTCGACCCCGATGCGGCGGGCGCGGGCGATCAGACCGAGCGGGTCGCGCGCGTGCAGGATGTCGGTGATCAGCTCGCCGCGCACCTTGTTCTCGGCCTCGGCGACGGTGCGGCGCAACAACAACAGCAGTGCGGTCACGACGCTCGCCCGTTCGAACAGCCTCCGGTCGGCGTCGTCGAGGTCCGGCCGCGCGAGGGTCAGCGTGCCCAGCAGCTCGCGCCCGGCGAGCACCGCGCACACCCACGAGCCGTCGTACGGCACCGCGCGCCCGGTCGTGCGCGACCTCAGCACGGCCGCGTTGGGCGGCGCGCCCTCCGGCATGCCGACGCGCGCGAGCTCGACGCCTTCCTCGTCGTGCACGGCGATCCCGCCGCCGAGCAGCTCGGCCGCCGCCGCCGCGACGGACGACGCGTCGCCGCCGCGCAGCACCAGGTCGGTGAGCCGGTCGTGCGCCTCCTCGGCCCGGCGCATGGCCAGGTTGTGCGAGCGGATCGTCTCGAACAGCGACGCGGTGTCGATCGCGATGGCGGCGTGGTCGGCGAGCGATGACAGCAGCGCGACTTCCTCGGGCGGGAACTCGCGGGTCGTCCGGTCCGCCGCGTACAGCACGCCGATGACCCGCTCGCCCAGCTTCAGCGGCACGCCGAGGATCGCGACCAGCCCCTCCTCGCGCACCGACGAGTCGATGGGGTTGGTGTGCTTGAACCGCGCGTCGGCGAAGTAGTCGGACGTGGCGTAGGGCTGGGCGGTCTGCGCAACCAGACCACCCAGCCCCTCCCCCAGCCCGAGCCGGACCCGTTGGAACAGCGAGGAGATCGACCCGTCCGTCATCCGCATGTAGGTGCCGTCGGGGTCGTTCATCGTCAGGTACGCGACGTCCGCGTTCAGCAGCGAACGGGCCCGGCGCACGATCGAGTGCAGCACCGCCTCCGGGTCCCGCATCCCGGCCAGCTCGGATGCGGTCTCGAACAGCGCCGCCAACTCGGCCTCACGTCGCCGCGTCATCCCGACATGCTGACACGTTCCTCTCGTTCGAGGTCAGTCCCGCGGGTCTCCCGGGAGGCCAGCACGGCGATCGTCGTCAGCACCGACATGCCCGCGACGTACAGCGACACCGGTGTCGTGCTGCCGTACTCCTTCAGCAACCAGGTCGCGATCAACGGCGCCAGCGCACCCGCCACGATCGACGCGAGCTGGTAGCCGACGGACGCGCCCGAGTACCGGACCCTCGTCCCGAACAGCTCGGAGAAGAACGCGGCCTGCGGCCCGTACATCGCGCCGTGCAGCACGAGCCCGACCGTGGCCGCGAGCGTGATGAGCGCGAAGTTCTTGGTGTCCAGCAGGATGAAGAACACGAACGTCCAGAGTCCGGTGCCGACCGCGCCGAACAGGTAGACCGTGCGGCGGCCGAGCCGGTCGGACAGCGCGCCCCAGCTGGGGATCGCCACCAGGTGCACGGCGGAGGCGATCAGCACGGCGTTGAGCCCGACCGAACGCGAGAGCCCCAGCGTGGTCGTGATGTACACCAGGATGAACGCGGTGATCACGTAGTAGGTGACGTTCTCCGCCAGCCGAGCGCCCATCGCGATCAACAGCTCACGCCGGTGGTGGCGCAGGACGTCGATGATCGGCGCCTTCTCGGTGCCGCGCTTCTCCGCGAGCGCCTTCTCCTGCGCGGCCAGGAAGATCGGCGACTCGGCGATGGACAGCCTGATCCACAGCCCGATGCCGACGAGCACGCCGGACAGCAGGAACGGGATGCGCCAGCCCCAGGACAGGAACGCCTCGTCGGTCTGCACCGCGGCGAGGATCGCGAGCACCGCGGTGGCCAGCAGGTTCCCCATGGGCACACCGGCCTGCGGCCACGACGCCCAGAACCCGCGCCTGCTCGCGTCACCGTGCTCGGACACGATGAGCACCGCGCCGCCCCACTCGCCGCCGAGCGCGAAACCCTGCACGAGACGCAGGAACGTCAGCAGCAGCGGTGCGCCGACGCCGATCGTCGCGTACGTCGGCAGCAGGCCCATCGCGAACGTCGCGACACCCATGAGCAGCAGGCTCAGCACGAGCAGCTTCTTGCGGCCGAGCCGGTCGCCGAAGTGCCCGAACACCAGTCCGCCGAGCGGGCGGGCGAGGAAGCCGATCGCGTACGTCGTGAACGCGAGCAGCGTGCCGTTCAAGGGGTCCGCGGTGGGGAAGAACAGCTTGTTGAACACCAGTGCGGCGGCCGAGCCGTAGAGGAAGAAGTCGTACCACTCGACGGTCGTGCCAATCATTGATGCGCCGACGATCTTCTTGATCGATGCCATCGACTCCTCCTCGGCAGTTGCAGGGTTACTGGGCGGTCCAGCCGCCGTCGATCGAGAGCGACGTGCCGGTCACGAAACCGGCGTCGCACAGCCAGAGCACGGCGGACGCGACCTCGGCCGGCTCGATGAGCCGCTTGATCGCGGTCCGCTGCAGGAAGATCTCGCCGACCACGTCCTCCTCCGCGAGGCCGTGCAGGCGCGCCTGGGACGCCACCTGGTTCTCCACCAGCGGGGTGCGCACGTAGCCGGGCGCGACGCAGTTGGACGTCACGCCGTGCGGCGCGCCCTCCAGCGCGGCGACCTTGCTGAAGCCCTCGATCGCGTGCTTCGCCGCGGTGTAGGCGGACTTGTAGGCGCTGGCGCGCAGGCCGTGCACGCTCGAGATGTGGATCAGGCGGCCCCAGCCGCGCTCGTACATGTGCGGCAGGCAGTGCCTGGTCAGCACGAACGCGGCGGTCACCATGACCTGCTGCATCCGGAAGAAGACCTCGGGCGGGAACTCGTGGATCGGTGCCACGTGCTGCATGCCCGCGTTGTTGACCAGGATGTCGACCTCGGACGGCAGGTCCGCGACCGTGAACGCGGCCAGGTCGGCGACGTGCGCCGTACCGCCGATCTCGTGCGCGACCTGCCGGGCCGCGTCCCCGTTGAGATCGACGACGTGCACCTTGGCGCCCGCCGCGGCGAGCGCGCGGGCGGTGGCCAGCCCGATGCCGCTGGCGGCTCCGGTGACCAGCGCGGTGTGACCTGTGACACTCGTCATGGTGTCAACGCTAGGAGAAGCGACACAGCGTGGACATGTGTCGCGCCCACACACCCCGCCCTGACCACATGTGTTTAGCCGACAGTTAGCCGACAGACACAGTTGTGGGTGATTAACCAGAGATCGAGAGGGGTAATGAGGAGTACGCTCCGTCACCTGAACGGGGGAAGATCTTCAGAGGGGGAGTTACCCGATGTCACTGACGCCGATATACGACGACCTCCTGCGCGAGCTCGAAGAGATCGCACAGGAGGCCGGTGTCGCCTCCGCGGACGCCGCAGCGGCGCCCGCGTCCGACTAGTTACTTCGCTACCAGCAGCTCCGCGGGCACGGGCTGGTCCTTGGCGATGGCGTCGAACAACGCGGACGCCTTCTCCTTGTCCCACTGGACGACCGAGCCGACACCGGGGAGCGTCGGGGTGCCGCCGACGGGCACGGTGCCGTTGACGGCGTCGCTCATGTTGAGGCCCATCGACACCAGGTGGTGCAGGTGGTCGTCCTGGCCGACGGACACCGAGTCGGTGGCCGCGAACATCAGCGGCACGCCCCGGAACGGGTTGAGCAGCGTGGCCGGGCTCTTGACCTTCTCGGACAGCGCGCCGAGGAACTTGCGCTGGTTCTGCACGCGCTGCAGGTCGGCCGTCGCGAACGCGCGGGTCCGGACGAAGCCGAGCGCCTGCGCACCGTCGAGCTCCTGGCAGCCCGCGGGCAGGTCGATGCCGGCGAGCGGGTCCTTGATGGGCTCGTCGAGGCACATGTCGACGCCGCCGACGGCGTCCACGATGCCCGCGAACCCGCCGAAGCCGATCTCCATGTAGTGGTCGACGCGCACGCCGGTCGCGCCCTCGACGGTCTGCACGAGCAGCTGCGGCCCGCCGAACGCGAACGCCGCGTTGATCTTGTTGCGGCCGTTGCCCGGAATCGACACCAGCGAGTCGCGCGGGATGCTCAGCAGCGTCGGCTTCGCGTCACCGTTGTCCGGCACGTGCATCATCATGATGGTGTCCGTGCGGCGCCCTGCGGCGTCACCGGTGGCCAGCGCGTCCTTCTGCTCCTGCGTCAGGTCGTCGCGCGCGTCCGAACCCACCAGCAACCACGTCGTGCCGGGGGTGTCGGCCGGACGGCCCTCGTACTCGGTGAGCGCGTCGATTCTGCGCAGCGAGGAGTCGACGTAGAGCCACATCGCGCCCGCGCCCACGAGCAACACCAGCAGCAGCACCAGGATCACACGGCCCGGCCTGCGCTTCTTGCGTCGCGCGGGCGGCATCGGGCGCCGCTGTTGTTGCTGGTAACCGTGGTGGTACCCAGCGCTCATATCTCGCCAACCCCGATCTCGATCGTCATCTTCGACTTGCACCTACAGACGTGGTGACGGCCTGGAGGTTGCGAACCTACCTGTCGAGTAGGACGAGCGTGCGGTGGAGGCGGTTCAGTTCCCGCTCCGGGTCATCGGTCAGTCCGGTGTGCGTCGGAGAGGTCTGGATCGTGGTGCTGCGCGGTGCCGTCAACCAGCGAAAACGCTGTCCCAGCGTGGTCTTCGATACCGGCCCGGCCTCGGTGCTCCCGGCACACGCGAATGTGAGCTGGCTCAAGCTCGATTCGAGCAATTCCACGTCGAAAGCCGGGTCGAGCGCGAGCAGTCGATCACCGTCCACATGGGTCCTGGCACACAGGTAGTCCAGGCTCGGGCAGTAGACGATGACGCCGACGTTCATGAACTCGCCGCGCTCCTGACGCGGCACGGCACGCAGCAGCGCGTACTCAAACACGTGCGACACGCACGGCCTCCACAGCCTCGACCCACTCGCGGTGCGCAAGACGATAGGCGAAGAACTCCGCGTACCGGGCACGGACCTCCACCGGCTCGCCGTCCGGCGCCAGCCACTCGTCCGGGATCAGCGCGAGCACCTCGGTGATCAGCTCCGGCGTGATGGCGGCGGCCAGCTCAGCGTCCACTTCGGACAGCTTCGCGGCGTTGGGCAGCATGGTGTGGTCGGCGGCGTCGAAGCGGAAGTCCTTGGTGGCCGGACGGTCCGGGCTCCACGAGTGGTGGAAGTACAACGCGGCGCCGTGGTCGATGAGCCACGGTTCGCGGTGCCACAGCAGCATGTTCGGGTTGCGCCAGCTGCGGTCGACGTTGAGCGTCAACGCGTCCAGCCACAGCGTCTTCGTGGCGAGCTCGGTGCCGGGGTCGCGCACGATCGGGTTGAAGTCGAAGCTGCCGGGCAGGTAGTCGATGCCGAGGTTGAGCCCGCCGCTGGCCCGGATCAGCTCCTGGACCTCCTGGTCGGGTTCGGACCTGGCCAGCTCGGGGTCGAGCTCGACGAGGACGATCTCCGGAACGCGGAAGCCGAGGCGGCGGGCCAGCTCGCCGACGATGATCTCGGCGACGAGCGCCTTCACGCCCTGGCCCGCACCGCGGAACTTCAGCACGTACATGCCGAGGTCGTCGGCCTCGATGAGTCCGGGCAACGACCCGCCCTCGCGGAACGGCGTCACGTACCTCGTGGCCGTGATCCTGCGCAGTCCTGTCACGCCCGCATGATCACACGCCCAGGCCCGCCGAGCCGACCCAATTCCGCCCGGCTCAGACGAAGGCCGCCGCGTAGCCGGTGAGGATCGTGCCCCAGCCGCCCTCGCCGCCGACACCGCCGCGCACCTGGTCCGGCTTGTGCGCGTGACGTTCGAAGTTGCGGTGCACCAGCTCGACGCGCGTGCGGTCCGGCGTCTCGGCGACGAACCTCACCTCGACCTCGCTGGCGTGCGCGGGATCGGGGTCGTACTCCCAGTCGCCGTTGAGGTGCCACGACAGCACGATGCGGCCGTGCGGCTCCCACGCCAGCACGGCACCCCAGTCGCACTCGGTGCCGTCGGTGCCGACCTCGTACCAGCGGCCGCCGGTGACCGGCTCGACCACGACGTCCGCGAGCTCCGTCGCGCCGATGTGGTGTTCGAGCGGCCACCAGGACAGCCACTTGCCGGTGAACACGTCGAACGCGCGCTCCTGCGTGGCGTTCACGGTCACCGACCGGTGCACCTCGGTGCTCAACGTCTCCGTCACTGCTCCTCCTCGACCACTCGGGCGAAGTTGGCCAGCGCCCGTCCCCACAGCTCGTCCATGTAGTCCCGGACGGCGCGCACGCCGACCGGGTCGACGCTGTAGAGGCGCCTGGTGCCGACCGCTCGGTCGCGCACCAGGCGGGCCTCCTTGAGGACTTTCAGGTGCTGGGACACCGCCGGCCTGCTCACCGGGAGCTCGTCCGCCAGCTGGCCGACCGCGAGCGGGCCCGACGCGAGCCGTTCGAAGATCAGCCTGCGGGTCGGGTCGCCGAGCGCGGCGAGCGCCGTTTGGTAAGGCTCCACGAACGGTAAGTGTGAACTTACGGAGCCGCCGCCGTCAAGGCCTGCCAGTAGCCCTGCTGCCCCGCCTTGTTCGGGTGGTAGGAGTGGGACGTCGGGCTGACGAGGCCGTTGATCCACGGGCTGGCCGAACAGACGCCGTGGCCGGAGAACTTCGCGCGGACGTCGACGTAGGTGGCACCCGCGTTGGCCGCGGCCTTGGCGGTGGCGTCGTTCAGCACGTCCGCGGCGGCGTTGACGGCGGTGCGCTTGGCCGGGCTCAGCGCGCGGCAGTCGGTGCTCGGCTCGAACAGCCTCGGGTAGCCGACGACGACCAGCCGGGCGTTCGGCGCCAGCTGCTTGATCTTCGCGTAGGTCGCGTCGAGCGCCTTCGGGAGCTCCGCGTGGATGTAGGTCTCGGCGCGCTTGACGCGCTTGACGCACGACTTGTCACCGCTGAGCGTGCAGGTGGTCATGACGTCGACGAAGCCGAGGTCGTTGCCGCCGGCGGTGACCGTGACGAGCGTCGTGGCCGGGGTGAGGCTATTCGACTGGGTGCCGACGACGTCGGCCGTCGTGGCTCCGGTGCAGGCGGCGAAGGTGAACGAGGGGAAGCCCTTGGCGTAGAGCGCAGGGTAGGCGTTGTCACTGCGGCGGCACGGGCCCTTGGTCCCGCCCGCGCCCACCCCGGACGCGTACGAGTCGCCCAGTGCCACGTACTCCGGTGCGACCGAGGTGGGAACGAGCAGTGTGCCCACTAGAACTGCGGCGGCGAAGAGTGTCATACCGCCGGAGTACCACTGTGGACAGTGGGGTTGAAGGGGGTTAACCCAGACGTGTGGGCGTCACGCAGACCGGGATCTGGGTCTTCAGCGGCGTGCCCGCCGCCTTCAACTTGCCGGTCGCGCTGTCGACGGCGAACGACGTCACCAGGTTGGAGTTCTGGTTGGCGGCGAACAGGAATCGCCCGGTCGGGTCCAGCGTGATGTGCCGGGGGTACTTGCCTCCGACCGGGGTCGTCTCGACGAGCTTGAGCGTCGCACCGTCGACCGAGAAGACCGCGACGCTGTCGTGACCGCGGTTGGAGAGGTACACGAACCGGCCATCCGGTGAGACGAACACCTCGGCCGGGTAGTTGCGCACCGGCGAGGACGGCGCGGTCTTGAGCACCTGGCCGGGCGTCAGCTTCCCGTTGTCGTACGCGCAGACGACGATCGTCGAGTCGAGCTCGTTGGCGACGTACGCGACCTTGCCGTTGGGGTGGAACGCGATGTGCCGCGGTCCGGCGCCCGGCTTGAGCTTCGCGGTGTTGACCGGCGTCAGCTTGCCTTCCGGACTCAGCGTGTACGTGAAGACCGCGTCGGCGCCGAGGTCGACGGCCGCGATGAACTTGCCCTGCGGGTCGAAGACGACCTGGTGCGCGTGCGGGGTCTTCTGCCGGTCCGGATCGGGGCCGGATCCCTTGTGCTTCACCAGGTGCGTGCGCGCGCCGAGCCCGCCGTCCGGCCGGATCGGGAGGACGGTGACGCTGCCGCTGGAGTAGTCCGCGGTGACCAGGAACTTGCCGGAAGGGTCGATCGCGAGGTGACACGGGTCCGCGCCGCCGGTCGGCTGCTTGTTGATCACCTTGCCGGTGGCGGCGTTGATCGCGGTGACGGCGCCGTCGGAAGTCTCGTTGACGGCGTAGAGGAACCTGCCGTCGCGCGACTCCTCGACCCAGGACGGGTTGGTCACCCCCTTGATCACGCCGGTGGTCGTGAGCTGGCCGGTGGCCGAGTCGTACGCACCGATGCCGATACCCTGGGCTCCGCCGCTCCACGTCGTGTAGGCGCCGAAGTACACCTTTCTGGTGGCCTTGCCAGGCGCCGCAGTCTCCTGGGCTTCGGCGATCTCTCCGGTCATCAACAGCCCCGCTCCGACACCCACGGCTCCCAGGAAACGTCGCCGGTCCACAACCACGTCCGCACCTCCGCTGCACTCGTCGGCGGCGGTGCCCACACTGGCCTAGACCACTACGGTCGGGCAAGAGGCGCAACGAAGATTGCGTCTAGCGCAACGGGTCGGCGTCCACGAGGCGGGCTTTCTCCGCGTCGCGGTCGTAGGCCGCGGGCGGGTACTGCGGGTCGAGGTCGCGCAGGGTCTCCAGCACGAGCCTGCCGACCGCCCAGTTGCGGTACCACTTGCGGTCGGACGGGACGACGTACCAGGGCGTCGCGGAGCAGTTCTTCAGCGCCGCGAGGTAGGCGGCCTGGTACTGCGAGAACTTGGCGCGCACGTCGATGTCGTGCGGGTTGTACTTCCACAGCTTCGTCGGGTCGTCGAGCCGGGCGAGCAGCCGTTCCTTCTGCACCTCCGGCGAGATGTGCAGGAAGCACTTCACGACCGCGACGCCCTGGTCCGCGAGCTCCTTCTCGAACGCGTTGATCTCGCGGTACCGGGTGCGGACCTCGGCGGCGGTGAGCAGGCCCTCGACCTTGGGCACGAGGACGTCCTCGTAGTGCGACCGGTCGAACACGCCGAGCTGGCCCGCGGTCGGCAGGACCTTGCGGACGCGCCACAGGAAGTGGTGCCTGCGTTCGGTCGGCGTGGGTTTCTTGAACGACGCGATGTGCACGCCCTGCGGGTTCACCAGCCCGACGACGTGGCGGATCGTGCCGCCCTTGCCGGAGGTGTCCATGCCCTGCAGCACGAGCAGCACCGCGCGGGTGTGCTCGGCGTAGAGCCGTTCCTGCAGGTCGTCGAGCTCCGCACCGGTCTCGGCGAGACTGTCGGCGGCCTCTTTCTTGGTCTTGGGACCGATCGGCCTGTCCGCCGCGTCGGGCAGGTCAGCGGTGAACCGAAGCGCTTCACGAACCGACTTCTTCGCCATCAGCGGAGAGTAGCGATACACCGTCGAGTCCGCCTGTTGCGCAACGGATCGCCACGGATCAGTGAATTTGTGCAACAAACATAGGCAACATGCAATGTCCGACGGATGAAATCATCCGTCCGGGGCCTTAGCCTTGTTGCATGACCGCCATCGCCGAGCACAACACCACCACAAGTGCTGAGTACGTCGCTCTCGACGAGGAGTGGAGCACCCACAACTACCACCCGCTGCCGGTGGTCATCGCGGAGGGCGAGGGTGCCTGGGTCACCGACGTCGAGGGTCGCCGTTACCTGGACTTCCTGTCCGGGTACTCGTCGCTGAACTTCGGCCACCGCCACCCCGAGCTGATCGCCGCGACCGTCGACCAGCTGAACAAGGTGACGCTGACGTCCCGCGCGTTCCACCACGACCAGTTCGGCCTGTTCTGCCGTGAGCTGGCGACGCTGACCGGTACCGAGATGGTGCTCGCGATGAACTCCGGCGCGGAGGCCGTCGAGTCCGCGATCAAGGTCGCACGCAAGTGGGCGTACCAGGTGAAGGGCGTGCCGTCGGGCACCGCCGAGATCGTCGTCGCGGGCTCGAACTTCCACGGCCGCACCACGACGATCGTGTCGTTCTCGACCGACGAGACCGCGCGCCAGGACTTCGGCCCGTTCACGCCGGGCTTCCGGGTCGTGAAGTACGGCAACCTGGACGAGATCGCGTCGGCGATCACCCCGAACACCGCGGCCGTCCTGATCGAGCCCATCCAGGGCGAAGCTGGTGTCGTGGTTCCGCCCGCCGGCTACCTCGCGGGCATCCGCCGCCTGTGCGACGAGCACAACGTCCTGATGATCTGCGACGAGATCCAGTCCGGTCTCGCCCGCACCGGTGAGCTGTTCGCGCTCGACCACGAGGGCGTGCGCGCCGACCTGTACACGCTGGGCAAGGCGCTGGGCGGCGGCATCATGCCGGTGTCCGCGGTCGTCGGCAGCCGCGCGGTGCTGGGCGTGCTGCGCCCCGGCGAGCACGGCTCGACGTTCGGCGGCAACCCGCTGGCGTGCGCCATCGGCCGCGCGGTCGTCCGCCTGCTGGCGACCGGCGAGTACCAGGAGCGCTCCCGCGAGCTGGGCGGCTACCTGCACACCCGGCTCGGCTCGCTCGTCGGCCGCGGCGTCGCCGAGGTCCGCGGTCGCGGCCTGTGGGCCGGTGTCGAGATCGCGCCGGGCGGCCCGGTCGGCCGGGTCGCGTCCGAGGCGCTGGCCGCGCGGGGCGTGCTGTGCAAGGAGACGCAGGCGACCACGCTGCGCGTCGCTCCCCCGCTGGTGATCACGCGTGACGAGATCGACATGGGCGTCGAGGCGATTGCGGCCGTACTCGGCCGTTGACGCCGCTGACTGTCAGACCTGCTGCGTAGGCTCGGATTCGGGGGGTCTCAAGCGCCCCCAAGGGGGCTCGGCGCCCCACTCCAAGCGTATCGCGAGGCACCGACAGTTCCGGCGGATGCGGGCCGCCCAGGCTCGCATTCAGGCAGATGCGGTCCGGCCGGACTCGCAGTCAGACCGATGCGGGTCCGGCCGGGCCCGCATCCAGGCGGATACAAGGTCCGGCCAAGCCCGCGTCCAGACGGATGCGGGTCCGGCCGGGCTCGCATCCAGACGGATACAGGTCCGGCCAAGCCCGCGTCCAGACGGATGCGGGTCCGGCCGGGCGCATGCAGGCGAATACAAAGGTCCAGCCAGCTCGCATCCAGACGGTGCAGGCCCCGCCACGCTCGCATCCAGACGGGTGCGGGTCCGGCGAAGCCCGTATCCAGGCGGATGTGGGTGCGCCAGACTCGAATTCAGGCGGATACGGGTCCGACCGGGCTCGCAGACGCCGCAATGTCAGACCTGCCGACTACGTTCGGATTCGGGGGCCCCACAACCCCCCAAGGGGGGCGCGAGGTCCCCACTCCAAGCGTATCGCGGCACACCGACAGTTTCGGGAGTTGCCGAACAGGCAACTCTCGGGTGCAGAACGCGGAACACGCCGGGCGCACGAGCACAACCCAAGCCAGGCGGTTCCGGGCAAACGTCGCGAACTGCCCCTCGCGACGGCGTGTTGTGGCCTCCGCGCTAGGTCACAAATGTGCCGGACGGGCTTCACGGCCCGTCCGGCACAGGCAGAATCATCCGCATGGGTGAACGCAAGCGAGCGCAGGCCGCCGCCGCGCTGGGCACGTGGACCGAGCCCGACGAGGTCCTCGCACGGGGTCGTGCCCTGCGCGACGAGGTGAGCTTCGCGGCGCACCGCGAGACGCACCTGGCACGTGACCGGCCCAGCGTGCTCGAGTTCATGAACATCAGCAACGAGGGCAGGCTCGAGCACCTGGTCCCGTTGCGCATCGGCCGCATGCTGGCGAACCCGTTCGCGTTCTTCCGCGGCAGCGCGGGACTCATGGCAGGCGACCTCGCCGCCGGTGTGTCGAGTGGACTCGAGGCGCAGCTGTGCGGCGACGCGCACGCGGCGAACTTCGGGCTGTACGGCACGCCCGAGGGCCAGATCGTCATGGACATCAACGACTTCGACGAGACGCTGCCCGGCCCGTGGGAGTGGGACCTCAAGCGGCTCGTCACGTCGCTCGTGCTCGCCGGGCGCACCGGTGACGTCTCGGAGAAGGGCTGCCGCGAAGCCGCCGAGGACGCGGTGAGCGCGTACCGCAGCGCGATCCGGCACCTCGCGGAGATCCCGTTCATGGACGCGTGGACCGCGCTCGGCGACGAGTCCGTGCTGTCCAAGGTCAAGGCCGACGACCTGCTCAAGGACTTCAGCAAGGCCGCGGAGAAGTCGCGCAAGAACACCAGCGCGCGCTTCGCCGCCAAGTGGACGGCGCACGACGGCGAGCAGTGGCGGTTCATCACGAACCCGCCCACGTTCACGACCGTCACCGACGAGACCAGGGACGCCGTCGTCGGCTCGCTGCCGTCCTACGTGGACACGCTGCGCGAGTCGCGCCGCAACCTGATCATGCGCTACGGCGTGTCGGACGTGGCGTTCCGCGTCGTCGGCACCGGCAGCGTCGGCCTGCGCAACTACCTGATCCTGTTGCACGGCAACGGCAACGAGGCACTGGTGCTGCAGGCCAAGGAGGCGCGGCACTCGGCGCTGGAGCCGTTCCTCGCCGCCGAGCCCGCGAAGCACGAGGGCAAGCGCATCGTGCACGGCGCGCGGCTCGTGCAGGCCGAGACGGACATCCTGCTCGGCTGGACGACGATCGAGGACCGCCCGTACATCGTGCGGCAGTTCCGCAACCGCAAGGGCGAGATCGACGCGACCACGCTCAAGCGCGACGACCTCGACGACTACGGCCGCCTCGCGGGCGCACTGCTGGCGCGGGCGCACAGCCGGTCGGTCGACCCGCGGCTGCTGGCCGGGTACTTCCAGGGCACCGGCGGCGACGACCTCGACGAGGCGTTCGCCCGGTACGCGTTCGACTACGCCGACCAGACCGAGGCCGACCACGCCGAGCTGGTCGACCTCGTCAAGAACGGGACGCTGCCCGCGCTGATCGAGTGATCGCCGCGGCGGTCACGAGGTACAGCACGACCGCGTTCAGCAGGTGCCACAGGAAGTGCGTGCCGGCAGGCCACTGCGCGCACAGCGGCTCGTCGACCGTGCGCAGCGTGAGCGACACGGCAAACACGACCGCGGCGGCGGCGAACCACGCGCGGTAGCCGTCCGCCAGCCCGGTCAGCACGATCATCACCAGCAACGCGGGCAGGTAGATGGCCGGGCCGACGCGCACGAGCAGTCCGATCGCGAACGCGAAACCGACGAACACCGGTGCCGCGAGCCACGCGAGCGACCAGCGCACGCCGTGGAACCAGTGCGCGTAACCGACGACGTAGTAGAGGACGAACACGGCGATGAACCCGGTGTCGAGCCAGCCGGTGAACTCGGTCGCCATGGTGTGGAACGACAGGCTCGCCAGACCCACCAGCGCGAGCAGCACCGGCAGCACCCGCACGCTCGGCGGCGCGTGCCTGCGCGCCAGCAGCACCGCGGCCACCAGGAACGCGATGTTGGTGAACGCGTTCAGCGGCTCACCCCACAGTCCGGGAGCGAGCCGCTCGCAGTAGTTGTCGACCTGCACGCGCCAGTTCTAGCCCACGCAGGTGAACTACTGCTGGACGATCGTCAGCGTGATGGTGGAGTCGATCGTCTTGATCCCGCCGGCGAGGCACTCGGCCACGTTCGGCGTCGCGCCCGCCGCGACCTCGACGACGGCGGCACCGGCGAACTTGCCGGACGTGAACGTGCCCCGTTTGGTCGTGACGAGCTGGCCCGCCGGGCGCTCGACCGTCGCCTCGTAGGTGAACGTGCTGGTCTCGCCGATGTTCCAGGTGAAGTCGGCGGTGCCGGGGTTCGCCTCGCCCACCGACAGGCAGGACGCGTTCTTCGTCACCTGATGCACCTGCGTGGCCGACGTGACGCCGCCGTTGCCCGCGCACGGCGCGTAGGTCGCGTGCAGCAGGATCGCCTGCTCCTGGGGCTCGAGCGTGAGACCGGGCGAGTACTTCGCGCTCTTCGCGCCCACGCACTCCAGCGCCACGGGGTCGGCGAACGCCACGGGCGTGGCGAACGCGGTGAGCAGAAGCGCTCCAGAGAGAGCGACAGACAGTTTCGGCATGGGTGCTCCGCAACCTCGCGTAGTTGATCCACTACGGAGGTTGACGGAGCACGACACCGGGCGTCACTACGGCAGCAGGGTGATCAACCGTTGCTTTGGATGTCTCAACGGGCGCGGCGAACGCGCGACTCGTCCCACACCGGCTCGTCCACCTCCGACACCACGCCGTCCGAGCGGAACAGCAGGAAGCGGTCGAACGAGCGCGCGAACCAGCGATCGTGCGTCACCGCGACGACCGTGCCCTCGAACTCGTCCAGCGCGCGTTGCAGCGCCTCCGCCGACGCCAGGTCGAGGTTGTCCGTCGGCTCGTCCAGCAGCAGCAACGTGTCGCCGGACAGCTCCAGCAGCAGCACCTGGAACCTGGCCTGCTGGCCGCCGGACAGGTTCTCGAACCGCTGGTCGCCGGACGCGCCGAGCCCGTACCGCGAGAGCACGCTCATCGCCGCGCCGCGATCACGCCCCGAGCGGTTGTCGGCGCCGTGCCAGAGGATGTCGACGAGGGTGCGCCCGATCCACTCGGGGTGCTGGTGCGTCTGCGCGAACAACCCCGGCACGACGCGCGCCCCGAGGCGGCACTTCCCCGTGTGCGCGACGGGATCACCGCCGAGCAGCCGCAGGAAGTGGCTCTTGCCGGAGCCGTTGGAGCCGAGCACGGCCACCCGGTCGCCGAAGAAGATCTCCGTGTCGAACGGCTTCATCAGTCCGGTCAGCTCGAGGTGCTCGCACGTGATCGCGCGGACACCGGTGCGGCCGCCGCGCAGCCGGGGCGTCACCTTCTCGTCCGACGGCAGCTCGGGCGGTGGTCCCGCCTCCTCGTAGCGCTCCAGCCGTCCGCACATGACGCGATACTTCGCCGCCATGACCTCGGAGACCTTCGCCTGCTGCTGCAACGTGCGCACGAGGTCCTTGAGCCGCTGGTGCTCCTCCTCCCAGCGGCGGTGCTGCTCGGCGAGCCGGTCGATGCGGGCCTCGCGCGCGGCGTGCCACGTGCCGAACGAGCCGTGGTGCGTCCACGCGCTGTGCGCCTCGACGGTGACGACGTGCGTCGCCGCGGTGGCCAGCAGCTCCCGGTCGTGACTGACGAGCAGCACGGCCTTGTCCGTCCCCTTGAGACGGTCCTCCAGCCAGCGCTTGCCCGGCACGTCGAGGTAGTTGTCCGGCTCGTCGAGCAGCAGCACCTGCTCGTGGCCGCGCAGCAACGACTCCAGCACCAGCCGCTTCTGCTCGCCGCCGGACAGCGTGCGCACCTCGCGGAACCGGGCGCGCTCGAACGGGATGCCGAGCGCCGCGACGGTCACCGTGTCCCACAGGACCTCGGCGTCGTAGCCGCCGGCCTCGCCCCAGGCGACGAGCGCCTCGGCGTACCGCATCTGGGTGGGCTCGTCGTCGGTCTCCATCATCGCGAGCTCGACGGCGTCCAGCTCGCGCGCGGCGTTGCGCAGCCGCGCCGGAGCGACGGTGAGCAGGAGGTCGCGGACGGTCGACTCGTCGCGCACCGAGCCGACGAACTGGGGCATCACGCCCATGCCGCCCTGCACCTGCGTGCTGCCCTCCCTCGGGGTCAGCTCACCCGAGAGCAACCGCAGCAGCGTCGACTTGCCGACGCCGTTCGCGCCGACGAGCGCGACCACCGTCCCGCCGCCGACTTTGAACGACACATCGCGAAACAACTCACGTCCGTCGGGAAGCCGGTACGCGAGGCCGTTCGCCTCCAAGAAGCCCACAACGGGACATCGTTGCGGGTTCGCGACGGCAACGCCTAACGAATTCGCAGCGGATGACGTTGCAGCACGGCGGCCGCACCAGCTACCAGCAGGCACAACAGGCCGATTCCCGGCGCTCCGATCGCGAGCAGCAACGCGCCCAGCGCGCCGAACACGAGCATCACTATGTGGTGCATCCACGGGTTGCGCACGGGGCCGGCCGTGAACGCGCGGACCAGGTCAGGTTCTTCAAGGGACAACCGCTGCTCGATCTCGTCCAGCGAGCGGCGTTCGGCATCGCTCAGCATCGGGCGCCTTTCTCGGGGGAAGTTCTCATTCCGAATACCCACGGCGAACGCACGGCACACTGTCTTCTTGTGACTGGGGAATCCGCGAAACGGCTCGCGTTGCGGCTCAACGCGCGCCAGTTCACCGCCTACTCCGGCCGTCCGCCGAGTCGCCCGGAGTGGACCGCCGCCAGAGTCGCGCTCGTCGCCGCGTCGGCCGTGCTGGTGCTGCTGCTCGGCGTCGTGCTGGCAAGCGGACTGCGCCTCGTGGCGCGGGACTTCCCCTCGCTGTGGATCGTTCCCGGCACCCTCCTCGTCGCGTTCGCCTGGACGTTGCGCCCGCGGATCGGCCGGATGGAGACCGACTGGGCGGTCGTGAACCGCCCGGACGCGCCTGCCCTGTTCGAGTTGATCGACCGGGTCGCACGCGCTTCGGGCGCGCCGGTACCTCACCACGTCGCACTGGACTACGAGTTCAACGCGGCTGCAGGAGTGTTCGGCCTGCGGCGTCGCCGCAGGTTGTGCCTGGGTTTGCCGCTGTGGGGAATCCTCTCGCCGCAGCAGCGGGTGGCCTTGCTGGCCCACGAGTTCGCGCATTTCGTGAACGCGGACCCGGCGCGGAGCCTGCTCACGCAGCCCGCGTTGTCCACGCCGGGTGTGCTCGCCGACCTGGTGAAGCCGAGCAGCCCGCTGACCGGGTTGAGCGAGACAACATCGCGCTCGAGATCGTCGAGTCGCTGCTGCGACCGTTGCAGCGGCTGGCCCAGCAGGCCTGCCTGTGGACGCAGGCCGGGCTGCTGGCGATCGCGTCGCGCGACCACCAGCGGGCCGAGTACTGCGCGGACGCACTCGCCGCCCGGCTGGCGGGGACCGCTGGAACCGTCGCGCTCATGGACGACCTGGTGGCGTCGTTCCACCTCAGCGGTGCGGTGGAAGCTGCGGAGCGGCGGACCAGGGCCGCCGGACGCGCTCATCCGGGTGTGGTCGAGTGGCGCGCCGCAGCGGTCGAGTGCCGGACCCGGCTCGACCTCGCCGAGCTGCGCAAGCAGTCCGTCGTCGCGGAAGCGTCCATGTGGACGCACCACCCGCCGTCAGGGCTGCGGGCGCGGATCGTCGAGTCGTGGCCGCACCAGGAGCCGTCGCTGGTGCTGTCGGCCGAGGACTCGGAGCGCATCGACGCCGAGCTGCACCGCTGGTACGCGAAGGCCGGCCGCGACCTGGCCTGGTCGTGACCTGGCTTCGGTCGTGACCTAGCTCGGTCGTGACAGTGCGACCAGGCGGGACACCGCGCGCAGGTACTTCTTGCGGTAACCGCCGCGCAGCATCTCCTCGCTGAACAGGTCGGACAGCGGCCGGCCGGACACGGCGACCGGGACGTCCCGGTCGTACAGCCGGTCGCCGAACGCCACGAGCCGCAGCGCGACGGCCTGGTCGGGCGCCGCCTTCACGTCGCGCAGGTGCACGGCCGTCACACCGTCGACGAGCCTGCCGTAGCGCGACGGGTGGATGCGGGCGAGCGCCGCGCACAGCTCGTCGAAGTCGTCGAGCGTGGCGCCCGGCATGCTCTCGGCGCGGGTGGTCAGCTCGCCGTCGGACATCGGCGGCGGCGCGTCGGGCAGGCCGCGGTGCCGGTAGTCGGGGCCGTCGACGCGCACGACGTCGAACTTCGCGGACACCGTCTGGATCTCGCGCAGGAAGTCCGCCGCCGCGAACCGGCCCTCACCGAGCTTGTCCGGCAGCGTGTTGGACGTCGCCGCGACGAACACGCCGGCCGCCGTCAGCTCCTTGAGCAGTCGCGTGACGAGCATCGTGTCGCCGGGGTCGTCGAGCTCGAACTCGTCGATCGCCAGCAGCCGGTGCTCGCTCAGCCGCTTGACGGCCTCGACGAAACCCAGCACACCGACGAGGTTCGTGACCTCGACGAACGTGCCGTACGCCTTGGGGCCGGGCACCGAGTGCCAGATCGACGCGAGCAGGTGCGTCTTGCCGACGCCGAACCCGCCGTCGAGGTACAGGCCGGGCTTGCCCTCGTCCTCCGACCGGCCGAACAGCGACCAGCGCTTCTTCCGCGCGCCCACCCGTTCGACGAACGCCTGGCACGCCTTGACGGCGGCGGCCTGGCTCGGCTCGTCCGGGTTGGGGATGTAGCTGTCGAAGCTGACGTCGTCGAACCGAGGTGGCGGGACCATCGCGTCGACCAGTTCGTCTGCCCCGACCTGGGGGTCGCGGTCGGACAAGCGCATGCGGGCAGCCTAACGTCGTGCTCGTGCAGATGTTGTGGCCCGAAGCCCGGCCTGAGATGACCGACACAATGCTCGCCGAGCTGTACCGGTTTCCGCCGGACCGCCGCTGGGTGCAGGCGAACTTCGTGTCCAGCGTGGACGGTGCCGTCACCGTGTCCGGCAAGTCCGAGGGTCTCGGCAGCCCGGCGGACAAGAAGGTCTTCATGCTGGGCCGCGCGCTGTGCGACGTGGTGCTCGTCGGCGCGGGGACGGTGATCGTCGAGGCCTACCGCGGTGTGCGGCCGGTCGACGGGCGCCCCGTCCCGCCGATCGCGGTCGTCACCGCGCGGGGCTCGCTGTCGCCGGACCTGCCGCTGTTCACCGACACCCACGTGCCGCCGATCGTCATCACCACCGCTCAGGCCGACCACGCCGCGTTGAAGGCGGCGGGAGCCGAGGTGATCGTCGCCGGCGAGACGTCCGTCGACCTGCGCCGCGCGCTGGACGAGCTGGCCTCGCGCGGCCTGCGACACGTCAACTGCGAGGGCGGGCCCACCCTGTTCGGCAGGCTGGTCGCCGACGACCTGGTCGACGAGCTGAACCTGACCCTGTCGCCGCAGCTGGCCGTCGGCGACGCGGAACGCATCGCGCACGGGCCGATGGTCACCGCGCCGCGTTCGCTGGAGCTGCGGTCCGTGCTGCACGACGCGGACGTGCTGATGCTGCGCTACCAGCGGCGTGAATCCGGGCGTGATTCCAGCTGAGGAGGCAGGATGGGGCCGTGGACCTGCCACTGACCCCACCCCTGCAGCCGATGCTCGCCTCCGCCGTCGACGCGATCCCGGACGACGACGGCCTGCTGTTCGAGCCGAAGTGGGACGGCTTCCGCTGCGTCGTGTTCCGCGACGGCGACGAAGTCGTGCTCCAGTCCCGCAGCGGCAAGCCGCTGAACCGCTACTTCCCCGAGGTCGAGGAGGAGATGCGCCGCCTCCTGCCGCCGCGGGTGGTCGTCGACGGCGAGCTGGTCGTCGCCCACAACGACGAGCTCGACTTCGACGCGCTGGGCCAGCGCATCCACCCCGCGGCCTCGCGCGTGACGCTGCTGTCCGAGGAGACGCCCGCGACGTTCGTGGCGTTCGACCTGCTCGCACTGGGCGACCGGGTGCTGCTCGACGAGCCCACCACGACCCGCCGCGCCGAGCTGCTGGCTCTGGGTTCTCTGCACGTCACCCCGGCGACGACGTCCCCGGAACTGGCACGCGAGTGGTTCACCCTGTTCGAGGGCGCGGGCCTGGACGGCGTGATGGGCAAGCCCGCCGACGGCCCGTACACGCCGGGCAAGCGCACCATGATCAAAGTGAAGCACGCCCGCACCGCCGACGCCGTCGTCGCCGGCCTGCGCTGGCACAAGGACACCGAGCCGGGCACCGCCGTCGGCTCACTGCTGCTCGGCCTCTACGACGACAACGGCCTCCTGCACCACATCGGCGTCGTCGGCTCCTTCAAGGCGGCCGAACGCCGCGCTCTCGCGGCTGAGCTGGCGGGGTTGATCACCACGGACGACCACCCGTGGGCGGCACCGCAGCCCGGCCAGCGCATCCCCGGCGAGATCAACCGGTGGCGCAGCGCGCAGGCCGAGTACGTGCCGTTGCGGCCCGAGCGCGTGCTGGAGATCCACTACACGCAGACCGAGGGCGAGCACCCGGTTCGGCTGCGGCACAACGGGCAGTTCGCGCGGTGGCGGCCGGACCGCGAGCCCGAGTCGTGCAAGTACGACCAGCTCGACATCCCGGCGCGCTACGACGTGGCCGCGGTGTTGCGCGGTGAGCTGAAGGCCAAGGACGCCTGAGCGGTCACCGGAGATCGGTGACGACCAGCTCGCCAGCCGGAGTCACCTGCCTGATGCGGACGACCGGTGTCAACTGTCGACAGCGCGCCCCTGCAACCCGCCTGTCATGCGCCGCTGGTGTCAACAGTCGACAGCCCACTCACAAGGTCGGCGTGTCCTGCGTTGCCGCTGTCGACAGTCGACAGCGCACCCCTCGGCCCGCCTGGCGCTGTCAACAGTCGACAGCTCCGCGTCCAGGTGCGCCCGCCGGGCGCGGCCGACGATCTCGTCAACCAGCCGAGGTCAAGAGCGCCGATCTCCTGCCGTCCGGACCGCGCCTCTTGGTTCCCACAGGGTCAGACGTCCGGTCTCGCGCTCCGGGTCGCCCCGACGGAGGCGATCACCACGCAGCACACCGCGACCCACTGGAGGGGCCGCAGCTGCTCCCCGAGCAGCACCAACCCGGCGAGCGCGGCCACCGCGGGCTCCATGGACATCAGGATCCCGAACACGCGCGGCGGGATCTTCCGCAGCGCCTCCAGCTCCAGCGAGTAGGGCACGACGGACGACATCAGCGCCACCAGGAGGCCGACCACCAGCACGACCGGGTCGAGCAGCGCCATCCCCGCGGAGCCGACGCCGAACGGCAGTGCCACCAGCGTGCCGAACACCATCGCCAGCGCCAGGCCCTGGCCGTCGGACGTCGCGCTGCCCAGCTTGGCCGCCAGCAGGATGTAGGCCGCCCAGCAGGCAGCCGCGGCCAGCGCGAACAGCACACCGCTCCACAGCAGACCGCCGTCCGCGCGGGCCAGCAGCAGCACGCCGGACGCGGCCAGCAGCGCCCACACGCCGTCCAGCCAGCGGCGCGACCCGAACACGGCCACGGCGAGCGGGCCGAGGAACTCGATGGTCACCGCGGCGCCGAGCGGGATGCGTTCGAGCGACTGGTAGAAGAACAGGTTCATCGATCCGAGCACCACGCCGTACGCGATGATCACCGCGTAGGTGCGCAGCGGCAGCCGGAGCGTCGGCCGCCAGACCGCCAGCAGGATCACGGCGGCGAACACCAGACGCAGGGTCACGGTGCCCGCTGAACCGGCGACGCCGAAGAGCTGCTTCGCGAACGCGGCACCCACCTGGACGCTCACGATGCCCAGCAGCACGAGCGCCGGCGGCGGGATCGCGCCCAGTGCGCGAGCGGCGACCGACGAGCCGCGTACGGGGGCCGGACCGGAGACCGGCGAGGCGTGAGCCATGACCATGAGGTCCATCTTGACTCACGGCCGTCTCACCTTTCACGTGGGAATCTCACACCCCGAGAAGCCCGATCGAGAGTGAGGAAACCCGTGCGTCGCGCTGCCATGGTCCTGCTGGCGGTGAGCGTGCTCGCGGGGTGCAGCGCCGGCCCCTCCGACCGGCCGGTCATCGCGGTCAGAGGCGAGGACAACCAGCCGCTCGACGCGACGCAGCTCGCCGGGCCGCAGCCGGTTCCGCCGCTGGAGGAGTTCCGCGAGGAGTCGATCCTCCAGTGGTCGCCGTGCACGGACGCCACCAAGGAGCGCATGGGCCCGACGGCCCCGGCCGGTGACGTCGAATACCAGTGCTCCCGGATGTCGGTGATCCTCGACTCACCCGGCAGGCCCGGCCGCGGCACGATCGGCGTCTCGCTGCTGCGCGTCGGCACGGGCCGCAACCCGCTCGTGGTCATCGGCGACCCGGACGGCGAGCCCGGCACGTTGAAGGCCGCGCGGCTCGCCGCGTCGCTGCCGCCCGAGGTGCTGAGCACGTACACGCTCATCGGCATGGACCGCCGCGGCACCGGGCGTTCCGACGGCGTGCAGTGCATCCCGGCCGAGACGCGCGCGCAGATCGTCGAGTACGACCCGGCCGCCGCCGAGCAGTCGGACCTCGTGGTGTCCGTCGGCGAGGCCGCGCAGGAGTGCGTGCTCGACCTGGAGAACCGGCTCACCGCGCTGGACAGCTGGCGCGCCGCGGCCGACCTCGAACGGCTCCGCGAGCACCTCGCCGTGAAGCGGCTCAACGCCATCGGCTTCGGCGACGGCTCGAAGGTGCTCACGACCTACGCCAACCGCTTCCCCACCAAGATCGGCCGCATGGTGCTCGACGGCGCGCCCGACCCGACGCTCGACTCGGTCGGCGTGCTGGAGTCCCGCGCCGCGTCGGCCGAGCAGACGCTCGACGCGTTCGCCCGCGACTGCACCGCCCGCTCCTGCGGACTGGCCAACCCGCGCGAGGACGTCACCGCGTTGATCGGCCAGCTGCGCACCACGCCGATCCGCGGCGCGACCATCGACCTGACGCCGGGTTCCGCGCTGCACGCGATCCTCGCCGGCCTCTCGGAACGCTCGCGCTGGCCCGCGCTGTCCGACGCGATCGTGAAGGCGCGCGCCGGTGACGGCAGCGGCCTGAACGCGTTGCTCGACCCGCTGGTGAGCGAGCTCGACGAGAACCCGCCGCGCCTCGACGCGGGCATGGTGACCGGGTGCAACGACACCGCGACGCGCATCCCGCCGGACCGGGTCGCCGGGCTCTCCAAGGACTGGCAGGACAAGCACAAGATGTTCGGCGCCCTGTTCGCGCGGATGTTGTTGCGCTGCGGGCCTTTCCCGGTGCCGCAGCTGCAGCGCCAGGACCCGCTGAAGAGCGCGCCGCCCATCCTCGTGCTCAGCACGGCCGACGACCCGGTGACGCCCGCGCCCGGCACGGAACGCGCCGCGCAGCGCCTGCCCGGTGGCGTGCTGCTGGGCTGGCAGGGCAGCGGGCACGGCGCGCTCGCGCAGTCTCCGTGCGCCACCAACGCCGCGCGCGACTACCTCATCGACGCCAAGGTCCCGACCAACGGCACCGTCTGCCCGCCGTGACAGACGCCATGAGGGGAGCTTTCCCAGCGGTCAGCGCTGGGGAAGCTCCCCTCATGCAAACCCTGACGGTCTAGCAGCTCGAACAACAGCCGCACCCCGGCCCCGTGCATCCGGAGCAGCAGCCGCAGCCGCCCATGTGAGCCGTCTCCGCGACCGTGATCTCAACCATCTGGGGCCTCCCGTGTTCGACCGGACATCCGATCCCCACGGTCCGCCGTGACACAAGGCGTGGGAACCCCCATCACCCGATCGCTGAGCGGAAACCATCAGTCGTAGCAGTACGTCAACGCGGCCCGATCACTCAGCCCGGCGGCACCTTGCCGTTCTTCGCCACCGGAAGCGCCAGCTGGTTCGATGCGAAGATCCGCACCGGTTCCGCGGGCAGGTTCACCAGAGCGGGGTTGATGTGCCGCAACGTCAACGACACCGGCGTCGGGAACGTCGGCGCGGTGATGTCGTACCTCTGCAGATCGATCCACTGGACGACGTTCAGCACATCAGGTGGGATCGGCTGGTCGTTCTTGCGCACGGGCACGCAGAGTTGCCGGTTCTCCCTGACCTTCACGAACCGCGGCGGCTGGTTCGCCAGCACCGGGTTCAGCTGCCTCAGCACCAGACCGACGCCGAGCTCCTTCGGCGGCGGCGCGGAGTAGCACTTGAGGTCGATGAACCGCACGAGGCGCAGCACCTCGGCCGGCGGCACGACGTTGTTCTTGATGACCGGAACGCACAGCTGCTCCGGCCGGTCCAGCTTGACGATGTTGCCGGGCACGCCCATGTCGCGCAGCACCGGGTTGAGGTGGTCGAGCTTCAGCGGGAAGCCGACCTGCTGCCCCTCGATCCGGTAGCAGGACAGGTCGACGAACCGCACCCAGTTGAAGGCGTCCGGCGTCGGTGTCCGGTAGTTCTTGTCCACCGGGACGCACAGCTGTTCCCGGTTGCCGAGCTTGACGACCTCGGGCGGCAGACCCGCCTGCACCAGCACGGGGTTGAGGTGGGTCGTCTTGATGACGGTCGGCGGTGGTGTGTAGGGGTCGGTCTTGAAGCACTCGAGGTCGAGCTGGGACACGAAGGACAACGGCGACGGCGACGCGGGAGCCGCCACCACCGGTCCGGTCGCGGCCGCCACGAGCCCTAACGCGGCGGCCAGACCCAAGATCGTTCTTCGATACATCCAATCCCCCTCAATCCGATCAACGAGGTGTGGGGCATTCGGGTGCCCCACACCTCTCAGATTGAGCGGAAACCGTTGTGATACATAGGAAATACGAATGCGCCGTTCGGCTCCGAGCACTACGCCCCGAGGTCGTCCAGAGCCTTCTGCGCGGCCTCCAGCTCCGCGCGCAACTGCTCCACCCGCGCCAACTGCTGCGCCCGAGCGGCGCTCAGCACGCCCTCGACGATCTCGGACACCTCGGGGTGGATCAGCTTCGCCGCCTGCGCCACCGCGGCCGGCGCGACGGACACCGGGCGCACCGTCTTCCTGGTGCCCTGCAACACCTCGACGGTCCACTCCCCCTCCGCCGTCGACACCAGCGTCACGGTCACGTCCGGTGCCTTCGAAGCCGGCTTCCTGGCGGGCCGCGCGGGCGGCGCGGGCGGTTCCGCCTTGGGTGCGACGGGTTTCGGCTTCGGCTCGGTCTTCACCGGAACCTCCGGGACGTAGGGATACTCGACGACAGTCTCCTGCGGTTTCGGCTCCGGCGCCGGTTTCGCCACGGGTGCCTTCCTGCGCGGCGGCGGCTTCTCGCACGTCAGCTCGGCCGGTGAGAAGGAGATCTCGTCCTTCGACCCGGTCGGCCGCACCTGGATGAAGTCGCCCTCCTCCGGCTCGGTGAACGCCAGCACCTTCGCCGACTTGCCCGCCTCCATGCCCACCGCGGCGGCGGTGAACCACACGAGGGGGTGCCCGCCCTCCGCGAGCTGGGCACGCAGGCCGTCGACGTCCTCCGCCGACAACCCGCTCCTCTTCGCCATGTCCACACCCCTCCAAGCCAAATCAGTACGCGACGAGGTTCAGCTTGCACTACAGCACCGACAATTCTCGGTCATGCCTCCGCGACAAGATCAACTGGGCGGCCAGCGCACCGCACAACGCGAGGAACATGTCCCACTGGGTGTCCCACACATCCCCTTGCGTGCCCAGGAAATCCGTCGCCGCCTCCCCCGCGAGCACGGCTCCGAGCCACTCGATCAACTCGTAGACAGCGCTGAACGCGAGGCACACCGCGGTGACCAACGTGAACGTCCAGCCGCCGGGCCGCAGCGGCGTGCGGCGCAACAGGATCTCACGCGCCAGCACCGCGGGTACGAAGCCCTGCACGAAGTGGGCGAAGCGGTCGTACCAGTTGCGGTCGAGGTCGCCCCAGAACCCGATCGGCACCTGCGCGTAGGTGTAGTGCGCGCCGAGCGCGAGCACCAGCGCGTGGAACGTCAGCAGCAGGTACACGAGTGTGGACAACCGGAATCGCCGGTGCGTCAGCACGAGCAGCGGCACGCCGACGAGGATCGGTGCGACCTCCAGCAGCCAGGTGAACCAGCTGTGCGGCCGCACGGCGGACAACGCCACCGCCGCGATCACGACCGCCAGCAGAATCCGGTGCATCGTGGAATCATGCCACCGCCGTCCACCCCGGGTAGTCCGGAATGGACGGCGGTGTAACGAACCGAGGTGGAACGAACTAGACCGGGTTGCCGTCCGTGCCGCACTTGCGGCCGGTGTTGAGGCAGTTCGTCACTCGACGCTGCAGCTCGGCCTGGTCCCACGCGTTCATGAAGTCACCGTGGAACGTGTAGCCGGGTGCGGACGTCACGTTGACGCCGTTGATCGTCCCGCCGAGCGAGAGACCGGTTCCGTTGACCGGGTAGGTGAGCAGGAACTCGAGCCTCGGCATGACCACGGGGTGCGTGCTCGGGCAGGTCTGCCCCAGCGCGAACGCCATGTGGTCGCGGTGGTTGGCCGAGTCGAGGTCCCTGCCGTTCCAGCACGTCGGGAAGTCCAGGTAGGTCTCCACCTTGGTGCCGGGCGGGCAGTTCAGGAAGTTCCGGTCGGACGGCGACTGCGTGGTGCAGGACCACCGCGCGGCCGGGTTGTCGTTCGGGCTCGTCGCCTTGGAGTTGCCGACCACGTACCGCAGGCCCTGCGGGAACGCCGTGGCGTTCTGCGGCTGGATGCCCTGGTAGTACATCGTCACCGAGTCCGGCGCGATGGCCTGGCCGTTCTTGTACAGGGTGGGCACCCAGTACGCGGACTTGTCGGACACCGGGTTGCAGTTGGTCGTGGCCGCCTTCAGCGACGTCAGCGTCGAGTTCGCGTTCGTGCTGCGGTTGCCGAAGAACTCGTGCATGTGCGACACGCCCGCCTGGTTCTGGAAGACGATCGGGTCGTCCTGCCTGCGGTGGCTGGCCGCGCAGGTCACCCGGAACTCGGACCCGTAGGCCGAGATCCCGATCTGCTGCTGTTCCACGATCGCCTTCGCCTGTTCCGGGCTGTAGGCGAACCCGTGTCCCGCGTGGGACACCTTCGACGCGTTGACCGGCTCGTACGAGATGATCAGTCCGGTCACGGCGACCGCCGCGGCCACCGCCGCCGCACCGATCGTTGCGCGTACCTTCACGTGCATTGGATCTCCTCTCATGCTGTCGCGAGCGGCGGACTACTGCCCGAACGTGAACCAGTCGACGGTGACGAAGTCGGCCGGTTGGCCACTGGTGAAGGTGAGGTAGACGTCCTGGGTGCCGGTGAGCGCGGAGACGTTGCCGGGCACGGTGCGCCATGCCTCCCAGCCGCCGGTGTTGGCCAGGGCGAACGACCCGAGCACCTGCCCGGTCGGACTGCCGGTCCTGACCTCGACCAGGCCGCTCACCCCGCCGGCCGCGCCGCTGGCGATCCGTGCGCTGAACTGCCGCGCCGTCGCCGAACCGAAGTTCACGCCGCGGAACAACGCCCAGTCGCCGTTGGCGATCGACGCGATGTACGTGCCCTGCTTCGTCACACCGTTCTGCTGGTCGAACGACTCGGCCTCGATGGCGGCGAAGGCGTTGCGGCCGCCCGGCGGTGAGGTGGTGGTCGTGGTCGTCGGCGGAGTCGTGGTCGTCGTGGTGGTCGTTGTAGTGGTGGTGGTCGTCGGCGGCGTTCCCCCGGTCCCGGAGTCGACGCCCGTGCCCGCCGCACCGCGCCACGCCGTCGAGGACGCGGGCACGGACAACGTCTGCCCGTCGGAGAACCGCACGGTGACCGCGGCGGGCCGGGCGTTGTAGGCGACGTAGGTGCGCGCGCCGTTCTTCGTCAGCACGGCGTGCGTCGGCACGTCGGCTGTGACGGTCGTGTCCGGGGTGCCGAACCGGTCGAGCGAGGTGAGCCAGTGGTAGGTGTGCGCCCGCGAGTCGCCCCACTCGGGTTCGACGCCCGCGCCGTAGCGGCTGAGCGCCTGCGCGGGGTCGGCGAGTCCGAGGAACGACCAGATGACGTCGGCCCACTCCTGCTCGGTCCCGCCGTTGTTGGCGCGGAGCTCGGTGATGTTCTGGGTGATGTCGGCCTTCCACGCCGCGTGGTAGAGCGAGCCGCCGGTGATCGGCAGCATGTTGATGCCGTGGATCTCCTCGGGGTTGGCGGTCCACCAGGTGCCGTACGTGGCGCCCGCGCCCCAGACGATGCCGACCGTGTCGTGCTGGAAGGCGGGCGGGAAGACGGCGTTGTCCTTGTCGAACCAGTACTGGCCGATCGCGGCCTGCTGGGTCGTGTAGAGGTAGATGCCCGCGTCGCGCAACGAGTTGTCGCCGACCGCCTCGCCGAACAGGACGGCCGCGGTCGCGAACATCATGCCCTCGGACGAGGACTCCTCGTTGTTGCCGTGCGCGAAGCCCGAGTGCCCGGAGGCCCAGCCCTGACCGGCGTACGCGTCGAACATGCGCAGGAACGGGAACCGCGTCTCGCCGCGGTCGTAGTTGTTGCCGTCCTTGGCGAGCAGCTTGACCATGCCGCCGAAGCGCGCGTCGGACGCCCACGCGGCGTCGTGCTGCGCGACCACCGACGCGGCCAGGACGTAGTAGCCGTAGTGGAAGTGGTGGTCGTTGAGCTCGGCGTCCGAGCCGTACGAGGCGGGGTAGCCGATCAGCGTGTCCCAGGTGGAGTCGTAGGCGAACATCCGCCCGTTCTCGCCGTCGGCGGCGGTGAGCCAGTCGGTGAGCCGGTCGCGCACCAGCGTGATCAGCCGGTCGCGCGCACCCGTGTAGCCGATCTGGTTGGCGACGCGGGCGAGCGCGGCCAGTCGCCACAACGCCTTGCCGGTCCAGTACGTGTCCGCGGCGCCCTTGAACGGGTCCGCCTCGGCGAGCACCTGGTCGATCCCCGCCCGCAAACGGTTGGCGTCGGCGCCCGGCGACAGGGGTAGGGCGGGCAGGACGCCGTTGAACGTGCTGCGGGTGGTGAAGGTCGCGCCCTCGCGCAGCCGCATCTCGCCGCGGGCCGAGGTGTAGCGGTACGCGGTCGTCGCGTCGGTCGAGTTCAGCCACTGGTGCCGGTACAGCGCCTGGAGCGTGCCGGTCTGCGTGCCCTGCCGCGCGACCGTCGTGGCCGTGTAGGTGGCGGTCATCCGCGCGGCGGCCGAGTCGTAGGACCAGGCGACCTTGGTGTCGGTGACGAACGAGAACGCGTACTTCTGGAAGAGCGGCAGCGCGTCACGCGACGGCAGCACCGCGACGGAGAAGAACGCCGCGTTCGACGTGGCCTCCGCGGTGCCCACGAGCGACCACGCGCTCGGCGAGAAGATCGCGTACTCGTGGCCGTTGACGGTCACGCCGAGCACGCCGGGGGCGTTGTGCCACACCGTGGTGGGTGCGTTGAAGCCGACCCGCGCCGGACCACCGGTCGCCTCGGCGTAGATGAACGGCAGGCCGTGGCCGATGGTGGTGCGCAACGTCCGCGCACCGTCGCTCCACTGTGGAGTCACCGTCCAGTCCGACCAGTTGTCGACCTCGGTGCGCGGCGCGTTCAGCCCGCTGATGCCGATGAACAGCTCGTCGCGGTGCAGCATCTCGTACATCCGGCCGTCGCCGGTGACCGTCGGCGCCGTGGTGTAGCCGACCCCGAGCCCCTGCGCCGCGGCGTGCGCGGTGAACGGGTTGGGGTACATGTTCTCGGAGTGGGTGTTCGCCGGGTAGCGCTGCCAGACGAGCGACGACCACCAGTCGTTGGTGGGCACGGCCCGGCCGGACGCGGCCGCGCGCGCGGTCAGCTTGGGCGTGACCGGCTGGCCGACGTTGTTCGAGGGGCCGACCGTGCCCGCCGGTCTGGTGGTGGCGTAGCTGCCCGAGCCGACCACCACGGCACCCGCGGAGGCGGGTAGCACGAGCGGAATCGCGGCGGCAGCGGCGACGGCGGCGACGAATGCCGTGAACCGGGGACGGGGAAACCGCACGGAAGCCTCCAGTGGATACGCTCCCACAACGGTGTGAGAGCGCTCTCACATGAGAACGGTAAACGGCGTGTTGCCAACTGTCCACGGTGAGTTTCGAAACCGAGCCGTGCTCAGTCCTCTGAACGCAAGCGGTATTCGCATCCGTATTCGACCGCGTAGGAGAGGTCGTAGTGGTGCACGATCTTGGGACCGCCGTGCAAATGCACGTGCGTGATCGTGGACTTCGGGTCCTCCGGTGGTGAGGGCAGTGAGTCCACCCTGCCGTCGAGAGGACCGCCGACGTACCGGACGACGTACGGTTCCGCCATGTCGCGACCTCCTCTCGCGCGCCCGCGCGATTCGGGCCGTCCCTCAATGGTACGAAACATGCGCACCGGGCGTGGAAGGTCCAACCGGTTGGCGCAGGGGTCTGCAACGCTCTCACGTGGCACACTGAGTGCCGACTCCGCCACCCGCCGTCCGAGGGGGCTGGAAGTGAACGCTGCCGTCCGGGTGGTTCTCGTGGAGGACCACGACCTGCTCGCCGAGGCCGTCCAGGCGTGGTTCGAGGACGTCCCCGAGGCTGATGTGGTGACGCGCGCCCGCTCCATCGAGGAGGCGCGCGTCGTCGTCAAGCGCCTGCACCCGGACGTCGTCGTGCTCGACCGCAGGCTGCCCGACGGCGACGGCATCGGCGCGATCAGGTCGATCAAGGCCGCGGCGCCGGGCGTCGCCGTGCTGGTCACCACCGCGAGCGCCGACCACGACACCGTCGCGCGGATCGACGCCGAGGGCGGCGACGGTCTCGTGCTCAAGTCCAACAACCTCGACGAGCTCGTGACCGCGATCCTCCGCGTCGCCTCACCGGAATGACCACCCTTCCATGAGCACACCGGACACCCCGTACGAAGAGGCCCTCTTTCGCCTCATGGTCCAGTCGGTGCACGAGTACGCCATCTACGCCCTGTCGCCGGAAGGCCTGGTCACGACGTGGAACCAGGGCGCTGAGCAGATCAAGGGCTACTCGGCGGCCGAGATCGTCGGCAGGCACTTCTCGGTGTTCTACCCGCCGGAGCGGATCGCGGACGGCGCACCGGACCGGCACCTGAGGATCGCCGCCGAGCGCGGTCACGCCGAGGACGAGGGCTGGCGGGTCCGCCGCGACGGCTCCCGTTTCTGGGCGCGCGCGACGATCACCGCGCTGCACGACGACGACGGCGTGCTGCGCGGGTTCGGCAAGATCACCCAGGATCTGAGCCTCGCGCTCGACGAGCGGCGCAGGCTGCTCGTGCGGATCGCGGACGCGCAGGAGACCGAGCGGCAGCGCATCTCGTGGGACCTGCACGACGACACGATCCAGTCCATGGTGGCGATCGGGATGCGGCTGCAGATGCTGACCCCCGTGGTGCCGCCCGAGCAGAGGTACAAAGCGGACGCGCTGAACGAGACGCTCCAGGAGGCCATCGGCAGGCTGCGCGGACTCGTGTTCCGCCTGCGGCCGCCCCGGCTGGACCGGCAGGGACTCATCCCCGCGATCCGCGACCACGCCGAGTACGCGTTCGCGGGATCGACGATCGCGCCGGTGGTCCGGTCCGACGACATCAGCCCGTCCGACGACGCGGCCGTGGCGATCTTCCGGATCGTCCAGGAGGCGCTCGCGAACGTCTACAAGCACGCGCAGGCGAGCGTGGTGCACGTCGACCTGTCCGCTGTGGACGGCGGGGTGCTGGTGTGCGTGTCGGACAACGGCATCGGCATGGACGACGCGTTCGTCAGCGCCGGCAGGCCGGGCCACCTGGGGCTGGTCGACATGCGCGAGCGCGCGGAAGCGGTCGGGGGCAGGCTCACGCTGAGCAGCACGGAACTGGACGGCACGACGGTCGAGTTCTGGATACCCAGCGGTTGATCTCGAGGAGAACGGTCTCATGGCGGAGAGAACTCAACAGGCTCCTGACCGGCTCCAGCAGCTGCTGGGTGGTCTGAAGGCCGTCCGCGACGGTGATTTCAGCACCCGGCTGCCCCAGGTCGACGACGTGCTGATGGACGAGATGGCGACCGTCTTCAACGGCATGGTCGACCAGCTCGCCCGGTTCACCTCCGAGGTCACCCGCGTGGCCCGCGAGGTCGGCACGGAGGGCAAGCTGGGCGGTCAGGCCGTGGTGCCGGGCGTGTCCGGCACGTGGAAGGACCTGACCGACTCGGTGAACGCCATGGCGGGCAACCTGACCGACCAGGTGCGCGACATCGCGCAGGTCGCGACGGCGGTGGCGAAGGGCGACCTCTCGCAGAAGATCACCGTGGACGTCAAGGGCGAGATGCTCGAGCTGAAGATCACCATCAACACGATGGTCGACCAGCTGTCGGCGTTCGGCGACGAGGTCACGCGTGTCGCGCGCGAGGTGGGTTCCGAGGGACGGCTCGGCGGCCAGGCCGAGGTGCCGGGCGTCGCGGGCACGTGGCGCGACCTGACGGCGTCGGTGAACTTCATGGCGGGCAACCTCACCGACCAGGTCCGCAACATCGCCCAGGTGACCACGGCGGTCGCGAAGGGCGACCTGACCCAGAAGATCACCGTCGACGCCCGCGGCGAGATCCTCGAGCTCAAGAACACCATCAACACGATGGTCGACCAGCTCTCCTCGTTCGCCGACGAGGTCACCCGCGTCGCCCGCGAGGTCGGCACGGACGGCGCGCTCGGTGGTCAGGCGCAGGTCCCCGGCGTCGCGGGCACGTGGCGCGACCTCACGACGTCGGTGAACTTCATGGCCGGCAACCTGACCGCGCAGGTCCGCTCCATCGCCCAGGTCGCGACGGCCGTGGCCCGCGGCGACCTGACCCAGAAGATCACCGTCGACGCCCGCGGCGAGATCCTCGAACTGAAGAACACCATCAACATCATGGTCGACCAGCTCTCCTCGTTCGCCGACGAGGTCACCCGCGTCGCCCGCGAGGTCGGCACGGACGGCCGCCTCGGCGGCCAGGCGGACGTGAAGGGCGTGTCCGGCACCTGGAAGGACCTCACCGAGTCGGTGAACTTCATGGCGGACAACCTCACCGACCAGGTGCGGTCGATCGCCCAGGTGACGACCGCGGTCGCGAAGGGCGACCTGACGCAGAAGATCCGGGTCGACGCGCGCGGCGAGATCCTGGAGCTCAAGGACACCATCAACACGATGGTCGACCAGCTGTCCGCGTTCGCGGACGAGGTCACCCGCGTGGCCCGCGAGGTGGGGTCCGAGGGACGGCTGGGCGGCCAGGCGACCGTGCGCGGCGTGTCCGGCACGTGGAAGGACCTGACCGACAACGTCAACGTGATGGCGTCCAAGCTGACCAGCCAGGTCCGCTCGATCGCCCAGGTCGCGACGGCCGTGGCGAAGGGCGACCTCTCGCAGAAGATCGACGTCGAGGCCAAGGGCGAGGTCGCCGCGCTGGCGCAGACGATCAACACCATGGTCGACACGCTGTCCGCGTTCGCGGACGAGGTCACCCGCATGGCGCGCGAGGTCGGCACCGAGGGCATCCTCGGCGGCCAAGCACGGGTGCCGAACGTGGCGGGCACCTGGAAGGACCTCACGGACAACGTCAACTCCATGGCGCACAACCTGACCAGCCAGGTGCGCTCGATCGCCCAGGTCACGACGGCGGTGGCGCAGGGCGACCTGACGAAGAAGATCGACGTCGACGCGCGCGGCGAGATCCTCGAGCTCAAGACGACGATCAACACGATGGTCGACCAGCTGTCCGCGTTCGCCGCGGAGGTCACCCGCGTGGCGCGCGAGGTGGGGTCCGAGGGACGGCTCGGCGGCCAGGCCGAGGTCGAGGGCGTGTCCGGCACGTGGAAGCGCCTCACGGAGAACGTGAACGGCCTCGCGGGCAACCTGACCCGCCAGGTGCGCGCCATCGCGGAGGTCACCAGCGCGGTCGCGACCGGCGACCTCACGCGGTCCATCTCCGTCGAGGCGCAGGGTGAGGTGGCCGAGCTCAAGGACAACATCAACGCGATGGTCCAGTCGCTGCGCGAAACGACGCTGGCGAACCAGGAGCAGGCCTGGCTCAACACGAACCTGGCCCGCATCTCCGGTCTCATGCAGGGCCACCGCGACCTGGGCGCGGTCGCGTGCCTGATCATGAACGAGCTGGCGCCGCTGGTCGGCGCGCAGCACGGCACGTTCTTCCTGACCGAGGACCGCAAGCTCGGCCTCATCGCGTCCTACGGGCACCAGGAGGACGGCTCGGTGCCGAGGGAGTTCGAGCTGGGCCAGTCGCTCGTCGGCCAGGTCGCGCTGACGAAGAAGCCGATCGTGGTGGAGCAGACGCCGCCGGACTACGTGAAGATCTCGTCCAGCATCGGATCGTCCACACCGGTCAACCTGATCGTGCTGTCGATCCCGTTCGAGGACCAGGTGCTCGGCGTGATCGAGCTGGCGTCGTTCTCCCGGTTCACGCCGGTGCAGCGCGACTTCCTCGAACAGCTGATGGAGACCATCGGCGTCAACGTCAACACGATCATCGCGAACTCCCGCAACGACGCGCTGCTCGACGAGTCCCAGCGACTCGCGGGCGAGCTGGGCGCGCGGTCCGACGAACTCCAGTCGCAGCAGGCGGAGCTGCGCCGCTCGAACGCGGAGCTGGAGGAGAAGGCGGAGCTGCTGGCCCAGCAGAACCGCGACATCGAGGTGAAGAACTTCGAGATCGAGCAGGCGCGGCAGGAGATCGAGGAACGCGCGCGGCAGCTCGCGCTGGCGTCGAAGTACAAGTCGGAGTTCCTGGCGAACATGTCGCACGAGCTGCGCACGCCGTTGACCTCGCTGCTGATCCTGGCGGGTGTGCTGGCGCAGAACCCGTCGCGCAACCTGACGCCCAAGCAGGTCGAGTTCGCCAACGTGATCCACTCGGCGGGCACCGACCTGCTCCAGCTGATCAACGACATCCTCGACCTGTCGAAGGTCGAGGCGGGGAAGATGGACATCCACCCCGAGCCGTTCCCGCTCGGTCAGCTGCTCGACTACGTGCAGACGACGTTCCGCCCGCTCACCGCCGAGAAGGAGCTGGAGTTCGACGTCACGGTGGCGCCGAACGTGCCGGACGAGCTGCTGACCGACCAGCAGCGATTGCGGCAGGTGCTGCGCAACCTGCTGTCCAACGCGGTGAAGTTCACCGAGGCGGGCCGGGTCGGGCTGCGAGTCAGCCTGAACGACTCGACGCTCGTGTTCTCCGTGTCCGACACCGGGATCGGCATCGCCGAGGAGAACCTGCACTCGATCTTCGGCGCGTTCCAGCAGGCCGACGGCACGACGTCGCGCAAGTACGGCGGCACGGGACTCGGCCTGTCGATCAGCCGCGAGGTCGCGTACCTGCTGGGCGGCGAGATCCGCGCGGAGTCCGCGCTGGGCGGCGGGAGCACGTTCTCGCTGCACATCCCGATCGCGCACTTCGGCCAGCCGGAACGGCGCACCGGCGACGCGCCGCGGCGGGTCTTCCCCGAGGACTCGTCGCCGGCGGGCCAGCGGGTGCTCGTGCTGGAGGCACCGGACAACGGCCTGCTCACGATGCTCACCCGCGGCGTCGCGGCGGACCTGGCCGAGACGCACGGGCACGTCGGCGTCACCACGGTCACCAACCCGGACGAGGCGCTGGAGGTGCTGTCCGCGCGACCGCACCAGTGCGTGGTGCTGGACATCAGCCTGCCCGGCGCGACGGCGCTGACGTTCCTCAAGCGGCTCACCGAGTCCGGACTCGAGCTGCCGGTGCTGGCGCACGCGACGCTGAAGCTCAGCGCCGCGCAGGACCGGCTGTTGCAGGCCCACGTGCGCAACCGCCCGATCGAGCTGCTGACGTCACTGGACGAGATGCGCGAGCAGATCACGCTGCACCTCTCGGCCAACGACCTGATCCTGCCGCTCGTTCCGTCCACACAGGACACTCAGTCGGTCGAGATCACCTCGTTCACCGAGCTGCAGGGCCGCAAGGTGCTGCTGATCGACGACGACACGCGCAACGTGTTCGCGATGGCGGGCATGCTGGAGCTCAACGGTCTCGTCGTGACGCACGCGCCCAACGGCCGCAAGGGCATCGACGAGCTGCTGGCGGCACCGGACATCGAGCTGATCCTGATGGACGTGATGATGCCCGAGATGGACGGCTACGCGACGACCGCGGCGATTCGCGAGATGCCGAGGTTCGCCGACCTGCCGATCATCACGGTGACCGCGAAGGCCATGGAGGGCGACCGGGAGAAGTCGCTGGCATCGGGTGCGTCCGACTACGTGACGAAGCCGGTCGACACCACCGAGCTGCTGTCCTGCATCGCCCGCTGGCTCAGGCGCTGAGCCCTCAGCCGCCTCAGGCGCTGAGCCCGAGCCGCCGGATGACCGCGACGATCTGGTCGTTCGGCGCGCCCTTGATCAGGTACTCGCTGACGCCCGCGGCCATGATGTCGGCGATCGTCGCGTCGTCGAGGTAGGCGGAGAACGCCATCAGCTTGGTCGCGGGCGCGACCCTGCGCAGCTCCCGTGCCGCGTGCACGCCACCACCACCGGGCATCCGCACGTCGAGCACGGCTACGGCGGGGACGTGCAGCTCGGCCAGCGCGATCGTCTCGTCCACGTCCGACGCGACGGCCACCACCGAGAGATCGGGCTCGTTCTCGAGCAACGCGCACAACGCACCTGCGATGTTGCGGTCGTCATCCGCGATGAGCACGCGCACCTTCGTCGTGTCCACGGTGCCTCCGGGTTCGCAGATGACCATTGTGCGATCAAGCCGGGGTAACTCGCAACGCGCGAGGCCTCAACCTGCGAACCAGCGCTGGGCCAGCCCCTCCAGCGTCGCCTCCCCCGGCATGACCGTCAGGTACCGCGGGAGGTTGCTGTAGACGTGCAGCAGCGTGTGCGCCATCACCACGTCCGGGTCGGGCCGGCTGCCGTACCCGCTCTGGACGGCCCGCTGCTTCTCCGGGTCGCCCCGCGCCACGAAGATGCCCGTCGAGACGAACTCGTACTCCGTGGCGCCGCGCATGCTGGGCTCGAAGTCGAAGAGGCCCGTCAGCACGCCGTCCTGCTCGACCAGGTGGGCGTTCATGACCTCGGTGTGCAGCATGGCCATCTTCGGCGTGCCCAGGTCGACCTTCGCGAGGAAGTCCGGGATCTGGTCCAGGAGAGCAGGTGTCAGGCCCCGGTCCCGTTGCCGCTGCTGGCAGCCGACGGTCTGGGTGGCCACGAACTCCGGCCAGTCCGGTGCCGGGAGTTGTTGGGGTGGCTCGATTTCGTGGAGCGCACGGAGCGCTTCTCCCAGTTGCGCGCACTGGCTCGTGGTCGGGTTGGTGACCTGGGTGCCCTTCATGCGTTCCATGAGGACGTAGCCCCAGCCGTCGAACTCTCCTGTTTCGTGGAGCTTCGGGGTGGGGACGGTCAGCTTGCCGTGCACCGCGTGGAGCACGGCCGCTTCGATGTCCGTTTCGTCCCCGTACACCGGTGGGAAGAGCTTGAGGACGAGGTCTTCCCCGATCGCGTAGACCGGGAGCGAACCCTCCGCGAACCTGGTGCGAAAGTATGCGTCCCGACCGCTCGCCGATCGATTTCCGTCGTCAGCGCGAGGCGAGGCGGTTGAGCGCCACGGCGCCCACGAGCAACCCGAAGTCGCGCAACGCGACGTCGTAGAAGCCGGGAATGGTCAGCAGGTTGACGATGATCCCCGCCAGCCACGCCGCGACGACGAGGCTCCCGATCCGGGGCATCAACGCGACCACGATCCCGGCGACGATCTCGATCACGCCCACCGCGTACATCGCCTGCTGCGCCGTGCCGGGCACGATCCCGTCGATCCAGGGCGCGAGGTAGACGGGCCAGTCGCACAGGAGGTTCGCGAACTTGTCCAGCCCGAAGAGGACGGGCGCGACCGTGAAGACCGTGCGGAGCGCCAGGAACGCCTGGGTCACCGGGTCGGTCCGCAGAGCAGTGGTCGACATGACTCCTCCTTCTAAAATCAAGTTGTGTTGACGTTAGAAGGAGCTCAGTTGTTTAGTCAAGCCGCGTTGCTTTTACACTCGGAGCCATGGACATCGCCGCCGTCGCCGCACTCGACGAGCCCACCCGGCGCAAGCTGTACGAGTTCGTCGTGGCGCAGGCCGAGGCCGTCGGCAGGGACGAAGCGGCGGAAGCACTGGGCGTTCCGCGCCAGACAGCGGCCTTCCACCTGGACAAACTCGCCGACGAGGGCCTGCTGGAGGTCATCTACGAGCGCCGCAGCGGACGGACCGGTCCTGGCGCGGGCCGTCCGGCGAAGCTGTACCGGCGGTCGCCGAACGAGGTGCGCGTCAACCTGCCCGAGCGCCGCTACGACCTGGTCGGCAGCCTGCTCGCGACGGCCGTCGAGGAGGCGGAGCGCACCGGCGAGTCACCGAGCGCCGCGCTCGCCCGGTGCGCACGCGAGTTCGGCGCACGGCTGGCACCGAAGGACGAGGACGCGGCGCTGGCCGTGCTCGCCGAGCACGGCTTCGAGCCCGCGGCCGACGGCGACGGCTACGCGTTGCGCAACTGCCCGTTCCACGCGCTGGCCCAGGAGCACACGGACCTGGTGTGCGGCATGAACCTGCACCTGCTCGAAGGCGTGCTCGGCAACACTCGCTTCACGCCGCGCCTGGCGCCTGCGCCAGGGTTCTGCTGCGTTCGCTTCGAGAAGGCGTGAGCCGCGGCCAGTTCGAGGTCAGTCGCCCTCAGCAGGCTTCTTGGCCCGTGAGGGCTGCACGCGCATCGGCTCACCCGGCATCTTCGGGTAGTCCGGCGGGTACGGCATCTCACCGCGCGGGTCGCGTTCGTACCACTCCAGCAACGTCTCCAGCCCGAACGCCTCGGAGTCCAGGTCCGCGTGCGGGTTCCCGTGCGACTCCAGGTACTTCGGCACGGTGAGCACGTCGAAGTCGTCGGGGTCCACAGTGGACAACGTGTCCCAGGTGACCGGGGTGGACACCGTCGCGCGCGGCGTGCCGCGCACCGACCACGCGGACGCGATGGTGCGGTCGCGGGCGGCCTGGTTGAAGTCGATGAAGACGCGCTCGCCGCGTTCTTCCTTCCACCACGCCGAAGTCGCCAGATCGGGTGCGCGGGACTCGACCTCGCGGGCGAGCGCGATCACGGCGTGGCGGACCTCGATGAAGTCCCACGACGGGCGGATGCGCACGGCCACGTGGATGCCGCGGCCGCCGGACGTCTTCGGGTAGCCGGTCATCCCCGCGTCGGCCAGCACCTCGCGCAGCACTCCCGCCACGCGGACGGCGTCGGCGAAGTCCGTGCCCGGCTGGGGATCGAGGTCGATGCGCAGCTCGTCCGGGTGGTCGGTGTCCGGACGGCGGACCGGCCACGGGTGGAAGTCGAACGTGCCGAGGTTCGCCGCCCACGCCAGCACGGCGGGCTCGGTCGGGCACACCTCGTCCGCGGGACGGCCGGAGGGGAACTTGATGCGCGCGGTCTCGACCCACTCGGGCGCGCCCTTGGGCAGGCGCTTCTGGTAGAACGCCTCGCCCTCGACGCCGTCGACGTAGCGCTTCAGGGTCGTCGGGCGGTCGCGCAGGACGTCGAGCAGCGGCGCGGCCACGGCGATGTAGTACTCGACCACCTGCCGCTTGGTGATGCCGCGCTCGGGGAAGTACACCTTGTCCGGGTTGGACACCCGCACCACGCGATCACCAACGGTCAGCTCAATCGCCTTGGTCGCCACCCAAAGCAGCCTAGAGTCCTCGCACGTACGCCGCGAGCGTCAGCTCGAAGCTGTCGTGGTCGAGCTCCGCCGCGACGGCGGGCAGCAGGTGCGCGCGATCGAGGTGGGGGTAGCGGCCGGAGTACACCGAGGGATCGGTGGAGAAGCCGCTGGAGAACGTGCTCAGCGCGGCGCCGAACACGATGTACATCAGGCCGGCCGCGATCATCGTGGCCTCGCGGCGCGACCAGCCCGCCGTGACCAGCGCGCCGTGCACGACGTCGAGCCGCTGCAACGACGAGTCGCGCCGCGCCGGGCCGTACGCCAGGAACGGCACGATGTTCGGGTGCGCGGCGAGCGCGGCGCGGTAGGAGCGCGCGGCGCTGACCAGGCCCTGCCGCCAGTCGCCTGACGCGAAGCCGGTGACGTCGACCCGTTCCAGCACCTCGTTCGCGATCTCGTGCAGCAGGTCGTCCTTCGTGGCGACGTGCCCGTACAGCGACGCGGCGCGAACGCCCAGCTCAGCGGCCAGTTTCCGCATCGAGAGGCCGTCGAGCCCGTCCCGGTCGATGATGTCGAGCGCCACCTCGCGGATACGGGTCCCGCTCAGCAACGGGGTGCTTGGCCGCGGCATGTGGGCTAGGTTATACCTAACACCGTTCGGTTTACGGGAGGCCGAGTGGATCTGCGCATTTCGGACGAGCACCGCCAGCTCAGGGAGCTCGCGCGGCGATTCACCGACGAGCGGATCGTTCCGCACGCGACCAGGTGGGACCGCGACGAGGCGATCGACCGCGACCTGGTGCCCGCGCTGGGCGAGGTCGGGTTCCTCGGGCTCGGCATCGACGAGGAGTACGGCGGCTCCGGCGGCGACAACCTGGCCTACTGCCTGGTGCTCGAGGAGATCGCGCGGGGTGACTCGGCGGTGCGCGGCATCATCTCCGTGTCGCTGGGCCTCATCGCCAAGACGATCTTCAAGCACGGCACGGAAGAGCAGAAGCGCCGGTGGCTGCCCGGCCTCACCGCGGGCACGCAGGTCGGCTGCTTCGCGCTCACCGAGCCCGGTACCGGGTCGGACGCGGGCAGTCTCGTCACGAAGGCCGTCCGCGACGGCGACGACTGGGTGATCAACGGCCGCAAGGTGTTCATCACCAACGGAACGTGGGCCGACGTCGCGCTGGTCTTCGCGCGCACCGGCGGCCCGGGACCGCGCGGCATCAGCGCGTTCCTCGTGCCGACCGGCACCGCGGGCTTCGAGGCGAACGAGATCCACGGCAAGCTCGGCATGCGCGGCCAGGCGACCGCGGAGATCACGCTGGAGAACGTCCGCGTGCCGGACGACGCGGTCATCAGCCACGAGGGCTTCAAGCTGGCCATGGCCGCGCTCGACCGGGGCCGGATGTCCGTCGCCGCGGGCTGCGTCGGCGCCGCGCGGGGTGCGTTGGAAGCGAGTCTCAAGTACGCGAAGGAACGCGAGCAGTTCGGCAAACCGATCGCCGGTTTCCAGCTCGTGCAGGAACTTCTCGCGGACATGGCGGTCGACACCGACGCCGCGCGTCTGCTGACGTGGCGCGTCGCCGACCTCGCCGACCGGGGCGAGCCGTTCGGCACGGAGGCGTCGATGGCGAAGCTGTACGCGAGCGAGGCCGCGGTCCGCGTGGCGAACAACGCGATCCAGGTGTTCGGCGGCTACGGCTACATCGACGAGTACCCGGTGGGCAAGTACCTGCGGGACGCCCGCGTCACCACCCTCTACGAGGGAACGAGCCAGATCCAGAAACTGCTCATCGGCCGTGCGCTGACGGGCATCAACGCGTTCGTGTAAACGGAGGGGCACATGGACTTCACGCTCGACGAGGAGCAGAAGGAGATCCGGGACTGGGTCCGGACGTTCGTGCGCAAGGAGATCGTCCCGCTCGAGCCCGAGGTGCTGCGCCGCGAGCGCGCGGGCCAGCAGGGACTGCCGCGCGACGAGCTCAAGGCGTTGCAGGACAAGGCGAAGCAGGCCGGCTTCTTCGGTGTGCTGACGCCGCAGGAGTACGGCGGCATGGGACTGGGCGCGATGATGACCGCGCTGATCGAGGCCGAGCTCGGCCGCACGTTCGTGCCGTTCCGCTTCGGCGGCTACGCGGACAACATCCTGTTCCACGGCAACGACGAGCAGAAGCAGCGCTACCTCGTGCCGACGATCTCCGGCGAGCGCATCTCGTGCTTCGCGATCACCGAGCCCGGTGCGGGTTCGGACGCGAAGGCCATCCGCACGTCGGCCGTCCGCGAGGGCGACGAGTGGGTGATCAACGGCGAGAAGACGTTCATCACGCAGGGCAACGAGGCCGACTTCGTCATGGTGTTCGCCGTGACGGACAAGGAGAAGGGCGCCAACGGCGGCGTCACGTGCTTCCTCGTCGACCGCGACATGGGCTGGAAGTCCGAGCCGATCCCGACGATGGGCCAGTGGGGTCCGGCGGCGCTGGTGTTCGACAACGTGCGGGTGCCGCACGAGAACATCCTCGGCGAGGAGGGCCGCGGTTTCGAGCTGGCCATGCAGTGGATCGGCCAGGGCCGGTACCTGCTGCCCGCGCGTGCGCTGGGTTCGGTCGAACGTCTGGTGGAGATGGCGATCGAGCAGGCCAAGAACCGCGTGACGTTCGGCCAGCCGATCGCCGAGTACCAGGCGATCCAGTGGATGATCGCCGACTCCGCGATGGAGATCGAGGCGCTGCGCTGGCTCGTGCTGCACGCGGCGTGGCTCGTCGACCAGGGCGCGGACTCGCGGCAGGCGCAGTCCATCGCGAAGCTCTACGGCGGCATCAAGGCCAACGAGATCGTCGACCGGGTGCTGCAGATCCACGGCGGCATGGGCTACACGCGTGAGCTGCCGATCGAGCGGTGGTACCGCGAGCTGCGGCTGCTGCGGATCTACGAGGGCACCGACGAGATCCAGCGCCGCACCATCGCCCGCAACCTGCTCAAGGGCCACTCCAAGGTGACCGGCACGCTGGGCTGATGCTCGACCACTCGATCCTCGGCGTCGTCGAGGTCCGCGAACAGTCGTGGACCGCAGGCGACGCCGAGGTGTACGCCGCCGCGGTCGGCGGCGACTCCCCCGCGTTCCCGATCACGCTCGCCCAGCACGGCGGGCCGCAGCTCGGGCTCACCGGGGCGGACATGACGCAGGTGCTGCACGCGACGCAGTCGCTCGTGCTGCACCGGCCGCTGCCCGCGGCGGGCACGATGCCGGTGACCAGGACAGTCACCGACATCTTCGACAAGGGCTCCGGCGCGCTGGTCGTCAGCACCTGGGACACCCCGTACTTCAGCACCCGGTCGTCGTGCTTCGTCAAGGGCGAGGGCGGGTTCGGCGGACCGCGCGGTGAGTCGCCCGCGTTCACCGTTCCCGACCGTGCGCCGGACACGACGTGGACGTTCCAGACCAGCGACGACCAGGCGCTGCGCTACCGCGAGACCGGCGACGTCAACCCGATGCACGCCGACCCCGAGTTCGCCCGGCGAGCCGGCTTCTCGCGGCCGATCCTGCACGGCCTGTGCACCCTGGGCATCACGCTGCGGCACATCGAACTGTCAACAGTCGACTGTCGATTCACCGCACCCGTCTACCCCGGCCAACTGTTGACAGTCGACTGTTGGCGGACCGGCGAGTTCCGCACCCGCACCGACCGCGTCGTCCTCGTCGGGAAGGCTGTCTAGTCGGGCAGGCTCTTGATGATCTGGGCGCACGTCCGCGACAGGTGTCGGCGCATGATCTGAGCGGCCTTCTCCCAGTCCTGCTGCTCGATGAGCTCGATGAGCTCGTCGTGGTCGTCGAGCGACCCGTGCTGATGCTGGGGGTCGTCCGGCAGACCGGTGCGCGTCAGGATGACCTTCTGCTGCACGAGCCGGACCTGCTCGGCGATGTGCGGGCTGCGCGCCGCCTCGAGCAGCGCCTGGTGGAACGCCAGGTCGAGCCGGTGCGGGAACTTCACCCCCGCGTGGTAGTTCTTCCGCGACTCCTTGGAGACCGCCCGCATCCGGTCGAGGTCCTGCTCGGTCCGCCTGGTGGCGGCGAGCTTGGCGGCCTCGCACTCCAGCGCGGTGCGCAGCTCGAACAGCGCGCGCACCTCGGCGGCGTCGGCGAACGGCACGCGAGCGCCCTTGTGCGGGACGAGCTCGACGAGCCCCTCGGCGGCGAGTCCCCTGATCGCTTCCCGCAGCGGGCCTCGGGAGATCCCGAGGCGGTTGGCGACCTCGACCTCGTTCACGCGGGCGCCGGGGAGGATCTCACCGGTCAGCACCAGCTCGCGCAGTGCGTCGAGAGCCTGGCCTGCGAGCGACAGGTGCAGGGGCTGTGTCACATCGGTCTCCAAGAGCTGGACGGTAGTCCAAGAAAAACTGTAAACTGTCGACAGTTGGCAGTTACGGGAGGAGGGCGCATGCACGAGGTCGTGGCCGAGGTTTGGCGAGGCGATTTCCTGGAGTCGGTGCACCACGGCACCCTTGTCGCGTTCAACGACAGCACCAAGTTCGAGGTCGGCAGGCCCGACCTGGTGACGTTCCCCCGCTCATCGAACAAGCCCCTCCAGGCCCTCGCGATGCTGCGCAGCGGCCTCGAGCTGGACGGCGAGCTGCTGGCGCTCGCGTGTGCGAGCCACTCCGGAGAAGACTTCCACGTCGAGGGTGTGCACCGCATCCTGGCCATGGCAGGCCTCGACGAGTCCGCTCTCCAGTGCACCGCCGACCTCCCGCTCGGCGAGGAGGCCCAGAAGCGGCACCTCGCGCTCGGCCGCGCTGCGGAGCCCAAGTACATGAACTGCTCCGGCAAGCACGCCGCGATGCTCCTGACCTGCGTGAAGAACGGCTGGTCGACCGAGGACTACCTCAACCCGGAGCACCCGCTGCAGCAGGCGGCCAAGCAGACCATCGAGGACCTCGCGGGCGAGCCGGTCGGCGCGCTCGGCGTCGACGGCTGCGGCGCCCCGATCTTCGGCATCAGCCTCAACGGCCTGGCCAGGGCGTTCGGCAAGCTCGCGAGCGCGCGGCCCGGCACCCTCGAGCACCGCGTCGCCACGGCGATGAACACCTACCCCGAATGGGTCGGCGGCACCGGCCGCGACGTCACCACCCTGATGCGCGCCATCCCCGGCGCGGTCGCCAAGGACGGCGCTGAGGGCGTCTACGCCATCGGCCTGCCCGACGGCTCCGCGGTCGCGCTGAAGATCGCCGACGGCTCGACGCGCGCCCGCGCCGTCGTGGTCGTCGAGGCGCTGCGCCTGCTCGGCGCGGACGTCGAGGGCGTGCTGGAGCTGGCCACCGTGCCCGTACTCGGGCACGGGCGGACGGTCGGCGCGGTCCGGCCCGCGCTTCCGCTCCCGGTCGCCTGCTGACACCCAACTGTTGACAGCCCACGCGGGCCGCACGCGCCGACAGCCAACTGTCGACACTTGCCGATCGCGGCACCTGCCGACAGCCAACTGTTGACACCTCTCCACCGGCACTGCTGCTGACAGCCGACTGTCGACAGCCATCGGCCTCAGTACCCGGCTGTCGACAGTCGGCATCTTCACCCCCACCCGCCCGGCGGGCGCAGTCCCCCTGCGCCCGGCGGGCGGGTGGCGTTTCGACACTCTCCGTTGCCGTTGACCCGCACCCAACGGGTCGCCCATTACGCTGTGGCACATGGCCAAGCAGCCGGATGAGCACGACCGGTTCACCGACGACCTGATCGGCCTCGACCCGCACGACCCCGAGGCCAAGGAGTTCGCGGAGCACCTCGACCGCATGGAGCGGGAGCACCCCGGCTACACGGTCGAGGGCTACCTGGCGGGCGTGCAGGACTTCGCGGAGTCCGCGAACCGCACGACCGGTCACCGCCGCCTGATCGCGGTGCTCGTGGTCGGGCTCATCCTGCTGGGCGTCGTGCTGTCGGTGTGGTTCGCGCTCGGCGACATCATCGTGCTGATCTTCTGAAACCTGATCTTCTGGTCACACGCGGGAAGCCCGCGGGCGCCGACGACGTTGTAGGAGACATGGAAACCACCCCCAAGGTCGTCCGCTCCGACGAGGAGTGGCGGACACTGCTGAACCCCGCCGAGTACCAGGTGCTGCGCAAGGCGGGCACCGAGCGCGCGTTCACCGGCGAGTACACGGACACCAAGACGAAGGGTGTCTACGAGTGCCGGGCGTGCGGTGCGGAACTGTTCCGCAGCGACGCCAAGTTCGAATCGCACTGCGGCTGGCCGAGCTTCTTCACGCCGCTCGCGGGTGAGGCCGTGGTGCTGCGCGAGGACGTGTCGATGGGCATGCGCCGCGTCGAAGTGGTATGCGCGACGTGCCACAGCCACCTGGGCCACGTGTTCGAGGGAGAGGGTTATCCCACCCCCACGGACCAGCGGTACTGCATCAACAGCATCAGCCTGAAGCTGGTTCCTGCCGAATAGTGGACAAGCAGGTTCGCTTGCCCTTCATCCATAGAGGATGGTCATGGGAAGACCGGTGACGCAGACTGGACCGGTCCGAACAGAACCTGGGAGGCGACAATGACGTTCATGGGCACGGACGGCGAGGGATCCAGCGGCTGCGACGGCGGTGCGTCGAGCTGAGCGGCCAACCCTAAGGCTTCCTCAAAACGCTTGTCCCACTGTGGTCCACCCCACACCATTGACCGCACAACGGCAGTCAGGGGGTGGACCACGTGGAGCGTCCTTGGGGATTGTCGGGTCCGGAGTTCCTCGAGCTCTACTGGATCGCGCTCGCCGCGCTCGTGGTGTTCGCGATCATCGTCCGGGTGCGCGCCCGCTCGGGAAACAGCCAGCCGGTGCGCACCCTGGATCTCGACGAACTGGCTTATCTGGCCGGAGGACCGCGGCGCGTGGTCGAGGCGTCGCTCGCCCGGCTGCTCGCCGCTGAGGCACTGCGCACGTCGCGGCGTGGCGCGGTGCAGGTGACCGGGGTTCCGGTGGTGAACCCGGTCGACCAGGCCGTCGTCGAAGACGCGCAGCGGTACACCAACCGCACCATCTACCTGCTCGTCCCGAAGGTCGCCGAGCACCACGCCGTGACGTCGATCGGCACGCGGCTGGTCGAGGCGGGACTGGTGATCGACCGCGACGAGGTTCGTTCGCGGCTGCGCAGGGGTGCGCTGCCGCTGTGGGTGCTGCTCGCGGTCGGCATCGCCCGCTGGTTCAACGGAATCACGATCGACGCGCCCGTCGGGTGGCTGACGCTCCAGCTGGTCGTCACCGGGTTGCTGATCTTCATCGTCACCCGCCGCGGCAAGCTCATGCGCACGTCCAAGGGGGACCGTGTGCTCCAGGAAGCTCGTGCCAGCGGCACCACAGGGGGTGTGACCAGCCCGGCGTCCGTCGAGTACGCGGGGGCCGCCGGGCTGGTCGCCCTGGGCGGCCTCGCCGCCTACCCGGACCTCACGGTGCGCAGCTCGCTGCTGGCCGCACCGGCGGGCGGAACGACCGGCTACGTCGGCGGCAGCTGCGGCGCCAGCACCTCCTCGTGCTCCAGCGGCGGCGGTAGCAGCAGTTGTTGCGGCGGTGGGGGTTGCGGCGGCGGCTGCGGCGGCGGTGGGGGTTGACCCTGTTCGTCGCCGCGTACGCGGTCGCGCTGCTCGCGGCGGTGCTGCTCGGCCTGCGCGTCAAGGAGGTCCGCGGCGCCGAGCGCGCGGAACCGTTGTCCCACGAGGAAGTCGGCTACCTCGGCGGCGGCCCGGCCCGTGCGGCCGAGGTCGCCGTCGCGGCACTCGTGTCGGAGAACAGGGCGAAGTTCGCCGGTGACCGGCTGGCCGCCGTCGAACCCGCCGAGCCGGCGGACAGTCCGATCGGGACCGTCGTGCTCTCGCTGGCCGGCCACCGCGTCGACGACGTCGTGCGGACCACCGCGGACAGCGACGCCGTGCGACGGCTCGGACACGCACTGCTCACCCAGGGCTTTCTGGTCACGCCAGTACGACGGCTGCGGCGCGCGATCGCGGCGGTGCTCCTGCTGTTCCTGCTGGGCGCACTGCTCTTCGTGCACGGCGACTGGACACCGTGGACGGTCGGCGCGGGCCTGCTGACCGCGGCGGCGATCGTCGGGCTGCTGGCCACGCCACCGCCGGTGCTGACGCGCGCGGGCAGCTACGCGCTGTGGGCGGCCACCATCGGACTCGCGCCGGTGGAACCAGCCGAGCTCACCGCACGCTACGGCCTGCGCCGCCCAGCGCCACCCGAGCCGGGGAAACCGAGAAAAGTCGTCCAGACCGCCACATTCGACGGCCAGACCGTGGAACGGATCGACACCACCGAAGCGTCTGAGAGTCAGCTCCCGCGGCCCCGCAGGAGCGCCACACCCCAGGACGATCCGCCACCGCGGCGGGTCGTCTGGGCCGCCGGGTGGTTCGCCGGCGGGTGGCTGGCGAGCAGTTGGCTGGGCGATGCGGACTTCAGCGACATCGGAGACATTTTCGACGCCTGACCGCGACGCGGGACCATTCCGCGTAACGACGCATCGCGCATCACCGAGTAAACGGTTGGTTCACCGGCGGGGTGACTGGCGAGCAGTGGCTCAGTGAGGTGGCGATGACGACTTCCCCAACGAAAGCGACCAAGGGCGCCGTGACGCCCGAGGAGCTCGGCTACCTGGTCGGCGGCCCCGGCCGCGCCACCGAGACGGCGATCGCGGGCCTGCTCGACGCCGGCCGCATCCGGATCTCCCGCCAGGGAGTCATCACCGTCATCGGCGGGCACTGGAACCCGACCCCGTTGCAGGCACAGGTGATGAGCGGCCACCACGGCCACCTCAGCACCGTCGCCAAGGCGGTCGCGTTCAGTCCCGCCGCCGACGCGCTGCGTGAGCACCTCGTCGGCCGCGGGCTGGTGAACCGCACGCGCGGCGGCAAGCTGAACACCCTGCTGTGGACGGTCGCGATCATCACCGTCGGCGTGGGCTTCGTGATCGGGGCGAACGACATGGTGCCGCTCATCGCGACGGCGGCCGGACTGGTCGTGCTGGCCCAGTTCTTCCGGCCCAGGAAGCCGCTGACGGCCGCGGGCAGGCGGATCGTCAGGAAGGCCGTGCCGCGCGGCCGGGTCGAGGCCGTCGCGGTGCACGGTCTGCGTGGCAGGATCAACCGGCGTCCGGTCGCCGCGTTCTTCGAACTACCGGAGGATGTCGTCCGGCAGCTGCCCACGCGCAGCACCAAGAAGAAGTCGAACGACGACGGCGGCAGCAGCTGCGGGAGTGGTTGCGGCAGCAGCAGTTGCTCATCGGGTGGTAGTAGCTGCGGCGGCGGTAGCAGCTGCGGTGGCGGAGGTTGTGGCGGCGGAGGAGGAGACTGATGACGACTTCGACACAGGCGTCGACGGTCACGCCGGAAGAACTGGGCTTCCTGGTCAGCGGACCCGGCAGGGCGAGCGAGGTCGCGCTGGCGCGGCTGCTCGACGCCGGCCTGATCCGGATCTCCCGCCAGGGCCTCGTCAGCGCGGTCGAGACGCCGGGCAACGGCGCCACGCCGCTGGAGGCGCAGATGCTCGCGTCCCTGCGCATCAGCCCGCAGAACCTCGACGTGATCACCAAGACGACCGCCTACAGCCCGGCCACCGAGTCGCTGCGCCAGCACCTGCTGGCGCGCCGCCTGATCGGCAAGCCGCGCAAGGGCGCGCTCTACCCGTGGGCGTGGATCATCGCCATCCTCACCTTCGTCATCGGCCTCGGTGCGGACAACTTCCTCCCCTACCTGCTCGTCGCCGTCGCGGTCGCCGTGCTGGGCGTGGTGTTCCTCCGTCGCAAGGGACACCTGACCGGGGCGGGCAAGCGCGTGGTCAAACGAGCCGCGGCGCTCGACCGGGTCACGGCCGTCGCCGTGTACGGGCTGCGCGGCAAGATCTTCAACCAGCCCGTCTACGCGATGTTCGGCCTCACCGCGAGCGTGGTCGGCATGCTCCCGGTGCGCAGGATCAAGAAGCGGGTCCGCGAGGACACCGGCGTCGGCAGCTGCGGGACCAGCTGCGGCAGTTCGTGCAGCAGCTGCTCGTCGGCCAGCTCGTGCTCGTCGAGCTCGAGCTCCTGTTCGTCGAGCAGCTGCTCGTCGTCGAGCTCCAGCAGCTGCAGCAGCAGCAGTTGCTCGTCGAGCAGCAGCAGCTGTAGCAGCAGCAGTTCCAGCGACTGACATGATCACGGCCAGCGGCGAAGGGGGACTCCGATGAGCGAGCTGCCCAGGCTGGGCGTCGGCATCGGCTGGCGCTCGGAGATCGACATCACCGTCGAGCGGCTGCCCGGTGTGGACTTCGTCGAGGTCGTCGCGGAGAACATCCACATCGGACACATCCCGGAGTCCGTTGTCCTGCTGAGGGAACGCGGCGTGCCGGTGCTCCCCCACGGCGTGTCGCTGTCGCTCGGCGGGGCGGACGAGGTGGACGCGCAGCGGGTCAAGCACCTGGCCGAGGTCGCCGAGGCGCTGGACGCGCCGCTGGTGAGCGACCACGTGTGCTTCGTCCGCGCGGGCGGGCTCGACTCGGGCCACCTCATGCCGGTACCCCGCACCCGCGACGCGCTGGACGTGCTCGTCGCGAACGTCAAGGCGGCGCAACAGGATCTGCCCGTTCCGCTCGCGCTGGAGAACGTCGCCGCGCTGCTGGAGTGGCCGGACGGCGAGCTGTCGGAGGGCCAGTTCCTCGCCGAGCTCGTCGAGCGCACGGACTGCTACCTGCTCGTGGACGTCGCGAACCTGTACGCGAACGCGCGCAACCTGGGCACCGACCCCGAGCGGTTCCTCGACGAGATCCCCTTGGAGCGCCTGGCGTACGTGCACGTGGCCGGAGGCGTCGAGCACGGCGAGGTCTACCACGACACGCACGCGCACGCCGTGCTGCCCGAGGTGCTCGGCCTGCTCGACGAGCTGTGCTCCCGCGTCGCGCCACCCGGCGTGCTGTTGGAACGCGACGACAACTACCCGTCCGACACCGAGATCGCGACCGAGCTCGCCGCGATCCGCGAGGTCGTGGAGAAGCACCGGTGACCGACGCGCGCGAGCGGCTCGCCGCCGCGCAGGCCGAGCTGTTGCGGGCGCTGCTCGCCGACGGCCCGATTCCGGCGGGATTCGACGAGAGCAGGTTCGTCGTAGAACGACGCGCGCTGTTGTCGAAACGACGCGGTGTCGCCGCGATGCTCGGCCCTGAGGTCGCGAACGAGCTCGGTGAACGATTCCGGCCGCTGTTCGACGCATACGCCACCGCACACCCCCGAACGGCGGGCAGCAGGGCGCGCGAGGACGCCGCGAACTTCGCGGATTGGGCACGGGAACGCGGAGAGCTGCCACCTGTTGAGACGCCGCGGAAGCGCTGGTGGCGTCGCTCGTCCTGACGGACTGTCAAGCGTTTCGAATGAATCGATCCAACGCGACTGAAAGTGGCATCGGGGCTAGCGAATCATTTTCCAGATTCACCCGAACGGCCCTGACTGCCGATCATCACCCGTCGATAGTTTCGATCTCGTCGGGGGACGTTAGTTCATTCTCAGTTCAGATATTTGTTGGTGCACAACGTCTTCCGGCCTGCGCGATCCACAGCGCGCAGAATGTTGACCGGGAGGTGTCTGTTGAGTTCCAACCAACTGCGACGACGCGGCCGATGGGGATCAGCCGCAGTCGCATTGCTCGGACTGATACTCGCCGCGGCCGTGGTGAATCCGGCCGTCGCACAGCAACAGTCCACAATGGGCGGTCAAGCACCCGCACAGGCGAAATCCGACCAGACCCGCAGCGTCACGCTCATCACGGGTGACCGGGTCGTCGTCCAGGACGGCAAGCCGACGGCCATCGTGCGAGCGAAGGGCCGGGAGAACGTCAAGTTCGTCCACCAGCGGTACGGCGGCCACACCTACGTGCTGCCCGAGGACGCGCTGGAGCCCGTCGCGAGCGGCAAGGTCGACCGCAGGCTGTTCGACGTCACCGGGCTCATCCAGTTCGGCTACGACGACGCCAAGCGCAAGACGCTGCCGGTGCTCGTCACGAGGGACGCCGCGGCCGGCGTGCAGGTGACCAGGGCGTTGGCGGGCACGGAGCTGTCCGCCGCTCAGGCCCCCCGCACCGCGGACAGCTGGCAAGCGCTTGCTGCGGGCGCCGGCAAGGTCTGGCTGGACGGCATGCGCACGACCAGCCTCGACAAGAGCACCAAGCAGATCGGCGCGCCCGCCGCGTGGCAGGCCGGGTACACCGGCAAGGGCGTGAAGGTCGCCGTGCTGGACACCGGGGTCGACGCCGACCACCCGGATCTCAAGGGCAAGCAGCTCACCGAGAAGAACTTCACCGAGGACCCGGACAACACGGACACGGTCGGCCACGGCACGCACGTCGCGGCCACCATCGCCAGCGGTGACGCGACGTTCCGCGGTGTCGCACCGGACGCGCAGATCCTCGACGGCAAGGTCTGCACGGAGGGGGGCTGCGCCGAGTCGTGGATCCTCGACGGCATGCGCTGGGCCGCTGAGCAGGGCGCGGACGTCGTGAACATGAGCCTCGGCGGCATGGACACACCGGACGTCGACCCGCTGGAGGACGCGGTCAACAAGCTGTCCGCCCAGTACGGGACGCTCTTCGTGATCGCGGCGGGCAACTCCTACACGTTCGAGCCGGTGTCCTCGCCGAGCACCGCGGACGCGGCGCTGAGCGTGGGCGCGGTCGACCGCGACGACAGCCTCGCCCCGTTCTCCAGCCGCGGCCCGCGCAAGGGCGACGGCGCGGTCAAGCCCGAGGTGACGGCACCCGGCGTCGGCATCGTGGCCGCCAAGGCGGGCACGACCGAGCGCCTCGCGGCGTCCGGCACGTCGATGGCGACCCCGCACACCGCGGGCGCGGCGGCGCTGCTCGCGCAGCAGCACCCGGACTGGACCGGTGCGCAGATCAAGGCGCAGCTCATCGCGTCCGCGAAGCCGAACCCGGCGAACACCGCGTTCGAGCAGGGTGCGGGCCGGATCGACGTCGCGAAGGCCATCACGCAGACGATCACGGCCGACCCGGTGACCGTGGCGCTCGGCAACCAGCCGTGGCCGCACAACGACGACAAGCCGGTCACCAAGGAGGTCACCTACCGCAACTCGGGCACCAGCGACGTCGCACTCGACCTGCGGATCGACTCCAACGCCCCGGCCGGGATGCTCGCGGTGTCGCCCGCGAAGCTGACGGTGCCCGCGGGCGGCTCGGCGAAGGCCTCCGTCACCGGTGACAGCCGGGTCGGCACGACCGACGGCGCGTTCTCGGGCGCGGTCGTCGCGTCCTCGGGCGCGGTGTCCGCGCGGACGCCGGTCGGCATCCAGCGCGAGGTCGAGTCGTACAACGTCACGGTCAACACCACGGGCCGCGACGGCAAGCCGACCGAGAACCACCGCACGCTCCTGATCAACGTGGACGGCCCAGGGTTCGTCGACGTGCCGAGGGAGGCGGACGGCAACGCGGTCGTGCGCGTGCCGAAGGGCCACTACTACGCCGAGTCGCTGCTGCTGGGCGCGCCCGGCGCGAAGGCGATCGACGTCGAGACCTACTCGGACGTCGACGTCACCCGTGACCTGGTGGTGGACTTCGACGCGCGCAAGGCGAAGCCGATCTCGATCACCGGGCCCGACCCGGCCGTGACGCAGACCGACGCGGTCATCGTGCACAACCGCACGGGCAAGGGGGGCGGTCTGTTCTCCGGTGTGTCGCTGGGGACCTTCGAGGACGTCGGCGTCGCGGGCTTCGGCCCGAAGCTGACGGCCAAGGAGTTCACCGCCGGGTTCAGCGCGGGCTTCACGTCGGCCGACGCCACGCGGCACGTGTACGCGTTCGAGGAGAACGGCCTCACGCCGACCGGCTACGCGAAGAAGGTCTCGAGGCCGGAGCTCGCCGAGGTGCGCACCAAGATCGGCCCGCTCATCGCCGGACGCCACGGCGTGTTCGGCGTCGGTCCGGTGTTCCCGAGCGGCAACGGGTTCACGGCGCTGTACGAGTCGCCCGCGCCAGGCTCGGTGAAGTACCTGGTCAACACCGAGAAGGGCTTCCAGTGGGGACGGTCGTACTGGCAGCTGAAGGGCCAGGAGTTCCCGCCGGAGGTCGTGCTCGGCGCCCCTGCTGAGACCTACCGGGCGAGTCGCTCCTACGACGAGCGCATCAACTTCGCCGTGTTCGGGCCCGCGCTCAACTCCGAGTTCGCGAACATCGGGCGGCAGGGCGACAACATCGGCGTCGGGGTCCCGATGCACGCCGAGCAGGCGGACGGCCGCGGCAACTCGTACGTGTTCGACACGGCGTCCACGAAGCTGTACCGCGACGGGAAGCTGATCGGGCAGAGCCCGTACCCGTCCAACGGTCTGTTCGAGAACGTTCCCGGTGGTGCGGCCACGTTCAAGGTGGACGGTGAGATCACCCGCAGCACCACCGAAACTTCAACGAAGGTCACGACCAGTTGGACCTTCCGGTCCGACACGGTTCCTGGTAACGAGTTCAAGTCTGTGCCGCTGTCGGTCGTCCGGTTCGAACCGGAGCTGTCGGACAGCAACTCGGCGCAGGCCGGAAAGCTGCTGCGCGTACCGCTGCGCGTGCAGCAGTCGAAGGGAGCGGACAACGGCCGGATCAACCGGGTCACCGTCGAGGTGTCGTTCGACGACGGCAAGACGTGGCAACGGGTTCCGGTCGTGGGTGGCAAGGCGCTGGTGCACAACCCCGGCAAGGCGGGTTTCGCCTCGCTGCGGGCGAAGGCCAGTGACACGTTGGGCAACTGCTCCGAGGTCACGGTCATCCGCGCCTACAAGATCGCCTAACTGAACAGGGACCAGGATGCGCAGGCTCGCCGGCTGGCGGCGAGCCTGCGCATCGTCGTGTACTCGCGAATCGGAGATTCGTCATGCACCGCAAGAAAACAGGTGCTCTAGCGGCACTTGCCCTACTGGTCGGCGCGACGACGGCGGCGGTCGCCGCGCCGGCACAGGCAGCACCTCTCCCCTCGCCATCGGGCGAGGGTTCTCCCGTGTCGATCACGCTCATCACCGGCGACAAGCTGCTGGTGAACGCCGGCGGCACGGTCGTGAACGCACAGCCCGCTCCGGGCCGCGAGCACATCCCGCTCAGCACCACCAGGGAGAACGGCCGGACGCACGTCGTCCCGGTCGACGTGACCCCGTTGCTGGCAGCGGGAAAGCTCGACAAGCGACTGTTCGACGTGAACACGCTGCTCGAGTTCGGCTACGACGACGCGCACGTGAACCAGCTGCCGCTGATCATCGGCGGCCACGGGGTCATGGCCGCGAGATCCGCTGAGAGCTGGCGAGCGCTCAGCACCAGCCCGGAGATGACCGGGCCGGGCAAGATCTGGCTGGACGGCATCCGCAAGCCGGTGCTGGACCGCAGCGCGGCCCAGATCGGCGCACCCGCCGCGTGGCGCGAGGGCATCACCGGCCGGGACGTGAAGGTCGCCGTACTGGACACCGGCATCGACGGCAACCACCCCGACCTCAAGGGCAAGGAGGTCGCCGAGAGGAACTTCACGAACGATCCGGACAACACCGACAAGGTGGGACACGGCACGCACGTCGCGTCCACAGTTGCCAGTACCGACTCGAAGTACCGCGGCATCGCACCGGACGCCCAGCTGATGGACGGCAAGGTGTGCGAGACCAACCAGTGCGCCGACTCGGCGATCCTCGAAGGCATGCGCTGGGCGGCCGAGCAGGGCGCCGACGTCGTGAACCTGAGCCTCGGCGGCACGGACACGCCGGAGATCGACCCGCTCGAAGAAGCCGTGAACGAGCTGTCCGCGCGCTACGGCACGCTCTTCGTCATCGCGGCCGGCAACTCCGGCGGCAAGGAAACCGTTGCCTCGCCCGGAAGTGCGGACGCCGCGCTGACCGTCGGGGCGGTCGACAGGGACGACAACATCGCCCCGTTCTCCAGCCGCGGCCCGCGCGTCGGTGACGGTGCGATCAAGCCCGACGTCACGGCACCCGGTGTCGGCATCGTGGCCGCGAAGGCCGGAACCACCGACCACATCGCGTTCTCCGGAACGTCCATGGCGACCCCGCACGTCGCGGGCGCCGCGGCGCTGCTGAAGCAGGAGAACCCGGACTGGACCGGCTCGCAGGTCAAGGCCGCGCTGATCAGCTCGGCCAAACCGACCGCGAACCTCACGCCGTTCGAGCAGGGCGCCGGGCGCATCGACGTCGCCAGGGCGATCACGCAGACGGTGACGGCCGAGCCGGGCAACCTGCACCTCGGGTTCCAGTCGTTCCCGCACAACGACGACAAGCCGCTCAACAAGCCGGTCACGTACGTGAACCCGACCGAGGACCCGATCACGTTCGCGGTCAGCGTGAAGACGAGCGCGCCGTCCGGCCTGTTCGCGGCGGGCACCAGCACGGTGACCGTCCCCGCGGGCGGCAAGGCGAGCGTCCCGGTGATCGCGGACACGCGGGTGAGCGCGGCGGGCGGCCTGTTCACCGCCGTCGTCACGGCGACCGCGGGTGACCTGGTGCTGCGGACGCCGGTGAGCGTCAACAGCGAGGTCGAGAGCTACGACGTGACGTTCTCCTACCTCGACCGCGACGGCAAGCCCACGGCGAACTACTCGCCGTACCTCATCGGGTTCGACACGGACAAGCGCCCGTCGCTCTACGACCCGAACGGCAAGATCACCGTGCGGGTGCCGAAGGGCAACTACTCGACGCACGCCTCCATCAGGACGGGCCCGAACTACGACATCGTGGCGCGGCCGAACCTGCTCATCACGGCGAACACCACCGTCGTGCTGGACGCGCGGACGACCAAGCCGCTCGAAGTGACGTTCCCGAGCGAGACGACCGGGTGGCCGAGCGGCGACATCAGCTGGGTGCGCTCGCGCAACAACCTCACCGCGGTGAACAGCATGTTGTTCTTCGGCGGCTTCAGCAACGTGGGCATCGCGCACCTCGGCGACAGCCTGCCGGACACCGAGTTCAGCATGTCGATCGGCTCGCAGGCCAGGCTCGCGGGCGAGGAGCTGGCCTACTACCGGTTCGCGTGGGAACGCTCGGGTTCGCTGCCGACGGGCTTCGTCCGGCACCCGCGCAAGGAGGACCTCGCGCGGATCGAGAACTCGATCGGCCAGCAGGAGCCGGGCAAGCAGTACTACAAGGGCATGTACCCGGTGTACCAGCGAGGTGGCCTGCGGACGACGTCGCTGTTCACCGTTCCCGGTGGTGCGAAGCCGGTCGAGTACGTCACCACGGACTCCGGCTGGCAGCCGTTGGTCTACCAGCTCGGCAGCGGCACCTTCGTGTTCGACGTGAGCCAGACGGGACTTCCGCGCACCTACCGGCCGAGTGAGCGGGTCACCGAGCGGCTGAACTACGCCGTGTTCGGTCCGTCCATCCCCACCGGACTCTCGATGGGCCGGTTCAACAACACGTTCTACGCGTACGCGCCGATGCTCACCGACAGCGGCGGCGGCAGCGGGTCGTCGAAGCAGACCTCGGCGACCAGTGCGTTGTACCGCAACGATGTCAAGGTGTACGAGACGCCGCGTGCGGGATACGCCTACACCGAGGTTCCCTCGGAGGCGGCCGACTTCCGGCTGGAGACTCACCTGACGCGTCCGTTCGAGTTCAGCACCGAGGTCAGTGCCAAGTGGACGTTCCGCTCGGCGTACACGAACGGCACCTACTACACGCCGGTGCCGATGTCCGTGCTGCGGTTCACGCCGAAGCTCGACGACGCCAACGCGTTGCGGGCGGGCAGGCTGCAGCGCATCCCGCTGGTCGTCGAGCAGCAGGCGGGCGCGGACCAGGGACGGGTCCGGTCGATCGAGGTCGAGTCGTCGTTCGACGACGGCAAGACGTGGCGGCGCGCGGGCGTCGTCGGCACCAGTGCGTTGATCTACCACCCGGACGCCGAGGGCTACGTGTCCCTGCGCGGCCGGACCACTGACACCAAGGGCAACACGTCGGAGATCACCATCATCCGCGCCTACAAGGTGACCAGGTAGGGGGATTTTTCATGCACAGCAGGAAAATCGCATGGGCGTTGATCGCCTGTGCGCTCGCTCTCGGGAACGCGACGGCGACGGCGGCCGCCGCACCCAGGGGCGAGCAACGAGCGGTCACGCTCATCACCGGTGACAAGGTCCTCGTCGACGCGGGCGGTCGCGTGCTGACCGTCCACCCCGGCGCGGGCCGCGAGCACGTCAAGTTCACCAAGACGCAGGACCGCGGGCACACGTCCGTCGTCCCGCACGACGCGCTGGCGGCGCTGGCGCAGGACAAGCTCGACCGCAGGCTGTTCGACGTCACCACGCTGCTGGAGTTCGGCTACGAGGACGCCAGGACGAACCAGCTGCCGCTGATCGTCGGCGGGCACGGCGTGCTGTCCGCGCGGTCCGCCGGCGCCTTCACGGCGTTGCGGGACAACGGTCAGAAGGTCTGGCTGGACGGCATCCGCAAGCCCAGCCTGGACAAGAGCGTCAAGCAGATCGGCGCGCCCGCCGCGCACCGCGCCGGGATCACCGGCAAGGGCGTCAAGGTCGCCGTGCTCGACACCGGTGTGGACGCGAACCACCCGGACCTCAAGGGCAAGCAGGCGGTGGAGAAGAACTTCACCGACGACCCGGACAACACGGACAACGTCGGCCACGGCACGCACGTCGGCTCCACGATCGCCAGCGGTGGCGCCACCTACGGCGGTGTCGCACCGGACGCGCAGATCATGGACGGCAAGGTCTGCGTCGACTACGGGTGCCGCGAGTCGTGGATCCTCGACGGCATGCGCTGGGCCGCCGAGGAAGGTGCGGCCGTCGTGAACCTCAGCCTCGGCGGTCCGGACTCCGAGGAGATCGACCCGCTCGAGGAGATGGTCAACGTGCTGTCCGAGCAGCACGGCACGTTGTTCGTCATCGCGGCGGGCAACAGCGGCTACGGCGGCAAGGAAACCGTTGCCTCACCGGGTAGTGCGGAGGCGGCGCTGACCGTCGGCGCGGTCGACCGGGACGAGTCCATCGCCCCGTTCTCCAGCCGCGGCCCGCGCATCGGCGACGGCGCGATCAAGCCGGACGTGACGGCACCGGGCGTCGGCATCGTCGCCGCCAAGGCGGGCACGGCCGACCACATCGCGTACTCCGGCACGTCGATGGCCACCCCGCACGTCGCGGGCGCGGCGGCGCTGATCAAGCAGCAGCACCCGGACTGGACCGGTGCGCAGATCAAGGCCCTGCTCACCAGCACGGCCAAGCCGAACCCCGCGCTGGGCGCGTTCGACCAGGGCGCGGGACGCATCGACGTCGCCAAGGCGATCACCCAGCCCGTGGTGAGCCTGCCGAGCAACGCGGCCTTCGGTCTGCAGCGCTGGCCGCACGCCGACGACCCGCTGCTCACCCGGCACATCACCTACCTCAACCCGACCAGCGCGGCGATCACGTTCGACGTGAAGGTGGAGAGCAACGCTCCGGCGGGGCTGTTCTCGCTGGGCGGCACCAAGGTCACCGTTCCCGCGGGCGGCAAGGCGTCCGTCCCGCTCGTCGCGGACACGCGGGCGGGCGCGAAGGACGGCGTGTTCACCGGGCAGGTCACCGCGACCTCGGGTGCGCTGACGGTGCGGACGCCGTTCAGCGTCAACCGCGAGGTCGAGAGCTACGACGTCACCATGGAGGTGCTCGACCGCGAAGGCAAGCCGTCGGACACCAACTTCATGACGTTCACCGGTGTGGACGTGGACAAGTCGGTGTACCCGTCGGCACCCGCAGGTTCGGCGAAGCTGCGGCTGCCCAAGGGCAAGTACAACGCCTACGGCTACGTGCTGTCCGGTGGCGGGTTCGACATGCTGGTCCGGCCGGAGGTGGTCGTCAGCGGTGACGCGAAGGTCACCTTCGACGCGCGCCAGGCGAAGCCGGTCGACATCAAGATCCCCGACCAGCCCGGCGACTTCCAGATCGGTGAGCTCGGCTACACGCGCACCATCCAGGGCAGGCCGTACGGCTTCACGCTGATCAGCTTCGGCGGGTTCGGCAACACCCGGTCGCTCCACATCGGAGGTGACCTGCCCGCCGACCAGATGTCGTCGATGGTGGCGTTCCAGTCGAACAGCGCGAGCGACGACGCGACGTTCTACCGGTTCGCGTGGGAGCAGCCGGGCAGGTTCTACACCGGCTTCACCGCGGCCCCGCAGAAGAAGGAGCTGGCGCGCACCGAGACGAAGTTCGCCTCCGTGCTCCCCGGCGCGGCCGCGTCGAAGGGCGCGTGGGCCGTCACCGACCGCGGCGGCGGCGGTTCGGCGATCTACCAGGTGCCCGCGGGCAAGACCGCGGTGGACTACTTCACCACCTCTACGCGGTGGGAGCACCTGGGCTACCTGGACCGCAGGCCGGACGGTGCGGGTGCGTACAGCGGGGCGAAGCGCTACGTGGCCGGTGAGACCTATCCGGAGCGCTTGTTCTTCGGTGTCACCGGTCCCGCGCTGCCCGAGTCGCAGTACCCGTACGCGGGCCGGGACGGCGACGACCTGTTCGCCGGGATCCCGTTGTTCGCCGACGAGAACAACGGCAGCGGATCGTCCAGTGTGGAGTCGGCGAAGTCGGCGCTGTACCGCGACGGCGTGCTGGTCGGCGAGACCGACCGGGTCGGCGGCGGCTACTTCCAGAAGCTGCCCGCGGCGGCCGGTTCCTACCGGCTGGAGACCGAGGCCAGGCGCACCGGCGGGTTCGAGCTGAGCACCACGGTCAAGGCCGCGTGGACGTTCCGCTCGGCGCGCACGCAGCCAGGTGAGCCGGCGCCGTTGCCGGTCGCGGTGGTCAAGTTCCGGCCGAAGCTCGACGACACCACGTCGACGAAGCCGGGTCTGCTGCGGGTGCCGTTCACGGTGCAGCGGCAGGCGGGCGGCAGCTACGGCCGGGTCGACGTCGAGTACTCGTTCGACGACGGCAAGTCGTGGCGCCGGGCGGGCGTGGTGGGCGACACCGCGCTGATCCACCACCCCGACGCCAACGGCTACGTCTCCCTGCGGGCCAAGGCGTCCGACGACCAGGGCAACTCGTTCGAGCAGACGGTCATCCGCGCCTACAAGGTGACCGCCAGGTAAGCAACGCCATGAGGGGAGCTTTGCCAGCGCAGACCGCTGGGAAAGCTCCCCTCACGGCGTTCACGGCAGGTTCGTGACCAGTTCCGCGGCCGGGACGCGGGTGCCCGTGTAGAAGGGGATCTCCTCGCGCACGTGCAGCCGCGCCTCGGTGCCGCGCAGGTGCCGCATCAGGTCGACGATCCGGTGCAGCTCGTCCGCCTCGAACGCGAGCATCCACTCGTAGTCGCCGAGCGCGAACGACGCGACCGTGTTCGCGCGCACGTCCGGGTAGTCCCGCGCCTCCTTGCCGTGGTCCGCCAGCATCTTGCGGCGGTCCTCCTCCGGCAGCAGGTACCACTCGTAGGACCGCACGAACGGGTAGACGCAGACGTACTTGCGCGGCTCCTCACCCGCGAGGAACGCGGGGATGTGGCTGCGGTTGAACTCGGCGGGCCGGTGCAGCGCGACCTGCGACCAGACCGGCGTGCTGACCCGGCCGAGCGGGGTGCGGCGGAAGCCGGTGTAGGCGGCCTGCACCTGCTCGATCTCCTCGGAGTGCCACCAGATCATGTAGTCCGCGTCCGCGCGCAGGCCGGCCACGTCGTACACGCCGCGCACCACGACGCCCTTGGACTCGAGCGCGTCGAGGTAGTTCTGCGTCTCGGCCGCGGCGGGACCGCGGTCCTCGGGGAGACGACCGGGTTCGACCCGGAACACCGACCACATGGTGTAGCGGATCGTGTCGTTGAGCTCGGTGTAGTTCAGACGCGCCATGCCTCAATCCTCTCAAACGCCGTCAGCGGCGGACGCGGCCCAGCAGGTGTGCTGCGACACGGGCCGCGGCGGCGTCGGCGGTGGCGATGCACGCCGGGATGCCGACGCCGTGCAGGGTGGCGCCCGCCACGGCGACGCCGGGCAGCTCCCCCACCGACTTCTCGATGCTCGACACCAGGTCGAGGTGTCCCACGCCGTACTGCGGCAGCCCGCCGCCCCACCGCTGCACCACGTACTCGATCGGCGCGGCGGTGATGCCGGTCAGTTCCTTCAGATCAGCGCGCACGGCCTTCACCAGGTCCGCGTCGCTGCGCTGGAGCAGCGCGGTCTCGCCGTGCCGCCCGACGGACCCGCGCACGAGCACCGGCTCGCCGAGGTGGGCCCACTTGCGGCTGGAGAACGTGAACGCCTTGGCCGTGAACGGCGTGATCGCGTCGGAGTAGCGCTCCTTCTCGGCGAGCAGCACGCCGGAGCGTTCCGGCAGCTCGGTGCCGGGCGGCAGCGCCATCGCGACCACGGCCATCGAGGCGACCTCGACCTTGCCGTACGCGGCGGACGCCTGCGGCGCGATGTCGCCGAGCAGCTTGCGGGCCGACGGCGCGGGCACGGCGAGCACGACGCCGTCGCACTCGACGTACTGCGGCGACGCGGCGGACCCGATCTCCAGGCGCCAGCCGTTCGAACGCCACGACAGCACGCGCACCGGCAGCCCGAGCCGGATCTCCGGGCGCGCGGCGCGTGCGAGCGCTTCCACCAGCGTCGACAGCCCACCGCGCAACGTGCCGAACACGGGCGGGCGCTCGGCGCGGGCCTGCGGCGGCGCGGGCATCGTCATCGCGGCGGCGGCCAGCAGCGAGCCGACGCCCTTGTCCAGCAGCGTCGCGATCTGCGGCATCGTCGCGCGCAGGCCCAGCTCGTCCGCGCGGCCCGCGTAGACGCCGCCGAGCAGCGGGCCGACCAGCCGGTCGCCGACCTCGGGGCCGAACCGCTCGCGCATGAGCGAGCCGACGGCGATGTCGCTGCCGCGCAGGTCGATGGGCGGCAGCGACGGTTCCATCTCGACGCGCAGCGCGCCTTCGGAGGAGAGCATGGGCCGCACGGCCTCGACCGACGCGGGGATGCCCATCATCGTGTGCGAGGGCATCGCGCGGGTCTCGCCGGCGGCGTGGATCGACGCGCCGAAGTGCGTCGGGTGCACGACCTCCGACGAGAGGCCGAGCTCGGCGATCAGCTCGGCGGCCTCGGGGCGGCGGTGCAGGAACGCCTCGGCTCCCACGTCGTAGGCGCGGCCCGCCAGTTCGACCGTGCGCAGCTTGCCGCCGAGGCGGTCGGACTGCTCGACGATCGTGATGACCGCCGTCGGGCCGAGCAGCATGCGCAGCCGGTGCGCGGTGGCGAGACCGGAGATTCCGCCACCGACGACCACGACGTGGAGCGGTCTCACAAGCTGTGGATCAGCTCGACGGTGCGGGTGATCACTTCCGGATCCGTGTCCGGCAGCACACCGTGACCGAGGTTGAAGATGTGGCCCGCCGCGGCCTTGCCCTCGGCGTGGATGCGCCTGACCTCGCGCTCCAGCGCCTCCCACGACGAGAACAGCAGCGTCGGGTCGAGGTTGCCCTGCACGACCGGTTTCGGCTGGTCCGGCGCGGCGGCCTCGAGCCTGCGCACGGCCTCGTCCAGCGGGATGCGCCAGTCGACGCCGACGACGTCGGCACCGGCCTCGCGCATCGCGGGGAGCAGCTCGCCCGTGCCGACGCCGAAGTGGATGCGCGGCACGCCCGTGACGCTGCCGAGCACCCGCGCGGAGTGCGGCATGACCAGGTCGCGGTAGGTGCGCTCGGACAGCGCGCCCGCCCACGAGTCGAACAGCTGGACCGCGGAAACGCCGGCCTCGACCTGGATGCGCAGGAACTCGCCCGCGATGGCCGCGATCTTGCCGAGCAGCTCGTGCCAGGTCTCGGGGTCGGAGTGCATGAGCGCCTTGGTGCGCTCGTAGTTGCGGCTCGGACCGCCTTCGATCAGGTACGACGCGAGCGTGAACGGCGCGCCGGCGAAACCGATCAGCGGGACGCCGTTCAGCTCCTTCACCAGCAGCTGGATCGCGTCGACGACGGGCTGGACCTGCTCGGCGTGCAGCTCGGGCAGGCGGTCCACGTCGGCGGGCGTGCGCACCGGGTTCGCGATCACCGGGCCGACGCCGGGGACGATGTCGAGGTCGACACCGGCGGCCTTGAGCGGCACGACGATGTCGCTGTAGAGGATGGCGCCGTCCATGTCGTGCCTGCGGACCGGCTGCATGGTGATCTCGCAGACCATCTCCGGGTCCATGCAGGCGTCGAGCATCGCGGTGCCCTCGCGGAGCTTGCGGTACTCGGGCAGCGAACGGCCCGCCTGGCGCATGAACCAGACCGGGGTGCGGGAAGGCGTGCCGCCGTGAGCGGCCACGAGGAGGGGGGCGTCTGCACTCATCTCGTCAGTCATGGTCCCACGTCTCGGCGTGCCGCTGTCACTCGGCTGGATTGCGAAGGCCTACAGTCAGTTGCGTGACCGAGCCGGAACTCTTCCGCCGGGCGGTGGGGACGCTCAAGTCGGTTCGCACCCGGCCCGAGATCGAACTCACCGAGGTGCGCCCGCCGCAGCGGCTCGCGCCGTGGGCGTTCGCGTTGACCGCGGAGGTCTCCGGCCCGTCCGACGAGCTGTCGACGGGGCGCCTCGTGCTGCTGCACGACCCGGACGGCGACGAGGCGTGGGGCGGAGTGCTCCGCGTCGTCGCCTACGTGCGCGTCGAGCTGGACCACGAGCTGGCGAGCGACCCGCTGCTGCCCGAGGTCGGCTGGTCGTGGCTGACCGAGGCGCTGGAGCTGTCCGGTGCGCGGTTCACCGCGCTCGGCGGCACGGTCACGCAGACGTCGTCCGCCCGGTTCGGCGACATCGCGGGTCCCGCGCGCACCGACGACCTGGAGTTGCGCGCGTCCTGGACGGCGCTGGACGGCGAGCTCGCCGAACACGGCACGGCGTTTTACGAACTGATGGCGACAGCCGTCGGACTACCGCCGGTCGGCGTCACCATTTTCGGCCAACGCTGATCACCCTCCGTTATTCGGTGCGGTCATTCATCTCAATACGCTGCTCTATGGTTCGGTACGAGCGTTCCAGCCAGAGGAGTGAGGATGACGCGCGCAGTTCTCTCCAGTCGGGAAATCGAGACGATGGAGCTCATCGCACGCGGCCTGTGCAACGACGAGATCGCGGCGCGCCTGCACGTGAGCGTGAAAACCGTCAAGAACCGCATCAACAGCATCTTCGGCAAGCTCCACGCACGACACCGCGCGGAAGCCGTCGCGATCTGGCTCGGGAATCACGAAACCGTTCTCATGAAGGCTGTCTCATGAATCCTTCGACCACATTTGTAGCCCAAACGGGAAAGATCACCCTGTACAGCGAGTAGTCGAGCACGGCGGTGCCGAAAAATACACCCGACGCCGCCTCGTGGATTGTTTGGGGCCAATCGAGGAATTGTCCGGCGCGCAATACCGCGGGGTGTTCCGGGCCGATCGCCCTGGTCAGTGCGAGCACCGCCCAGCCGGTCATGGTTCGCTGACCGTGCGGATGCGGGACGTACTCGCCGGTGCGGCAGCTCAGGTGGTGCTCGCCCCAGCCGCCGTCGGGCCGTTGGTGCCGCAGCAACCAGTCCGCCACGCCCGCGACGGCCGGATCGCCGACCGGCACGCCCGCCTCGGTGAGCGCCTCGACCACGAAGAACGCGGCATAGGTGAAGTTGATGCCCCACGCGCCCCGGTAGCTCCCGTCCGGCCGCTGCTGCGTCCGCAGGAACGCGACACCCGCGGCGACGGCGTCGTCCACGCGCGGGTCCGGCCACCTCCTGCGGTACCTGACCAGCGCGGACACGCAGGACGCCGTGCACTCGACGTGCGAGAGGTCGGTCATGCAGCCGTGGTACATCTCCGACGGGTTGAGCTTCTCCGCCCAGCCCGGCGCGCGGGTGCGTTCGTACGTGCCGAAGCCGCCGTCGGGGTTCTGCCTGGTCAGGATGAACTCGGCGGCTAGCCGCGCCCGGTCGGCCGGCGTGCGCGTGCCGATCGCGTCGTCGGTCAGCAGGAGCGCGGACAGCGCCTCGGCGGTCGAGTCCGACACCGGCCAGCGGATCGTCCGGTCGCGGAAGAAGCACCACCCGCCCGCGACGCGGTCACGGCCTTCGCGCAGCTCGGGCGGGAGCTCGTCGACGACCTGCGCGCCGAGCAGCCACTCGTGGGCCTTCCGCAGCGGTTCCTCCGGCGCGTCGCCGGCGACCAGTGCCCGCATCGCGAACGAGGTCTCCCAGATGGCGGAGCTGGCGCCGGTGATCCGCAGGCCGTCGTCCTCGTCCTGCCAGCGCCACACGTCGAGCTTCGTCAGCCGCTTCAGCACCTGTTCTCTCGGCTCCCCCGCGTGGGCGAGGACGAGGCACGCGAGCAGGCCGTTGACCGGCGACAGGCACTGGCCGTCCGACGCGGCGAGCTCGCGTTCGGCCAGCTCGGCGCACCTCCGCAACGCCTTGGCCCGCAGCTTTCGCGACGGGCGGCGTTCGTAGGCGGTGAGGAGGTCGTAGCCGCGGCGCAGCGGCCAGATCGGGCGCTGGAAGAGGTCGCTGTCGTCGATCTCGTGCCTGCGGAAGTTCGTCTTGTCACCGTGCAGCTCGGCGCGGATCTCGTCGTTGATCTCGGTGTGCTGGAACCGCGCCCCGTACAGGTAGGCGAGGCCGAGGTAGACGTGCCTGGTGTGGGTGTACATCCGTTGCACGACGCCCGGCAGCAGCGCCAGCTCGGGCGGGATCGGGTTGATGCCCTCATAGGGGTAGAGGCCCAGCATCGCGAGCCACATCCGGCCCCACGTGGGCACCGCGGCCACGCCGTGCGGCCTGCGGTGCATCCACGCGCGGGCCCTGGCGGTGAGCGGGTCGTCGGCCGGTGTGCCGATCAGCCGCAGTGCCACGTACGCGAGCGTCGTGACGTAGAGCGAGCCTTCCTCGCCGTCGCAGTGGAACGGCCACGAGCCGTCGTCCAGCACGGTCAGCTCGTAGTGCTTTCTGGCGTCCTTCAGGTCCACTTCGGACAGTGCACGGGAGTCGAGGATGTGGTGCGTCATCAGGTACTGGGACAGCAGCATGGTGTTCCACACCACCTCGCCCTCCCAGTGCCCGTCGGCGTGCTGGAGATCGAGCAGCGTCATCGTTCCTCCAGGACCATCGGCATGCCGTGCCTGCTGCGCAGCGTGAACGTCGGCCACAGCTCGATCGGGTCTCCCTTGTGCCGCAACCGGAACCGTTGCGCGATCGTCGCGATCGCCAGCACGGCCTCGGTCATCGCGAACCCCTTGCCCATGCACATCCGGGCGCCGCCGCCGAACGGGCAGTACGCGAACCTGGGCAGCGCGCGTTCGAACTCGGGCGTCCACCGGCCGGGGCGGAACTCGTCCGGTTCCGGGAAGAACCGCGGGTCCCGGTGCAGCACCCAGGGCGCGATGATCACGGTCTGACCGCGTTTGATCCGGTGTTCTCCGATTGTCGTGTCCGTTCGCGCGTCACGGCCGAACGCGTACACCGGCGGGTAGAGCCGCATGACCTCCTTGACGAGCCGCGTGACGCCTTCGAGCTTCGGCACGTCCTCGGCGGTGGGCGGGCGTCCACCGAGCACGGCGTCCAGCTCGTCGTGCAGCTGCCACTCCTCGTGCGGGTGCTCGGACAGCAGGTACCAGACCCAGGACAGCGTGAGCGCCGTCGTCTCGTGCCCGGCGAACAGCATCGTCATGACCTCGTCGCGCAGCTCGGCGTCGGTCATGCCCGCCTCGGACAGCTCGCCGAGCAGGCCCTGCCGGCCCGCGATCAGCCCGGCGATGACGCCGTCGAGCCGCTTCACCGCCCGGCGCAGCCGCACGTTGCGCGGCGTCCACGCGGTGTCCGGCAACGGGACCAGCGCCTGGTAGCGCTCCTTCATCCGCTGCTGGATGACGTCCAGCCCCCGCGCGACGTCGTCGATGCGCACCTCGCTGCCGCCGAACAGGGTGCGGGTGATGATCGGCAGCGTGAGCACGGCCATCTCGTCCTGCGCGTCGATGATGTCACCCGAGCGCCACCCGTCGGCGAGCTTCGTGCTCTCGTCGACGATCACGCTCGTGTAGTCCGCGATGCGGTCGTGGTGGAACGACGGCTGGGTGAGCCTGCGGTTGCGCTTCCACTGCTCCCCCTCGCTGGTGAGCAGCCCGCCGCCGAGGAACAACCTGTTGTTGCGCAACAGGAACACCTTGCGGAAGTCCTGGTGCTTGCGGACGAGCACGTCCGCGACCAGGTCGGGTCCGCTGACGAGATACCCGCGCCGCACGGCGAGCCGCGCGGGCACGAAGTCGCCGTACGTGCGGGCGCAGTCGAGCAGCCACGCGAGCAGGTCCGCGCGGAAGTCCTTGAGGTTGCCCAGAACCAGTGTGCCGGGTGGTCCCTGCGCAACGGCGGCGTCGCTCATTCATCGGCTCCTGACGAGAAGCTGCGCCCACTGGGTGAGCGCACCGGTCCGTGACGGTTTGATCTCCTGGCCGAGCACGTCGAAGTCGTTGCGGCGCAACGCGGCCGCGGTCGCCCGGCCGCCTGCGACGTAGCCGGCGACCGCGATCCGGGCGAAGCCGCGCAGCCTGCCGATCAGCGGCGAGCCCGCGGTCAGCAGCTGGTCGGCGCGCGCGGTCTCGTACTCGACGACGGCGCGCGCCGCGGGTGACGTGCGGTAGCACGCGAGGTCGAGCGTGGTGCAGCCGAACAGGCGCATGTCCTGGCGCGGCAGGTACACCCGGCCGCGGTGGTAGTCCTCCGAGACGTCCAGCAGGCGCTCCAGCAGCTGCAGCGCCGTGCAGATCGGGTCGGACAACGCGATGTTCTCGTCGGTCGCGACGCCGAACACGTGCAGCACCAGCCGCCCGACCGGGTTCGCCGAGAGCGCGCAGTACGACGTCAGCGCCGCGAAGTCCGCGTAGTCGCGCTGGTGCTGGTCCATCCGGTTGGCCGAGATCAGGTCCTGCAACGGCTCGCGCGGGATGCCGCACGCCCGGACGGTCTCCTGCAACGCGAGGAACGCGGGCGAGCGCGGCGTGCCGTCGTACACGCGCCCCAGCTCGCGCTCGGCCGCGTCCAGCAGCGACAGCCGGTCGCCGGACGCCTCGTCGCCGAGGTCGTCGACCAGCCGGCAGTACCCGTGGATGGACACGAGGTGCCCGCGGACCGCGCGGGGCAGCACCCGCGCGGCCACCGGGAGGTTCTCGGACGCGGCCTGGTCGAGCATCAGCGGAGGTGCACCGGCAGGGACACCATGGACCGGCGCACCGCGTTCGGCTCGAACACCGGCGGACCGGCCGAGCGCAACGCGGGGAAACGCCGCAGCAGCAACCCGATCGCCGTCTCCGCCTCACCGCGCGCCAGCGCGTGGCCGAGGCAGAAGTGCGACCCGGCGCCGAACATCAGCCGCGTCGGCTCGCGGTGGATGTCGAACCGGTCGGGTTCGTCGAACACCGCCGGGTCGCGCAGTGCGCTCGCCACCAGCATCACCAGCTTGCTGCCCGCCTTCAGCTCGACGCCGTGCAGCGTGCAGTCCTCCAGCACCGTGCGGCTCAGCCCGTGCTTGGCGAACGAGTCGTACCGCGACGCCTCGGCCAGAGCGTTGGGCAGCAACGAGAAGTCGGCGCGGATCGCGGCCAGGTCGTCCGGGTGGTCGAGCAGCGTGCGCATGCCGTAGCCGATGAGGTGGACGCTCGTCTCCGCGCCGGCGGCGATCAGCGACGCCACGATGCCGAGCAGCTCGTCGACCGACAACCGGTCGCCTTCGTCGCACATGCTCACGAGCTGGCTCAACAGGTCGTCGCCCGGTGTGACGCGGCGTTCCTCGATCAGCGACGTGATCATCTCGATCGCCGGGGGGAACACCTCGACGTGCGCGTCGAACTCCTCGGGGCTCAGCCACGGCACGACGGTCGCGAGCATCGACTGGGAGAACCGGACGAACAGCTCGTCGTGCTCCTCCGGGATCGCGAGCAGGTGGCTCATCACGCGCACCGGGATGTGCCGGGCGAAGTCGGTGACGACGTCCACCTCGGACCGGTCGCCCCACGAGTCGACGATCGCGCTGACGATCGACTCGATCGCCGCGTGCCTGCGCGCGGCCTCGCGCGGCGCGAACGCGGGCGTCACGAGCCTGCGCACCCGGACGTGGTCGGACTTGCCGAGCCCGAAGAACCCGTTGTCCATCAGCCTGCGGTGGATCGCGCCGCCCTCGGTGCGCGGCTCGGGCCGGTCCGGTTCCTGACCGGGCAACGCGAGCCGCCGGTCCTTCAGCAACCGGTCGACGTCGGCGTACCGGCTGATCAGGTGGACGCCTGCCAGCTCCCAGAAGAACACCGGCGCGTGCTCGCGCAGAAAGGAATAGGTGGGGTGCGGGTCCTCGTCGAACGACGGCGCGAAGGGGTTGTACTCGAAGGTGGCCGGAGCATCGGAGTTCACGGTCATGCCAGCGCCTCTTCCCACTTGCTGATGGTCAGCCGCTGGAACTCCTGCACCGCCGGGTTGAGCTCGGGGATCGGCAGGTCGTGGTGCAGCTCGTGGGCGACCTGCTCGGCCTCGATGGCGACCCGGTCCTGTTCGAGCAGCGGCACGATGTACGCGCGCTTCGCGATCTTCAACATGCCGCGCACCATCGCCAGCGGCATGCGGATGCGGGTGAACGGCAGCCGGTAGGTGTCCGGCGCGAACAAGAAGAGGAAGAACACGCGCGTGCGGCGTTCGTCGATCGGCAGCACGAAGCACCAGTGCTTGATCTTCCCGTCCGTGTCGGACCACTGGTACGGGTAGGAGTAGCAGAGCTCGATGCTGCCGCGGTCGATGCTCGGGTTGAGCACCATCTCGGTCTTCGGGTCGCCGCCGACCTTCGTGCGGTAGCCGACGTGCACGCGGTCGTCGACGACCTCCAGCTTCGTCAGCTCGGGGTCGGAGAACGGCTTGTACTTCTCGTGCAGGTACTCGTGGGTGAAGTCGCTGACGTTGTCGATGATCATCGAGTGGTGGCCGTTCCACGTCGCGTCGACCGGGACGCTCGGCCAGCCCTCCGCGAGCTCGGGGATGGCGGGCACCTCGCGCACCGACGCCAGCGCCGGATCACCGGGGAAGATCCAGATCAGCCCGTGCCGCACCTGCACCGGGTAGGTGGTGATCTTCGACTTCGGGATCTGCTTGCCGAACCGCTCGTGCGGGATGTGCGCGATCCTGCCGTCCTCGCCGTGCTCCCACCCGTGGTACAGGCACACGAGGTTGCAGCCCTTGACGTTCCCGGCGGACAGCTTCAGCTGACGGTGCGCGCACCGGTCGTCCACCGCGCGCAGCACGCCGTCCTCACCGCGGTAGAGCGCGATCGACTTCTTCCAGAACACGATCTCGACGACCTGGCCCGGTTTCACGGCGTGGTCCCACTCGACCGCGTACCAGTAGTCGGGGTGCAGGCCCGCCGCGCGCGCTTTCTGGTGCCGCGTGCGCGCGGCCTCGAACGAGGGTGGTGTCACGACTGCCTCCGGATCAGTCCGCGTCGCACGAAGTCGTCGTGCGCCTCTCGGATGGCGTCCTCGACGGACGTCGGCGCGTAGCCGAGCTCGACGCGGGCGCGCGTGCAGTCCGCCCGCCGCCCCTGGGTCAGCAGCCGCACGGCGGCCGGCGTGAGCAGCTGCTCGCGGCCGGTCCTCGCGAGCAACGGGCTGAGCACCCGGCCGACGCCGCCGACGAGCGCGGGCGGGAGCTTCAGCCGGGGCCGCCGCCTGCCGGTGACCTCCTCGAACGTCGCCATCAGCTGGTCCATCGACCGGTAGCCGCTGCCCAGCAGGTACTGGGCGCCGGACCGGCCCTTGGCCATCGCGAGCAGGTGCCCGGCGACGACGTCGCGCGCCGCGACGAACTCGAACCCGCCGTCGATGTACGCGCGCAGCTGCCCGTTCGCGAACCGCAGCAGCAGACGTCCCATGCGCGACGGCAGGTAGTCGTGGGGTCCGACGATCGCGCACGACGTGGCGAGCACGACGTCGAGCCCGTCGGCGTGCGCGCGCAACGCCTCGTGCGCGACGAGGACCTTGGTCGCCTGATAAGCGGTGTGCGGGGTGAAGGGGTCGAACGGCACCCGCTCGTCGCTCGGCCGGTCGGGCAGGTGACCCACCGCTCCGAACGAGCCGGTGACGACGACCCGCTCCACGCCTTCGGCCAGCGCGGCGTCGAGCAGGTTGCGGGTGCCGAGCACGTTGCTGGCGTAGATCTCCCGCTCACCACCGGCGACGGTCGAGATGACCGCCGCGCAGTGGAACAGCCGCGTCGCCCCGCGCACAGCGGGCCTCAGCGCCGTCGCGTCGCGCAGGTCGGCCTCGAACCGGCGCACGTCCAGCCCGGCGAGCCCCGAGTCGTCGCTGCCCGGCCGGACCAGCACGCGCACCGACTCGCCGTCCGCGACGAGCTGCCGCACCAGGTTCGCGCCGAGATGACCCGCCGCACCGGTGACCAGTACCTCGGTCACCTCAGCCGCACCGGCATGCTCTTGATGCCGTGGGCGAAGTTCGACCGCAGCCGCTGCACCTCACCGTCCAGCCGGATGTCCGGCAGGCGGGTGGTGAGCTCGCGGAACATCGCCGCCGACTGCACGCGGGCCATGTGCGCGCCGATGCAGTAGTGCGGGCCGCCACCGCCGAACGCCACGTGCGGGTTGGGCGATCGGGTGATGTCGAGGCGGAACGGGTCGGCGAACACGGTCTCGTCGAAGTTCGCCGAGACGAACCACGTGGTGACCTTGTCGCCCTCCTTGATGACCTTGCCGTGCAGCGCGTGGTCCCGCGTCGCGGTGCGGCGGAACTGCATGGTCGGCGACGCCCACCGCATCATCTCGTCGACGGCGGTGTCCATCAGCGTCGGCACCTCGCGCAGGAGGTCCCACTGCGCGGGGAACCGGGAGAACGCGAGCATCGCCTGCGAGATCAGGTTGCGGATCGGCTCGTTGCCCGCGATCGCGAGCATCAGGAAGAACAGTCCGTACTGGAGGTCGCTCAGCTTCTCGCCGTCGACCTCGACGGTGACGAGCTGCGAGGTGAGGTCGTCGCCCTGCTCGACGCGCTTGCGGGCGGCCAGCTCGGCGGCGTACTGGAGCATCTCCATCGCGGCCTGGGTGGCGTCCGAGCGCTGGTCGACGTACTGCGGGTCACTCCAGCCGAGGATCTTGTTCGACCAGGCGGCGAGCTCGTCCCGGTCGGACGGCGGCATGCCCAGCATGTCCGCGATGACCGGCAGCGGCAGCCGTGCGGCGATGTCGCTGACGAAGTCGCAGCCGTCCCTGCCGATGACCTCGTCGACGGTCTCGCGGGCCAGCCGGTCGATCTTGTCCTGCATCGTGGCCAGCACCCGCGGGGTGAACGCCCTGACCACGAGCTTGCGGTAGCTCGTGTGCTCGTCCGGGTCCATGTAGAGCATGAGCAGCCGCAGCATGGCCAGCTCGTCCGGCGGGCTGTCGATGATCTCGATGCCGCCGCGCGAGCTCGAGTACGTCTGCCAGTCCTTGCTGACGGCGGTGACGTCGGCGTGCCTGGACAGCACCCAGAAGCCGGGGCCGTCCGCCTCCTCGTGCCAGTGGACGGGGTCTTCCCGGCGCAACCGGGTGAAGTACTCGTGCGGGAACCCGCCGTCGAAGCACGCGGGGTTGGTCAGATCAACGGCTGGGCTCTCGACGCGCACCCGGTCTCCTCCTCATGGGGGTGAGGCCGGGTGGCGGTTCCTCGGCCCCTTCCAGAGCACCACCGGGGGTGGCGGACCGGAAAGGGCCCAGGGACCCACGTCTGTCTCAAAGCTGTCGACGGCCAACTGTCGACAGTCGACTGTCTGCGGGTGGTCCGCCGGCGAACTGCCGACAGTTAACTGTCGGCGGCGAACTCACCGCGCAACTGTCGACAGTTGACTGTCAGCTGTCTGCCGCACCGCGCGCCGGTCGTCCGGTCATCCGGATATCCGGATATCCGGACTTCCGGCGACCTGGCCGAGCCACGTCGGTCGACACCGTCAGCGGTCGGCGTCCCTCAGCACGCGGAGGACGTTCTGGCCGGCGAGCTTGGCGCAGTCGTCCTCCGACCAGCCGTTGTCGAGCAGCGCGCCGAACAGGGCCGGGTAGCAGGAGACGTTCTCGAGGCCTTCCGGCAGCTCGCGGACGCCGTCGTAGTCGCCGCCGAGCCCGATGTGGTCGACGCCGGCGACCTCGCGGGCGTGGTCGAGGTGGGCGACGACGTCGGCGATCGTCACGACCGGGCGTGGACCGCCCTCGGTCCACGAGTCGGCGAACTTCTGCCGGGCCTCGAGGTCGGCGTGCTTCTCCCCCGCGGCCGTCATCGCGGCGCGCAGTGCGCCGTCCCACCCGGCGACACGCGGGGACACGAAGTCGGGCACGAATGTGATCATGGCCACACCGCCGTTGTCGACGAGCTTGCCCAGCACGTCGTCCGGGATGTTGCGCGGATGGTCGGCGACCGCCCGGCAGGACGAGTGGCTGAAGATCACCGGTTTGGCGGAAACCGCCAGCGCGTCGTGCATGGTGCTCGGCGCCACGTGCGACAGGTCGACGAGCATGCCGATGCGGTTCATCTCGCGCACGACGTCCTTGCCGAACTCCGTCAGCCCGTCGTGTTCTGGCTGGTCAGTGGCCGAGTCGGCCCACGGGGTGTTGTCGTTGTGGGTGAGCGTCATGTAGCGGACGCCCAGGCGCCGCAGCGCGCGCAACACGCCGATGGACGAGTTGATGCTGTGGCCACCCTCGGCGCCGATGAGCGAGGCGATCCGGCCGGAGGCGAACACGGCTTCGGCCTCGTCCGCGCTCGTGGCGATGCCGAGTTGGTCCGGGTAGCGCTCGGTGAGCTCGTGGACCAGCTCGATCTGCTCCAGCACGGCGGTGACGGCGCTGTCGCCCTCGAGCCTGCACGGGATGTAGACGGACCAGAACTGCATGCCCAGACCGCCCTCGCGGGCCTTCACGAAGTCGGTGTGGAGCTTCGGCTGAACGGTGGTCAGATCGACTTTCGCGGCCGTGTCGAAGACGTTGTCGGTTGAATTTTCACCGAAGAAGTCCCGGAGCGACCACGGCAGGTCGTTGTGGCCGTCGACGAGTGGCACACGCTGCAGCAACGCCTTGGCCCGGTCCTGACTCACCAGCAACTCCTAGATGTCGTTATGAGGGGGCCTCGCGTTACACCCCCTATCCAGTTGTCAGCCAATCGTGTGACAAGAGGGTCCATCTGTCACAACTCAATAGGGATAGATACCCGATTGATCGTCCCGTAGACCCGCTTGGGCGGCTACGCTGCCCCAGACGACACCACTTTCGGTCGATCAGTGGCGCGGCTGATTGGACGAAAGTCCCGGTGCCGGTCGGGGGGCACGACCGACTCCAGGGAGGTAGTGACGTGGCTGCCGTCGGCTTAGGTCAGGCCGTTCGTACCACGCCAGCCGGCTCGTTGCCGGCGAACATGGTCCCGCACCCGCGGGAAGAGCTGTTCTCAGTGCTGGTGGTCGACGACCACCCACTGCTGAGGGAGGCGATATCAGCTCGGCTCACCCAGATGGGAGCCGGGACAGTGCATGAGGCCGCTTCGGTGGCGGAGGCTCGGGCGCGGGCACTCGCAACCGGTCCGTGCGACCTCGCGATCCTCGATCTGGGCCTGCCGGATGGCACCGGCATCGACCTGGTCACGGAACTCCGTGCTCAGGGCTGGCCCCGCATCGTTGTCCTCGCATCGTCCGACGACCCCTATGCGGTTCGGTCGGCCTTCCAGGCGGGCGCTCAGGCGTACCTCCTGAAGTCCGCCTCGCCGATGGTGGTCACCGATGGCGTGCGCAGGGTGCTCGATGGCGGCGTTTACGCAGATCCGAGCGTGGCACCAGTACTCGCAGCGGGTACTCGGGTGCCGGGCACCGACAACACGCCGCGGGAACTCTCCGCACGTGAGGTCGAGGTCCTCCAGCTGGTCGCCGATGGCCAGAGCAACAAGGAAATCGGCGAGGCTCTGAGCCTGTCCGCACTCACGGTGAAGTCTCACCTGAGCCGGATAGGGCGGAAGCTGGGCACCGGGGATCGCGCTCAGATGGTTGCGCTGGCCATGCGTGCCGGCGTGATCCGCTAGGAACCGGTTGAAGCACTGAACCGGCCGAACACAACTGCGAGTGGTGCGTTCGTCGTAGGGTCATCCGCTGTGGATGTACCCGCCGACGAGCCAACCGCACCAACCGGGCCTGATCCGGTACCGCTGACGGAGCCTGCTGATGGGGTTCCGCCCGTGGTCGCTGATCCGACTGCGCTCCGGCGAGCCGCTACCGCGCTCGCCGGGGCGAAGGGCCCGGTCGCGGTGGACACCGAGCGAGCCTCGGGCTACCGCTACTCGCAACGTGCCTATCTGGTGCAACTGCGCCGGGACGGTGCCGGCACCGTGCTGGTCGACCCGATCGCCCTTGGCGGTCGGCTAGATCCGCTGGTGGAGGCACTCGAGGGCGCCGAGTGGGTGTTGCACGCAGCGTCGCAAGACCTGCCGTGCCTCGCCGAGCTCGGGCTCCGTCCCAGCGCGCTGTTCGACACCGAGCTGGCGGGCAGGCTGGCTGGGTTCGAACGAGTTGCCCTCGGCACATTGGTCGAGCGTTTGCTCGGTTTTCGGCTCGAGAAGGGGCACGGCGCGGCCGACTGGTCGCGCCGTCCTCTTCCGGCCGACTGGCTGAACTACGCGGCACTCGACGTCGAGCTCCTCGTGGAGCTGCGCGATGTCCTGGAAGCCGAGCTCGAACGCCAGGGCAAACTCGCCTGGGCACTCGAGGAGTTCGAGGCCGTGCGGACGGCGCCTTTGCCGCGCCCGCGCACGGACCCGTGGCGCCGGACGTCCGGAATCCACCGCGTGCGCAACCCCCGCCAGCTGGCGGCCGTGCGCGCCCTGTGGGAAACCCGTGACTCGGTGGCCCGCGAACGCGACATCGCCCCCGGCCGCGTGCTGCCCGACAGCGCGCTCATGGAGGCGGCCTCCCGCAACCCTTCGGATGAGGCTGAACTGCTCGCTCTGCCCGTCTTCCGGGGTCGGGCGCAGCGGCGCATGGTCGGCACCTGGATGAACGCCCTGAGGCGTGCTGGGGCCCTCCCGAAGGACGAACTGCCTGAGCCGGCCGCGCAGCACGACGGCCCTCCACCACCGAACCGGTGGTCGGACAAGGACCCCGACGCGGCCGCCCGTCTGGCCGCCGCCCGAACGGCTCTCAACCTGATCGCCGAGGCTCACACGTTGCCCGTCGAAAACCTGTTGCTTCCCGACCTGGTGCGGCGGACCTGCTGGCAGCCTCCCGCGGACACCTCGCCTGGAGCTGTCGCCGCCGCGTTGCGCGAGGGTGGCGCTCGGCCGTGGCAGGTGGAGCTGACCGCGGACGCTGTGGCGAAGGCCTTGTCCGTCTCCGCCGGCTAGACGCTGTCGACCTCGGCCGTGGGTGCGCTGGCTTGCGCCCATGGCCTGGGTGCGGAGTTGCCCTTCGGCTCGGCCGACGTGAGTTGCTTGTCGGCAACCTCGGCCGGGCGAGTTGCTTGTCGACAACCTCAGCCCAGGTGATTTCGTTTGTCGGCAACCTCGGCCGAAGTGATCGCGAGTTGTCCACACCGGCCGAGTTGTCCACAGATCGCCGAATGACAGCCTGACCTGCTGCTTTGCCGATAGACTGGAGCAGGGACGCCCCCCGGGAGGGTGGGGGCTGCCCGCGGTTCCGCTTTGCGGCAATCAGCCTGGGCTCGGCGCAGGGCTACGGGCCGCACCGCGCGGCAGGCCTCCGCCGCGCTCCGGGCCCGCACCGCGCCCCAAGGCCCACGCGGCCGTCGAAACCGGAATCAGGTCGGATTCGAGGGCTGAGGAGTCGGCTGCGGCCCGCCCAGCCATTCACGATCCCGCCCCACCCGCACCCCACGCCGCCGCAACAGCCGCATCACCGCTCCCCCTCACGAGCCGCACTCGCACGAGCGGCGCTGTCACCGATCCGCTTCGCGGACTCCTGGGCGTGCGCGAGCCGGCGCACCGCGATCATCGCCGCATCCCCCAGGATCGTGCCGACGACCATGGACTCGACGACGTCGTCGACGGACGTGGCCCGGCGCATCACGTACTCGATGTCGGCCTCGGCGATGATCCGCATCCCCTCGACGTAGGCACCGAGGTTCTCGCCGAACTTGTCGTGGCCCAGGCTCCGCGCGGCGGACAGGACGGCGGCCAGCATGCGGCTGACGCCGCTGCACTCGATGTCGTAGCCCTCGAGAGGCCCGTACTGGGCGATGAACGCCTCGGCCTCGCGGACCGACTCGTCGTCGAGCGGTGTGGACGGGGCGCGGCTGATGGCCTCCTGCACCTGGCCGAGCTTCACGTGCAGCGACTCGTCCGAGGCGTCGATGGCGCTGAGCGCGTCGCGCACGGACGAGATCGACAGCTCGCCGACGTCGATCAGTGCGCGCACCAGGCGGAGTCTGCGCAGGTGCGACTCGTCGTAGTGCGCCTGGTTCGGGCTGGTCAGCACGCCCGCGGGCAGCAGTCCCTCGCGCAGGTAGTACTTGATCGTCGGCACCGGGACACCACTTCGCTTGGACAGCTCGCCAATCCGCATTTGGATAGTGTACCTTTCCGATAGTAGAGAGTGCCGCTATCTACTCTTGGAGGAAGCGATGCACCGCCCGTTGATGGTCTTCGGGACACTGATGACCGCACTGATCCCGATCAGCGTGATCGGACTGCTGGTGGACGACCGCGTGCTCGTCGGGTCGCCGATCTGGTTCAAGCCGCTCAAGTTCGCGATCTCGCTCGCCCTGTACGGCTTCACGCTCGCCTGGTTCCTCAGGTACCTCAGCCCCCGCCACCAGAAGCTCGGCTGGTGGGCGGGCACGCTCGTCGCCGTCGCGGGCACGGCCGAGATGGCCGTGATCGTCGGCCAGGTGGTCCGCGGCAAGCGCAGCCACTTCAACTTCGAGACGACGCTCGACGGCGCGCTGTTCTCGCTGATGGGCACCACGATCGTCGCGCTCTGGGTCTTCCACGCGATCATCGCGATCCTGTTGCTGCGCACCAGGTTCGAGAACCAGGCCATGGCCTGGTCGATCCGGCTCGGACTGGTGGTCGCGTTCTTCGGGCTCGGCATCGCGTTCCTCATGACCCGGCCCATGCCCGGCCAGAGCATGGCGGGCGGCACGCTCGGCGCGCACAGCGTCGGCGCGCCGGACGGCGGGTCGTACATGGCGATCACCGGCTGGAGCACCGAGGCAGGCGACATGCGCGTGCCGCACTTCGTCGGCATCCACGCGGTGCAGGTGCTGCCGATCGTGATCGCACTGCTCGGCCGCTGGGCGACGCCGCGGCTCGCCTGGGTGCTCGGCATCGGCTACTTCGGCCTCTTCCTGATCACAGCGTGGCAGGCGTTGCGCGGCCAGCCGGTCACCAGCCCGGACGCGCTCACGGTCACCGCGTACGCCGGACTCGCCGCTCTGACCGGCGCCGCTAGCCTGTGGGCCGTCCGGCCGGTGAAGCAGGTGAGCTACGCGTGACCACGACACTGTTCGACCTGACGTTCCTGCTCGTCGCACCCTTCTGGGCCTTGATGATCCTCTTCCCGAAGTGGTGGTTCACCCACAAAGTCAGCGAGTCACCCCTGATCGTCCTGCCGCCACTGGCGATCTTCGCGGTGCTCGCGGCCAGCCGCCTGCCCGAGCTGTGGGCGGTCGTCAGCACCCCCGAGCTCGGCGAGTTCACCGCGTTCGTCGGCACACCCGAAGGCGCGGCACTGATCTGGGCCCAGGTGCTCGCGTGGGACCTGTTCATCGGGCGCTGGATGTACCTGGAGAGCAGGCGGCTGGACATCAGCCCGTTGCTGATGGCGCCGATCATGGTGGGCACGATCCTGCTGTCTCCTGTCGGACTACCCGTATTCCTCGCGGTCCGCCGGTACCGCAGGTCACCGGTCGCTTCCTGAACCTGTCTGCGACATTTCCACCTTACTGCAAAAGGAATAGCTCGGCGTTGAACACCCACGTCCAGTCGTTCCCCTAGTAAATCATCCGGCAAGCTCTAATTGTTTCCGGAACACCTGCATGTCGAGAGCGCTCTCACATTCGCAACAAGGCTACTGACCAGCAGAAATGCCATTCACTTCCCATTGAGATACGGGGCAACAGTTCACACGTTCACCAATCGAGACTAGGTGGACGACTATCTGCACCCTGACTACATTCGAGTCCGAGAAGGTTTACAGAAAACCGGTCTGCCCGACCCGGTTTCTTTTGTTGTCTCGGAAACAACAGTCAGGGAGAATCATGTTGAACCGAACCCTCCCATTGCTGGTCATTGCCGCCGTTCTGGTGAGCGCCGCGCCCGCGAGCACAACGCCGGCGCACCCGCTGAGAAGCGCGGACTGGCCGGGCTGGCAGAAGGACCTGTCGGGCACCAGGCACAACGCCGCCGAGTGGCGCGTCAACCGGCACACGGTCGGCGGGCTGAAGCTGAAGTGGGCCTTCGCCTACCCGCCGTCCGAGGGCAAGCTCGTCCGCAGCCAGCCCGCGGTGGTCGGCGACACCGTCTACTTCGGCGGCCCGGACGGCAAGTTCTACGCCCGCGACGCCCGCACCGGCGCCGACCGGTGGACGTTCGACCTCACCGCCGTCGACCCGGCGCCGCCCGGCACGATCATCTTCAACACCGACAGCCCGTCGATCGCGGGCGGCAAGATCTACTTCGGCGACAACCGCGCGTACCTCTACGCGGTCGACCAGCGCACGGGACGCCTGTCGTGGGCGACGCGGATGGACACCAACACCCGCGGCTCGGCCACCGGCTCCCCGATCGTCCACGACGGCAAGGTGTTCATCGGCATCTCGAGCGGCGAGACCGCGATGCCGCGCGACTACGCGTGCTGCACGTTCCGCGGGCACGTCGACGCCTACGACGCCAACACCGGCGCGCTGGCGTGGCGGCACTACACGGTGCCCGAGCCGAAGGAAGCGGGCACCTGGCCCAACGGCGCGAAGCGGTTCGAGCCGTCCGGCGCCGGGGTGTGGGGCTCACCGGTCATCGACCCCCGCGACCACACGCTGTACGTGGGCACCGGCCAGAACTACTCCGGGCGCGGCGGCGAGTTCGACTCGATGCTCGCGCTCGACACCCGGTCCGGCGCGGTGAAGTGGACCAACCAGGTGACCGACGCGGACACCTGGCGCTGGGCCTGCACCGAGCCGAGCCCCGAGGGCTTCTGCACCGGCCTCACCGACGGCACGCACCTGGACTACGACATCGGCACGGGGCCCAACCTGTTCACCGCGGGCGGCCGCAAGCTCGTCGGAGCAGGCCAGAAGTCCGGGGTCTACCACGTGTTCGACGCGCGCACGGGCCAGGTGGTGTGGCGCAGGCAGCTCGGCGTCGCCGTGCCGAACGGCGGCCAGTCCGGCATCCAGTGGGGCTCCAGCTACGACGGCAAACGCCTCTACATCGCCACGTTCAACGCCAAGCCCGGCACGCTGTTCGCCGTCGACCCGCTGACCGGCAAGGTCCTGTGGGCGACCCCCAACCCGGCCGACGGCTGCACCACCGGCGGCGCGGCCGGACAGCCGGACTGCGCGCTCGCGCACGGCGCACCGGTCTCCAGCACGCCCGGCGTCGTGTACCTGGGCAGCAGCGACGGCAAGGTCCGCGCGTACGCGGCCGACACCGGCAAGGTGCTGTGGACCTACGACACCGTCCAGGACGTCCGCGGCGTCAACGGGGTGATGGGCCGCGGCAACGTGGTCGGCGGCCCCGGCGGCGGCGTGGTCGTGTCGCGCGGCATGGTCTTCGTCCAGTCCGGCTACCGCGGCAACTTCAACTCGCCGCACAGCCGCGTCCTCCTCGCGTTCGCCCCATGAGCGCCGACACGCACCGAGCACCGCTGTCCACCTGGGGAGGAACAGTGCTGCGCACCGCACTGAGCTGGCACCGTCCGTTGGTGATCTTCGGCCTGGCCATGGTGGCGCTCGCGCCGCTGTGCGCGATCGGAATGCTGGTCGACGACCGCGTCCTCGTCGGCGAGCCCATCTGGGCCAAGCCGTTCAAGTTCGCCGTCTCGGCCGCGCTCTACACGATCGCGCTGGCCTGGTTCCTGTCGTTCCTGCGCCGGGGACGCCGGGTCGGCTGGTGGGCGGGCACGATCATCGTCGCCGCCGCCACGATCGAGGTACCGGCGATCATCTTCCAGGTGCTGCGCGGCAAGCGCAGCCACTTCAACGCCGAGACCCCGTTCGACGCCAACGTCCTGTCGATGCTGGGCATGTTGATCATGCTGGTCTGGCTCATGCACGCCGTCATCGCCGTCCTGCTCCTCTTCGCCAAGCTCGAGAACAAGGCACTGGCGTGGAGCATCCGGCTCGGGCTGCTCATCTCGATGGCCGGCCTGTCCGTCGGCGTGCTGATGGCCACGCCGAAACCAGGTGAGCCGGGCCCGGCGGGCACCGTCGGCGGGCACAGCGTCGGCGCCGTCGACGGCGGGCCGCACCTGCCGGTCGTCGGCTGGAACACCGAGGTGGGCGACCTGCGGGTGCCGCACTTCATCGGCATCCACGCGGTGCAGGTGGTGCCCGTCGTGATCGCTCTGCTCGGCAGGCGGGCCAGCACGTTCCTCGCCTGGGTGGTCGGCGTCGCCTACGCGGGCCTGTTCGCGATCACGTTCTGGCAGGCGGCACGTGGGCAGGCGGTGCTGCGCCCCGACTCGCTCACGCTCGCCGCGTACGCCGCGCTCGCCGCGGCGACCACCGCCGCCGTGTACCTCGCCGTCCGACAACCACAGAAACAGGTGATCCCCGCATGAGCATCGACGACCTCTTCTTCCTGGCCTTCCACCTCGTCACGCCGTTCTGGGCGTTGATGATCTTCGCGCCGAACTGGAAGTGGACCAAGAAGATCATCGACTCGCCGTGGATCATCGTCGGGCCGCTGGGGATCTTCTTCTACCTGGGACTCGCGATCATCCCCGAGCTGCTGAAGTTCGCCTGGAGCCCGACGGTCGAGGGGTTCATCGCGATCATCGGCAGCCCGGAGGGCGCGACGATGGCGTGGGCGCAGATCATCGCCTGGGACCTCGCCATCGGCAGGTGGATGTACCTGATGAACCGCGAGAGCTCCATGCGCATCCACCCGCTGATCATGGGGCCGATCCTGTTCCTGGCCAGCACGCTGCCCGCGGTCGTGTTCCCGGCCTTCCTCGTCATCCGCTTCGTACTGCGCTTCATCCCCCGGAAGGATTACGACCCGACCATTCGAAACGGATCCGAAAAATCAGCGGTTTCCACTTCCTGAACCTGTCAGTAATATTTCTTCCGCAACGAACACAACTGGTGTAGTAGCAGGTCGGAGACTTCTTCAGCGGCTGGACGACGGCTCCAGCCGCTGCTAGTTTCGACCCAAAAGGTCGATTCGAATACGACGATCTGCTTTCTTTCGTTGTCGGGGAAAACACATGTTGAAAACTTCTGTGAACACAGCTCTGCGCTGGCACCGCCCGTTGGTGATCCTCGGAATCGCGATGGCCGCACTGGTCCCGGTCACCCTGATCGGCATGCTGGTCGACGACCGCGTGCTCGTCGGAGCGCCGATCTGGACGAAGCCGTTCAAGTTCGCGGTGTCGCTCGGGACCTACGCGGTCAGCCTGGCGTGGTTCCTGACGTTCCTGAACCGCGGGCGCCGGATCGGCTGGTGGGCGGGCACGGCGATGGCGGTCGCACTCGGCGTCGAGATGGTCGCCATCCTCGTCCAGGTGCTGCGCGGCAAGCGCAGCCACTTCAACATCGAGACGCAGTTCGACTCCGCGCTCTACTCGTTCATGGGCCAGGGGATCATCGTGCTGTGGGTCGCGCACGCGGTCATCGCGCTCCTGCTGCTCTGGACCAGGTTCGACAACAGGGCACTCGCGTGGGCGATCCGGCTCGGGCTGGCGATCTCGCTGCTCGGCCTGACGCTCGGCACGCTGATGACCCAGCCGCAGCCGGGCCAGACCGGCAAGAGCGGCACCGTCGGCGCGCACAGCGTCGGAGCGCCGGACGGCGGCGAGCACCTGCCGGTCACCGGCTGGAGCACCGAGGTGGGCGACCTGCGGGTGCCGCACTTCGTCGGCATCCACGCGCTGCAGGCGATACCGGTGCTGGTCGCGCTGTTCGGCCGCCGGGCCGACGCCCGGCTGGCCTGGGTGCTCTCGGGGAGCTACTTCGGCCTCTTCGCGCTCACCACGTGGCAGGCGTTGCGCGGGCAGCCGGTGACCGACCCGGACGCGCTGACCCTCCTCGCGTTCGCCGCGCTGGCGGCGTTGACCGTGGTGGCCGTTCGGCTTGCCGCCCTTCCCCGCAGCCCACAAGGTGTGTGACGCAACCGACAGGGGCACCACGGTAGTTACTCGTCAGTAACGAGGGCTACAGTGGCGTTACCGGCCGGTAGGACTCGCGCCCCCTGCCGGACTGGACAGAGTTGTTCACCACGAGTGGAGGAGACGCCGTGGCCGCACCAGCAGCGCCGGCACGCGTTCGGAACGTTGTCTTCGTAGACGGCGTTCGGACGCCGTTCGGCAAGGCCGGCCCGAAGGGCATTTTCGCCGAGACCCGCGCCGACGACCTGATCGTCAAGGTCATCCGTGAGCTGCTGCGCAGGCACCCCGAGCTGCCGCCGGAGCGCGTCGACGAGGTCGCGATCGCCGCGACCACCCAGATCGGCGACCAGGGTCTGACGCTCGGCCGCACCGCCGCTCTGCTGGCGGGCCTGCCGAAGTCGGTGCCCGGTTACTCGGTCGACCGCATGTGCGCAGGCGCGATGACCGCGGTCACCACCGCGGCGAGCGGTATCGCGTTCGGCGCGTACGACGTCGCCATCGCGGGCGGTGTCGAGCACATGGGCCGTCACCCGATGGGTGAGGGCGTCGACCCGAACCCGCGCTTCCTGTCGGACCGCATCGTCGACACGAGCGCGCTGGTCATGGGGCAGACCGCGGAGAACCTGCACGACCGGTTCCCGGAGATCACCAAGGACCGCACGGACGCCTACGCCGCGGCCTCGCAGGCCAAGTACGCCGCCGCGCTCGCCGCGGGCAAGATCGGCCCGGAGCTCGTCCCCGTCGCCACCCGCTCCGCGGAGCACGGCTGGGGCCTCGCGACGGCCGACGAGCCGCCGCGTCCGGGCACCACCGTCGAGGACCTGGGCAAGCTCAAGACGCCGTTCCGCCCGCACGGCCGGATCACCGCGGGCAACGCGGCCGGTCTGAACGACGGCGCGACCGGCTGCATCCTCGCCGAGGAGGAGACCGCGCGCGAGCTCGGTCTGCCGATCGGCATGCGGATGGTCGGCTACTCGTTCCTGGGTGTCGAGCCCGAGGTCATGGGCATCGGCCCGGTTCCGGCCACCGAGAAGGCTCTCGAGCGCGCCGGTCTGTCCATCGAGGACATCGGCCTGTTCGAGGTCAACGAGGCGTTCGCCATCCAGGTGCTCGCGTTCCTCGACCACTTCAAGATCGCTGACGACGACCCGCGCGTGAACCAGTGGGGCGGCGCGATCGCGACCGGCCACCCGCTCGCGTCGAGCGGTGTCCGTCTGATGACGCAGCTGTCGCGTCAGTTCGCCGAGCGGCCGGACGTCCGCTACGGCCTCACCACCATGTGCATCGGCATCGGCATGGGTGGCACCGTTATCTGGGAGAACCCGAACTGGAGCGGCAAGTGACCATCATTTCTGCAGAGGACGCCAAGGCGCTCTTTCCGGACGAGGTCGTCACGGTCGCCAAGACGCGGTTGATCTCCGTACCGGGCCTGGACAAGCCGGTCGCGTTCATCACGATCGACAACGGCAAGGACCACACCCGTCCGTCGACGTTCGGCCCGCAGTCGCTGGTGTCGCTGAACGCGGCGTTCGACGAGGCCTACGCGGCCGAGCCGGCCGCCATCGCGGTCACCGGCAAGCCGTTCATCTTCGCCGTGGGCGCGGACCTGACGGCCGTCGAGGGCTCGTCGGACCGCGAGCAGGGCCGGACGATCGGCGAGCTGGGCCACGAGGTCTTCAAGAAGTTCACCGACTCCGACATCCCGACCTTCGCCTTCGTCAACGGCGCGGTCATGGGTGGCGGCCTGGAGCTGGCGCTGTCGTGCCACTACCGGACGCTGGCGTCGAACGCGGCCGCGATCGCGCTGCCCGAGGTCTTCCTCGGCCTCTTCCCCGGCTGGGGCGGCACGCAGCTGCTGCCGAACCTGATCGGCGCGAACGACGCGGTCACCGTGATCTTCGAGAACGCGTTGAACCAGAACAAGATGCTGAAGCCGAAGGAGGCTTTGGCGCTGGGCATCGCGGACGCGCTGTTCGACTCCGCCGACTACCTGGAGCAGTCGCTGCTGTGGCTGTCCTCCGTGGTCCGCGGCGAGATCGTGCCGCCCCGCAAGGAGATCGACCGCGGCGAGGCGTGGGACGCGGCCGTCGCACGCGCCAAGGCGATCGTGCACGGCAAGACCAAGGGCGCCGCTCCCGGTGCGCTCAAGGCTCTGGAACTGCTGGAGCTGGCGCGGGAGAACGACCTGAAGAAGGGCTACGCGGCCGAGACCGAGGGTCTCGCGGACGTCGTGATGAGCGACGAGCTGCGCGCCGGCCTGTACTCGTTCAACCTGGTGCAGAAGCGCGCGAAGCGCCCGGCCGGTGCGCCGGACAAGTCGCTGGCGCGCAACGTCACCAAGGTCGGCGTCGTCGGCGCCGGTCTGATGGCGTCGCAGATGGCGCTGCTGTTCATCCGCCGCCTGCACGTGCCGGTCGTGCTGACCGACATCGACCAGGCGCGGGTGGACAAGGGCGTCGGCTACGTCCACAGCGAGATCGACAAGCTGGCCGGCAAGAAGCGCATCTCGCCGGACGAGGCCAACCGCCTCAAGGCGCTGGTGTCGGGCTCGCTGGACAAGGCCGCCTTCGCGGACGCCGACTTCGTCATCGAGGCCGTGTTCGAGGACCTCGCGGTGAAGCAGCAGGTGTTCGCCGAGGTCGAGGAGCACGTCTCCCCCGAGGCGATCCTCGCGACGAACACGTCGTCGCTGTCCATCACGGACATGGCGTCGAAGCTCAAGCACCCCGAGCGGGTCGTGGGCTTCCACTTCTTCAACCCGGTCGCGGTCATGCCGCTGCTGGAGATCGTGCGCGCCGAGCAGACCGACGACGCGACGCTGGCGACGGCGTTCAAGATCGGCAAGGAGCTCAAGAAGTCCTGCGTGCTCGTGAAGGACGCCCCGGCGTTCGTCGTGAACCGCCTGCTGACCCGCTTCATGGGCGAGGTCATCAAGTCGGTCGACGAGGGCACGTCGTTCGAGGTGGCCGACAAGGCGACCGAGCCGCTCGGCCTGCCGATGTCGCCGATGATCCTGCTGCAGCTGGTGGGTTCGGCCGTCGCGCTGCACGTGTCCGAGACGATGCACGGCGCGTTCCCCGACCGCTTCTCGGTGTCGGAGAACATGAAGAAGTTCGTCGCCGCGGGCAAGGCCGCCGTCTGGCAGTGGGACTCCACCGGCAAGCAGACCGTCGACCCCGAGGTCCAGGCGCTGTGGGAGTTCGGCACGTCGCCGCTCACCGGTGACGAGGTCAAGACGCGTGCTCTCGAGGCGCTGGCCGAGGAGATCCGCATCATGCTCGACGAGGGCGTGGTGCAGGAGGCGCAGGACATCGACCTGTGCATGATCCTCGGCGCGGGCTGGCCGTTCTGGCTGGGCGGCATCACGCCGTACCTCGACCGGTCCGGCATCTCGGAGAAGGTGACGGGCAAGCGGTTCCTCGCCCCCGGCGTGGCTTCCGTCCCGGCCTGATCCGTTCGCTGACTGCGCCCGGTCCTCGCGTTGCGGGGGCCGGGCGTTCTCACGTTCAGGCGCCGTGCAGCACGCGTTCGCTGATGGCCTGCACGCGGTCCAGCGTGATCCCGGTGCGCTGCTCGACCGCCAGCGGGTGGTCCGTCGGCTCCAGCTCGATCAACGGCCGGATGCCGACCCGCTGGGTGTGCAGGTTGGTCTTGAGGTTCAGCGTGCTCAGGTCGTACACGAGCAGCTCCGTCGACAGCCAGCCGAAGTACGGCGGCTCGTTCACCCGGTCCTCGTCGTGCCAGATCTCGCCCATGCGGTCGTAGTTGGCCTCGCTCAACGAGACCCACACGCCCCACTCGAAGTCCTCGTCCGCGTCCAGCACCGGCAGCACGATCCGCCCGCGCACGAAGAAGTGCTCGTCGTTGATGACGCACTGCTCGTCACCGAGCACGCTGCCGGGGTCGTGCGCGAACTCGGGCCGCCAGTAGGCGGGGGCGGCCGCCGTGTACGCGAGAGGCATCCCGTCGTGGCGCTGGGCGCATCGCGTGCACTCGAACCCCAGTGTGTTGGACACGGTGACAGAGTAAACGCTGGTACGACGCCTGAACGGGTTGTTTTGATCTGCGTCCGATGGGGTGGCCCCTCACCGGTCGGTGCCGCGCCACGCCACGACGAACGCCGCCACCCCGCACGCCGCTCCGACCGCGCACAGGGCCAGCACGAGCCCGTCGCGCTCGAGAAACGCGGTCACCGCGGCCGCGAACAGCACCAGCACCGCCGTGAGGAGAGCGAGGATCCCGGCGACGTGCCGGGCGGTGAACTTCCGCCGCATCACGTCGCCGAACGACAGCGGAACCGGTTCCGCCTCGATGTGCCCGGACCCGGTCAGGTCGTGCAACCGCGCCCACACGGCAGGCGACACGGCGAGCACGTTCTCGAAGACCACGCCCTCGCGCAACGTCACGTAGACGCGTTCAGCCTCGTACCCGTGCACCACCAAGCGCACGGTGTCGCCGCTCGCCAATGAGAGCTTCTGGCACTTGGCCCACGCGGTCGTGCCGCTCAGCTTGTCGCTCTCGACCACGCGCAGCATCAGTAACCCAGCTGGAACGGCGACTCGAGCTGGACCATCAGCATCGTGCTGAGCAGGATCACCAGAGCGGGCATCTGCGGACCTCCCGGCACGTGGAAGATCGACCTCTCCAACGACCACGCCCCGTGTGCGGCACAAGCGGCCGCCAGCACGGCCACGGCGTACTCGGCGCGATCGCGGCTGGGATCGGATGGCGGCTCGATCGTACGCACGTCGTGGCTCAACCGCTCGAACAGAACGCCGAGCGGCGCACCCGCGGCCTCGGCGCGCAGCCGTTCGCGCACCTGCAGCACGACGGCGGCCGGCTCGGTGCCGAACTGCTTCAGCGCGTGGTGCATGTCGTCGACGAGCCGATGGTCGAACAAGGCGCGGCCCGCCGAGCAGACACGGGGCGCCTCCTCGGCGAACGAGAAGAGCTCGGGCCCGTCGGCCAGTGCGCGGCGTGCGGCGTCGGCGGTGACGCAGTCGGCGCACAGGAAGTGCCTCGGCAGTCGTTCGCCGTGCTGCGCGCACACGTGGACCGAGCAGACGGCGCAGGTGCCGACACATCCCGGTGTGCTGCTGGCGGACGAGACGAAGCAGAGGAAGCACGTGTCGGCCATGGCGACACCTCCAAGCTGGCAGCACTGATATCGCCGCGTGCTCGCTTCCGTTAGCGCTCAAGTGGAACTGCTTACGTTGACCGGCATGGCAGTGCTGACGACCGGATCACGCAGGGCGTACCTCGCGGCCGAGTACGGCGCCGTGTTCTTCGGCGCGGTCGTCCTCTACGGCCTCGTCGCGGCCGGGGCGAGCCCGATCCCCGTCCTGCTCGTGCTCGGCGCGGCGGCGACGACGTACCTGCTGCGCAGACCCGGTTTCGACCGCGCGCGGCTGTGGCGGTTCGACGCGAACGACCTGCCGCCGGTGCTGTTGCTGTGGGGCGTGACGGCCGCCGTGGCGACGCTGACGGTCGCGGTGCTCGTGCCGGACGCGCTCTTCCGGCTGCCGGACCAGCAGCAGTGGCCGCTGCTGATGGTGATCTACCCGCTGCTCAGCGTGTACCCGCAGGAGCTGGTGTTCCGCGCGTTCCTGTTCGAGCGGTACGCGCCCGTGTTCGGCAACGGCAGGCTGATGGTCGCGGCGAGCGCGGCCGCGTTCGGGTTCGTGCACGTCGTGTACGGCCACTGGCTGCCGGTGGTGCTGTCCGCGGCAGGCGGCTGGATCTTCGGCGAGCGCTACCGGCGCACCGGATCGCTGCCCGCGGTGTCGGTCGAGCACTCGCTGTACGGGCTGCTGATGTTCGTGCTCGGGCTCGGGCAGTTCTTCCTGAGTCGTTGACACGGCGGTGACACTGGGTGGCGTGACCCGTCTGTCGGAGCGGATCACCGCCGCTCGACGGCGGGCTTTCGTCGGTCGTGACGAGGAGCTGGCCGTGTTCGGCCGTCTGCTCGCACCCGGCGCGAGCGAGGCCGTCCTCTTCGTCCACGGGCCGGGCGGCACCGGGAAGTCCACGCTGCTGCGGCAGTTCGGCTTCCTCGCCGAGGACGCGGGCAGGCAGGTCGTGTGGCTCGACGGACGCGACCCGATCACCGACGTCACCGCCGAGCACGCGGCCGTGCTGGTGGACAACGCCGAGCTCGTCGACGTGTGGCTGCGCGAGGAACTGCTGCCCGCGCTGGGCGACGACGTGGTGGTCGCGATCGCCGGCCGCGAACCGCCGTCGGTCGCGTTCCGCACGGACCCCGGCTGGCGCAGCGTGCTGCGCACGATCCGGCTCACCAACCTCGACCGCGAGACCGGCCGCGCACTGCTGCGGCTGCGCGGTGTCCCGGACTCCGAGCACGACCAGGCGCTGGAGTTCACGCACGGCCACCCGCTCGCGCTGGCGCTGCTCGCGGACGTGTGCGCGCAGTCCGACATCCCGAACATCACCGCCACGCCCGAGGTGCTGAACACGTTGCTGCGCAGCCTGATCGGCAGCGTGCCGACACCGCGGCACCTCACCGCACTGGAGGCGTGCTCACAGGTGCTGGTCGCCACCGAGCCGCTGCTGGCCGCACTGCTGGACGTGCCGGACGCGCGCGAGATCTTCGACTGGCTGCGCGAGTTGTCCATAGTGGACTACGCCCCGCGCGGGCTGGTGCTGCACGACTTCGTCCGGGAAACCCTGGCCACGGAACTGAGGTGGCGTCAGCCCGAGACGTACTCCCTGCTGCACCAACGGGCCCGCGCGTACTACCAGCAGCAGTTCCCCGCGCAGCAGTCGGTTCTGCTCGACTTCGCGTTCCTGCACCGCGACTCCCCCATGCTCGGCCCGTACCTCCGGCACGTCAACGCGACGGCCGACGACTTCACCGTCACCCGCACGTCCGCCCAGGACTGGGCGAAGCTGAGACGCGCGATCGAGACGCACGAGGGTCGTGAGTCAGCCGCTCAGGCGGAGCGCTGGTACACCGAGCAACCGCAGTCGGTGTCGGTGATCAGGAACGGCGACGCCGTCGGACTGGTCATCGCGCCGATGATCGGCGACACGCTGTGGGTCACGCACTGGATGGCGCTGGACACGCACCAGGCCGTGTCGCCGGTGCAGATGTTCATCACGCTGCACCTGGTCCGCCGCTACCTCACCACGCCGGGACTCGGCCAGGTCAACGTCACCTGCCTGAACCCGGACTTCTGGACCGAGGCCTTCCGCTACACGGACTTCCACCGCCTGCCCGGCGAGGACTTCTCCCGCGACGGCAAGCACTTCGGCGTCTTCGGCCACGACTGGCGCGCGGTGCCGCCGATGACGTGGATGACCCTGCTGGCCGACCGGGAGAACGCCGACGACCTGCCGGACACCCCGCGCCCGCTGTCCGAGGCCGAGTTCGCGGCGGCCGTGCGCGACGCGCTGCGCGACTTCACCAGGCCGGACCGCCTGCGCGACGCACCGCTGGGCCGCGACGCCATCGCCCGCGCCGCCCGCGTCATGGAGGCCTCGCCGCGCGACCGCCGCGCGTTCCGCGTGCTGCACCACACCTACCTGCAGCCCGCCGAGACCCAGGCGGCCGCGGCGGAGCTGCTGGACCTGCCGATGACGACGTACCGCCGTCATCTCGCGGCGGGCGTCGCGCGCATCACCGAGATCCTGTGGCAGGAAATCGGACTGAAAGTGGATGCGGAACGGTCTGCCGACTGACCATTCCCGGCTCCTACCTTCTGCACATCGCAAATCCGCCTCGCAGAAGGAGAACCCCGATGTTCGCCAAGATCGCCGCCGTCACCGGTGCCGCCGCTTTCGCCCTGCTGACCGCCTCCTCCGCCGCCTCCGCGGCCGGCCCGGTGACCAAGGTCCTCGTGCCCGGCGAGCAGTGGTGCCAGACCCAGTACGCGACCTTCGCGGCCCGCGGCGACGGCAGCGCCACCAACCAGGGTGCCAAGTTCAAGCTGCAGCACAACGGTTCGACGGTCCCCGGCAGCGGCTCGGTGGGCCTGGTGTCGAGCTGGGCGCACGAGGTGCGCTCGATCTACGGCAACTTCCCCGGCTACGGCTACTACTCCGCGTGCGCCACGAACAACGGCACCAAGAACACCACGGTGACGTTGCGCATCAGAACCGACGGCGAGGTCTGATCACGCCGGGTAGACCGGCACGACCTCGACGAGCCGTTCGATCCCGACGAAGTCCTTCACGTTGCTGGTGAGCACCGGCATCCCGTTCGCAGCGGCCGTGGCGGCGATCTGCAGATCCATCCGCCGCGGCCGCGGGCTGCGCCCCATCCGGCGCACCAGCGCGGCCATCTGCCCGTAGACCTTGGCCGCCTTGACGTCGAACGGCAGCACCTCGAACCGGTCCAGCGCCGCGTAGTACCGCTCGGCGCGGGCGAACCGCTCGATGGGGTCGTCGGTGTCGAGCCCGAACCCGAGCTCGGCGATCGTCACCGCGCTGAGGAACGGTTGTGCGTCCGCGAGGTCACCCAGGTCGAACTTCTCCAACCGGATGACCACGCAGGTGTCGAGGAGAACGTTCACCGCAGCCACGGGTCTTCGGTGGGATCGTCGGAACCGAACACCTCGTCCGCGGCGCGTTGGTCGGCGTGCCAGCGGTCGATGTCGACCGAGGGCAGCTCGCGGAACATCGCCTGCAGCTCGCCCAGTTTCGGGCGGGCCACGTCTTGTGAAACGTACGGCGACAACTGCGCGACCGGGCGGCTGTTGCGGGTGACGATGAAGCTCTCGCCCGCTTCGACGCGCCTCATGATCTCCGCGTTGTCGTTGCGGAGCTCACGCTGTCCGATGGTGTGCGTGCTGGTCTCCATCGCACGAGGGTAGCTCAATCGGGCAAAAAGTGCTACAGATGAGCTACACGCGCGGAGGGAGCGTCATGGCCGGCCCGGACGAGCTGCAACGAGCGCTGGACGCCCATCCCAAACCCGACGTGGCCGAGCGCCAGCACCTCATCGACCGCGAGCGGGAGGAGGTGTTCACCTACTTCCCGCTCGACCTGTGGCCCGACCTGGCGCTGGACCGGTACGCGCTGGGCATCGGCGACCAGCTCACGTTCTGCCGGATGATGGAGTACCAGACCCCCTACCTGGGCGGGATCAAGGGCGGCAGCTCGGTCAAGCACATCATCTACAAGCGCCGCAGCGACGGCGACTGGTACCGCGCGGGCTCGCTGGCGGACCTGCCGGTCGACGAGGCGTGGAAACGCCTGCGGGAGCAGTTCGTCGCCGCCTTCGACGCGGTCAACCAGGAGCGGTTCGACCAGCTCGACCGGCTCACGCTGCTGCGGCACGGCCAGTCGCTGGTGACGAAGGCGCTCAGCACGTACTTCCCGGACGCCTTCCTGCCGATCTTCTCGGCGGCGCACCTGCGTGAGTACATCCGCCTGTTCGGCGCGGAGCCCGTGCCCAACGGCCTGTCCTGGCAGCTGAACCGCCAGCTGATGGACCTCGCGCGCCTGCACCCGAAGACCGGCGACTGGTCGCTGCTGGAGGTCACCCGCTTCCTCTACGACCACCTCGACCCGCGCACCAGCACCGAGACCGCCATCAAGGTCCGGCCGCACCACGACTGGGCCCACTGGCTCGCCACCGGCACGATGCGCCTCGCCACGGAGCTCGACGATCTCGCCCAGTACTCGAAGCCCGACGAGATGCCGGTCAACAGGTGGCTGGCCACCAGGCTGCTGCGCGACTTCCGCGACCTCTCCGCGGGATCGCACGTCGTCGCGCACCGCGGCTACTGGGAGGTCCTCGCGGTCGGCACGGTCGCGGACGACAGCTACTCCTACGACGGCGAGTTCCACAGCATCAAGGTCGACTGGGACACCAGCTACGCGCAGCAGCTCGACGAGCCGATCAAGGGCCGCTGGCCGTACGTCCCGGGACCGCTGAAGTCCGCGGTGTGGCGCAAGATCCAGACGCGCGTCACCCACGTCGAGACCATCCCGCGCGACGTCGAGGACGTCATCCGCGGGCTGGAGCGCAAGAACCAGGTGATCCTCTACGGCCCGCCGGGCACCGGCAAGACCCGGCTGGCCTTCGCGGCGGCGGCAGCGTTCGCGGGCGACCACGTCACGCACGCGACGTTCCACCCGTCCTACGGCTACGAGGACTTCGTGGAGGGCTTCAAGCCGGTCGACACGGGTCACGGCCTGGCTCTGAAGCTGACCGACGGCGTGTTCCTCCAGGTCTGCGCACAGGCCAGGAACACCGGCAGACACGTCCTGGTCATCGACGAGATCAACCGCGCGGACCTGGCACGGGTGCTGGGCGAGCTCGTGACGTACCTGGAGAAGGACAAACGGGGCCGCGCGTTCACGCTGTCCACGAGCGGCCGCCCGTTCGACGTCCCCCCGAACGTCTTCATCATCGGCACGATGAACACCGCGGACCGCAGCGTCGCCCACCTCGACGCGGCGATCCGCAGGCGCTTCGAGTTCCAGGAGATCCGCCCCGACCACGGGCTGCTGGCCGGCGAGATCGGCCCGCTGGACCTGGAGGCGCTCGTGGACGCGCTGAACACGCGGGTCCGCACGCACCTCGGCCGGGACCACGAGATCGGGCACGCCTTCTTCCTGCGCGACGACAAGCCGCTGGACAACGAGCAGGACGTGCACTCGGCGTTCTTCCGCGACGTGGTCCCGCTCCTGGAGGACTACACGATCAACGACGAGGGACTCCTCCGCGCCATCCTCGGCGAGAAGATCAGCATCGAGGTGTCGCCGGACGAGCTGCTCACGTTGCTGGCGAAGGAGTTCCAGGCCGAGGCGAGCACCGATGCGCCCGGTGCGTGAGGTCGTCGAGTACGACGACATCCCCCTGGAGCCCAGCGACCACGACCTGGAGCTGCTGACGCACCCCGACCTGCGCGGCTACTTCTCGTTGCGCCGCACCAGGAAGGGCTGGACGCTCAAGGTCAGGTCGGCCGCGGGCGTGCTGGTGCTCGACTGCGCGGAGCTGCGCATCAGCCCGAAGATCCCGATCAGCGGCGAGATGCTGCTGCACTGGCTGCACTGGCTGCACTACGCGACCAAGCCCTACAACACGACCGTCGACCAGCCGCGCAGGTGGGACGTCGAAGGCACCTACTTCACCGACCTGGTGGTGCAGGCGTTCCTGGACGAGTGCCGGATCCTGCTGCGCAACCAGCTCCGAAAGGACTACGTCCGCGAAGAGGACGTGCAGAACGTGCTGCGCGGCAGGCTCGACGTGGTCAAGCAGGCGTCCCAGCGCTACGGCATGCTCGACCGCCTGCACGTGCGCACGTTCGACCGGCGCGTCGAGGTGTGGGAGAACGAGGTGTGCGGCGCCGCACTCCGGTACGCCGCCCGGCACGCCGAGCAGCCGAGGCTGCGCTGCTCGCCAGGCAGTTCCCGAGCTGCGACACCGAGACCGCGCGCACCACGCTGCGACGGCAGCGGCACCACCGGATGAACGTCCACTACTTCGCCGCGCACAACTGGGCGGCGCTGCTGCTCAGGACCGGTGGCGTGGCCGACCTGATGGTGCAGCACGAGCTGCCCGGCGAGTCGCGGCTGCTGGACATGTTCCGGCTGTGGGAGAGCGTCGTGCACCGCATGGTCGGGAGCACGACGATCTCCCCCATCCACGTGCGCAGGCCCAGCGGCACGGCGTACTTCCGGCCGGACGCGGTGGCGCGGCTGAGCACCGGGACGGTCGCCGTGGACGCGAAGTACAAGGACTACGACGACCGCAACGTCAGCCGCGAGGACGTCCACCAGCTGCTGACGTACTCGAGTGCCTACCGCGCGTCCGAGACGCCGCGTGCGGTGATCGTGCACCCGTCGGAGTCGACGACGACCTCGGAACGGATCACCGTCGACTTCGAGGGACGCGTGCTCGGCGTGATCGACGTGATCGGGATCGATGTCCGGGTCCATCCGGAGGACAATTCGTTACACCTGAAAACGTTGCTCAGCAGCTAGCCTGCGGGACATGAGAGCGATTCGCGTCTTGGCCCCCCTGCTCCTGGCCGCGACTCTCGTAGCTCCCGTGCAGGCGGAGCCGGTGTCCTGGACCGGCCCGCTGAGCACCCGAGGGCGCTACATCGTCGACGCCAACGGTGACCGCTTCAAGCTGAAGTCAGGCAACTGGCACGGCGCCAGCGGCACGTGGAACGGGTCGGGCGACATCAACGACCCCGCCAACCACCATTCCGGAGAGAAGGCCGACCAGGTCCCGCTCGCGCTGGACCGCGCCCACGTCGACGAGATCATCGACAGCTTCGAGGAGCTCGGCGTCAACAGCGTGCGGCTGCCGTTCTCCAACCAGATGATCAAGGAAACTCAGCCCGTCACCGGGCTCAAGGACTTCAGCGGCAAGACACCGCTGCAGGTCTACGACGCCGTCGTCGAGCGGCTCACCCAGCGCAAGATCGCCGTGATCCTCAACAACCACACCAACACCTCGCGCTGGTGCTGCGGCGTGGACGGCAACGAACGCTGGAACACCAGCCAGAGCACCGACCAGTGGATCAACGACTGGGCGTTCATGGCGAACCGCTACAAGAACAACAAGCGGGTCGTCGGCGCGGACCTCTACAACGAGGTGCGCCGCACCGTGTGGGACGACCCGAACTGGGGCTGGGGCAACCAGCACGACTGGCAGCGCGCGTCGCAGCAGGCGGCGGACCGGATCATGGAGACCAGCCCGGACCTGCTGGTCATGGTCGAGGGCATCAACTGGACCGGCATCCCGGTCGACGGCCTGCCGCACGGACGGCCGACGCTCGAACCCGTCCGGAACCTCTCGCACACCCTGCTCAGCACGAACAAGCTCGTCTACGCGGCGCACTTCTACGGCTACACCGGCCCGAACCACACCGGGGCCACCGGCAGCGGCGAGACCAGCGACCCGCGCTACCAGGACCTCACCGCGCAGCAACTCACCGAAACCGTGCGGCGCCAGGCGTTGTACGTGCTCCAGGAGACGCAGAAGCACTTCACCGCGCCGGTGTGGATCAGCGAGTTCGGCGTCGGCGGACGCGACGAGACGAACCCGAAGGCACGCGCCTGGTTCGAGAACTTCGTCAACTACCTGATCGAGACCGACGCGGACTTCGCGTACTGGCCGCTCGTCGGCTTCCACACCAACCGCGGCGGCAACGGCTGGGCGTTGATGCACTGGGACGCCGCCGGGAACCGGATGGGCCTGTTCGACGGCGACGACTGGCGGGCGGCGGCGTGGCGACGGCTCGTCGCGAGTGGCCGCACCGGCCAGATCCCTGAGGTCCGGCGCTGGAACATGCTGACGCTCGACCACGCCGACCAGGTCCAGTCACGGAAGGTGCGCGCCCAGCCGGACTGGAACTCGGGCGCGCGCAAGGGTGTCTGCCCGGACGGCGAGGTGCTGGCCGGCCTGAGCCACACCGGCAACCGCGGCCTGTGCACGAGCGGTCCGCAGTGGACCGAGACGACCGTCGTCAAGGACGAGCGGTACGTCCAGCAGGACTGGGCGTCGACGTTCACGAAGGTCCAGTGCCCGCCCGGCACCGCCGCGATCGGGTACAGCGCAAGGGGTTCGGCGTTCGACGGCCTGCTGTGCGCGAAGGCCCCGACCGGCACGGCGACCCGCACGGTGTGGTTCGACCGCTCCGACAGCCGCCCGCAGGACGTCGGCGACTGGGCGAGCGGCCACTACAAGGGCCAGTGCGACCAGAGCGAGCACGTCGCGGGCGTCGCCTACACCGGGAGGGACGGCAGGAAGCCCGCCGCGTTGCTCTGCCGGAAGTCCGCGTGAGGCAGTGAGAACCCGAAGACCGAGGAGTACACGGCCAGCACGTCGTCGACGTCCTCCTCGGTCTTCTCCTCACCGACGGTCCGGATCAGCGTCGTGCCCGAGAGGGTGACGCGGCCGTCCGGCGTGGACATGCTGCACACCGGGCCCCGCAGGAACTGCGACTCGGGCGCGGTCTGCTGCCACCAGCAGGCGGGCCCGAACTCGTCGAGCGTGCGCGGCCGGGTGTCGAGCACGTACTGCGGCTCATCGTCCTTGTGCACCTCGACGTCACCGTCGTTGTCGATCAACCGGCACACCCCGTACGGGTCGGTCTGGTCCTCGCGCGAGTCCCAGCGCAGCGGGTGCAGCGTGAACTTGCCGAACCCGACGTCGGCGAGCCACGCGTCGTCGACGAGCAGCGCCATGTGGTCGAACGGCGGCGTGAGCCCACCCGCGGACATGAACACCCTGGCGGACAACAACTTCACCTCGTGCCCCAGCGACCGCAGCAACCAGGCGAACGCGCCGTTGAGCTCGTAGCAGAACCCGCCCCGCCGCCGCGTCACGATCTTGTCCAGGAACGCCTCCTCGTCCAGGACGATCCGGGTGCCGAGGTGGATGTCGAGGTTCTCGAACGGGACGGTCAGCAGGTGCCGTTCGTGCAGCTCGGTCAACGAGGAGTCGCGCGTGGCTCCGATCCGCGCCAGGTAGTCGTCCATGCCACCATTGTGCGCGTGGGTGAGATCCGGATCGGCACGTCGGGGTGGGTCTACCCGCCGTGGCGCGGCACGTTCTACCCCAAGGGCGTCACGCAGAGCCAGGAGCTCACCTACCTGTCGTCCCAGCTGAACAGCGTCGAGATCAACGGCAGCTTCTACTCGCTGCAACGGCCGTCCAGCTACGAGAAGTGGGCGCGCGCAACACCGGACGACTTCGTGTTCGCGGTCAAGGGCAGCCGGTTCATCACGCACATGAAGCGGTTGAAGGATCCGGACGACGTGCTGCCGAACTTCCTCGCGTCCGGCGTGCTCGCGCTCGGCCCGAAGCTCGGCCCGTTCCTGTGGCAGCTGCCGCCGACGTTCCAGTACGACGCCAAGGCGCTCGCGAACTTCTTCGACCACCTCCCCCGCACGACCACCGAGGCCGCGCGCAAGGCCGAGCGGCACGACGAGCGGGTCGACCCGGCGCACCCGACCACGGACGCGGACCGCCCGATCCGGCACGCGCTCGAGATCCGGCACCCCAGCTTCGCGACGAAGGAGTTCCCCCGGCTGCTGCGCGACCACGACATCGCGCTGGTCATCGCGGACGCCGCCGGCAAGTACCCGCTCATCGAGGAGGTCACGTCCGACCTCGTCTACGTCCGGCTGCACGGCCACGACGAGCTGTACGTCAGCGGCTACACCGACGAGGGCCTGGACACCTGGGCCGCCAAGGTTCGCAAGTGGTCGAAGAAGCACGACGTGCACGTCTACTTCGACAACGACGCGAAGGTCATGGCCCCGCGCGACGCGCTCGCGCTGCGGCGGCGTCTCGATTAGCAGACACTCGTCGGACGGGAGGTGCCGCCCATGTCCACGAAGACCCTCGTCGCCGCACTCGTCGTCTTCACGGGCGTGGTCATCGCACCCGCCAGCCAGGCCCAGGTCACCCGGGGTGACTCGGCCTGCGACAAGGGCGAGTTCTGCGTGTGGGCCGGCGCCCAGTACGCGGGCAAGACTGAGCGGCTTGACCTGGAATCGGCGAACCCGAACGAATGCATCCAGCTCAGCCTGGTCGGCCGGTCGTTCGCCAACCGGCTGAGCAGGGACGTCGCCGTGTACCAGCGGGAGGACTGCTCGACGGAGGCCGAGTTCACCACCTACCCGAAGAACGGCACGTACGTTCCTGATGCGTATTTCGTCATCCGTGCGATCACTGTCTGGGAGGGGTAATAGTTCCTCACCCTATGTATCACCACCCGATCGTGTGATGACTGCTCAGTAAGTCTCAATTGGTGCCTAAGTTGCCGCCCTATCGAGTGGTGGCAGCTGGAGGCAATGTGACCGTGGCGGGTGAAGCCGGGTTACTCGACTTACTGGCCAGCCGACTGGCCAAGGACGATCTCACCCCCCGTGCGGCGGAGCTGGTGCTCGCGGCGTGCCGGGGCGAAGCGGCGCTGGACCGCGCGCTGGACGGCATCCCGATGCCGGACGAGGCGCCTGCGGCGCGGCCGGACGGGCCAGGCGCGGGCATCTTCGTGTCCGGGATCAAGGTGCGCGGTTTTCGCGGCATCGGGCCCCAGACCGAGCTGCCGCTGGCGCCCGGACCGGGGCTGACCGTCGTGACCGGCCGCAACGGGTCCGGCAAGTCGAGTTTCGCCGAGGCGGCCGAGCTGGCGCTGACCGGCAACAACGCGCGCTGGACGCGGGCGCAGCACGAGGTGTGGCGGCAGGGCTGGCGCAACCTGCACAGCACGGAGGGGACGGCCGTCGAGCTGTCACTCGTGCGGGCGGGGAGCAGTGAGGCGACGACGGTCCGAAGACGGTGGGCCGCTGCCGACGACCTCGGTGGCGGCACCTGGACGGAGGAGGACGAACCGTTCACCGAGGCGCGCTGGCGCGACTCGCTGGAGACCTACCGGCCGTTCCTGCCCTACAGCGAGCTGGGCACGGTGCTGGACGCGCAGCCGGACGAGCTGTACGAGGCGCTGCACCGGCTGCTGGGGCTGGAGGCGATCACCGAGGCGCAGAACGTGCTGGCGGGACACCGCAAGCGGCTCGCCGAGGTCGTCGCCCGGCCGTACGACCGCAAGGAGCGGGTGCGCGCGGAGCTGGCGGCGTCGTCCGACGAACGCGCGCGGCAGGCGGCCGAGCTGCTCGGCCAGGACGTGCCGGACCTCGACGCGATCGCGGACCTGGCGCTGGGCGCGGACGTCGGTGGCGGCGGGATGCCGTTGCTGCACCAGGTCGTCGACCTGCAGCTGCCGTCCGACGACGAGCTGGAGCGCTGCCGGGAGAACCTGGACCTCGCGCTGAGCGCGGTGACCGTCGTCGCGACCGAGAACGCGCAGGACTCGTTGCGCTGCAGCGAGATCCTGCGGCTGGCGATGCAGCTGCACGAGTCCGGCGGCAACCAGGAGTGCCCGGTGTGCTCGCTCGGCAGACTGGACGGGCTGTGGCACGCCAAGGCAGCCGAACGCGCGGACTCGCTCGCCAAGGCCGCCGCCGAGCTGCACGAGGCAGCCGACCGGCTGGACGTCGCCGTCGCGGCCGCCCGCGCGCTGTGCCAGCCGCCGCCCGACGCGCTGGTCGAGGCCGGTGGCGTGCTGGACACGTCCGGCGCCTACAACGCGTGGCAGGCCTGGCAGGACTGCGCGTCGATCGACGACCCGGTGCGGCTGCGGCACGAGCTGTTCGACCGGTACGCGGAGCTGGCCACCGCGGTGGACGCGCTGCGCGGGGTCGCGCAGGAGCAGCTCGACCGGCGCGACCTGGTGTGGCGGCCGATGGCGCTGGCGCTGTTCGAGTGGCACTCGCAGGCGCAGCAGGCGCTCGCCGACCAGGAGGTCCTCGGTGACGTCACCGAGGCCGAGAACTGGATCCGCAAGACCGCCGCGACACTGCGGTCCGAACGCATCGCGCCGTTCGCCAAGGAGTCGCAGCGGATCTGGCAGCGGCTGCGCCAGCAGAGCAACGTCGACCTCGGGTCGGTGCGGCTCGGCGGCACCCGGCACGTCGAGCTGGAGGTGTCCGTCGACGGCGTCGCGAACTCCGCGCTCGCAGTGATGAGCCAGGGCGAACTGCACTCGCTGGGGCTGGCGCTGTTCCTGCCCAGGGCGATGGTCGACGAGAGCCCGTTCCGCTTCGTGATCATCGACGACCCGGTGCAGGCCATGGATCCGTCCAAGGTGGACGGTCTGGCGCAGGTGCTCGCGGACGTGGCGCTCACCCGGCAGGTCGTGGTGTTCACGCACGACGAGCGGCTGGTCGAGGCGATCAGGCGGTTGCGGCTCACGGCCACCGTCTGGGAGGTGTGCCGCGGCGAGGAGTCCGTGGTGCGGGTGCGCATGTGCGACGACCCGGTCGGCCGGTGCCTGTCCGACGCCCGCGCGATGCGGATCGACGACGACCTGCCGGACACGCTTCGCGCCGAACTGGTGGCGTCGTGCTGCCGTGGCGCACTGGAAGCCGCCAGCCACGCCAGGTTCCGCCGCGAACGGCTCGGCAGGGGCGTGCCGCACGCGGACGTCGAGCAGGCGCTCGAGTGCGCGCTGACGACCAAGCAGAAGCTCGCGCTGGCGGTGCTCGACGACCTCGGCGACACCGCGCAGCTGCTGGCGCACCTGGAGGCGTCCGTCGGCTCGTGGGCGGTCGACCTGCTCCACGCGTGCCGCGTCGGTGGCGACGGCGGCGACCTGGACGCGCTGATCAGGGATACCGAGCTGTTCGCGGGGTGGTTGCAGCGATGACCGTCGAACAGGACGTGTACGACCGCCTGACGTGCGTCAGCAACCTGCTGGACAGCGGACAGCCGCTCGACGGCGTGCGGGTCCGGTGCTGCGCGGAGCTGTTGCGCACGGCCGTGGAACGCGCCGTCGCGCTCACGTGCGGCGCGGACCAGCCCGTCCACGCGCTGCTGCTGAGCCTGCCGCGGCACGTCGACGCCGACCTCGCCGTGGACGCGGTGCAGCTGTGGCACGCGCTGGCCCGCGCGACGAGGCAGCACGACTACGAGGTCATGCCCACACCGGAGGAGCTGAGGGGCTGGCACGCCGACGTCACGTCCGTGACGGGCGCGCTGCTGTCGGCCTTCACGCTCTCCGGCACCATCGAGATCTCTTGAGGCACTCGTGAAAATCCTGCACTTCGCGGACCTGCACCTGGACACGCGCTTCGACCGGGCTGGTCCCGCCCGGCGCAAGGCCCAGCGCGACACGCTCGCCCTCATCGTCGAGCTCGCCTGCGCCCAGCAGGTCGACGCGCTGCTGTGCGCGGGCGACCTGTACGAGCACGACCGGTTCTCCCCGGACACCGCGGCGTTCCTGCGGTCGGCGTTCGACATCGACGTGCCCGTGTACCTCGCGCCCGGCGACGACGACTGGTACGGGCCGCAGAGCCTCTACCAGCAGGTCGACTGGTCGCCGAACGTCCACGTGTTCACCGAGGAGGCGCTAGAACCCGTCGAGCTCACCGACGGCGTGACGCTGTGGGGCGGTGCGCACTGCGAACCCTCTGGCGGCAAAGGGTTCCTGGAGGAGTTCACGGTGAACCGGGGCGGGGTCAACCTCGCGCTGTTCCACGGTCCCTCGCCCGCGGACGTGGAGATCACCGGGCTGGACCACGCGTTCCTCGGGCACGAGCACACGCCCGCGCACGCCGCCCGCTACACCTACCCCGGCAACCCGGACCCGCTGACGTCCGGCGAGACCGGCGAACGCGGTGCCGTGCTGTGCACGGTCAACCCCGACGGCACGGTGTCCCGCCAGACGCACGACGTGTCCGTCAGCCGGTCGCGCGGCCTCGTCGTGCCGGACGTCATCGCGTCACCCTCAGCCGTCGACCACGGCTGGTTCGTCGAGGAACGCACGGTGCGCGGGCAGTTCGTCCGCGACGTGCTCGCGTCGTCGCTGGAGCCCGCGACGCGAGACCGCGTGCTGGCGATGGGCCTGGCCGCACTGGAGGAACGATGAGGATCGAGTCCGTGACGGCACAGGCGTTCGGGCCGATCGTCGGCAGGACGCTGCCGCTGGCGCCGGGGTTGACCGTGGTGGCGGGCGCGAACGAGTCCGCGAAGTCGTCGTGGCACGCCGCGATCCACACCGCGCTGTGCGGCGGCCCGGCCGAGCGCTACCGGCCGTGGTCCGGCGACGACTGGCGGGTGGGCGCGACCGTGCTGATGGCCGACGGCAGGCACATCGCGATCGGCCGCGACCTGGACAACGACGACTGCCCCGACGCGGCCACCTGGCTGGGCCTCGACCGCGACTCGTTCGCCGCCACGGCGTGCGTGGACCAGGCGCAGCTGCTGAACGTCCTGGACGCGGCCGACGGCATGCAGGAACACCTCCGCCGCGCCGCGGCCACCGCGGGCACCGACAGCACGGCCGCGGAAGCGTTGGCGCGCTTGACAGATCCCGCCGACGCGCTGCGCGCCGCGCGGAACCGATTGAGGGAAGCCGAGACCGACCTCGGCCACGCCCAGCGCGCACACGCCGAGTACCTGTCGCTCGCCGAACAGGCCGCTTTGGCCGCGCGTGAAGCACAGGCGCTGGCGGCTCGCCGCGCGCGCACCGCGTTGGAAGACCACACGGTCGAACTGATCGAGCACGCCGGTCGCCTGGCTCGCGCCCACGAGCTGCACGAGCGCTACGGCGACACGCCGCCGTCCGGCCTGGCCGCCCAGGAAGAGCTGGCCCGCCAGGTGAACGTGGCACTGGCCGCGTGGCGCGCCGCACCGACCCCGCGTCAGCTGACCGGCCCCGGTGTCGCGGAGATCCAGCAGGAGCTGGAGAACCTGCCGGCACCACCGTCCGGCGACGTCGAGGTCGACGAGGAGATCCGTTCGCTGGCAACGGCTTACGAGGCCGCGGTCGCCGTTCTCGACGCGCACGACCTGAAGCAGGCGGGCGTCGACGTGACCACGTCGGTGTCCCCTCCCGAGCTGCGTGAGATGGCCGGCCTGCTCGACCCGACCAGCGGTTCGCGCGTCACAACGGCGACCATCGCGGTCGACGCGGCCCGCCAGCGCCAGGACGAGGCCGCGGCTCAGGCGGCCCGCGCCCAGGTCGAGGCCGACGTGGCGGGCGAACGCCTGCGCGAACTCGGTGAGCCGGGCAGCAGGTACGCCCGTCCCCTGCTCTTCGCGCTGGCCGTGTCGACCGGCGTGGTCGGTGCTTTGCTGCTGTTCGCCGGCCTGCCCCTGGCCGGCATCGGCGTGCTGGTGGCCGCCGCTTTCTCTTTGCTGGCAGGCGTTCTCGTCCGCCCGTCGGCCCCCGAACACGACGCCGCGGCGTCGTACGCGGCGACCGCGCTGACGAACGCCGCCCAGGCCCGCGCCGGCCTGTTCCACGCCGATCGCGCCCTGGCCGAGGCCGAGGGCCAGCGCGCGGTCGCCGTCGAGTCGGCCCGCGTGCACGACACCGCGGCAGCCAGGTGCTCGGTCGCGGGCCTGCCCGCCGACCCCGACCTGCTGCGCCTGCTGGCCGACCGGTCGGGCTGGGAAGCCGAGCGCGTCGGTTACGCGGCAAAGGTTTCCGCCTGCGGTGACGCCGTCGTCGCCGCGTTGTCCGCGCGCGGCAAGGAAGATCCGTCGATGTCCACGGCTGCGCTGCTGGTGGACTACGAGACCGATTGCAAGGTCAACGCCCGCCAGGCCGCGATGGCCGCCCAGCGCCCCGTGCTCACCCAGGCCCTCGCGGACCGCACGGCTGCCGAAGCCGCTGCGGCAGAAGCGGTTTCGCTCCGCGCGTCCGCCCTGACGTTGCTGCGTTCCGCGGTCACCGCGATCTCGGGCGTCTCCGTGGACGACCCGGTGGAGCTGTTGAAGGCGATCGCCGACTGGCAACGCGGCTGGGAGGACATGCTCCGCACCGCCGAGTCCGAGCGCAACGAGTGGGCCGAGCTGACCACCCTGCTGTCCGGCACCACCCTGTCCGCTCTCGCCACCCGCCAGGCCGCACGCCAGGAACGCCACGCCGTGCTGCTGGCCGAAGCCACGCGCCTGGGCGAGTCGCACGCCGACGTCGACGCTTCCCTTGCCGCGTCAGCACCTTCACTCGCGGCAGCTCTGGCGTCGTGCACGGTACCGAGCGTCCCGGACGCCGAGGAAGCCGTCGACGAGGCGCGCGCCGCGTTGACCCGGCTGCAGGAACACGCGTCGACCGTTGCGCTCACCACGCAGTTCCTGTCGGCGGCGGCGGACAAGGTGCACAGCGACATCGCTCCGCTGCTGGAGGAGTCGCTCCGCACGTGGCTGCCTTCGGTGACCTCTGACCGTTACGTCGATGCGCGGGTGGACGGGTCCACTTTGGACGTGTCCGTGCGTTCGGCGTCCGGGACCTGGCATCCGGCGACGTCCCTGTCACTCGGCACGGCCGAGCAGGTGTACCTGCTGCTGCGGTTCGCGCTGGCTTCGGCGCTGACCACGCCTGGAGAGTCGTGCCCGCTGCTGCTGGACGACGTCACCGTGCAGGCCGACGACACGCGCACCCGTGCGATCCTCGACCTGCTGCTGTCGATGTCCGCCGACCGGCAGATCATCCTGTTCGCGCAGGAGACCGCCGTGCTCACGTGGGCCCGTGCGCACCTGCCCGCCGACGCCCTGCACGAACTGGAACCGGTCGCGTCCTGACGAGGTCGCGGATGCGGTCCGCCGCCGCATCCGCGTCTTCGTGCTCCCACACGCGCACCACGTGCCAGCCCGACGCGGCGAGTTGCTCATCGGTGTCCCGGTCGCGGCGCACGACGCCGCGCAACTTGAGCCGCCACCAGTCGCGGTTCGCCTTGGGCAGTTGGCCGTGCTCGGGGCACGAGTGCCAGAAGCAGCCGTCGACGAACACCGCCACGCGCGCTCCTCGCAGCACGACGTCGACCCGGCGACGCCGATTGGTCCCAGCCGGCGCGACGTCGACGAGGAACCGCATTCCCCTTCTGTGCAAAGCGCTGCGCAGAGCCAGCTCCGGCGCCGTTCCCGTGCGCCTCGTGCGGCGCATGACCCGGGATGTCGCGGGCGACGTGGCCGGCGGCGCCGCTCCGGGATCGAGGTAGCGGTACACGGTCGTCAGCGTCTCAGAATTGTCAGACCCCGTCGCTACCGTGACGCCATGACCCGAATCGCCTTCCGCAAACCCACCCCGACCACCGAGGACAAGCTGGCTGACCTTGGCCTTCGCCTAACGCACCTGGACCACGCGATCTGGGCAGGCATAGAGGCACGCTCGTCATCCCCACCCCTGGGCCCGACGAACGGCCCAGGCCTGCTGGACTGGATCCACCGCGTCGGCAAGCTCCGCGAGCTGCTCGTCGCGGAGGGCTGGCGCCGCCTGGACCAGTGGAACGCGGGCCTGGTCCAGCACCCGACCCGGCCGGTGGTGCTGGGCACGCTGCAGGGCAACCGGGGAACCGGCTCCCCGGACGCCCCGCTGCGCAGCGACTACGCCAAGGGCCCGGCGATCGCGGCGATGATGAGGGACAACGACCACGACCAGTTCAGCCTGTTCGAGACCATGGCCCGCTCGGAGGGCCTGAAGCTGTGGTTCCTCGTCACCTATCCGATGCAAGTGGATGACAAGCTCGTCGTGCTCCGCGAGGTCTCCCAACCGGAGCCGACCCCGCAGGGCCAGGTGATCGACCGCTGGGCGCACCGGATCACGCTGCCGCCGCTGGAGTTCCCGCACCTGCGCGCCCGCAACGTCGACGGACCTGAGGAGGTCGCCGTCCCCGTCCAGCTGAAGGCGAGGTGATCACCGGCTGGCGCGCTCGCGAGGGAGCGACCACAATGACCCGATCATGCTCACGCCCTCGCGACTCACCATGGCCAGGAGACGGCGCGGCCTCACCGCGATCGAGCTGGCCCGCAAGGCCGGGCTGAGTGCGCGCAGCATCGCGGACTACGAGCACGGGCGCCGTCAACCGGGCGCGGGCACAACCGAATCACTGACCTCGGCACTGGGTTTCCCGGAGGGGTTCCTCACGCAGGCCGAACCGGCCGACCTGCCGGAGACCGCGGTCGCCTTCCGCGCGGCCGCGAAGCTGCCCGCGCGGAACAAGGCAGCGGCGATCAGCGCGGGCCAGCTGGCGATCGAGTTCAACGGCTGGCTGGAGAGCACGTTCACCCTGCCGGTCCCGGACGTGCCCACGCTCGAGCACCCCGACCCGGAGACGGCGGCGGAGATGGTGCGCGCGCGGTGGGGCCTGCACGACAAGGCCGCGCCGAACATGGTGCAGCTGCTGGAGTCGCGCGGCGTGCGGGTGTTCTCGCTGCCCGCGGACTGCGCGGACGTCGACGCCTTCTCGTTCTGGCACGCAGGCACGCCGTACGTGTTCCTGAACCCGGCGACGTCACCGGAGCGCGGGCGGTTCGACGCGGCGCACGAGCTCGGGCACCTCGTCCTGCACCAGGCCAGGCCTGCGCGGGAATGCGAGGCGAACGCGTTCGCGGGCGCGTTCCTCATGCCCAAGGCGGGCATGCACCTGAACAACCCGAGCACCGAACAGGTGCTGGCACACCGCGCGGACTGGCACGTGTCGGCGCTCGCCCTCACCTACCGGCTGCGCGACCTCGGCCTGCTCGGCCAGGAGCAGTACACCGCGATGTGCGTGGAACTGAGCCGCCGCGGCTACCGGACGAGCGAGCCGGACGGCATGGCGCGACGCGAGACGTCGCGGCTGCTGGCGACGGTGTTCCGGGAGCAGGGCGTCAAGCCGCAGCAGGTGGCGCGCGAGCTGCTGCTCGACGTCGAGGAGCTGAACGGGCTCGTGTTCGGGCTCGTGCTCACGGCCGTGCCCGGCGGAGGGGAACCCAGCGCCAGGCAGCGGCCGCGGCTGCGGGTGGTCAGGCCCGCGGAACGCGGATGACCATGCCCGGCGTGATCACGTTCGGGTTGGTGATCGTCCCCGGATTCGCGGCGACGAGCCGGTAGTACAGGTTGCCCGAGCCGTAGTACTTCACGGAGATTCCCCACAACGTCTCGCCCGCGACGACCACGTGCTCCAAGTAGTTCTGGTAGCCGGGAACGACCAGCGGGCCCAGCACCACGGGCACGATCTTCTTGTCGAGCTCGGCGCCGTCCTTCGGTGAGGTCCAGAACACCTCGACGAAGATCCGGTTCAGCTGGAAGGCGGCGCCCGTCACGTCGACCGTCAGCTGGAACTGCCCGTGCCCGCCCGCACCGTCACCGGCCATGAAGCCGCCGGTCACCTCGTCGTGCCCCTCGGTGATCCGGTAGTTGAACGCCGCCTCGAACGCCCCACCGGCCACACCCCCGATCTGGATGTGGTTGCTCACCAGGTCGTGCGTCCTCGGTTGCTGAACATCGATCGACATGGTTCAGGCCTCCCGTCCTGTGCACCTCTGCACAAGGGAATCGGGCCCGGCCGGAAGTCCATTACCGGCAGGGTGAGCTGATGATGTTCGTCCGCCCACGGCGCCGGACGCCGACCCACGCCTGGCGCCGATCGCCGGGCGGAGCACGACCGTTCACCCGATCGGGGGTTAGGTGAAACGGGTGGCTGATCTGGTCCGACAGACGGCATGACAGCTGAGCGCGACCAGGGGGTCACCGATGGCGACGCAACGCACCGAAACGTCACCCGCAGCGGCACTCGTTCTGGTGGGTGTGATCGCCCTGATCCTCACGGTCTCGTTCGGACGCCTCGGTTTCGCGCTCGGCGGTGGCGCCTTCGTTCTGGCGTTCGTCGGGCTGCGTCGCCTGTGCGTCGCGCCGCACGTGCCGGTGCCGAGCCGGCTGCGGCGCCTGTCGACCGCCGGACGGCTCGCCGTGGTCGGTGAGTCGTGCCATCAGCCGGCGGTCAGGGAGTTCTGCCGCAGGGGCAGCGCGGGCACCCTGGAGACCGCGCTACCGGTGACGGCCGTGCTGGTTCCCGAGCCCAGGAACCGGCACGACCGTCACGCGGTCCGGGTCGACCTGCTGCGCGAGGACGGGTCCGCGGCGACCGTCGGCTACCTGATGAAGGACGACGCCCGTCGCTACGAGCCGAAGCTCGCCGAGCTCGCGAAGCGGGGCGAGGCGGGCACGTGCCCGGCCCGCATCACGGGCGGCAGGCGTCACTTCGCCGTTCACCTGCACGTCGGCGGACCCCAGGTGCTGCTGTTCGACCACGAGGGGCTCGGCGACGCACCGACGTTGCCCGCCGACCAGGCGATCGTGGTGACCAGCAGCGGTGAGCAGCAGGACGAGCTGCACGAGATCTCGTCGGGACGGTCGGTGCACGTGATCGCCGAGCTGCGCGACCACATGATCACCGACGGCATCCACGAGGGCGCCATGACGTTCGAGGTCCTGCTCGACGGCGAGCCCGTCGGCCTGCTCGGCTACGCGCTCGGTCAGCGCTACAGCGGGATCGTCCGCGACTGGCGGGACCGCACCGGCCGCACGCTGTGCGAGGCGGTTGTGATCAACAAGAGCATCAGGCTGTTGCTGCCCAAGTAGGTTCGGCAGCCTTCACGTAGTCCGCAAACGTTCGCGGCGCCCGTCCCAGCACCCGCCGCACTCCGTCGGACAGGTGTGCTTCGCGGCCGTCGCGGATGTTCGTCAGCAGCACGGTCACGAGCGACGCGATGTCCTCCGGGTAGCCGAGGTCGACGAGTGTCGCGGTGAACGCGGGCGCCGGGACGTCGGAGAACCGCACCGCACGGCCGGAAGCGGCCGCGATCCGGGCGAATGCGTCCGGAAAGGACAGTGCGTCGGGTCCGGTCAGCTCGTAGACCTGACCGGCGTGCCCGTCGCCGGTCAGCGCTGCGACGGCGACGTCGGCGATGTCCTGCACGTCGATGAACGGGTGCACCCCGTCGCCGGTGGGCAGCGCCGCCTCGCCGGCGAGGATCATCGGCAGGAACATGTCCTCGCTGAAGTTCTGCATGAACCACACCGGGCGCAGGATCGTCCAGTCCACTCCGGACGCCCGCACGGGCGCCTCGAACGGGTCGTCGTCCGGCACGCTGCGCATGGACAGCTGCACGAACCGGGTGACGCCGGACTCGACGGCGAGCGACACGAACGACGCCACGGCCTCCGGGTCGTCACCGGGCACGAGGTAGACGCCGGTGACGCCTTCGAGCGCCGGCTTCCAGGTGTCCAGGTCGGACCAGTCGAAGCGCGTCTCCGACGAACGGGACGCCGGGCGGGCGAGTGAACCGAGGGACGCTGCGACGCGGCGGCCGGTCTTGCCGGTGGCTGCGAGAACCAGGATTGTCATGACTCAAGGAAACCGTCCGCGGCCTGGACGGACCATGACTCAAAGACCGAGTTCCATGCTCGATCGTCCATGTGATAGCTGTGGGGCATGAGCTTGGAAGACCTGCGCGACGCACTCCGATCCTTCGCCGCGGCCCGCGACTGGGACAGCTACCACACGCCGAAGAACCTCGTCATGGCGTTGTCCGGCGAGGTGGGCGAGCTGACGGACCTGTTCCAGTGGCTGACGCCGGAGGAGGCCGCCGACGCGATGCGGGACCCGGAACTGGCGTGGAACGTGCGCGACGAGCTCGCCGATGTGATGCACTACCTCGTGCGCCTCGCGGACAAGCTCGACGTCGACCTGGTCGAGGCCGCGTTCGCGAAGATCGAGCGCAACGAGAGGCGTTTCCCGACCGGCGATCTGCGTCCGGTCGACGACGGGGGTAGGTGAGAAGTGCAGGGTCTTGGGGCGTTCCACGTCCATCAGCGGATCACGATGATGATCAACCGGTACGAGGTGTTCGCGGACAACGCGGGCGAGCCGGGCGAGCTCATCGCGTTCGTGGAGCAGAAGCGGTTCAAGTTCAAGGAGCAGGTGACGATCTACACGGACTCCACCAAGTCCCGTGTGCTCGCGGAGTTCAACGCGCGCAAGGTGATCGACCTCGGCGGCGGCTACGACGTGACCGACGAGCAGCGCCGTCCCATCGGCTTCTTCCGCAAGGACTTCGGCGCCTCGCTGGGCAGGTCGACCTGGCACGTCGAGCAGCACGGCTGGGGCGGCGCGACGGGCACCGAGCGGAGCGTGCCGATCGCGATCTTCCGGCGGGCGTGGAACTTCCTGCCGTTCGTGAACGACCTGCCGTTCCCGTTCCGGTACCACTTCGACTTCACCGCCCCGAACGGCGCACCGGTGTTCACCGTGGACAAGAAGACGTGGGTGCGGGACCAGTACCTGGTGGTGCTGCAGGATCCGGGGATCGATCGCCGGCTGGTGATCGCGCAGGCGGTCGCACTGGACGCGTTGCAGTCCCGCTAAAGGTAGGTCAGGAGCAGGAGGACCAGGCACACCAGCAGCACGAGCCCCAGCAGCGCGGGTATGAGCGACTGCGACACGGGCACGGGTTCGCGGGCGTGCCTGCCCCGTCTGTGACGTCGCCTCCACGGCACCGGCGCCTCCCCAACCCACTGACCGCTCATGACGATCACGGTAGGGACGGGCAAGTCGAGCTGGGCTCATGTCACCCGGTCGCTCAGGGTGCTTCGCTCGGTCGGCGGTAAGGAAGCCAGATCCTGTGACGAAGTACCACACAGCGGGCACAACAAGAAAAAACCCGCGAGGGGCACCGGGAGCCTTGTGGGCTCGACCAGGCGCCCGCTCGCGGGCCAAAAATTGTTCGGCGGCGACCTACTCTCCCACACCGTCACCAGTGCAGTACCATCGGCGCAGAAGGGCTTAACTACCGGGTTCGGAATGGGACCGGGTGTTTCCCCAACGCTATAACCACCGAAACACTATGGA
>NZ_VOBR01000021.1 GCF_007845675.1 Lentzea tibetensis | reverse complement strand
AGGCCTTCACCAGCAACACCGAGCGCACTGCCGCCCTTGCTCCCTGGCTCGAGTACTACAACACTCGACGCCGCCACAGCGCGCTCGGAGGCTGCCCGCCCATCAGCCGACTGTCACCAACCTGATGGCCAGATACACCTAGGGTGGCCCGAATGGATCTCTCCACCGTTGCCGTCCCCCACACCCTCACCCACCTGAAGCCGCTGCTGCCCGCACCGCCGGCGCGGGTGCTCGAGGTCGGCTGCGGCCGCGGCGCGCTGGCCGCCGCACTGGCCGACGAGGGCTACGAGGTCACCGGCCTGGATCGCAACGCCGAGATGGCCGCCGCGACTCGCGAGCGCGGCGTGCCCGTCATCCAGGCCGACGTCCACGACGTCTCCGGCGAGTACGACGTCGTGCTGTTCACCCGCTCCCTGCACCACGCCGAAGACCTGGACGGCATCCTGGCCCACGCCGCCACGTTGCTCGCCCCGAGCGGGCAGATCATCATCGAGGAGTTCGCCTGGGAGCGCGTGGACCACGCGGCCGCCGAGTTCGTCTACGACAACTGCGCGCTGCTGGTCGCCGCCGGCCTGCTCACCGCCGAGACCCCCGCCGACGACCTGCTCGCCACCTGGGTCACCGGCCACGACCGACTCCACCAGGGCTCCGCCATGCTCGCCGCACTGGACCGCGCGGGCTCGGATCTGACCACAGTGGAGACGGCCATCCTGTGGCGCCTGCTCGACGGCCGAGGCGGTGCCTGGACCGAGCCGGCCAGCCGCGTCCCCGACGCACTCAACGCACTCCGCCGAGCCGAGGAACGCCGCATCGCCGCGGGCACGCTTCCCGCGGTCGGCTTCCTCGCTTCGGTCCGCCGGTAGGTCAGGACTTCGCGAGCGACCTGTCGAGGTCGGGCTCCAGGTAGATGAGCTTGGCCTGCGGCACCTTGTTCCGCACGCGCAGCTCCGCATCGTCTATGGCCCGCGCGACCTCGTCGAGCGGGGTGCCCGGCGCCAGCGCGATCTTCGCGGCGACGAGCATCTCGTCCGGGCCGATGTACTGCGTCTTGATGTGGATGACGCGCTGCACCTTGCCCGCGGCGATCTCGTCGACGATCACGTCGAGGTCGGCCGCCGAGGCGCCCTCGCCGATCAGCAGCGACTTCATCTCGATGATCAGGATGACCGCGATGACACCCAGCAGCACGCCGATCGCGATGGTGCCGAGCGCGTCGAACACCGGGTTGCCGGTGACCATGGCGAGTCCGACGCCGAACAGGGCCAGCACCAGGCCGATCAGCGCGCCCGCGTCCTCCAGCAGCACGACCGGCAGCTCCGGGGTGCGCGACTGGCGGATGAACTGCCACCACGTCGCGTTGCCCTTGATCAGCCTCGACTCGCCGATGGCGGTGATGAAGCTGTAGGTCTCCAGGCCGATCGCGACGACGAGGATGCCGACCGCGACGAACGGCGACGACAGGGCCTCGGGGTGCTGGAGCTTGTGGATGCCCTCGTACAGCGCGAAGACCGAGCCGAGGCTGAACAGCAGCAGCGCCACGACGAACGAGTAGAAGTACCGGTCGCGGCCGAAGCCGAACGGGTGCAGCGTGGTCGCCTTGCGCTGTGCGGTCTTCTGGCCGAGCAGCAGCAGGCCCTGGTTGGACGTGTCCGCGACCGAGTGCACCGACTCGGCCAGCATCGACGACGAACCAGTGATCAAGAATCCGACGAACTTGGCCGCCGCGATACCTGCGTTGGCCACCAACGCCGCGACGATCGCCTTCGTCCCGCCCCCTGCTGACACGCGCGCTCTCCGATCAGGAAGTCCGTTTTGTCTGGCTGGTTCCGGTCAGGCAGCACATTAGTCGGTGCCGGCGGTGGCGCGGAAAAGCTGCGCACTTTCGGTGCCTGAGGGCCGCACCACAACCGCCGGGTCGGACGCCGCGAGCCAGACCGACTGGCCCTGGAGCAGCTCGAGCCGGTCTCCGAGCTCACTGACCAGTTCCACCGAACCGCGCGTGCACAGCATGATCTGCGGGCCGTCGTGGTTGACCCGCGTCTCGCCGGTCACCTCCAGCCGCGACAGCTCGAACTCGGGCGCGGGCGTGCGGTAGACGCTCACGCCGGGCGTGGTCTCCTCGCCGCGCAGCACCGGCATGTCGCCGCACGTGAAGTCCAGCACGCGCAGCAGTTCCGGCACGTCGACGTGCTTCGGCGTGAGACCGCAGCGCAGCACGTTGTCCGAGTTCGCCAGGATCTCGATGCCGGTGCCGTGCAGGTACGCGTGCAGGTTGCCCGCGGGCAGGTGGATGGCGTCGCCCGGCTGGAGCACGATCCGGTTGAGCAGCAACGCCGCCAGCACGCCCGCGTCACCGGGGTAGGCCTCGCCCAGCTCCAGGATCGTGCGGCACTCGGCGTCGAACTCGCCGTGCTCCTTCACGTGCAGCACGCACGCGTCCAGCACGTGCGGCAACAGCGCGCCGAGCGCCGTCTGCGGCAACGTGATCAGCGTCGTGAACAGCGCGCGCAGGCCGCCCGAGTCCGGCTGGGCGGCGAGCAGCTCGGTGTACGGCGCGAACTCCGGCACGTCCAGCGTGCGCAGGAACGTCACGGTGCGGTGCGGCTCGCGGAAACCGGCCAGCGCGTGGAACTCCGTCAACGCGCAGATCAGCTCCGGCTTCGCGGCCGGGTCCTTGTAGTTGCGGATCGCCGAGTCGCGCGGGACGCCCGCGGACTCCTCGGCCGCGAAACCCTGCGCGGCCTGCTCGGCGGACGGGTGGGCCTGGAGGCTCAGCGCCTCCTCGGCGGCGAGCACCTTCAGCAGGAACGGCAGCCGGGTGCCCCAGCGGTTCGCGCAGCGCGTGCCGAGCTGGCCGTCCGGGTCGGCGGACAGCAGGTCGAGCAGCGAGCGCTCGACACCGTCCGCACCCACGATCCGCGACGGGTCGCCGGGGTGGGCGCCCATCCACAGCTCGGCCTCCGGGTGCGGTGTGGGCACCTCCTTGCCCAGCAGCTCGGCGATGGCCGTGCGCGACCCCCACGCATACGGCCTCACCGCGTTGTGCAGCAGGTCCACTGTTCCGTTCAGCTCCTCAGTAGGGGTTGCCGCCGAGCGAGCCCGCGGCGAGTCCCAGGTACAGCGCGGCCAGCTCGAACCGCAACGCGAGCAGCGCCGCGCACACGGCGTCGCCACCCGTCACTTCCTCGGCCGGCTCAAGCACGTCTGCTCCCGGCAAGGTGTCTTCGGCGGCCCGGCGCGCGGCCTCGGCGGCCGGGCCCTGGCGCACGGCGAGCAACAGCACGCGCACGAGCCCGCCCTGTTCGTCTTCCGGGTCCGCGAACAGGTCCGCGCCCGATGTGCCCTGCACCGCGCGGCGGTGCAGCACGGGCCGGGTCAGCGCCTGCGGGTACCCCGCGACGTCCGACGCGACACCGGCGTAGCCCGCCAGCACGTTCGCGCCGTGCACGCCGACCGCGGTGGCCACGTCGTCCAGGCCCCACAGCAGCGGCACCCGGTCTGCCACGCGCAACGCCAGCGACTTCGCCGGGTTCACGAACGACTCGTGCATCGGGTGGTCGCGCTCGGCCTCGCGGTCCAGTTCGTCCGCGATCTGCGCGACCTCGACCTTCACCAGGCCGAGCGACTTCAGCACCGTCAGCCAGGCGGCGAGCGCCCGCGGGTAGCTGAAGCCGGGCGGCACGGTGATTCGCGGCGGCAGCAGCACGGCCTTGCCCGCGGCGGCCGCGGCGACCGGGCCCTCGTTCGGCGCGGTCAGCAGCACCCGCGCGCCACGACGGCACGCGCGGTCGATCGACTCGGCGAGCTCACGATCGCCGGGGTCCTCGGTGTGCGTCAGCACGACGTCGAGCGCGCCCACCCAGGGCGGCACGTCGTCGGACACGACCACCGGCACCGGGCAGGCGGGACCGAGCAGCGCCGCGACGAGGTGCGCCACCGCCAGGCCCACACCGGGCCTGACGACGAGCACGACCGCGCGCGGGCGTTCGGAGAAGATCCGCTCGACGCCGGCCTCGGCGGCGGCCTCGGCCGTCGACCGGACCTGCGCGCCCGCGCGGGCAGCGGCGCGCAGCCAGCCGCCGGTGTCCGCGTCGGCGAGCCTCGTCGGGTCGTCGAGCAGGGTGTCGTCCAGCACCGTGGTCACTCCGCTGAGGGTTCGACAGCCTCGTCCAGCAGCAACACCGGGATGCCGTCGCGGACCGGGAAGGACCGGCGGCACGCCGTGCACGTGAGGAAGTCTGCCTCTGGGTCGTCCGGCGTGCCCACCTGCAACGGCGCGTGCTCCGGGCACGGGCAGGCGAGGATCTCCAGCAGCTGGGCTTCGAGCTGTACGGCCACGTTGTCCCCCTCAGGCCCGCACGATCGCGAGGACCTCGTCGCGCAGTGCGGCGACGGCCTCGGGAGTGGCGGCTTCGACGTTCAGGCGCAGGAGCGGCTCGGTGTTGCTGGCCCGCAGGTTGAACCACGACCCGTCCGGCAGTGCGACGGTGAGACCGTCCAGCTCGTCGAGCGTGACGCCGTCCTTGGCACCGTAGGTGTCCTTGATCGCCTTCAGGCGGCCGGCCTGGTCGGTGACCGTGGAGTTGACCTCGCCGGACGCCGCGTACCGCGCGTAGTCACGCGTGATGTCGCTCAGCGGACTGTCCTGCTCACCCAGCGCGGCCAGCACGTGCAGCGCGGCCAGCATGCCGGTGTCCGCGCGCCAGAAGTCGCGGAAGTAGTAGTGCGCGGAGTGCTCACCGCCGAAGATGGCGCCGGTCCTGGCCATCTCCTCCTTGATGAACGAGTGGCCCACGCGCGTGCGGACGGCCTTGCCGCCGTGCTCGGTGACGATCTCCGGCACCGCGTGCGACGTGATCAGGTTGTGGATGATCGTGCCGCCGGGGTCCTTCTTCAGCTCGCGCACGGCCACCAGCGCGGTGATCGCGCTCGGGCTGACCGGCTCGCCGTGCTCGTCGACCACGAAGCAGCGGTCCGCGTCACCGTCGAAGGCGACACCCGCGTCCGCACCGACCTCCCTGACCTTGGCCTGGAGGTCGACGATGTTCTTCGGGTCCAGCGGGTTCGCCTCGTGGTTCGGGAAGTTGCCGTCCAGCTCGAAGTACAGCGGGATGATCTCGAACGGCAGGCCGGCGAAGACCTCGGGCACCGTGTAGCCGCCCATGCCGTTGCCCGCGTCGACGACGATCTTGAGCTGACGGTTCTGCCTGAGGTCGACCAGCTGGTTCAGGTACGCCGCGTACTCGCTGAGCATGTCGCGTTCCTGCAGCGAGCCCGGCGTGACGCCCTCCGCGTCCGGCACCTCGTTCTCGGCGTCCTCGCGGATCTGACCGAGCCCCGTGTCCTGCCCCACCGGCGCCGCACCCGCGCGGCACAGCTTGATGCCGTTGTACTGCGCCGGGTTGTGGCTGGCGGTGAACATGGCGCCCGGCAGGTTCAGCTTGCCCGAGGCGAAGTACAGCATGTCCGTGCTGGCGAGCCCGATGCTCACCACGTCGACACCCTGCTTGGTGACACCCTCCGCGAACGCGGCCGCGAGGCCGGGCGAGGAGTCACGCATGTCGTGACCGATGACGACGGCGGGGCCGCCGACCAGACGAGCGAACGCCGCGCCGAAGTCGCGCACCACATCCGCGTCCAACTGCTCGCCCACGACTCCGCGGATGTCGTAGGCCTTGACGATGCCGGACAGGTCGCGCACGCCCACTCTCCCTCTTGACGACTACTGGGGAGGCAGCCTACCGGCGCGAGCATCAGTGCTGCGTGTGGTCGCTCAGTCCTCGTGCGGATCCGGCAGAACCCGCAGGTGACCGCGCCTGGACGTGCTGATCTCGGGCAGCTCGACCGGCCGGTCGGCACGCCCCGCTTCCCGCACTGCCTCGGCCAGCGCCGTCAGGTCGTCGACCGTCGGCTCTGGGGCCGCGAACTCACCCTGGTGCCGCACGACGTCCCATCCGCGTGGCGCGGTGAGCCGGACCGCGTGCTCCTCGCACAGGTCGTAGCTGTGCGGTTCCGAGTACGTGGCGAGCGGCCCCACGACCGCGGTGGACTCCGCGTAGGCGTAGGTGAGCGTGGCGACAGCCGGGTTAGCACACCCGGTTCGCGAGCACCGTCTCACGCTCCGCACGCGGGGGACGATAGCGCGTCGGACCGGGAGCGTGTGTGAGCCACGCTGTGTTTGCTTGTCAGACGCGCCGACTAGGCTTCTAGATGTGGTGATGGCTCGGGGATCTCGGCGACAAGGGTCGTCTCGGCGACGCAACCGCGACCGGCACGGTCGAGGGCTGCGCGGGCCGCTGTACCCCGCGACGCTGCCCGCCGCCCGTTCGCGGGCCGAGCGGTTCGACGCGTTGGTGATCGAAGCGCTCGAGCCGATCGAGGCGCGGTGGCGCACCGAGCTCACGCAGCTCGACGTGGCCGTCGACGACGTGCCTGACGTGCAGGTCGAGGGTGAGGACGGGGTCGTCGAGGACGGCAACGTGCCACTCGCCCGGCTGCTGCCCGCGGGCACGGACAACCGGGCGCGGATCGTGCTCTACCGGCGGCCGCTCGAAGCGCGCGCCAAGGACGGCGCGGACCTGTCCGACCTGGTGCACGACGTGCTGGTCGAGCAGATCGCCAACTACCTGGGCCTCGACCCGGACGTGGTCGACGAAGGCTGAAGATCCCGAAGATCCCCTTGCCGCGGAGCGCGACAAGGGGATCCCGTTCGTGGAGCTCGGTCAGCCGGGCGTGACGCCGACCCAGCCGCCGATACCCGCGTCGCCAGCGGCCGCGCGCCGCTGGCACCGGACGTTGAAGCCGGTGTTGTCCGGGACGTTCTGCGCCAGGTACTTGCGCCCGCCGTCACCGGCGTTGATGTAGACCCACGGCGTGTGACCCCGGCCGTTGATGAACAGCCGGCAGCGCTCGCCACCGGCCGCGTGGTTGTCGATCCGCACGTAGATGTCGACGTAGCCGATCGTGTAGATGGGCGCCGGGTCGCACACCGTTTCGGTGTCGGCACCCGCGCAGTAGAACGAGAGCTCGGCCAGCGCGCCGACCGACTGCTCCGGTGCCGCCGCCGATGCGATCGACGGCGTCGTGAACAGTGCGCAGAACGCGATGAGGACAGCCAGCATTCGTGTCATTTGATCTCCCCCTGGAGACGAACGAACTCGACGTGCCCGAGTCTCGCCAGGCCGGGTGGCCGCGACGACACCATTCGGCCGGTGCCGAATCGAGGTCCCACGTCATGCGTCGAGACATCCCCTGACCAGGCCTGATCCCAGTCTGGTCGGGCAGTGCAGGACCGAGCGCCCCTGGCGGCGGGAGGCCAGCAGGCCCGAGTCCCGCAGCACGCCGACGTGCTCGCTGACCGACGCGGGCGACACCCGCAACCTGCGGGCGATCTGGCTCGTGGAACTGCCGTAGGCGGCGGAACGCAACACCGCGGCCCTGGTCCGGCCGAGCAGTGCCTCGAGGTGCCGGTCCTGGTCCGGGAACCGCATCCAGTCCGGGTCGGGATCGACCGGGTAGACCAGCACGGGCGGCAGGTCGTCGTCCGCCAGGCTCACCGGGGTCAGGTGGCAGAAGAACGACGGGACGAGCAGCAGGCCGCGGCCGCCGAGGTGCACCTCCCGGTGCACCGGGTAGTCGACCTCCAGCACCGGCGCCCGCCACCGCATGAGCGGTCCGAAGCCGGACAGCATCCGTTCGGTCCCACCGGCGAGCAGCTGCGCGACCCTGGCGTTCCGATCGGCGTCCAGCCGCTGCCCGATCCGGTTCCAGTGCGGTCCGATCAGCACGTCGTGATAGGTCCGCAGCGCCGCGGCGAGGCCGTCGAGCTGGGCGCGAGCGCCGTCGCGCAGGCCCTGTCCCCACTGCGGCAACCGGTCCAGCCTGCCGAGCTCCTCCCGAAGCCTGCGGCGCGGCGTCCGGACGACGATGTCGATGCCCTCGTCGATCGAGGCGAAGTGCTCGGGCGGGGTGAGGAAGTCCGGGAAGTACCCGCGGACCGGGATCAGGGTGCCGAGCACGCGCGCGGCGGCGTGCGCTCGTGAACTGCCGATGGTGCGCACCCAGCCGGTCCAGTCCTCGTACGACCTCGCCGAGCGCGGCCGGTGCAGCCGGTGGACGCTCAACGTGAGCTCCCACAACGGATCGGACGCCGGGGCGAGCCGGACCCGTGCCAGGTCCTTGTGGGAGAACACCAGTCTCAACGCCACGAAACCGCCCCCCGATCCCCTTGGGGCGTGAACGTAAGAGCGGCGGCTTTCAGGTCCCTTTCAGACTCGGCGGCGGGACGGGATCGCGGTCAACAGCGTGAAGAGCACCGCCGCGGCCTGAGCGAGCAGGAGGAAGTCGCGCAGGGTCGTGGACATCCGGACGTGCACCTCGGAGGCGGTCGCGGGCAGCGGCACCCCCACGAGATGGCCCCACGAGCGGACCACGGGCACCTGACGCCCATCCACGTCGATCTTCCAGCCCGGCTCGTCCTCGGCCGCCAGCACGAGCAGCCGTCCCTCCGGCCCCTCGGACACCCGCACGTCCACGTCCGGCAGCGGAGTCTCGACCGACGCCACCCCGGCCGTGGTCACCTCGGCCGGCGGCTGGCCACCGGTCCGCGCCCGCCGAGCCAGCTCGGGTGAGATCAGCACGGCGTTGTCGGCGGTGAGCACCAACCGCAGGACCGGACGTCCGTCGGACGTCCGGTTCGCCTCGGCGAGCAACGTCCCCGCCGCGCCGCGCATGCGTTCGGAAGCGGCGGTGTCGGGCAGCACGACGAAGCCGACACCGGAGGCGGCGGCCTGCGCGAGGGTGACCTTCACCGACTCGGACGAGCCGCCCAGCAGCTCGGCGTGCCAGCGGCGCAGGCGCGAGATGGACGACGCGGTCGGCACGAGGTCGTCGTCGCCGAAGCGGGGCGTGCGGCCGCCGACCTGCCGCGTCACGGCGCCCAGGATCAGCACGGCGCGACCGGTGCGGGCGACCTCCTGCTCGACGGTCGACGGGAGGCGCACGCCGCCGTCCGCGCGGACCGGGCCCTGGCGCAGGTCGAGCACGCCCGCCACGGCCAGGCACAGCAGCGTCACGACGCCGACCAGCGAGACCGCGCGACGGATCCGGACGCGTCCGGCGAGGCCCGGCGTGACACCCCGGCGGCACGCGGCCAGCACGATCCACACGATGCCCCACGCCAGCATGACCAGCGGCGTCCCCGGCCACGCCTGGACCGCGGCGCACGCGGCCAGCGCGCCGATCGCCAGGACCACGACGGCCAGTCCGGGGAGCATCGCGGCGTTCGGGCGCAGCACCGCGGCCGCGAAACCGGCCACCGCGAACACCGAGCACACGATCAGGTTCGGCGGCGGCGAGGTGAACACGCCGCCCACACCCGACAGGACCATCTCGGGGTGCTGCAACAGCACGGCGGGCCACGGCAGCAGCAACGCCAGCGGCAGCAGCACGACCGCGAACAACGCGGCGATGCGGCGAGGTCCGCCGCCCGCGACGGCGACGAACCCGACCAGTGCGCCGATGAGGGCGACGATGTGCGCGAGCGGCGAGAACGCGCCCAGCACGGCCATCCCCAGCGCGGTCCCGGACGCGATCGGCAGCCACGCCGACGACGAGGCCGCGCGCAGCACGGCCACCGTCCCCGCGAACACCAGCGGGCCCACGACGTGCACGACGACGACGTCCAGGCGTCCCTCGCCCGCGGCCGTCGTCGCGACCGGCAGCAGGCCGTACGCGGCGCACACCACGGCGCGCACCGAACGCCGCACCCGCATGCCGCGGCTCGCGATGTACGCGGCCAGCGCGGCGAGCGGGATGTTGCCGAGCAGCAGCAGCGCCACCGCGAACTGCGGACCGCCCGGCACGATGCCGAGAACGGCCAGCGCGGCGGGCGCGGGCGCGGCGGTGCCGCCCTGCACCGCGTGCCACGACGCCAGGTACTCCGACCACGTCGACACGAAGTCCGGCACGGGCAGCAGCCGGCCACCGGCGAGCGAGAGGCCGAGCCGACTCCAGTTCGCGATCAACGCCACCAGGCTCAGCCCGGCGACGAGCAGCACCGGTGGCGACAGCAGCAACGAGCGCAGCACGCGGCCCTGGTCGACCTCGTAGAACACGACCTCCGCCGGACGCGAGCCGCGCGGCATCGGCGACGGGCGGGGTTTCGGCGACGGGAGAACCGTGCCGGGCAGCGTCGCGTCGACCGGGACGACCGACGGCGGGCGGCGCAGTCCGGCCGAACGCGGACGGCGCAGCGCTCCCGCGGGGAGTGCCGCCGGTCCGACGACCGGACGTCCGTTGTCCACTTCGGACGGTTCGAGCCACGACGTGCCCGCGTCGGACGCGGGCAGCCTGCCCAGCGCGGCGTCGGCCTCGACGCGGCGGCGGATCAGGAACGCGGCCGCGGCGCGGACGGCGTTGCGAATGCGGGTGAGCCTGCTGGTGAACAGTCCACGAACAACGGCCGATCCCCGGCGGCGGCGCCGGCCTGCCGCGAGCTTCGCGCGGCCGCTCAGCAGATAGCGCAAAGCGCCCAGCTCGGCGTGCGCGTCGGAGAATCTCCGCAGCAGCGAGAAACCCACCGCGCGCAACACCGCGAGCACGGGGAGTCGCAAGATGCCGAACAAATAGGAAATCGACGAGGTGTTGATCAGAAAAATGCGCATTCCGTGCGCGCGGTCAACCCCTCGAACGGATGGACCTGGTCGAGCTACGGCGGCGTCGAGTCGTCGCAGACCGCGAGAAGCGGCACGGGCGTGCCTCATTCGTGCGACCGGGACGCACAGCACCAGGTGACCGGCGCGGTTGACGCGCCAGCCGAAGTCGAGGTCGTCGCGCAGCAGCGGCATGACCTCGTCGTAGCCGCCCAGCTGGTGCCAGACCTCGCGCCGGATCAGCGATCCGGCCGACGACACGGCGAGCACCTCGCTCGACTGCTGGAAGCTGCCTGCGAACTCGTGACCACCGATTCCGGTCTGCCGATGACCGGATGCGTCCGTGGAGATCCCGGCCTCGACGACGAGCCTGGGATCCACCCAATCGAGGCACAGCGGGCCGAGCACGGCTGCCGAGGGTGACACGTCGGCTGCGGTGAGCAACGTTGCCAGGCAATCAGGTTCCGGCGCGCTGTCGTCGTGGAGCAACCAGATCCACTTGCCGGGATCGCCCCACCGCTCGACGGCGTGCTCGACCGCGTGCCGCACCGCCGTGCCGAAACCCGTGCCTCGCGGCAGGGTCAGCACGCCGTCCAGATCTTCGGCCTCGGCCAGGATCTTCGCCGTCCGGTCCGTCGAACCGGTGTCCACCGCCAGCACGTGGCGTGGGCGAATTCGCTGACGCCGCAAGGCGGACAGCGCGGTGCTGAGCCACTCGTCGCCGTCGTGGCACACCACGATGGCCAGCACCGGCGCGGTCCGCAGTCGCGGTTGAGGACTCGTCACGTCCTCAAGCTAGAGCACGAAGATCACGCTTCTAGACGGCTCGCTTCTTCAGCTTGCGGCGCTCCCTCTCCGAGAGACCGCCCCAGATGCCGAAGCGCTCGTCGTGCTGCAACGCGTACTCCAGGCACTCCGAGCGCACCTCGCAGCCGAGGCAGATGCGCTTGGCCTCCCTGGTCGATCCACCCTTTTCGGGGAAGAACGCCTCGGGGTCGGTCTGCGCGCAAAGTGCCCGTTCCTGCCAGTCCTGCTCGTCGCCCTGGTCGAACATGTAGAGCTCACCCAACTCGTGGGTGCTCCCCTGCTCGACGCGATCTTCTTCGAATTCACGCATTTCGTCCGCCTCCTCGCCTTCCGCTCTCCCCGGTTGGCGGACGCCAGTCGCCGTTCCCACAACGACGAATGACACCGATGTGATTACACCTGCGTCACAGCAAAGGGTCAAGCGGAGTCCACACGTCGGGGGATATTCGCGCGGATGGCCGCAAAAACCTTGACTCCTCCTACCGTCAGTGCTCATGCCCGCGCAAGTCGGCCCCGAACGGCCCACGAGCACAGAGGACACGCCACACTGATGTGGTGAAGCGATCAGCGGTGCGCCCCAGTCCACTGTTCATCGGCTTGCTCGTGGCGACCATCGCCGGAGCCGTCCTGACCCTGGTCGACACCAGCGCGGCGAGGATCGGCGGAACCGTCCTCTTCGTGCTCGGCGGGTGGGCGGTTTCCTTGTGCCTGCACGAGTTCGGCCACGCCGCAGTCGCCTACAAGGGTGGTGACCACTCGGTCCGGGCGAAGGGTTATCTGACGCTCGACATCCGCCGTTACACCGATCCGGTGCTGAGCATCGTGCTGCCGCTGGTGCTGCTCGCGTTCGGCGGAATCCCACTGCCGGGTGGCGCTGTGTGGATCAACCACCACGCCCTGCGGTCGAAGAAGGTCGAGTCGCTGGTGTCGCTCGCGGGCCCGATCTCGAACCTGATCCTCGGCGGAGTGCTCATCGCGGCCGTCGCGATCTTCAACCCTCCGTGGGCGCTCGGCGCCGCGCTGTCGTACATGGCGGCGCTGCAGATCATCGCGTTCGTGCTGAACATCCTGCCGATCCCCGGCCTGGACGGCTGGGGCGTGCTGGAGCCGTTCATGTCGTACCAGGCGCAGCAGTTCGGGGCCAAAGCACGGCCGTGGGCGCCGCTGATCCTGTTCGCGGTGCTGATCGGGTTCCCGGCGATCAACCGGCTGTTCTTCGGGTTCGCCTACAACGTCTTCGAGATGCTCGGCGGCGACCGGAGCTCCGCGGCGTCGGGTATGGAGAACTTCTTGTTCTGGCTGTGAGGCCATGTGGAAGCATGGCCCGCCGTGAAGGTTGTCGTACTGGTCGGCGGAGTTGGCGGTGCACGGTTCCTGGTGGGGCTCAAGGCCTTGCTACCAGGAGCGGAGCACGAGATCACCGCGGTGGTGAACACCGGTGACGACGTGTGGATGCACGGCCTGCGGATCTGCCCGGACCTCGACACCTGCATGTACACGCTCGGTGGCGGCATCGACACCGAGCGGGGCTGGGGCCGTTCCGGCGAGTCCTGGACGGTCAAGGAGGAGCTGGCCGCGTACGGCGCCGACCCGGACTGGTTCGGGCTCGGCGACCGGGACACCGCGACGCACCTGATCCGCACGCGCATGCTGCGCGCCGGGTACCCGCTGTCCGCGGTGACCGAGGCGCTGTGCGACCGCTGGCAGCCCGGTGTGCGACTGCTGCCGATGTCCGACGACCGGGTGGAGACCCACGTGGTCGTCGAAGACGCCGACGGCGCGGAGAAGGCGATCCATTTCCAGGAGTGGTGGGTGCGGCACAAGGCGCAGCTGCCCGCCCGGTCGTTCGCGTCCATCGGTGCCGAGCAGGCCACCGCTGGTCCGGGCGTGGTGGACGCGATCACCTCCGCGGACGCGGTGCTGCTGGCGCCGTCGAACCCGGTCGTGTCGGTCGGAACGATCCTGAACGTGCCCGGTGTGCGGGACGCGCTGCGCAAGACCGAGGCAGGCGTGGTCGGCCTGTCGCCAATCGTTGGCGGGAAACCGTTGCGCGGCATGGCGGACGCCTGCCTGGACGCGATCGGCGTCGAGACGTCCGCCGAGGCCGTCGGACGGCACTACGGGTCGCGGCAGTGCTCGGACTCGGGCATCCTCGACGGCTGGCTCGTGCAGACCGGTGACCGCGCTGACGTGCCAGGAGTGGCGGTGCGCGCGGTGCCGCTGCTGATGTCCTCAGTGGACGCGACGGCCGAGATGGCCCGGATCGCACTCGATCTCGCGGGAGTGGGCGTTGACTGATCACGCCGCGGCCGGCTTGGAGCTGCTGCCGGTCCCCGGCCTGCCCGAGTTCCGCCCAGGTGACGACCTCGCCGGTGCCATCGCCGCCTGCGCGCCGTGGCTGCGCGACGGCGACGTGGTGGTCGTGACGTCCAAGATCGTGTCCAAAGTGGAGGGCAGGCTGGTCCGCGTGCCCGCCGACCCCGACGAACGCGACGAGATCCGGCGCGCGCACGTCGAGGCCGAGGCCGTTCGGGTGATCGCGCGCAAGATGCGCACGCTGATCACCGAGAACAAGCTGGGCATCGTGCAGGCCGCGTCCGGCGTCGACGCGTCGAACGTCGCAGGTGACGAGATCGCGCTGCTGCCCGTTGACCCGGACGCCTCCGCTTCGGCTTTGCGTTCGGCGCTGCTCACCCTGCTGGGCGTGTCCGTGGCGGTCGTGATCACCGACACGATGGGCCGCGCGTGGCGGATGGGCCAGACCGACGCCGCGATCGGGTCAGCCGGGCTGCGGGTGCTGCACAACTACGCGGGTGCCGTCGACGGCCAGGGCAACGAGCTGTTCGTGACGTCGATCGCGATCGCGGACGAGATCGCGGCCGCCGCCGACCTGGTCAAGGGCAAGCTCGGCGCGGTACCGGTGGCGGTCCTGCGCGGGTTCCCGATCGAGGACGACGGCTCCTGTGCGCGCGATCTGACGCGTCCGGTGCACGAGGACCTGTTTCGGCTGGGGACCGAGGAGGCGCTGGCTCAGGGCCGCGCTGAGGCCGTTCTGATGCGGCGGTCCGTCCGGTACTTCTCTTCTTCACCAGTGCCCCTCGATGCCCTGCGGCGTGCGGTGGGGGCGGCTCTGACCGCTCCGGCGCCGCACCACACGTCTCCGTTGCGGTTCGTGCACGTGCGTGAACGACGTTCCGCGCTGCTCTCCGCGATGCGCACGCAGTGGGAGTCCGACCTGCGCGCCGATGGTTTCTCTCCCGAACAGATCGCGCGCCGCGTACGCCGCGGTGACCTGCTCGTGGAGGCCCCGGAGATCGTGGTGCCGTTCCTGGTGCGCGATGGTGCGCACTCCTACCCGGACGCACGGCGTGCCGCGGCCGAACACACGATGTTCACCGTCGCCGGTGGCGCCGCCGTGCAAGGCTTGCTGGTGGCACTGGCCGCCGAGGGCCTCGGCTCGTGCTGGGTGTCGTCGACGATCTTCTGCGCCGACGTGGTGCGCTCGGTGCTCGATCTTCCACCAGCGTGGGAACCCCTGGGCGCGGTCGCCGTCGGGTGGCCGCTGGACCCGCTGACCCCACGCGACCCGCGCGAAGGACTGATCTCGCTGTGAGCTTGCACGCCGACGCCGTCTCGGTGCTCTCCCGGTTCGCCGGCCAGGACGCGCTGCGGGAGGCCTACCTCGGCTTCCTCGCCGCCCGTGAGGACGCCTGCCAGCGGTCCTGCGCCGCCGGGCACATCACCGCCTCCGCACTCGTGCTGGACGCGACCGGGTCGTCGGCCCTGTTGACGTTGCACCCGCGTGTAGGGCGGTGGCTGCAGCTCGGTGGGCACTGCGAGCCGACCGACTCGACGTTGGCCGGGGCCGCTTTGCGTGAGGCTTCCGAGGAGTCCGGGATTCGCGGGTTGCGGATCGAGCCGACGCCGATCCACCTGGACGTGCACCCGATCACCTGCTCGCTCGGGGTGCCCACTCGGCACTTCGACGTGCGGTTCCTGGTGCGGGCTCCTGTTGGGGCTCGGCCTGTTCGGTCTGCGGAGTCCGTTGACCTGCAGTGGTGGCCGCTCGACGCGCTTCCGTCCAACGTGGACGACCTCTACCCGTTGATCGAGTCCGCCCTGGCCCGGCTGCGCTAAGGGTGCTGGGCCGCGAGGAGCTCCTTGACCCTCGCCCGGTACGCCTGAACACCGCGGCTGAACTCCGTCCCGTCCTCATCCAGGGGCGAGGCGCTACCAGGCAAGTTCGCGCCTACTACCGCACCGGTAGTCGTCGCGCTTGAGAACCTCCATGCGCAGCCTGCGGGTGGGCGCACGACGAGTCGCCGCGTCGTTGTCGAGATGCTCGGTGACGATGAACCCGACACGTCCGGCACCAGGCGCTCCCGATGCTCCGCACGACAAGGGCGTTTCCACCGAGCCGCAGGTACAACGCGAACTGATGTTCCGAGTGAACAGCGCCCCAGCCTTGCCCAACGTCGTCCCGCAGGCTCGCCATCGCACAGGGCTTCACCAAGCTGCTGTCCGGATCTCCCAGCCCTCACAGCGCAGTGTCATCCAACATGGCCGACCTGTACCAGCTGATCGAGTCCGCGCTCAGCCGCCTGTGCTCACGCAGAGGTCCCCGCCAGGGGGTCCCCTGCTTTCAGCTTGCCGCGAAGCACCGACAATCCGGGGCGCGAGCGGCGCAGCCTGTGGACAACTCGGCGATCAGAAGCCGCGGTAGTCGCGCGGCGAGAACCGGGGCGCCCGCCGAGGCCGCTGCACCCCGGCAGCCTCGATGTACCGCACAGCCCGATGCCGCTGCGGCGCATAAGGCGCGAGCAACTCAGCCATCCCGTCATCATCAACAGGCGTACCGGTGAGCGCGTACCCGACGTTCTTGGCGATGTGGAAGTCCCCGAAACTGACGGCGTCGGGATCGCCCCAGGCCCGCTGCGCCACCTCGGCGGCGGTCCACACGCCGATGCCGGGCACCTTGCGCAGCAGCGCCCGCCCCTCCTCGCCCCGCAGCTCAGCGGCCTTCTCCAGCCGATGAGCGACCTGCGCGCAGGCGACCAGGGCCCGCCGCCGGGCCCCGTCGAGCCCGGCCCGGTGCCACTCCCAGTCGTTGATCCGCAGCACGGCGTCCGGCGTGGGCGGCACTTTCAGCCCCAACGGCCCAGGCGCGTCCACGCCGAACCCGCGGCACAGCGCGCGCCACGTGCGCCAGGCCTCCTTGCCGGTGACCTTCTGCTCCAGGATCGACGGGAACAGCGCGTCCCAGACGCGCCCCGTCGACCCCAGCCGAAGCCCTGGCAAGCGCCGCTGCGCCTCCGAGACCAGCGGGTGGTGTGCGACGAAGTCCGAAAGCGGGTCATCGGCGCCCAGCAGGGCGGGCAGCCCGTCGAGCAGCCAGACCGCCCCGTCGCCCCAGGCCGAAGCGTGCACGACGCCGGACGAGCGCGTCACCTGCAGAGTTCCCGGCCCGCACGGCGTGTTGGCCGCGAACGCCAACCCGCCAACGGTCGAGAACGCCGGGTCCCCCGCGCCGCGGCGCAAGGGACCCAGCACCGCCCCCACATCAAGCAGGAACGGTGGTGTCCAGTCCCGACTATGCATCCGTGGAGAAGCGCACGCCGGCCTCCGGCAGCACCACTCCCGGCCACACTCGCGCCCCGCCGATCAGCTCGCATCGCGCGCCGATGACGGCGCTGTCGCCGATCACCGCGTCGCGCAGCACGACGCCCGCCTGCACCAGCGCGCCCGCGCCGACGATGGAGCGTTCGACCACGGCGCCCTCGCCGATCACGGCGCCGTCGAACAGGATCGAGCCTTCGACGACCGCGCCGGCGGCGACCGTGCAACCGGCACCGACCGCCGAACCGCCGCGCACGATCGCGGTCGGCTCGACCACCGAGCCCTCGAGCACCAGGAAATCACCCGGTTCAGCGACCGCGGCCGAAGGCGCCACACCTCGCACGAGGTCCGACGAGCCCTGCACGAACGCCTCGGGCTTGCCGAGGTCCAGCCAGTACGAGGCGTCCACGTGGCCCTGGAGGCGACGGCCCGCGGCCAGCAGGCCGGGGAACGTCTCGCGCTCCACCGACACCGGGCGACCGGCCGGGATCTCCTCGATGACCTCGCGGCGGAAGACGTAGCAGCCCGCGTTGATCTGGTCGGTCGGCGGGTTGTCGGTCTTCTCCAGGAACGCCTGCACGCGGCCCTCGGCGTCGGTCGGCACGCAGCCGAACGCGCGCGGGTCCTCGACCTTCACGAGGTGCAGGGTCACGTCCGCCTCGGAACTGCGGTGCGTGTCCACGATCGCCGGAAGGTCGACACCCGAAAGAATGTCGCCGTTGAAGACCATCACGTCCTGCTCGCGCAGCTTGTGCGCGACGTTGCGAATGGCTCCCGCCGTATCAAGTGGCACGTCCTCGACGACGTACTCGAGCTCGAGTCCGAGCCTCGATCCGTCGCCGAAGTACTCCTCGAAAACTTCGGCCTTGTACGAAGTTCCGAGCACCACGTGCGTGATGCCGGCCTCCTTGATCCGCGACAACAGGTGCGTCAGGAACGGCACACCCGCCGTCGGGAGCATCGGTTTGGGGGCGGACAGGGTGAGGGGACGAAGGCGGGTACCCTTGCCGCCCACCAGGACCACCGCTTCGACGCCGTGCACCTTTTTCCTCCTCCGCGTTACAGCATGCCGTTCGACGGAATACTCTGACACGAAGCAGATCGACGGACGGGCAGTGGTCCCGGCAAGGAGTAATCCGAATGGACCCCCGCGACCGGGCCGACGCGCTCCTAGCCCGCGCCCGCGCGCGCGGGCGGAACATCGTCACGCCGGACAACATGACGTCCCCGATGGACGCGTCCGACACCCAGCAGATCCCCCGCACGCTGGTCAACTCCGTGGACCCGCGGATGGACCCGGACTCCACGATGATCCTTCCCGCGGAACGGATCCAGCACCCGCAGCAGCAGTACCACCAGCCGCCGCCACAGCCCCACCACCACCAGCAGCCTCAGCCACAGATGCAGCAGCAGGGCGAGGTCACGCAGACCGTCGTCGCGCCGGGTGCGGTGCCGACCGTGCAGCACCACAACGTCTCCCGGCCCTCCCTGTCGCAGCGGCTGAACGGCGGCGAGAACTAACCCTTCAGGGTGAGCAACTTCACCCGCAGCGCCAACCCCGCCTTGATCACGACCAGCAGCGGCTTCCACCGCACGCCCTGGTGGCGGTCGGCGAGGTAGCGGTACGCGCTGTTGTGGTGCTCGGCGAGCATCCGCGTGGACGCGCGCGCCGTCGAGTGGCCGCCGATGTGCACGACCTCGGCGTCCGGCACGTACACGTTCAACCAGCCCGCGCGCGCGACGCGGTCACCGAGGTCGACGTCCTCGAAGTACATGAAGTAGCGGGAGTCGAAGCCGTCGACCGAGTCGAACGCCTCGCGCCGCATCAGGAAGCACGAACCGGAGAGCCACTCCGAGGTGCGCTCCTCGATCGCCGCCTTCTCCTGCCGGTACTCCCGCGTCCACGGGTTGCCCGGCCAGATCTTGCAGAACACCGCGTGCCCGACGCCGCGGCCCAGCGACGGCAGCAGCCGTGCGGACGGGTAGACCTCGCCGTTCGGCTCGCGGATCAGCGGGCCGAACGAGCCGCCGCGCGGCCAGCGCTTCGCGGCCTCCAGCAGCTTGTCCAGCGAGCCGACGCCCCACTCGATGTCCGGGTTCGAGATCGCGACCCAGCCGACGGACTGCGGCAGCGCGGCGACACCGCGGTTGGCGCCGCCGCCGTAGCCGAGGTTGCCGCCGGTCGGCAGGAACTCGACGTGCTCGTGCTCCTGCGCGGCCCGCTCGGGGACGCCGTCGGTGGAGCCGTTGTCCGCCAGCACCACGTGCACCGGCCGGGTCGTGGCCTTCGCCAGGCTGGAGATGAAACTCTCCAGCGTCTCGCCCGGCGAGTAGGTGACCGTCACGACCGCCAGGTCATCGCCGTAGGAAGCTGTCACACCGGTCAGGTTAGTGGTGGGTGTGGTGCACGACGGCGTGCCCCTTGCCGCGCGCGATGAGCCAGCGGTTGACCGGCACCGTCAGCACGAACGCGACGACGAGCGAGAACGCCAGCGCGCCCCAGAAGAGAACGCTGGTCAGACCGGCGTTCATCGCGCCGGGAACGAAGACCATGACGCTGTTGTCGACGACCTCCATCACGAGGATCGAGATCGTGTCCGCCGCGAGCGCGAGCTTCACGGCCTGGCCGAACGTGACGCCCGCCTTCAGCACGCCGCGCATCGTCAGCGCGTAGCCGAAGAAGAACGCGAGCACCACGGCGAGCACGATCGTGCCCAGGTTGGAGAAGCCCGCCGCGGTGCCGATGACCATGCCCAGGACCTCGCCGATCGCGCAGCCCGTGAGGCAGTGCAGCGTGGCCGAGATCGCCGTCTTCCACGAGGAGTCCATGCGCCTACCATACCCCCAGGGGGTATCTGATGCACGTGGTGAAACGCAGGCGGGTTGAGCTGCGGGTTCAGCGGCGGCGGTGGATGAGGGCAGCGCGTTCGTACGCGAGGCGGTGCCGTTCGGCGCTCATGGACCAGGAGAAGTCCTTGGCGCGCTGCTGCGCGGCGGCCGCCAGCGAGGCGCGGTGCGCGGGGTCGTCGAGCAGCTCGCTGATCGCGGCCGCGATGTCACCGGCGCCGACGCCGCAGTACGCGACGGCCTCGCCGCCGACCTCGGGCAGCGACAGCCGCCGGGTCGTCAGCACGGACGCGCCGCACGCCATGGCCTCCAGCACGGGCAGGCCGAAGCCCTCGCCGAGCGACGGGTACGCGACCAGCTCGGCGCCACCGAGGAACCCGGCGAGCTGCGCGAACGGCAGGTACCCGGCGCGGATCACCCGGATCCGGTGCGGCACCGCGTCGAGCGCGCGTTCGACCTGGCTGTCCCAGCCGGGCTGGCCGGCGAGCACGAGCGCGGGTGGGTTCTTCCGGTCGCGCACGGCCTGCGCGAAGCCGCGGATCAGCGCGGGCACGTTCTTGCGCGGCTCCAGCGCGCCGAGGAACGCGACGTAAGGCATGTCCCCCAACGACAACGTCCTGCGCACCGCCAGCACCTCGTCCGGCGACGGCGGGTGGAACCGCTCGCTGTCGACGCCGTGCTGCGCGATGTGCAGCACCCGCCTCTCCGCGCCCGCGACGCGCACCAGCTCGTCCGCGGTGGCCTGCGACGGCACGACGGACAGCGCGGCCCGCTTGAGCGACGCGCGGGTCCAGGCGCGGAAGAACCGGGCCTTGACCGACGAGTGCAGCACCGGGTCCGTGAAGAACGTCGCGTCGTGCAGCGTCACGACGGACGCGGCCGAGTTCGCGAGCGGCAGCGTGTAGTGCGGGGAGTGCACGACGTCCACCCGCAGGCTGCGGATCAGCCTCGGCAGCGTCGTCTGCTCCCAGGTCAGCCGGGCCGTGCGGGTCGCGACCGCCTCCGCCGCACGCACGATCCGCGCGTTGGGCGCGAGCTTCGTGAACAGCTCCACGTCGCGGGGCTGGCACACCACGCTGAGTTTTGTGCCGTCGGAGTCCAATGCCGCGACGAGTGAGTCCACATAACGACCGACGCCACCTCGGTCGGCGGGGACCGCGGTGGCGTCGATCAGCACGCTGGGTTCGACGGTCGGCACGTTCTGCAGCGTACGGTCAACAGACCCTCTGTTCTGCGCGAATGATGCAAATCGAGACCCTCACACGTGCAGGCGCCAGACGGCCTCCGCCGCCTTTTCCCAGGTGAACGCCGCGGCCCTGCGCGAGCCGTCCGCGACGGTGTGACCAGGATCAGCCAGAACGGTGCGCAACGATCGGGTCAACGCTGCCAGATCGCCTCGGGCGAACACGGTCCCCGCGCCTCCCGCGACCTCCACGAGCGCGGGCGCGTCCGAGTGGACGACCGGGATGCCCGCGGCCATCGCCTCGACGACCGGCAGCCCGAAGCCCTCCGCGTAGCTCGGCGCGGCGAGCACGGTCGCGTGGTGGAGCACGTAGCCGAGTTCGGCGTCCGTGATGCGGCCCAGCAGGTGCACGTGCGGTGCCCGGAGGTCGATCCCGCCCCAGCCCTGCGGGCCCGCGACGACCAGCGGGACCTGGAGGGTTTCGGTGGCTTTGACGAGCAGGTCGAAGCCTTTGCGCGGCTCGATCGTGCCGATGGCCAGGACGTACTTCTCGGGGACGTCGACGTGTTGTTCCCCGGTCAGCTTCGTGACGCCGTTGGGGATCACGTGGACCGGGACCGGCCCCGGCGCGTAGTGGCCGAGCTCCTCCTTGACCGTCTCGGTCGGCACGACGATCGCCTTGGCGGTCCTCGTCGCGCGGGTGATCACCTTGCGGTGCCACGCGACGCCGCGCGGGGTGAGGGTCTCCGGGTGCGTCCACGGGACGGTGTCGTGGACCGTGACGACCGCGCCCTTGGGAGGCGCGAGCGGAGTGGGGGCGTGCACGTGCAGGCCGACGCCGTACGGCAGACCCTGTTCCCACGCCGCGACGAGCGCCCGTCGCGGCAACGGCAGCTTCCGCGACGCCAGCTCGTGTCTGCTGGTCGAGGCGCCGACGACCGTCCAGCCCGGTGGCGCGGTCCTGGCCAGTGCGGCGTACAGCTCGGCGGTGTAGCGGCCGGTTCCACCGGGAACGGGCGCGAGTAGTTGCTCAGTCAGCACTACGAGCTCGGGCACGTCGCGTACCGTCTCACGCCGTGACCGCGTTGAGCACCGTGGTGGTCGTGACGTGGCGGGGCCGTGAACACATCGGCGCGTGCCTCGACGCGCTCGAGACCCAGAAGAGTCCACACAGGACGATCATCGTCGACAACGCGTCCGACGACGGCACAGCGGCGCTGATCCGCGGGTACGAGGTGTTGCGGCTGGATCGCAACCGCGGGTACGCGGGTGGGTTGGCGGCCGTGCTCGACCTGGTGCGCACGCCCTACGTCGCTTGGCTGAACGACGACGCCGAGCCCGACCCGACGTGGTTGTCCGAGCTGGAGACGGCTCTCGAGGACGATCCCACGGCCGCTGCCGCCACCTCGTCGATGTTGCTCGCCGATGGTTCCACGCAGTCGTCCGGTGTCGCGTTGACCGCTGATGGCTACGGCAAGGACATGGTGCTCGCCGGGCGCGAGGTGTTCGGGTTCTGCGGTGGGGCCGCTTTGGTGCGAACTTCGGAACTGCGACGTGCGGGTGGGGTGCCCGCCTCGTTCTTCTGCTACTACGAGGACACCGACACGTCGTGGCGGCTGCGGTTGAACGGGTCGCGGGTCATCTCCGTCGGGCCTGCTCGGGTGCGGCACCGGCACGGGGCGAGCACTCGGCTCGGGTCCGCGCTGTTTCACCGGTGGAACGAGCGCAACCGGCTGTTGATGTTGCTGCGGTGTGCGCCTCTCTTCGTCGCCTTGCGCGAGCTCGGGCGGTTCGCGGTGATCACCTCGCTGCTGCCGTTCAGGAAGAATGTGCCCCAGGCGGCCAACTTCCGGGTCGGGTTGCGGCTGCGGGTGCTCGGAGAAGTGCTGGTCAGGTTGCCGGTGACGATGGTGCAGCGGTGGCGGATCGGGTGGCGCGCGTCCGTCTCGCGGAAGGTGGTCTGGCGCGACTGGGGAGGACGCTGAGTGGGACGCAAGAGCAGGCGCAAGCGGGAGCTGAGGTCGTTCCCCGTCACCAGGCCGGCCCCTCAGCCCATGTCCAGGCGCACCGCGTGGCAGCTGATCGGCGCAGGCCTGCTGGCCATGGCCATCGGCATCCCCGGCAGCATGGTCCTCCCCGACGGCTGGCACGTCCTCCTGATCACCGCGACGGTCCTGGCAGGGCTCGCGTTCTTCATCGGCGTGGCAGGCCTCGCCAGCCAGAAGTGGATCCTGGTCCCGGCCTTCATCGCAGCCGCCTTCGGCCCGATCATCCTGGCCGTGATCGGCCACGACGCCCTGCTCGGCACGTACGGCACCCCGGAGCAGTGCACGCTCCGCACCACCGAGGAACACCGCACGACCAAGCACCCGAGCGTCGACCACGTGCTGGACTGCCCGAGCGGCGAGCAGGAGATCACCACGGCGTGGAGCGAACGGCTCCGCGCACAGCAAGCCACTGTCCTCACCCTCCCCCCGTTCCGCCCGATGCTCGCCGAGACGACGAGCTTCAGCCTCGGGCTGCTCGCCGCCATCCCGGTGGCGATGGCCGCGCTGGTGATCACGGCCGGGGCCGTCAGGAAGGAGAGCTAGTGCGTTCACTCAGACCAACGCTGATCATGAAGGCCACGCCGATGAGCAAGAAGAAGGCCTGGCTGATGATCGGCGGTGGGCTGCTCGGCGTCGTGGTCGGCACCGGGCTCAGCATGGTCGTCGGCGGGTGGTTCTACCTCGCCACGATCGCCGCCGCGGTGGTGTTCTTCCTCGGGGTCACCGGGCTCGCCGGGCACGGGCTGGTGCTGATGGTGCCCGCGTTCGTCATCGGGGTGATCGGGCCGACGCTGTTCGCGGTGCTCGGGCACCAGGCCGTGCTGCGGCAGTTCGGGCACGAGGAGACCTGCCAGGTGAACCAGGCCGACGCGCACCTCGACGTGAAGCGGCCGTACGTGGACTACGTGATGAGCTGCCCGGAGGCGGGACGCGTGGAGATGCGGTTGCCGTTCAGCTCGCGGCTGCCGGAGAACGAGCCCGCGCGGCTGCTCACCAGGCCTCCGCTGAACCCGCTCGTCGCGAGCGAGGTGTCGTACAACGGGCGGCTGCTGCTGGGGATCCCGGTCGCCATGGTGGCGTTGGTGCTGGTCGCGGCCGCGGTGAGGCGCAAGTGAAGAACCCGGTCTTGTGGATCGTGTGCGGGCTGGTCGCGATGGCCGCCAGCGTGTTCGTCGGGGCGGTGGTCCCGGACGGGTGGGAGCTCGCGGTCATGGTGCCCGGCATCCTGCTGTCGCTCGCGTTCGTCGCCGGGGTCGGCGGGCTCAGCCGGTCCGGGTGGCTGATGATCCCCGCGTTCGTCATCGCGATCACCGGCACGACCGTGCTGGTCGGCGACGGGCAGCGGGCCATCGTCGGCACGTTCGGCGCGCCCGAGGAGTGCACGGTCACCGCGGTGCGGGACCTCGGCAGGCAGGACACCCAGGCCTTCGAGCACGACGTGACGTGCCCAGGCGGCACCGAGAAGATCGTCGTCCTCGGCGAGCGGACGATGCCGCCCGGACCGGTGACGGTGCTGCGGCTGAAGCCGATGCGGCCCGTGTTCCGCGACCACAACGACTACTCGCGCGAGTGGGTGCTCGGCACGCCCGTCGCGATCATCACGTTGCTGATCGCAGCAGCCGCGCTGCGGGCGCGGAGAGTGATGAGGCAGGCTTAGCGCGTGGAGCGAGGGAACCTGCCAGTCGTGTCCGTGGTCGTGGTCAACTACCGCGGCGCGGACGACACCGTCACCTGTGTGCGCGCGCTGTCCGAACTGGACTACCCGGCCGAGCTCCTGCAGGTCATCTGCGTCGACAACGCGTCGAATGACGGCAGTGTCGAGAAGATCCGCAAAACCGGTGCACTGGTCGTCGAGTCGGCCGAGAACCTCGGCTTCGCCGGCGGCTGCAACCTGGGCGTGCGGCACGCGACCGGCTCGGTGGTGGCGTTCCTCAACAACGACGCCAAGCCGGACGCGAACTGGGTCAGAGCAGCGGTCAAGACGCTCCAGGCCGAGCCGACCGTCGGCGCGGTGGCGAGCAAGGTGCTGGACTGGGACGGCCAGCACATCGACTTCGTCGACGGCGGGCTCACCTGGTTCGGCATGGGCTACAAGCGGCACGCGGGCGAGCCGGACGAGAAGAACGACGGGCCGCGCGACGTGCTCTTCGGCACCGGCAGCGCGTTGTTCGTGCGCGCGGAGCTGTTCCGCGAGCTCGGCGGGTTCGACGAGCGGTTCTTCATGTTCTACGAGGACGTCGACCTCGGGTGGCGGCTGAACCTGCGCGGCTGGCGGGTGCGCTACGAGCCGAAGTCGCTGGCCTACCACCGGCACCACGCGTCGATGACGGAGATCGACCACAGCCGCGAGCTGTTCCTGTTGGAGCGCAACGCACTCGCGGCGCTCTACAAGAACTTCTCCGACGAGACGCTGGCCAAGGTGCTCCCGGCCGCGCTCGCGCTGGTGATCCGCAGGGCCACCGCGCGCGGCGAGATCGACGCGACGCAGCTGGAGATCACCAAGCGGCCGGCGAACAAGCAGGACGACGCGGCCCCCGTCCCCGTCGAACGCTCGGCGCTCGCCGGGTTCCTCGCGGTGGACCAGTTCGTCGAGCTGCTGCCGTCGCTGCGCGAGTCGCGCGAGGAGGAGCAGGCCAAGCGCCGGGTCACCGACGTCGACCTGGTTCCGTTGATGCGCAAGGCGATGGAGCCCGCGTACCCGCTGCCGCGCTACCTCGCCGCGCACGACGTGCTGGTCGACGTGTTCGCGCTGGAGGAGGTCTTCGGACGGCCGCGGCGCATCCTGGTGATCACCGGTGACGCGATCTCGGACCGGATGGCTGGCCCGGCGATCCGCGCGTGGCACATGGCGGACGTGCTGTCCGGCGAGCACACCGTGCGACTGGTGACGACGAACCCGCTGTGCGCGGCGCCCGAAGCGCCGTTCGAGATCCACCGGGCGTCGACCAAGGAGCTGCTCGGGCACGTCGACTGGGCCGACGTGGTCGTCCTGCAGGGACACGCGCTGGAGAAGCTCGCGCACCTCAAGCGCGCGGACTCCACGAAGATCGTCGTCTGCGACATGTACGACCCGATGCACCTGGAACTGCTGGAGCAGGGCAAGGACGACACCGACGACAAGCGCGAGGCCGACCTCCAGGTCGTCACCAGGATCCTCAACGCCCAGCTGGAGCGCGGCGACTTCTTCCTGTGCGCGTCGGAACGCCAGCGGCACTTCTGGCTCGGTCACCTCGCCGCGCTCGGCAGGCTCACACCCACGTTGTACGACAACGACCCCACGACGCAGTCGCTGCTCGGGATCGTCCCCTTCGGACTGTCCGGCAAGCCGCCGACGCGCACCGGGCCCGCGATCAAGGGCGTGGTGCCGAACGTCGGCGACGACGACAAGGTCGTCATCTGGGCTGGTGGCGTGTACAGCTGGTTCGACCCGCTGACGCTCATCCGGTCGATCGAACGCCTGCGGCACAAGCGATCCGACGTGAAGCTGTACTTCCTCGGGATGAAGCACCCCAACCCCGAGGTGCCGGAGATGGACATCGGCGGTCAGACCCGCGCGCTGGCGGGGCAGCTCGGACTGACCGGCGAGCACGTGTTCTTCAACGACGGCTGGGTGCCCTACACCGACCGGCAGAACTGGCTGCTGGACGCGAGCTGCGGCGTCACCACGCACTACGAGCACGTGGAGACGACGTTCGCGTTCCGCACCAGGGTGCTGGACTACCTGTGGGCGGGCCTGCCGATCGTGACGACGTCCGGCGACTCGTTCGCGGACCTCGTCGCACGCGAAGGACTCGGCGTCGTGGTGCGGCCGGAGGACCCGGACGCGCTGGCGGACGCGCTCGAGAAGGTGCTCTACGACGAGGAGTTCGCGGCCGCGTGCCGCGAGCGCATCGCCGTCGTCCGTGAGCGGTTCACCTGGGAGACGGCGCTCGCGCCGCTGGCGGAGTTCTGCCGCAACCCCAGGCCCGCCGCGGACCGCTTGTCCGGCTCGGCCCCGATGGTGCGCAAGGCGCCGCTGGGCACGGGCGGCAAGCTCAAGCGGGACATCGCTCTGGTGCGCGAGTACCTGAACGACGGAGGCCCGACCGAACTGGCCAAGCGGGCGACGGGGCGCCTCCTCAAGATCGCGCGTGGTGGCAGGAATGGCTAGACCTATCAGGGTCCTCCTCGACGGGACCCCGCTGCTCGGACATCGCACCGGAATCGGGCGCTACACCGCGGCACTCGCCGAGGAGCTGGCGTCGATGCCGGACGAGGTGCAGGTCCGGGCGGTCGCGTTCACCCTGCGGGGCTGGCGCGCGTTGCGCACGGTGCTCCCGCACGACGTCATCGCCCGCGGCCTGCCCGTGTCGGCGCGGGCGCTGCGGCAGATGTGGCTGCGCTTCCCGTTCCCGCCGGTCGAGTTCCTGACCGGGTTCACGGACGTCATGCACGGCACGAACTTCGTGCTCCCGCCGACCATCAGGGCCGGTGGCGTGGTGACGATCCACGACCTCGCGTTCCTCGACGCGCTGGGCGACCTGCCGCCGTCCGACCGGCGGCTGCCCGAGCTGGTGAAGCTCTCCGCGCAGCGCGCCGGTGTCGTGTGCACGCCGACCAGGGCGGTCGCTTCCGTGGTGGAGGAACGGTTCTCCATCCCGGCGGACAAGATCAAGGTGACGCCGCTGGGCGTCGACCCGGCGTGGTTCGCCGCGCTGCCACCGAGCGACGCGCTGCGGGCCAGGCTCGGGTTGTCGAAGCAGTACCTGCTGTTCGTCGGCGCGGGCGGTCCGCGCAAGGGCCTCAAGTACCTGATCGAGGCGCACGCGGCCGACCCCTCGTTGCCACCGCTGGTGATCACCGGACCCGGCCCGTCCGGAGTGGACGGACGCGTGCTGCGCACCGGGTACCTCTCGGACGTGCACCTGCGCAGCGTCGTCGCGGGCGCGTCGGTGCTCGTGCTGCCGTCGCGCGACGAGGGCTTCGGGCTGCCGGTGCTGGAAGCGCTGGCGTGCAACGTGCCCGTCGTGTGCTCGGACGTACCGGCGCTGCGCGAGGTGGCCGGTGGGCACGCCACGCACGTGCCCGTCGGCGATGTCGAGGCGTTGAAGGTGGCGCTCGCCGACGCCGTCGCGGCGCCGGCGACCACCGTCTCGCAGGCGGCCCGGCGCGCGCACGCGGCCGAGTTCACCTGGCGGCGGTGCGCGGAAGCGACGGTCGAGGCCTACCGCCGCTCCCGCTGAGCACCTACCTGGTGCAGGTGTTGCTCCACTTGTGGGACGAGATCCGCTCGTTCCACCAGCCGACCGGCGTGTCACCGGTCGCCGCGTTGCGCAGGTCCGGGATGTGCGTGTTCGCGGGCACGCACGCCCAGTTGCCGGTGTAGTCCGGGCCGTCGAAGATCACCACGAACTGCCGGTCGCCCTGGTTCCACACGCCCGACGCCTTGTTGCTGACGGTCACGCCGGACCAGTAGTTGTTGGCGTAGTTGCCGTCCGAGCCGAACCAGGTGTACCGGTAGTTGTTGTTCGTGGCGTTCGGGTCGCGCCAGATGCACCAGTACAGGTTCGAGCACGACACGGCCATCGCGCTGACGTCGTCCGCCGCGACGGTGCTGGTGAGCACCTTGTCCTCGCTGTGCGGTGCGGCCGCGGCCGGCGCGGCGGCGCCGATCGAGAACACCGCGGCGACGGCCGCGGCCGCCATGAAGAAGCGCTTCACGAGTCTCCCCCTCGTCGAGCGGGCCCCTTGCGGACCCACCGGGAACGATGGCGGAGCGGCCGCACAACACGCGCACTGATTCCATACAGGATGGAATGGGCTTTCCTGAGTAGGCTGCGCGCTCGGGGGGAGACCGTGGAATTTCGTGTGCTCGGATCTTTCGAGGTCCGCGACGGTGCCGAGGTGCTCGCGCTCGGCGGGGCGAGACAGCGCTCGCTGCTCGCCGCGCTGCTGCTGCGCGCCAACGAGACCGCATTCATCGACTACTTGACCAACGCGCTCTGGGAACGGCCACCGGTCGCGCCGGAGGCCAACATCCGCACCTACGTCTCGGCGCTGCGCCGCAGGCTGGGGACCGACCGGCTGACCACCCGTCCAGGTGGTTACCTGCTGCGGGTCGAGAGCGACGAGCTGGACCTGGCGGCGTTCCGCAGGCTCACCGGACGCGCGGACCAGGCCGTGCGGGACGGTGACCCGGCCACCGCCGCGGCGGACTACGGCGAGGCGCTGAAGCTGTGGCGCGGCGCGCCGCTGGCCGGCCTGGAAACCGGGCCCGAGCTGCGCGCCGAGCTGGACCGGCTGGCCGAGCAGCAGATCACCGTCGTCGAGCGGCACACCGACGTGCGGCTCGCGCTGGGGCAGCACGCCGAGCTGGTCGCTGAGCTGCGGTCGCTGGTCGCGGCGAACCCGCTGCGCGAGCGGCTGTGGGAGCGGCTGATGCTGGCGCTGCACCGGTCCGGCAGGCGGGCCGACGCGCTGCACGCCTACCAGGAGATCTACCGGATCCTGGACACCGAGCTGGGCATCGCGCCGGGCGGGTCGCTGCAGCAGCTGCACGCGACGCTGCTCGCCGACGACACCGAGGTCACCACCCGCGCGCTGGAGCGCAGGCCCAACCAGCTCCCCGCGCAGACCGCCCACTACACCGGACGCGCCGACGAGCTCAGCGGCGCGGTGGCGCAGCTGAGCCGCGTGACGGACACGCCGTCGGTCGTCACGGTCACCGGGCAGCCGGGTGTCGGGAAGACGGCGTTCGCCGTGCGGCTGGCGCACCGGACCGAGTTCCCGGACGGCCAGCTGTTCGTCGACCTGCGCGGCGCGAGCGCGGCACCGCCGGACCCGAGCGACGTGCTCGCCCGGTTCCTGCGCGACCTCGGCGTCGCGGGCGTCGACATCCCGCAGGCGCCGGACGAGCGCGCGGCGGCGTTCCGGGATCGCCTGTCGGGCAAGCGGATGCTGCTCGTGCTGGACAACGCGGCCAACGAGGAGCAGGTCCGCCCGCTGCTGCCGGGCGAACCGGGCTGCGGCGTGCTGGTGACGAGCAGGCGCAGGCTCACCGGACTCGACGCGAGCCACCAGGTGCGCCTCGAACCGCTGGCGCCCGCGGACTCCGTCGCGCTGCTGACATCGCTGTCCGGCGACTCGGAGTCGCCTGCGCGGGAACGGATCGCGCGACTGTGCGGCGGGCTCCCGCTGGCGCTGCGGATCGTCGGCACGAAGCTGCGCTCGCTCAGCCACCTCACCAGCGCGGGCCTCGCGGAACGGCTGGAGAACGAGCGGGACCGGCTCGACGAGCTCGTCGGCGGTGACCGCGAGGTGCGGGCCGGGTTCGCGCTCAGCTACTCCGGTCTCGACCCCGTCGACCAGCACGTCTTCCGGGTGCTCGCGAAGCTGCCCGGCACGAGCTTCCGCGCGTGGGCCGTCGCGGCGGCGCTGGGCGAGGACCTGCGCGTGACGGAACGGACGCTGGACCGGCTCGTGGAGGCGAACCTCCTCGAAGCGGGCGGCCGCTACCACTTCCACGACCTGATCCGGCTGTTCGCGGAGGAACAGGAAGTCGAGGCGCACGAGCAGATCCGCGACCGGGTGCTCGCCGCGTACCTGCACGTGGCGCAGCGGGCGGACCGCGGGCTGGAGTTCGGCGGCCTGCCGCGGTTCACCGCGCCGGGGTTCGGCATCGACGTCGACCCGCTCGTGCGCGACCCGGCCGCGTGGTTCGACGAGGAACACCCGAACGTGCTGGCGGCCATCCGGATCGCGGCCGACGCGGGTCTGGACGAGCTGGTGTGCCAGCTGTCCGCGACCATCGCCCCGTACTGCGAGCTGCGCGCGCAGTGGGACCACCTGACCGAGGTCGCCGAGGTGTCGCTGGGTGCCGCGCGGCGCATCGGCAGCGCGTACTGGGCGGCGTACGCGTTGTTCGCGCGCGGGCTCGCGGCGCGGGAGACGCGTGACTTCGCCCGTGCCGAGGCGTGGTTCCGCGAGTGCGTCCGGCTGCTGCCCGAGGCCGCCGACCCGCGGCTCGAGGTGATCACGATGCTGGCGATCGGCGTCGCGCGGCGGTTGCAGGGCAAGTGGGACGAGGCGCACGCGTGCTTCGACGCGTGCCTCGCCAAGGACCCCGACCTCGGCTGGCGCGCGTACACGTTGCGGGAGAAGGGGATCCTGCACCGCTACCGGGGCGAGTGGGAGCTGGCCGAACGCGCGTTGCGGCCCGCGGCGGACATCTACGAGTCATTGGGCAGCCCGCGCTGGCACGCCGCGTGCCTGCGTGAGCTGGGCGTGGTGCGGCGCGAGGTCGGCGACTTCGCGGGCGCGCACGAGCTGCTGACGACCGCCCGCGACACGTTCCGCGAGGTCGGCGACCGGCGGCGCGAGGCGTCGGCGTGGCGCAGCCTCGCGTTCAACCACCGGGCGGCGGACCGGATCGAGATGGCGTACGCGTGCGCGGTCGAGAGCAGGCTGGTGTTCTCGCTGACCCTGGACGAACACGGCGCCGCGGGCACGTTCGTCTGCCTCGCGGAGCTGGAGTCGTTGCGCGGCAACTCCTCCGCGGCGGCCGGGCTCGCCGCGCAGGCGTTGGAGGTGTTCGAGCGGCAGGGTGACCAGCGGTGGATCGCGAAGGCGGCGACCTGCCTCGACCGGATCCGGGCGAGCACTGCGAGCGGGCTGGGCGGATGACCGCACCAGCCCGGCCTCAGCGGCTGTGACCCACCGGAGGCCGGTGGTCCTTCAGCTCACTCATCGACACCTGCCGCGAACTGGTCACGGCGGCGACGCAACGCAGGAAGCGCTGCCGGTCGGAATCCCGCTTCATCGGAGGACGCTCGGGGGCACGTCCGCTGTCGAACATGGCGCATAGGTTCTCGCATCAGGCACGGCCGTGCCAGACAGGTCACCCCAACGGCCCAGCCCGATCACAGAGCGTTGGCGGGTTCAGAAGGACAGGGGAAGGCCCAGGTCCAGCCGGCCGAACGTCGCCGCCCAGTTGCCGACCTGGGCGTTCGAGTGCGTCCGGTACATCTGCACGTCCCGCAGGTAGCGCTGCATCCGCTGCCCGGCCAGCACGGACGCGGTCCCGGACGCGGCGGCGAGCATCTCGACCGCCTGCGCGGCCAACTGGCCCGCCTGGTTGCACACGACCGCGAGCCGGTAGTCGTCGGCCAGCGACATGCCCGAGCGGTAGTCGTCGGCCACCGACAGCACGGTGCGGCTCGCGCTCTCGGCCAGACCCGTTGCCACACCGAGGATCCGCTGGTACTCGGGGTGCTCGCGGCGCGGCTGGTGCGGCGGCTGGATGAGCCGTTTCGACGACACGATCCGCCGGTACTCGTCCAGCGCGGCGAACGCGCACCCGACGACCACCGGGGTCAGCTCCAGCTGGAAGAACGTCATCAGCCGCCCGCCGTACATCGGGTTGCCGTGCACGGCCTCGCCGGTGGCCTCCCAGTCGAGCACGAAACCGGGCAGCACCCAGTCCGCTGGCACGTGCACGTCCGACACGACCACGCTGTTGGAGCCGCTGCCGCGCATGCCGAGCGCGCGGTCCCAGTCCTCCAGCACCTCGAACTCGGGCACGCACGCGATGCCGGGCACGCCGTCGATCAGCACGCCGGCGATCACGTGCGTCGACACCATCACGCCGGACGCGTAGCCCCACCGGCCGTTGACCACGTAGCCGTCACCGGATCTCACCGCCGTTCCCGTCGGCGCGACGGGCATCGCGGCGCGGAAGTCGCCCGACCCGAAGATCTCCCGCTGCGCCGAGAGCGGGAACAGCGCGGCGATCGTGTGCGAGTGGCCCGCGGCGAGCGCGAGGTTCCACCCGGTCGACGGGCAGCCGCGGGAGATCTCGATGACGACCTCGACGAACGTGCGCAGGCTCGTCTCCAGCCCGCCGAACGAGCGGGGTAAGAGCATGCGGTACAGCTCGGCGTCGAGGCAGTCCAGGTGGGTCTCCTCGGGCACGCGGGTCAGCTCGTCCGTCAGCGCCTGCCGGTCGAGCAGCCGGGGACGCATCTCCCGCGCACGCGTGACGAGCTCGGCCGGGGCGAGCGTCGAGGTCATGACTTCTCCTTCACGAGTGCGGCGATGTCGTCATCGGCGGTCAGGTAGCTGCCGCTCAGCGGGTCCGCGGTGCCGTCGAGCAGGAGGAGCAGCGTCTCGAGCGCCTGGCTGAGCGGGGTGAACCGGCCCGCCTTGCGCTCCATGCGCAGCCAGATGCGGATCTGGTTGCGCCACGGGTCGGTGGAGCGGCGTTCGTTGAGGTGCCCGCCCGCCATGCCGATGTCGAGCAGTCCGGGGTGGAAGCTGAACACCGAGACACCGCGGTTGCGCAGTTCCTCGGCGACGTTCTCGGTGAACTTGATGACGGCCGCCTTCGAGACGGAGTACGAGCTGACCGACGGCCAGGTGAGCCTGCCCGCGTTGCTGACGATGTTGATCACCCGGCCGGAGTGCCTGGCGAGCATGCCGGGCAGGACGGCGTGGCAGGCCTGGACGGTGCCGCGGACGTTGACCTCCATCGCCTCCCACCAGTCGCGGTCGGCGACCTCCCAGCTCGGGCCGATGGGGCCGGTCACGCCCCCGTTGTTGACCAGCACGTCGACGCGCCCGCTCAGCGCGGGCCCGATGGTCGCGGGATCGGCAAGGTCGAGGTACCGCACCTCGCCGCCGGTCGCCGCGGCCACACCGCGCAACGCGTCCAGGTCGCGGCCGAGCAGGAGCAGGTCCGCTCCCGCGTCCGCCGCTCGTTCCGCGATGGCACGGCCCAGTCCCCGGTTCGCGCCGGTGACGGCGACGGTCAGCCCACGCACGAGCACAGCACTCCGACGGCACCGTCGACCGTCCGCATCCGGGTCAGGCTCTGCTCGTCGATGTCGAGCGTCACGCCGTACCGCTGCTCCATGGAGTTGAGCAGCCACAGCAGTTCCATCGACTCGATCTCCTCGATGACCTCGCTGGTGCCGCGCACCTCGGCGAGCACCGCGAGCACGTCCTGCCGGGTCGGCGGCCTCGCGACGCGCGTCCTCTTCAGCAGTGCCTTCGTCAGCTCGACGAAGTTCTGCCAGGACAGGCGGGGAAGCGACTCGATCTCCTCGTCGGAGAACCGGATCCGGAACTGCCGCTCGACCCGCAGCGCGAGGTCGAGCCGCGCCCGCGCGTCGAGCGCGGCGAAGTCGCCGTCGACTCCGACGAACTCGGCGATGTTCATGTCAGTGATCCCTCCAGTACGGCGGCGTTCAACTGGTCGAGAGCGCGCACGACCTTCCCCGACGGGGTGCGCGGCAACGCGGACACGGTGTGGACGACCCGCGGCCGCTGGTGCGGTGCCAGCACGCGGTCGAGCTCGTCGGTGTCCACGGTTCCCCCTTCGCGCAGCACCACGAACGCCTTGAGCACGCCGTCGTTCACGACGACCGCGTCCGCGACGCCGGGCAGCGCGGAGAGGATCGACTCGACGGAGGTCAGGTCCACCTTCAGGCCGCCGACGGTGACCTGAGCGTCCATCCGGCCGTGCAACGTGAGCAGCCCGCCCGGTCCGGCCGACGCGGCGTCACCGGTGCGGAACCAGCCCGCTTGCCACCTGCCGGCCTCCGCGAAGCCCAGATACGGCGAGGCGTCCATGCGCACCTGCAGTTCGCCGTCCGGCGTCCGCACGTCGACACCGGGCGCGAGCCTGCCGACGGAGGGGCGGCACGAGCCGTCGAGGTCGCCCGCGATCATGCCGGTCTCGGTCATCCCGTAGATCTGGCCGACCGGCACGTTCAGCCGCGACGCGACCATCTCGCCCAGCACCGGTTCGATGCGCTCGCCGGACGACACGACGCGCGCCAGTCCGGGCATGTCGGCGTTGAGCGACGCGAGCAGCCGCAGGTGGAACGGGACGCCGAACACGGTCGCCGGACCGCTCGCCTCCGCGACGGCCGTCGCGATGCCGCGCGCCGTCGGGTGTTCCGGCACCACGACCCGCGCACCGGAGTGCAACCCGTGCAGCAGACCGGCGAACAGGCCGTAGGTGTGCGCGAACGCGGCCAGCACGACCGCGCTCTCCCCGCGTCCCGGCATGCCGGGCAGCCGCCCGGTCTTCACCACCTCGGCGACGATGTCGGTGAACGTGCGGCCGACCAGCTTGGGCGCACCGGTGGAGCCCGAGGTCACCTGCACCAGCACGTGGTCGGTCCGGGGTGTCCACACCGGACGCTGGCTGATCCGCTCGACCGTCACAACCGCCTTCGGCCGCAACACCGCGAGCACGTCGTCGAAGCCGGCCCTGGTGACCCGGTGGTCGACGGTCACGAGCTGCGCGCCGAGCCGCCACACCGCGAGCGCCGTCGCCACGTGGTCGAGCGAGGCGGGCTGCTGCATCGCGACCGAGTGGACCGGCCCGACACCCATGTCCCGCAACAGGTTCTGCCGACCGGCGACCGCCGTTCGCAGCTCCGAACGGCGCACCGGCCCACCGAGCTGCAAGCACACCTCGTCGTCCGGCCCGGCGAGCAGGAAGTCGTCGACCCACGATGTCATAGCCGGACCTCCACTCCGCAGCAGCGAACGTGACCGACCAGCCAGTTGGTCCTCATGGCAGCACCACCATCCGAAATCGTGCGGAACCGTCCAGCATGCGGCTGAACGCGCGTTCGATGTCCTGCAACGGCACCGTCTCGACCATCGGCCGGATGCCGGTGAGCGCGCAGAACGCGAGGGTGTCCTCGATGTCCTTCGGCGTGCCGACGAGGCAGCCGGAGATCCGCCTGCCCTGGTCGATCAGCACACCGGTGTCGACGCCGATCGCGTCCGCGCAGGCACCCGCGACGATCAGCTCGCCGCGGGGCGCGAGACCGCCGACGGCCGCGCTCACGGCGGGCGCGTGCGTGATCGTGGAGAGGATCACCCTGGCGCCACCGAGATCGCGCAACGCCCCGGCGACGTCGGTCGTCCGGCTGTCGACGAAGTGCCTGGCGCCCAAGTGGTGCGCGAGCTCCTGCTTGTCCGTGCCGCGCGACACCGCGACCGTGTCGAAACCCATCTTCGCGGCGAACTGCACCGCGAGGTGGCCGAGCCCGCCGAGCCCGAGCACCGCGATGAGGTCACCGCCGGACGCGTCGCTGTGCCGCAGCGCGTTGAACGTCGTGACGCCCGCGCACATCAGCGGCGCGGCGTCCGGTGCGGAGATCTCGTCCGGGATCGCCGACAGCGCACCCGCGGGCACGACGAGCCCCTCGGCGAAGCCGCCCCGGTGCGTGATGCCGGTGATGGCGCGGCTGGTGCAGAAGACGAAGTCGCCCGCGCGGCACGGCGAGCACCGCCCGCACGAGCCGGCGCAGAACCCGACGCCGACCCGGTCACCGGTCCGCCAACCGTCCACATCGGACCCGAGCTGCTGGATGGTGCCCGCGACCTCGTGTCCGGCGACCATCGGGAACCTGGCTCCGGGGAACAGCCCCGCGGTGAACATGGCGTCGGTGTGGCAGATGCCGCAGGCGTCGACCTTGACCAGCACCTGGCCGAGTCCCGCCTCGGCGGGCCCGTCCTCGACGAGCTCGAACGGTTTGCCGGGTGCCCCGACCAGCGCGGTCCTCACCTGTCCTCGCCGAACTTCTCGGCGATGGCGCCGAACGCACCGGACTTGATGACCTCGACGAGAGCGGACAGATCGCCGTCCAGCCTGCGATCCCGGTCGAGGAACGCGATGTGCTCGCGGACCAGGTCGTACGCGGCGCGGGTGCCCTGGCCGAGCTTGTCGGCACCGCGCAGGTCGATGGCCTGACAGGTGGCGGCGAGGTTGATCGCCGCGACCTGGCGCACCAGCTCGACGACGGTTCGCGCGTCGCGCGCGCCGATCGTGCCCATGCTGACCTTGTCCTGGTTGTGCGCCTCGGTCGACCGGGAGAACGCGGTCGCGGGCATGCCGAGCTTCAGCGCCTCCGCGGTCAGCGCGGACGCGGCGAGCTGCGTGCCCTTGAACCCGTGGTGCAGGCCCAGTTCTTCGTCGTCGTCGGTGAACGGGATGAGGTTCGGCGTGAGGCCGATGTTGAACTTGTCGTCGACGAGGTGCGCGAGCTGGCGGTCGAGCAGGTCGCCGACGCTGCCCACCGCGACCTTGAGCGAGTCCATCGCCTGCACGACGTGGCCGCCGTAGAAGTTGCCGCCGTTGCGGATCGTGGCGGCCTCGATGTCGAACAGCGGGTTGTCGTTCGTGGAGTTGATCTCCACGTCGACCCAGCGGGTCGCCCACTCGACGGTGTCGTACAGCACGCCCGTCACGTGCGGTGCGCAGCGCAGCGAGTAGCGGTTCTGGATCGAGTGCTCCAGCTCCTGGAAGCGGTTGCCTCCCAGCGCCTTGTTCGCGGACAGCACCTGCGAGTACTCGCGGGCCAGCTCGGAGCCGTCGAGCAGGCCGTGGATCGTGGCGGCGCTGCGCAGCTGGCCGGGGTGCGGCTTCTGCTCGTGGATGAACGACTCGAAGTGGCCGCGGTTGCCGAGCAGCGCCTCCATCGCGAGCGCCGTGCAGACGTCCGCGACCGCGGCCAGCTCGGCCGCGTCACTGAGCGCCAGCGACGCGAACGCGGACATGAACGACGTGCCGTTGATCAGGCCGAGGCCCTCCTTGGCCTCCAGCACGACCGGTTCGAGCCCGCACTCGCGCATCGCGTGCCGCGCCGGGACGACCGAGCCGTCGAACAGCACCTCGCCGTCCCCGGTCAGCGCGTTGGCCAGATAGCACAGCGGCACCAGGTCGCCGCTCGCGCCGACCGACCCGCGCTCGGGGATCATCGGCAGGATGTCGTTGTGCAGGCAGTCGACCAGCAGGTTGATCACCTCGGGACGCACGCCCGAGTACCCGCGGGACAGGCAGTTCGCGCGGATCAGCATGGTCGCGCGCACGACCTCGGGTTCGGCCATCGGGCCGAACCCGTTCAGGTGGTACTGGACCAGGTTGCGCTGGAGCGCGACGACCTTGTCCGGGCTGATCTGCCTGACGCAGCTGTCCCCGAAACCCGTGGTGATGCCGTACATCGGCTGTCCGGTGGCGATGAGGTCGCGCATCAGCTGAACGGAGCGGACGACGCGCTTCTCCGCCTCGTCGTCCAATCTGATGACTCTTCCGTCCGGGCGACGCGCGAACGACGCGGCAGCGGACGACGTGAGCTCATCAGAACCGAGCAGAATTGATGCCATGGGAAAATCCTTCCCCGTTTCACCGACCGCACTTCAGGGGCGTGATCAAGCATAGAATCCCTAAAGCTAGGGAAACTTAGAGAACCGATAGGTTCAGACTTCCAACAATGAGGGATGAACGGGCACTCGTACTCGGTGGTGGCGGGCTGACAGGGTTCGGATGGCTGGTAGGCATGCTCGCCGCGCTCACCGAAATAGGCATTGATCTGCGTGGAAGCGATCTCACGATCGGCACTTCCTGCGGGTCGGCAGTCGGCGCCCAACATGCTTCCGGCGTCGATCCGCGAGAAATATTCGCGAAGCTAATCACGAATAACAACCCAGGGCCTGCGAGATTGCTCACTTCACAGGCGATGGCCGAGCTCGGCGCGTTGATCAGCAGCGGGAAGAACCTGGAGCTCGCTCGAGCTCGTTTGGGGCGCACCGCATTGGAAACGCCGCCCCTGGCGACGGAAGAGGAGCTGAGAGCCGGAGTTCTGGCGTTGTGCCCGTTTTCGGACTGGCCGGCGCAGCGGCTGCTCGTCACCGCCGTCGACGCGGAGAGCGGCGAGTTCGTGGCGTTCGACGCGAACAGCGGGGTGTCGCTCACCGACGCGGTGACCGCCAGCTGCGCGCTGCCGTTCGTCTACCCGCCCGCGCAGGTCGGCGGGAGGCGGTGGGTCGACGGGTTCATCCGCTCGCCCGCGAACGCGGACCTGGCCGGGAAGTGTCAGCGAATCCTCGTGCTGGCACCGATGGCGGAGGGCTTCAGCCCGATCGGCAACGTGCCGGAGCAGGTGAGCGAACTGCGCGCGCGGACGGGCGCTTCCGTCGTGACGGTGTTCGCCGACGAGACGGTCGAGGCGGTCAACACGAACCCGATGGACCCGGCGCTGCTGCCCGCGGTCGCGGAGGCCGGCTATCGCCAGGCCTCCGCGGTCGCCGCACAGGTTGCCGAGCTCTGGGGCTAGAAACCGTTCTTGAACGCGGTGGCCAGCGCTTCGCGCCAGTGCCGCAGCGGGGTGAGCCCGGCATCCGCCCACGACTTCCCGGACAGCACCGAGTAGGCGGGACGCGGTGCCGGGCGCGGGAAGTCCGCGGTGGTGCAGGGCTTCACCCGCTCCGGGTCGGCGCCCAGCTCCTCGAAGATGGCCCGTGCGAAGCCGAACCACGTCGTGTCGCCGCCGCCGGTCGCGTGCAGCAGCCGCTGCTCCGGCCGCACCCGCACCAGCTCCAGCAGCCCGGCGGCGAGGTCGGCCGACCACGTCGGCGAGCCGCGCTGGTCGTCCACGACGGACAAAGTGTCCCTTGTGGACTCCAGGTTCTGCATGGCGCGCACGAAGTTGTTGCCGGACACGCCGTACACCCACGCGGTGCGCGCGACCCAGCCGCCCGCGGCGAGCACCCGCTGCTCGCCCGCGAGCTTCGTGCGCCCGTACGCGGTGCGCGGGCCGGTGGCGTCGGTCGGCTCGTACGGCCGGTCCGCGTCACCGGGGAACACGTAGTCCGTGGACACGTGCACGAGCGGGATTCCGCGCTCGGCGCACGCCTCGGCGAGCAGGCCCGGTCCGACGGCGTTCACCTCGAACGCGCGGTCCTCGTCCGTCTCCGCCGCGTCGACGGCCGTGTAGGCGGCGCAGTTGATCACCGCCGAGGCGCCGCGGACAGCCGCGGAAACCGCTGCGGCGTCAGTGATGTCGAGCTCGGACGACGGCAGCGCGCGCACGTCGTCCGACAACGCGGCGAGGTCGTGGCCGAGCTGGCCACGACCTCCTGGCACGAGGATCACGTCAGCTCCCGGCCAGCGCGGCGCGTTCCTTCAGCGGCTCCCACCACGCGCGGTTGTCGCGGTACCACTGGACGGTGGCGGCGAGCCCCTCGGCGAAGTCGACCTGCGGCTTGTAGCCCAGCTCGGTGGAGATCTTCGAGATGTCCACGGAGTACCTGCGGTCGTGGCCCTTGCGGTCGGTGACCGGCTCGACGAACGACCAGTCGCGGCCGGTCGCCTCCAGCAGCCGCTCGGTCAGCTCGCGGTTGGTCAGCTCGGTGCCGCCGCCGATGTTGTAGATCTCGCCGGGGCGCCCGCCGTCGACGACGTGCTGGATGCCGCGGCAGTGGTCGTCGACGTGCAGCCAGTCGCGCACGTTGAGGCCGTCACCGTAAAGAGGGACCTTGCGCCCGTCCATCAGATTGGTGACGAATAGAGGGATCACCTTTTCGGGGAACTGGTGCGGGCCGTAATTGTTCGAGCACCGGGTGATGCTGACCGGCAGCCCGTGCGTGCGGTGGAACGCGCGCGCCAGCAGATCCGACGACGCCTTGGACGCCGAGTACGGGGAGTTCGGCTCGAGGATGTGGTCCTCGGTCCACGATCCCTCTTCGATGGAGCCGTACACCTCGTCCGTCGAGACGTGCACGAACTTCGAGACGCCCGCGTCGAACGCGCCCTGCAGCAGCGTCTGCGTGCCCAGCACGTTGGTCAGCACGAAGTCCGCGGAGCCGGTGATCGACCGGTCCACGTGCGACTCCGCGGCGAAGTGGACGACCGTGTCGACGCCCGCCATCAGTTCCTTGACCAGCGCACCGTCGCAGATGTCACCGCGCACGAAGCGCAGGGTGGGACTGTCCGCGACCGGGGCGAGGTTCTCCTCGCTGCCCGCGTAGGTGAGCTTGTCCAGTACGACGACCTCGGCGTCGGCGAGCGAGCTGTAAGCACCGCTCACCAACTGCCGCACGTAGTGCGAGCCGATGAAGCCGGCCCCGCCCGTCACCAGTACGCGCATACCCGTGTCCTCCTGTGTGGGTCGGTCGTCGCAGTCTGTCACGTGCACCATCGGTGCAACCCACCGCGACGTCACATCGTCTGTCATATAAAAGAGGTGCGACTAAGCTGAGGTATATGGGGGAGGAACGAAAGGTGGAAGACAGGAGTGGTCCTGTTCGCATCACAGCGACGCCGACCACTGCTTCGTTCCGCGCGTTCATGATCACGGCTCGCACCTTCGTGGCACTGCTGGCGACGGCAGTGCTCTTGGTCACGTGGTACGGGTGGGCGTTCCAGCGCGACCTGAACGCCGGCGTCGTGACGACGGACGTCTTCGGTTCGGACCAGGGCGCGGCCGGGCCCGCCCGCAAGCCGCTCGACGGCGCGGTCGACATCCTGCTCGTCGGCGTGGACAGCCGCACGGACGCGCAGGGCAACCCGCTGTCCCGAGAGGTGCTCGCGATGCTGAACGGCGGCATCGCGGACGGCGAGATGAACACCGACACGATGATCCTGGTGCACATCCCGGTCGACGGGACGCGTGCCGTCGCGATCTCCTTCCCCCGCGACGCGTACGTCGACATCGCCGACGGGTTCGGCAAACACAAGATCAACTCCGCGTTCGCGCGGCAGAAGAACCAGACGGACACCGACCTGCGCAACAAGGGCGTCACCGACGAGGCGCGGCTGCGCACCGAGTCGATGACCGCCGGGCGCAAGACGTTGATCAAGACGATCGAGAAGATGACCGGCGACGCCGTGAAGATCGACCGGTACGCCGAGGTCAACCTCGCCTCGTTCTACGAGGTCACCACCGCCATCGGCGGCGTCGACGTCTGCCTCAAGGAGGCGACCAGCGACTCCGACTCGGGCGCGAACTTCCAGGCGGGCAAGCAGACGATCGCGGGCGCGCAGGCGCTGTCGTTCGTGCGGCAGCGCAAGAACCTGCCGAACGGCGACCTCGACCGGATCGTGCGCCAGCAGGTGTTCATCGGCGCGCTGGCCAAGAAGGTGCTGTCGTCGGGCACGCTGACCGACACGGACAAGCTGAGCGGGCTGGTCGACGCGGTCAAGAAGTCGGTCGTGCTGAGCCAGGGCTGGGACATCGCCACGTTCGCCGAGCAGATGCAGGGCCTGGTGAGCGGCAACATCCAGTTCCGCACCATCCCGGTCGGCCCGCCGACCGACACCTACGGCGACGGCAACGTGCTTCCGGTCAACCCGGCGCAGGTGAAGAAGTTCATCACCGAGCTCGCGACCGACAAGCCGACCGGCAGCTCGTCGCCCGCGCCGACGTCGTCCTCCGTGCCCGCACCGCCGAACTCGTCGATCACGGTCGGCGTGAACAACGCGTCGGGCATCCAGGGCCTCGCGGCGCAAGTGCTGAACACGTTGACCGCCAAGGGTTTCGTCCGCGGTGCGGCCCGCACGGTCGCCGTCGCGGACACGACGGTCGTGCGGTACGGCGAGGGCGACGAGGCGAGCGCGCGCAAGGTCGCCGCCGAGGTCGGGCCGGACGTCCAGATCGAGGTCGACCCCGACGTGACCAAGGGGACCGTGCAGGTCGACATCGGCACGGACTACTCCGCTCCCAGCTCCGAGGACGTCGAGACCCAGAACGCGCCGGGATCGACGACACCCCCGTCGAGCTCCACCCCTCCCATCACCGCCGATGGTGTGGCCTGCATCAACTGACGCGGAAATGCCGGTGTGCGGCGTCCGCACTGGATAGCCTGGTCGCACACACCGTTCGTTGGAGGAACCGTTGAGCGCTGCCGCACGTGCGAAGAAGGCTCTGCTGATCACCAGCAGGGTGTTCGTCGCGCTGCTCGCGGTCGTCACGCTCGCGGTCTCCGGCTACAGCTGGACGACGCTGCGGCGGGTGCAGGAGAGCGTCAACACGACGAACATCCTGAACGTGCTGGAGGACATCCCGAACTCACCGTCCGCAGAGGACGGTGCGACGGACATCCTGCTGGTCGGCAGCGACAGCAGGCACGACGCGCAGGGCAGGCTGCTGCCCGCCGACGTGCTGAAGGCGTTGCGCACCGAGGCGACCGACGGCGTCAGCACGGACACGCTCATCCTGATCCGCATCCCGCACAACGGCGGCAAGGCGAACGCGATCTCCATCCCGCGCGACACCTACGTGCCGATCGCGGGCTTCCGCGAGGACAAGATCAACTCTGCGTACGGCGCGGTGAAGTTCCTGACCGCGGAACGCCTGCAGGCCGAGGGCGTCTCGGACCTGGCCGAGCGGGAGAAGAAGTCGGACGAGGCGGGCCGCAAGGCGCTGGTGCAGGCCGTCCAGGAGCTGACGGGCCTGCGCGTCGACCACTACGCCGAGGTCAACCTGTACGGCTTCTACCTGCTGACCGAGGTGATCGGCGGCGTGCCGGTGTGCCTCAAGGCCGCGACGTCGGACCCGAACTCGGGCGCGAACTTCCGCGCCGGTGAGCAGCTGGTGCAGGGCGCCGACGCGCTGTCGTTCGTGCGGCAGCGCAACATGCCGAACGGCGACCTCGGCCGCATCGCGCGGCAGCAGGCGTTCATGTCGGCGGCGGTGAAGCAGCTGCTGTCCGCGGGTACCTTCACCGACCAGTCGAAGATGAGCGGGCTGCTGGACGCGGTGTCGAAGTCCGTCGTGATCGACGAGGACCTGAACATCGCGACGCTGGCGCAGCAGGCGCAGTCGCTGGCGTCCGGCAACGTCGAGTTCGCGACGATCCCGGTCACGAACATCGACTTCCGCAACGAACGCGGTCAGTCGGTGGTGACCGTCGACCGCGAGGCCGTGAAGGCGTTCGTGGCGCAGCTGGTCGGCGCGACTTCACCGGCCCCGACCCCGTCGTCGCGGTTCGGCGGTGGCAAGCTGGTGCAGCTGGACGGCACGTTCCCCTCCGCCGCCCAGGCCGGTGTGCCCTGCGTCGACTAGGAGTTCCGTGGTGAGCGTGACCGAGATCCTGTTCGGACCGCTGGTCGCCGCGGACCCCGGACGTCCGCTCATCACCCACTACGACGACGCCGCTGTCACCCGGATCGAGCTCTCGCGCGCGACCGTGCGGAACTGGGCGGCCAAGACGGCGAACTGGTTGCGCGACGAGCACGACGTGCAGCCCGGTGATCCCGTCGCGGTGCTGCTGCCCGCGCACTGGCAGACCGTGGGCGTCCTGCTGGGCGCGTGGTGGTGCGGGGCGCACGTGGTGACCACCGATGTCGCCGCGGCCGTTGCCGTTGTGCCGCCTGGTGGTTCGGCCGCGGCGGACGTGGTGGCCGTGGCGTCGCTGCACCCGATGGGCGCGGGGTCCGGCGCACCGGTCGACTACAACGACGACGTGCGGGTGCACGGTGACGACTTCTCGCCGTGGGCCGCTCTCGACGGCTCGGCACCCGCGCTCGACTCGTCCGATGTGGACTCACTGGTGGCTGCGGCCCGCACCCGTGCTGCCGCATTGGGAATCGGTCTCGACTCGCGCGTGATGTCCACTGTGGAGTGGCCCGGCGGCCTGCTGGACGGTTTCCTGGCCGTACTGGCGGGTGGCGGCACGCTGGTGCAGGTGAGCAGTCCCGACGCGGAGCGGATGCCCGCGCGCCGGGACAGCGAGAAGATCACACTCGAGCTGGGGACTTCTTCCTGAACAGCACCCGGTCGAGCGCGTACGCGCCACCGTTGAACCCGAGCGCGAGCGCCGCCACACCCAGCACCAGCACGAGCTCGTAGCCGCCCTGGCCGAGCAGCCCGTTGGGCAGGTGGACGATCGCCAGCGCGCCGGCCATGTCGACGGCGAGCAGGAGACCGGCGATCGGCAGCGCGACGCCCAGGACGAGCGCGAGCCCGCCACCGACCTCGACGACGGCCGCGAACCAGGCCGACAGCGTGGGCAGCGGCACGCCCATCTTCTCGAACGAAGCGGCCGTGCCATCGAGTCCCCACTCGGAGATCTTCTGCCAGCCGTGCGCGATGAAGACGACCCCGACCCCGATGCGGGCGATCAGCGCGGTCACGTCCTTCAGCCGTTCCATGACACTCCCCGACATAGTTCGAATTTTAACTACATTGTACCGATTTCAACCAGTTGCGGACTGTCGGGACCCTGTCGATTGCCTCTTGACTTCCTGTCCAGCGCGTCTAACCTAGTAGTTAATTAACCGAGCGGTTAGGCACTCTCATGGCAACGGACCCACTGAGCCTCGTGTTCGCGGCACTGGCCGACCCGACCCGCCGCGCGATCCTCGCGCGACTGGCTGAGGGTGAGGCCACCGTGAAGGAGCTCTCGGCACCGTTCGCGATGAGCGGGCCTGCGATCACCAAGCACCTGCACGTGCTGGAGCGGGCCGGGTTGATCACCCGAGGCCGGGAGGCGCAGTGGCGTCCCTGCCTGCTGTCGGCCGCGCCGTTGCGGGAGGTCTCCGCGTGGGCGGAGAACTTCCGCCAGTTCTGGGACGCGTCCTACACGCGTCTCGACGCACTCCTCGAAGAGATGAAGGAGCAATCCGATGACTGAAACCCTCGTCACGCTGCCCTCGGACACCGAGATCACGATGACCCGCGTGTTCAACGCCCCGGCTTCCCTGGTGTGGAAGGCGTTCACCACGCCGGCGCTGGTGCAGCGGTGGCTGCTGGGCCCCGACGGCTGGACCATGCCGATCTGCGAGATCGATCTCCAGGTGGGCGGCAAGTGGCGCTACGGCTGGGCACCGTCCGACGCCGAAGGCGCCCCGTTCGAGATGTACGGCTCGTACGAGGAGCTCACGCCCCACTCGCGCATCGTCCACACCGAACACTTCGAGGACAACCCGCCCGCGCAGGTGACCACGACCTTCGTCGAGTCCGACGGCGTGACCACCATGACGGCGACGATGCAGCTGCCGTCGCTGGAAGTCCGCGACGCCGTGCTGGCGACGGGGATGTCCGACGGCGCGGGCCGTTCGTACGACCGCCTCGCTGAGCTGCTCCCGACGTTCGAGTGACGCCCTTTCTGCTTCGATGGGTGCATGACCTTCGACCTGAGCACCCTGTCCGGGCGGCCCGTGGCTGACGCCGTGGGCCGCCTCGAGTCCGACGGGTACGACGTCCAGGTGCTGGACCTGGACACGAACCCGATGGTGACGATGGACTTCCGCGAGGACCGCATGCGCGTGTGGCACCGCGGAGGCGTCGTCGATCACGTCACGAACGGCTGACAGGTCCATCAAACCAGTTTGATGTATTGTCGGGGGCGTGGAGCCTCCGGCGTTCGTACGGCTGGCCGCACACCCCCTGCGGTGGCGGTTGCTGACGTCGCTGGCCGCGGGCGACCACCGGGTCCGCGAGCTGACGGACCTGGTCGGCGAACCGCAGAACCTGGTCTCCTACCACCTGCGCCTGCTGCGCGAGGAGGGCCTGGTCGCGTCCCGCCGCAGCGACTTCGACGGCCGCGACAGCTACTACCACCTGGACCTGGACCGCTGCTCCTCGGCGCTGGCCTCGGTCGGCGCCGCACTCCACCCGGCGCTGCGTCCCTCTCCGTCGACGACGTTCGCACCGCGCCACGTGCTCTTCACGTGCACGGGCAACAGCGCCCGTTCCCCCGTCGCCGAGGCGTTGCTGCGCCACCACACCCGCGGCCAGGTGTCGGTCACCAGCGCGGGCAGCCATCCGAAGCCGCACATCAACCCGCACGCGGTGCTCGCGTTGCGCTCGGGCTACGGCATCGACATCGCCGCGCACCCGCGTTCTCTGGACGAGGTGGCAGGCCACCGGTTCGACCACGTGATCAGCCTGTGCGACAGGGTCCGCGAGGTCCTGCCCGCGTTCCCCGGCTCAGTGCGGACCCACTGGAGCCTGGCCGAGCCCGACACCTATCCCGTGTTCCAGCGCATCACCGCGGAGATCGACACCCGCGTCCGCCACCTGCTGCCCTCACTCCAGGAGGTACCGGCATGACCGCTCCCCAGTTGGCCAGCGTTCGCTACCTGGTCGACGACGTGCAGGCCGCCGTCGACTTCTACACGACCCACCTCGGCTTCACCGCCCACACCAACGCCGCACCCGCGTTCGCCGACGTGGTCCGCGGCCCGCTGCGCCTGCTGCTGTCCGGCCCGGCGAGCTCCGGGGCCCGCGCCACCCCCGCCGACTCCGGTGCCGCGGGCCGCAACCGCATCCACCTCGTCGTCAGCGACCTCGACGCCGAGATCTCCCGGCTGCAGGCCGCCGGGCTGCAGTTCCGCAGCGACCTCGTCTCGGGGCCCGGCGGTCGTCAGATCCTGATCGCCGACCCGGCGGGCAACCTGGTCGAGCTGTTCGAGCCCCGGAGTTGATCATTTACGAGGCCCTGTCCAACTCCTGTCGCAGCCGGTGGACGAGCTTGGCCGCGTAGTCGCGTTCGTGTTCCTGCCAAAAGATTCCGCGTTCGGAAATCTTGGTGAGGACGATCTCCTGGAACACGAGGTCCGTCCCGTACGCGGGTTCGTCTTTGAAGAACATGATGACGTTCGCTGGCGTGAACAAGCCGGGATCGCTGATCGCGACGAACCTGACCTGCACTGTGTCGCCTCCGACGTTGCGCCGCAACCTCCGCACCTTGCTTTCCACATCAGGAAGGTCGGCGGGGTGAAAATAGACGTAGCGCGTTCCCGTGGCCACGTTCTTCTTCACCATGGCTGTTGTCTTGGCCGCACTGAGGTCCGGCTCGAGGTCGTGGGTCAGCAACCACACCTCGCGCACCTCTCGCGAGGACTCCAGCCTGCCGAGCCAGTCGGTGGTCCAGATGATCCGGCGATCGATCAAGGTCCCGATCTCGGTGTTCCGGTAGCCGACCTGGACCTCGACGTACTTCGCCGTCAACGTCCGAATGGCCATGACCTGACCGTGCGCGCGTTCCATCTGACTGAGTCGCGTGGACTCATCGCCCGCATTGACGAAATGCGTGTTCCACACGACGGATTCAGCGATGCCGTGCACGGTCTGCAATGCGGCTGACAGTTCGAGAACCTTGATGTCGGACTTGAGCCACACCCAGATCGCGAACACAAAGGCGATGATCGAGATCACGCCGCTCACCACGGCAAGCCAACTCATCAGGTCCATGTCCACTCCCCCGCCATCGTCGGCAAATTCGACGATGGCAGGTTCGGCGAACACAGGACATACGCCAGTAGGGCTGTGTGCCTACTGACTCGCCCTTCAACGCGAAGAGGCTCCTGATCACGTGGACCAGGAGCCTCTCGACTGGGGCGTGCTCAGCCCTTGAGCAGGGCGCGGGACATGACGACCCGCTGAATCTGGTTGGTGCCCTCGTAGATCTGCGTGATCTTCGCGTCGCGCATCATGCGCTCGACGGGGAAGTCGCGCGTGTAGCCGGCGCCACCGAAGAGCTGCACGGCGTCGGTGGTGACCTCCATGGCCACGTCGGACGCGAAGCACTTGGCGGCGGCGGTGATGAAGCCGATGTTCTGCTCGCCGCGCTCGGCCTTGGCGGCGGCCGCGTACACCATGTGGCGGGCGGCCTCGATCTTCATCGCCATGTCGGCGAGCATGAACTGGACGCCCTGGAAGTCGGCGATCGACTTGCCGAACTGCTTGCGGTCCTTGACGTAGTCGACCGCTGCCTCGAGTGCGCCCTGCGCGATGCCGACGGCCTGGGCGCCGATGGTCGGGCGGGTGTGGTCGAGGGTCGCGAGTGCCGTCTTCAGGCCGGTGCCGGGGTCGCCGATGGTGCGGTCGGCCGGGATCGTGCAGTTCTCGAAGTAGATCTCGCGGGTCGGTGAGCCCTTGATGCCGAGCTTGCGCTCCTTCGGGCCCACCGAGAAGCCGGGGTCGTCCTTGTGGACGACGAACGCCGAGATGCCCGCGGACTTCTTGGCTGCCTTGGGGTCCGTCACGGCCATGACGGTGTACCAGGAGGACTCGCCGGCGTTGGTGATCCAGCACTTGGTGCCGTTGAGCACCCAGTGGTCACCGTCCAGCAGGGCCCGCGTGCGCATGGACGCCGTGTCGGAGCCCGCCTCGCGCTCGGACAGCGCGTAGGACGCCATGGCCTCGCCGGACGCGATGGACGGCAGGACCTGCTGCTTCAGCGACTCGGACGCCGAGAGCAGGATCGGCATGGTGCCGAGCTTGTTCACGGCCGGGATCAGGGACGACGACGCGCAGACGCGCGCGATCTCCTCGATCACGATGCACGTCGCGACGGAGTCCGCGCCCTGGCCGTCGTAGGCCTCGGGGATGTGGACGCCCGCGAAACCCGACTTGACGAGGGCGTTGTGCGCCTCGGACGGGTAGCGCTCCTGCTCGTCGACGTCGGCGGCGAAGGGCTTGATCTCCTTCTCGGCGAGCGAGCGCACGGCCTCTCGCAGCGCCTCGTGCTCCTCGGCGAGCTGGTAGGTGCCGAAGCTCGGGTTCACCGGTGTTACCTCCCAGTAGGATTATCTGAGAGGAATGTTAGCGAACGTTCACCTGGCACGTCGTGTGCCGTTGCGCACTTATAGGGATTTCTGCAGAGCTGCGTCCTTGTCCAGCACCAACTGCTCCAGCGACGCCTGGAACGCGGCCATGCGTTCCTGCAGTGCGGGATCGGACGCGGCCAGGATGCGCACGGCCAGCAGGCCCGCGTTGCGCGCGCCGCCGACGGAGACGGTCGCCACCGGCACGCCCGCGGGCATTTGGACGATCGACAGCAGCGAGTCCATGCCGTCCAGGTACTTCAGCGGCACCGGCACGCCGATGACCGGCAGCACCGTCGCGGAGGCGACCATGCCCGGCAGGTGCGCCGCGCCGCCCGCGCCCGCGATGATCACGCGCAGGCCGCGCTCGGCGGCCGTCGTCGCGTAGTCGAGCATGCGCTGCGGCGTGCGGTGCGCGGAGACCACGCTGACCTCGAACGGCACGTCGAACTCGGCCAGCGCCTCGGTGGCGGCCTTCATCACCGGCCAGTCCGAGTCGCTGCCCATGATCACGCCGACCTGCGTCACTCCGTGCCTCCGTGAATGTCGTATCCGTCGAGCCATTCGCCCGTGGAAAGCCAATGCGCGGACAGCTTGGCCCTTGAGCGAACGGCTTCCATCTCGGCGCCGAGGAAGGTCACGTGCCCGATCTTGCGACCCGGCCGCTCCTCCTTGCCGTACAGGTGCACGTGGGCGTCCGGGAACCGCGCGAACAGGTGGTGCAGGCGCTCGTCCGGGCCCATCGCGACCGGCGTCATCGCGCCCAGCACGTTCGCCATGACGACCGCGGGTGCCATGAGGTCGGTCGCGCCGAGCGGGTAGTCGAGCACCGCGCGCAGGTGCTGTTCGAACTGGGACGTCCGCGCGCCCTCGATCGTCCAGTGGCCCGAGTTGTGCGGACGCATCGCGAGCTCGTTCACGACCACACCGGACGCGGTCTCGAACAGTTCGACCGCCAACACACCGACGACGCCGAGCGCGTCCGCGACCTGGAGCGCAAGCGCTTGCGCGGCCTCACCGTCCACTCCGGGCGCGGGGGCGAGCACCTCGACGCAGATGCCGTCTCGCTGCACGGTCTCGACGACCGGCCACGCCGCGCCCTGCCCGAACGGCGAGCGCGCGACCAGCGCGGCCAGCTCGCGGCGCATCGGCACGCACTGCTCGACCATGAGCGGCGTTCCGGCGGCCAGCAGTTCCGGCACCACGCGTTCGGCGCTCGACGGCGTGTTCAGCATCCACACGCCCTTGCCGTCGTACCCGCCGCGCACCGCCTTCAGCACGCACGGCCAGCCCTCGGCGGCGCCGAAGCGCAGCACGTCCTGGACGTTCGAGACCGCCGCGTACGGCGGGACCGGCAGGCCGAGCGACGACAGCTTCTCGCGCATCTCCCACTTGTCCTGCGCGTACAGCAGCGCTTCCGGACCGGGGAACACCTTCACGCCTTCGGCGAGCAGCGCCCGCAGGTGCTCGCCGGGCACGTGCTCGTGGTCGAACGTGACGACCTCGCAGCCCTTCGCGAACGCGCGCAACGCGTCGAGGTCCGTGTGCGTGCCCAGCACGACGTCACGGGCGACCAGGGCGGCGGGGTCCGATTCGGACGCGGCGAGCACGCGCAGGGACTGGCCGAGCGGGATCGCGGCCTGGTGCGTCATGCGCGCGAGCTGGCCGCCACCGATCATGCCGACGACGGGGAGACGGGTTCGGGAGTCCACGGGTTACGCACTCTACTGGGCTAAATGGCTGGTCCATCGCGCGACCGCAGGTAAGCGGCCGGGAGCGTGGGTTGCCGGGCTTCGCCCGGACCACGCGTGATGCCTCCTCCGTCGGCGTCACGCGTACCGAGTTCTTGGGTGGCTTGGCACCGTGGTCCCGATCCGATGCTTGCCTTGCGAGATTCTCGTTGCGTTGAGTCCGTGGTTACCGGGCGGTGGCTCGCCTTTTCATTCTTTCTCTTGGTTCATAGTTGAAGCCGGGGAGGACTGGTTCGGGTTCGCGGATGTAGACGCGGCCGGTGGGGCTGACGCACCGGAATGTGCCTGGGGAGGGTTGGGTGATTTGCCAGGCTGATTCGTGCTTGAGGCGGTGGTCGTGTCCGCACCGGGGGCCGAGGTTGTGGTCGGCGGTCGGGCCTTCGGGGAACGGGACCGTGTGGTCGAGGTCGCAGCGGGTGGCTTTCGCGGTGCAGCCGTACTGGGTGCAGGTCTTGTCCCGCGCCCACATGAACCGGCGCAGATGCGCCGGGGGCCGGTAGGTGCTGGTGCCGACATCGAGCAGGGCGCCGGAGGCCGGGTCGGTGAGCAGACGGCGCCAGGTCGCGTCCCCGGCGAGTTCGCGGGCCAGGTCGGCGCTGATCGGCCCGTAGCCGTCCATCTCGCCGGGATGCTCGTCGAGACCCATCAGCGTAGTGGCCGAGACGGTGACCAGCAGCTCGACCTTGACCGGGCTGGCGTTGTCCGGGGTCGCGAGCAGCAGGTCGGCGACGACGTCGGCGCGGCGCTGGTTGAGGGTGCGGGTGTCACCGGGGAACTTCGCGGCGCGGGCGAGCTTGTCGACGCGCAGCCAGCTGACCATGGCTTTGTCGGCGGGCATGGTGACCCACAGTTTGGCCATGTCGTCCTCGAGGGACTCCATCCCGGCGGCGCGGGCGGCTTTCTTGGCTTCGGCGCGTTCGCGGGTTCCGTCGGGGTCGACGCTCATCACGATCCGCCGCCCTCGGCGCCGCATCTGCACGCTGGTCTGCTCGGGCGCCTTGGTGAGTACGCGTTGTTCGACCTCGGCCGCCTGCTCAGCACTGAGTGGCAGGGTCTGGGTGTGGATGATCTGTGCTTTGTAGAGGTCGATCTCGCCCTTCTCCAGGGCGTCGACCGTCAACGGCAGCCGCGACACGAGATCCCGGGAGACCATCATCCGGTCCTCGGTCCAGTTCCGGGTCCAGTGCATCATCGCGGCGATCTCGGAGGACGCGAACTCGTCCTGCCACGTGAGTTCGGCGTATTCACCCAATGCGCGAACCTGCTGGGCCTGCCAGTAGTCGATCTGTTTCTGGCAGTGCTGGATTGTGTCGAGAGCCCCCTCGATGTTCACAACGAACACATTACCGCACAATTGTTCGAACCGCTGTCACTCGTTAGAGTCACGTACTCATCCATAATCGTTGAGGCGGAAGGAAAAGAACGAAAAGACGAGCCACCACCCGGCGACTACGGACTCAACGCGACCAAACCACGAAACCGACCACCGGACCGGACCACGGTGCCAAGCCACCCAAGAATCCGGTACGGGTGACGCCGACGAAGGAGGCATCACCCGTGGTCCGGGCGAAGCCCGGCACTCATCCACCCGGCGACAGGACCCACAGCTGCGCGGGATCGTCAACGGCCCGTTCACGCAACAAGTCGAGCCGAGCGGCGGTGACCGAGCCGGGCGGTGCCGTGTGCAGCACCAGCCGCTGGTCCTGCTCGGGCGACAGGAGCACCTCGCAGTCGAGCTCCAGCAGCCCCACGACCGGGTGCACGATCCGCTTGCGCGCCGACCGCCGCACGGCCACCTCCTGCTCCGCCCACAGCCGCGCGAACAGAGGACTCTCCAGCAGCGAGTCGACCAGCGGCCGGACCGAGGGCCGCCTGGCCAGCGTCGCGCGCAGGTCGGCGACGTGCGAGCGAGCGACGTCGAGACGATCCGGCGCCGGGATGCGGCTCTCCAGCCCGGACAGGAAGAACAGCCGGAACAGGTTCAACCCGTCCTCGACCTCGGGAAACACCAGCGAGGCCAGCGGCGTCCACGCCAGCACGTCACCCGTGTCGGTGATCACCGTGGCGCAGTCGGACTGCAAGCGGGAGAGCAGGAGCCGCAGGCCCGGCCGGAGCGAACCGGGACCAGCGGCGGGCACCGGCACGTCGACCAGCCGGAACAGGTAGTCGCGCTCGTCGGTGGACAGCTCCAGAGCACGTGCGAGCCCGGCCACCACGGAGGCCGACGGGTGCGGACCGCGGGCCTGTTCGAGACGCGTGTAGTAGTCGGTCGACATCCCGGCCAGCGAGGCGACCTCCTCGCGACGCAGCCCAGGTGTCCGTCGGCGGCCATCGGCCAACGGCGTCATCCGCTCCCGGCGAGCGCGCAGGAAGCGGGCCAGCTCCTGTCGGTCCACGACCACGAGGTTAGCCGGGGATCAACAGTCCCTGGTTGGCCGAGACGAAGAACAACAGGCTGGACGCATGACACGAATCGCACTGACCGGCGCGACCGGGCGGGTCGGCAGCAGGCTGCTGCCGCGGCTCCTGGCCAGGGGGTACGAGGTGACCGCGCTGGTCCGCACCGGAACGGTCCCCGGCGCCACGGTCGTCAACGGCGACCTGAACGACGACAACGCGCTCAAGGAGCTCGTCCACGGAGCGGACGCCGTGCTGCACCTCGCCGCCGGCCTCCGCACGGACACCGACCACGAGGCGACCAACGTCGGCGGCACCAGGAAGCTCGTGGAGGCGGCGAGGGAGGTACCCAGGTTCGTCCACGTCAGCACGAACCTGGTGTACCCGGAAGGACTCGGCCGTCCGTCCACTGAGGACGATCCGGCGGAACCTCCCGTGCAGTGGGGCGAGTACGCGAGAACCAAGGCGCTGGGTGAGAAGGCGACGAACGGGACGATCGTGCGGCTCGCGTTCGTCTACGGCGACGGCGACCCGCACCTGCGCGAGGCGCTGCGGTGGGCGAGCACCTGGCCCGCCCACCACCGGCTGCACCTGATCCACCACGCGGACGTCGCGCAGGCGTTGTTCCTCGCGCTCGACGCGCCGCACACCGGGATCTACAACGCCGCCGACGACAGTCCGATGACGGCCGCGGAACTGCACCAGATCAACGGGGTTCCTCTTCCGGCCGAACCGACGCAGCATCCGGATCCGTGGCACGGGATCGTGTCGACGAACCGGATCCAGCGGGAACTGGGGTTCCGGCCGCGCTTCCCGTCGGCCTGGAGCGCGTACCACGCCGGAGCGCTCTGAACGCCACGAACAGCAGCAGGGCGGCCAGCACCACGAAGATCGCGAACTCGATCAGCTGGAACGTGACCAAGCGGGAACCTGGCTGGTAGTCGACGAAGTGCCCGATCTGACCGTTCGCCTTGAGGCACGTGTCGTCGCCGTTGCACTGCAGCGGTGGCGGCATCGGGTCACCGTTGCGGTCGGCGTAGCCGCTGTCGATCCAGAGGCCGTCGCGCGGCAGCTGCGGCACGTAGTCGACGCCAGGCGGCGGGTCGGGGCGCCAGGTGTGGACCGGAGGAAGGTAGTGCTCGCGCCCCCAGCGCGCGAGCACCACCCTGGTCACCGTGAACACGAAGAGCGACAACCCCATCGCGACCAGAGTCCGCCTGGTCAGCGCACTTGCCGCGAGCCCGAGCGCGAAACCGAACCAGGCGTAGCCGAGCAACGGGAACAGCCCCAGCTCGAAGCTGTCCCACGGGTACCTCGAGGTCGTGGTCCCCAGGCCGGCCAGCCACAGCACCACCGCGAACAACGTCAGCGCGGCCCCCAGCGCGAGCACCTTGCCCGCCAGCCACCGCCCCTGGCTGACGTCCTGCGACCACGCGAAGACGTGCGTGCGCTCCTCGTACTCCCGCGCGAGCAGCGGCGCGCCCCAGAACACCGCGGCGATCGCACCGAAGGCCCCGTAGGAGATGTAGTCCGGCATCCTCGGCAGCACGCGGACGAGCGCCATCAGCGCGACGGCCAGCGCCGTGCCCGCCACGAGCCAGCGGTGCTGGCGGTAGGTCACCCAGATCATTCGGCCACCTCCAGGTGAGCCAGTACGAGGTCTTCCAGCGACACGGGACGCGAAACCCACGGCTCCGCAACGGAAACAGGTGACGGCGTGCGCACCAGGAACTGCGACTGCGCGGCCGTGTGCCGCGCGAGCACGACGTCACCGGGCCCAGGCGCCGCGGTGGACACCGGCCCCACGTACGAGACGTGCGACCCGAGCAGGTCGTCCACCTCACCCGAGACGAGCAGCTCCCCCTGCGCCAGCAACAACAACCGGTCGGCGACACCGGACAGCTCCGACACCACGTGCGTCGACAGCACCAGAGTCGTGCCCTCGTCGGCCACGAAACCGAGCAGAGCGGCGGTGACCTCCTTGCGCACCAGCGGATCCAGCTCGGACAGCGGCTCGTCGAGCAGCAGCACATCCGGCCGGGAACCCAGAGCCACGGCGAACGAGATGTGCGCTCGTTGGCCTCCGGACAACCTGCCGGACGCGCGCTTCAACGGAACCCCGAACCGCGAGAGCCACCCGACCGCCCGCTCCTGGTCCCACACCTTGTTGGTGTGCTTGCCGAAGCTCAGCGCGTCCGTCGCGGTGAAGTGCTTGTACAGCGGCTTGTCCTGCGCGACGAACGCCACGCGCCCGTCGGCGCGCACCTGGCCGGAGTCAGCGGAGAGCAGACCGGCCAGCAACGACAGCAGCGTCGTCTTGCCCGCGCCGTTCGCACCGACCAGCGCGGTCACGCTCCCGGACGGCAACTCGAACGAGCAGTCGCGCAACACCCATTTCGACACACCTTCGACGTGAATCCCCATTCACGCCACCCCCATCCGAAAGGCGTTCGTCCGCCACGAGAGCAGCACGAACGCGACCGGGATCAACACGGCGCCGAACACTCCACAAAGGACGCTCGACTCGAACAGCCACACGCTGGTCTCACCGGCGAACAGCCAGCGCACCAGCACGTACCCGACCAGCGTGAACGCGATCGCGGGCACCGTCCGCCGCGTCACGAAGCCCGCTACGACACCGAGCGCGAACCCGAACAGCGTGAAGCCGATCTGCCGCACGTCGAGCAACGCGGCCAGCACCACGGCCGCGGATCCCAGCAGGCCGCACTTCACGGCCAGCCACCGCGCGGGCGAGACGTCCTGGCCCCACGCCACGAGGTACGTGCGCTCCTCGAACTCCCGCGCGACCAGCGGCGCACCCCAGAACACCGCCACCACAGCACCGAACGCGTTGCGGAACGCCCAGTCGATCAGATCCGGTGAGAACAGCACCACGACCAGGACGAGCACCGTCGTCCAGCTCACCACCGCGCGGTGCTGGCGCCAGGTGACCCACAGCAGCCCGGTCACGCGGCGATCCTCCGATGCGATCGCGACGGCCGCCATCCCCTGCGCAGCCGCAGAAAAGCGAGGAAGAACAGCCCGGCGGCGAACGCCGTGAACGCGAAGAACTCGGCGACCTGGAAGCCGGGCAGGCGGTCGATCGGCTGGAAGTCGACGAAGCTGTGCGCGCCGCCGTGCGTCCGGATGCAGTTCTGCGGGTTCACGAACGCCGTGCACTCGGACGGCATGCCCATCACGTGACCGTCGCCGTCCAGGTACCCGGTCTCGACGATCTGCACGCCTTCCGGCAGCTGCCTGGCCTCACCCACCTCTGACAACACGCGCTCGGTCGGCAGGTAGTGGTCGCGGGCGCCGAGCGACATCACCATCCGGACGGCGACGTACAGCGCGAGCGTCAGCCCCATCGAGGTCAGCGTGTGCCGCACGAGCGCGCTCATCAGCACGCCGGCGGCGAGCCCGAAGAGCACGTACCCGGCCTGCACCAGCGGGCTCACCTCGAACACGTCCCACGACACGTCCTGGTGGCCGCGGTACCCGTCACCGAGGCCGATCGGCACGGCCAGCAGCACCGCGACGAGCCCCAGCAGCGCGACCTTGCCCGCGAGCCACCGCTCCGGCGAGACGTCCTGGCCCCACGCGACGAGGTACGTGCGCTCCTCGAACTCGCGGGCGACCAGCGGTGCGCCCCAGAACATCCCGACCAGACCACCGAACGCCGTCTGCACCAGCTGCGCGTAGAAGCCGGACAGCGGAACGGCATCGCCCGGCGTGTTCGCGAGGTCCAGCTCGATCAGCAGCCACGACGCGAGCAGCACGACCACCGCGGTCGAGCACAGCACCCACCGGTGCTGACGCCACGTCAGCCACAACAGGCCTCTCACGCCACGGCCTCCAGGTGCGCGACGACCAGCTCCTCGAGCGTGACCGGGCGCGCCGACCACGGCTCCTCGGCGACCGCTTCCCCTTGGCAGCGCACGAGAAACGTCGACTGGCGGTCGTAGTGCCTCGCCAGCACGACGTCACCGCGCACCGGAGGCTGGTCGGCCGCCGGACCGGTGATCTCCACGTGCTGGCCGAGCAGTTCGTCGGTGTCGCCGTCGACGATCAGCTTCCCGTTCGACAGCAACAACAACCGGTCGGCGACACCACCCAGCTCGGCGACCACGTGCGTCGAGTACAGCAGCGTCATCCCTGTGTCCGCGACCTCCGCGAGCAGGTCGCGCACCACCCTGCGGCGCGCCAGCGGGTCCAGTTCGGACAGCGGCTCGTCGAGCAGCAGCACGTCCGGCCGCGAGCCGAGCGCCAGCGCGAACGCGACGTGCGCGCGTTGCCCGGCGGAGAGCTCACCGCAGCGCCGCTTCAGCGGCACCTTGTAGCGGTGCAGCCAGCTGTGCGCCTTGTACTCGTCCCACACCTTGTTCATGTGACCGCCGAACCGGAGCACGTCCAGCGGCGTGAAACCCTTGTACATCGGCTTGTCCTGCGCCACGAACGCCACCCGCCCGGCGACCGCGACGTGACCCGAGTCCGCGGTCAGGTGGCCCGCCAGCACGTTCAGCAGGGTGGTCTTGCCCGCACCGTTGGCACCGACCAGCGCGGTGACCCCGCCGCCGGGCAGCTCGAACGTGCAGTTCCGGAGCACCCGCTTCGACACGCCAGCGACTCGCACGGTCATGCCGCAGCTCCTGTCCAACTACCAAGGACAGCTTCAGCCAGCACCGTCATCGGATCCCCCGCTCAGCACCGCGCGCACCAGCGCGTCGATGTCCTCGTCCTCCAACCCGGCGGAGCGCGCCTCGCGCACCCAGGCCGCGAACTTCGCCCGGAGGTCGTCCAGCGCTTCGGGCGCGGCGGAACCCAGCGACGACTTCACGTAGGTGCCGGAGCCCTGGCGCGCCTCGACGAGGCCGGCCAGCTCCAGTTCGCGATAGGCCTTGAGCACGGTGTTCGCGTTCACGCCGCTGGTCGCGACGACGTCGCGGACGGTCGGCAACCGATCGCCCGGCTGGAGCCACCCCAGGCGCAGCGCCTCCCTGACCTGCCTGCCCAACTGCAGGTAGGCCGGTAGGCCGCTGGCCCGGTCGACCCTGAACTCGACCACCACGTGCTCCCCAGATTGTTCTAGTGAACTAGAACAATAGAACACTTCCGGTGGGGACGGGAAGAGTTCGGACGCGGGACAGGGGAGTCAGCGTCCGAGAGCGGTGATGAGCGTGCAGGCTTCCGCGTGCGTGGCGGGCAGCCGTTCGATCCAGACGTCGGCCGGTCCGGTCGGGCGGACGTGCGGGTCGACGGCCAGGCTGTCGGCGGCGAGAACCCGCAGGTTGGAGATCTGTCTGGCGAGCACGTCGTCGCGTCTGGTGAGCACGGCGGCGACACCGGGACCGATGGTCGCGAGCGTCTCGCCACCGTCGAAGACCGTGCGCATGGCGTCCGAGAGGAGCGTCATCGCGACCACGCGGGACCAGCCGGTCGCCTGCGACAGGTCGAGCCGCAGCAGCACCAGCAGGTAGACCGCCGAGGGAACGGACAGCTCGCGGTACACCTCGCCGAGCCGGGTCCGCAGGTACGCCGCCGTGGCGAGACCGGTGAGCGGGTCCTCCGACGCGCAGCTGCCGACCTGCTTGGTGATGACGTCCGCCCAGCCGAGCGCGGTCATCCGCAGCATCCGCGCGGGCAACGCGTCGACATCAGCGCCCACCATCGCCGTGCCCTCGGTCAGCACCGCGTGCAACGCCGCGAGGTCCAGCAACGTCTCGCTGAGCCCGGCTCCGGCCTCGGCGCGAGCCCTCCCGAGCCGGACGAGCGCGTCACCGGGGTCGGCGGCGCCGAGCATCACAGCGCACACCTCGTCCACCTCGGCGAGCTGCCAGTCGGCCGGAAACGCCCATCCCGCTGCCATCGTGGCGGTCCGCCACCTGGACCTCAGCAGGCGTTCCTCCTGTGCAACACCCACCCGGACACCTCTTCCTTCCCGGTCGCATCCAGCAAGGAGACGCGGGCGCTCCACGTTCGTGACGCAATCCGGTCGGGGGGTTCGACGTGACTGTGTGCGATGCCGTACGTCACACTGAGCCCCGCGAGGAGGGACACAAGACTTGGCGACCGTTCCTGCAGACGTCCAAGGGCCCAGCGACGCGGAGCTGATCGAGTCCGTGCGCGGCGGGACGATCGACGCGTACGGCCAGCTGTACGAACGGCACGTCGCTGCGGCCTACAACCTCGCCCGCCAACTGGCCCGCTCGACCGCCGAGGCGGACGACCTGGTGTCGGACGCGTTCGCCAAGGTGCTGGACACGCTGCGTGCCGGTCGCGGCCCCGACTCGGCGTTCCGCGCCTACCTGCTGACCGCGCTGCGGCACACCGCGTACGACAAGACGCGCAGGGACAAGAAGCTCGACCTCACCGAGGACATGACGGACGTCGCGCCGCCGGTCCAGTTCAGCGACACCGCCGTGGCCGGGCTCGAGCGCTCGCTCGCCGCACGGGCGTTCGCCGCGCTGCCGGAGCGCTGGCAGATGGTCCTCTGGCACACCGAGATCGAGGGCCAGTCGCCCGCCGAGGTGGCGCCGCTGCTCGGGCTCACCGCGAACGGCGTGTCCGCGCTGGCCTACCGCGCCCGTGAGGGCCTGCGGCAGCAGTACCTCCAGATGCACCTCGCCCAGGTCACGGCGGAACGCTGCAAGGCGACCGTCGACCGGCTCGGCGCGTGGACGCGGGCCGGGCTGTCCAAGCGGGAGACGTCGCAGGTCGAGGCGCACCTCGACGAGTGCGGGCAGTGCCGTGCGCTGGCCGCCGAGCTGGCGGACGTCAACGGCGCGCTGCGGGGCTTCGTCGCTCCGCTGGTGCTCGGTGCCGGTGCCACGGGCTACATCGCGCTCGCCGGGACGGCCACGACCGTCACCGGTGTCGCGGCGGCCGGCGCTGGTGCGGCGGGTGCCGCCAGTGCGTTGCCGCGTCAGCTGGCCGGTGTCGGTGCCTCCACGGCCGCGCTGGCCGCGGCCGTCGCGATCACGCTGGCCTCGGGCGGGCCCGCGCCGGTCATCCCGTCGGTGCAGGCGCAGACGCCGCCCGCGGTGACCCAGCCGTCGCCCGTCCAGCCACCGGTGCAGCCGCCGCAGCCCCAGCCGCCGACACCACAGCCTCCTCAGCCGACGGTGCCGTCGCCTCCCGCCCCGGTTCCGCCGCAGCCGGCTCCCGCGCCGCCCGCTCCGTCACCACAGCCGCAGCCTCAGCCGACGCCGCCCTCGCTCGTGCCGACCGTGCCGAGCGGCTTCTCGCTGACGCCCGGTGAGGCCGCGAAGGACCTGCCGATCACGGTGCGCAACAGCGGCCAGACGGCCGCGCCGCCGGCGAGCGTGACGCTGAACCTGCCGCCCGGTGTGCAGTCGGTCGGCGGGGCCGTGTCGTTCGCATCGGCCCGGCTGGTGCAGGTCGACGGGGCCGCGGACCAGAGCGTCACGTGCCCGGCGGGCACCGGGACGCTCACCTGCACATCTGTCGGGGCGCTGGCGCCCGGCGGGTCGGCGACGTTCGTGTTCCGGCTGCGCGCGACACCCGACGCCACCGGTGGCGTGATCACCGGCACCGTCAACGCGGGCACGTCGCTGTCGGTGAACATCAACGTCGCCGTCGAGGTGCAGCCGGTCAAGGACGACATCGAGCTGACCGTGTCGACGTGGCACCAGGTGCACTGGGACCCGCGGGTCGACGTGACCGCCCGCAACCGGGGCCCGCGCGCCGGGACGCTCAAGCTGACCGCGACGTCCACCGAGAACATCGTGATCTTCACGCCGTGCCGCGAGTGCTCACGGGTCGGCAAGAACATCATCCAGTGCCTCGACGAGCTGGAGCCCGGCGAGCGGTTCCGGATGTCGTTCTGGGCGTTCGGGCTGCCGCACCGCGGCGGGACCGTGACCGTGACGGCGACGCTCGGCAACGCGACCAAGACGGTCACCGTGCCGATCAAGCCGCACCCGTGGGAGCCGGTCGACCCACCCGTCGACCCACCCGTGGACCCGACGTCCAGCGTGCCGCCGACCACTACGACCACGACCACACCGCCCAAGCAGACGACCACGACCACTGAGCCCGCCAAGCCGGCGCCTCCGGTCGTGGCACCTGTCGTGCCACCTGTCGTGCCGCCGACGCTCGTGCCGCCTCAGCCCACGGTGCCACCGACGACACCCGCACCGACCACGCCTTCGGAGCCGTCGCTGCCGCCGTGCCTGCCCGCGCCGCCGTGGCGTCCGCCGCTCATCCCCGACCTGCTGCCCTGGCCGTGCCTGCCACCCCACCAATGAGGCCTCGGCGGTGATCCGTAAGCTGCCCCGGTGCTGCCAGTCGTCCGCCGTGCCCTGAGCCGCTTCCCGGAACCCGTTCAGTTCCTGCTCAACTCCCACCGCGAGCTCATCAGATTCGCTCTGGTCGGTGGCACGACGTGCCTCATCGACAACGGCATCTGGTACGGGCTGAAGCTGACGATCCTGTCCGACAAGGTCGTCACCGCGAAGGCCATCGGCGTGCTGGTCGCGATCATCGTGTCGTACGTGATGTCGCGCGAGTGGTCGTTCCACACGCGCGGCGGGCGTGAGCGACACCACGAGGCCGCGTTGTTCTTCCTCGTGAGCGGCATCGGCGTCGCGATCAACCTGCTGCCGCTGTACGCGTCGCGACACCTGTTCGGCCTGCAGACGCCCCTGGTCAGCCCGCTGGTCGAGGAGATCGCGGACTTCGCGAGCGGCTCGGTGATCGGCATGCTGCTGGCGACGGGCTTCAAGTTCTGGGCGACTCGGAAGTGGGTCTTCCCGGACGCCGGCGCGCGACCGGATCGGCGCGTTCACCCGATCTCCGTAGACTGCGCGAGTGTCCCTGGGCGAAACAGTGATCTCGCGGTTTCCGGAACCGATCCGGTCGATCGCGCTGAAGCATCGTGAGCTGGTCAAGTTCGCCCTGGTGGGCGGCACCTGCTTCATAATCGACACGGCCGTCTTCATCGGCTTGAAGACGACGGTCCTGGTCGAGAAGCCGGTCACCGCGAAGATCATCGCGACGCTGATCGCCACGATCGTGTCGTACGTGCTGAACCGCGAGTGGTCGTTCCGCACGCGCGGTGGCCGTGAGCGACACCACGAGGCCGCCCTGTTCTTCCTGGTCAACGGCATCGGCATCGTGCTGAACTCGTTGCCGCTGTGGGTGTCGCGGTACGTGTTCGACCTCGAGGAACCCTTTGTCACGCGCGCGGTTCAGGAGATCGCCGACTTCGCCAGCGCGCAGATCATCGGCACGCTGGTCGCGATGGCTTTCCGGTGGTACGGGTACAAGAAGTGGGTCTTCCCCGAGGAGAACGCGCGCGGCAAGGGCCGTCCGCTCGAGGAAGAGGAACAGCTCGGCCACTCCTGAGTGGAAACGCGGAGCGCGACTCTGACGACAGCCCCATGTGACGTCTGCGCGGCGGGATCGCTGTCGACTTCCGATCGGCCAACGCGGGTGCCAGGGCTCGGCTGTGGCCGCTCAGAGGTGCCTCCGCCACGCTGATCCTGACCAGCGCCGGGAGTATCTGGAGTCGGCTCGGAGCGCGCGCCTGGTGGATGCGCGGGGAGTCATGTTCACCCAGGAACTGGTGCAAGAGCTGATCTCTGAGGCTCCGCCTGATGAAGACGCCGCGTGGAAGATCCTTTGCAACGAAGCCATCTTTCCGAACGGCACGTCGTTCAACCGCATGAGGTTCGGGGACGGCAGCAGCTTCGAGCGAGCGGAGTTCGGCGACCACCTGGTCTTCGGAACGGTCCGGTTCGAAGGCAGCGTCGCGCTGAGAGACGCGACATTCGGCGTGCGCGCAACGCTGGACATCCTCTGCCGGGATCGAGCTGACTTCACACGCGCCAGCTTCGGGCCGCTCGTCGAGATCCAGTTTGTGGGCCCGAAGTTGCACCTGCAGGGTGTTGACTTCTCCGAAGGCGGCAGCGTCCGGGTGTTGGGCGCGGCGGTGAACCTCAGCGAGGCGAAGTTCGACGCACCGTTCCTGGTCACCTCCCGCCACCCTGACCTCACCGGTTTCACAGAGGCGACCAGCGAGCCGCGCGTGTTGTCGCTCGACGAAGCCAACGTCGGCAACCTCGTGCTCGAGCAGGTGGATCTGAGCAGGTGCGAGTTCGGGCGTGCGCACAACCTCGATGAACTGCGGATCGGCCGAAGCGACCAGTTCCTGCTGCCACCGCGGAAACGGCGCAGAGTCCTGTACGAGGAATACCGCTGGGAGACCAGAGGCACCACGGACATCGACCAGAAGAGGCGCGACGCACGGCAGATCGAACGGATCTACCGGTCGCTGCGCAAAGGTTTCGAGGACCGCAAGAACGCTCCCGGAGCCGCCGACTTCTACTACGGCGAGATGGAGATGCGCAGACGCGGCACGGAGTCCAAGGCCGAGCGGTACCTCCTCTACTGGTACTGGCTGCTCGCCGGCTACGGCCTGCGCGCCTGGCGGGCGCTGACCACCCTGGCCGTGGTGTTCCTGACGGCAACGCTGCTGTTCGGCACCGTCGGGTTCGCCAGTACGACGACAACCGAGTACGTCCCGACCAACACTTCGCCGCCGACATACGTGCCGCACACCGTGCAGGGCCCGAAGCCCGGCTGGTCCGAAGCGGTCTACACGGCGGCGCAGAGCTCGATGTCGCTCGTCAGACCCGCCACGAACCTCCCGCTGACATCGGCCGGACGAGTCACGGACATGGTGCTGCGGATCATCTGCCCGCTGCTGCTGGCGCTGGCCCTGCTGGCGATCCGGGCGCGCGTGAAGCGCTAACGCGGGGTTGCGCGCGAGCGCCACGAGACGCCGACGACGTCCTCCGCCTTGGGCACGGGCAGGAAGACGGCGAACGTCGCGGGCCGGGCGGTCGACAGCTCCAGGCGGCCGCCGTCCGCGTCCACGAGTGCACGCGCCAGCGCGAGGCCGACACCGGTAGAGCCGCCGCCGGAGACGCCGCGTTCGAAGATGTGGGCGGCGAGCTCGTCGGGTACGCCGGTGCCGCCGTCGCTGACCTCGACGACGACGGTGCCCTCTTCACCGCGCGCGGAGACCACGACCTGGCCCTCGCCGTGGCGCAGGGCGTTGTCGAGCAGCACGCCGATCGCCTCGCGCAGGCGGGCGGGTGTGGCGCGCACCATCAGGCCCTCGGGGACGCGCACCCGCAGGCTGCGGCCCTGACCGCGCAGCGGCTCGCGCCACTCCTCCGAGATCGCGCTGAGCGCCCCGTTCAGGTCGACCGGCTCGGCGCCGACGGCGCGCGCGGCTCGGGCGGCTGCCAGGAGTTCGTCGAGCACGGCGTTGAGGCGTTCGGCCTGTTCCAGTGCGGCGCCCGCCTCGGCGGCGGTTTCGGGTTCGGGGTGGTCGGCCAGAGCTTCCAGGCGGAGTTGCAGCGCGGTCATGCGCGAGCGGAGCTGGTGTGACACGTCGCCGACGAGGTCGCGTTCGCGTTGTACGAGGCGGGCCAGTGCGGTGGCGGAGGTGTCCAGCGCTTCCAGCACCAGGTCCAGTTCGGACACGCCGTGTCTGGTCTCCTCGGCGCGGAAGTCGCCCGCGCCCAGCCTCGCCGCGCGGGCTGCGACATCGCGCAGCGGGCGGGACAGCTTCTGCGCGGTCACCGTCGCGACGATCGTGCCGGTGGCGACGGACACCACCAGCAGCAGGACCACCAGCAGCGCGACCTGTGCCTGCGACGTGCGCATCGGGCCGGACGGGACCTCGAGCCGGACGTTGCCCTGCTGCGCGATCGACAGGTCGACCACGAGCACCGCGTCGCCCAGTTCGGGGCCGATGCTCTGGGTGCCCGCGGCGGACTGCACGGTCAGCCTGCCCTCCTCGGGCACGACGATGCGCACGGCTTCGAGGTCGATGCGCTGGCCGTTGGCGATCTGGTCGTCGAGTGCGGTCGCGATGCGCTGGGCGCGGCTGAGCAGGTCGCCGCGGGCGTTGTCCTCGACGAGCTGCAGCGCCGAGTAGCCGAGCGGGAGGCCCAGCACGAAGGACGTGACGGCGACGGCGAGCAGGATGGCTCGCAGGATTCGGCGGCGCACGTCAGTCCGAGTTGAAGCGGAAGCCCTTGCCGCGGACGGTCGCGATGCGCCGTTCCGCGGAGTTGGGCGTGCCGTCGCCGAGTTTCCGGCGCAACCAGGACATGTGCATGTCCAGCGTCTTGCTGCCCTTCAGGTCCGGGTCGTTCCATACCTCGGAGAGGATCTCGTCGCGGTTCACGACCTGACCCGCGCGCTGGATGAGCACGCGCAACAGCTCGAACTCCTTGTTCGCGAGCTGCACCTCGCGGCCCTCGACGGTGACGCGGCGGGCTGCCAGGTCCATGCGCACGCCGTTGACCTCCAGCGTGCCGGGGGCGCGGCGGCGCAGCAGGGCGCGGATGCGGGCCATCAGCTCGGCGAGCCGGAACGGCTTGGCGACGTAGTCGTCCGCGCCCGCGTCGAGTCCCACGACGAAGTCGACCTCGTCCGCGCGCGCGGTGAGCATCAGCACCGGGATGCCGCGCCCGCCCGCGCGGAGTCTGCGGCACACCTCGAGGCCGTCCATCCCCGGCAGGCCGAGGTCCAGCACCAGCAGGTCGACTCCCCCGGCCGCCGCGGCATCCAGCGCACTCGGGCCGTCGCCGACGACCTGCACCGAGTAGCCCTCCCGTTGCAGGGCACGCGACAGCGGATCCGCGATCGCCGGGTCGTCCTCGGCCAGCAACACCACGCTCACGGCACTCAGCGTAGGCGTGCAACGATCTCGCCGTGTCAACCCACGGTGCTGATCTCGAACTCGCCCTGCGACTGGCCGACGCCGCGGACGCGATCACCGCGACCCGCTTCCGCGCCCACGACCTCTCGGTGTCGAAGAAACCGGACCGCACACCGGTGACCGACGCCGACATGGCCGTCGAGGACGCCGTGCGGGAACTGCTGGCCGAGGCCCGTCCCGCCGACTCGATCGTGGGCGAGGAGCGCGGCGGCACCGCGTCCGGGCGCGCGTGGGTGATCGACCCGATCGACGGCACCAAGAACTTCCTGCGCGGCGTGCCCGTGTGGGCGACGCTGATCGCGCTCGTGGTGGACGGCACGCCCGTCGTGGGTGTCGTCAGCGCGCCCGCTCTCGCGCGGCGCTGGTGGGCCTCCGCCGGTGCCGGTGCGTTCATGTCGGACTCGTCCGGTGAGCGCCCGATCTCGGTGTCCGGGGTGTCGTCCCTCGAGGACGCCTACCTGTCCACGACGCACCTGGGTTCGTGGGTGGAGCACCACTCGCGCGAGTCGTACCTGCGGCTCGTCGACGCGTGCTGGGAGAACCGGGCGTTCGGCGACTTCTACCAGCACTGCCTGGTCGCCGAGGGCGCCATCGACATCGCCGCCGAGGCGATCGTGAACCCGTGGGACGTCGCGCCGTTCCAGGTGCTGGTGACAGAGGCGGGCGGCACGTTCACCGACCTGGCCGGCGTGGCCGCGTACGACCGGGGCAGCGTGCTGACGTCGAACGGCTTGATCCATTCGGCCGCGCTGGAACTGCTCGAACTGTCGTAGTGCCTCAGGGCTGAGGCGTGACCTCCTGGACGCTCAGGGCGCCCCGTGCGACCTGGGCCCAGGCGAGTCGCCCGAAGAGGTAGTGGCACGCCACGTACTCGCTGGTGAACCGGGCCCAGTCGTACCGGTTGCCCTGCTCGCGCCAGAACACCTCGTAGCCCTCGTCGTCGGTCAGGACGCACCAGCTGTTGTCCGCCTCGGCACCGATGGACACGACGTTCTCGGGGACGCCGATCCGGTCCAGCCAGCCGGTGAGCTCTTCGAGGTTCATGCGGTGATCTCCATGAGGTAGCCGAGCGCGACGAGGTCCGCGACGGGGTACGTGGTGCGGTAGCGCGCGCCACCGCCCGGCTGACCGAACCAGGGTGCACTGACCGTGCGCCACACCGGGAGCGCGCGCAACACCTTGTACTGGTGGTAGCCCTCGTCCAGCGCGTGCGGCGGCAGGCTCCGCTGCGCGAACGGCGTGCCCGCCTGCGACAGCACCCGGCCCTCGGCGGACCCGAACCGGTCGAGCACGGCGCCCTCGTCGAGCACCTCGGGCCTGCCCTCCTCGTACCCGCCCTCGGGGAACAGCTCGGCAGGCGGCCACGCGTACTCCACCGGCTCCGCGCGGACCAGGAACCTGCGCTCCCAGTCGTGCTCGTGCGCGCCGCCGAGCGGGTCGTAGCCGTCGAGCAGCGCCTGGACCGCCGGGTGCTCCTGCGCGAGGCCCTCGGTCTGCTCAGGACGGTCGGCGAACGACGTGTCCACCAGGCCGGACTCCGGGTGGTCCTGCGGTGCGAAGCGCTGGCCCGCCGCGAAGTCCACCTCCTCCGGCGGGGGCGGGAGCTGGCGGACCGGCCTCCTGCTGAGCTTCGGGACCTGGCCGAGCGGATACACCAGTGCCAGGAACCACGTGCCCAGCGCGCTGGCCGACTGGACCTGCTGGACCGGGTTGCCCAGTGCGGCGGCGATCGCCTCCTGGCGCTCGTGGTCCGTGGGGATCAGGTGCGAGAGCGGGGACGCGGCGCCCAGGTCCTGGGCGACCACGCCGAACTCGGCGGTGGAACGGTGCGCTCCCGCGCCATCGGCCTTGAGGTCCGCCTTGGGGTCGGCCTTCGGATCCACCTTCGGGTCGGTCACGGCGGAACCCTGGGCAGCTGCGTTCGCACCGACGCCCTTGGCATCGGTCTTGCCACCCGAGCCGTCGATCCCGGCGGCCGCGTGGGCCACCGCGCCCTTGGCATCAACGACCGCGCCCTTGCCCGCACCGGGCTGGCCGTCACCGAGCTTGGCGTCGACGTGGGCGCCGGCCGCCGCGGCCTTGGCGTCCGTCTTGGCCCCAGGCGTGCCGGAACTCGGCCCGCCGGAACCCGTGCCGGGCACCGCCTGCTTGGCCTGGTCGGCGGTCTTGGCGGCGGCGTCGGCCGCACGGCCGGTCGCCTGCTGAGCGGCCTGACCCGCCTGCGCGGCAGAGCCCTGGGCCTGGCCGACCACACCGCCGACAGCACCAGCCGCAGCAGCCGGGGCCGCCGCGGGGCCACCCATGGTGGGGGCGTTGCCGAGCGAAGGAGCGTTGAGACCGGGACCGCCCTGGGCGGCCGGGGCCTGCGGCGTGGCGGCCGCCGGAGCCTGCGGGCCCGCCGCGGGAGCGGCCTCGGGGGTGAGCAGCGGGCGGTCGAGCAGTGCCGCGGCCGATGCCGCGGTCGTGCCCTCCGCGACCGGCGGGATCAGGGTGCCGGACAGGCTCTGCCGTCCCTCGCCCACGCCGGGAACAGCGTCGCCCACCGGCCCGGCGTCGCCGAGGCGGTCGACGACCGACGGCAGGATGTTCGTGTCGCCGTGGCCGCGGGACGGGCCGTCACCGACGCCGGGAACCGCGTCCACCACCGGCTGGACGGCGGCACCGAGCTTGTCCACGACCTGCGGCACGATGCCGCCCTGGTCCCTGCCCGGCGCGCTGTCCGGGCCGCGACCGTCCGCACCGGGTGCGTGGTCGGGCTTGCCGACGACCGGGTCCACCACCGGGTGCACGCCAGGCACGGCATCGGCCACCGGGGCGACGACCGGCGCGGCGACCTGGGCCACCGGGCGCACGGCGTCGGCGACCGGGGCCACCACGGGAGCGACGGTGTCCGTCACCGGAGCGACGACGGGCGCCACTACCTGCGTCACGGGCGCGACCACCTGAGCCACCGGGGCGAGCAGGCCGCCGGGCGAGCCACCGCCGGGACCGTGCGCGCCGGGGCTGGTGTTGACGGGCGGCGACGCCTGGCCCATGTCGACACCGCTGTCCAGCCGGACGGCGGAGGACAGCGTGTTGGAGAGGTTGGCGACGTTGGCCGCCGTGCCGCGCACCGCGGTGTCCAGCCCGAGCAGGGCGGTCGGGTGCCCGGCGGACGCGGCCTGGTTGGCGGCGTCGTTGTTCTTGGCGAGCGTGACCAGCTCGCGCACGATCTCGACCTTGGCCTGACCCACCTGCTGCGCGGCGTGGTCGAGGCGGTCGGCGGCGGCGTGGCAACCGCGGGCCGCCTGGTTGAACTGCCCGTCCGGGGCGACCATCTTCGCCCAGTGGCCGCGCGCGGCGTCGCCGGTCGCGCCCTTCATCGACTCCATCGCGCGGCCCGCGGAACCGTCGGTGTCGGTGCTCAGCGTCTTGATCTTGTCGCCGGTGTCCCGCCAGGCGGTGGCACTGGCGCGCATGGCGTCCTCGTCGGCCTGAGGCCACTGGACGCCTGCCCGAGACGCGACGTCCGCGAGCTCGGCGGGCAGCTCGATCCCCATGTCAGCCTTCCAGTCTCTTCATGGCCGACGCGTTGCTCTCCTCGACGTGGCGGTACGTCTCCGCCGTCGCGGCGAACTTCTCGCCGATGCCCCCCAGTTGCTCGGACAGCGAACCGAGCACCCCGAACGTGTCGCCGGTCGGCTTCTCGTGCCCGGCGGCGAAGCTCTGGCCCACCGAGTCGTTGCCCCAGCAGGCGCCGAAGCCCGACAGCAAGCCCTGCAGCCCGGACGCGATCTCCCCCGCGGTCTGGGCGAACCCGTTGAACTCGGTGGCCCCGCTGGTGAGCCGTTCGAGATCAGCCTCGTAGCCGCTCACCGCGACCTCCTGTTGATCAGCTCGGAGTCGAGCCAGCTCTCCCGCTGCTCGTAGTCCTCGTCGTCGTCGATGTGGTCACGACGACGACGCGGCGCGGCAGCGGCCAAGGCGGCCTCCGGCGGTGCGATCTCGTCGGGACGCAGGTCCGCGGTGCCCTCGACCAGCGAGGAGGGGTCCGTGCTCGCGGGCAGGATGGCGCTGAGCGCCTTGTTCGTGCCCTCGGCGGCCTTCGCGGCGGCGGCGTTGGTGGTGCGGACGATCAGCTCGGCCAGCTGCTCCGGCCGGTACTTCCGGTAGGCCTGGTCGGTCAGCTCCAGCGCGGTCAGCGTGCCCTTCGGACCGACGGTGGCGGTGACCGTCCCATCCGGACTGGACGCCGACCCCGTGACCGCCTTCAGCTCGCGCTGAACCGTCGCGAGCTGCTCCCTGCTCCGCCGGTAGTCAGCGAGGAGCTCCTCGACCTGCGCTCGGTGGTCGTCCACCGGTCCCCCTCACCCACGCATAGCCCTGTGCTGTCTTTGGACGTCGTTGCCAGTAGATCGGTTCCAGGCCGATTCAGTTACGTCTTTCGCTACGTTTTAGCGGTGATCGCATTCGAAGACCTCCCGGCAGGCCGAATCATCCCGCTGGGCGAGGTGGTCGTCGACCGGGACGAGATGCTGGACTTCGCGAAGCGCTTCGACCCGCAGCCGTTCCACCTCGACGAGGAAGCGGGCCGCGCGTCCATCTTCGGCGGTTTGTCCGCCTCCGGCTGGTACACCGCGTCGCTGTGGATGCGCGCCTACGCGGACGCGATCCTGGTCGACTCGACGTCGCAGGGCTCGCCGGGCGGCCGCGAGCTGTCCTGGCTGGCGCCCGTCTTCCCCGGCGACACGCTCGCCTTCGGTTTCGAGGTGCTCAGCGCACGCGTGTCGAAGAGCAAGCCGGGGCTCGGGCTCGTGGAGTTCCGGGGCACCGCTCACCGGGGCGACGAATGCGTGTTCCGCTTCGTCTGCACCGGGTTGTTCAGCACGCGCGACTGACCAGCGCCCGCTTCGTCCCGCGCCGCTCGACCAGGCTGAAGCCCGCGTCGAGGAACACCGACAGCGTGCCGTGGTAGAGGTCCCCCGGCTGGGCCTTCTTCCCGCCGGTGTCGACCGGATAGCCCTCGACGGCCCGCGCGCCGCGTTCCTTCGCGTACTCCACGGCGGCGTTCAGCAGTGTCTTCGTCACGCCCTTGCGCCTGCCGGTGCGGTGCACGAAGAAGCACGTCACCGACCAGACGTCCGAGATGTCCGGCTCGACCGGCGCGGTGATCTTCGACTTCGCCAGCCGCGAGTAGGCGGCGCGCGGTGCGACGGCCACCCAGCCGACGGGCGTGCCGTCGTCGACGGCCAGCAGTCCGATCGGCTGGCCCAGCTTCGACCGGAGCACCGCCTTGTTGTCGTTGTCGTGCAGCTCCCTGGACGTCTGCATGAACCACGTGCAGTAGCACCACGTCACGGTCTTGCTGGAGGCGAACAACTCCTCCAGCAACGGCCATGAGCCGGGAGTCAGCTCGACGACGTTCACGTGAGCGCGCGCACCACCCGTGACGGTGACGGACGGCCGAGCTGCTCGGCCATCCACGCGCTGGTGGCGACCAGCTGGTCCAGGTCGACGCCGTGCTTCACGCCCAGCCCGTCGAGCATCCACACGAGGTCCTCGGTCGCGAGGTTGCCCGTCGCCGACTCCGCGTAGGGACAGCCGCCGAGCCCGCCCGCGGACGAGTCCACAGTGGTCACCCCGCGGCGCAGCGCGGCCAGCGTGTTCGACAGCGCCTGGCCGTAGGTGTCGTGGAAGTGGACGGCCAAAGAGGACACGTCGCCGAACGCGTCCAGCAGCGCCTCGACCTGACCGGGCGTCGCGACGCCGATGGTGTCGCCGAGCGACAGCTGCGAGCAGCCCATGTCCAGCAGCCTGCGGCCGACCGCGACGACCTGCTCGCGCGGCACCGCGCCCTCCCACGGGTCACCGAAGCACATCGACACGTAGCCGCGCACGTCCAGACCCTCGGCGCGGGCACGCGACACGACCGGCTCGAACATCTCGAACTGGGAGTCGAGCGTGCGGTTCAGGTTGCGGGACGCGAAGGTCTCCGTCGCCGACGCGAAGATCGCGATGTGCGTGACGCCGGCCTCCAGCGCCCGGTCGAGCCCGCGTTCGTTCGGCACCAGCACGGGGTAGCTCACGCCCGGCCGCTGCTCCAGTCCCGCCAGCAGCTCGGCCGCGTCGGCCAGCTGCGGCACCCACTTCGGGTGCACGAACGACGTGGCCTCCAAAACGGACAGACCGGAGGAGGCCATGCGGTCGAGGAACTCCAGCTTCACGCCGACCGGCACGACGTTCGACTCGTTCTGCAGGCCGTCGCGCGCGCCGACCTCCCAGATCGTCACCTCGGACGGCAGCTCACCGGACGCGACGACCTCGGGCAGACCGGCTTCACGCGCGCTCATCGAGCGTCCTCGGGCGGTAGTCGTCGTCGGGGTTGTCGTTGACCTCGCGGTAGAGCAGCGTGTGCACCTTCTCCACCTGCGGGATGTCGTCGAACTCGAGCGGCTCGTCGGACGCCGACTCGATGATCAGCGTGCCGCAGCCGAGCACCCGGTCGAGCAGGCTGTGCTGGAACCGGACGCTGTTGATGCGCGACAACGGGATGTCCAGGCCGGTGCGGTTGAAGACGCCCTCGCGGTACATCACGCGCTCCGACGTCACGATGAAGTGCGTGGTGCGCCAGCGCAGCAGCGGCGTGATCGTCAGCCACAGCGCCAGCACCACGGCGACGACGGCGAGCGCGATCCACGCGATCGTCGCCCAGGACTGCTCGTTCACCAGTCCGGCGAGGAACGTGGCCGCGGCGACCACCACGAGCAACCAGAACACCGGCAGCAGGAGCATCTTCCAGTGCGGGTGCTTGTGGATCACGACGTGCTCGCCGGAGCTCAGCAGATCGTCGGGGTAGGCCATGGGGCCAACCCTAATCACGCACGGCGCAGATGCACCACGTCACCGGCTGACACGCCGTGGTCCGTCCCGTCCTGCGCGCGCACGACGAGCGTGCCGTCCGCCTCGATGCGCTGCGCGGTGCCGTGCAGCTGGACGCCGCCCGCCAGCTCGACGCGCACGCGTTCACCGACCGTCGCGGAGTGCTGCTGGTACTCCTCGTGCAGCCCGGACGCGAACGGGTCGCCGCCCGTCTCGCGCCACTTCGCCTCCAGCGCGCCGAGCTCGCGGAGCAGGCTGATCGCGATGGCGTTGCGGTCCGCGGTGGCGCCCTCGTCGGCGAGCGACGTCGGCTCCAGTCCACCCGGCGCGGGTTGCACGTCCGACGGCAGCGGCGCGACGTTCAGCCCGATGCCGACGACGACGGCCTGCGCGACGCCCGCGGTGATCTCGGAGAGGATGCCCGCGCCCTTGCGCTGCGCGGAGCCGAGCAGCAGGTCGTTGGGCCACTTCAGCGCCGCCGGAACTTCCAACGATCGGGCGACACGCACCAGGGCGACACCGGCGAGCAGGTTCAGCCAGGGGAGGCGCTGCGCGGGCACGTCGGTCGGCCGGAACAGCACACTCAGGTACAGCCCGCCGCGTGGCGACGACCACGTGCGGCCGCGGCGTCCCTGCCCCGCGGTCTGCTCCTCGGAGAGCAGCACGGTGCGGTCGGCCGCACCCGCTACGGCGGCCTTGGCCAGGTCGGCGTTGGTCGACCGGGTGGTCGGCACGACGTCCAGCGCGGAGTACGGGCCGTGCGGTGCGACGAGCTCAGCGCGCAGGGCGTCGGCGTCGAGTGCGGAGGTCACCGGGCAAGGCTATTGGACTCGGCGCGAGCCGGCCCAAAAGAGATGAGGGGCTCGCATCCCGTGACCTGGACAACTGATCCGGTGCGGAACGCGCCCGGCTCGTTAGGCTGCCCGGTCATGAGCAGTGCCACCGAGCCGATCGGGCACGTTCCCAGCGACGTGCCGGACGTTCACACCACCGCCGGGAAGCTTGTCGACCTGTACCGCCGCAATGACGAGGCGGTTCACGCCGGCTCCGCGCGGGCGGTCGAGAAGCAGCACGCCAAGGGCAAGAAGACCGCCCGTGAGCGCATCGACCTCCTGCTGGATCCCGGTTCGTTCGTCGAGCTCGACGAGCTGGCCAGGCACCGCTCGACGATGTTCGGGCAGGAGAAGAACCGTCCGTACGGCGATGGCGTGGTGACCGGGTACGGCACCGTCGACGGCCGTCCGGTGTGCGTGTTCAGCCAGGACGTCACCGTGTTCGGCGGCTCGCTGGGCGAGGTCTACGGCGAGAAGATCGTCAAGATCATGGACCTGGCGATCAAGACGGGCCGCCCGATCGTCGGCATCAACGAGGGCGGTGGCGCGCGCATCCAGGAGGGCGTCGTCTCGCTCGGTCTGTACGGCGAGATCTTCACCCGCAACGTCCGCGCGTCCGGCGTGGTCCCCCAGATCTCGCTGATCATGGGCTCCAACGCCGGTGGCCACGTCTACTCGCCCGCGCTGACCGACTTCGTCGTGATGGTCGACCAGACCTCGCACATGTTCATCACCGGCCCGGACGTCATCAAGACCGTCACCGGCGAGGACGTGACGTTCGAGGAGCTGGGCGGCGGCCGCACCCACAACACGAAGTCCGGCAACGCCCACTACCTGGGCTCCGACGAGGACGACGCCATCTCCTACGTCAAGGAGCTGCTGTCGTACCTGCCGTCGAACAACCTGTCCGACGCGCCGGTGTTCGACGCGCCGGACGACCTGATCCACGGCTCGGTCACGGACACGCTGACCGACACGGACCGCGAGCTGGACACGCTGATCCCGGACTCCGCGAACCAGCCCTACGACATGCACGAGGTCATCTCGCGCGTGCTCGACGAGGGCGAGTTCCTCGAGGTCCAGCCGCTGTTCGCGCCGAACATCATCGTCGGCTTGGGCCGCGTGGACGGCCACTCCGTCGGTGTCGTGGCGAACCAGCCGACCCAGTTCGCCGGCTGCCTGGACATCGACGCCTCGGAGAAGGCCGCGCGCTTCGTCCGGACCTGCGACGCGTTCAACATCCCGGTGCTGACGTTCGTCGACGTGCCCGGCTTCCTGCCCGGCACGGACCAGGAGTGGAACGGCATCATCCGGCGCGGCGCGAAGCTCATCTACGCCTACGCCGAGGCGACCGTCCCGCTGGTCACCGTGATCACGCGCAAGGCGTACGGCGGCGCGTACGACGTCATGGGGTCCAAGCACCTCGGTGCGGACATCAACCTCGCCTGGCCGACCGCGCAGATCGCCGTCATGGGCGCTTCGGGTGCGGCGAACATCGTGCACCGCAAGACTCTCGCGGCCGCTGACCCGGCTGACGTGGACGCGCTGCGGGCGCAGTTGCAGCAGGAGTACGAGGACGCGCTGTGCAACCCGTACGTGGCCGCCGAGCGCGGGTACGTCGACTCGGTGATCCCGCCGTCCTACACGCGCGGGTACGTCGCGCGGTCGCTGGCGATCCTGCGGGACAAGCGGGAGACGTTGCCGCCCAAGAAGCACGGGAACATCCCGCTGTGAGCGGCGAAGCGGAGCGGCCTCTGCTGCGGCTGGTGCGCGGCACGCCGGACGACCACGAGCTGGCGGCGCTGACCGCCGTGGTGGCCGGGCTGGCCTCGGCCGCCCCGGCCGCCGACGCACCCGCGCGCCGGTCCGCGTGGGCGGATCGGTCGCGGCTGGTGCGGCGGCCCGTGCAGCACGGACCGGGCGCCTGGCGCGCCTCGGGTTTCCCAGGCTGACGACGACGGGGGCACCTGCACGCAGGTGCCCCCGTCGGTTCGGTCAGGCGCTGACGTAGTCCGCCAGGTGCTCACCGGTGAGGGTGGAGCGCTTGGCGACGAGGTCGGCGGGCGTGCCCTCGAAGACGACCTTGCCGCCGTCGTGGCCCGCACCGGGACCGAGGTCGATGATCCAGTCGGCGTGCGCCATGACCGCCTGGTGGTGCTCGATGACGATGACCGACTTGCCCGCGTCGACGAGCCGGTCGAGCAGGGCGAGCAGGTGCTCGACGTCGGCGAGGTGCAGGCCGGTGGTCGGTTCGTCGAGCACGTAGACGCCGCCCTTGTCGCCCATGTGGGTGGCCATCTTGAGCCGCTGCCGCTCGCCGCCGGACAGCGTGGTCAGCGGCTGGCCGATGGTGAGGTAGCCGAGCCCGACGTCGACGAGCCGTTCGAGCACGGCGTGCGCGGCGGGCGTGCGCGCCTCGCCGGTGCCGAAGAACTTCTCGGCCTCGGTCGCCGACATCGCGAGCACCTCGCTGATGTCGCGGCCGCCGAGGTGGTACTCCAGCACGTCCGCGTCGAACCGCTTGCCCTCGCACACGTCGCAGGTGGCGGCGACACCAGCCATGATCCCCAGGTCGGTGTAGATGACGCCGGCACCGTTGCAGGCGGGGCAGGCGCCCTCGGAGTTCGCGCTGAACAACGCGGGCTTCACGCCGTTGGCCTTGGCGAACGCCTTGCGGATCGGCTCGAGCAGGCCGGTGTAGGTCGCCGGGTTGCTCCGCCGGGAGCCGCGGATCGGGGTCTGGTCGACCAGCACCACGCCGTCCCGTTTGGACACCGAGCCGTGGATCAGCGAGCTCTTGCCGGAGCCCGCCACCCCGGTGATCACGGTCAGCACGCCGAGCGGGATGTCCACGTCGACGTTCCGCAGGTTGTGGGTGTCGGCGCCGCGCACCTCCAGCGCACCCGACGGCGTCCGCACCGACTCCTTCAGCGAGGCGCGGTCGTCCAGGTGCCGCCCGGTGAGCGTGCCGCTCGCCCGCAGTCCCTCGACGGTGCCCTCGAACACCACCTGGCCGCCCTCGGTACCCGCCCGCGGGCCGAGGTCGACGACGTGGTCGGCGATCGCGATCGCCTCCGGCTTGTGCTCCACGACCAGCACGGTGTTCCCCTTGTCGCGCAACTGCCGCAGCAGGGCGTTCATCCGCTGGATGTCGTGCGGGTGCATGCCGATCGTCGGCTCGTCGAAGACGTAGGTGACGTCGGTGAGCGCCGACCCGAGGTGGCGGATCATCTTGGTGCGCTGCGCCTCACCCCCGGACAGCGTGCCCGTCGCGCGGTTCAGGCTGAGGTAGCCGAGCCCGATCTCGACGAACGAGTCGAGCGTGCGCACGAGCGTCGTCAGCAGCGGCGCGACGGACGGCTCCTTCAGCCCGCGCACCCACTCGGCGAGGTCGCTGATCTGCATCGCGCAGGCGTCGGCGATGCTGATCTTCTTGATCTTCGACGACCGGGCCAGCTCGCTGAGCCGGGTGCCGTCGCACTCAGGACACGTCTGGAACGTCACCACCCGCTCCACGAAGGCGCGGATGTGCGGCTGCAGCGCGTCGACCTCCTTGGAGAGGAACGACTTCTGGATCTGCGGGACCAGCCCCGCGTAGGTCAGGTTGATGCCGTCGACCTTGATCTTGGTCGGTTCCTTGTACAGCAGGTCGTGCAGCTGCTTCTTGGTGAACTTGCTGATCGGCTTGTCCGGGTCGAAGAACCCGCTGCCGCGGTAGATGCGGCCGTACCAGCCGTCCATGCTGTAGCCGGGGATCGTGACCGCGCCGTCGTTGAGCGACTTGCTGTCGTCGTAGATCTGGGTCAGGTCGATGTCGTTCACCGACCCCCGGCCCTCGCAGCGCGTGCACATGCCGCCGGTGATGCTGAAGCTGCGCCGCTCCTTCACCTTCTGCCCGGCCTTCTCGATCGTGACCGCACCCGCTCCGCTGATCGAGGCGACGTTGAACGAGAACGCCTGCTGCGTACCGATGTGCGGCTTGCCGAGCCGGCTGAAGAGGATGCGCAGCATCGCGTTCGCATCGGTCGCGGTGCCGACGGTGGAACGGGGGTCGGACCCGATCCGCTGCTGGTCCACGATGATCGCGGTGGTCAACCCGTCGAGCACGTCGACCTCGGGCCGCGCCAGCGTCGGCATGAAACCCTGCACGAACGTGCTGTACGTCTCGTTGATCAGCCGCTGCGACTCGGCGGCGATCGTGTCGAACACCAGCGAGCTCTTGCCCGAGCCCGAGACCCCGGTGAACACCGTGAGCCGGCGCTTCGGGATCTCGATGCTGACGTCCTTGAGGTTGTTCTCACGCGCGCCGTGCACGCGAATCAGGTCGTGACTGTCGGCGTCGTGCTGCTCAGTCGTCTTCTTGGGCTTGCTCACCGGTGTCTCCATCTGTCCGCGTCAGCTCAGTCCCTGGATGCGGATGAGGTTTCCCGCGGGGTCGCGGAATGCGCAGTCGCGCACGCCGTACGGCTGGTCGGTCGGTTCCTGGACGACCTCGGCACCCTTGGCCTGCAGCTGGTCGAAGTAGCCGTCGAGGTCCTTGGTCGCCAGGCTGACGTTGCCGAAGGTGCCCTTGGCCATCATCTCGGTGATGAGCCTGCGCTCGTCGTCGGTGAGACCGGGCGTGGCCTCCGGCGGGTACAACACGATGTTCGTGTCGGGCTGGTTCGCGGGACCGACGGTGATCCAGTGCATCCCGTTGTAGCCGACGTCGTTGCGGATCTCGAAGCCGAGAGTGTCGCGGTAGAAGGCGATCGCGGCGGCCGGGTCGTTGTGCGGGAGGAAGCTCGCGTGAATGTTGACGTCCATGGCGGAAACACTAAGTCGGGGTCGAAGCCCGCGCTTCTTGATTCCTGACCGGTCTGGTGACCTGCTTGGCGACGCACGGCGCCATGCCCTCGGTCTCCAGCGCCGCCTCCTGCCGGTAGGCACTGGGCGGCATGCCGACGAGCTCGGTGAAGCGCGTGCTGAAAGTACCCAGCGACTGGCAGCCGACCGCGAAGCAGACCTCGGTGACACTCAGGTCGCCACGACGCAACAGCGCCATCGCACGCTCGATGCGCCGCGTCATCAGGTAGCTGTACGGCGACTCTCCGTAAGCCAGCTTGAACTGGCGGCTGAGGTGACCCGCCGACATGTTCACGCCACGTGCGAGCGCCTCGACATCCAGCGGCTGCGCGTACTCCCGATCCATCCGGTCGCGGACCCGGCGCAGCAGGGCGAGGTCACGCAGACGCTGCGCCTCGGCAGGTGTGCTGGTCACGTGCGTGATCGTGCCATGTCACACGAGAAGAACCCAGAGCGCCGAAGGCGCACAAACCACCAAGCAACCATCTACGAAAAGCAAGCACAGGCCTCCGGTGGTGCCGGGGTCCGGGGCGGAGCCCCGGCCGGGGGCAAGGGGCGGGAGCCCCAACCACCCCGCACCAGGAGGTCAGGCAGCCACGGGGACGGCCACCGGCGCGTCCTCAGGGGCACCGTCGGAGATCAGACCTTCGCTCCGCGCCACCAGCACCGGCACGGTGATCTGCCCGGCGACGTTGGTAGCAGTCCGGATCATGTCCAAGATCGGGTCGATCGCGTACACGACAGCAACACCGGTGGCGATCACCTGAGGCGGCAACCCAACCACACTCAACGTCAGCGTGAGCATGGTGAACCACCCGGTGGTCCCGGCAGTGGCAAGAGCCCCGAACACCGCGACAGCCACAATCCCCACGTACTGCCAAACCCCGAGCTGAACCCCGAACAGGTTGGCGATGAAGACAGTCGCAATAGCGGGGTAAACGGCAGCGCAACCGTCCATCTTGGTCGTAGTCCCCAACGGCACGGCGAACGACGCGTAGTTGGAAGGCACCCCGAGGTCCACAGCAGCCTGACGGCTCAACGGCAACGTAGCGCCGGAGGACCGAGACACGAACGCGAACTGGATGGCGTTCCAAGCCTTGCGGAAGAACTCAACGGGACTGACACGCCCGACGAACTTGAGCAGCAACGGGTACACGACGAACAACACGAGCAACGTCCCGCCGTACACCGCGGCGATCAACGAGAACAGCGGTCGCACGAACGCGTTGCCGTAGGTGGCGAAGGCGTTGCCGATCAACCCGAACACACCGAGCGGCGCCAGCAGGATGATCCACCCGACGACCTTCTGCACCAGGTCGAACACCGACTGGTTCAACGCGACGAACGGCGCGGCCTTCTCACCCAGAGCGTAGGCGGCGAACCCGACCAGCACGGCGATGAACACGACCTGCAGCACCTCGCCCTCGGTGAAGGCGGCGAACAGGTTGGACGGGATCAGGCTGTCCAGAAGTCCGCTCCACGACCCGGAAGCACGAGCGGCGAGCTTGTCGACCGCGGCCTGGCTGGGCGTCACCTGCACTCCGAGCCCAGGCTTGAAGATCAACGCGATCGCGAGCCCGATGAGCACGGCGATGAAGGACGTGATCCCGAACCAGAGGAAGGTCTTCCCGCCGAGCCGGGCGGCGGTGCGCCCGCCACCGAGGCCGCGCAGCGACGTGATGCCGACGATGATCGCGGTGAAGACGAGCGGGATGACGGTGAGCTGCAACAGGCTGGTGAAGACGTCACCGATGCGGTCGAGCGCGGACGCGACCCAGGTGTTCTTGCCGAGCCAGCCGGCGAGTGCGCCCAGTACGAGGGCGGCGAGGACGGCGGTGCCGAATACCTTCGGCTTGCGGTAGGTGCTGACGAGCGACACAGGATCTCCTGCAGGGGATGAGCGAACGAGGGCTGGGGGCGGTTCAGCCCGTACAGCCCGCGGTCGTCCTGCGACCCAGGTCGATGTGACGGCGACGCGTCAGCAACTCGTTCATCGCCAGGCTCAACACCCGAGCAACGACGAGACCTTCCCTGATCAGGGGAAATGTGACGAGGATCTACCAGAGGTCGGCGATCGAGACCCCGACGGACGCCAGCAGGCGGCGGGTCAGCGGGAGGCTGATGCCGATGACGCTGGAGTGGTCGCCGTCGAGGCCGTCGACGAACCAGCCGCCGCGGCCGTCGATCGTGAACGCGCCCGCCACGTGCATCGGTTCGCCGGACGCCAGGTAGGCCTCCAGCTCGCGGTCGGTCGGGGTGCCGAAGCGGACGGTCGTCGGCTCGGCGGACGAGGCGCGCGCGGTGATCTCGCCCGCGGACACGCGCAGCACGGTGTGGCCGGTGATCAGGACGCCGGTCTTGCCAGCCATGCGCTGCCAGCGGTCGCGGGCGACCTCGACGGTGGCGGGCTTGCCGACGACCTCGCCGTCGAACTCCAGCATGGAGTCGCAGCCGATCACCACCGCGTCACCCTCGACGGAAGTCGCGACGACCTCGGCCTTCGCGTTCGACAGGGCGACCACGATCTCGGCCGGGGTCGGGTTGTCGAGTGACGCCTGCAGCTCCTCCTCGTCCACGCCGGACACCCGCACCTCGGGGTCGACCCCGGCGGAGCGCAGGACGTTGAGACGGGCGGGCGACTGGGAAGCGAGGACTACGCGCACGGCGTGAGTTTGTCAGAGCACGTAGTACTACCGATGCGGGTGTGGCGGTTGCGCGGGCAAGCTCTTGTTGTGAATCGCCGGGTACTCGTACTGACCGAACGCGGATCGGGACGCGAAGGCCGGCGTCGGCGGATCCTCGCCGTGCTCGCGGTGCTCGGGGCTGTCGCCGGGTCGTGGGGCGTGGGGCAGGTGCTCGCCAGCGACCCCATCGCGTACGGCGTGCCGTTCTGGCCGTTCGCCGACCACGTGGACCGGGCCGAGCAGCGCCTCCTCTCCGACGTCGCCGCCGCCGCGCGCGCCGGGCAGTTCGTCGGCAGCGATGAGGTCGAGGTCGTCGACCGGACGAGCAAGGACGACGGCGTCGTCTACCTCCGGATGCGGATGCACGTGGACGGCGAGACCCGCTGCCGCGAAGCCATCATCCGAGGGCTCTCGGGCCTGAGCAGCCGACGCGTGGACTGCTAAGCCTCGGCACAGGGGCGCAACTGCGACAGCTCCGGCGTGCGGTTGGCCTGCTCCGCCGTGTCGACGGGCGGCGTGCAGCCCAGGTCGTCGCCGACCACCCGGAAGACCTGCGTGAACGCGCACTTCCCCTCGCAGCCGCGCTGAACGGCGACGACGTCGACCACGCCGTCCTTGTCGACGTCGTGCAGCGCCAGGTAGGCACCGGTCGACAGGTACGTGGCGGACACCCTGCTCCACACGCCGCCGCGCCGCACCAGCGCCTCGCCGAGCACGTCGGCGCCCTTCGTGCCGCGCACCAGGCACACGTCGACCGACGGCGCCGTCGCGCACTCCAGCGCCTTGTCGCCCTCCACCTTCGCGCCGGCCTCGGCGATCGTCATCTCGAAGATGAAGAACGCCCCGGACGAGTTGGTCACCCTGATCCGGCCGCCGCCGGCACCGGTCAGCGCCTCGACCATGTCGCCGTCGACGCCGCGACCGATGACGGACTGGCAGACGGTCGTCCCGCACCGCAGGTTGGCGTCGCCACCCGCCTCGTCCTGGGCTGACGGACGCTGGGCGTACGCGTACGCCATGCCCGCTGCCGTCACGAGAGCAGCGGCGATCGCGGTGACCAGCACGGGCTTGGAGGTGCGCACGGCGTGATTGTTCCCGATCCGCGTCCGGAGTGAGGTGGCTCTCCCTGGTGCGGCGGGCGAACGTCCGTAAACTTCGAACCCAGCTCAAGTTACTCGCGAGTTCAGGGAGGTAGGACGTCGTGTCGCTGCGCAAGGTCCTCGTCGCCAACCGCGGTGAGATCGCCGTCCGGGTCATCCGCGCCTGTCGGGACGCCGGGCTGGCCAGTGTCGCGGTCTACGCGGACCCGGACAGGGACGCACCTTTCGTCCGGCTGGCCGACGAGGCGTTCGCGCTCGGCGGCAACACGCCCGGCGAGAGCTACCTCTCCGTCGACAAGCTGCTGGACGTCGCCAAGCGCTCCGGCGCGGACTCGGTGCACCCCGGCTACGGCTTCCTCTCCGAGAACGCCGAGTTCGCCCAGGCCGTGATGGACGCGGGCCTCATCTGGATCGGCCCGACGCCGCAGGCGATCCGCGACCTGGGTGACAAGGTCACCGCGCGGCACATCGCGATGCGCGCGGGCGCGCCGCTCGTCCCCGGCACCAAGGACCCCGTGTCCGGGCCGGACGAGATCATCGCCTTCGCGCAGGAACACGGTCTCCCGGTCGCCATCAAGGCGGCGTTCGGTGGTGGCGGTCGCGGACTCAAGGTCGCCCGCACGCTGGAGGAGATCCCCGAGCTGTTCGACAGCGCCGTCCGCGAGGCGGTCACCGCCTTCGGCCGCGGCGAGTGCTTCGTCGAGCGCTACCTGGACAAGCCGCGCCACGTCGAGGCCCAGGTCCTCGCGGACACGCACGGCAACGTGATCGTCGTCGGCACCCGCGACTGCTCGCTGCAGCGCCGCCACCAGAAGCTGGTCGAGGAGGCGCCCGCGCCGTTCCTCACCGACGAGCAGCGCGCGTCCATCCACACCTCCGCGCGCGCCATCTGCAAGGAGGCCGGCTACCACGGTGCCGGCACCGTCGAGTACCTCGTCGCCGTCGACGGCACCATCTCGTTCCTCGAGGTGAACACGCGACTGCAGGTCGAGCACCCGGTCTCCGAGGAGACCACCGGCATCGACCTGGTGCGCGAGCAGTTCCGCATCGCCGCCGGCGAGCGGCTGCGCTTCACCGAGGACCCCGCGCCGCGTGCGCACTCCATCGAGTTCCGCATCAACGGCGAGGACGCCGGCCGCGGCTTCCTGCCCGCACCGGGCACCGTCACGACGTTCACCGCCCCGTCCGGCCCCGGCGTCCGGGTGGACGCCGGTGTCGAGAGCGGCACGGTGATCGGCGGCCAGTTCGACTCGCTGCTCGCCAAGCTGATCGTCACCGGTGAGGACCGCGACCAGGCGCTCGCCCGCGCGCGCCGCGCGCTGGACGAGATGGTCGTCGACGGCATGGCGACCGTGCTGCCGTTCCACCGCGCGATCGTGCGCGACCCGGCGTTCACCGCCGAGAAGTCCGAGGGCTTCACCGTGCACACCCGGTGGATCGAGACCGAGTGGGACAACACGGTCGAGCCGTTCAGCGGTGGCGCCGCCGAGTCCGACGAGGAGACGCCGCGCCAGACCGTCGTGGTCGAGGTCGGTGGCCGTCGCCTCGAGGTGTCGCTGCCCGGTGACCTCGCGATCGGTGGTGGCGGTGGCGGCGCGAAGAGCGCCAAGGCCAAGCCGCGCAAGCGGGCGGGCAAGGCCACGGCCGCCGTCTCCGGTGACGCGGTGGCCGCGCCGATGCAGGGCACGATCGTGAAGGTCGCCGTCGAGGACGGCCAGCAGGTCGAGGCGGGCGAGCTGATCGTCGTGCTGGAGGCCATGAAGATGGAGAACCCGGTGACGGCCCACAAGGCGGGCACCGTGACGGGTCTGGCGGCCGCGCCCGGCGATCCGATCACCCAGGGCACCGTCATCTGTGAGATCAAGGACTGAGTGACCGGCCCCGCGGCGGGACGCGCCTAGGATTGACGGTGTGAGCGAGATCCCGCCGCGGGACATCCGGATCGGTGACGACGAGCGAAGCCAGGCCCTGCAGGTGCTCGGTGAGCACATGTCGGCCGGGCGCATCGACGTGGAGGAGTACGGCGAGCGCTCCGCGAAGATCACCACGGCCAAGACGCGCGGTGAGCTGCTCGCGTTGTTCACCGACCTCCCCGACCCGCGGCCGACGTTCGGCATGCCCATGCCGTTGTACCCGCAGGACAGCGGCGCCGTCTCCCCCGTGCCGAGGTGGCAGGGCGCGGTGATCCCGGCGATCGGGCTCGCTGTCGTCGCGCTCGTGTTCTTCACGAAGCTGTGGTTGCTGCTGCTGATCATCCCCATCGCGGCGATGCTGTTCGGCGCGGCGCAGGGCAGGCGGCCGCGCTGAAACCGTTGCTGTTGCTGGACCTCGACGGGGTCCTGCGCCGGTTCACCGCGACCGACCCGGCGATTCTCGAGGTCGCGTTCGAGCCTGCGCTGCTGCACGCGGCCGTCACCGGCGCGATCACCGACGAGCAGTGGCGGGCCGCGGTCGCCGAGCGCGTTCCGCGGGCCGCCTCGTGGAACGACGCGGGCGAGGTGATCGGTGAAGCGGTCGCGCTGGTGCGCGCCGCGCGGCAGCGGTGCCACGTGGCGCTGCTGAGCAACGCCACCACGCGGCTGGAGTCCGATCTGCGGCTGCTCGGGCTGGACCGGGAGGTCGACGCGGTCGTGTCGTCGGCCCGCATGGGTGTGGCGAAACCGGCTCCCGAGGCGTTCCAGCGCGCACTCGACGTGCTGGGCTACCGACCAGAGCACACGGTCTTCTGCGACGACAGCGCCAAGAACGTCGACGCGGCACGGGCGTTGGGCATCGATGCCGTGCACGTCCCGGACACCGAGGCGCTGCGGGACGCGTTGCTGGCGCGGGAGCTCGTGCCCGCGATGGTGCTGCTGGTGCTGCCGGACCGCGACGACGCGGAGGAACTGGCGCGGGAGCTGGCAGGCGAGGGCTGGTCGCCGTGCGCGGTGCACCGCGACATGCTGGCCGGCGAGGACGACGCCGAGGCCGTGGACTGGGTCGTCGAGCTGACGACCGCGCCGGACGGTTCGCCCGCTGCCGCGCACCGGGTGACGCTCGACGAGCTGGCGGAACGGTACGACGGGTTCACCAGCGACCATTAGCCTGCTCGGCGTGGAACCAGTTGAGATCAACGCGGGTGAGTTCTACCTGCGCGCACTGCGGTCGGACGACCGGATCGAGGACGCGTTCGCCATCGCCGAGGCGTTCGCCGATCCCGAGACCCAGCGCTGGCTGCCGAGCTTCGGCATCGACAGCCCGGAGGCCGCTCGGGCGTACATCGGGTTCCGCGGCCGCCAGTGGGAGCGCGACGTGGCTTTCTCCTGGGCGATCTGCGACGCGGTCACCGCCGAGCTGCTCGGCGACGTGACGCTGCGGGACGTCTACGCGCGGGACGGCCTCGCCGAGGTGACGCTGTGGACCCACCCCCGGCACCGGGGGCGCGGCGTCGCGGTCACGGCGCTGAACGCGGTGCTGCCGTGGGCGTTCCAGGCGGCCGAGCTGCACCGCGTCACGTACCGGTGCGGGGTGAACAACAAGCCGTCGCAGCGCGTCGCGGAGAAGTGCGGATTCACCCTGGAGGGGCGTCTTCGCGAAGAGAAGATCATCGATGACCAGCGCGAAGACATGTTGCTGTGGTCGCGGCTGGCCACCGACCCGACACCAGAACAGCTACGGTGACCGGCCATGCGGACGACGGCGACCTTGCTCGTGCTGACCGCTCTGCTCTCGTCGGCCTGCACCGCGCTCCCCGAGCAGCGGGCTGACAAGGGTGATCCGCCTCCCCCGCCGACGACGACGTCGAGCACCGTGACGCTGCCGCCGCGGCCGCAGGAGGTGCCGCTGGACGCCGTCGACCCGTGCGCGGTGCTCAACGCCGACCAGCTCACCCAGCTCGGACTGGACAGCAAGCCGACCGCGTACGTGGAGCCGAGCTTCGGCAACGCGCGGGCGTGCACGATCCGCGGCCTGCGGGGCGGCAACGTGGCGCGGCTGGCGCTCGTGACGGCGTCCGGGGTGGACGTCTGGCTCAGCGACAACGCCCAGGTCGACGCTCAGGTGGGTGTCGTCAGCGGCTTCCCGGCCGTCACTGTCCGCACACCCGGCATGGAGCAGCTGTGCAACGTCGAGATCGACGTGGCCGAAGGACAGTTCCTCGACGTCATGTTCCGTGACGGCGGCAATTCCACGCCCACGCAGCAAGATCATCTGTGTCTGGGTGCGACGCGAGTGGCCGAGGCGGCGCTCGCCGGTTTGCTGCACACGCGCTGACCCACACGGGCGGATGTCACGCAGGCCACTCCACAGCGTCACGCCCTGTGGTTAGAGTGTCGAAACGTTCGTGCACTCACCCGCCGGAGGTCGCGCCATGCCGCCTGGAGGAACCAGCGGAGCGGATGCCCTGCCTCCCGTTCAGCACGCGCTGAACGTCGAGCCGGGTTCGATCCCCACGCTGCGCAACGCGTTCTCGACGGCGCTGACGAAACTCGACAAGCAGATCGAGCTCGCGGTGACCGAGTTCAGGGTGCGGCCGTGGGCAGGCGACCCGGTGTCCGCCGAGGCGGCCGAGATCTTCAACGAGCGCTCGGTGTCCTCGGGCGACTCCGCCCTGGAGGCGCTGCAGAACTACCAGAAGCAGCTCAAGCAGGCCATGGACTCGCTCGACGAGGTCGAACGCCAGTACCGGGTCATCGAGGGTGACAACACCGGGCTGATGAACAAGGGCGGCTGCTGATGGTCGAACACCGCTGGCAGGGCTACAGCCACGAGGAGCTGTACAAGAGCATCAACGCCGGACCGGGCCCGTCGGCGTCGCACGCGTCGATGGAGCGCTGGGCCGGGGTGTCGGCCGCGCTGACGGAGATCAACGGCGATCTGCACGCCGGCATCACGGGCTCCGGCGCGTCCTGGGAGGGCAAGGCCGCGGACGTCGCGCGGGCCGGGCTGAACCCGCTCGCCACGTGGGCCGACGACGCGCGGACCGGCTCCGAGGTCATGCGGATCTCCGCCGAGCTGCAGGCCGACCACATCAGCAAGGCGCGCTCGGACATGCCGCCGCCGGTGGCGGTGACGGCCGAGCAGCCGAACGCGCTGGTCAGCGGACTGACGCACCTGTTCGGCGGGCAGACCGACCACGAGAAGCAGGAACAGGCGGCCGACGCGGCGGAGAACCGCGCGCGCGAGGTGATGTCGACCTATGCGTCCAGCACCACCGCCAACACCTCGACCCTCGGGCAGTTCCACCAGCCGCCGCAGCTGGTGATCAACGCTTCCGGCCCCGTGCGGGCCGACGGGCCCGGTGTCATGGGCGCCGCCCCGGTGTTCGGACTCGGGTCGCACGGCACCGCCGGTGTGCCCGCCCGGCGCGCGGGTTCTGCTGCCGGCCGCGGTGCCGCGGTGCCACCGGCTCGCTCCGCGTCCGGTCCCGGTTCCACTTCCACGAGCGGCTCGACGACGCGCACGTCCGGTGCGCCCGCCGTGCACACGTCCGGCGGGTCGACCTCGGTCAGCTCGGCCTCCGGCGGTGCCGGCTCCGTCGGCACGTCCGGTGCGGTCGTGCCCGGTCAGGCGCAGCGCAAGGTCGCCAAGAAGGACCAGCTGGCCCCGGACTCGACCGCCGCGAGCTCATCGGCCGCGGGCGCGGTCGTGGCCGGGCAGCAGGCGGCTGTCGCGCAGAACTCCGCCGCACCGCTGATGGGCGGGGCGGGGACGATCGGTGGCGGCTCGTCGGACACGGTCCACAAGCGGACCGTCGCTCCGGCACCACCGGCGTTCGACCCGTTCGGCGGGATGGGCGCGCGGCGCGACGAGGAGGAAGAGGAGACGGTCCACCAGGCCGCCGACTACCTCCGGGAGACCGACGACATCTACGGTGTCGGCAGCTACACGTTGCCCGTGATCGGGGAGAGCACGACCGACTGATGACCATGTTCGGCTTGGACCTCGGGACGAACGACCTGCGTGACCCGGTGAGCGTGTCGACGCTCGAGTTCGACGTGCTCTGGGAGCACCTGAGGCTCGAGATGATGCCGCTGGTGCTGAAGGTGCCGTCACCGGGCAAGACCCGCGAGGAACGGCGCGCGCTGGAGGACAAGGCGTGGGCCGCGCTGGAATCGCGCGGTCTCGGCGGCCGACGCTCGCTCGACCCGATGCTGGAAGACCTGCTGCACATCCTCAACCGCCCGCAGCAGGAGGTGGACGGGCGACTGTGGCTGGGCCGCAGCGTGCGCGTCCTGGCGGCGGCCAAGGGCCAGTCAGCCGTGCTGGCGGTGCTCGACAACGACCAGATCTCCCTGCGGCCCGCGGCCTACGAGGGCCTGCCCCGCGAGGCGCTGTCCGTGCTGCCGGCGCAACCGGCGGGCGAGGGCCACTCGGTGACCCTGCCGTCGGCGGACCTGGACGCCTCCGCCGCGAAGGCCCAGTCCCCCGAGCAGCTGGAGTCCGAGCTGCGTTCGCGCGGCGTGCGGCAGGACGACGCCCACACGCTCTCCGAGATGGTGCGCGAGGTGACCTCACGCGGCCAGTTCGGCGCCGCCGCCCGCGACAAGTGGGGCAAGCGGGTCCGCCCCGACCGCGTGATCAGCTTCTTCGACACCCCCAAGGGCCGCTACCTCCAGATGCGGCGCAGCACGCCGGGGCAGCAGCCGTGGAGCACGATGTCGCCCATCGACGCCCGGCGGCTGCACCACCACCTCACCGAGCTGCTCGCCGAGGCCTCGGCGCACTTGTCTACAGGGGTCGTGAGTGATCAGGAGTGCTAGAGGCCTCCTGATCACTCACGACCAACTCACTGCGGTCAGCTCACCGGCTCGATCAACTGCGCCCTCGCCTCAGGTGCCGCCGCGCGCACCGCGTCCGCAGCCGAGTCGTCCGGCTCCGTCTGCGAAGCACGCTCCGCGTCCACCCGCGCGTTGTACACCTCGACCTCGCGCTTGATCGCGTCCTCGTCCCACCCGAGCACCGGCGCGACGAGCCGCGCCACCGCCTCCGCCGAGTCGACGCCGCGGTGCGGGTACTCGATGGAGATGCGGGTGCGCCGGGTCAGCACGTCCTCGAGGTGCATGGCGCCCTCGTGCGACGCGGCGTAGACGGCCTCGACCTGGAGGTAGTCCGGTGCGGCCGGGATCGGCTTGAGCAGCTCGGGGTTGCCCGACGCCATGCCGAGCACCTCGTGCACCAGCGAGCCGTAGCGGTCCAGCAGGTGCCGCACGCGGTACGGGTGCAGGCCGTGCTTGGTCGCCAGCTGGTCCGCCTGGTTCACCAGCGCGTGGTAGCCGTCCGCGCCGACGAGCGGGACCTTGTCCGTGATGGACGGCTGGATGCGGCCGGGCACGTCGACCGACGCGGCGTCCACGGCGTCCGCGCCCATCACGCGGTACGTCGTGTACTTGCCGCCCGCGATCGCGACCAGGCCCGGCGAGACGCGCGCGACAGCGTGCTCGCGCGAGAGCTTCGACGTCGACTCGGACTCACCGGCCAGCAGCGGCCGCAGTCCCGCGTAGACGCCCTCGATGTCGTCGACCGTCAACGGTGTCGCGAGCACGGAGTTCACGTGTTCCAGCAGGTAGTCGATGTCCTTCTTGGTCGCGGCCGGGTGCGCGAGGTCGAGGTTCCAGTCCGTGTCGGTGGTGCCGATGATCCAGTGGTTGCGCCACGGGATGACGAACAGGACGGACTTCTCGGTGCGCAGGATCATCCCGGACTCGGCGACGATGCGGTCGCGCGGCACGACGATGTGCACGCCCTTCGACGCGCGCACCCGGAACCTGCCGCGAGAACCCGAAAGCCGTTGCAGCTCGTCGGTCCACACGCCGGTCGCGTTGATCACCGCGTGCGCGCGCACCTCGGTCTCGCGGCCGTCCTCGACGTCGCGCACGCGCACACCGGACACCCGGTCCGCCTCGCGCAGGAAACCGACGACCTGGGTCGAGGTTCGCACGACGGCGCCGTAGTGCGCGGCGGTGCGGCCGACCATCATCGTGTGCCGCGCGTCGTCGGCTTGTGCGTCGTAGTACTGGATCCCGCCGATGAGCACGTCGCGTTTCAACGCGGGCACGAGGCGTAGCGCGCCTGCCCGCGTGAAGTGCTTCTGGCCCGGCACGGACCGCGCGCCGCCCATGGAGTCGTAGAGGAACAGGCCGGCCGCGGTGTACGGCCGCTCCCAGATCCGGTTGGTCAGCGGGTACAGGAACGCCACCGGCTTCACCAGGTGCGGCGCGATGCGGTTGAGCAGGAGTTCCCGCTCCCGCAACGCTTCCCGCACCAGACCGAACTCCAGCTGCTCCAGGTAGCGCAGTCCGCCGTGGAACAACTTGCTCGACCGGCTCGACGTGCCGGACGCGAGGTCGCGCGCCTCGACGAGCGCGACCCGCAGGCCGCGCGTCGCGGCGTCGAGCGCGGCGCCCACACCGACCACACCACCGCCGATGACCACCAGGTCGAACGTCTCCGACCCCAGACGCGACCACGCCTCCTCCCGCTCCGACGGGCCGAGCCTGCCGGTGATCGGAGGGGCTGATGGGGTTTGCGGTGCTGCAGCTGCGTTCTTGCGCGTTGCCACGACAGACGCCTCCCTGGGAACGACTCGCGCCTCACGTTACCTGCAGCAACACGGGTTCGCCCACGGGTGAGGACGACAGGTCCCAATGGCCCAAAAACGACCCCTACTCATGTACTTGACGTAGACAACTGATCAGCGGGGGAAGTAGCGTCCGAGCACATTGTTGGGTGGGCAGCGCGGCCCGGACCGGACAGTGCGCTCCTGCCTTGAACAGGCACAAGGAGGTCGGCGGATGAGCTTGGGCGCGATCTTCGTATGGGAGACGCTGGGCACGGCGATTCTCATCCTGATGGGTGCCGGTGTGGTCGCGAACGTGGTCCTGAAGGACACGCTCGGCACCGGCGGCGGATGGTTGCTCATCAACTTCGGCTGGGGTTTCGCGGTCTTCGCGGGCGCCAGCGTGGCCGCACCGAGCGGCGCGCACATCAACCCGGCCGTCACGTTCGGCCTCGCGATCGCGGACAAGCTCGACTGGAGCAAGGTTCCCGTCTACTGGGCGGGACAGATGCTCGGAGCCTTCCTCGGCGCGGTGCTCGCGTGGCTGACCTACAAGATGCAGTTCGACACGCACGAAGAACCGCAGAACACCCGCGGGATCTTCTGCACCGGACCGACGGTGCCGAGCGTGCCGTGGAACCTCGTTTCGGAGATCATCGGTACGTTCGTGCTGCTGCTGTGGATCCTCCTCAGCCCCGGCGCCAAGGAAGCCACTGAAGGCGTGCCGCAGTTCGGCAACTCGGCGCTGGGTTACGCGGCCGTGGCGTTCCTCGTCATCGGCATCGGCAACTCGCTGGGTGGTCCCACGGGCTACGCGATCAACCCGGCACGTGACCTCGGTCCGCGCATCGCGTACGCGGTGCTCCCCATCAGCGGCAAGGGTTCCGCCGAGTGGGGCTACTCGTGGATCCCGGTCGTCGGGCCGTTGATCGGTGGCGCCCTCGCCGCGCTGCTCTACCTGGTTCTCCCGGTCTGACCCGGTTCGTTTCGAAAGGAAGTCGGTAATGCCCCAGTACGTGGCCGCCATCGACCAGGGCACGACGTCGACCCGCTGCATGATCTTCGACCACTCCGGCCGGGTGGTTTCGGTCGACCAGAAGGAACACGAGCAGATCTTCCCGAAGGCGGGCTGGGTCGAGCACGACCCGATGGAGGTCTGGCAGAACACCAGGCAGGTCGCCGCGGGCGCACTGGCCAAGGCAGACCTGACCACCGGCGACATCGTCGCCGTCGGCATCACGAACCAGCGCGAGACCGCGGTGGTGTGGGACAAGAACACCGGGCAGCCGGTGTACAACGCGATCGTCTGGCAGGACACGCGCACCGACAAGATCGTCGAGGAGCTGGGTGCGCTCGGTGGCGGGCAGGACCGCTACCGGGCGAAGGTCGGCCTGCCGCTGGCGACCTACTTCTCCGGCCCCAAGATCCGCTGGATCCTCGACAACGTCGAGGGTGCGCGGGAGAAGGCCGAAGCGGGCGACCTGGTGTTCGGCAACATGGACACCTGGGTCCTGTGGAACATGACCGGTGGCCCGGACGGTGGCGTGCACGCCACCGACCCGACCAACGCGTCGCGCACCATGCTCATGGACCTGGACACGCTGGCGTGGGACTCCTCGATCGCCGCCGACATGGGCATCCCGATGTCCATGCTGCCGGAGATCCGCTCGTCGTCGGAGATCTACGGCAACGTCCGCGAACGCGGCGCGCTCGCCGGTGTGCCGATCTCCGGCATCCTCGGCGACCAGCAGGCCGCGACGTTCGGCCAGGCCTGCCTGTCGCCCGGTGAAGCCAAGAACACCTACGGCACCGGCAACTTCGTCCTGCTCAACACCGGCACCGAGAAGGTGATGAGCGAGAACGGCCTGCTGACGACGGTCTGCTACAAGATCGGCGACAACGCGGCGGTCTACGCGCTCGAAGGCTCCATCGCGGTGACCGGCTCGCTCGTCCAGTGGCTGCGCGACAACCTCAACATGATCGGCACGGCAGCCGAGATCGAGGAGCACGCGCGGTCCGTCGAGGACAACGGCGGCGCGTACTTCGTGCCCGCGTTCTCCGGCCTGTTCGCGCCGTACTGGCGTTCCGACGCGCGCGGCGCGATCGTCGGCCTCACCCGGTTCGTCAACAAGGGACACCTGGCGCGTGCCGTACTGGAGGCCACGGCCTTCCAGTCGCGCGAGGTGATCGACGCGATGAACGCGGACTCCGGTGTCGCGCTGACGTCGTTGAAGGTCGACGGCGGCATGGTCGTCAACGAGCTGCTGATGCAGTTCCAGGCGGACATCCTCGGCGTGCCGGTGATCCGTCCCGTCGTCGCGGAGACGACCGCACTCGGCGCGGCCTACGCGGCCGGGCTCGCGGTCGACTTCTGGAAGGGCGAGGACGACATCCGCGAGAACTGGGCGCAGGACAAGCAGTGGGAGCCGTCGATGGACGACACCCGCCGCGCGGCCGAGTACGCCAACTGGAAGAAGGCCGTGACCAAGACCTTCGACTGGGTCGAGTAGGTCCTAGTCCAGGTCGTCGTGCCGCATGAGCTGGCGGCCCGCCTCGGTGAGCGAACCCGACAGTGACGGGTACACCGAGAACGTGGTCGCCAAGTGCTCGACAGTGAGCTGGTTCTGCACAGCGAGAGCGATGGGCAGGATCAGCTCACTGGCGTTCGGCGCCACGACGACGCCACCGATCACCACACCGGTGGCCGGGCGGCAGAACAGCTTCACGAAGCCGCGGCGCAGACCCTCCATCTTGGCGCGGGGGTTCGTCGCCAGCGGCAGCATGATCGTGCGCGCGGGCACCTCACCCGAGTCGATCACCTGCTGGCTGATGCCGACCGTGGCGATCTCGGGGTTGGTGAAGACGTTCGCGGCGACGGTCTTGAGCCTGATCGGGTTCACGCCCTCGCCGAGCGCGTGCCACATCGCGATGCGGCCCTGCATGGCCGCGACACTGGCGAGCAGCAGCAGACCGGTGCAGTCGCCCGCCGCGTAGACGCCGCTGACGTTCGTGCGGCTGACCCGGTCGACCGGGATGTAGCCGCCGCGCCCGAGCTCGATGCCGATCTTGTCCAGGCCGATGTCGCCGGTGTTCGGGACGGAACCGACCGTCATCAGCGCGTGGCTGGCCTCGATCGTGCGGCCGTCCTCGAGGTAGATCTTGACGCCCTCGCCGGTGTTCTCGACCCGGTCCGCGCGGGCGTGCTTGACGACCTCGGTGCCGCGCTCGGCGAACACGTCCTCCAGCACGGCGGCCGCGTCGGCGTCCTCGTGCGGCAGGACGCGGTCGCGGCTGGACACCATGGTGACCTTGACGCCCATCTCGGTGTACGCGCTGGCGAACTCGACACCCGTCACACCGGAGCCGATGACGGCCAGGTGCTCGGGGAGCTCGGGCAGGTCGTAGATCTGGCGCCAGGTGAGGATGCGCTCGCCGTCCGGCTCGGCGCCCTCGATGATCCGCGGCGTGGCGCCGGTGGCGATCAGCACGACGTCCGCGCTGAGGATCTCGTCGGTGCCGTCGGACTTGGTCGCGACGACCCGGTGCTGGGCGAGGCCGCGGCTGTCGTCGCAGAACTTCGCCCGGCCGTTGATCAGGCGGACGCCCTCGCGCTGGAGCCGCGCCCGGACGTCGGCGGACTGGGCGAGCGCGAGGCCCTTCACCCGTCCGTGCACGACCGGCAGGTCCACGTTCGCGAGGTCGTTGTTGGTCTGAATGCCCAGCTCACCGGCGTTGCGGAACGCGCTGCGCGCACCGGCGGAGGCGATGAAGGTCTTGCTCGGGACGCAGTCGTAGAGGACGCACGCGCCACCCGCGCCGTCGTTCTCCACCACGGTCACGTCCGCGCCGTGCTGCGCGGCGACCAGAGCTGCCTCGTAACCTGCGGGTCCGCCGCCCATGATGACGATGCGGGTCACGATCAGTCCCCTCTTTCGGTGCTTGACGAGCCGTGCTCACGGTACGCGGTGAGGTGTTGGTCCGTGTCGCCCGGTCTTCCAGTACCAAAAGCTGATCGTTGGGTCGCTACGCTGTCGGACGTGCCGCTCTATGCCGCGTACGGGTCGAACATGGATCCGAACCAGATGATGGAGCGAGCCCCGTACTCCCCCATGGCGGGGACCGGCTGGCTCGTCGGTTGGCGTCTGACGTTCGGTGGCGAGGACCTCGGCTGGGAGGGCGCGCTCGCCACCATCGTCGAAGATCCGGACGCCCAAACATTCGCCGTCCTGTACGACGTGTCCCCACGGGACGAGTCGCGCCTGGACCGCTGGGAAGGTGCACTGGGCCTCTACAAGAAGATCCGCCTGAGGGTGCAGACCCTCGAAGGCTCGGTGGTGGCCTGGCTGTACGTCCTGGACGCCTACGAGGGCGGCCTGCCGTCGGCGCGCTACATCGGCGTGGTCGCGGACGCCGCCGAGTCAGCGGGAGCGCCGGACGACTACGTCGCCGACCTGCGCACTCGTCCGTGCCGGGGAATCGGCCCCTAAAGACCCCCAGAACGGCCTCAGGGCCACCTCCGCGGCGCGGAGGTGGCCCTGAGCACTAGAACGTCAGGCCAGCGCGGCCAGGGCGGCGTGCACCATCACGCGGACACCGACGAGCAGCGCGCGCTCATCGAGGTCGAACGTCGGCTGGTGCAGGTCGCGCTGCTTCTCCACGCCGTTCCACACGCCGAGGCGGGCGAACGAGCCGGGCACGTGCTCCAGGTACCACCCGAAGTCCTCGCCACCCGACGACTGCTCCGTGCCGGCCAGCGCGTCGTCGCCGAGAGCAGCCTCGATGCCCGCCCGCAGCAGCATGGTCGACTCGCGGTCGTTGACGACCGGAGGCACGCCACGCCGGTGGTGCAGGTCGAACCCGACGCCGGTGGGCAGCAGCAGACCCGTCACCAGGTCCTTGACCAGCGGCTCCAGCTCGGCCCAGATGTCGCGGTCGCCGGTGCGCAGCGTCCCGGACAGCACGCCGTCCTGCGGCACCGCGTTCGGCGCCTGACCGGCGTGCACGGCACCCCAGACGAGCACCGTGGCAGACCTCGGGTCGACCCGGCGGGACAGCATGGTCGGCAGGCCCGTGATCACGGTGCCCAGCGCGTGCACGAGGTCCGCGGTCAGGTGCGGGCGCGACGTGTGCCCGCCCGGCGAGGTCAGCCGCAGCTCCAGCAGGTCGGACGCCGAGGTGATGGCGCCGATGCGGGTGCCGATCCGGCCGACCTGCAGGCGCGGGTCGCAGTGCAGGCCGAAGATCCGCTCCACGCCGTCGAGGCCGCCCGCGGCGAGCACGTCCAGCGCGCCGCCCGGCATGACCTCCTCGGCGGGCTGGAAGATCAGGCGCACACGGCCGGGCAGCTCGGTCGCCGCGGCCAGGGCCAGTGCGGCACCGATCAGCACCGTCGTGTGCGCGTCATGACCGCACGCGTGCGACACACCGTCCACTGTGGACGCGAAGTCCAGTCCGGTGTTCTCCGACAACGGCAGCGCGTCCATGTCCGCGCGCAGCGCGACGCAACGGGGGCCGGAGCCGACGTCGCAGATCAGGCCCGTTCCGCCGGGGAGGACGCGTGGCTTCAGCCCGACGGAGCGGAGCAGACCCGCGACCAGCTCGGTGGTGTTGTACTCGCGTCGGGAGAGCTCGGGGTTGGCGTGGAGGTGCCTGCGCCACGCGACGACGTCGGCCGCGTTCGCGGTCAGCCAGTCGTCGAGCCACGAAGGCCCTCGCCCTTCCCCGAGGTCGTCCACAGGGGACATGCTGACCCCACGCTCGGTCACCAGCACCTTGGCAGCCCCCTCAGCCACAGCCGAAGGAAGCGCATCCCCAGGTCCTCCGGGCAGATCGGGTCGGGAGTCCAGAACCGTCATGCCACACCTCCGCGCGCGAGCAGTCGCGATCGCTGCTCGGGGTCTGTGGCTGTCGCGATCGTCGTCCAGGCCATGGCGAGTGCTCCCTCGAGCAACGCCCGGTCGGCGGACGGCGACGCGCAGGCGGTCGCGAACTCAGATTGGTGGTTCACCGCGTCTCCGCAGTCGATGGCAATGGTCGGGTGGATTGCGGGCAACACACGTGTCACGTTGCCCATGTCGGTGCTCCCGATCTTCTCGCGCTGTTCCTGTTCTGGACTCAGCAGCCGTCTCCCCAGCTCGGTGGCCGCACGCCGGTAGGCGTCAGCGAGCCACGGGTCAGGAGTCAGCTCGGCGTAGATCGGAGAGACCTGCACGACCTCATGGGTACAGCCGGTGGCCAAAGCCCCGGCTTTGAAGCAGTCCTGGATCCGGTTCTCCAGACGCTTCAACGATTCCAGATTCTCCGCCCTCAAGTCGAACATCGCTGATGTCCGGGCGGGTATTACGTTCGGCACCGTGCCGCCGCGCGTCACGATGCCGCTGACCATCTGGCCGGGCTCGAGATGCGGGCGCAGCAAACCGATCGCGACCTGCGCGACCGTGATCGCGTCGCCGGCGTTCACGCCCAGGTGGGGCGCCGCGGCGGCGTGGGACGGACGACCTTTGTAGTGCACTTCGAGATCGGTGATGGCGAGACTGCCCGCCGCGCACGACTCGTACGGCGCCGGGTGCACCATCATCGAGAACGAGACGTCGTCGAAGACACCGCGTTCCAGCATGAGCACCTTGCCGCCGCCGACCTCTTCGGCCGGTGTGCCGATGACGCGCACGGTGATGCCGAGCCGGTCGGCCACGTCGCGCAGCGCGAGAGCGGCTCCGACCGAGCTCGCGGCGATGACGTTGTGGCCGCAGGCGTGCCCGACCTCGGGCAACGCGTCGTACTCGGCGCACAGGCCGAGCACCAGCTCGCCGTCGCCGTAGGTGGCCGTGAACGCGGTCTCCAGGTCGGCGACACCGCGTTCGACCTTGAAACCCTCACCGTCCAGCAGACCCGCGATCTTCTCCACGCTCTTGTGCTCGGCGAACGCGAGCTCGGGTTCAGCGTGAATCGAGTGGGACAGGTGCACCAGCGCGTCCGAGTACCGCTCGAGGGTCGAGCGAGTGCTGATCTTCAAGTCGGTACTCATTTGCGTCCATCCTGCATCACCGCCCAGCGGGCGAGGCGCGGTCCACGTGATCAACCGGACGGCCGGTCACGGCCAAGCGCCAAGCGGCGAAGCAATGTTCGGTGGTACCGATCAACCATGACGCAAATGGTCTGGCGGGGTGCTAAATTTCGACTATGCGTTCTCACGATGTGAGATACGCGTCCTCACCCCTGGGCGGCCTTCGCGGCCGCGCGCCTCTTCCGCCAGCGCGCCCAGCGCTTCTTGTTGCGGTAGTAGACCAACGCGAACATGGCGACGGCGATCGCGCCGACCCACAACTTCTTCTTGGTCTCAGCCTTCTGTTCAGGCGAAACCTCTTGCGGAGGGTTGAGGTCCGGACCGTTCGTCGGCGTCGGCTGCGCCGCCGCGTGGACCTCCGAGTAGTCCGAGGCAGTACCTGGCCCGGCGGGGGTGGCGGTCGCTGTTCCACCGACCGCGAAGACACCCAGCAACACGAGCACGCAGGCCATCAACAACCTCGACATGGCCAGAACTCTACCTCGATTACCACGATAGAAGGTCACCCAAACCAGCTATGCGGTGACAGTCAGTTTGCAATGAATGCGGCCAGGATCCGTTCCGCGGCAAGCGTCGCAGTGAGTTCGCCCGCGCGGACCTGACGCTCCAACTCGGGCACCATCTCCCGCACACCGGGATTGGTCCGCACCGAGTTCCACAGCTGGTCGCGCACCATCTGCCAGGTCCACTCGACCTGCTGACGCCTGCGCTTCTCCTCCAGCTCGCCGGCACCAGCCAGCGTCGAGCGGTGCTCCAGGACCTTCTGCCACAGTGCTTCCAGTCCGGCGCCGGACAGGCCGCTGCACGTGAGAACCGGGGGATGCCACAGGTCCTCCGGGTGACGCAGCATGCGCAGCGCGCCCGCGAGCTCCCGCGCGGCCTTGCGCGCGTCCTGCTCGAACGGACCGTCCGCCTTGTTCACCGCGATGACGTCCGCGAGCTCCAGCACGCCCTTCTTGATGCCCTGGAGCTGGTCACCGGTCCTGGCGAGGGTCAGGAACAACGAGCAGTCGGTCATGTTCGCGACCGCCACCTCGGACTGTCCCACGCCGACCGTCTCGACCAGCACCACGTCGTACCCGGCGGCCTCGACCAGCACGATCGTCTCGCGCGTCGCCTGCGCGACACCGCCGAGCGTGCCGGACGTCGGCGACGGCCGGATGTAGGCGTTCTCGTCGACCGCGAGGCGCGCCATGCGGGTCTTGTCGCCGAGGATGCTGCCGCCCGAGCGGGTCGACGACGGGTCGACCGCCAGCACCGCGACCCGATGACCGGCGGCGGTGAGCATGGTGCCCAGCGCGTCGATGAAAGTCGACTTGCCGACACCGGGCACGCCGGTGATGCCGACCCTGATCGCGTTGCCGGACTTCGGCAGCAGCTCGACCAGCAGCTCCTGCGCCTTCGCCCGGTGGTCGGCCCTGGTCGACTCGACGAGCGTGATCGCCCGCGCCAGCACGCCCCGGTTGCCTGCGAGCACGCCCTTCGCGTACTCGCCGACGTCGATCGTCCTCTGTGTCATGACGAAGTCGGGCCGTGTCCAAGGTTTTCGGCGAGCTTGCGGAGCAGATCCGCGGCGGCGTCCGCGATGACGGTGCCGGGCGGGAAGATGGCCGCCGCGCCCGCCGCGTAGAGCTCGTCGAAGTCCTGCGGCGGGATGACGCCGCCGACCACGATCATGATGTCCTCGCGGCCGAGCTTCGCCAGCTCCTCGCGGAGCGCGGGCACGAGCGTCAGGTGCCCCGCGGCCAGCGACGAGACGCCCACGATGTGGACGTCCGCCTCGACCGCCTGGCGCGCGACCTCGTCCGGGGTCTGGAACAGCGGGCCGACGTCGACGTCGAAACCGAGGTCCGCGAACGCGGTCGCGATGACCTTCTGGCCGCGGTCGTGGCCGTCCTGCCCCATCTTGGCGACCAGGATGCGCGGACGACGACCCTCCGCCTCGGCGAACTCCTCGACGACCTGGCGACAGGCGTCCACATTGGACACGGCTCCGACCTCCTGCCGGTAGACACCGGAGATGGTACGGATCTGCGCCGAGTGGCGCCCCCAGATCTTGCCGAGCGACTCGGAGATCTCGCCGACCGTGGCCTTCGCACGCGCCGCGCTGATGGCCAGCTCGAAGAGGTTCCCGCCCTGCGTCGCGGCGTTCGTCAGCGCGTTCAGCGCGGAGTCCACAGCGGACTGATCACGTTCCTCGCGGAGCCTGCGCAGCTTGTCCAGCTGCTGGACGCGGACACCGGCGTTGTCGACCTTGAGCACGTCGATCTGCTCGTCGTTGTCGACCTGGTACTTGTTCACGCCGATCACCGGCTGGCGGCCGGAGTCGATGCGCGCCTGGGTGCGCGCGGCGGCCTCCTCGATGCGCAGCTTCGGGATGCCCTCGTCGATCGCGCGGGCCATGCCACCGGCGGCCTCGACCTCGGTGATGTGGCCCCACGCCTTCTGCGCGAGGTCGTGGGTCAGCCGCTCGACGTACGCGCTGCCGCCCCACGGGTCGATCACGCGGGTGGTGCCGGACTCCTGCTGGAGCATCAGCTGCGTGTTGCGGGCGATGCGCGCGGAGAAGTCCGTCGGCAGCGCCAGCGCCTCGTCGAGTGCGTTGGTGTGCAACGACTGCGTGTGGCCCTGGGTCGCGGCCATCGCCTCGACGCACGTGCGCGAGACGTTGTTGAACACGTCCTGGGCGGTCAGCGACCAGCCCGACGTCTGGCAGTGCGTGCGCAGCGACAACGACTTCGGCGACTTCGGGTCGAAGCCCTTCACCAGCTTCGCCCACAGCAGCCTGGCGGCGCGCATCTTGGCGACTTCCATGAAGAAGTTCATGCCGATCGCCCAGAAGAACGACAGCCGCGGCGCGAACGCGTCCACGTCCAGACCGGCCTCGCGGCCGGCGCGGATGTACTCGACGCCGTCCGCGAGCGTGTAGGCGAGCTCCAGGTCGGCCGTGGCTCCGGCCTCCTGCATGTGGTAGCCGGAGATGGAGATGGAGTTGTACTTCGGCATCTTCTGCGAGGTGTACGCGAAGATGTCCGAGATGATCCGCATCGACGCCTGCGGCGGGTAGATGTAGGTGTTGCGGACCATGAACTCCTTGAGGATGTCGTTCTGGATGGTCCCGGCGAGCTCGTCCGGCGACACACCCTGTTCCTCGGCGGCCACGACGTAGAGCGCGAGCACCGGCAGCACGGCGCCGTTCATCGTCATCGACACGGACATCTTGTCCAGCGGGATGCCGTCGAACAGCGTGCGCATGTCGTAGATCGAGTCGATCGCGACGCCCGCCATGCCGACGTCGCCTGCGACGCGCGGGTGGTCCGAGTCGTAGCCGCGGTGCGTGGCCAGGTCGAACGCCACGCTCAGGCCCTTCTGCCCGGCCGCGAGGTTGCGGCGGTAGAAGGCGTTCGACTCCTCGGCGGTGGAGAAGCCCGCGTACTGGCGGATCGTCCACGGCTGGTTGACGTACATCGTCGGGTACGGGCCGCGCAGGAACGGCGCGACGCCCGGATACGTGGCCAGGAAGTCGAGGCCGGCCAGGTCGTCCGCCGTGTAGAACGGCTTGACGTCGATGCCCTCCGGCGTGTGCCAGACCGGCAGGTCGGCCGTGACGTCGTTGGGCCGCAACGCACCGAGGTCGATGTCGGCGAAGTTGGTGGGGATCACTTCGTCACCCCCAAGAAGGAGTACGTGTCGTTGAGGATGTCCAGAGCCGGGCAGCCCGCGTACACGAACCCGTCCACCTCCGCGTCGGTCTTCTTGCCCGCCAGCAGGATCCGCTCGGCACCGGCGGCGCGCAGCGCCTCGACGGCGGGCACGGCCTGCTCGGCGTAGCTGGTCTCGCTGCCGCACAGCACGGCGATCCGCGCGCCGGACTTCCGGAACTCCTCGGCGACCTGCTCGGGCGTCGAGGTGGCGCCGGCGGCGGGCGTCGCGATGCCACCGGCCTGGAAGAGGTTCGCGGCGAACGTCGCGCGCGCGGTGTGCGCGGACACCGGGCCGAGCGTCGCGAGGAACACCTGCGGGCGTTCGTCCTGCACGTCGGCCAGATCGCGGAGGTGCTCGAACGCCTGCGCGTACCGGATGCGGGGAAGCCCGCCCGACGGCTCGTCGGGCGCCGGGGCGCGGGTGATGGCCTTCTCGGTCATGTTCGGGAACTCGCTGACGCCGGTGATCGCGTCGCCGCGGTCCGCGATGCGCTTCGAACGCTGGTCCCACGTCCGCGCGATGCGGTCCGCGACCAGTGCGTGCGCGGCGGGCAGGCCGCCCGCGCGCTCGATCTCCTGGAACCAGGCCCAGGCGGTCTTCGCGAGCTCGTCGGTCAGCTGCTCGACGTACCAGGACCCGGCCGCGGGGTCGATCACCTCGCCGAGGTGCGACTCCTCCAGCAGCAGGTTCTGCGTGTTGCGGGCGATGCGGCGGGCGAACTCGTCCGGCAGGCCGATCGCGGCGTCGAACGGCTGCACGGTGACCGAGTCCGCGCCGCCGAGACCGGCGGCGAAGCAGGCGACCGTGGTGCGCAGCATGTTCACCCACGGGTCGCGGCGGGTCATCATCGCGCTGGACGTGACCGCGTGCTGGACCTGCCTGGCGGTGACCCCGGAGACCTCGGCGACGCGGGCCCACAGCCTGCGGGCCGCGCGGAGCTTGGCGATCGTGAGGAACTGGTCGGCGGTCGCGGCGTAGCGGAACTCCAGCTGCCCGAACGCCTCGTCCGCGCTCAGCCCGGCCTCGGTGAGCGCGCGCAGGTAGGCGACGCCCGCGGCGATCGACGCACCCAGCTCCTCGGCGTCCGAGCCGCCCGCGTCGTGGTACGGCTGGGCGTCGACGACGATCGTGCGCAGGTGCGGGAAGAGCTTGCGCGCTCGAGTCGTGAGGTCGACCGCGGCTTTCAGGTCGGGTGCGGCGCCGGTGCGCGCGTGCACGCCGAGCGGGTCGGCGCCCAGGTTGCCGTGCACCTGCTCGGGCAGCAGCGGCGCCTCGTCGTAGATGCGCAGCATGGCGCGGCCGGTCTCGGTGAACTCGGCGCCGCCGTCGACGACGACCGGCGCGAGGTCCAGGTAGACGTCGGCCAGCACGTCCTGCAGCGTCTCCGCGGGCAGCGCGAGCCAGAGGCTCGTCACACCGCCCTCGAGGTCGTTCATCACGGCGAGCTTGTCCGGCACGGCGTGCCGCTGCCGCACGTCCCAGCCCTGCTTCGCGGGGGCGAGGCCGGGGAACGCGCTGGACGCCTCGGTGTAGAGCGGCTGGATGTCGATGCCGTCGTACGTGCGCGTGACCAGGGAGTCGTAGCTCGCGCCCGACTTGCGGAGGACGGCGTCGACCAAGTCGCGCCACTGTTCCCTCGTCGCTGAGGGGAAATCGGCGGCCAATGCCAACTCCATCATGCGTCGCAGTGTTACCGACCGGTTCTGTTTCGGCTATGTGAGGTTCACCGCCGTGCGCGATGCAGGGGGTGTCCCAGGAAGAATAGGGGGATGGACACCGAGGAGCGGCTCATCGCGGACCGCTACCGCCTGCAGCGCATGCTCGGCCAGGGCTCGATGGGAACCGTCTGGGCCGCGCACGACGAGGTGCTGCGCAGGCAGGTCGCCGTGAAGGGGATGCTGCGCCCTCCCGGCATGCCGGACCTGGAGGCCGACGAGCTGCGCGAGCGCACCATGCGCGAGGCGCGGGCGATCGCGGCGCTGTCGCATCCGAACCTGGTGACCCTGTACGACGTCGTGCAGCACGAGGACGAGCCCTACGTGGTGATGGAGCTCGTCCCGTCGCGCAGCCTCGGCGAGTTCCTCAAGCAGCACGGCAGGCTGACCGAGCAGCAGGCGGCGATGGTCGCGGACGCGGTCGCGGCGGCGCTGGAGGCCGCGCACCGGGCCGGGATCACGCACCGCGACGTGAAGCCGGGCAACGTGCTGATCGCCGACGACGGCCGGGTGAAGCTGACGGACTTCGGCATCGCCCGCAACGTCGCCGAAGCCACGATGACCAGCCGCGGGATCACCCTCGGCACGCCCGCGTACATCGCGCCCGAGGTGGCGTCCGGCGGTGACGTGACGGCCGCGGCGGACCGGTGGTCGCTCGGCTCGACGCTGTGGGCGGCGATGGCGGGCCAGCCGCCGTACGAGGGCACGAACGTCATGCGGACGATCAACCAGGTCGTGCACGACCCGGTGCCGGAGCCGCAGGGTGCGGGCGAGCTGGCGCCGGTGATCACCGGGTTGATGCGGAAGGACCCGGCGGAGCGGATGCCGCTCGTGGACGTGCGCCGGTCCGTGCACGCGCTGCTGCCGCCGCCGGGGACGTCGGTGTTCGGGCTCGAACCGCCCGCGGCGCCGTTGCCGGTGCTCCCCCGGCCCAAGCCCAGGATCGCCCCGGAGACGCCGCTCGCCGACGACCCCGGCCCGCTGCCGTTCGCGGTGGGCACCTCGCCGCTGCCGGCACCGCGAGGACGGGTGGCGTCGGTGCTGGTCATCGCGCTGGCGTTCGTGGTGTTCGGCGTGTCGACCGGCGGCGGGTTCGTGCTGACCAGGTTGATCGCGGGCGTCGGGCTGCTGCCGCCGCAGACCGGGCAGACGACGCACGTGCTGCCGTCGCTGGAGGCCACGATGCGGCTGGAGCCGCGCCCGATGACGGCGCGGACGCTGGAGGGCGACCAGGGCGGCCAGTTCAAGATCAGCATCGAGCCGGACTGGTCGACGTACGTCGAGAAGCGGACCGAGCCGAACTTCCCCACGTCGATCGTCGTGCACTTCGTGTCACCGAACGGCGCGTACGACGTGGCCGTGCACCGGTTCTCCGGGTTCTACGCGCAGGGGCTGGACATCGCGTCCTACCTGAGGCTGGTGAAGTCGCGCTGGCCGCAGCGGTACTTCGGCGAGGACCGCGGCGAGACGCCGCCGCTCGCGGGCCAGGCGCAGGAGGACCCGCTGCGGCTGACCTACCGCACGGTCGAGGGCGACGGGCCCTCCGCCGTGCAGCGGACGCGGTTCTCGCGGGTGCTGCCGTTCCGGTCGGACCTGTGGGTGGTGGAGGTCAGCGTGCCCACCGAGCAGGAGGACGTCGGCCGCACGAAGCTGTTCGACGCGATCGCCTCGACCTTCGCCCCTGAGTGAGGCGGTGCTCTGACGACCTCCGGTTTAGGCTCACGCGGTGACTGAGACTCCCGAACAGCTGGCCGCCAAGGCCGCGGAAGAGATCCAGAACCGCACCGGGGTGGCCAAGCACGACGTCGCGGTCGTGCTCGGCTCCGGCTGGCGACCCGCCGCCGACCTGATCGGTGACGCCGCCACGGAGATCCCGGTCGGCGAGCTCACCGGCTTCGAGGCGCCGACGGCCGTCGGCCACGGCGGCACCATCCGGTCCGTCCCGATCGGCGACAAGAACGTGCTCGTCGTGCTGGGCCGCACGCACGGCTACGAGGGCAAGGGCATCGCGAAGGTCGTGCACAACGTCCGCACGGCGGCCGCGGCCGGCGTCCGGACGGTCGTGCTGACGAACGCCGCCGGTGGCCTGCGCCAGGGCATGTCCGTCGGCCAGCCCGTGCTGATCAGCGACCACCTGAACCTGACGGCCGCGTCGCCGCTCGTCGGTGCGCGCTTCGTCGACCTGACCGACCTGTACTCGCCGCGGCTGCGCGCGATCGCCCGCGAGATCGACTCCTCGCTGGAGGAGGGCGTGTACGCCGGGCTGCCGGGCCCGCACTTCGAGACCCCGGCCGAGATCCGCATGCTGCGCGGTCTGGGTGCCGACCTGGTCGGCATGTCCACGGTGCACGAGGCGATCGCCGCGCGCGCCGAGGGCGTCGAGGTGTTCGGCCTGTCGCTGGTGACGAACCTGGCCGCGGGCATCACCGGCGAGCCGCTGAACCACCAGGAGGTGCTGGAGGCCGGTGCCGCCGCCGCGTCGCGCATGGGCGCGCTGCTGCGTGAGCTGGTGACCAGGGCATGAGCCTGACCCCGGCCCTGCGGGACGCGACGTTCCGCTGGATCGCGGACGACCCGGACCAGGCCACGCGCGCCGAGCTCCAGGGCGTGCTGGCGCGGGCGATGGGTGGTGACGCGTCGGCGCTGGAGGACCTGGAAGACCGGATGGCCGGGCCGCTGACGTTCGGCACCGCCGGGCTGCGCGGCCCGGTGCGCGCCGGGTCCAACGGCATGAACCGCGCCGTCGTGATCCGCACGACCGCGGGCCTCGCGTCGTGGCTCCCCGGCTCCGGCACGGTGTTCGTCGGCCGCGACGCGCGCCACGGCTCAGAGGACTTCGCTTCCGCCGCGGCATCCGTGCTCGCCGGAGCCGGTTACGACGTGCGGGTGCTGCCCGGCCCGCTGCCGACGCCCGTGCTGGCCTTCCTGGTGCGCAAGCACAAGGCGGTCGCCGGGGTGCAGATCACCGCGTCGCACAACCCGCCTGCGGACAACGGCTACAAGCTGTACCTGACCGGCGGTTCGCAGATCGTGCCGCCGGAGGACCGCGAGATCGAACGCGCGATCGCGCTCGTCCCGGCCGCGGTGTCGGTGCCGCTGTCGTCGTCGTATTCGGTCGTGCCCGATGTCGAGATCGAGTCCTACCTGGAGCGGGTGGCCTCGCTGCCGCGCGGGGTGTCCCGCGAGCTGAAGGTCGCGTTGACGCCCATGCACGGCGTCGGTGGCCAGATGGCCGTGGACGCGTTGCGGCGCGCCGGTTTCACCGACGTGCACGTGGTGCGGTCGCAGGCCGTTCCCGACCCGGACTTCCCGACGGTCGACTTCCCGAACCCCGAGGAACCCGGTGCGGCCGACCAGCTGCTCTCGCTGGCGTCGTCGGTGGGTGCGGACCTGGCGATCGCGCTGGATCCCGACGCGGACCGCTGTGCTTTGGGCGTGCGCGACGGTGCGTCGTGGCGGATGCTGCGCGGCGACGAGACCGGCGTGCTGCTCGGTTCTCTCGTCTTGTCCACTGTGGACAAGCCGGATCCGCTGGTGGCCACGACGATCGTGTCGTCGTCCTTGTTGAAGTCGATCGCCGCCGCACGCGGCGCCCGGTACGCGGAGACGCTGACCGGGTTCAAGTGGCTGGTGCGCGCGGGCGAAGGCCTCGTGTTCGCGTACGAGGAGGCGCTGGGCAACTGCGTCGACCCCGAGTACGTGAGTGACAAGGACGGCATCTCTGCGGCCGTCGTGGCGTGCGACCTGGCGGCCGGCCTGAAGGCGTCCGGGCGCACGTTGCTGGACGCGCTCGACTCGCTCGCCGTGGAGCACGGCCTGCACCTGACCGACCAGGTGTCGTTGCGGTTCACCGACCTCAGCCTGATCGGGTCCGTGATGGCCCGGCTGCGTTCGTCGCCGCCGTCGGACTTCTCGTGCGAGGACCTGCTGCCCGATGCCGACGTGCTGCGGCTGACCGCGCCGGGCGTGCGCGTGATCGTGCGCCCGTCGGGCACCGAGCCGAAGCTCAAGGCGTACCTGGAGGTCGTCGAGCCGGTCTCGGAGTCACTTGACGTGTCCCGAGACCGAGCTCGTCAACGACTGGCCGACCTGCGCACGCGGGTCACGGAGCTGGTCACGCCGTAGCGATCGGCCTGGTCAGGCGATCACCCTGGTCACGCCATGGCGATCAGCAGCGACAGCACGCCGACGACGAGCGCCCCTGCTGCCACGTAGTACGGGCGCCTCGTCGGCGGCGCGATCGCGTTGCGCCTGCCTTCGGTGACCGCGGCGAGCGCGATGCGTCCGAAGAGGTAGCTGATGCTGGACAGGAGCACGCCGAGCGCGAGCACCACGGTGTTCGCCGCGTAGGGGCTGTGGTCCGCACCGGGCCAGATCGCGAGCAGCACGAGAGGCACGCCGATCAGCCCGATGGCGATCGACAACCCGAATCCCCAGGTGATGCGTCGGCTCCGGCTGCTGGTCGTCAAGATGGCTGTGGTCTTCATGTCCCCTCCTGTGTACACCAACAATGACGCGCGTGGACCACACTGGTTCCCATGCCGCGCTTGTTGATCATTCACCACACGCCGTCACCTGCGATGCAGGAGATCCTCGAGGCGGTTGTCGCCGGTGCCACCGCCCCGGAGATCGAGGACGTCGACGTGGTCCGCACACCGGCACTCTCCGCCACGGCCTACGACGCACTGGAAGCGGACGGCTACCTGCTCGGCACCCCGGCCAACATCGGCTACATGTCGGGCGCGCTGAAGCACTTCTTCGACACGATCTACTACCCGTGCCTGGACGCCACGAAGGGCCGGCCGTACGCGTTCTACGTGCACGGCAACCTGGGCACCGAGGGCGCGATCAAGAGCGTGGAGAGCATCGCGAAGGGCCTGGAGTGGCGGCCCGTCAGCGCTCCCCTCCCGCTGACGGGCCAGCCCGGCAAACAGGATCTCGAGCAGGCTTGGGAACTGGGCGCGACGGTCGCCGCCAGCCTCATGGCCTGACAGCCCCGAGTAACACCGCGTCGGGCACAGCCGAAAACCGAGCATGACTGGACCACTGGGCCCGATCCCGATGTGCGGCTCCTGCGGCGCTTTCCTGCAGCCGCCGAACCCGATGTGCCCGGTCTGCCGCACCGTCCAGTGGGCCCAACCGCCACCGCAGCCCATGCCGATGCCGCAACCGGTGTACTACCCGGTCCCGATGGCCCCGCCGAAGTCTCCGGGCCTCGCCGCGTTCCTGTCGTTCCTCTGGCTCGGCGTCGGCAACGTCTACGCGGGCCAGACGGGGCTGGGCATCGCGCTGCTGCTGGTGAACATCCCGCTGATCATCCTGGGCTGGACGGTCATCGGGATGCTCGTCGCCTTCCCGCTGTGGCTGATCGCGGTGGTCATCTCGATGGTCACCGCCTCCCAGGCCGCGTCGGCCTTCAACCAGCGGATCTACTACCGCTACTAGCGGCCGACGCCCCGCATGTCGGCGTACCGGTCGCCGACGACGTCAGCAGCGGGAACCGCCGCCTCGATCGCCTCCAGGTCGGCGGCGGACAACGTCAGCGCGGCCGCGGCGACGTTCTCCTCCAGGTACTTGACCCGCTTGGTCCCCGGAATCGGCACGACGTCCGCGCCGCGGTGCTGCACCCACGCCAAAGCCAGCTGACCGGCGGTGACGCCGAGCCCGGCGGCGACGGCCTCCAGAGCGCGCACCATCTCGAGGTTCTTCTCCATGGCGCCGGCAGCGAACCGCGGCTGTGCGACCGCGCGGAAGTCGCCGGCCGAGAAGGACTCAGCGGTGTAGCGGCCGGTCAGCACGCCACGTCCCAAAGGCGAGTAGGGCACGAGGCCGATGCCCAGCTCACGGGCCGTCGGCACGATCTCCGCCTCGATGTCGCGCGACCACAGCGACCACTCGCTCTGCAGCGCCGTGATCGGTGCGACGGCGGCGGCGCGGCGCAGGGTCGCGGCACCGGCCTCGGACAGTCCGATGTGCCGGATCTTGCCCTCTTCGACGAGCGCGGCCATCGCGCCGACGGTCTCCTCGATCGGCGTCTGCGGGTCGACCCGGTGCAGGTAGTAGAGGTCGATGTGGTCGACGCCGAGGCGCTTCAGCGAGCCCTCGACGGCCGAGCGCACGTACTCCGCGTCGCCGCGGACCGCGTTGCCGTCGGGGCCGCGCACGATGCCGAACTTCGTGGCCAGCACGACCTGGTCGCGGCGGCCCGCGATCGCGCGCCCGACCAGTTCCTCGTTCGTGAAAGGCCCGTACATGTCGGCCGTGTCGAGCAGCGTCACGCCGAGCTCCAGCGCCCGGTGGATCACGGCGACCGACTCCTCCTCGGAGCCCGCGCCGTAGAACTCGCTCATCCCCATGCAGCCGAGACCCTGCGGGCCGACTTCCAGCTTCCCCAAGAAACGGCTCACGCCGAGGCCTCCAAGTCGTGTTCGATCTGCGCGTAGTGCTCGATCTTGTAGTCGAGGATCTCCAGGCACGACTGCAGCTCGGCGATGCGGGCGCGCACCTGTGCGCGCTGGTCCACCAAGATCTGCTTGCGCCTGCCGGCCGCGACGTCGCCGCGGTGCCTGAGCTGCGCGTACTCGCGCATCATCCGGATCGGCATGCCCGTCATCCGCAGTCGCGTGACGAAAGCGAGCCAGCCGAGGTCGTCGTCGGAGTAGCTGCGTCGCCCACCTGAGTCCCGAGCAGGCGGGTCGACCAGCCCGATTCGTTCGTAGTAGCGCAGGGTGTCGATGGACAACCCGCTGCGCTCCGCCGCCTGGGCGATCGAGTAACTCACACCCCAGACGCTAGAACCTGGAGCGCGCTCCAGGTCAACCCGATTCCTTCGGGATTCCCCACGCTTCGAGGTGGGCGGCCATCTGGGGAACGTCGAGCTTGTCGCGGCCGAGCGCGCGGACGAGGTCCAGCGCGTCGTCCTCCTCGGCGTCGATCCACCAGCCGTTGATGTCGCACATGGTCACGGCGGCCACCCAGCCGAGGCGCCAGTTCCCCTCGACGAGGGGACGGGTGCGCACGATCGAGTCCAGCACCGAGGAGGCCTTGAGCCACAGGGTGTCGTACGCCTCGACGCCGAGCACCGTGGCACGAGGCCGGTACGCCGCCGTGTCGAGTAAGCCGAGGTCGCGCACGACGAGATCGCCGCCGGTCACCGCGGTGGCCAGCACGAGCAGGTCACCGGCATCCAGGTAGTTGATCACGGAGTCCAGTTGATCACAAGGGTCCGACAATTTCGGGCCCGTACGAGAATCAGGCTGGCCCGAGCCTATCGAGAAGCCCCCGGTACTTGGGGAGTACCCGACCGAGTACTTCTCCGAGCTTCTCCTCCTGCTGCATGCGGGCCCATCGGTCGGCCAGCGCGAGCCGGATGATCTCCTGCTTGGAACGCCCCTCCGCTTCGGCGAGTTCAGCGAGCCGCTGGTTCTCCTCGTCGGTCAACCGCAAGGTCATCGCCATGCATCGGACGGTACCAACCTGATACCACGGAAACCAGCCGCCGATAGGATTCCGAGATGCCCCGTCCCAAGACGCACGACGACGCGCTGCGTCACCGCCTGCTGGACCGGGCGGGTGAACTGCTGAGCACCGAGGGGCCGAACGCGCTCAGTCTGCGCAGGCTCGCGGCGGACGTGAGCACGTCGACCACGGCGGTGTACTCGCTGTTCGGCGGCAAGCCCGCGCTGCTGGAAGCGCTGTACGACGAGGCGTTCAGCCGGTTCGGCGCCCGGCTGTCGGCCGTGCCGCCCACCGGCGACCCGGCCGAGGACCTGGTGCGGATCGGTCTCGCGTACCGGGAGAGCGCGCTGGCGGACCCGCAGTTCTACGCGGTCATGTTCAGCAAGGTCGTGGAACCGACGCGCGAGATGAGCAGGGCCGCGATGCGCACGTTCGCGCCGGTCATCGAGATCGTGCGGCGCAGCGTGGAGCAGGGCGTGCTGCACGCGGACGATCCTGAGCAGATCGCGTTGTCCGCGTGGGGACTCGCGCACGGGCTGGTGAGCCTGGAGCTGGGCGGCAACCTGCCACCGGGGATCGACGCCGCGCAGTCCTACGAGATCGCGATGCGGGCGCACGCCGATGGGTGGCGGAATCCGGGGAGGCGGCCGCCGCGAAACCTCCCCGGACCCCGTTGAACTGTCCGGTTAGGACAGTCCGCTGCTGAGCGCCTTGATCAGCTCGCCCTGCGGGGTATCGCCGTCCAGCGACCAGATCATCGCGCCGCCGAGCCGTCGATCCGTGATGTAACGAGCCTTGCGCTTCATCTCAGTCGGGTCGTCGTAGGTCCAGAACGTCTTGCCGTCGAACAGCCACGCGAAGCCGGCGCGCTCGTCGCGGTAGACCTTGAAACCGGCGTCCAGCTTGGTCTTCAGGATCCGGTAGTCCTCGTAGCCCGCCTCGTACGTCGCGGGCGCCGCCGGGCCGTTCTGGAACAGGCCCTTGTTCACGTTGGCGAGATCGGTCCAGCCGCGGCCGTAGAACGGGACGCCGAGCACGGCCTTCGAGCGCGGAGCGCCACGCGACAGGTACGCGTCGACGGTCACCTGCGAGCTGAACTCGAACTCGGACGGGTCGCCCTTCGGCACGCGCAGCGCCGACTGCTGGTTCGCCGTCGGATCCCACGCACCGTGGTAGTCGTAGCCCTGCAGCGTGCCGAACGTGAGCAGGCTGAACACCCTGCGCACCTCGAAGCCGCGGTCCACCTGCACCGGGTCGGCCGGCAGGAACGCGGTCAGGTCGCGGCTCCAGCCCATCTGCTTGCGGTACTCGACGAGCAGCTTGGTGAAGTTCGGCTTGTCCTCGGGACGCACCACGTTGCCGGGCGCACCCTCGCTCGATGGCCACTCCCAGTCCAGGTCGATGCCGTCGAAGACGCCCTTGGCCGCACCGGCTGGCAGGCCGGGCAGGTTGCCCTTGATCCACATGTCGACGCACGACTTGACGTGCGCGGCGCGCGACTCGGCGGTCAGCGCGGCGTTGGAGAAGTACTTGGAGCCCGTCCAGCCGCCCAGCGAGATGTTGATCCTCAGCTTGGGGTACTTGGCCTTGAGCTGCTTGAGCTGGTTCAGGTTGCCGTTGAGCGCCTGGCCGGGCTCGTCGGCCTTGCCGCTGACGCTCTGCTCGGCGGTGAACGGCTTCTGCCAGTCCGCCCAGGCGTCCGCGCTGATGCACGAGCCCTTCTCGTCGAGGAACCCGAACGCGTAGTTCAGGTGGGTCAGCCGCGCGGCCGTCCCGTTGTCGACGATGTTCTTGACCAGGAAGTTCCGGTCGTAGATACCCCACTGCGTGAAGTAACCGACCGCTTTGGCCCTGCTGTGCCCGTGGCCCTGGATGTTGCTGTCTGCGTCGGCGCTCGCCAAGGGCGCGAGCGACACGGACAGGGCGCCGACCATGAAGGCGGCGACGCCCCATCTGGATCTGGACATGGTTCTCCTCGCGGCAACGGCGGCAGCGGCGTTGTGGTCCACAGCACGGTAGGCCTGAGGTCTAGACCACTGCTACGGCCGATCGGAGGAATGTCCGTTACCCGGCGGTCACGGACAGCTAGCCGGCTCCTAGACGGCTCCGTACTGGCGGTCACCGGCGTCACCGAGGCCGGGGACGATGAACCCCGAGTCGTTGAGCCGCTCGTCGACGCTGGCCGTCACCAGGCGCACCGGGAGCTTGGAGTCCTCCAGGTGGTTGATGCCCTCGGGGGCGGCGAGCGCGCAGATCGCGGTCACGTCCGTCGCGCCGCGCTGGGTCAGCAGCCGGATCGTGTACGCCATCGAGCCGCCGGTCGCGAGCATCGGGTCCAGCACGAACACCGGACGGCCCTCGAGGTTCTCCGGCAGCGACTCCATGTACGGGGTCGGCTGGAGCGTCTCCTCGTCGCGGGCGAGCCCGACGAAGCCCATCTGCGCGTCCGGGATGAGCTTGTGCGCCTGGTCCGCCATGCCGAGCCCGGCGCGCAGCACCGGCACCAGCAGCGGCGGGTTGGCCAGCCGGTACCCGGTGGTGCGAGCGACCGGCGTGTGCGTCCGCTCCTCCTTGAGGGGGGCGTCGCGGGTGGCCTCGTACACCAGCATCACGGTGAGCTCGTGCAACGCGGCGCGGAAGGCCGCGTTGTCCGTGCGGGCGTCCCGCATGGTGGTGAGCCTCGCCCTGGCGAGCGGGTGGTCGACGACGAGCACGTCCATGGCGGACACCGTAACCGGTGCAGGAGCAGAACGCGTACGACGTGACGTCCGGAGTGGACCGAGCGGACCGGACGACGCGGCCGCGCCCAGATGGCGGCGTGGGACTCGTCCACGCGCGCGCTCGTCCCGTCTACCCGTCGCGGGACGCCGATTTGGTGGAATGATCGGGACTCGTGACGGACCACGTGCGCATCGGGATCCTCGGAGCAGCTCGCATCGCACCGGGGGCGGTGATCAAACCCGCCCGTTCGACAACGGCGGCCGAGATCGTCGCCGTCGCCGCCCGCTCGCGCCACCGCGCGCAGGAGTTCGCCGACGAGCACGGCATCCCGCGCGTCCACGACACCTACCAGGAGCTGCTGGAAGACCCGGCCGTCGACGCCGTCTACAACCCGCTGCCGAACGGCCTGCACGGCAAGTGGACGCTCGCCGCACTCGCCGCGGGCAAGCACGTGCTGTGCGAGAAGCCGTTCACCGCCAACGCCGCGGAAGCCCGTCAGGTCGCCGACGCGGCGGCCGCGTCGGGTCTCGTGGTGATGGAGGCCTTCCACTACCGCTACCACCCGATGGCGCTGCGGCTGGCCGAGATCATGTCGTCCGGCGTGCTCGGGCCGCTGCGGCACGTGCAGGCGTCCGTCTGCTTCCCGCTGCCGGTGTTCTCGGACATCCGCTACAACTGGTCGCTCGCCGGTGGCGCCCTGATGGACGCCGGTTGCTACGCGGTGCACATGGCGCGCCTGGTCGGCGGTGGCGAGCCCGAGGTGCGCTCGGCGCACGCGCTGCTGCGCGACCCGCGGATCGACCGCGCGATGACCGCGTCACTGCGCTTCCCCGAGGGCCACACCGGAACCGTGCGCGCGTCCATGTGGTCGCGCTCGCTGCTGAACATCTCGATCCGCGCGATCGGCGAGAACGGCTCGGTGCGCGTGTTCAACCCGCTCGGGCCGCAGTTCGTGCACCGGCTCTGGTTGCGGCTCCAGGACCGGCGCACCTCCGAGACGTTCGGAAAGCGGCCGACCTACGCCTACCAGCTCGACGCGTTCACCGACGCCGTGCTGCAGGGCAAGCCGTTCCCCACCACGCCCGAGGACGCGGTGAGGAACATGGCCGTCATCGATGCGATCTACACCGCGGCCGGGCTTCCCGTGCGGGAACCGTCAGCCTGACGTTCCGAGCTGGTAGGCGCGGATCACCTTCGTCGTCACCGAGCTGCCGCCGCTGTCCTTCGCCTTGACCTGCAAGGAGACGAACGTCTTCCCGGTGACCTTCGGGTTGGCCACGACCGCGTACCCGGCCCGCCCGGTCCGCACGACCGGCGCGGGAGCCCACGTCTTGCCGTCGTCGAACGAGGCCTGCACGGCCAGCTCGGTCAACGGCAGGTCGGGCGTGCCGCCCTGCCGCTCCAGCCGCAACGGGACAAGAGTCCGCGCGGTGGCCGGAGCCCGGTTGTAGGCGTCCAGTGCGGGCGCGAACTTGATCGCGATCACCGGGGCCGGTGTGAACCGCGCGCCGGTCGTGTTGGAGGCGCGGAAGGTCCACGAGCCTTCGACGTGCGTGGACAGCTCGGACCACGGCACGGTGCGATCGGCGAAGCCGTCCACCCGGTACTCGGCCGGACCGGTCACCGCCGGGCCGGAGAACCCGCTGTAGTCCTTGGACTCCTCGACCTTCACGCCGTCCCGGTAGACGGTCCAGCCGCCGGTGACAGCCGGGTCGAACCGGGTGTGCTGGTACTGGCCGACGTCGGCGAACAGCGGGAGGCGGCCGTCGATCGTGTCGCCCCAGTGGCCGACCCACAGGATGTCCTCCGAGCCGGACAGGCCCTGCGCGGGGCCGGGCAGCCCTGGTCCCTCGACGGCGTGGTTCCACGGCTCGGTCTGGGCACCCGCGTGGAAGCCGTACACCGTCGCCCACACGATGCCCAGCGGTGACGGCGCGTTGGTGCCGTCACCCGGCACGCGGTACAGGGCGTTGATCCAGAAGACGTCCTTGCCCGCCGTGTAGTACTCGGTGCGCTCACCGGGCTGGTGCACCCGCGCGAACGCGGCGTTGCCGAACACCTGCATCGGCGAGAACCCGTTGATCACGCGGGCGACCAGGCCGGACTTGCCGTTCTTGCTGCCGAACGTCGCCTTCACCTTCGCCAGGTCGCGGTCGCGCACGGTGAGGTTCACGCCGTTCGGGATCCGGCCCGGCCAGTGGTGCACGAGGCTGTAGAAGGGGCCCCGCGCCACCAGGTCGGCGTCGAGCGAGTCCGTCGCCTGGGCGTCGTACACGGTCGAGAACGAGTACGGCACGCCACCGGAGGGCGCGGGCACCGCGTAGAACTCGACGGCGCGGTCCTCCGCGTACGCGGTGATGGCCGCCGTGCTGCCCTTGCCGTCGCCGACGATCGCGCCGAACGAGCGGTACAGGTCGGTCGCGGCCTTCCGCTCCGGACGCACGGAGACCTTGCGGCCCTTCCGCGCGTCCAGCGTGATCGTGACGTCCTTCGTGACGGACAGGTTCGGGTCGCCCGCCAGCGTCGCGCTGCCCTTCGTGCTGATCAGCGACGCCAGCCGGTACACGCCCTTCGGCAGGCGCACCTTGCCCTGCCCCTGCTGCACGTAGATCGGTGCGTACTCCGCGCCGAAGAACCCGACGGCGTGCTCCAGGTCGTCACTGGCCGGGGCGCCGGTGCGGTCGATCAGCTCGACGGTCACGTCGTAGCTCTCGCGCTCACCGGAGAGCCCGACGACCGTCTGCACGACCGCACCGCCACCGGTGGCCGTCAACCTGCCGCTGAACTGGCCCGGCTTGAGCACCGACGGGTTGCTGCGCACGGACACAGCAGCGGTGCCGCCAGCGGGCACGACGACCTTGTCCGCGGACACCGTGAACAGGCCTGCCGGGGCGTCCGAGGTGAACGACAGGGCCAGCTCGACCGGTGCCGTGCCCTGGTTGGTGTAGGTGACGTCCTTGGTCTCCGGCCTGCCGGTCGAGTGCGGCCAGCGCACCAGGCTGAAGCTGAGGTTCGTGGTGGCGGTGACGGCCTGCGTGACCGCCCGCGCCACGTCGACGCGTCCGGTGCCCTGCGCGTACACCGGGTACGAGCCCGGCTTCGCCGACGACGTCAGCGCGGTCTTGATCTGCTCACCCGTCCACTGCGGATGCTGCTGCGCGAGCAGCGCGGCCGCGCCGGAGACGTGCGGGGTGGCCATCGAGGTGCCCGTGCCCGCGACGTAGTCACCGTGACCGGCACGGGCGGCGACGATCTCCTCGCCGGGCGCGGTCACGTCCGGCTTCACCGCGAAGTCGCCGAAGCGCGGGCCTCGGCTGGAGAACTTGGACAGAACGTCCTGTTTGGACACGCTGCCGACGGTCAGCGCGGCGTCCGCCGCACCGGGCGTGCCGATCGACATGTCCGCGCCCTCGTTGCCCGCCGCGACGACGAACAGGACGCCCTTCTCGCGGCTGATCCTGTTGACCGCCAGCGCCAGGTCGTCCGTTCCGTCGCTCGGCTCGGAGGTGCCGAGGCTCATGCTGATGACCTTCGCGCCCTCGTCGGCCGCCCACTCGACCGCGTCGATGACGTCGGACAGCGAGCCGCCGCCGTCGTTGTCGAGTGCCTTCGCGATCACCAGGCTCGCGTCCGGCGCCACGCCGCGGTACTTGCCGTTCGACGCCGCACCGGATCCGGCGACCGTGGACGCGACGTGCGTGCCGTGGCCGTTGCCGTCCTGCACGCCGTCACCGCTGAAGTCCTTCTCCGCCACCACGTTCTTGAGGTCCGGGTGCGCGTGGTCGTAGCCCGTGTCGACGACGGCGACCTTGACGCCCTTGCCGGTGTAGCCCGCCTGCCACGCCGCGGGTGCGCCGATCTGCGGCACGCTCTGGTCCAAACTGGCCTTCACCCTGCGGTCCAGCCGGATCCGCGCGTCACCGGAGGCCCAGAAGCGGCCTTTCTCCAGTGTTGTCGCATAGGCGCCGATGCTGGGCAGGTCGCGGTGGACCGAGGTTCCGTGCAGCGCACCGGAGATGATGACCGGCAGGTCCTTGCGCGACGTGTCGTCGTAGCCCTGCTCGATGAGCCCGGTGACGTCGAACAGCGCGCGGTCCAGCCGTCCCGACCGCACCTGCCCGGCGACGTCACCGGGCATCACGGTGAGCTGATCTCCCTTGGCCTGCTTGAAGAAGATCTGGTCCGCGCGCCCCGGTCCCGGCTGGATGCGGACGATCTGCCTGCCGCCCGGCGCTTTCGTGAGCGCCACGCGGTCACCGGTCAGCAGGGTGACCGTGTGCTCTTCGGGAAGTTGTTGTGCCGCAGCGGGTGTGCCGCTGACGAGCAGTCCGGCGACCAGTGTGGCCGCCGCGATCAGTGCCGTTGAACGCGCCGCCATGACCCCGTCTTTCATCGCGGGATGACCAGGCGGACGGCGTGCTGGTCTGGACCACCCGATTGTGGTCTCGTTGCCACGGGGTCGACAACCCGCTGATCGGATTAGTAGATATGTAGTAGCGGTACCGAATTTTCGGTAACCCAAGATCACCTGATCCGGTACGTCTATCAGCCGATCCGGGTGTCAAGTGTCGACAAGTCGTCTCCGAACCAAGGAAGAGAGACGACCAGTTGAGACATCACCCCCGGAGGTACCACGGTGAACGTCGATCAGGAGCAGGCCAGGGTCAGGCCGCTCTGCGAGTCCCCGCTAGTGATCTTCTCGGTGTCCGCGGCGGTGGCCGTGCTGATCGGCGTGCTGCCGCACCTGTGGCTGAACAACCCCTCGTGGGCGTTCGTCGTCGCGGGTGTTCTCGTGGGAGCGCTGATCATCACCGTCGCTTTGGCCCCTGGGCGCAAGTGCTGACCTAAACTCGGACGGGTGAGCGACGAGCTGGTACCCGCCGACCAGAGCAACCTGCGCGCATCGGACGCCGACCGGGAACGGGTGGCGCAGTTGTTGCAGAAAGCAACGGCCGAAGGGCGCCTCGACATCCACGAACTGGATGAGCGACTGGCGGCCGTCTACGTGGCCAAGACGTACGGCGAACTCGTCCCCCTCACCGCCGACCTCGTGCTGACCGGCATCCCCCAGCAGCCGGTACCGCAGACGTCGAGGATCGGTGGCGAGCCGGGTTCGGCCGTCAGCATCGGCGTCATGTCCGGCGTCGACCGCAAGGGCGCCTGGGTGGTGCCGCAGATGCACACGGCCGTCGCCGTGATGGGTGGCGTCGACATCGACCTCACCGAGGCGCGCTTCGCCGCCGCCGAGACGACCATCAGCGTGTTCGCGTTCTGGGGCGGCGTCGACATCCGGGTGCCCGACGACATCAACGTCAAGGTCGACGGCTTCGGGCTCATGGGCGCGTTCGAGAACAGCGCGGTCGGCAGGCACATCCCCGGTGCGCCGACCGTCCGCATCACCGGGCTGGCGATCATGGGCGGCGTCGAGGTCAAGGGGCCCAAGCGCAAGAAGCGCAAGGACCGCCTCGAGCTCGAGGACTAGAGCTAGGGCTTCGGCACCGGCGGGCAGGCCGCGCCCGCGCAGGTGATCGGCGCGGACGCGTTCGACCAGCAGTGGTCGTTGAACCCGTCCGCGGTGGTGAGCGGCTGGAAGGACGCCTCGTAGCCCTCCGTGCGCGAACCCTGCACACCCACCGAGTTGATGCCGCCCGGCTCCTCGATCGTGGCGACACCGTCGCTGTCAGTCGCGACCTTCGTGGGCATGCCCCCTCGCATGCCCTCGGTGTTGATGGCGAACGCCAAGCCCACCTTGGCGCCCACCACCGGACGGTCACCCTGGGTCAACCGAGCGCTGAGCGTGATCGGCGCCGTGGGGCCGGGCACGTCGATCGGTGCCACTTCGAGCTTGGTCGGCAGGCAGTCCGGCGTGCTGGAGCAACTCACGACGGGGAGTGCCAGCAGCGCCACGAGCCACAACCGGATCACGATGTCAGCATCCCCCTTCGCCGCCGTCCATCGTGCCGCCTCCGAACGGCCACACGTGGTACGCCAGCATCTTCATGATCTCGCGCCGCTGCTTCAACCCGGCCTCGTCGTCGCCGGCGCGGGTCGGCTCGATGATCGCGATCATCTGCGGTGAGCCTCCTGGCACGGTGATCCGGTTGATCGTGGGGTCCTGCGCGAGCCCCGGCCTCGCCTTCATCTCCTTGTCGGGCGCGTCGTCGATCTCGATGGTGATGGTGCTCTCGTGCGCCAGGTCGTAGCGGTGCATCCTCAGCTGGTCGAACCGCCCTTGCCTGGTGACCTCCAGGCCGCCCTCCACTGTCAGGATCGATGTGTCGATCTTGATCTGGAAGTCGACGTCGAGCTCGACACCGGCGACCGAGACCTCGAGCCGGTCGTAGGCGCCGTCGAACGCCTGGAACAGGTAGCCGACGATCTTCGGGAACTGCGGATCGTTGGGCTTTCCCGGCGCGGCGATCAGCGACTTCACGTCGAACAGCTCGACGTAGAGGTCCTTGATCTTGCTCTTGCCCAGCTGGAAGTGCCCGTAGAGGTCGGCGTGCGCGTACCAGCAGTCGAGGATCCGCGTCTTCGGGAACTCGGCCCGCGGCACCTCGACCTCCAGGTTTCCGCCCACCCTGAGGCGTCCGGTCGTCGGCACCGACTTGATCTCGAGCAGTTCCCTCACCCGGTCAACGGTGATGGTCGTGTCGTGGCCCAGCCGGTCGAACGAGAGGTCCACGTCGTCGGCCGACGCGACGCCTTCAGCGATCGCCACCTTGGCCTCGACCTTGACGCTGCCGCTGAGCGTGTCCGCGCCAGGTCCTTGCGTGCCACCGGGTTCCCACGCCTGGTACTTGAGCGTCGGCATGTTGAACACCTGCGGCGCGCCCAGGGTGAACCCACCGCCCTGCCAGTTGGTCTTGGCCGGGACGCCGGTGAGGACGAGCTCACCGGAGGCGGGGTTGTTGTTGTACGTGCCGGTCGCCCGCAGCGACAGCGCGTTCACCGGCGCCGCGTTGTCCACGGTCAGGTTCGTCGTCGCGCCGACCTTGCCGGTCACGTGCACCGACGCCGGGATCGGGTCGAGGTCCACCTTGGCGCGCAACGTGCCCAGCTTCTCCACGCCCGACGCCTCGGCGTGGATCTTCAGCTTGGCGTTGCTGCCGATGTTGGACGTGTACTTCACATCGACGTCGTCGCCGGTGTTGATCGGCCCGAGGGTGAACGTCATGGGTGACGGCAGCCCGATCAGGTCGACCAGCGTCTTGAACCCGGTCAGCGTGCCGGGCGAGAACACCTTGTCGCCCGCCAGGTACAGCCTCAGGTCCTTGCCCGCGGGCTGGTAGCCCTCGAAGCCGTACGTCTTGTTGGCGAGGTCCGCGGTGAGCTTCTGCGGCAGGCCGACCAGGTTGAGGAACCCGACCATGCCGTAGCAGCCCTTGTCGTTGCAGAACGCGCTGTCGTCGCGGGGACAGCCGGCGCCCTCCGCGCAGCTTCCCTCCACCAGCGCGATGCCGTTGTCGAACTTCGGCGCGCCGCCGGCCGCGGTGATGCCGCCGACCTTGCCGAACCACAGCTTGGCCTGCAGGTCGAGCGACTTGTCGGAGGTGTACGTGAGCGGCCCGCCCTTGGGTGCGGACACCTCGATCGTGCCGGGCAGGTCGGAGATCCGGCCCAGCACGCCGTAGCGGATGTCGCCGGGCGTGATGGCGTTGCCGTCCACCGCGACCGGCTGCTGCGCCGCGTCGACCAGCACCTTGAAGCCCGTGGGCGTCTCGGCGTACTCGGCGCCGCGCAGGCCGACGACGGCCAGGGACGCGTCGAGGTCGCCGTTGCCGGTGTTGGCGTGCGCGGCCAGGTGCGACGGGTCGACCGGCGAGGTCGCGCCGTCGTGGTTGGTCACCGCGAACGCCGCCGAGCCGAGCGGGCCGGACTCGCCGGAGAAGCGGTAGCGGCCGTTGCCGAAGTCCGCCTGGAACTTCGCCGGGATGCCGGTCAGCGCCAGGTGCGCGGACCAGCGCCTGCCCTGCACCGGGATGTCCCGCATCAGCGCGGTGACGGCCCTGATCGGGGCGGACATGGTGACCTCGCTGTGCTTCGCGGGCACGTCGACGAACACGTCCGCGGTCGCGGGCAGACCCTCGGCCGACGCCTGCAGGTACCCGGACTGGGTACCGGTGACCGTGACGCCGAGGCCGTCGATGGGCGCGGAGTTCCGCACCGCCACCGAGGTGCGGTCGCCGAGCGTGCCGGTCACCCGCATGATCGACGGCAGCTTCGACACGGTCACCTTGCCGCGCAGCACGGGGAACGTCTGGTTGGTCGTCGTCGTGTCGACGTCGACCTGGAGCGCGCCGAGCGGTGCCGACGCGGTGTAGCCGACGTCGACGCCGGTGCTGGCCGAGATCGGGCCGACGGTCAGGTTGAGCGGCGACGGCACGCCGGACAGCGTCGCCTTGGCCCGGAAGTCGGGCAGGTCGGCGAGCAGGCCGTCCAGCCGCAGGTAGGTCTCCAGCGGTGCCTGCGGCGGCTGGTAGCCGGTCAGCACGACCGACCGCGCGCCCAGGTCGGCGACGACGCTCGTCGGCAGCCCGGACAGGTTGATCGTGCCGACGACGCCGAGGCAGCGGGTGAAGCCGGTGCAGAACGGGCCCTCGTCCTTGGTGCACCCGTTGCCCTGGCAGCCGCGTGCGGACGCGGCGACGCCGTTGCCGAAGAGCGGTGCGCCGTTGCCGTTCAGCGCGGCGACCTTGCCGAACTGGACGCCCAGCGCGAGTCCGATGCGCCGGTCGGCGGCGTAGGTGAGCTTGCCGCCGCCGTAGTCGACGCGCAGCGTGCTGGGCAGGTTGTCGACCCGGCCGAGCGCGGCGAGCTTCAGGTCACCGTTGAGGAGCACGTCCACGTCGACGAACACCGGTGCGCCCGCGGTGTCGGTGTCGAGGCGGAACGTCTGGTTCTCCGGTGTGCGCGAGTACTCGACGTGCGAGAGGTTCCGCGTCGCCGCGCTCACGTCCAGGTCGCCGGTGGACTGTCGGTGGTGGACAGCCACGTGCAGGTCCTTCGGGGCGATCGCGTTGCGGTGGTTGCTGATCGCCAGGCGCGCCGAGCCGAGCGGCCCGGAGACGCCGCGGAAGCGGTACGTGCCGTCCGGCCAGTCGGCGTCGAACTTCGCGGGCACGCCGGTGAGGTCCGCGATGGCGGTCCAGTCCCTGCCCTGCATCGGGAACCGCGCGACAGCGCTGATCGAGTCCATCGGGGACTCCAGCTCGCCCTGCAGGTGCTTGGCCGGCAGGTCGACGAGCACGTCCACCAGCTTCGGCACGCCGACGGTGACCGCCGAGAGGTACTGGTCGTCCTCGGGACGCAGGTTCTCGATGTGCTGCAAGCTGCCGAACAGCTCGACCTTCGCGACCCTGCTGGACGCCTCGTAGCGCAGCTTCGGCTTCTCGCCGAGGTCGTAGTTGAGCGTCACCTTCGCCGGCACCTCGTGCACCGCCGCGAAAACGGTCGGGCCGGACTGCGTGTTGGTGTAGCCGACGTGCGCCCGGTGGATGATCTCGCTCGCCTGGTAGACGATCTTGCGGTTGGCCGTGTCCGCGTCGAGCGACAGCGTCTTGGGCAGGTTGGAGATCTCCAGCCGCGCCTTGTGCACGCCCTCGATGTCACCGGCGCCGACGAACGCCTGGCCGCCGGGTTCGAACACGGAGTTCAGCCTGGGGTGCGAGTCGTAGTAGAGGTCGACCGACTTCATGCCGGTCACGCGGGCGCTCGCACCGAGCTGGGCGCCCTTGGTGATCAGCGTGGCGTGGTCGCCCTGCACCGGGGCGAACGCGCCGAGGTTGCGGGACAGCGCGACCTCGGCCGAGCCGAGCGCCTGCTCGCCGGTGAAGTTCACGTGGCTCGCGGGCTGGTCGGCGAGCAGGTTCAGCTTGGTGGGCAGGCCGCGCAACGCGCCGCGCAGCACGATCGACGGGTCGCGGTCGTAGAACGCGGCGTCGAGCGCCTGCAACGAGCTGCTGGCCTGGTAGTCGAGCGTCACCTTGTCCTGGCCGGACTTCAGCACGCCGCTCCACGTCGCCGGGAGTGCCTTGGCGGTGGTGAGCACGGCCTCGTCCAGCGTCTCGCCGTCGTAGGCGAAGTCGGCGAACAGCACGTCGTCGATCGTCGAGTCGGCGCGGTAGTCGACCTTCGCCTCGCCGCCCTCCTTGGGGCGGTTGAGCTCGACCTGCACGGACGTCGGCAGCTGGTCGGCCTTGAGCTGGTCGAACCGGCCCGGCGAGAGGACCTGGGTGTCGAGGTGCGTGCGCTTGTCGGTGCGCGCGTCGACGGTCGCCTTCTGGTCGCGGTCGGGTGCTCCCGGATCGACGAACGCGTGCGCGTTGAAGATCGTCGGCACCGGCGAGAAGCGGGCACTGGCGACGGTGGCGTCGTAGGCCTCACCCCGGTCGTCCTCGCGGACCGAAGCGAGACCCGCGGTCACCGCCATCGACTCGCCCGCGCCGGTCTGGAGCAGCGTGGCCTTGATGTCGTAGATGCCGCGCAGCAGCTGGGTCGGGCTGAACGTGTAGACGCCGACCGCGCCGGTCGGCAGGCTGCTGCCGCGCCGGAAGCCGTCGAAGCCGAGCGAGAGGCGCTTGTGGGTCGGCACGTCGTAGACCGCCCACACGTGCGCGGGCAGGTCCGCGCCGCTCGTCTCGCTGGTCGGCAGGCGCAGCGTGACGAGTCCGAGTCCCAGGTGGACGACGTCGAGCAGCGCGGTGATCTTCTGCTGCAGCGTGGCGCCGAGCGAGGCGAGCAGGCCGCGCTGCGACACCAGCTCCGCGAGCAGCGCGGGCAGGTCGAGCACGTTCTCCGGGTCGGCGATCAGCTCGAGCAGCCGGTTGATCCGGGCCGTGGTGTCGGCGATCTGCCGTTCGAGGTCGAGCACCTGGCGGGCGGCACCGACGACGTCGCCGACACCGGCGGCGGGCACCAGGTCGGCCAGCACGTCCGGGGTCCGGTCACCGGTGACGTCCACGATCGCGGGAACGGCGAGCGGGAGCGTGATCGAGCAGCTCACCTGCTTGGTGCGGGACTCGGAGCAGACGCGGTAGGTGATGCGCGGCAAGCCGTCCGGCAGCTGCTGGAGCAGCGCCAGCGGGTCGACCGGCAGCGGCGGCGGGATGTTGCCGGAGGTGAGCGCGTCGATCAGCTCCTGCAGCGTCGCGGGCCTGCTCGGGTCGACGACCTGCGCGGACGGGACCTGCGGCTGCAGCTTGTTCGGGTCGAGATCGGGCTTGCCGTCCGGGGTGAGCCTGCCCGCGCGGCCGAGCGTGGCGAGCGCGTCGGCGGCCGTCGCGTCGACCAGCTCCTGGCCGGGGCGCTGCGGCATCGTCAGCGGGTACGGGCTGTACGGCGGCTGCGGCTTGACCGGCTGGCGGTCGACGGGGACGGTTCCCGGCGCCGGGTCGAGGTGCGTCAGCGCGTCGATCGGCTGCAACGCCTTGGACCGCGCGGTCTTCACGTCGACCTGGCCGTCGGCGGGCACCGTGACGGGCTCGACCTCGGGCACGTCCATCGCGACCGCGGCCGGTGCGACCGGAGCGGGCGCGACGGGTGGCGGTTGCGGTGGAGCCGCGTTGGCCTCGACGGCCACGCCCAGCTGTGCGGCGACGAGAAGACAGACCAAAAGCGCGCGCTTCACCAACATCACAGGCCCCCCAGCGATGTGCGGCGCCCCCAACCCCAGAGCCGCATCGCCTACCACCGAACCAGGTGGAATGGCGCAGGGTCAATCGACTATTCGGTCGTACGCACAGGCGATGACCTGCGAGGATCCCTCACATACGCCGGTGGGCGCTCGCTCACTTAGGACGGGCGTCCCATTCCGCCTAGACTCCTGGTCATGGCTGCTCCAACGACATTGCCGTCGGCCTTGGCTGACGCCGTGCGCGACGAGTCGTCGCTGCGGCGCTTCCTCCACGGGCTTCCCGGTGTCGACCAGGTTGGTGTCGAGCAACGCGCCGCGGGCCTCGGCACGCGGAGCATCAAGAAGGCCTCGAAGCTGTGGGCCATCGACACCGCGATCAGCATGGTCGACCTCACCACGCTGGAGGGGGCGGACACCCCCGGCAAGGTGCGCACGCTCGCCGCGAAGGCGCGCCGTCCCGACCCGGAGCGGCCGGACGCCCCGCGCGTCGCCGCCGTCTGCGTCTACCCGGACATGGTGAAGACGGCCGCGGACGAGCTGAAGGGCACGGGGGTCAACGTCGCCAGCGTCGCGACGGCGTTCCCGAGCGGCCGGTCGACGATGGACATCAAGCTGGCCGACACGAAGTTCGCCGTCGAGCAGGGCGCGGCCGAGGTCGACATGGTGATCGACCGGGGCGCGTTCCTCTCCGGCCGGTACGGCCTGGTGTTCGACGAGATCGTCCGCGTGAAGGAAGCCTGCGGCGACGCGCACCTCAAGGTGATCCTCGAGACCGGCGAGCTGGTGACGTACGACAACGTGCGCCGCGCGTCGTGGCTCGCGCTGCTCGCCGGTGGCGACTTCATCAAGACCTCGACCGGCAAGGTGTCGCCCGCCGCGACCCTCCCGGTGACGCACGTGATGCTGCAGGCCGTGCGCGACTGGCACACGCTGACCGGTGAGCGCCGCGGCGTGAAGCCCGCCGGCGGCATCCGCACGACCAAGGACGCGATCAAGTACCTGGTGGCCGTGCACGAGGTGGCGGGAGCGGAGTGGCTGAACAACCACCTGTTCCGGTTCGGCGCGTCGACCCTGTTGAACGACCTGCTGATGCAGCGGCGGACCCAGACCGACGGCCACTACAGCGGCCCGGACTACGTGACGGTGGACTGAGATCATGTGGGAATACGCCCCGGCCCCTGAGTCGCGGGACATCGCGAACCTCAAGCCGAACTACCGGATGTTCTCCGACGGCCAGTTCGTCGAGGGCACCGGTGAGCCGTTGAAGACGGTCAACCCGGCCACCGAGGAGGTGCTCGCCGAAGTCAGCACCGCCTCGACCGCCGACGTGGACAAGGCCGTGAAGGCCGCCCGGCGCGCGTACGACCGGGTGTGGTCGAAGATGCCCGGCACCGAGCGGGCCAAGTACATCTACCGGATCGCCCGGCTGATCCAGGAGCGGTCGCGCGAGCTGGCCGTGCTGGAGTCGCTGGACAACGGCAAGCCGATCAAGGAGTCGCGCGACGTCGACGTGCCGACGGCCGCGGCGCACTTCTTCTACCACGCGGGGTGGGCGGACAAGCTGTCCTACGCGGGCTACGGCCCGGACCCCAGGCCGCTGGGCGTCGCCGGTCAGGTGATCCCGTGGAACTTCCCGCTGCTGATGGCGGCGTGGAAGATCGCGCCCGCGCTGGCGTGCGGCAACACCGTGGTGCTGAAGCCCGCGGAGACGACGCCGCTGACGGCACTGGTGCTCGCGGAGATCATCCAGCAGGCCGACCTGCCCCCAGGTGTCGTGAACATCATCCCCGGCGCGGGTGACGTCGGCGCCTCGCTCGTCGAGCACCCGGACGTCAACAAGGTCGCGTTCACCGGCTCCACCGACGTCGGCAAGATCATCCAGCGCGAGCTGGCCGGGACGCGCAAGAAGCTGACCCTGGAGCTGGGCGGCAAGGCCGCGAACGTGGTGTTCGACGATGCGCCGCTCGACCAGGCCGTCGAGGGCATCGTCAACGGCATCTTCTTCAACCAGGGCCACGTCTGCTGCGCCGGGTCCCGCCTGCTGGTGCAGGAGTCGGTGGCGGACGAGCTGCTGGAGAAGCTGCGCGTGCGCGTGTCGACGCTGCGCGTGGGTGACCCGCTCGACAAGAACACCGACGTCGGCGCGATCAACTCGCGCGAACAGCTCACCAAGATCCAGGAGCTGGTCGAGTCCGGTGAGGGCGAGGGCGCCTCGCGCTGGACGTCGTCGTGTCCGTTGCCGGACAAGGGTTTCTTCTTCGCACCGACCGTGTTCTCCAACGTGTCGCAGGCGATGCGCATCGCCCGCGAGGAGATCTTCGGCCCGGTGCTGTCGGTGCTGACGTTCCGCACGCCGGACGAGGCCGTCGCCAAGGCGAACAACACGCCGTACGGTCTGTCCGCCGGTGTGTGGACGGAGAAGGGCTCGCGGATTCTCTGGATGGCACAACGGATGCGCGCCGGCGTGGTGTGGTCCAACACGTTCAACCGCTTCGACCCGACCGCCCCGTTCGGCGGCTACCAGGAGTCGGGCTTCGGTCGCGAGGGCGGCCGCACCGGGCTGGAGGCGTACCTCGATGTCTGACCGGATCTCGGTCGCGAAGACCTACAAGCTCTACATCGGCGGCGCGTTCCCGCGCTCCGAGTCGGGTCGCAGCTACCCGGTGACCGACTCGAAGGGCGCGTTCCTGGCGAACGCGGCCCAGGGCTCCCGCAAGGACGCCCGCGACGCGGTCGTGGCCGCGCGCAAGGCGTTCCCCGGCTGGTCCGGCGCCACCGCGTACAACCGCGGCCAGGTGCTGTACCGGGTCGCGGAGGTGCTCGAAGGCCGCCGCGAGCAGTTCATCACCGAGGTGTCCGCCGCCGAGGGCGTGCCGCTGAAGAAGGCTCAGTCCACTGTGGACCAGGCCATCGACAGGTGGGTCTGGTACGCGGGCTGGACGGACAAGATCGCCGCGGTGCTGGGTTCGGCGAACCCCGTTGCGGGCCCGTACTTCTCGTTCTCGACGCCGGAGCCGACGGGTGTGGTGGCCGTGCTGGCGCCGCAGCAGTCGTCGCTGCTGGGCCTGGTGTCCGTGGTGGCTCCGGTGGTCGCGTCCGGCAACACCGCGGTCGTGGTCACCTCGCAGGACCGCCCGCTGCCCGCGATCACCCTGTCCGAGGTGCTGGCGACCTCCGACCTGCCGGGCGGCGTGGTGAACCTGCTGACCGGCCGCACCGCCGAGATCGCACCGTGGCTGGCCTCGCACGCCGACGTGAACGCGCTCGACCTGACCGGCGCACCGGACTCGATCCGCGCCGACCTGGAGCGCTCGGCCGCGGGCACCGTCAAGCGCGTGCTCCGTTCGCGCGCGGCCGAGGACTTCACCCGCGAGCCGGACATGTCCCGCATCCGCGCCTACCTGGAGACGAAGACCGTCTGGCACCCGATGGGTGTCTAACGCTGTGCCATGTGGGGAGCTTTGCCAGCGCTGACCGCTGGCAAAGCTCCCCTTTTCGCCTGGGTGAGCAGCGCGGTCGCCCAGTTGACGGCCAGCCAGCCGACGAGCGTGCCGGTGGTGTTGGTCATCAGGTCGTCGACGTCGAAGATCCGGTGGCCGAGCACCAGCTGCGTGGTCTCGATGGCGAGCGACAGCGTGAAGCCGATGGCGACCGCGTTCCTCTGACGCCACAGGAACGCGCCGAGCGGCACGAACAGGGCCACGTTGAGCAGCATCTGCTCGAAGGCGATGGGCCCGTCCCGGAAAGTGTCCGCCACCCACTGGAACGGCACCGGCTGCACGGCCTGGTCCGGATGTCCGCCGAGCGGCAGGAGAACGGCGGCGAACAGCATGCTGAAGTATCCGGTGAGCAACGCACTTCGCCACGTCAGCTGCCGGAAGAACAGTTGCGGCAGAATGAAAACCACACTGAGGAACAGTCCCCATTGGACGCTGACGAGTTGTGCGTTGGTCATGAACCCAACCTAGGAATCCGGCCCTCAGCGCACATCGCGCTGAGGGCCGGATGGGGGTCGGCCACACGGCCGAGGTTCTATTCGGACGCGTAGTCCCCAGGTCGGATGCCGCGTAGTACCGGCCCGCACGCCGAGGCCGCGACCAGCGCGACCACGAGCCCGACCGCGACGGGCACGAGGAACCACGGCGTCAGCACGAAGCCACCGCGCTCGGTGATCTCACGGGTGATCTCCACCAACCCGAGTCCGACGACCAGCCCCGCGGCACACGCCCCGGCCGTCGCGGCGAGCACCGGCAGCACCACCTCGCGCCGCAGCGCGCGGCCCAGCGTCTTCACCGGCGTACCCGCCGCGATCAACGCCGCGAACGTCTGCCGCCGGTCGATCACCGACCCGGCCGCCGCCACCGCCGCGGCCGCACCGCCGACGAGCGCGGCGATGCCGAGCCCGATGACCGTCGCGCGGTTCAGGTCCTCCATGAGCGTGTCGGCCCAGAAGTCCCGCTCCTTGCCCTGGAGGTGTGCGCCCGGCAATGCGCGCACCACGGCCGTGTGCACCTGTTCGCGGTTGGCCTCGTTCGTGAGCGCCGCGGCGGCGGTCGGTCGTTGCGGCGGCAGCAGTTCGGGGTCGATGACGATGTAGTTCCGGCCGCGCGCCGGATACGTGCGGGCCGGCGCGTCGGGCCTTGGGGCGGACCGGTCGCCGGTGTGCGGTTGGAAGTCGCCGGTCACCTGGGACATGCCCGTTGGGTGGTAGATCGCGGGTCCTGGCTGGCAGGTGAGGCCGTTGAGCAGCGGCGCGAGGTCCGCGCACCGGGCGACCAGTGCCGCGTAGCCGCCGAGCTCCCCTTCGGTGATGGGAACGGCCTGGCCCGTCTCGGTCTGTGTTTGCAGCGTCTCGGCCTGTCTTGGGTCGCCGATGCCGGTGGCGACGATCGCCTCGGCGCGCCACGTGTCGTCGCTGTACGGGACCTGGTCGGCGAGGCCGGGCAGCATCGTGAGCGCCATCGAGCCGGTGAAGACGGCGACCACGAGCCCCGCGCTGCCGCGGAACGCCGCCACCGGGTCACCCGCGAGCCTGCGGCCGGCGAGGAGCGTCGCCGGCCCGCGCCACCGGCGGACGAAGACCACACCGACGAGCTTCGTCACCACCGGGCCCGCGAACACCAGCGCCAGTGACACCGCGCCGACGCCCAGCACCAGCACGGTGAACCGGTCGCCGCTGCCGTGGTCACGCGCGGTCGAGAGGCCGAAGAAGAAGAGGGCGCAGGCACCGACGACGAGCCAGAGCCGCGCCTTGGACACGCTGCCGCGGGCGTCCCCGCCCAGGGGGTCCCCTGCTTTCATTCTCCCACGCAGCACCGACAATCCCGGCCCGCGACCAGCGCCGCGCGCACGAACCCGCGCTCCCGCAGGCGTCCCCTCCTGGGGGTCCCCTGATTCAAGTTTCCCAGACAGCACCGACAATTCCGGGCTGCCGAAACCGCCGCGCGCTCGCGCAGAAGTCCCCGCCTGGGGGTCCCCTGACTTAATTCTCCCAGGCACCACCGACAATTCCGGGCCCCGAAGCAGCCCGGCCAGCGCAGCTCCCACAGTCAGCAGAGGCGCCAGCACCGCCACAACGACCACAACGGACGCGGGCGGCGTGAAGTCACCGGGAAACCAAGTCCCACCACCCCAAGGAATCCGGGCGGTCAAGGAACTCAACGGCCGAGCAACCACAACCCCCACAACACTGCCGACGACAGCCCCGACAGCGGTCTCCGCAGCGGTGACGACAACGGTCTGCCAAGGAGTGGCCCCGGCCAACCGCAGAGCAGCCAACCGCCGAGCCCGCCGAGCAGCGGTCAACCGAGCAGCGGACCCCACCAACACGAGACAGGGCACCACGAGCACGACGAGCCCAACCCGCGTGAGCAACAACAACAGCTCGTCGACCGATCCCCCGACCCCGGTCAACGACACCAGCGGATACCCCCGCAGCGAACCAGGCGCGTGCCCCACGATCGCCACGAGCTCATCGGGGTACTGCAACGCGGCAGGCCCGAGCTCCCCGATCACCTTGCCGGGAAACCGATCCCCCAGCACGTCCCGAGGCTCCGACGCCACCAACGAGGCCAACGCGGGCGACAACAACACCTCGCCGGCAGCAGGAACCCGAGGAATACCAGGCGCAACCGGCACGTCCACGGCACCGGCCACGTCGAACCGCGAGATCACCAGCCCGCGGTAGGAGTCCCGGTTGACCGCGAGCGTCAACCGAGCGGCAGACGAGGAGACAGCTGCATCAGGACTGCGCCACGCGGCACGATCAGCCCTGGCCTGCAAGGCGTGCGGCGACGACACGAGCCACAGCACCAGCGAAACCCCAACGGCCACACCCAGAGCGACCAGAAGAGCAGCGACCCGGCTGCGCCCGTCCCCGCGCAGCACGGCGAAAGCGAGCCTCACGCGAACACCCCGATGCGCCCGTCCCGCATCTCGACGACCCGGTCGGCCCGAGCGGCGATCGCCTGGTCGTGCGTCACCACGACGACAGCGGCCCGCGAAGCGGCAGCGGACTCCAGCAGGGCCGTCATCATGTCCTGACCAGTGCGGCTGTCCAGAGCACCCGTCGGCTCGTCGGCGAAGATCACCCGCGGCTGGTGTGCGAGAGCACGGGCGATGGCGACGCGCTGCGCCTGCCCGCCGGACAAGGACCCCGGACGCCGCGCACCCAGACCGGAGAGCCCCAGCCGGTCCAGCCACGAGGACGCCGCGGAGAGTGCCGACGAACGGTCAGCACCGGCCAGCAGCGAAGGCAGGGCGGCGTTCTCGAGAGCGGAGAGCTCGGCGACGAGCATGCCCGACTGGAAGACGAAGCCGAACGAGGTGCGGCGGAGCTTGCTGCGCCGGGTCTCGGAGAGCACGCCGATCGGTGCGCCGTCGAGGAACACGTCGCCCAGGTCGGCGGTCCGGATGCCGGACAGGACGTGCAGCAGGGTGGTCTTGCCCGAGCCGGACGGACCGACGACGGCGATCACGTCACCCGCGTGGACGTCGACGTCCACGCCGTCCAGTGCGCGCACCGATCCGTAGGTCTTGACCAGGCCGCGAGCGGCCAGCAACGAAGTCATGCCGTCCAACGTGCCCCGGCGAGGGGGACAAAACTTCAGCCGGAACGACACTCCGGGTCGGCCGGATGACCGAGGCAGGCAGGCAGGACAGCCCCTACCTTGTCCATCGTGGACAGGTGGCTGGACAGGTTCAAGGGGCAGCAGTGGCCCCTCGCGGTGGTGCTCGGGATCGCGCTGGTCGGCCAGCTGCTGCTGTACAACGCGAGCAGCGCCCGAGAGGGGTTCGTGTGGCTGTTGATGGTCCCCACGTGCGGCGCCGCGGTGCTGGCGCTGAAGCACCGCACCACGGCACTGGTGCTGGCCGTCGGGTCGATCTTCGTGACGTCGGTCGCCGCCGGTGCGCTGAACATCTTCACGATGAGCCTGCTCAGTCCGATCACCATCGCCGAGACGATGGCGTGCATGGTGATCGTCGCGGTCACCGTGCGGCACGGGTCGGTCAAAGAGTCCGCGGTCGTGGTCGTCGCGCTCATCGCGGTGAGCACGCACGCCGCGTTCGTCCGCGAGGGCAACTTCATGCGGAGCAACTCGGACATCGCCGGGGCGGTGCTCCTCGGCGTGCTCTCGATCGGCGCCGGCCTCTACTTCAGGGCGCGCGACGCCGAGCGCGAGCGGCTGATCACGACCGCGGTGTCCGGTGCGCAGCGCGAAGAGCGCATCTCGCTCGCCCGTGAGCTGCACGACGTCGTCGCGCACCACGTCACGGGCATGCTCGTGCAGGCGCAGGCCGCGCTGGAGGTGTCCGACGAGGACCCGCGGGCCGCGCACCGGCTGCTGCCCGGCATCGTGCGCAGCGGAACGGACGCGCTGGGCGCGATGCGCAGGCTCGTCGGCACGCTGCGCCAGGGCGAGACGGACGTCGCGACCACCGACCTCGGCGCGGACGTGCTGGCGCTCGTCGAGCGGACGCGCGAGCTGGGCCTCGACGTGCGCGCCCGGATCGACCTGCCCGCCGACCTGGCGCCCGAGCTGGGTCGCTCGGTGCTGCGGCTGGTCCAGGAGTCGCTCACCAACGTGCACAAGCACGCGGTGTCCCCGACCATGATCGAGGTGGAACTGTCCCGCACGCCGAAGGCGCTGCGCGTCGTCGTCGCCGACGACGGCCGGGGCGGTCCCGTGCAGGCAGGCGGCTACGGGCTCGTCGGCATGCGGGAACGCGTCGACCTGCTCGGCGGGCTCTTCTCCGCCGGGCCTCGTGAGAAGGGCTGGCAGGTGCTCGCCGAACTACCGCTGGAAGGGGACAAGTGATCTCGGTCCTGATCGCCGACGACCAGGAGATGGTGCGCGTCGGCTTCCGGATGATCCTGGAGAAGCAACAGGACATCACGGTCGTCGCCGACGTCGCGGACGGCGTCCAGGCCGTCACGAAGGCGCGCGAGCTCCAGCCGGACGTGTGCCTGCTCGACATCCGCATGCCCGGTTTGGACGGTCTCGAGGTCACCAAACGCCTGTCGGGCAGCACGAAGGTGGTCGTCGTGACCACGTTCGACCTCGACGAGTACGTGCACACGGCGCTGGAGAACGGCGCGAGCGGCTTCCTCACCAAGGACGCCGGACCGGCCCTGCTCGTCGAGGCCGTGCGCGCCGCGGCGCAGGGCAACGCGCTGATCTCGCCGCAGGTGACCGTCCGGATGCTGGAGCACTTCTCCCGTCCCGCGGAGAAGCCGGACACCGGGCAGCTCACCGCACGCGAGCAGGACGTCGTGCGCGAGGTGGCGCGCGGGCTCACCAACCAGGAGATCGCGGCCGCGCTCTACCTGTCCCTGTCGACGGTGAAGACGCACCTCGCGTCCGTGCAGGGCAAGCTCGGCGTGCGCAACCGGGTGGAGATCGCGTCCTGGGCGTGGCGCGCGGGGCTGGTCAACAGCTGATCGGCTGATCATGTCGGCCGCGCTCGCGGCCGGCACCTAGTCGGTGAACCAGCTGAGCTCGCCCGCCGAGTTGACCACGGGCTGGCAGTGACCGAGCCTCGACACGGTCTCCAGTGCCGTCGCGACCTGGTCGAACATCTCCACCAGGCCCGGCCACTCCGGCTTGACCATCTCGCGGCGCTCGCGATCCCACTCGACGACGCAGCCGCGCAGCACGCCCGGCCGCAGGTCGAGTGCCAGCACGTCACCGGTGCCGTCGGTCGCGATCGGCAGCCAGTCCGGGTGGAACCCCGACACCGGCGCGCCCGCCTCGCCGGGCAGGGTCGTGAAGAACGCGCTGTTGCGCTCGCGCAGCGACAGCGCGCGCTCGGGGCCGATGGGTGTGTAGAAGGGCGGCAGGATCTCCGCGAACGTGTGCTCCCCGGTGCCGCCGAAGACGCTCCACCACTGGCCCAGCTCGGCGGGAACCTCCAGGTCCGGCCGTGCGTCAGATCCCGGACGGAGCGCGGCCCGCGTGGTCGGCGCGTGCTCCGCCAGCCATGCCAGGATCCGGTTCCAGTGCTCGATCACACCCACGGTTCCATGATCTTGTGGGAAAGACGGGCGAGGTACCGCTCATCGGGGCAGGATCTCTGGTGAACACGAGGGGGAAGCGATGACCGCCAAGGGTGTCAAGGTCGACCTCGACGCGTTGACCGCCTACGCGTCCGCGGCGAGCGGGTTGTCGAGCGAGGTCGGCTCCGTCGGCACGGCGACGCTCAACGGCGTCACGTCGCTGCCGGGCGACGCGTTCGGCAAGATCGGCAACGAGGTCGGGCTCAACGCCGCGTTCCAGCAGGCCGCGCAGCGGCAGCTGGACGGCCTCCGCGAGGCGTCGAACGGGCTCGCCGGGCTCGGCACCGCCGTCGCGAAGGCCCGCGAGGCCTACATCGCGGGCGAGGAAGCCACCAAGGCGTCGCTCGAGCGCACGTACCAGGTCTGACAGCAGGGGGAAGCACTTCCGTGAGCGGAGATGTCGCGGGCTTCATCGGTGGCCTGATCGCCCCGATGAAGGAGAACCTGGCCAAGCTCGACGGTGACACCGGCAGCGCCACACGCGCCGCCGACTCGTTCGGCAAGGCCAACACGGCGCTGACCGACCTCGAAGGCAGGCACACCGGCGCCGCCAACGCCGCCATGGCGAACTGGTACGGCGACCGGGCGACCTCGTTCCAGGGCCGGGTGGCCGCCTTCTCCGGCGCGGTGAAGACGTTGGCCACCAACAGTTCCACGGCGCAGACCGCCGCCTCGACCGGGGTGTCTGCGGTGACCGGCGGACGCACCGCCATCCAGGGCCTGATCGACGAGTTCGTCGGCTACGCGACGCCCCGGCTCGCCGCCGCGATGGCACTGGGCGCGATCGGTGGCATCGGCGTCGTGCTCGCCGTGCTGGCCGAGCTGTCCGGCAAGGCCGACGAGTACACGTCCCGCACGGACACCGAGATCCAGAAGGTGCGCGACCAGCTGTCCCAGCTCGTCGGCCAGCTGAACGGGCTGCAGAAGCCCGAGGTCAAGGGCCTCGACGAACCGCTGGGCGGTGGCGACGACACGACGTCGATCTCCGGAGCCGACGGCAAGGACCCGAAGAGCCCGCCGGACACCGGCGGCAACGGCTCCTCCGGCGGATCGTCCGGAGGCGGCAGCGGTGGTGGCGGCGGAGGCGGTTCCGGCGGCGGTGGTGGAGGCGGCGGAGGCGGTGGCGGTGCGTCCGGACCGCGGCTCCCGCAGGCGATCCCGCTGCAGCCCGGCACCGGCGTCGGCGTGAACCTGCCGGACGGGTCGAGCGCCGAGGCGCCGAACGAGACCGCCGCGCAGGCCGTGCGCCAGGCGCTGTCCGCGCTCGGCACGCCGTACGTGTGGGGCGGCGCGAACCCGCCGCAGGGCACGGACTGCAGCGGCCTGACGCAGTGGGCCTACAAGGGTGCCGGCTTCGACATCCCGCGCCCGGCTTCGTCGCAGGCGATGGGCGCGTCCGTGCCGCAGAACCAGCTGCTGCCCGGCGACCTCGTGGTGTGGGACGGCCACGTCGCGATGGTCATCGGCAACGGGCAGATGGTCGAGGCTGGCGACCCGGTTCAGGTCAACCCCATCCGCACCTCGAACTGCGGCATGGGTTTCATGGGCTTCTACCGGCCGACGGGGTGAGCTAGCGGATGAGCAACGAAGTCGAACGCGCCGCCGAGCAGGTGGCCTTCGTCGAGAACCAGGTGTCCGACCTGGTGGCGCGCACCGGTCCCGTGCTGGGCCGGGCGTCCTCTTCGGACGGTGCGGTGACGGTCGTGGTGCCAGCGGGCGGTGCGCCGCAGTCGATCCAGGTGTCACCGGCCGCGCTGCGGATGGGCCCGTCCGCGCTGGGCGACGAGATCGTGCGCGTCGCCGCGGCGGCGTCGCGTGACGCGGCCGCGCAGCTGCACCGCACGCTCGGGCAGGTCGTACCGCCGAACCAGCTGTCCGCGCTCGGGTTCGAGCCGGGAGGTCAGTCGTGGTGAGCGAGGAACGTCTCCAGGAGACCGCGAAGCTCCAGCAGGTGCTCGCGTCGACGGTCGGCGTCGCCGAGCACCCGTCGGGGCTGGCGACCGTGCACGCGACCGCACGCGGCGAGCTGCGGGCGGTGTACCTGCACCCGGCGCTGCTGAACCAGGGACACGTCGCGGTCGGCCAGGTCGTCGCGGAGACCGCGCGGCTCGCGACGTCCGCGGCCGTGCAGACGAGCTTCAACGAGATCGCGAAGTCGCTGGGTGACGGCGTGGCGATGGTCGTCGAGGGCATCGCGGGCGACGCGCCGTTCCGGGCCGGTCCGCCGGTGGTCGCACCGGTCGCGGCACCCGCACCGCCGCCACCGACCCCTGCCCGTCGCCCCCGGCAGGCGGTGGACGACGATGACGAGGACGCGTTCTTCCAAGACCCCTTCGGCCGTCGGTGATCGCTGGCACCGTTAGGCTGCGGAACGCACATCTACAGGCGTGACCGGGAGGTCAGGATGGCGCAGGACATCGTCCCGATCGAGCTGGGACTGACGCAGGGTGACGTGGTCACCCTGTGGGCACCCCGCTGGCGGGAGGAAGGCGAGGAGTGGGAGGCGTTCCTCGGTGACGAGGAGGCGTTGTTCGTCTTCCCCGACGCCGCGAACCTCGCCGCTTTCGTGCGCACCGCCGAGGAGCACGACCTCACCGACCACCCGGCGTGGCACGTGGTGCCCGGCCTGGGCGTCGGCGACCTCTCGCCGGACGACAACCACCAGTTCGACCTGGTCGGCGTCCCCGAGCTGGTCGCGGAGGAGCCCGACACCTGGGTGATCGGCGAGCTGGCCGACGTGATCGCCATCGTGCGGTCGCTGGCGGACGTGTGCGAGCTCGAGAAGGTCCACGAGGTGCTCGACTCGGCGGAGGGCTTCGCGCTGCTGCCGCAGGGCACGCTGCCGTTCACCGGCCGCGAGGGCGTGGCGCTGTGGAACGAGCTGTCCGCCGTCGTCTCCGAGAAGTGGGACGAGGTGCTGGACGCGATCGACGAGGTGGTCAACACCCCCGAGGTCGACGAGAAGGCGCTCGCCGTCGCGCAGGAGGAGCTGGCCGAGCTCGAGGCCGCGGTCGCCGACGACACGGCGTCCGACGACGACTCCGAGGACGCGGCCGCGCCGACCGGTTTCTGGGCCGAGGCGGGCATCGACCCCATCAAGATCATCACGAGCACCGGCGAGCTCTACACGCTGCGCTGCTACCTCGACGACAAGCCGCTGTTCCTCGGGCACCGCGGCAAGATCGACGTGTTCACCTCGCCGCGCGCGCTGGCGCGCTACCTGGTGGAGACCGACGACCACGACCTCGCCGAGGTCACGACGTGGAACGACGTCAAGGTCAAGGCCACCGCCGGTGAGCTGGACGTCGAGGTCGACGACGACAACGTCTACGTGCTGCTCGGCCTCGCCGAGGACATCGAGGAGGGCCCGGACGCGATCGACCCGACCCAGCTCGACCTCGTCGTCGAGCTGCTCGAGGACGCCGCCGAGTGGGCCGAGGACGAGTCGGTCAAGGACGCGCTGGTGTCGTCGGAGTCGCTCGGCTGGCTGGTGTCGTTCGTGCTGCGGCCGGACCCCACGCGTCTCGCACCGTCGGCCCCGTTCGACGCCGAGGTGACCGCGTTCCGCACGCTGACGGCCACCTTCGAGGACCGCCTGACCACGCACTGATTATCAGAATTAACAGGAGCCCGCGGCGAATCGCCGCGGGCTCCTATTCTTTTTCAATGAACATGAGCCGATCAGTTCGAAGAACGCTCGTATTCTTTTCGGCCATTTGTGTAGCCGGCTCGCTTTCGGTGGCGCTCGCCGCGCCCGCCTCCGCGAGCACGGTGGGGTCCGCGACCTTCACCCAAGGCGCCGTCGGCGAGGTCGTCTGGACGAACGTGCCCCTGCTGGGCATGCGACTGTCCGGCACCTTCACGGACGGGTTCGCCAGCTCCGACCCCGACGACTACCAGATCGTCATCTTCGTGAACGGCGTTCCGTGCACGACCGAGATGGACGGCGTGACGATCTCGCCGCCCGCGGTGGAGGCGTTCACCATCCCGACCGGCTGCTCACTGGATTCAGGCAACGGTTTCGCGGCGAACGCGGAATTCACGTCCATGGCGATCTATTCGAACGGCCAGTTCTACTCGGGCGCGCCGATCACCGAGTTCTGATCGCGGGCGGGCCACCCGCTCGCCGGATGGCCCGCTCCGCCCGCCTCACGAGGTGAAGGAGGCGTAGCCCGGCTTGATCAGCTCGTTGATGATCGACAGCCGCTCGTCGAACCCGATGAACGCGGACTTCATCGCGTTGACCGTGAACCACTGCAGGTCCGTCCACCCGTAGCCGAACGTCTCGACGAGCCGCTCGAACTCCGAGGACAGCGTGCAGTAGGACATCAGCCGGTTGTCGGTGTTGACCGTGACCCGGAAGCGCAGCTTGGCCAGCAGCCCGATCGGGTGCTCGGCGATGGACGTGGCCGCACCGGTCTGCAGGTTGGACGTCGGGCACATCTCCAGCGGGATCCGCCGGTCGCGCACGTAGGACGCCAACCGCCCCAGCTGGACGGTCCCGTCGCCGGACACCTTGATGTCGTCGACGATCCGCACGCCGTGCCCGAGCCGCTCGGCGCCGCAGTGCTGGATCGCCTCCCAGATGGACGGCAGGCCGAACGCCTCGCCCGCGTGGATGGTGAAGTGCGCGTTCTGCTGGCGCAGGTACTCGAACGTGTCCAGGCCGCGGGTGGGCGGGAACCCGGCCTCGGGGCCCGCGATGTCGAACCCGACGACGCCCAGGTCGCGGTAGCGGACGGCCAGCTCGGCGATGCGCAGCCAGCCCTCGTTCTGGCGCATCGCGCAGAGCAGCGTGCCGATGCGGATCCGGCGACCGGTCTGGGCCACGCGGTCGACGCCGACGCGGAAGCCCTCCTGCACGGCCTCGACGATCTGCTCGAGCGTGAGCCCGCGCTCGGTGAACAGCTCAGGCGCGTAGCGCACCTCGGCGTAGACGACACCGTCGAGAGCCAGGTCTTCGACGGCCTCCGCGGCGACGCGGACGAGCGCGGCCTCGTCCTGCATCACGCCGCACGTGTGGGCGAAGCCCTCGAGGTAGCGGACCAGCGAGCCGGAGTTGGCGTTGTCGCGGAACCAGATGCCGAGCTCACCCGCGTCGGTGGTGGACAGGCCGCGGTAGCCGGACGCTTCGGCGAGGTCGATCACCGTCTGCGGGCGGAGTCCACCGTCGAGGTGGTCGTGCAGCAGGACCTTCGGAGCGCTGCGGATGGTCTCCGAGGTAAGGGGCGTGGACATGGAGACACGTTATACCTGGCGACACACCGGGTCCTGTCGGAGTGAATTGATCTTGGTTGCGCTAAGATCAATTGCATCGGCACACATGTTGCCGACTCGTGATGAGCAACTTTGTGCGACCAATTGCGAGGCTTTAGTCACCCCGAAGTAGGAACTTCACCCCACGCGACTGCGCGCTTCCGCCGTGTTACCGAGGCGTACGGACCAACCCTGTAGCCTGATCGGGCTAGGCACCTGTCCGCACCCGGCGGTTTCCTACCGGGGGTGGTACTGACACGTCCTCCGACGCGGATAGGCTCCCGTGGTCTCCCCCTCCCCTGGACGAAGGCACTCAGCCGTGACAGAGAACAACAACTCCACGATGTCCTTCGATCGCATGCGCAACATGCTCACGCGTGCCGCGGAGATTCGTGAGAGCGAGCAGCAGCAGATTTTCGACGCACTGGACGAGATCCACGCGCGAATGTCCCCGCTGGAGTCGCTGGGGTCGGTTCGCAAGCGCCTGTCGGAGCTGCCGGACCGCACCGAGGTCAGCGTGCTGGCGGAGAGGCTTGACGAGGCACTCGCCAAGCTGGAGGCGCAGGACAACGCAGTCCAGGACATCGGTCGCGCGGTCGACGGTCTCGTCGACAAGCTCGCCAAGCCCTTCGCACAGCTCGACGGCCGCCTCGACGGTGTCGCCGGTCGCTTCGAAGGCGTCGCGGGTCGCATGGACGGCCTCGAGGACAAGCTGTCCCACATCCACAAGCGCATCGACGACCTCGACCTGCACCTGGACAAGCAGGACGGCAAGGTCGACCAGATCCCCGGCCTCGTCACCGCGCCGCTGCGCGAGCGCATCGAGGCGCTGGAAGCCGCCCTGCGCGGCCGTCTCGACGAGGTGGACGAGGGCGTGCACGAGCACCTCGACGGCACCCGCGAGGCGCTGCAGAAGTCGCTCAACGACTCCTTCGCCGGCCTGCACGGCCGCATGGACGAGAACCGCGACTCGCTGGCCGCGACCCGCGAGCACGTCTCGTCCGCGGTCGCCGAGAGCCGCGAGACCATCGCGTCCGCCGTGGCCGAGAGCCGCGACCAGCTGTCGTCCGCGCTCACCGACTCCCGCCAGCAGATCGCCGCGGCCGTCAACGACAGCCGTGAGCAGCTGACCTCGGCGGTCGCCGACACCCGCGAGCAGCTGACGTCCGTCGTCGCCGACAACCGCACCGAGGTCACCGGCAAGCTGGACGAGGCCCGCACCGCCCTGTACGCGGCGATCGAGCAGTCCCGCGACCAGGTCGACGCGGCCGACCGCCTCGAGGCACTGGCTCAGCGCCTCGAGCAGGTCACGTCGCGCCTCGACGGCATGACGGACCGCCTGGACAAGGTCGAGGACGACTTCTCCGCTCGCATCGCCGAGCTGGGCGGCACCGTCGACGCCGGCCTCACCAAGGTCTCCGAGACCGTGGGCGCCCGCCCGGACGCGGACGCGCTGCAGTCGCTGGTGCGCAAGAGCAACCAGGAGTCCGAGCTCCGCATCGGCGGACAGCTGGACGAGGCCATGGCCACCTTCGCCGAGCTCATCCTCGGCGGCGGCTCGCCGACCCCGCCCCCGCCGCCCACCGCGCTGCCCCGTCCGCAGCGCCGCACCCGCAAGAACGGCCCCAAGCCCGCGGGCAAGGAGCACGTGGACGACGACGACATGGCCGCCGAGGGCGCCTGATCGTTCGCACACGCCGAAGGGCGCCTCCCGGAAGTCCGGGGAGGCGCCCTTCGGCGTTGATTTGGGTCTTACCTGCAGCTGAGGCACCGAAACTGTCGGTGCTGGCTAGGAAAATCAAATCAGGGGACCCCTAGGCGGGGACCCTGCGAAGCGATGCCCCGCTCAGCCCCGGATGGTGTCGATGACCAGCGGCATGCGCTCGGGAGCGGAGTCGCCGATCGCGTACCCGCCCTCCAACGCCTGCAGCGCACCGACGACCGCGTCAGGCGTGTCGGTGTGCAGCTCGAGCAACGGCTGCCCCTCAACAACGGTGTCACCGGGTTTGGCCAGGCACAGGATGCCCGCACCCGCCTGCACCGGATCCTCCTTGCGAGCCCGCCCCGCACCGAGCCGCCACGCCGCAACCCCCACCGCGTAGGCGTCCAAAGTGGACAGAACACCGGAAGCAGGCGCGGTCACCACGTGCTTGTGCGTCCCAACGGGAAGCGGAGCCTCGGGGTCACCACCTTGCGCGCGGATCATCCGCGCCCACGTCTCGTAGGCCTCACCGGACGCGAGCACCGCGGCGGGATCGGCGGAGATACCCGCCAGCGACAGCATCTCGCGGGCCAGCGCCACGGTCAGCTCGACCACGTCGGACGGACCACCGCCGCGCAGCACGTCGACGGACTCGGCCACCTCGACCGCGTTGCCGACCGCACGGCCGAGCGGCACGGACATGTCCGTCAGCATCGCGGAGATGCGCACGCCGTGATCCACGCCGATCGACACCAGCGCGGTCGCCAGCGCCCGCGCGTCGTCCACGGACTTCATGAACGCGCCCGAGCCGACCTTGACGTCCAACACCAGTGAAGAAGCACCCTCGGCGATCTTCTTCGACATGATCGAGGAAGCGATCAGCGGAATCGCCTCGACCGTCGAGGTGACGTCGCGCAACGCGTAGAGCTTGCGGTCCGCGGGAGCCAGCCCCGCGGTGGCGGCGCAAATGACCGCACCGACCGAAGAAAGCTGCTCGAGAATCTCCGAAGTGGACAGTGCGGCGCGCCAGCCCGGAATGGACTCCAGCTTGTCCAGGGTTCCGCCGGTGTGCCCTAGACCGCGTCCGGAGAGCTGCGGCACGGCGGCACCGCAGGCCGCGACCAGCGGAGCCAGCGGCAGCGTGATCTTGTCGCCGACACCGCCCGTCGAGTGCTTGTCCACGGTCGGCCGGGACACGTCCAGCGACAGGCGCTCCCCCGACGAGATCATCGCTCGGGTCCAGCGAGCGGTCTCCGCGGGTGTCATGCCGTTCAGGAAGATCGCCATCGCGAGCGCGGACATCTGCTCGTCCGCGACGACGCCGTGCGTGTAGGCGTCGATCACCCAGTCGATCTGCTCATCGGAAAGCACGTGACCATCGCGCTTGGTGCGGATCACGTCCACAGCACTGTGTTGCATGGCGCCTCCGCTGGGAAACGCACGTCGGCGCGTGCTCATGGCAGGTCCTCCGGTCCGAACGCGTCCGGCAGCACCTCCGACATGGGCAACACACCGCGCGGGGTGTCGACCAGGCAGGAGGAACCGCCGAGCTCGTACAGCACCTGACGGCACCGGCCGCACGGCATCAACAGCTCGCCGGCGCCGGAGCGGCAGGCGACCGCGACGAAGCGGCCGCCGCCGGTCAGCCGCAGCTGGCCGGCCATCGTGCACTCGGCGCACAGACCCACGCCGTACGCCGCGTTCTCCACGTTGCAGCCGACGACGATCCGGCCGTCGTCGCACAGCGCGGCCGAACCGACCTGGAGCCCCGAGTACGGGCAGTGGGCCAGCTGCGCCGCTGCCACCGCCCGTTCCCGGAGCAGCTCCCAGTCAACCTCAACCACGGCGGTACACCACACCGTCGGCCGCGGGCATGCGCAGCCGTTGGGACGCGACCGCCAGCACGACGAGCGTCACCATGTGCGGCGCGTACGACGTGAGCTCGGACGGGATCTCGTCGAGGCTGTAGTACAGGAAGTACAGCACCACGGCCGCCGCGATCCCGAACGCCGCCGCGAACCACTTGCGGCGCACCAGCTGCAGGATCACGAGCACGCCGAGCAGGATCACCGCGCCGTACAGCAGCGCCAGCACGGTTTCGCCGCCGGAACGCAGCTGCAGGCCGTCGGCGTAGCCGAACAGCGCCGCACCACCGAGCAGGCCACCCGGCCGCCAGTTGCCGAAGATCATCGCGGCGAGGCCGATGAAGCCGCGACCACCGGTCTGGCCCTCGAGGTAGCCGGGCTGGCCGGGGTTGAGCACCAGCGCGGCACCACCGATGCCGGCGAGCGCGCCGGACGCGATGACGGCGATGTACTTGTGCACGTACACGTTCACGCCGAGCGACTCGGCCGCCCACGGGTTCTCACCGCACGACCGCAGCCGCAGGCCGAACCTGGTCTTCCACAGCACCAGGTACGACGCGGGCACGAGCAGGATCGCGATCATCGTCAGCGGCGAGACACCGGTGAGCAGACCGCGCAGGATGCCGGCGACGTCGGACAGCACGACCCGCTGCTCGTTCTCCAGCGTGGCCAGCCAGTCCGTGAGCCCGGCCGCCGAGTACGTGTCGAACTTCGGCACCGGCGGCGACTCGCGCGGGTTGTGCGACACCGGGAAGAACAGCAGCGTCGACAGGTACTTAGTGACACCGGCGCCGAGCAGGTTGATCGCCACACCGGACACGATGTGGTTGACGCCGAACGTCACCGTCGCGATCGCGTGCAGCAGACCGCCGAGAGCACCGAAGACCATCGCGGAGACCAGGGCGGCCCAAGGACCCCACTGGTAGCCGGCCCACGCGGCACCCCACGTGCCCATGATCATCATGCCTTCGAGGCCGATGTTCACGACGCCCGCGCGTTCCGCCCACAGACCGCCGAGACCGGCGAGCAGGATCGGCAGCGCGAGCCGCACCGCGGTCTGCGTGGTGCCGCTGGAGGTCAGCTGCGGGAAGTTCGTCAGGTACGAGGTCGTGGACAGCAGGGCGATCGCACCGGCGACGCCCAGCATGCCGATGGCCCAGCCGGGCAGCTTGCGGCCGCGCTTGGGCGTGGCGGCGGCGGGCTTGGTCATGACGCTCATGCCGCACCTCCCGCGGAAGCGAGCTCACGGCCGACGCGGCGCTGCTCGGACGCGAGCTCGAAGCGGCGCACCACCTCGTACGCGACGACGACCGACAGCACGATCGTTCCCTGCATGATCGTCACGATCTCCCTCGGCACGCCGACGTTGTCCAGTGCCAGTCCGGACTTGTCCAGGAACGCCCACAGCAGCGCGCCGAACGCGATGCCGGCGGGGTGGTTGCGGCCGAGCAGCGCGATCGCGATGCCCGAGAAGCCGATGCCACCTGGGAAGTTCAGGTTGTAGGTGTGGTCGCGGCCGAGGATCTCCGGCATCGACACGAGACCGGCGATCGCGCCGGACAGCAGCATCGACACCAGGATCATCTTCTTGGCGTTGACACCACCGGCGGCGGCCGCGGTCGCGGACTCACCGGACGCGCGCAGCTCGAAGCCGAAGCGCGTGCGGTTCATCATGACCCAGTAGCCGACGCCCAAAGCGATCGCGAGGAACACCAGGCCGAAGAGCGTTCCGTTGTCTCCCAACGGGATGCCGGGCACCCAGCCCGACTCGGCGATCTCCGGGGTGCGGATGTTGTTGCCGCGCAGCTCGCCGAAGACGTCCCGCCGGATCAGGTAGGCGGCCACGCCGAGCGCGATGCCGTTCATCATGATCGTCGAGATGACCTCGTTGACGCCTCGGGTCACCTTGAGGATCGCCGGGATCGCGGCCCACGCGGCACCGGCGACCGCGGCGACGATGATGATCGCCAGCGAGTGGATGCCGGGCGGCAGCGCGACCGAGCCGCCGAAGATCGCCGCGACGACCGCCGCGATCCGGTACTGGCCCTCGACACCGATGTTGAACAGGTTCATCTGGAACCCGATCGCCACCGCGAGCGCCGCGATGTAGTAGATGCCCGTGCTGTTGATGATGTCGACGGCCGTGCTGCCTTCGCCGACCTGGTTCACCATGGCGCCGAAGGCCTTCAACGGGTTCGCGCCGGACAGCACCAGCGCGAGGCCGCACAACAACGCCGAGAAGACGATCGCCAGTGCGGGCGGCAGGAGGTTGCCGCGCAGCTTTCCCATCAGTTCTCGCCTTCCTCATGCACGGCAGCGCTGGTGCTGCCCGCACCGGTCATGGCACTGCCCAGGTCCTCGGGCGTGACCGTGCTCGGATCCGCGTCCGCCACCAGGCGGCCGCGGAGCATGACCTTGATCGTGTCCGACAGCCCGATCAGCTCGTCCAGGTCGGCGGAGATGAGCAGCACGGCGAGCCCGCGGGCGCGCGCGTTCTTGATCTCGTCCCAGATCAGCGCCTGCGCGCCGACGTCGACGCCGCGCGTCGGGTGCGACGCGATCAGCAGCTTCGGGTCGCCTGCCAGCTCGCGGCCGACGACCAGCTTCTGCTGGTTGCCGCCGGACAGCGCGGCGGCGGGCACGTCGATGCCGGGCGTGCGGACGTCGAACTCCTCGACGATCCGCTCGGTGTCGCGCTTCGCGCCCTCGCGGTCGAGCCAGGCGCCCTTCGCGGTGGGCTTGCGCGTCTGGTAGCCGAGGATCCGGTTGAACCACAACGGTTGCGTGAGCAGCAGGCCGTGCCGGTGGCGGTCCTCGGCGATGTAGCCGATGCCCGCCTCGCGACGGGCCAGCGTGCCGAGCTTGCTCAGGTCGTCGTCGCCGAGCGTGACCGTGCCCGCGCTGGCCTTGCGCATGCCCATGACCGTCTCGACGAGCTCGGTCTGGCCGTTGCCCTCGACACCGGCGATGCCGACGACCTCGCCGGAGTGCACCACGAGGTCGATCGAGTCGAGCAGCGCGCGGCCGTCCGGCGCCGAGAGGACCAGGCCGGACACGGTCAGCACCGGGATGTCGGTGACCGTGGACGTGCGCGTCTCCGGGCTGGGCAGCTCGCTGCCGACCATCATCTCGGCGAGCTGGCGCGAACTGACGGTCTTCGGGTCGGCGGTGCCGACGGTGGTGCCGCGCCGGATCACCGTGACGGAGTCGGCGATCGCGCGCACCTCGTCGAGCTTGTGCGAGATGAACAGGAACGTGAAGCCCTGCTCCTGCATGCCGCGGACGGTCGCGAAGAGCTCGTCGACCTCCTGCGGCACGAGCACGGCGGTCGGCTCGTCCAGGATGATCACCTTGGCGCCGCGGAAGAGGACCTTGAGGATCTCGACGCGCTGCCGGTCCGCGACGCCCAGCTGCTCGACGAGCACACCGGGGTCGACGTTGAGGCCGGTCTGGCCGGCGAGCTCCTGGATCTTCCTGCGCGCCTTCGCGCCGATGCCGTGCAGCGCCTCGGCGCCGAGCACGACGTTCTCCTGCACGGTCAGGTTGTCGGCGAGCATGAAGTGCTGGTGCACCATGCCGATACCGGCCTTGATCGCGTCCGCGGGCGTCTTGAAGCGGACCTGCTCGCCGTTCACCTCGATGGTGCCCTCGTCCGGCGGCTGCATGCCGTAGAGGATCTTCATCAGGGTCGACTTGCCCGCGCCGTTCTCACCGCAGAGCGCGTGGACCTCGCCGGTCCGCACCGTCAGATGCACGTCGCTGTTGGCGACGACACCGGGGAAGCGCTTGGTGATGCCGGTGAGCACCACCGCGGGGGCGTCCGTGCGCACGGACGTGGAACTGCTCATCGTCGAGGCTCCTCCTACCACGCACCAGGCCCTGTGAGGTGATCCTCACAGGGCCCGGTGCGGACTGCGGTCCGGCGTTACGGGGCGTCCTTCACCGTGATCTTGCCCTCGATGATCTGGGCCTTGTAGCCCTCGAGGATGCCCTTCAGCTTGTCGTCGATCTTGCCACCAGTGGTGGAGTAACCGACACCGTCCACCTTGAGGTCGAAGACCTTCGGCAGCGCCGCGAGGTCGTTCTTCGCGACGGCCTTGACGAAGGTGTACACCGCGACGTCGACGCGCTTGAGCATGGACGACACGATGACGTCCTTCTCGTTGGCGACGGTGGCCTGGTTGTACTGGTCGGAGTCGACGCCGATCGCCTTGACCCCGGCCTCCTTGGCGGCCGAGAAGACGCCCTTACCCGAGGCACCGGCCGCGTGGTAGATCACGTCGGCCTTCTTGTCGATCTGGCCCTTCGCGGCCTCCTGGCCCTTCGCGGGGTCCTGGAAACCGGTGAAGTCACCGGCCGGGGTGAGGTACTTCTTCTCGATCTCGATCTTCGGGGCGGCGGCCTTAGCGCCCTGGAAGTAGCCCGCCTCGAACTTCTGGATCAGCGGGATCTCCACGCCACCGACGAAGCCGACGTGGCAGCTCTTGCTCTGGTACGCCGCGATGACGCCGGCGAGGAACGAGCCCTCGTGCTCGGCGAAGGTCAGCGCGGTCACGTTCGGCGCACCCTCGACACCCGCGTCGATCAGGCCGAACTTGACGTTCGGGAACTGCGGGGCGACGACCTTGAGCGACTCCGCGTAGGCGAAACCGACCGCGATGATCGGGCTGTAGCCGTCCGTCGCGAGCTGGCGCAGACGGGTCTGCTTCGCGTCCTCGGCCTCGTTCGGCGCGGCGGTGAGCTCCTTGACGTTCTCCTTCTTCACGCCCAGGTCGCTGACGGCCTTGTCCAGGCCGGCCGCGGCCGAGTCGTTGAAGGAAGCGTCACCACGGCCACCGATGTCGTAGGCCAGGCCGACCTTCAGCGCACTGCCGTCCACCTTGTCGCCGGCACCGGCGGAGGTCGACGCGGCGGGTGCGGCCGGCGGTGCGGCTGCGTACTCACAACCAGAACCACCGCTGTTGTTCTGAGCGGCGCTGCCGCCTCCCGAGTCCTTTGCGCAAGCACTCATGGACATCACGCTGGTCAGCGCGATCGCGGCAACGGCGATGCCACGCATACGACGACGCACGGCTCGTCTCCTCCCTGAAGGTCGCCCCGGCGGCCCCAGATCGGGATCCGGGACTGTCGGGTTCCAAGGGGTGGACCGTACCTCCTGGTAATCACGCCCGGCCCCACGCGCAACGGCACGTGACCCAATCGTTTACGTGATCGATGCTCTTCGCCACCCGAAGTGATCCGGCATGACCGGCGCGTGTTGAGACGGGCCTCGAACCACTTCTGTCAGGCCGTCGTTTCCTGTGTGGGCGGGGTGACCTGCCCAGGAGGGCCAGGGCCACGGCGGAGCCCTGGCCTTCTGGAAAGAAAGTTCCAAAAAAGTTCGTGGATCTTCGAACCGGATCCGCGGGCCCCTCGTGTAGAGGGTGGCAAGTGCCCTTGCCAAGACGGCGGCTGAGACCAAGGCGGAGGTCTCGGTCGCCGTCTCTTTTGTGTCCCCGGTCTCGTTCCTAGATCGGTTAAGACCGCTTGGAGGATCGACAGCGTGTCTCGTCGATCACAGAGCGACGCGGGTCATTGGGTCGGCCCCAGCATGCGGGACTAGCATTTCCGGGTCATGGTCGGAGTCGACCGACCAGTCCACCACTGACGTTGGAGGCCGGCACATGGCCAGCACCACCGCATCCGAGCGGTCGGGCACCTCCCGAGGCGGCGGGACGCTCTATCGCGGCGATCTGGGCATGTGGTCTTGGGTCGCACACCGGATCACCGGTGTCCTGACGTTCTTCTTCCTGTTCACCCACGTGCTCGACACCGCTCTCGTGCGGGTGTCGCCTAACGCGTACGACTCGGTCATCGAGACGTACAAGAACCCGGTCGTGAACCTCTTCGAGGTCGGCCTCGTCGGCGCGGTGCTCTACCACGCGCTGAACGGCATCCGGGTCATGCTCGTCGACTTCTGGGAGAAGGGCGCGAAGTACCAGCGCCTGATGCTCTGGATCGTCGTGGCCGTCTGGGTCGTCGTGATGATCCCCGGCTTCTACTTCATGATGGAGCGCACGATCTCGGAACTGGGGCACTGATATGTCTCTCGCTCTCGACAAGCCCCGTTCACCTCGCCGCCCGGCCGCTCGCCGGAGCAACGGCGAGCTCTACAGCTGGCTGTTCATGCGGCTGTCCGGGCTCATGCTGGTCGTGCTCGTGCTCGGCCACCTGTTCATCATGAACATCCTCGACGGCGGTGTTCACAAGATCAACTTCGGTTTCGTGGCCGGTCGGTGGGCGTCGCCGTTCTGGCAGTTCTGGGATCTGTCGATGCTGTGGCTCGCGCAGATCCACGGCGGCAACGGCCTGCGGACGGTCATCAACGACTACGCCCGCAAGGACTCCACCCGGTTCTGGTTGAAGATCCTGCTGTACGTCTCGATGGTGCTGATCCTGGCGCTCGGCACGTTCGTGATCTTCACCTTCGACCCGAACATCACGAACGACTGACCGGAGCCACCACGATGCAGTTCCACAAGTACGACGTAGTGATCATCGGTGCCGGCGGCGCCGGGATGCGCGCGGCCATCGAGTCCGGTCAGCGCGCCCGCACCGCGGTGCTCACCAAGCTCTACCCCACGCGTTCCCACACGGGCGCCGCGCAGGGCGGCATGTGCGCCGCGCTGGCGAACGTCGAGGAGGACAACTGGGAGTGGCACACCTTCGACACGATCAAGGGCGGCGACTACCTGGTCGACCAGGACGCCGCCGAGATCATGGCGAAGGAGGCCATCGACGCCGTTCTCGACCTGGAGAAGATGGGCCTGCCGTTCAACCGGACGCCCGAGGGCAAGATCGACCAGCGCCGGTTCGGCGGCCACACCCGCAACCACGGTGAAGCCGCCGTGCGCCGCGCGTGCTACGCCGCGGACCGCACCGGTCACATGATCCTCCAGACGCTGTACCAGAACTGCGTCAAGCACGGCATCGAGTTCTTCAACGAGTTCTACGTGCTCGACATCTGCCTCACCGAGACCGCGGACGGCCCGGTCTGCACGGGCGCGGTCGCGTACGAGCTCGCGACCGGCGAGATCCACGTGTTCCAGGCGAAGTCCGTCGTGTTCGCGACGGGCGGTTTCGGCAAGGTCTTCAAGACCACGTCGAACGCGCACACGCTCACCGGTGACGGCATGGGCATCATCTTCCGCAAGGGCCTTCCCCTTGAGGACATGGAGTTCTACCAGTTCCACCCGACCGGTCTGGCCGGTCTCGGCATCCTGCTGACCGAGGGTGCCCGCGGCGAGGGCGCGATCCTGCGCAACGCGTCGGGTGAGCGGTTCATGGAGCGCTACGCCCCCACCATCAAGGACCTCGCGCCGCGCGACATCGTCGCCCGCTCGATGGCGCTCGAGGTGCTCGAAGGCCGCGGCGCCGGTCCGAACAAGGACTACGTGCTGCTCGACTGCACGCACCTCGGCGCCGAGGTGCTGGAGTCGAAGCTGCCGGACATCACCGAGTTCGCCCGCACCTACCTGGCGGTCGACCCGGTCGTCGAGCCGGTCCCGGTGTACCCGACCGCGCACTACGCGATGGGCGGCATCCCGACCAACATCCACGGCGAGGTGTTGCGGGACAACGACAACATCGTGCCGGGCCTGTACGCGGCCGGCGAGTGCGCGTGCGTGTCCGTCCACGGCGCGAACCGCCTGGGCACGAACTCGCTGCTGGACATCAACGTGTTCGGCCGCCGCGCGGGCATCGCCGCCGCCGAGTACGCGGTCAACCACGAGTTCGTGGAGCTGCCGGAGAACCCCGCCGCTTCCGTCGTGGCGCAGGTCGACCTGGTGAAGTCCGAGCACGGCCACGAGCGCGTAGCGGACATCCGCACCGAGCTGCAGGCGACCATGGACGCCAACGCGTCCGTGTACCGCACCGAGGACACGCTCAAGCAGGCGCTGCACGACGTGCAGGCGCTGAAGGAGCGCTACGGCCGCATCTCCGTGCAGGACAAGGGCAAGCGCTTCAACACGGACCTGCTGGAGGCCGTCGAGCTCGGCTTCCTGCTGGAGCTGGCCGAGGTCCTGGTGCACGGCGCACTCGCGCGCAAGGAGTCCCGCGGCGGCCACGCCCGCGAGGACTACCCGAACCGCGACGACACGAACTTCATGCGCCACAGCATGTTCTACAAGCAGGGCACCGATCTGGCCGCCGACATCCGGCTGGACTACAAGCCCGTCACCTTTACCCGGTACAAGCCGATGGAGCGCAAGTACTGATGACCGCTACCGAAACTGCTACCGGTTCCCGCGGAGCGCAGCCGCCGGTGCCGGACGGCGCTGTCACGGTCACCGTGAAGATCCGTCGGTTCAACCCGGAGTTCGACGACGAGCCGCGCTGGGACACGTTCGACATCCCGGCACTGCCGTCCGACCGCGTGCTGAACCTGCTGCACTACGTCAAGTGGTACGTGGACGGCACCCTGACGTTCCGCCGATCCTGCGCCCACGGCATCTGCGGCTCGGACGCGATGCGCATCAACGGCGTCAACCGCCTGGCGTGCAAGGTGCTGCTGAAGGACCTGCTGTCCGCGTCGGGCAAGCCGACCACGATCACCATCGAGCCCATCAAGGGCCTGCCGGTGAACAAGGACCTGCTGGTCGACATGGAGCCGTTCTTCGAGGCTTTCCGCGCGGTCAAGCCGTACCTCATCACCTACGGCAACGAGCCCACGCGCGAACGCATCCAGTCGGCAGCCGACCGCGAGCGCTTCGACGACACGACCAAGTGCATCCTGTGCGCCTGCTGCACCACGTCGTGCCCCGTCTACTGGGCCGAGGGTTCCTACTTCGGCCCGGCGGCGATCGTCAACGCACACCGCTTCATCTTCGACTCGCGCGACGAGGGCGCTGAGGAGCGGCTCGACATCCTCAACGACATCGACGGCGTGTGGCGTTGCCGCACCACCTTCAACTGCACCGACGCCTGCCCTCGTGGCATCCAGGTGACGAAGGCGATCCAGGAAGTGAAGCGCGCCCTGCTGTTCAAGCGCGTCTGATCCGCTTGCTCGCGGAAGCCGCCGCTGGGCCTTGGCCCGGCGGCGGCTTCTGCTTTGCGCGGGTTGATGCCCGTGCCCGCACACCCGCTTGCGCTTCTCGCGCGGGTGGAGCCGGTTGGCCGGGCGTGGGTGTGCCTGATCGGGCACAACTCGGGCGTGTCGACGTACCCGGTCGCTCGCTGGGGCTGGGCCACGCTCACGCAGGCGTCCCCTGGCAGTGAGAACCCCCCGAATCGATGCTCTCAGCCAACACCGACAATCCCCGGCCCCGCAGACACGCAAGCCGAGAACGAGCGAGCGAAGCGAAGCCAGCACACCCGGCGACCCACCACGATCCGGCAGATACCAAGAGAGCACAGCGAGAACCGGCGCGAGCCAAGAGAGCACCGCCCAAACCGGCAGGCACCAAGAGAGCCCAGCGAAACCGGCGCGGACCAAGAGAGCACCGCCCAAACCGGCAGGCACCAAGAGAGCCCAGCGAAACCGGCAGATACCAAAAGAAAAGAGCGCCCGCCGCACCAGCAACCCCCGCACTGCCAAGCGGGCGCGGCCCCCGAGCACAAACCGGCGGCCGAATGATCAGATCAAACTTTCCCGGAGGGCAGGGGGTGGGGAGGGTCTCGCTGATCAGGCGAAGCCTTGCCACATCGACAATGCCCTGTCAAGGCAGCTTTTCCGCCTTGACAGGGCATTGTCGATGTGGCGACCTCTG